>NZ_JBIDAT010000002.1:70193-1077202 GCF_043202595.1 Streptomyces sp. NPDC048172
GGGGGGGGGGGGGTGGGGGGGGGGGGCCCGCCCCCCCCCCCCCCCCCGGGGGGGGGGGGGGGGGGGGCCCACCCCCGCGACAAGCCACGACGACGGCCGCGGCCTGCAACGCCACCGCACGGGGCAGCCCCTGCCCAGTGATATACGGCTAGCCCCGTTCGGTCACGGCACGACCACGATCTTGCGGCCCTTGCCCGCCGCGAAGCGGTCCAGGGCCGCCGGGTAGTCGTCGAGCGGGAGCCGGTCCGAGATGAAGAGGTCCGGGTCGAGGACGCCGCCCGCGAAGAGTTCGGCGGCGCGCTCGTAGCTGTGCAGGACGGCCATCGAGCCGGTGATGGTGATCTCCTGGTTGTAGATCTTGTACGGCTCGATGGTCGCCGTCGTCGCGTAGTCGGAGACCCCGAACTGGAGGAAGGTGCCCGCCTTGGCGACGCGGCCCAGGCCGTCCTGGATCGCGGCGGCGTTGCCGGTGGCGTCGACGACGAGGTCCCAGCCGCCGCGCTCGGCGAGGTCCAGTTCGTCGGCGTTCGCGGCGGAGGAGGAGCAGCCCAGCTTCTGGGCCGTGGCGAGCCGTTCGGGGTTGAGGTCGAGGACGTCGACGCTGGCGGCGCCGGTCCGCTTGGCCAGCTCCAGCATCATCAGGCCCATCGTCCCGGAGCCGTAGATGAGGACGTGGGAGCCGAGCTGGGACTTGAGCACGTCGTAGCCGCGTACGGCGCAGGACAGCGGCTCGATGAGCGCGGCGTCCTGGGTACGGACGTGGTCGGGGAGCTTGACGCAGTTGGCGACGGGCGCGAGCGCGTACTCGGCGGCGCCGCCCGCCCTGGTGACGCCGATGGCATTCCAGCGGTCGCAGAGGTTGTTGTGGCCGCTGCGGCAGTAGCGGCACTCGTGGCAGTAGAGCGAGGGGTCGACGGCGACGCGGTCGCCCTCGGCCAGCTCGGTGACGTCCGTGCCGAGGGCGACGACCTCGCCCGCGAACTCATGGCCCGGCACCAGGGGCAGCGAGGGTGCGAACTCGCCCTGGCGGATGTGCAGATCGGTGCCGCACAGCCCGCACGCGGCCACCCTCACCACCACCTCGCGCGGACCTGGCGTGGGGTCGGGCACGGTGGTGAGGGAGACGTTGCCCACGGATTCGACGAGGGCTGCCTTCATTTCACGGCTCCTAGCGACAGGCCCTGGACCAGCTTGTCCTGGGCGGCGAACCCCGCGGCGAGAACCGGCAGGGAGATGACGAGCGACGCGGCGCACACCTGCGCCAGGAAGAGGCCCTGGCTGGTGATGAAGCCGGTCAGGAAGACGGGCGCGGTCTGGGCGACGACGCCCGTGAGCACCCGTGCGAAGAGGAGTTCGTTCCAGCTGAAGATGAAGCAGATCAGCGCGGTCGCGGCGATGCCCGGCGCGGCGACGGGCGCGATGACGCGGAGCAGGATCTGCGGCAGCCGCGCCCCGTCGATCCGCGCGGCCTCGATCAGCGCGACGGGCACCTCGGCGAGGAACGACTGGCACATCCACACCGCGATCGGCAGGTTCATCGAGGTGTAGAGGATGACCAGCAGCCAGATGTTGTCGAGGAAGCCGGTGTTCTTGGCGAAGAGGTAGATCGGCAGGATGCCCGCGACGACCGGCAGCATCTTCGTGGAGAGGAAGAAGAAGAGCACGTCGGTCCACTTGCGTACGCGCCGGATGGAGAGCGCGTACGCCGCAGGGAGCGCGAGGACCAGCACGAAGGCCGTCGAGACCAGCGAGGCGGTCAGCGAGTTGGCCAGCGCGTACCAGGGCGTGGGCCCGCCCCCGGCGCCGAAGAAGGTGCGGTAGCCGTCGAGGGTGAGCGGCGCCGCGAGCGAGGGCGGGTTGGTGGCGGCGTCGGACTCGGAGTGGAAGGACGTCAGCAGCATCCACAGCAGGGGCAGCGCGAAGAGAATGCCGACGACCCAGGCGAGCAGCCCGAGCCCGGCGTTGCGGCGCCGCTGCTTGGCGGTGGCTACGGGCTCGGCGCCGGGCTTCTTCGCCGGGCGGGGCTTCACGGCGAGCGTGCTCATGAGGCGTACCCCTCCTCGCGGAACAGCGACGAGACGACGCGCAGCGCGACCGTCGCGATGATCAGCGAACCGATGACCACCAGGACACCGGCCGCCGAGGCGACGCCGTACTCATGGCCCTGGTAGAAGGTCTGGTAGATCGTGTACGGCAGGTTCGCGGTGCCGAGTCCCCCCGAGGTGAGGGTGAAGACGGCGTCGAAGTTCTGCACGATGTAGACCGTGCCGAGCAGCGCGCCCAGCTCCAGGTAGCGGCGCAGGTGCGGCAGCGTGATGAAGCGGAAGATCTGCCAGGCGTCGGCGCCGTCGATCCGCGCCGCCTCGATCGCGTCGGACGGGCGGCTCTGCAGCCCGGCGAGCAGGATCAGCATCATGAACGGCGTCCACTGCCAGATCAGCGAGATCTGGACGGCGCCGAGCGGCATGTCCGCGATCCAGTCGGGCTGCGGCGCGCTGTCCCCGAAGAGCCAGTGCAGGGCGCCGTTGAAGAGCCCGTACTCCGGGTTGTAGAGCACGTGCTTCCACAGCAGCGCCGCCGCGACGGGCACCACCAGGAACGGCGCGATCAGGAGCGTACGGACGATGCCGCGGCCCTTGAAGCTCCGGTCGAGCAGCAGTGCGATCAGCAGCCCGAGGACGAGGCTGGCGAGGACCACCACGACGGTCAGCAGGATCGTGGTGAGCACCGATTCGCGCAGGTCGGGGTCGGTGAGCACCTCGCCGTAGTTGCCGAGGCCGCCGAACGAACGGGCCTCGGGGTAGAGGGCGTTCCAGTCGAGGAACGAGATCACCAGCGTGGCGACCATGGGGAGCTGCGTGACGATGATCAGGAAGACCAGCGCGGGCAGCAGCGGGGCCCGGGTGACCCAGGCGCGCAGCCGGGCCGGGGGCCTGCCGGGCGCCGCGGGCGGCGTCTTGGGGCGGGGTGTCGGTGTGCGTACGGCGGTCGTCACTGGCCTCGCCCCTCGTACTCGTCGGAGACCTCCTGGGCCAGCCGCTGGGACTCCTTGAGCGCCGAGTCGACGGACGTGCGTCCGGCGATGGAGGCGCTCAGCTCCTGGGAGACCTTGGTGCCGAGGTCGGCGAACTCGGGTATGTCCACGAACTGGATGCCGATGGTGGGCCGCTTCTGCAGGCCCGGGTCGCGCGGGTTCGCCTCGCTGATGGCCTTGCGGGTGACCTCGCCGAAGGCGCCCGCTTCCTTGCGGTACTCGGGGATGCGGTACGTCGAGGCCCGCTTCCCGGCGGGCACGTTGGCCCAGCCGAACTCCTCGCCGACCAGGCGCTCGTACTTCTTGCTGGACGCCCAGGAGATGAACTTCCAGGCCTTGTCGGGGTTCCGGGACGCCTTCTGGATGCCCCAGGCCCAGGTGTAGAGCCAGCCGGAGGACTTCGTCTTCACGGTCGGCGCGGGTACGTAGCCGATCTTGCCCTTGACGGGCGACTTGGCGGCTTCGAGCGAGCCGGCACCGGCCGTGGCGTCGTACCACATGGCCGACTTGCCCTGCGTCATGTTGTTGAGGCACTCCGCGTAGCCGGACTGGGCGGCGCCGGACTGCCCGTGCTCGCGGACGAGGTCCACGTAGAACTTGGCGGCCTTCTTGAACCCGGGGCCGTCGAGCTCGGCGTTGTAGTCCTTGTCGAACCAGGTGCCGCCCATCGTGTTCACCATCGTGGTGAGCGGCGCGATCATCTCGCCCCAGCCGGGCAGGCCGCGCAGACAGATGCCGCTCATGCCCTTCTCGGCGCCGTCCGCCTTCGCCGCGAGCTTCTGGACCTGCTGCCAGGTGGGCCGCTTCGGCATGGTCAGACCGTGCTCCTTGAACACGTCCTTGCGGTACATGAGGAAGGACGACTCGCCGTAGAACGGCTGCGCGTACATCTGGCCGTCCTCGCCGGTGAGGGACTCGCGCAGGGGCGGCAGGATGTCCTTCTGGTCGAACGCCCTGTCCTTCTTCGTGTACGGGCCGAGGGGGCGCAGCCAGTCGTTCTTGGCGTAGATCGGCGTCTCGTAGTTGCTGATCGTGGCCACGTCGTACTGCCCGGCCTGGTTGGCGAAGTCCTGGCCGATCTTGTCGCGGACGTCGTTCTCGGGCAGCGTCGTGAACTTGACCTTGATGCCGGTCTCTTTGGTGAAGTGCTTCGCGGTGAGCTTCTGCAGCTCGGTCATCTGCGGGTTGTTCACCATGAGCACGTTGATGGTGTCGCCGCCGGTACCGAGGCTGCCCGCGCCCGCGCAGGCGGACAGCAGGGGGCCGGTCAGCGCTGCGGCGAGCGCGGCCGACAGCGCGGCCCGCGTCCTGAGTCGTCGGCTCTGACTGCGCATGGGGGCTCCTGGTCATAGACGTACATAAGGGTCATATGGGGCCGCGCGAGGGAAGGGCGGTGGGGGGAGTGGACTGGGGAATGGAGGAACGGGGGGAACGAGGAAACGGGGGAACGGGGGAACGGGGGAACGGGGGTCTCAGACGCGGATGACCTGCGGCCCCTGCAGCGCGTAACGGTGGGCCTCGGAGGCGGGCAGCCCGGTGGAGGTGACGATGGCCTCGAACTCGCCGACCTCCGCGAACCGGCAGAAGCTCACGGCCCCGAACTTCGTGTGCACCCCCGCGAACACCCGCCGCCGCGAGGCCCGTACGGCCTGCGCCTTCACCTCGCTCACGGCCGGATCGGGGGTGGTCAGGCCGTGCTCGCGGGAGATCCCGTTCGCGCCGACGAAGGCGAGGTCGATCACGAACGCGGCCAGCATCTTGGTCGTCCAGTGCTCGACGGTCGCGAGGGTGCCGCCCCGCACCCGCCCGCCGAGCAGCAGCACGGTGATCTCGTCGCGCGTCGCGAGCGCCCCGGCGGCGGCGAGCGAGGCGGTGACCACGGTCAGCGGTCGCCCCTCCGGCAGCGCCTCGGCGATGAGCTGGGGGGTGTAGCCCTCGTCGATGAACACGGTCTCGGCCTCGCCCAGCAGCTCGGCGGCCGCGGCGGCGATCCGGCGCTTCTCCGGGACGTGCAGGGTGGTGCGGAACGCGAGCGTCGTCTCGAAGCCCGCGCTCTCCACGGGGTAGGCCCCGCCGTGCGTACGGCGCAGCAGCCCGTGCGACTCCAGGACACGCAGGTCACGGCGGATCGTCTCCTTGGCGACGCCCAGCTCCTCGGCCAGCTCGGCGACGTCCACGGAGCCGGTGCGGCGGGCCTCGCCGACGATCTCCCGCTGGCGCTCCTCCGCGCTCCTCACGCTCACCACGCCCGCTCCCCTCACGCTCCGCTCCGTACGGTCAGCAACGTGCCCGTTCGGGCCCGTGTGGAGAGTTGTACCGGCCATGGTCCGGGCGGGCCAGGTTCGTCACGGGACCGTTCCTGCCCGAGTGCGCCCGGACCGCATATCGCCCCGCCCGAGGTCGCACGGCCTGCCCGGGGTCGGGGCCGGGCCCGTTCGGGCGGCCGAGTGCGCCCGTTCCGCGCCCGTTTCCCTTGCGGCGTGGCCCGATACGAACTCGCCACGGCCACCGCAAGGTTGGAATCGGCCCCGTGCCCGTACGGGCCGCGCGTTGCGACGGCACACGCCCCCGGAGCGCCGCGGCCCCGCCCCTCGGCGGTCATCGGGGCCCCTCGCGGTCTGGTAGTCTGCTTGGGCGACGTCACCCCTGGTGACGGGCCCCCACACCCCTCAAGGGAATCCCGTTGGGAGCACACGCAGCTCTGTGCGAGACTAGTGCTCGCGCAGAAGCGAAGAGCAAGGTCCTGTGGAGCAGTTTGGAGTGCTCGCCACCCTGTCAAGGTGGAGGCCGCGGGTTCAAATCCCGTCAGGACCGCGCGGCTGGGTAGCTCAGTTGGTACGAGCGTCCGCCTGAAAAGCGGAAGGTCGCCGGTTCGACCCCGGCCCCAGCCACCGCAGCCCTAGCAGGGCAGAAGGCCCCGAGGAGATCACTTCTCGGGGCCTTTCTCGTGCCTCCCGGAGGTGGAAGAACCGCCTCAAAACTGCCCTGGTCCTCCGGCTCCCGCGTTCCTAACGTCTCCAGGGCGGCGCGGTCATCGGCTCCGGCAGCCGCGCCACGCCCGTCACCGGATGCGACGACCTGGAGAAGGAGCACGCATGACGGACGACGTGAAGGCCCAGAAGTTCAGCACCCTCTTCCGCTGGTTCGACCAGAACGGGGACGGCCTGCTCACCCACGACGACCTCCAGAAGATGGCCGGGATGTTCGCCGGGCTGGCGCGCGAGGACGACAAGGAGAACGCGTCAGCCATGCGGACCGCCTTCGAGACGTGGTGGCGGTTGCTGCTCGCCCACGGCGATCCCGACGGAAGCGGACGGATCTCCAGGCAGGAGTTCATCACCGTCATGGAGGCCGAGGTGACGGACCCCCGGCACTTCGGGGAAGCCGTGCTGGCGATCGCCGACGCACTGATGCGGGCGCTGGACACCAACCAGGACGGAACACTGAGCCAGGCCGAGTACGTCCGGATGTACGACGTCCTGGGAATTCCCCCGGTGCACTCCGAGGCGGCGTTCCGCCTGCTCGACCTGGACGGGGACGGCTCGATCAGCCACGCCGAGTTCAGGTCCGCCATCAGGGAGTTCTACCTGAGCGCCGATCCGAAGGCCGCCGGGAACTGGCTGCTCGGTCCGATCGACGAGCCCAGCGCCTGACACCGTCCTGGCACCGGTCCTGACGGCTCAGGCCGGGGCCGCGTCCGCCGCGTGGCGGCTGGTGGGGCGGCCCCCCGGGTGGCGGTGGCGCCAGGTCCAGAAGACGGCGCAGGAGACCAGGGCCCAGGCGGCGAGGACCAGGTAGGGCTGGGCGAGCTGGTGGCCGGGGAAGTAGACGGCGGTGTGCTGGGCGTTCACCGAGGCGCCCGGCGGGAGCCAGCGGCCGATCTCGCCGAGGACCGAGGGCAGCAGGGGCCAGGAGACGGCGCCGCCCGAGGACGGGTTGCCGAGGAGGACCATGACGCCCCAGGTCGGGACCATCGCCCAGCGGCCGAAGAGCGTGTTGAACATCGTGAAGACCATCCCCGACGTGAACATCGTCAGGGCGAGGATCATCCACGACTGGACGAAGGGGAGCTGGACCGCGTCCAGGCCCCAGTCGACCACCGCCGCGATCACGAAGCCGCCCAGCAGGGCGTAGGCGACGGTGAACGCGATCCGTTCGGGCGGGTTCAGCGCGCGGGCGTGGACGCTGAGCTGGATCGCGCCGACGAAGCCGATGATCACGGCGGCCAGCGAGATGTAGAAGATCGCCAGCCCGCGCGGATCGCCCTTGCCCAGGGGTTTCAGGTCCCTCACCTGGACCTCGACGCCGATCTTCTTCCCCACCTGCGGACCGGCCTGCTGGAGGAGCTGGGCGACCGAGGAGCCGGACGCGCTGGAGATGTCCAGCTCGACGCCCTTGGGCCGCTCGGCCCGCATGACCGCGAAGACCTCCTGGCGTTCGATCGCGTCCTCGGCCTCGGCCTGGGACGCGTAGTGGTGGAGCTCCAGCGAGGAGCCGAGCGCCTTCTCCATGCCCTGGATGAAGGCCGCCCGGTCCCGCTGGCTCTCCGCCTTCCCGACCACCGCCGTGGGGATGTGGTGCGGGGTCGGGTTGGCCATGGCGTACGTGTACGAGCCCGCGAAGAGCCCGGCCGCCGCGGCGAGGATCAGCACCAGCACGGACGCGGGGAAGAACGGGGACGCCTTGAAGGCGTGCCAGCGCCCCTGCGCCGTGGGCTTTCTGCCGTGCGCCCCGTGCGCGGAGGGTTCCCCGTGCCCCGACTCGTTCTGCTGTCGCTCGCTCATGCGAGTCAGGTTAAAACAGGATCATTTACTTTCTTTCGGACATTTCTTCCCGGGGTGGTGCCCCGTCCTCGCCTCCGTTCCCCGCGCGCCAGCGCCACAGCACCAGGCCCGCCGCCACCGCCGCCAGAACCCCCAGCAGGGCGGCGTCCGGCACCGCGTTGCCCACCTTCTTCGCCCACTGCTCCGCCGCGAAGGCGCCGTCCACGTCCGTCAGTCCGGGCAGCCCCGCCGCGCCGTCGAAGGCGAGGAAGAGCGCACCCAGAAGGATGAAGAAGAGCCCCGAGAGGAGCGAGGTCGTGTGCAGGCGCACCCTGCCGAGTGCCAGCTCGCGCCCGCGCAGCCAGCGGCGCCCGCCCAGGTCGAAGCGCTCCCAGAGCAGCGCCAGCAGGAACAGCGGCACCGCCATGCCCAGCGCGTACACCGCCAGCAGCATCCCGCCGTAGACCGGGTTGCCGCTGACCGCCGCGACCGTCAGCACGCTGCCCAGGATGGGCCCGGCGCAGAAGCCCGCGAGGCCGTAGACCGCGCCGAGCGCGTAGACCGAGACGACCGTCGTCGGACGGATGCGGCCCGACATCTCCTGGAGGCGGCGCGGCGCGAAGCCGAGGCCCAGGATCTGTGCCACGCCGAGCGCGATGATCAGCCAGCCGCCCACCGCGATGAGCGTGTCCCGGTGCCCGTAGAAGAACCGCCCGGCGTACGAGCCCGCGGCGCCCAGCGGCACCAGGGTGGTGGCCAGGCCCAGGTAGAAGACGCCGGTACGGGCGAGCAGCTTGCCCGCCGAGCCGATCGAGTACGCGAAGAAGGCGGGCAGCAGCAGCGCGCTGCACGGGCTGAGCAGGGCGAGGAGTCCGCCGAGGAACGCCGCGAGGTACCCGACGTCCATCAGCCCTTCCCGCCCTTCGCGCCGTCCTTCTTCTTCGCCTCGGCCGCCTTCGCCGCGCGCTCGATCGCGTCCGTGAAGACCTCGTCCGGCTGCGCGCCCGAGATCGGCTCGCCGTTGACGAGGAAGGCGGGGGTGGAGGAGGCGCCGAGGCCGTAGGCCTCGTTCCGGTCCTTGTCGAGGCTCTTCTTCGCGGCCTCGCTCGCCCGGTCCTTGTCGAACTTGTCGAGGTCCTTGACGCCCGCCTCCTTGGCGATGTCGCGCAGATGGCCGTCGGAGAAGCCGTTCTTCTCGTTGCCCTTGTCGGCGTAGACGGTGTTGTAGAACTCCCAGAAGCGGCCCTGCTCCCCCGCGGCCCAGCCCGCGAGCGCGGCCCGCTCGGAGCCCTTGCCGAAGATCGGGAAGTTGCGCCATTCGATGCGCAGCAGCCCCTTGTCGATGTACTTCTTCTCCAGCTTCGGCTCGGTGTCGCGCGCGAACTTGCCGCAGAACGAGCAGCCGAAGTCCGCGTACTCGATCATCACGACCGGCGCGTCCTTGTCGCCCCGCGCGAGCGGGTCACCGCCGTCCCGGCGCGCGAGCTTCATCAGCGCGGGGTCGCCGGACGAGGTGTCCTCCTTGCCGTGCAGGGTGGCGTTGTCGCCGGAGCCGCCGCCGGAACCGCTGTCGTCGCCGTTGACGGCGTACTGCGACAGCCATCCGGCGAGCAGCGCGACGACGGCCACGAGGACGCCGATGACCAGGCCCTTGCGGTTCTTGACGGACGTGGACTTGGTGGTGGAAGGCATGAGGGAACTCCTGTGACTCCCGGGGAGGGAGTGAAGGTCGAGGGAAGGAAGTCTTCAGGCGGACGGCGCCGGTACGGGGGCCGGGCAGGCGACCTCGCCCGCGAGCCGCCGTACGACGGCGACCGCGAGCAGCGCCAGCGAGGCGACGGCCAGCAGCGGCTGCACGGGCTGCCAGACGTTCAGCGCACCGGACGTACCGAGCGCGAGCAGCACGAGCTTGTTGCACACGGGGCAGCCGACGGCGAAGAAGCCGAGCAGCCCGCCCACGGTGCCGAGCCGCGAGCCGTCGCCCCGTATCGCCTCGCCCCGTACCGCCTCCTGACGGCGGCCCGTACGGACGTACGTCGCCAGCAGCACCCCGGCGAGGGCGGCGGTCACGGCGAGCACCGGGTAGCCCCACCACGGGGTGGCCACCGAGCGCGTGAAGAGGGGGTTCGGGATCACGGCGGTGGGCAGCCCGACCGCGAGCGCGGTGAATACGGCAGCCCCTGCGGCGACGCCCCAGCGGGACGCGGGCCAGCCGGCCACGGCGCGCAGGGCGAGCGGAAGTGAACGGGGCGGAAGTGAACGCATACGTGGGCGCATACGGACGTCACGTCTCCTGTCCTGGATACGGGTGTGAGCGGCCTGCCCCGGCACACACGTGTGCCGGGACGGCGCGTCTACACGCGCAGGACGGAGAGTTCCACGGGGGTCGGGGGCTGCGCCGGAGTGGGCCCCCGCGCGGGCGGCCGGGCGTGCGCGGTGCCGATCGCGGCGTGCGACTCGGGGACGAGGCAGGCCGACAGCACGAGCGCGAGGTTCTGCGCCCCGGAGGTGGGCGCGGGCACGGCCCCGTCGACGTCGCCCTTCTTCTGCTTGTGGCAGCCGGGCGCGTCCGGCGCGGTGTCCCCGGTACCGGGCTCCTCGTAAGAGGAGGCGGAGGAGGGGGCCGAGACCGAGGCGGCCCGGGGCGGAGCGTCCGCACCCGCCGACGCCGACGACGCCGACGACGGCGAAGCCGCGAACAGCGTCCCGCAGAGCAGCAGGAGCAGCCCTGCGACCAGGGCGAAGCCCCGCTCGGGGATGCGGCTCCGGCTCATCGGGGCTGACCTCTGCTCTCGCTCGTATCTCGCTCGTACGGCACGTTCCAGCGCCAGCCTAACGGGCTCGGACGGGGTGTCCCCCGTGCGCGGAGCCCGCGCGGAGCCTGTGCAGCGCCCCAAATGGTTCGCCAGTGAGTACCCGCTGGTGCGATCCTGGACCAGGTATGTCGACTTCCACGCCTCCCTCGCCCGCCGCTCTCAAGGCCCGCATCCCGGATCTCACGCTCCGCGACCAGACGCGTCTGGCGCGGCGCCTCGACGGCGCACGCAAGATCCGCAAGCCCGAGGCGCGCGCCGCCGTGCTCGCGGAGATCTCCGCGGCGATGGACGAGTCCGAGCTGCGCGTGACGGCCCGCAAGGAGTCCGTGCCGCGGATCACGTATCCCCCGCAGCTCCCCGTCAGCCAGAAGAAGGACGAGATCCTGGAGGCGATCCGCGACCACCAGGTCGTGATCGTCGCGGGCGAGACGGGCTCGGGCAAGACGACGCAGATCCCGAAGATCTGCATGGAGCTCGGGCGCGGGGTCCACGGCACGATCGGCCATACGCAGCCCCGCCGCCTCGCGGCGCGTACGGTCGCGGAGCGCGTCGCGGAGGAGCTGAAGTCGCAGCTCGGCGAGACCGTCGGCTGGAAGGTCCGCTTCACCGACCAGGTGAAGGACCACACGCTGGTCAAGCTGATGACGGACGGCATCCTGCTCGCGGAGATCCAGCAGGACCGCGAGCTGCGGCAGTACGACACGATCATCATCGACGAGGCCCACGAGCGCAGCCTCAACATCGACTTCCTGCTCGGCTATCTCGCGCAGCTCCTCCCCAAGCGCCCGGAGCTGAAGGTCGTCATCACCTCGGCGACGATCGATCCGGAGCGCTTCTCGCGGCACTTCGGGGACGCCCCGATCGTCGAGGTCAGCGGGCGTACGTATCCGGTCGAGGTGCGCTACCGCCCGCTCCTCGAAGAGGACTCCGAGGCGCCCGACCGCGACCAGGTCACCGCGATCAGCGACGCGGTCGACGAGCTGCACCGCGAGGAGCCCGGCGACATCCTCGTCTTCCTCTCCGGGGAGCGCGAGATCCGGGACACGGCGGACGCGCTGGAGAAGAAGTTCCGGGGCGGCCGCGGCATCCCCACCGAGATCCTGCCGCTCTACGCCCGCCTCTCGCACGCCGAGCAGCATCGCGTCTTCCAGTCCCACCCGGGCACCCGCCGCGTCGTCCTGGCGACGAACGTGGCGGAGACCTCCCTCACCGTCCCCGGCATCAAGTACGTGATCGACCCGGGCACCGCCCGTATCTCGCGCTACAGCCACCGCACCAAGGTCCAGCGCCTGCCCATCGAGCCGGTCAGCCAGGCCAGCGCCAACCAGCGCAAGGGCCGCTCGGGGCGTACGTCGGACGGCATCTGCGTCCGGCTGTACTCGGAGGACGACTTCCTCTCCCGCCCGGAGTTCACCGATCCGGAGATCGTCCGGACGAACCTGGCGTCGGTCATCCTGCAGATGGCGGCGGCCGGGCTCGGGGACATCGAGAAGTTCCCGTTCATCGACCCGCCGGACCACCGCAGCATCAAGGCGGGCGTGCAGCTCCTGGAGGAGCTGGGGGCCTTGGAGACCGGCAAGGACGGCGGCAAGGAGCACGGCAAAGACCGGCGGCTCACCCGGACCGGCCGCTCCCTCGCGCAGCTCCCGGTGGACCCGCGGCTGGCCCGGATGGTCCTGGAGGCCGACAAGAACGGCTGTGCGCGCGAGGTCATGGTCATCGCCGCCGCGCTCTCGATCCAGGACCCGCGCGAGCGCCCCGCCGACAAGCAGCAGCAGGCGGACCAGCAGCACGCCCGCTTCAAGGACGAGAGCAGCGACTTCCTGTCGTTCCTGAACCTGTGGCGGTACGTGAAGGAGCAGCAGAAGGCCCTCTCCTCCTCGGCCTTCCGCCGCATGTGCAAGTCGGAGTTCCTCAACTACCTGCGGATACGCGAGTGGCAGGACATCTACACGCAGCTGCGCCAGGTCGCCAGGAGCATGAAGATCCAGCTCGCCGAGGGCGACCAGGAACCGGCCCAGGACGCCGTCCACCAGTCGCTGCTCGCGGGGTTGCTGTCGCACATCGGGCTGAAGGACACGGAGAAGAACGAGTATCTGGGCGCGCGCAGCGCGAAGTTCGCGGTCTTCCCCGGCTCGGCCCTCTTCAAGAAGCCGCCGCGCTGGATCATGTCGGCCGAGCTGGTCGAGACCTCCCGCCTCTGGGCGCGGGTGAACGCGAAGATCGAGCCGGAGTGGATCGAGCCCCTCGCCGCCCACCTGGTCAAACGGACGTACAGCGAGCCGCACTGGGAGCAGAAGCAGGCCGCGGTGGTGGCGTTCGAGCGCGTGACGCTCTACGGGGTCCCGGTGGTGGCCCAGCGCAAGGTCTCCTACGGGCGCATCGATCCTGAGACCTCCCGCGACCTGTTCATCCGGCACGCGCTGGTCGAGGGCGACTGGCGGACGCACCATCAGTTCTTCCGTGACAACCGCAAACTGCTCGACGAGGTCGAGGAGCTGGAGCACCGCGCGCGGCGCCGCGACATCCTCGTCGACGACGAGACGCTCTACGACTTCTACGACCAGCGCGTGCCCGAGGACGTCGTCTCCGGGGCGCACTTCGACGCCTGGTGGAAGAAGAAGCGGCGCGACGAGCCCGACCTGCTCAACTTCGAGAAGTCGATGCTCATCAGCGACCGGGCCGAGGAGGTCTCCGCCTCCGACTACCCGGACGTGTGGCGCCAGGGCGGCCTGGTCCTGCCGGTGACCTACCAGTTCGAGCCCGGGGCCGACGCGGACGGCGTCACGGTGCACGTACCGCTCCAGGTGCTCAACCAGGTGACCCCGGAGGGCTTCGACTGGCAGATCCCGGGCCTGCGCGAGGACCTGGTCACCGAGCTGATCCGCTCGCTCCCCAAGCCGATCCGGCGCAACTACGTGCCGGCGCCCAACTTCGCCAAGCGCTTCCTGGAGACCGCGCGGCCGCTCCAGGAGCCGCTGCCGTACACGCTGGCGCGCGAGCTGAAGCGAATGGTCGGAGTCCCCCTCACGGCGCAGGACTTCGACCTGGCCAAGGTCCCGGACCACCTGAAGATCACCTTCCGGGTGACCGACGAGCGGCGCCGCAAGCTGGAGGAGAGCAAGGACCTGGAGGCGCTCCAGCTCAAGCTGAAGCCGCAGACGCAGCAGGCGCTCTCGAAGGCGTTCGACTCCTCGGAGCGCGCGCGGTCGCGCAAGGCGGCGCGCAAGGCGCAGGACGGCGCCCAGAGCGACGAGGGCCCGGCGCTCCCGGCGGGGGACTCCCCGCAGCGCGCCGGCCTCACGGACTGGACGCTGGGCGCCCTCTCGCGCACGTTCGAGACCCGGCGCGCGGGCCAGCCCGTGAAGGCGTACCCGGCGCTCGTGGACGAGGGCTCCTCGGTGGCCGTACGGCTCTTCGACACCGAGGCCGAGCAGCAGCAGGCGATGTGGCGCGGCACCCGCCGCCTCATCCTCCTCAACATCCCCTCGGACCCCGCCAAGTTCGCCCAGTCCAAGCTGGACAACCGGCAGAAGCTGGCCCTCTCCCGCTCCCCGCACGGCAGCGTGCAGGCCCTCTTCGAGGACTGCGTGACGGCCACCGCCGACCGCCTCATCGCGGCCCACGGCGGCCCGGCCTGGGACGAGGAGTCCTACCGCAAGCTCTTCGACGCGGTCCGCGCGGACCTCGTCGACGGCACGGTGCGCACGGTCCACCAGGTCCGGGAGGTCATGGCCGCCTGGCACTCCTGCGAGCAGCGGCTGCGCGGGACGACGAGCCCGGTCCTCGCCGAGTCAGCGGCGGACGTACGGCAGCAGCTCGACGGCCTCATCAAGCCGGGCTTCGTCACGGAGCACGGCGCGGGCCGCCTCCCGGACCTGATGCGGTACCTGGTCGCCGCCGACCGCCGCCTCCAGCAGCTCCCGCACAACGTCGAGCGCGACCGCACCCGCATGGCCAAGGTCCGCGAGATGTGGGACGAGTACCTGTGGCTGCTGGAACAGTTCCCGCCCGGCCGTCCCGTTCCCCGCGCGGCGCGGGACGTGCGCTGGATGGTGGAGGAGCTGCGGGTCAGCTACTTCGCCCACGCGCTGGGCACGGCGTACCCGGTCTCGGACAAGCGGATCATGAAGGCCGTGGACGCGGCCGCGCCGTAGTGCGGCGGGCACGCAGAGTGAGTTCGCTCTGCGCCCCTGACCTGCTGTAGAGTCTCGTTTCGCGCCAAGCGCGCAAGAGCAAGGTCCTGTGGAGCAGTTTGGAGTGCTCGCCACCCTGTCAAGGTGGAGGCCGCGGGTTCAAATCCCGTCAGGACCGCAATGAGGGCCCACGCCGGAGACGGTGTGGGCCCTTCTTCGTGCCGTTTCGTCCGCCCCGTCGTGCTTCCGGCATACGTCCCCCTCCGTGCCGCTCGCTCTTTCCGGTGGCCTATACGCACGGCTCTTGCGGTTGACGGCCGTACGGGGCCGGGGTACCTCTACTAGAGGAGGTGCGGCGGATGACGACGGCTCCAATTTCCCCCCGGCGGCACGAGACCAAGGCGCTCCTGCGCGCGCATCTGGCTGCCGCCACGCGGTACCGGCACGTGACGCGCCACTGCCCGATCTGCCACCGGCTCCTGCGCCTGGCGATGGAGTCCGAGGACAAGGGGCCCTCTGCCAAGTGACCAGCCCTTAGGCGCTCTTTATCGCAGCGCCGCAGGCCGCGACAAGAGTGCGCCGCTGTGACGGGTGTCACCGAACTCACCTGTACTGACGGGGAACTTGAGGCACCCTCACACCTCGTCAATTTTATATGTGCAATTGCACCACTCCCCTGACACCCTTCACCGAAGCCGATCACGGTCGATCAGCAGCATCCAAGAGCGGGCACAAGAAGGGCAGTCGGCGCTCCTCGACGGGCACGGAACGGGCACCGGAGGAGCGCACAAAAAAGATCGCGCTGGACCCGGCGGAGTCCAGCGCGATCAACGAGCAAGCACTGTTGGGGCAGAGCCTGTCGTGTGGTGCTCAATGGGCGTCATGCGGGGTGGGGGCCCCGGAAACGCCCCTATATGGTGTTGTTTCGCCTGATCAAGCCTCGCTGCGCTGCTGCGGGATGCCCGCCAGCAGTGCGCGCACCTCCGCCTCGCGGTAGCGGCGGTGCCCTCCGAGCGTGCGGATGGACGTGAGCTTGCCCGCCTTTGCCCAGCGCGTGACCGTCTTGGGGTCCACACGGAACATCGTGGCAACCTCAGCCGGGGTCAACAGCGGCTCGGCATCAGGGGTGCGAGCGGTCATGAGCGGCCTCCTCGGGAGAACCGAACCATCACGGTTCTTTCCTCTAAATTCTGCACCTTGACCCGCGTTGCCCGAAATGGCGGACGCGAGCCGAGTCGGTTATAGGACGAACGGCTTGTCCTCGGCACTACAACTACACCATCTGTCCAGCCACGTCGGCCAAACCGATGGAATTGCCCTCTCAGGTGTTCAACCTCGGCGGAAGCCGATGGACCGTCCCATAGCGGACAGTCACACCGCCGTGACGATCAGTCACAGCGGGAGCAGGGGTCACCAGACCCACCAAGGAGCGCAATACCGATCTTTCCGCCCTTAGTTGGACGGAAGGAGCCCCGTGCGGACTCCTTGTCCTATTTTGACACGAGGGGTAGGTCTGAGAGCAAGACCCCGGTAAGTGCTGTCCATCACGCTTGGGGCAATAGCCCGGTTCAGGACGTAGGTCCTGGACGTGGCGTTCGCCACATCTCGCCCTCGCGTCGCCCTCGCGGCGCGCCCCGGCCCGCGTCTAGGACGCGAACTGGAGCTCCCTGACGGTCCGCCAGCGCTCCGTCAGCCGCTCGTACGCCTCGCCGGCCCGCTCGCCGTCCCCCTCGCGGAGCGCGGCGAGACCTTCCGCCACGTCAGCGGCAGAGTGGTCCCCCGCGAGCTGCTCCTCGGGGATCGCGTGGGCCAGTCCGCCGTAGTCCAGTTCGACCAGGGAACGCGGGTGGAACTCCTCCAGCCAGCGGCCTACATCTACCAGTCCGTCGACGAGCGGCCCTTCCTCCAGTTCCTCGCGGAGCACTTTCAGGCCACGCGCGAGACGACGCCGCGCCTCGACCATGGGTGTCCGGTACCGGAGGACGAACTGCTGTCCGCTCTCCTCACCCGATTCCGGCTTGGCAAACTCCCTTTCTTCGTCCACGAAGAGTACGAACCACCGGACCGGCACATGCCACAGCGCCGTACGGATCCACGGACGCGCGTCGGGGTTGTGCTCGCGCCAGCGCTCGTAGTCGGCCGCCGCCTGCCGCCGTACGACCGGGGGGAGCGCCGCGTCGAGCACGGTCTGCGGCAGCGCCAGCTCGCGGTCGCCCGCGGCCTGGGAGAGCGCGGCGAGGGACTGCCAGCTCCGCAGCCGGGTGCGCCAGGGGCAGACGCACGTCACACCGTCCACATCCGCCACGAACGCCTCGGCGCTCTCCCGCACGGGGACCACCACGGGCGGCACGGGCAGCAAGTCGGCGAGCGCGCGGCGGACTTCGTCCTGGGCGGTCGGGAAACGCTCGCGCTTGGCGTACGCGATCCAGTGCGACCGCTCGGGCTCGGGGAACGCGGCGAGCGGCTCATAGACCCGCAGATAAGCGGCGTACGGGACGATGACCGACGCTTTCTCAGCCACGCACTCCTCCAAAAGGGCCGGTGTCTTCAGAAAAGACCGGTGCGGACAAGCCTGGGAGACAGTTGACTACCCCGATTGTGGGACCGCAACGTGCCCGCGACGCGCAGGTCGTACGCTTCTGACGACCGGCCCTCCCCCTGGCCTTCTCCTGCCACAAGCGGGTGGGCCCGGCAGAGGGTTATCCACCGCGAATACAGGAGTCACCACCGTGACCGACGTACGTGAGACTGTCAGCGTGGACACGTCGAGCGATCCGTTCCTCCACACTCTTTTCCACTCGGACCAGGGCGGGCACGAGCAGGTCGTGCTCTGCCAGGACCGGGCGAGCGGCCTCAAGGCCGTCATCGCCCTGCACTCCACCGCGCTGGGCCCGGCCCTCGGCGGCACCCGCTTCCACGCGTACGCGGACGAGCGGAACCCCGAGGAGGCCGCCGTGCGCGACGCGCTCAACCTGGCGCGCGGGATGTCGTACAAGAACGCCATGGCCGGGCTCGACCACGGCGGCGGCAAGGCCGTGATCATCGGTGACCCCGAGAAGATCAAGACCGACGCCCTGCTGCGCGCCTACGGCCGCTTCGTGGCCTCTCTCGGCGGTCGCTACGTCACGGCCTGCGACGTCGGTACCTACGTCCAGGACATGGATGTAGTGGCGCAGGAGTGCCGGTGGACCACTGGCCGCTCGCCCGAGAACGGCGGCGCGGGCGACTCCTCCGTGCTCACCGCCTTCGGCGTCTACCAGGGCATGCGCGCCAGCGCCCAGCGCCTCTGGGGCGCCCCCACGCTGCGCGGCCGTACGGTCGGCGTCGCAGGCGTCGGCAAGGTCGGCCACCACCTGGTCGAGCACCTGATCGAGGACGGCGCGCGGGTGCTCGTGACGGATGTGCGCGAGGCCTCGGTGCGCCGCGTGCTCGACGCGCACCCCGAGGTGACGGCCGTCGCGGACACCGATGCGCTCATCCGGTCAGAAGGGCTGGATATCTACGCTCCCTGCGCCCTCGGCGGCGCGCTGAACGACGCGACCGTGCCGGTGCTCACCGCCCAGGCGGTCTGCGGCGCGGCCAACAACCAGCTCGCGCACCCCGGCGTCGAGAAGGACCTCGCCGACCGCGGGATCCTCTACGCGCCGGACTACGTCGTGAACTCCGGCGGCGTCATCCAGGTCGCGGACGAGCTCCACGGATTCGACTTCGCACGCGCTAAGGCAAAGGCCGCCGAGATCTTCGGCACGACCGTCTCGATCTTCGAGCGGGCCGCCGCGGACGGCATCCCCCCGGCCGCCGCCTCGGACCGTCTCGCGGAGCAGCGGATGGCCCAGGGGATGGCTGGATAACGCCGCTCACAGGGGCAGTGAGCGGCGTCTCACGACCCCTCGGCGGGTCGATCCGCTACAGGAAGGTAAAATCACCAGTGACCAGCGAAGTGATGGTCACCGGGCGCGTCGGACAGCGGCCGTGTCGTGCGGGCGGCGTACCGTACGGCCGCGGAAGCAGGTACCGTTGAAGCCCTGAGTATCGGTCTCTCCCCCCGAGAGACCGCTCTGAATCATGAACGCGTGTCAAGACTCTGGGGCCGTCGAGCCCCGTCGTTGAGGGGGTCGAGCCATGGGGCGCGGCCGGGCCAAGGCCAAGCAGACGAAGGTCGCCCGCCAGCTGAAGTACAACAGCGGTGGGACGGACCTATCGCGCCTGGCCGAGGAGCTGGGCGCATCGACATCGAACGAGCCGCCGAACAGTGAGCCGTTCGAGGACGATGAGCTGGACGACGACCCGTACGCACAGTACGCGGATCTGTACAACGACCGGGACGATGACGAGGCGGATGAGCCGGACGCCACCGGCTCCTCCGACCACCGGTCGAACCGACGTCGCGCTTGACGTTTGCTCACAGTGACCCGGTCCGGCGCCTGCCGGACCGGGTTCTGTGCTGTCCCGCGCGCGGAACCGGCGCCGCACTCAGCGCGCATGGTCCCCGGTGAGCGTCACTGCCTCGGTGCGGCCTGCCCGCTCGCCGATCTCACCCGCGACCCAGGCGTCCACGCCCCGGTCGGCCAGGGTGGCGAGCGCGGGGGCCACCGACTCCTGCGGCACGACGGCGATCATGCCGACGCCCATGTTGAGCGTCTTCTCCAGCTCTTCACGGGCCACGTCGCCCGCCTTCGCGACGACGTCGAAGACCGGCGCCGGGGTCCAGCTCGCGCGGTCCACGGTCGCGTGCAGCCCGTCCGGGACCACCCGCGCGAGGTTGTTCGCGAGCCCGCCGCCGGTGATGTGCGAGAAGGCGTGCACCTCCGTCGTACGGGCGAGTTCCAGGCAGTCCAGCGAGTAGATCTTGGTGGGCTCCAGCAGCTCCTCGCCGAGGGTGCGGCCGAACTCGGCCACCTCGCGGTCCAGCGCCCAGCCCGCGCGGTCGAAGACGACGTGCCGGACCAGCGAGTACCCGTTCGAGTGAAGCCCCGACGAGGCCATCGCGAGCACCACGTCGCCCGTACGGATGCGATCCGGGCCCAGCAGCGCGTCCGCCTCCACCACGCCGGTGCCCGCGCCCGCGACGTCGTACTCGTCGGGACCCAGCAGGCCCGGGTGCTCGGCGGTCTCGCCGCCGACCAGCGAGCAGCCCGCCAGGACGCAGCCCTCGGCGATGCCCTTCACGATCTGGGCCACGCGCTCGGGCACGACCTTGCCGACGCAGATGTAGTCCGTCATGAACAGCGGCTCGGCGCCGCAGACGACCAGGTCGTCCACGACCATCGCGACCAGGTCGTGGCCGATGGTGTCGTGGATGTCCATGCGCTGGGCCAGCGCGACCTTGGTGCCGACGCCGTCGGTCGCCGAGGCCAGCAGCGGGCGGGCGTAGCCCTTGAGGCGGGAGGCGTCGAAGAGGCCGGCGAAGCCGCCCAGCGCCCCGAGTGATTCGGGGCGCTGGGTCTTCTTGACCCATTCCTTCATGAGGTCGACCGCGCGGTCGCCCGCTTCGATGTCTACGCCTGCGGCGGCATAGCTCGCGCCAGGAGAATTGGTGGTCATGAGGTTTCGTCTCGCGTCTCTTCGTGAATGGGTGCAGGCCGGTTGTGCCCACCCGTTCCGCCCCGCGGAACGATTGCCCACAACCTTGCTAGGGCCTCTTGAGCGCGTCCGAGGCGCCCACTCCGGCCGTCAGGGTGCTGACGCCGTCGACGTCCGTCTCGGACTCCAGCAGGTGCTTGCCCAGCAGTTCCGGGTCGGGCAGCTCCATCGGGTACTCGCCGTCGAAGCACGCACGGCACAGGTTCGGCTTGGCGATCGTGGTCGCCTCGATCATGCCGTCGGTGGAGATGTACGAGAGCGAGTCGGCGCCCAGGGACTTGCCGATCTCCTCGACCGAGAGGCCGTTGGCGATCAGCTCGGCGCGGGTGGCGAAGTCGATGCCGAAGAAGCACGGCCACTTGATCGGCGGCGAGCTGATCCGGACGTGGACCTCGGCGGCGCCCGCCTCGCGGAGCATCCGGACCAGGGCGCGCTGGGTGTTGCCGCGGACGATCGAGTCGTCGACGACCACCAGGCGCTTGCCGCGGATGACTTCCTTGAGCGGATTGAGCTTGAGCCGGATACCGAGCTGGCGGATGGTCTGGCTCGGCTGGATGAAGGTCCGGCCGACGTAGCTGTTCTTGACCAGGCCCACGCCGTACGGGATCCCGCTCGCCTCGGCGTAACCGACCGCGGCCGGGGTGCCGGACTCCGGAGTCGCTATCACCAGGTCCGCGTCGGCCGGGGCCTCCGCGGCGAGCTTGCGGCCCATCTCCACGCGGGAGAGGTACACGTTCCGGCCCGCGATGTCGGTGTCGGGGCGGGCGAGATAGACGTACTCGAAGACGCAGCCCTTGGGCTTTGCCTCCGCGAAGCGGGTGGAGCGCAGCCCGTTCTCGTCGATGGCCACCAGCTCGCCCGGCTCGATCTCCCGGATGAAGCTGGCGCCGACGATGTCGAGGCCCGAGGTCTCGCTCGCCACGACCCAGCCGCGCTCCAGGCGGCCGAGGACGAGGGGGCGGATGCCCTGCGCGTCCCGAGCGGCGTAGAGCGTGTGGTCGTCCATGAACACCATGGAGAACGCGCCCTGGACCTGCGGCAGCACCTTCGGCGCCGCCTGCTCGACGGTCAGCGGGGTGCCGTCCTCCGCGGTCTGGCCCGCGAGGAGAGCGGTGACCAGGTCCGTGTCGTTGGTCGCGGCGACCTGGGTCGCGCGCCCGTTCCCGTTCACGGCGAGCTTGGCGACCATTTCGGCCAGCTCCGCCGTATTGACCAGGTTTCCGTTGTGGCCCAGGGCGATGGAGCCGTGCGCTGTCGCGCGGAACGTCGGCTGGGCGTTCTCCCACACGGAGGCGCCCGTCGTCGAATAGCGGGCGTGACCGACCGCGATATGGCCCTTGAGGGAACCGAGAGAGGTTTCGTCGAAGACCTGGGAAACCAGGCCCATGTCCTTGAAGACGAGAATCTGGGAGCCGTTGCTCACCGCGATGCCCGCGGATTCCTGACCGCGGTGTTGCAGTGCGTACAGCCCGAAGTACGTGAGCTTCGCGACCTCTTCTCCGGGGGCCCAGACGCCGAATACCGCACAGGCGTCCTGGGGACCTTTCTCGCCGGGGAGGAGGTCGTGGTTGAGTCGTCCGTCACCACGTGGCACGCCATCGAGTCTAGGACAGGTGCCGGGATGGGCCGAACCGGGGAACGGTCCGCGGCGCCGGGGGGTACTTGACGCCTGCACCGTTTCGCCGTCAGGATCCCGCCCATGCAGCCCCAGCCGACCCTGGTGCAGCGCCGTCACGTGGACCTCGGTCACGTCGCGAGCGCCATCTGTCGCTGCGCGTAAGCGCTTCTGTCGCGCTGTTCACGTTTCTCCCTCCCTTTTCTGACACGGGCCGCCGTGTGCGCGGTGACATTCGCCACGTCCGCACCGGCCGGAGCCCGTAGATCCACTTGCGCGCACGCTGCTGCACCTGGAGATCTCCCATGCCTGGAATATCCCGACGAGCCCTGGGCGGACTGGCCGGCGCCGGTGCCGCCACGGCCGTCCTCCCGACCGGCACCGCCCTCGCTCAGGACGAACACCACGAACGTCCGTTCCGTGCCGCCCCCGCGCGGCACTCCCCCCGCCCCAACATCCTCTTCGTCCTCGGCGACGACCTGGGCTGGGCCGATCTGTCCTCGTACGGCTCCCAGGCCGCGACCGGGATCCGTACCCCGCACCTGGACCGGCTCGCGCGCGACGGCGTGCGGTTCACGCAGGCGTACTCCGGCTCCGCGACCTGCTCCCCCACCCGCTTCGCGCTCTACACCGGCCGCTTCCCCGGCCGTACGGAGGGCGGGCTCGCCGAGCCCATCGCGGACAAGGGCGCCGGGCTCGACCCCCGCCACCCCACGCTCGCCTCGCTGCTGCGCGACGCCGGGTACTCCACGGCGCTGATCGGCAAGTGGCACTGCGGCTTCCTGCCCGACCACAGCCCGACCCGCTCCGGCTGGGACACCTTCTTCGGGAACTTCGGCGGCGCGCTGGAGTACTACTCGAAGCTCGGCGGCGGGGGCGAATACGACCTGTACGAGGGCGACGCCACGTACAAGGACCTGCGCTACTACACCCGGATCCTCACCGAGCGCGCCGTCGAGCACGTCGAACGGGCGGGGCGTGAACAGGGGAGACCCTGGCTGCTGAACCTCAATTTCACGACCCCGCACTGGCCCTGGATCACCGACGGCGACACCGAGGGCAGCGCCGAGATCGTCCGGCGGATCAAGGCGGGCGACAAGCGGGCCCTCTGGCACGCGGACGGCGGCTCCCTCGCGACGTACCGGACGATGGTCGAGGACCTCGACCGCTCGGTCGGCGAGGTGCTGGCCGCGCTGCGCCGGTCCGGCCAGGAGAAGGACACCCTCGTCGTCTTCGCCAGCGACAACGGCGGCGAACGCTGGTCGTACAACTGGCCGCTCTCCGGGAACAAGGGCTCGCTCCAGGAGGGCGGCATCCGGGTGCCGACCGTCCTGCGCTGGCCCGCACGGATCGACGGGCGGCAGGTCAGCCACGAGCCGGTCTACTCCCCCGACTGGACGGCGACCCTGCTGGAGCTCGCGGGCGCCCGCCCCGACCGGGCGTACCCCCTGGACGGCACCAGCCTCGCCGGGTACCTGCTGCGCGGCGAACGGCTCCGCGAGCGCGATCTGTTCTGGCGGGTACGGGGCGAACGGGCGCTGCGTCGCGGCGACTGGAAGTACTACCGCGGCAATGACGGCGCCGACCAGCTCTTCCACCTCGGCCGTGATCCGCGCGAGCAGGCGGACAGGGCGGGCGAGGAGAAGAGGCTGACGGCCACCCTCAAGAGCGCGTGGGAACGGACCGACCGCACGCTGCTGCCGTATCCGGACTGAACCGGCAGTCAGCCCAGGACCGGCAGCAGCCCCGAGAGGTCGGCGCGCTCGCCGCTCGCGGAGAGGTGGGCCGTGCCCAGCACCTCGTCCCACGCCGTACGGCCCGTGGCGAGACGCAGCCAGGTGAGC
The DNA here is from genome assembly GCF_043202595.1 of Streptomyces sp. NPDC048172. Lineage (NCBI taxonomy): Bacteria > Bacillati > Actinomycetota > Actinomycetes > Kitasatosporales > Streptomycetaceae > Streptomyces > Streptomyces sp. NPDC048172. Next base: position 93,985 of record NZ_JBIDAT010000002.1, read on the forward strand.
GGGTCGGCCTCCACCACGTTGGGCGGGGTGCCGCGGGTGTGGCGCGGGCCCTCGACGGCCTGGACGACGGCGAACGGCGGGATCCGCACCTCCACGGACCCGCCGGGCGCCTTCGCCGCGAGCGCGTCGGCGAGCAGCCGGACGGTGGCCGCGAGGGCCTGCCGGTCCAGGTGGACGCGGGTGCCGGTCGCACGGGCCAGGTCGTCGCTGTGCACGACCAGCTCGACGAGGCGGGTCACGGTGAAGTCGTGCATGCGCATCGCGCCGAACGGGTGCGGGATCAGCAGGTCCTCGCGGACCGCGGCCTCGATGACCGGCTCCAGCTCGGCGACCGCCGCGTCGATACGGGCCGCGCCGTCCTCGCAGGTGGCGGCGTCCTCGCGGGTCTGCGCGTCGAGCCGGTCGGCGACGGTCGCGGTGGCCCGCGCCCAGGAGGCGAGGGAGACCTCGGGGCTCTTCGCCTCTGACAACTCGGGCCTGGCGAGGAAACGGGGCACGGCGTCGATCTGGAGTGCGATGTGGACGAGCAGGTGGTGCACGTCCCAGCCGGGGAGCGCGGTGGGCAGCGCGCGCTGCTCGGGCGTGAGCCGGTGCGCGGCCTCGGCCACGGCCTCGACCTGGGCGATGAGTGCCTTGCGCGTCTTCGCCGGGTCGTACGTCCGGGGCTTCCTGTCTTTTCTGCTGACGGACGGCATGCCGGTGAGACTACCCAGCCCTCTCCGGGGCCGCCCGTAGCTTCAGGGGGTACCCCTGCCCCGCCCAGGGGCACGGGGCTGTGTTTACTTTGCGGCTCCGCCGCGTGGGCGCGACCGGTCACGACACATCGGGGCTTGCCCCTGTTCCCTAAGGGGCGCGGGGAACTGCGCGACAAGCCACGACGCACTCGCAGTCCGCGAAGCACAGACCGGGGCACGCCGGGCGCGGCCCCGTTACGCGGGGCACCCGGCGCAGGGGGCTGCGCTTGCCAACCCTGCGCCTTGCGCAGACTTCCCAAGCTCAGCGGAGGGAGAAGCGCAGAGCTCACAAGCACAGTGGGCGAAGGGAGAAGCGCAGAGCTCGCAAGCGCAGCCGAGGGAGGAGCAAAGGGGGTGCCCCCCCTGTAGGAGGCACCCCCTTTTCGCTCTTTCGGCGTCAGGCGAAGAGTTCCGGGAGCGTCTTCTCGTGTGCTGAGCGGAGATCGCTCAGCGGCAGCGTGAAGTGGTCCTGGATCTCCAGGGCGTTGCCGTCGACCACGCCGATACGGGTGGCCGGAAGGGCGCGCGCCGCGCACATGTCCGTGAAGCGGACCTCCTCGCTGCGCGGAATCGCGACGACCGCGCGGCCCTGCGACTCGGAGAAGAGGAAGACGAAGGGGTCGAGGTCGTCCGGGACTACGATTCGGGCTCCCTTTCCGCCGCGCAGGCAGGACTCGGCGAGGGCCTGGACCAGACCGCCGTCCGAGAGGTCGTGCGCCGCGTCGGCCATGCCGTCGCGCGAGGCAGAGATCAGGATCTCGGCGAGGAGCCGCTCGCGGTCCAGGTCCACGCGGGGCGGCGTGCCGCCGAGGTGGCCGTGGGCGACCTGCGACCACGCCGAGCCGCCGAACTCCTCCGACGTCTCCCCGAGCAGGTAGAGCAGGTGGCCCTCGTCGCGGAACGCCATGGGCGTACGGCGCGTGACATCGTCGATGACGCCGAGGACACCCACCACAGGGGTCGGGTGGATCGCGGCCTCGCCCGTCTGGTTGTAGAGGGAGACGTTCCCGCCCGTCACCGGCGTGCCCAGCTCTCGGCAGGCGTCCGCGAGGCCGCGCGTCGCCTCGGCGAACTGCCACATCGCCGCCGGGTCCTCGGGCGAGCCGAAGTTGAGGCAGTCGGTGACGGCGAGGGGGCGCGCGCCGGTCGCGGCGACGTTGCGGTACGACTCCGCGAGCGCCAGGCGCGCTCCCTCGTACGGGTCGAGCTTCGCGTACCGCCCGTTGCCGTCCGTGGAGACGGCGACGCCGAGACCGGTCGCCTCGTCGATACGGATCATGCCGCCGTCCTCCGGCTGCGCGAGCACCGTGTCGCCGAGGACGTAGCGGTCGTACTGGTCGGTGATCCAGGACTTCGACGCCTGGTTCGGGGAGGAGATGAGGGCCAGGGCCGCCGCCCTCAGTTCCTCGCCGCCCGTCGGGCGCGGCAGCTTGGCCGGGTCGTCGGCCTGGAGCGCGTCCTGCCAGTCGGGGCGCGCGTACGGGCGCTCGTAGACAGGGCCCTCGTGCGCGACCGTCTTCGGGTCGACGTCGACGATCTTCTCGCCGTGCCAGAAGATCTCCAGCCGCTCGCCGTCGGTGACCTCACCGATGACGGTGGCGGTGACCTCCCACTTCTCGCAGATGGCGAGGAAGTCCTCGACCTTGCCCGGCTCGACGACCGCGCACATCCGCTCCTGCGACTCGCTCATCAGGATCTCCTCGGGGGAGAGCGAGGAGTCGCGCAGCGGCACGTCGTCCAGCTCGACGCGCATGCCGCCGGAGCCGTTGGAGGCCAGCTCGCTGGTGGCGCAGGAGAGTCCGGCCGCGCCGAGGTCCTGGATGCCGACGACGAGGTCGGCGTGGAACGCCTCCAGGGTGCACTCGATGAGCAGCTTCTCCTGGAAGGGGTCGCCCACCTGGACCGCCGGGCGCTTCGAGGGCTTCGCGTCGTCGAAGGTCTCCGAGGCGAGGATCGAGGCGCCGCCGATGCCGTCGCCGCCCGTGCGGGCGCCGTAGAGGACGACCTTGTTGCCGGTCCCGGCGGCCTTCGCGAGGTGGATGTCCTCGTGCTTCATGACGCCGACGCACAGCGCGTTGACCAGCGGGTTGCCCTGATAGCAGTCGTCGAAGACGACCTCGCCGCCGATGTTCGGGAGCCCCAGGCAGTTGCCGTAGCCGCCGATTCCGGCGACGACTCCGGGCAGCACCCGCTTCGTGTCGGGGTGGTCGGCGGCGCCGAAGCGCAGCGGGTCCATGACGGCGACGGGGCGGGCGCCCATCGCGATGATGTCGCGGACGATGCCGCCGATGCCGGTGGCCGCGCCCTGGTAGGGCTCGACGTACGACGGGTGGTTGTGGGACTCGACCTTGAAGGTGACCGCGTAGCCCTGGCCGACGTCCACGACGCCCGCCTGCTCGCCGATGCCGACGAGCATGGCCTCGGCGCCGGGGCCCTCGGTCGGGGCCTTCTCGCCGAACTGCTTCAGATGGACCTTGCTGCTCTTGTACGAGCAGTGCTCGGACCACATGACCGAGTACATGGCGAGCTCGGCGCCGGTCGGGCGGCGGCCGAGGATCTCGCGGATACGGTCGTACTCGTCGCGCTTCAGCCCGAGTTCGGCCCAGGGCTGGTCGCTGTCGGGGGTCTGCTCGGCGTGGGTGACCGTGTCCAGATGAGAGGTGCTCATGCGTGCGTGACCAGCTTCTTGAGGACGGAGGTGAAGAAGCCGAGCCCGTCGGTCGTGGGCCCGGTGAGGGACTCGACGGCGTGCTCCGGGTGGGGCATCAGGCCGACGACGTTCCCGGCCTCGTTGGTGATGCCGGCGATGTCGCGGCGGGAGCCGTTGGGGTTGACGTCCAGATACCGGAAGACGACGCGGCCTTCGGCCTCCAGTTCGTCCAGGGTGCGCTCGTCCGCGACGAAGCCGCCCTCGCCGTTCTTGAGCGGGACGGTGATCTCGTCGCCCGCCGCGTAGTCGGACGTCCAGGCCGTGGCCGCGTTCTCGACGCGCAGGCGCTGGTCCCGGCAGATGAAGTGCAGGTGGTCGTTGCGCGTCAGGGCACCCGGCAGCAGATGGGATTCGCACAGCACCTGGAAGCCGTTGCAGATACCGAGAACCGGCATTCCGGCCCTGGCCTGTTCGATCACGCTCTCCATCACCGGCGAGAAGCGGGCAATTGCCCCGCACCGCAGATAGTCGCCGTACGAGAATCCGCCCGGGAGTACGACCGCGTCGACCTGGTGCAGACCTTTGTCGCGGTGCCAGAGCGGAACGGCTTCGGCGCCCGCGATACGGACCGCGCGCGCCGCGTCACGATCATCGAGGGAACCGGGAAATGTGACGACGCCGATACGGGTGGTCACGCCGTGGCTCCTTCGGACTCCTCGACGCGGACGGTGAAGTCCTCGATCACGGTGTTGGCGAGAAAGGTCTCCGCCATCTCCCGGATACGGGCGAGGGCCGCGTCGTCCAGCTGGTCAGCGGATCCCTCCACTTCCAGCTCGAAGCGCTTGCCCTGGCGGACATCGGCGATTCCCTCGAAGCCCAGGCGGGGCAGTGCGCGCTGCACCGCCTGTCCCTGGGGGTCGAGGATCTCGGGCTTCAGCATGACGTCGACTACGACGCGAGCCACGGGTACTCCTAGGTGTTCTGCGCGGGGGCGCGGCGGTGAGGCTGCGCTGGCCAGCGTACCCGGCTCGAAAATCTACGCGCGTTGATATACGTGACGATCGCGCCTAGAGTTCGTGAAGCACTGGGAAAACGGCCGGGGAAAACGTATGGTCCCGATTGCGGCGCGGTTCCGCTCAGAAATTCGCGCACAGCATTGCAATGCCTGCTGCCGCAGGCACTCGCACACCAGAAAATCGACCCGTCCCCTATAGCGGGACTCACTCCGACGGCTGGTTGAGTCAGCCGGTTCCGGCAGTGCGCGTCATGGGAGGTCAAGTCCCCCCGGCGTGCCGGACGGAAAGGCGGAGTGATCCCTTTCGTGATCCTGAAGGAAGGACCGATATCCGTGGCACAGCGCGTAGTGGTCACACTCTCCGATGACATCGACGGCGGGGAAGCGGCGGAGACGGTCTCCTTCGGACTCGACGGGAAGTCGTACGAGATCGACCTCAACACCGACAATGCGAAGCGACTCCGCAAGGACCTCGCGCCCTATGTCGAGGCGGGGCGTAAGCGTGCGAAGTCCGGCAAGACGTACCACCGCACCTCCGTCGCGCCCGACCCCCGCGCGGTGCGGGCCTGGGCGGAGTCGAACGGGTACGAGGTCCCGGCGCGGGGACGCATCCCCAAGAAGATCTACGAGGCGTTCAACGCGTCCCGGTGAGCGGGAGGACCGAGGGGGGTTTCCGCCCCCTTCGTCCTCTTCGTTCCACCGACTTGCCATCGACCCCCTGTGATCGGCTAAAGTTCAGGCACGCCGCGAGGGCGGCCCCGGAAACGGGGAAGGCCTCACGGACACGCGGGTGTAGCTCAGTAGTAGAGCGCCCCCTTTCCAAGGGGGAGGCGCAGTGTGCGATTCCTGTCACCCGCTCTCTTTCCCTGGACCCCCGGCTCCGCCGGTCGGGTACAGTGAGGGCAGTGCGGACGTAGCTCAGTTGGTAGAGCGCAACCTTGCCAAGGTTGAGGTCGCGAGTTCGAGCCTCGTCGTCCGCTCAAGTAGGAGAAGGGCCCCGGTCGTTGGACCGGGGCCCTTCTTCATGCCGTCCCCCGGATCTCGGGCCCCTGATGACATTCGTCATACGCACCCATGACGCCGCGCATCGTCCGCCCCCCTTCCCGGGCGGAAGGCTGAAGGCATGGACGCGATCGAGGTTGAGGGACTGAAACGGCGGTACGAGGGCGGGTACGAGGCGGTGCGCGGCATCTCGTTCTCCGTGCGGGAGGGCGAGATCTTCGCGCTCCTCGGCACCAACGGCGCGGGCAAGACGTCCACCGTCGAGGTGCTGGAGGGGCTGGCGAAGCCCAGCGCGGGCCAGGTGCGGGTGCTGGGCTTCGACCCGTTCACCGAGCGCGCGTTCGTACGGCCGCGTACCGGCGTGATGCTGCAGGAGGGCGGCTTCCCGTCCGAGCTGACCGTCGCCGAGACCGCGAGGATGTGGGCGGGGTGCATGGCCGAGGCGCGGCCCGTGCCCGAGGTGCTGGAGCTGGTGGGGCTGGCCAGGCGCGCCGACGTACGCGTCAAGCAGCTCTCCGGCGGCGAGCGGCGGCGGCTGGACCTGGCGCTGGCGCTGATCGGGCGGCCCGAGGTGCTCTTCCTCGACGAGCCGACGACCGGCATGGACCCCGAAGGGCGCCAGGAGACGGCCGAGTTGGTACGGGCGCTGCGCGCCGAGGGCACGACGGTGCTGCTGACCACGCACTACCTGGAGGAGGCCGAACAGCTGGCCGACCGCCTGGCGATCATGCGGGGCGGGGAGATCGTCACGTCCGGGACGCCGGAACAGGTCGTCGCCGCGCGGCCGTCCCGTATCCGGTTCAAGCTGCCCGCCGGGGTGGCGCCCGAGCGGCTGCCGCTGACCGTGCCCGCCGCCGTGGACGGGCGGACGGTCTCCGTGAAGACGCAGGAGCTGCAGGAGTCCCTGACCGAACTGCTGCTGTGGGCGCGGGACGAGGGCGTCGTGCTGGAGGGACTCCAGGCGCGCTCGGCCTCGCTGGAGGAGGCGTTCCTGGAGATCGCCGAGGCGGAGACGACCGGAGCGGGAAGCGTGAAGGAGGGGGCGCTCGCATGAGTGCGACGACGATGGTGAGCAGGGCCTCGGCGAACCGGATGCTGGCGCTGGGACGGGCCGAGCTGACGCTGCTCCTGCGGAACAAGGCGGCGCTCTTCGTGGCGCTGACGCTGCCCATCGGCCTGACCTTCTCGATGAAGCAGACGATGCCGAAGGACCAGCTCGCCGAGAACGGGCTCTCCCTCGGGACAGCCGTGCTGCCCGGCTCGATCGGGATGGTGCTGATCTTCGCGGTCTACAGCAATCTGCTGGGCGTCTATGTCGCGCGCCGCGAGGAGCTGGTGCTCAAGCGGCTGCGGACCGGACAGGCGAGCGAGCCGGAGATACTGGCCGCCGCCGCGCTGCCCGCCGTGGGCATCGGGCTGGTCCAGGCCGTGGTGCTGATGGTCGGCGGCTCGGTCGTGATGGACCTCGGGGCGCCCGAGCGGCCCGACCTGATGATCGCCGGGCTGATGCTGGGCCTGCCGATGATGGTGGTGCTCGCGGTGGCGACCGCGGCCATGACCCGTACGACGGAGATGGCGCAGCTCACGGCGATGCCGCTGATGATGGTGAGCCTGATCGGCTCTGGCATGTTCGTACCGCTGGAGATCCTGCCCGACCGGGTGGCCGACATCTGCCGTCTGCTGCCGCTGACGCCCGTCGTCGACCTGCTGCGGGCCGGCTGGACCGGGCAGCTCGACGCGGCGGACACGCTGCGCGCGCTGGGTACGGCGGTGTTGTGGATCGCGCTCGGGGTGTTTGCTGTACGACGGTGGTTCCGCTGGGAGCCTCGCCACTGAGACGGCGACACGGTGGACAGGAGAGACAGTGATCGGCTGGGCCAGGGACAAGCGGCGCGGGTGGTACCGGCGCAGCAGCCATGACCAGGTGGAGACCACCACGCGCTGGATGCTCAACGTCACCCCCTGGGCGTTCTACGTCGGCGGCACCCCGCAGCTCTTCCCCGCGACCCAGCACTCCTCCACGGGCACCGCGCTGGCGTGGACGATCGCGGCGATCGGGCTCGCGCAGTGCCTGCTCGTGGGGCGGGCGCTGCGCGAGAGCCTGGACTGCTATCTGGGCGATACGGAGCCGCCGCGCCGGTGGGTCGTGCTGTTCGCGGTGACGACGCTGACGCTGACCGCGCTGGTGACCGCGGTGGTCGCCACGGTCCCGCTGGATGACGTGCAGGCGCCGGGCATGACCATGTTCGGGGTGCTGGCGCCGATCTCCGGCGTCTACGGGCTGACGGTGCCGTGGCGCAGGGCGGTCCAGGTCATGGGCGCGTACGTGGTGCTCGTGCTGGTGGCGTTCGCCGTGGCCGGGATGGGGACGGGCGACCTGATCGGCAGCGCGTTCGTGATGCTCCTGGGCAGCCTCGTGAACCTGTTCACGCCGCGCTCCTCCGCCTGGTACATCTCCGTGATGCGGGAGCTGGCCGACGCCCGCGAGGCGCGCTCGCGGCTGGCCGTCGCGGAGGAGCGGCTCCGCTTCGGCCGCGACCTGCACGACGTGATGGGCCGCAATCTGTCGGTCATCGCGCTCAAGAGCGAACTCGCCGTCCAGCTCGCGCGGCGCGGGCCCGAGGCGGCGGAGAAGGCCGTCGAGCAGATGAACGAGGTGCAGCGGCTCGCGCGGGAGTCCCAGACCGAGGTGCGCGAGGTCGTCCGCGGCTACCGCGAGGCCGGGCTCGACACCGAACTGACCGGGGCGCGCGGGGTGCTGCGCGCCGCCGGGGTCGACTGCCGTATCGAGGGCGCCGACGTGGACGTACCGCCACGCGTCCAGTCGGCGCTGGGCTGGGTGGTCCGCGAGGCCGCCACCAACGTCCTGCGGCACGCGGACGCCATGCGCTGCACCGTACGGGTACGGCACGGGGCCGGGACGGTCGTGGTGGAGGTCGAGAACGACGGGGCGCGGGGCGACGCGGGTCCGCCGGAGGGCGGCTCGGGCCTCCCTGGCCTGCGCGAACGCCTGGCCGCACTCGGCGGCACCCTGACCGCGGGCCACGACGGCAACGGCACGTTCCGGCTCCGCGCGGAGGTCCCGGCGGACGACACGGAACCCGCGACGGGCGGGAGCGAGCCGGACGAGCGGCCCGGGGCCGAGCGCCGGGCGGGCGGTGAGGCGAGCAAGCGGGACGCGGGAGACGGCAGGGCGGCATGAGTACGGGGGCGCACAGGGCGATCGGCGAGGGTGAGGAAGATGAGGGTCGTGGGCGACGGGAGCGACGGGGGTCAGGGGCAGCACGCGGGCGGGGCGCCGCCCATCCGGGTGCTGCTGGCTGACGACGAGCATCTGATCCGCGGGGCGCTGGCCGCGCTGCTCGCGCTGGAGGAGGACCTCGCGATCGTCGCCGAGGCCGCCTCCGGGCCCGAGGCGCTGGCGATGGCCCGTGCGCACCGGCCCGACGTGGCGGTGCTCGACCTCCAGATGCCCGGCGCCGACGGGGTGCGGGTCGCGGCGGAGCTGCGGGAGACGCTGCCGGAGTGCCGGACGATGATCGTGACCAGCCATGGCCGCCCCGGGCATCTGAAGCGGGCGCTGGCGGTGGGCGTACGCGGGTTCGTGCCGAAGACGGCGTCCGCGCGGCAGCTCGCGGAGATCATCCGTACGGTCCGCGACGGCAACCGGTACGTGGACCCCGAGCTGGCCGCCGACGCGATCAGCGCCGGGGACTCCCCGCTCTCCGCGCGCGAGGCCGAGCTGCTGGAGCTGGCGGCCGACGGGGCGCCCATCGCGGAGATCGCCACACGGGCCTCGCTCACCCAGGGCACGGTGCGCAACTACCTCTCCGCCGCCGCGTCGAAGATCGGGGCCGAGAACCGGCACGCGGCGGTCCGGATGGCCCGCGAGCGGGGGTGGATCTGAGCGCCCCCGGGACTGGCTATACTGGGGCGCGCACACGGGGCGACCCGTGGGTGATGCGGACGTAGCTCAGTTGGTAGAGCGCAACCTTGCCAAGGTTGAGGTCGCGAGTTCGAGCCTCGTCGTCCGCTCAGGGAAACGGAAGGGCCCCGGTCTTCGGACCGGGGCCCTTCGCCGTACGGCCGTGCCGTACGCCGTGCGGTTACGACCAGGGGACGCCGGTCAGGCGCTCGTACGCCTCGATGTAGCGGGCGCGGGTCGCGGCCACGACCTCCTCGGGGAGCGGGGGCGGCGGCTCCTCGGAGGCGCGGTCCCAGCCGGACTCGGGCGAGACCAGCCAGTCGCGGATCGGCTGCTTGTCGAAGGAGGGCTGCGAGCGGCCCGGCTGCCACGTGTCGGCGGGCCAGAAGCGGGAGGAGTCGGGGGTCAGCACCTCGTCGGCGAGGGTCAGGACGTCGCCGTCCCAGCCGAACTCGAACTTGGTGTCCGCCAGGATGATGCCCCGGTCCTTCGCGATGTCCCGCGCCCTGTCGTACGCGGCGAGGGTGGCCTGGCGCAGCTCGGCCGCGGCCTCGGGGCCGACCTGGCGGGCGACCTCCTCGTACGCCACGTTCTCGTCGTGGTCGCCGACGGCCGCCTTGGTGGCGGGGGTGAAGAGGGGGCCCGGCAGCTCGGAGCCGTTCTCCAGGCCCTCGGGGAGGGCGAGTCCGCAGACCGTACGGCTCGTCTCGTACTCGGCGAGGCCCGAGCCCGCGAGATAGCCGCGGGCGACGCACTCGACGGGGACCATCCGCAGGGACTTGCAGACCGTGGTCCGCCCCTCCCAGTCGGCGGGGGCGCCCTCGGGGACGTCCGTGCCGAGGACGTGGTTCGGGATCAGGTCCGCGAGCTGGTCGAACCACCACAGGGAGAGCCGGGTGAGGACGCGGCCCTTGTCCGGGATCTCGGTCGGGAGCACCCAGTCGTGGGCGGAGACGCGGTCGCTGGCGACCATCACGAGGTCACCGTCCTCGTTCTGGTAGAGGTCCCGGACCTTGCCGGTGTGCAGGTGCGTGAGGTGGGGCACCTGCACAGGTTCGGGCTTCTCGACGAATCCGCTCACGTTCTCTTCCTCCCGGGGCAGCCGACGTACTCCCTGCGGCCGATTCTCCCGTACGGCCGGGGGTGGCCTTCGCGCGAGTACCCGGGGAGCCGGTCCGGGAGTCAGTCGCGCTTGCAGATGTGGTCGAGCAGATTGGCCGTCGCCCGCTGGACCCGCTCGTCCACATGGCCAGGCCGGTTGAGCGCCGGGGACCAGGCGAAGGTGCCGGAGGCGAAGACGAGGGCGCCGGACGGGGCGCGGTAGAGGGACGTCTCCTGGTGGCGCCGGGTGCCGCCGCCGTCCCGGTACGGGGAGTGGGCCAGCAGGATCCGCTCGGCGTGGTCCGGCAGGCTCGTGCGGGGGAAATAGCGGTCGGCCTCGCCCGCGACGAGGCCCGGCAGCTCGTCGCCCTCCCCCGCGCCCGTCGCGTCCCAGAGCCAGTGCTCCGCGTTCCGCACGACGAGGGGCGAGGGCCGGCGGACCTGGCCCGCGTACTGGATGCCGAGGAGCGACTGCTCGGCCTCGCCCTGCTCGCGCCAGAGGGCCGCGCGGCCCGTGCCCCGGCGCTTTCGGCAGGTGAGGAGGCGGTCGGGGGCGCCGGACGGCAGGGCGTCCAGCTCGACCTGCCAGTACATGGTGTTGGCGGAGAGGAAGACGAGGGACGTGCCGCTGTCGCGGGCCTTCTCGGCGGCGCGGCGCATGGGCACCGACCAGTACTCGTCGTGGCCGGGGAAGATCAGGCCCCGGTAGCGGGCGGGGTCGACGACGCCCGCGTGGAGGTCGCGGGTGTCCGCGTACGCCACGTCGTACCCGTACCGCTCCGCCCAGCGGATGAAGTCGTAGGCATGGCCCACGTGGAGGGGCAGGCCCGCGCCCGCGTAGGGCCGGTCGAAGGAGACGGTGACGGCGGCGTCCTCCTCGCCGAGGAGACGGCCGTCGGTGTCCCACGCGTGGTAGAGGCTGGCGCCGGTGCTGCCGTCCTCGGGGAAGAGGTTGTACGCCTGCCAGGTCACGTCCGGGAGGACGAGCAGCAGGTCGGCGGGGTCGCGGTCGCGGACCGTGAAGGGGATGTGGGAGCGGTGGCCGTCGGCGGTGGTGAGGACGGCGACATAGGCCCCCGACGACCAGTACTCCGGGATCTGGAGGCGCCAGGAGAGCCACCAGTGGTGGCAGGAGACGGTGCGGTCGGCGGTGAGCGGCGCGGGCTGCTGGATGCCGGAGAGGCGGGGGCTGGTGGTGATCTTCCGGGCGCCGTCGCCCCCGTAGTGCCCGATGCGGTAGACGTCGACGCCGAAGGGCTGGGGCGGATTGACGGTGATGCGGAAGTCGATGGACTCGCCGGGCATGGTGCCGCCCGCGACGGAGGCGAAGCCCTTGATCTGGCACCGGACGTCGTCGGCGGTCGTCGGCCCGCTGCGCGAGCCCCGGCGGGGGCGCGGGGGCGCCAGCAGCCGGTTGCCGCCCTCGCGGCCGCGGACCAGCTCGGGGGTGCCGGTGGTCTGGCCGGGGGCCGGGTCGAGACACTCGACGTACCAGGGCACGAGGCGGCCGTTCTCGAAGTAGTGCTCACTGACCCGGAGCCAGGGCAGGGGGCCCTGGCCGAAGGGATCGGTGACGGCGTGCGCGAGCGCTCCCGATTCCCATCTGCGGATCTGCTCGGTGTACTCGGCGTGCTCGGTCTGCCCCCTGTGCTCGGACCCCACCTGCTTCACCCGGCCCCTCCTGCTCGCCCCGCGTCGCTCCCTTTGTCACGAGTTGCTGACGGCAGACAGCACATCACATTACGCGAGCACTCGGTCACCGTTCGTGGCGAATTGGCTGGAGTTGATCTCTCAGACGAGGCGCACGGGCTTGTCGGGGCGCACGCCGACGGCCGCGAGCCACTCGCGCAACGGCTCCGCGTCCCCCTCCTCCACGAGGGCCAGCACCGGCCGCGAGAGGTCGGTGCGCCGCTCGCCCGCGACCAGCAGCGTCGGCCCGTCCAGCCAGTCCAGCCCGGGGGCACCGCCCGCGGTGTCCACGGCCGCGCAGCAGACCGCCGCCGTGACGTGGTCGGTCAGCAGCTCCCGGCCGCTGCGGGGCGGCCGCAGCGGGAGGCCCATCGGGGCCGGGGGCGCGGGAAGCATGTCCCCCGCGCCCGGGACGGTGCCCACGCCGCCCGCTCCGGCCGGGGCGCCCGGCTCGCCCGCCCCCGCGGCCTCCTCGCGGGCCACGTCGGCGCTGATGCGGGCGGCGAGCGCCTCGCCGTGCCCCGCTCCGGTGAGGTGGTCGAGGACCCGGGCGAGGGTCGGGCCGCACAGCTCGTCGCCCTCGTCCGTACGACCGCCCGTACGGACGCCCGTACGGCCGTGGTCCCCGCGCTCCGTCCCGGCGGGCCCGTCGCCGGAGGCGGTCGTCGGCGCCGAGTCCGCGAGCGCGTCGAAGAGGCGGGCCGCCTCGGTGCGCCAGATGCGGTCCACGACCTCCTCCGGATACGCCGACCACTCGACCGGCGTCCACTCGGGGGCCGCGCCGCCCGGGCCCGGGGTCGGCCGGGGGCCGTGGAAGAGGCGGGCGGCGAGGAGCGAGACGGCCCCGTCGACCGCGCCGGGCTCCTCCAGCAGGTCACAGGCGGGGCGCTCGCCGAGGCGGGAGGTGAAGCCCTCCGCGAGGCGGTCGCGGCGGGAGAGCTCGGTCAGCGCCGAGACGACCCCGGCGTCCAGCCGCGAGGGCCACAGGCCGAGCCGCCAGGCGGGCAGCGCGACGCGGGTGAGGAGCCGGTCCCAGCCCGCGTACGCCAGGCCGACCTGCTCCTGGGCCACCACCCGCAGCCCGTAGTCCACGCTCTGGGCGCGCTCGGAGGCCGCGGCGGCGACGCCGCGCTCCATCTCGGCCGCGTGCGGCCCGCTGGCGCGGAGCATCAGCCGGGCGAGGACGCCGACCAGCCGCAGGCCCGTGCCGATGCCCGCGCCCGAACTCGTCGTCCGCGCGCGCTCGGCCACGGCCACCGCGGCGTCCAGCCCGCGCACGAAGCGGCGGGCCGCGGCTATGTCGGGGTGCGCGGACGGTCCCGTGCCCGCGACGACGGGCGCGAGCAGCGCGCGCAGCTCGGCGACCCGCATCCACCACAGGAAGGGCGAGCCGACGACCAGCACCGGCGCCTCCTCCCGGGAGCGGGGGCGCAGGCCGCGCCCGCCGCCCTCGGACTGGGCCGGGTGGGTGCGGTCCTCCAGCCAGCTGTCGCAGTCGGGGGTGAGCGCGAGGGCCGAGGGCGCGGGCACGTCGAGCCGGTCGGCGAGGTCCCTCACCAGCGCGTACAGATCCGGGGCCGCGCGCTCCTCCACCGGGACGGTGGGCGAGACGGCGGGTCTGGCCCGCGCGATCACGGCCGCGGCCGCGGCGGCGGCCGCGAGGACCGCGAGCGCCACGCCCGTGACGATCCAGCGCGGGGCGTCCCACGCCGGGCCCAGATGACCCGTCGTACGCCCCGCGAGGAGGATGACGGCCACCGCGGCGGGCAGCAGCGCCGCGCCCAGCGCCGAGCTGCGGATCCGCAGCACCGCGAGGGCGTGGGCGCGCGCCGACCGCGCGTCCGCCTGCTGACCAACCCCAGCCACGAGCTCACACACCCCCGACAACGTCGCGGACTTCCGGCTTCTCCGGCTTCCCACCCACTGTGGCATCGCCCACCGACACCGCAATGCGCGCTGCGCCAGTCGGACGCGCTTGGTCCATACCGCTTGTGCGGAACCCTAGTTGGGGCATGCGGGACCGTCAGCCGGACAAGGGCGCGGTCACTCGATGGAATGGCTTTGGGGAGAGGTCTTGCCCACGAGTCGTCCACGGGATATGGACACTTTCGCCATCCCGTCGCGCCACCCCGGGCCACCCTGGGTCAGGCCGCGGAGTCCTCCGCCGCCTCCTTCGCGATGTCCGAGCGGTGGTGCGAGCCGTCGAGCCGGACGCGCTCCACCGCGGCGTACGCGCGCTCGCGGGCCTGCCGCAGGTCCGTGCCCGTCGCGGTGACGGAGAGCACCCGGCCGCCCGCGCTGACGAGGTGCCCGTCCGCGTCCCGCTTCGTGCCCGCGTGCAGCACGTACGCCTCGGGGCCGTCCTGCCCGGCCACCTCGTCGAGTCCCTCGATGCGGTCGCCCGTACGGGGCTTCGCCGGGTAGTCGTGGGCGGCGACGACGACCGTGACCGCCGCGCCGTCGCTCCAGCGCAGCGCCGGGAAGTCGGCGAGCCGCCCAGTGGCGGCCGCGAGCAGGAAGCCGCCCAGCGGCGTCTTCAGCCGGGCCAGCACCGCCTGGGTCTCGGGGTCGCCGAAGCGGGCGTTGAACTCGATGACCCGCACCCCGCGCGAGGTGATCGCCAGGCCCGCGTAGAGCAGCCCGGAGAAGGGGGTGCCGCGGCGGCGGAGCTCGTTCACGGTCGGTTCGAGGACCGTGGCGACGACCTCGTCCACCAGCTTCGGGTCGGCCCAGGGCAGCGGCGAGTAGGCGCCCATGCCGCCGGTGTTGGGGCCCTTGTCCGCGTCGTAGGCCCGCTTGAAGTCCTGCGCGGGCTGGAGCGGGACGACGCTCTCGCCGTCGGTGAGCGCGAAGAGGGAGACCTCGGGGCCGTCCAGGAACTCCTCGATGACGACCGCGCCGCCGCAGTCCCGCGCGTGCGCGCGGGCCTGCTCGATGTCGTCCGTGACGACGACGCCCTTGCCCGCGGCCAGCCCGTCGTCCTTCACGACGTACGGCGGGCCGAAGGCGTCGAGCGCGGCGTCGGCCTCCTGCGGGGTCGCGCACACGTAGCTGCGCGCCGTCGGGACGCCCGCCGCCGCCATCACGTCCTTGGCGAACGCCTTCGAGCCCTCCAGCCGCGCGGCCTCCGCCGACGGGCCGAAGACGGGGACGCCGCGCTCCCGTACGACATCGGCGACGCCCGCGACGAGCGGGGCCTCCGGGCCGACGACGACGAGGTCGGCCCGCACCTCGTCCGAGACCGCCAGATCGGCGACGGCCTCGCCGTCGAGCGCATCGACGGGGTGGAGCGTCGCGACCTCCGCGATCCCCGCGTTGCCCGGCGCGCAGTGCACGGCCGTGACCTCGGGGTCGAGGGAGAGCGAGCGACAGATTGCGTGTTCGCGGGCACCGCCGCCAATGACCAGGATCCTCACGCGCTCAGCCTAGCGGGCGGGCGTGGCGCCTCTTTCGGGTGAGAGGGGAGGGCCCCGGCACGGGCCTGCGGGCCTGGGCAGGCGGGGGTTCCGGGGGTGGCCGGGGGTCCGGGCGGGGTGCGGGGGCCGTTCCCGGGCGGGTGGGCGGCGGTATGAAGGGGGGTCCGAGGTCAGCTCCGAGTGTGGGGAGTGCGGGTGAGTCAGCCGGAGATGCGGCCCGGGGATCTGCTGGGACGGGCCTTCCCGGTCGGGGACTGGGCGGAGCCGGCGGAGCGCCTGGACGAGCTGTACCAGTGGGTGGAGCAGGGTGCGCTGACCGTGGTGGCCCGGTATCTCGACGACCGCGTGTGGAAGCGCCGAGGGGCGCGCGCGCTGCGCGTCTGCGCGGTGGGCGGCGGCGCGGTGGGCGGGCTCCTGCCGCTGCTGGGCCCCGCGGGCGTGCGGCTGGGCCCGTCGGGCGCCGGGCCCTGGTGGGGGTATCTGGCGCTGCTGGGCGCCGCGGTGTGCCTCGCCGCCGACCGCTGCCTGGGGCTGACCTCCGGCTGGATGCGGGACATCGCCACGGCCCAGGCCGTACGGGCGCGGCTCGCGGTGCTGCAGTACGACTGGGCGGCCGAGCGCGTGCGGGAGGTGCTCGGGCCCGCGGAGGGGACGGCGGGCGAGGCGGCCGACCGGTCGCTCGCGGTGCTGCGGCGCTTCGCCGAGGACGTCGAGGAGATCGTGCGGGCCGAGACGGCGGACTGGATGGTCGAGTTCCGCACGCGGTCGGGTCCGCTGCATCTGCACGGCGGCGCGCGGGCCCTGCGCGCGGCCGGAGCGGGTCAGGGGAACGGGGGCGGCGGGGGCGGGGGCGGTCCGCGGTGGAACCGCTTCCCGCCGCCCCCGTTCCCCGGCGCACCGGGCGCCCCTGGCACCAGGCCGCAGATGCCCCGGCAGCGGCCGCCCGAGGGCTGACCGGCCTGACAGTTACGGCCCTCGGTCAGCTGAAGACGATCATCGAGCCCTGGGCGAGGCTCCGGGTGACCGCGGCGTGCAGGCCGAGCCAGACGTGGCGTTCGCGGCCGAACGGCGTGCCGTCGTAGCCGATGGCCGAGGACGCGGCGGGCTCCTCCAGCTCCGTGGGGCGGATCGGCGCGGCGGGCGGCGGGGGCGGGTTCGCCGGGTCGATGCCCAGGTGCGGGGCGACGGCCTGGAGTTCGCGCAGCAGCCCGTGGCTGGAGCCGAGCGGCCCGCCGCCCTCCAGCAGCTCGTCGCCGGAGAGGGGCGCCTCGAAGTCGACCGGGACGTACGCGCCCGCGTGGTCGAAGTGCCAGACGAGATGGGACTGCTGGGCGGCCTGCTCGAACATCTCCAGCAACTGCTCGTAGTCCCCGCCCAGTTCGTCGATGGGCGTGACTTCCAGGCCGCTGACCAGCAGGAGGTAGGCGCGGCGGAGGTAGTGCAGCGCCTCGTAGTCGAAGCCCGCGACCGGGGCGACATCGCCGGAGAGGCCCGGCATGTACCCGAAGACCGGCACCGGGGGGTGACCGGCCTCGGCCAACGCGCGGTCGTAGGTGGCGATTTCCTCGGCGAAGGGGTTGTCAGGGCTGTGGCACAGCACGTCGACCAACGGGACCAGCCAGAGGTCACAGGCCAAGAGAGCACTCCTATAGGTCGGGCATACGTCGGGACCCGCGCCGACCCAGCGTAATGCGCGGTGCGCACGCGGGAGCACCCCGCGTCGTGCCCACTGCGGGGGCCGTCCAAACAAGTGGTACGTTCGTTCAGGTTTCTCGAACGACGGGAGCCGCAGAGGGGGCCTGCCATGTCCGATCCGTACCGCCGCCTGTTCTCCGCACCGGGGACCACGGGCTTCTCCGCCGCCGGGCTGCTCGCCCGGCTGCCGATGCCGATGACCCATATGGGGATCCTGACGCTGCTGTCCGAACTCACCGGGCAGTACGCCCTGGCCGGGGCCGTCGCCGGGACGTTCACGCTCTCCATGGCGTTGCTCGGGCCGCAGATCTCGCGCCTCGTCGACCGCCTCGGCCAGGGGCGCGTGCTGCTGCCCGTCACCGGCGTCAGCGTCGCCGCGCTGGGCGGGCTGCTGCTGTGCGCCTCGAACGGGGCGCCGGTGTGGACGCTCTTCGTCCTCGCGCTGCTCGCGGGGTTCATGCCCGCCATGGGCGCGATGGTGCGGGCCCGCTGGACGGAGATCTACCGCGGCACGCCGCAGCTCAACACCGCGTACTCGCTGGAATCGGTGGTGGACGAGCTGACGTACATCGTCGGCCCGGCCCTCGCCGTCATGCTCGGCACCACGCTCTTCCCCGCGGCCGGACCGCTGGTCGCGATGGTGCTGCTGGCGGCGGGAGTGCTGCTGTTCGTGCCGCAGAAGCGGACGGAGCCGCCCGTACGGGCCTCCGCCACGGCGGGGAAGGGCGGGCGGTCCGTGATCCGTTCCGCGCCCGTGGCGCTCCTCGCGCTCACGCTGCTGTCGGGCGGCGCCATCGCCGGGACCGTCGACACGATGGGGCTCGCCTTCGCCGAGGAGCAGGGGCAGAAGGGCGCCGCCGGGGTCGTCTTCGCCGTCTACGCGCTGGGCTCGGCGCTCTCCGGGCTCACCTTCGGCGCGCTGCGGCTCGCCGCCCCGCTGCCGCGGCTGCTGCTGTACGGGGTGACCGGGACGGCCCTCACCACCGTGCCGTTCCTGCTCGTCAGCGGGATCGCCACGCTGTCGGTCGCGGTCTTCTTCGCCGGGGTCTTCTTCGCCCCGACGATGGTCACGATCATGGCCCTCGTCGAGCGGGTGACACCCGCCGCGCGGCTCACCGAGGGGATGACCTGGATGCTCGCGGGCCTCCAGGTGGGCGTCGCGCTCGGCGCGGCGGTCTCCGGCCAGCTGGTCGACGCCTTCGGTACGCGCGCCGGGTTCGCCGTCGCCCCGGCGGCGGGCGCGGTCGCGCTGGGGCTGGCGCTGGCCGCGTACCGGGTGCTGCGCGGGCGGCCCGATGACGGTGCCGGGGCCGGGGCCGAGTACGCCGGTAAGGTCGGGACGGCCGCGGCGTCCCCCGCCGCGCCGCCGTCCCGAGAGGAGCCCCGCGCTGACTCCCCCGCCTCCCCCGCCCCCTGCCGAACGTAGGCCGCTCACCGACGGCCGCCGCCTCAAGGGCGAGCGGCGCAAGCAGGCGCTGATCGAGGCGACGCTGCGGGTGATCGAGCGGGACGGTGTCTCGGGCGTGAGCCACCGCAGCGTCGCGCGCGAGGCGGAGCTGCCGACCACTGCGAGCACGTACTACTTCTCGTCCCTCGACGCGCTGTTGACGGCCACGCTGACGCAGTGCATGGACGAGGACTCGCAGCGGCTGCGGGACCTGATCGCGGCCCCGGACGGCTCGGCGTCCGACAAGATCCAGGGGCTGGCCCGGCTCATGGCGGACGTCCTCTCCCACCGGGGGCATCTGCTCGCCGAGTTCGAGCTGTGCCTGCTCGCCTCCCGGCGGGCGGAGCTGCGCGGGCCGACGAACCGCTGGACGGAGACCCTCCGCGACTTCGCCCGCCTCTTCACGGACAGCCCGCTGCGCGTGGAGCTCTTCGCGAACGCGTACGACGGCATGCTGCTTCGGGGGTTGCTGCGGGATGAGCCGCCGGGCCCTGCGGATTTCGAGGCGCTCCTGCGGGAGCTGTTGCCGCCGCCGGACTAGGCCGTGTCCGGCGGATCATGGCTGCTCCCTGCCGTGGCAACTGGGTAGGGGCTGCCCCTTCCCGTGCGTTGCAGACTGCGGCCGTCGTCGTGGCTTGTCGCGCAGTTCCCCGCGCCCCTAGAGGTACGCGGCGCTCCCCGGAGCCGCCCGCTAGGCGGTCGCGGGGAAGGCCGCCGCGTGGGCGTGGTAGGCGGCGAGGAGGGTGTGGGTCTCCTTTTCGTTCCGGGCCTCCAGGGCGTCCAGGAGCGACGAGTGGCCCGTCCACAGGCGGCCCGTGAGGGAGTGCTCGGCGCGGAGCAGGGGCACCGTGTAGACCCAGCACTGGACCCGGAGGCGGTCCAGGAAGTCCGCGATGTATGGGTTCGCCACGATGTTGCTCAGCTCGCGCCAGAACCGCAGGTCGTACGTGATCAGTACGTCCAGGTCGCCCGCCGTCGCCGCCCGTTCGGCCGCCTCGGCGCGGCGCCGTACGGAGGCGAGCGCTTCCGGCGCCGCCGGGGAGGGCAGGGCCGTGCCCGCGAAGACGCTGTCCAGGACGAGCTGCCGCGCCTCGCACATGGCGCGGTAGTCGTCCAGCGTGAACTCGTGGACGCGGAAGCCGCGGTGCTGCTCCATGTCCAGCAGCCCCTGCGCGGCGAGGTCGACCAGCGCCTCGCGCACGGGCGTGGCGGAGACCCCGTACTGCTCGGCGATCTCCTTGACCGTGAACTCCCGGCCCGTGGCCAGGCGTCCGGCGAGGATCTCGTCGCGGAGCGCGGTGGCGATCTGCGCACGCAGGGTGCTGCGTCGGATCACAGGGCCTCAGGCCCCCGCCGCCGTGTGCGCGTCGGCGGCCGTCAGCGCCTCGTCGAGCGCCGCGAGCCCCTCCTTGGCCTCGGCCTCGGTGACGGTGCAGGCGGGGACGGCGTGGACGCGGTTCATGTTCGTCATCGGCCACAGGCCGCGGCTCTTGCAGGCCGCGGCGAGCTCGGCCATCGGCGCGTTCGCGGCGCCGCTCGCGTTGTACGGCACCAGCGGCTCGCGCGTCTCCTTGTCGCGGACGAGGTCGAGCGCCCAGAAGACGCCCGTGCCGCGCACCTCGCCGACCGACGGGTGGCGCTCGGCGATCTCGCGCAGGCCCGGGCCGAGGACGGTCTCGCCGATCCTGGCCGCGTTCTCCACGATGCCCTCCTCCGCCATCGCGTTCATCGTCGCGACCGCCGAGGCGCAGGCCAGCGGGTGCCCCGAGTAGGTGAGCCCGCCCGGGTAGGGGCGCTGGTCGAAGTCCGCCGCGATCTCGGCGCTGATCGCGACGCCGCCCAGCGGCACGTAACCGGAGTTGACGCCCTTGGCGAAGGTCAGCAGGTCGGGCACCACGCCGTAGTGGTCGAGCGCGAACCACTCGCCGGTACGCCCGAAGCCCGCCATCACCTCGTCGAGGATGAAGACCACGCCGTAACGGTCGCAGATCTCGCGCACGCCCGCGAGGTATCCGGCCGGGGGGACGAGGACGCCCGCGGTGCCGACGATCGTCTCCAGGATGATCGCGGCGACCGTCCCCGGCCCCTCGAACGCGAGGGTCTCCTCCAGGTGCGCCAGCGCGCGCTCGCACTCCTGCTCCTCGGTCTCCGCGTGGAAGTGCGAGCGGTACAGGTGCGGGCCCCAGAAGCGCACGACGCCCGCCGTGCCCGAGTCGGAGGCCCAGCGGCGCGGGTCGCCGGTGAGGTTGATCGCCGCGGCCGTGGCGCCGTGGTACGAGCGGTAGGTGCTCATCACCTTGGGGCGGCCGGTGTGCAGCCGGGCCATCCGGACGGCGTTCTCCACGGCCTCGGCGCCGCCGTTGGTGAAGAAGATCTTGTCGAGGTCGCCCGGGGTGCGCTCCGCGACCAGCCGCGCGGCCTCGGACCGTACGTCGATCGCGAAGCCCGGCGCCATCGTGCACATCCGCGCCGCCTGCTCCTGGATCGCGGCGACGACCTTGGGGTGCTGGTGGCCGATGTTGGTGTTGACCAGCTGGGAGGAGAAGTCGAGGTAGCGGTTCCCGTCGTAGTCCCAGAAATAGGCGCCCTGGCCGCCCGCGACGGGCAGCGGGTCGATGAGGCCCTGCGCCGACCAGGAGTGGAAGACGTGCGCGCGGTC
This sequence comes from Streptomyces sp. NPDC048172, assembly GCF_043202595.1. Lineage (NCBI taxonomy): Bacteria > Bacillati > Actinomycetota > Actinomycetes > Kitasatosporales > Streptomycetaceae > Streptomyces > Streptomyces sp. NPDC048172. The sequence goes on from NZ_JBIDAT010000002.1 coordinate 115,318, forward strand.
GGCGCTCTTGACGGCCTGGCCCATGGCGGGGTCGGGGTCGGGGACGGAGGAGTGCGTCGTCACGATGGGCACCTCGGTTCGCTCGGGGACCCGCTCAGCGTAGTGATCAGTCCTCCGCCGTGTCGTCCCCGTCGCCCCCGTCGTCGTCCTCGTACGTCGCGTGGGGCTTGTCGTCGGTGCAGCGTACGAGCACGGTGCGGTCGTCGGCGTCGTCCGCCAGGGGCTCCAGCTCGACGCTGGCGCGCACGGCGGGTCCTGGCTCGACGTCGTCCACGCTGTACCCCTCGGCGGGGCTCCAGCTGAGCAGCTTCACGGTGGCCGCGTCCTCACGGCACTCCGCGACGGCGGTGCCGAGGCCGTCGGGGAAGCGGACGGTGGCGGTGTGGACGCGGGGGGTGGACTCAGAGGAGGAGGACGGCGCCGGGGACTTCGGGGACTTCGGGGTTCCCCAGGACTCCGGGGGCGAGGTCGGGACGGAGGCCGGGTGCCGCTGGGCCTTCGCGCGCTCCTGGGACAGCTCGTGCTTCACCGCGCCCTCGCCGAGCGGCTCGGGGCGCCCGTACTGGCCGCCGGGGTCCGCGTGCGAGAAGGACCAGGCGCCGAGCAGGAACGCCGCGCCCACCGCGCACACCCACGCGCCCGCCGCGAGCCGTCGCCGCCGGACGCCGCCGGGCTCGTGGTCCTGCTCCTCGGAATGTGCCATTGCCTCAGTCTCCTCCGTCCTCTCCTAACGCCCGGTTAAAAACTGGACAAGGGCGCAGGAGCTGGCTAATACGAGCACCTATGGACTGTCCACGGCTCCCGCACGGCTAACGTACGTGTATGTCGCACCTACTTGTCGTCGAGGACGACCCCCAGCTCCGCGGAGCGCTCGTCCGGGCGCTCCGCGACCGCGGCCATGCCGTCGCCACGGCGTCGACGGGCATGGCGGGGCTCGACGCGGCCGTCACCCACCGGCCCGACCTGGTGGTCCTGGACCTGGGGCTGCCGGACGTGGACGGCGGGCAGGTGCTGCGGATGCTGCGCGCGGTCAGCGACGTACCGGTGATCGTCGCGACGGCGCGGGACGACGAGCCCGAGATCGTCGCGGCGCTCGGGGACGGGGCCGACGACTACATCGTCAAGCCGTTCGGCTCGGGGCAGCTCGACGCCCGTATCAAGGCCGTGCTGCGGCGCCTCGGCAGCGGCGAGCCCGACGAGCCCGAGCCGCCGGTCGAGGTCGGCGGGCTGCTCGTCGCGCCCTCGGCGCGCGAGGTCACGCTCGACGGCGAGCCGCTGGAGCTGACGCCGCGCGAGTTCGACCTGCTCTGCTATCTCGCGCGCCGCCAGGGCCAGGTGATCTCGCGCCGCGAGCTGCTCGCCGAGGTCTGGCAGCAGCCGCTGGGCGGCGCCGACAAGACGGTGGACGTCCATCTCTCCTGGCTGCGGCGGAAGCTGGGCGAGACGGCGCAGAGGCCGCGCTATCTGCACACGGTGCGGACGGTGGGCGTGAAGCTGGCAGCCCCGGACGGCGCCGAGGGCGGGAACGACCGTGCGTAGGCAGCTCCTGCTGCTCATCGGCGCGACGACCGCCGTCGTGCTCGCCGTGCTGCTCGTGCCGCTCGCGCTGCTCGTCCGCAGCCACGCCGAGGACCGCGCCATGACGGACGCGACCGAGCGCGGCCAGTCGCTCGCGGCCGTCGTCGGCGGCTCGCTCTCGCCGGGGCGCGAGAAGGAGGGGCGCGGGGTCGTCCAGGGCGTGCTCGACGGGCTCAACGGCCGGGGGCAGCCGCGTACGTCGGTGGTCCTCGCGAACGGTGACGTGCTGGGGCCGCGCGCGCCGGGCGTGAGCGCCGACGCGCTGCGACTGGCGCGCCGTGGACGCGCGTTCACCTACGCGCCCGACGACGCGCGGGGCGGCGGGCGCGTGGTGATGGTGCCGGTGCTGGGCGCGCACGCGTCGTCCGCCAAGGGCAAGCACTCGGCCTCGGTGGTCGAGGTCGCGGTGAGCGAGGACCAGTTGCGGGCCGGGGTGCTGCCGTCGTGGCTGGCGGTGGCGGGGCTCGGGGTCGCCCTGATGCTGCTCGGGCTCGCCTTCGCCGACCGGCTCGCGGCCCGGCTCGTACGGGCCACGCGGCGCCTCGCCCGGGTCGCCGACCGGCTCGCGGGCGGCGAGCTGTCGGCCCGCGCCGAACCGGTGGGGCCCCGCGAACTGCGGCTGCTCGCCGGGCGGCTGAACGAGCTGGGCGAGCGCATCGACGTCCTCGTCACCGCCGAGCGCGAACGCGGCGCCGACCTCGCGCACCGCCTCCGTACGCCCGTCGCCGCGCTCCGGCTGGACGCGGAGGGGCTGCGCGACGAGGGCGAGGCGGCGCGCATCGGGGCCTCGGTCGCGGCGCTGGAGCGGAGCGTGGACGAGGTGATCCGTGCCGCCCGGCGCGCGGGCGCGGCCCCCGGCTCGCGCCGCGCGGACCTCGCCGCGGTCGCGCGCGAACGCGCCGCGTTCTGGGCCCCGCTGGCGGAGGACCAGAGCCGCGAGGTGACGGTGGACGCGCCCGCCGCGCCGGTCGGGGTCCGGGTCCCGGAGGACGAGCTCTCCGCCGTCCTCGACGCGCTGATCGGCAACGTCCTCGACCACACGCCGGAGGGCGCTGCCCTCTCCGTCACGGTCGCCGCCGAGCCGCGGCACGGCGTCCTCACGGTCCAGGACGAGGGTCCGGGCTTCCCCGACGGCACCGCCGAGACGTTCTCGGCGCGCGGCGAGAGCGGCGCGGGCTCCACGGGCCTCGGCCTCGACATCGCCCGTACGACCGCCGAGCACTCGGGCGGCGACGTCACCCTGGGCACGCCCGCGCGCGGCACGGGCGCGGCGATCCACTGCCGCTTCGGCCGCGCCGCGGAGCCGAAATGAGCTTGAGCGGACGGCTCGGCCGCCCGCAGAATTCCGGCATGTCAGAGACAGAAGCAGGGACGGGAATCGGGCCGGTCAGGTCCGTGGACGCCGCTGCCCGGGCCGTCGCCGACGGCGTTCCGCTGAAGTTCCTCTTCTTCTGGGGGCACCGGCCCCGGCGGGACGGTTCGCCCGGTGCCGGTTGTCTCAGCCAGTGGTGGCCCGCGGAATTCACGGAGGACGGGCACGTCTTCGCCTCCGCCGAGCACTACATGATGGCCCACAAGGCGTGGCTCTTCGGGAACGACGACATCGCGGAGCGCGTGCTCGCGGCCCCTCATCCCGCGCAGGCGAAGAAACTCGGACGGGAAGTCCGCGGCTTCGACGAGGCGACGTGGGACGCGCACCGGTACGAGATCGTCGTCGCCGCCAGTCGCGCCAAGTTCGGGCAGAACTCCGGCATCCGGGACTTCCTCCTCACGACCGGCGAGCGCGTGCTCGTGGAGGCCAGCCCTCTCGACCGCGTCTGGGGCATCGGGCTCGCCGCCGACGACGAGAACGCGGCACGGCCCGACCGCTGGCGCGGGCTCAATCTGCTGGGCTTCGCGCTGATGGAGGCACGCGCTCAGCTCCGCGTTTGTTGATCTACGCCTTGTCAGGTACACATGGGGCCGCACGTTGATCAACACGTCACACGGGGAGCTCCACAAATGAAGAAGCGTCTGATCATTCCGACGGCTGTCGCCGTCTTCTCGCTGCTCGGCGCGGGGGCCGCGGCCACCGCCACCACCGTGGGCACCGACGCGGGCGGCACCAGCACCGCCGCGGCCAAGTGCAGCGGGGGCACCAAGGAGTGGGCCAAGGCGAACACCAACGTCAAGGTCCGCAAGAAGCCCAGCACGAAGTCGCCCGGCCTGCGCCTCTGGTACAAGGGCACCAAGGGCTGCTGGATCAAGGGCCTCAAGGGCGGCAAGTACAGCAAGTGCGGCATGAAGAACTGGAACGGCTGGGGCTACGTCGAGTACCGCGGCACCCGCGGCTACGTCCCCAACATGTGCGTGATCCCCGCCAAGTGACGGGACACCCCACCTCACCCACGCCGCACGGCGGCTGAACGCCCGCCGCCCACAGGCTGTGGACGAACCACCGACTCCCCGTCCTTGACGCGCGGCGGCGCGCGAGGGCGGGGAGCTGTGCGTTGCGGGCGGAACGAAGCGTTCCGCCCGCGTGCACCGCGCCGCGCTCCTACGCTCGGGCCATGACCGCCACCTTTACCTGGGACCCCGACGCGACGGGTGTGCTGCGGCTGCCCTCCGGGCGGCTCGTGCGCGGGCGCGGGCTGCGCCATCCGCTTCCGGAGGGGCCGCGTCCGGAATTCGCGCTGCATTTGCGGGGCCGCCGCCCCGAGGACGTCGCGTGGGATCACCGTTGGATCCGCTGGCCCGACTTCTGGCTGCCGTCCGACCGCGCCGGGTTCGCGGCGGCGGTGCGCGAGGCGTGGGAGCGGGCCGGGGACGAGCGCGTGGAGTTCGCGTGCGGCGGCGGCCGCGGGCGTACGGGCACCGCGCTCGCCTGCCTCGCGATCCAGGACGGCGTCCCGCCGGAAGAGGCGGTGGCGTATGTCCGCGCGCACTACTCGTCGCACGCCGTCGAGACCCCGTGGCAGCGGCGCTTCGTCCTCCGTTTCCGGGCCGTTTCCCCGCGCCCGTAGCCACGGAGGCGGCGGGCGGCGTCCCAGCGAGGCGTTCCAGACCGACCGTATCTTCCCTGGTCAGAGGGGGAAATGGCGTTCCAGCGTCCCCAACTTCCCGGCAACCGTGGCGCCCTGGACGGGGCGTCCCGCAGGCTCGGACCGTGCTCGTCGGGGGCTTCCCGTAGCGAGCACGGTTCAACAGCAATGACCACGGGAGTTCACACCATGCTTCGCAAGCGTTCTCGTCTGATCGCCGCGCCGCTCGCGGCCGTCGCCCTGTCCCTCACGATCGCCGGGTACCAGGCCACCGCGGCCGAGCCCGCCGGGCCCGCGCAGAAGGCCGCCGCGCCGTGCCTGGCGGACGCCACCACGCTGGTCGGCGACCTGGACGGCGACGGCAACCCGGACAAGATCTCCGACGTGGGCCTCTCCGGCACCCGCGGGACCATCCAGTGGGGCAACGAGGACGGCTCGTTCGGCGAGAAGCAGTACGTGTCCAAGCTCGTGGGCGCCAAGGCGGGCGAGGGCACCACCGCCCAGTTCGCCGACTTCGACAAGGACGGCACCCTCGACATGGTCGTCAACGTCGTCAAGCGCTCGGAGGGGGACGACCCGAACACCGCCCGTATCGCCGAGTACCGCCCGGGCCCCGTCAGCCGTGACGACCTCTCCTCGCCGGACGCCCGCCACACCGACATCGGCGACATGGGCGAGGCCAAGGAGCTGCGCATCGCCAACTACGGCGACGACGAGTACCCCGACGTGGCCGTCCTCAACAATTCCGGTGACGGCAACCTCGACCGTTCCGTGCGGGTGACCGAGCCGGGCAAGGGCATCGGGGACTGGAACCGGGAGCACGACGAGAAGTACGGCGAGACCGGCACGACCCCCGAGCCGCCGAAGATGCCCACCGACGGCTGGAGCCACTTCTACGAGCGCTGCTCCTGATCCGCTCCGGGTAGATCCGTTCCGGCTCAGGCCAGGAGCCGGATGCCGGGCGCCTGATCGCTGACCGCGAGCCGCAGGCCGCAGTCGCCGCAGGTCTCACGCACCGGCCGGACCATGTTGCTCTGGATGCTGAACGAGCCCGACTGCCGAACCCCCGAGCAGTAGGACCCGACGTGCAGCCGGACCCATGGGGCCCGGGTGAGCGCCGAGGCGGGCCGGTCACGCTTGGCGTCGTGGAACGGCGCCCACCAGTGGTCGACGACGGCCCGGAGCGCCAGCCGGTCCTGGCCCGTCGTGACGTCGAACGCGGCGATCCGGGCCGGGGCGGGATGCCGGGGGGCTTCCCGCCCCGCGCTGCAGGTCGCCCGTTCCTCGCCGAGGCGGAGGACGGTCGTCCGGTCGGTGCGTTCGCACACGAAGCAGTCGAGGCTCAGCTCGATCGTCTTCTCCCAGTGCAGGTTGTGGAAGTCCTCGCCCTGGGGGACACCGGTGAGTTCGGCGGTGATCTCGACGGTTCGCAGCACGGGACGATGATCCCAGGAGGACAGGGCAGGAGCACCTGAAAGCCGAAGAGGGCGGCGTGCACCGACGTGATGTCGGAGTACGCCGCCCTCGGGTTCGTACGGGGTGCGCGTGGTGGGGCGCTGTCACTTCGGGTCGCGGGCGAACTTCGCGGTGGACCAGAAGTAGCCGAGGACGGCGAGGCCCAGGCACCAGCCGAGCGCGAGCCAGGCGTCGTTGCCGATCTCCGTGCCGAGGAGCAGGCCGCGGAGGGTCTCGATGGCCGGGGTGAAGGGCTGGTACTCGGCGACCGGCTGGAACCAGCCCGGCATCGCGTCGAGCGGGACGAAGGTGCTGGAGAGCAGGGGCAGCAGGATCATCGGCATCGCGTTGTTCCCGGCGGCCTCGGCGTTCGGGCTGACCAGGCCCATGCCGACCGCGATCCAGGTGAGCGCGGTGGCGAAGAGGACCAGGAGCCCGAAGGCGGCGAGCCACTCCAGGGCCGTGGCGTCGGTGGAGCGGAAGCCGATGGCGACGGCGACCGCGCCGACCAGGACCACGCTCATCACGGCCCGCAGGACGCTGCCGACGACGTGCCCGACGAGGACCGCTCCGCGGTGGATCGCCATCGTGCGGAAGCGGGCGATGATGCCCTCGGTCATGTCGTTCGAGACGGAGACCGCGGTGCCGATCGTCGTACTGCCGATGGTCATCAGGAGCAGGCCGGGGACGAGGAAGGCGATGTAGTCGGCGCGGTCGGCGCCGCCACCGCCGATGCCCGCGCTCATGGTGTCGCCGAAGATGTAGACGAAGAGCAGCAGCAGCATGATCGGCGTGAGCAGCAGGTTGAGGGTGAGCGACGGGTAGCGCCGGGCGTGCAGCAGGTTGCGGCGCAGCATCGTGGACGAGTCGCGTACGGCGAGGGCGAGGGAACTCATCGGACGGCCTCCTTGGGCGCGTTGTTGCCGGTGCCGGTGCTGGTGCTGGTGCTGGTGAGGGCGAAGAAGACGTCGTCCAGGTCGGGCGTGTGCACGGTCAGTTCGTCCGCCTCGATCCCGGCGGAGTCCAGCCCGTCGAGGATGGCGCGCAGTGCGCGCTGGCTGCCGTCGCTGGGGAGCTGGAGGGCCAGTGCCTCGTCGTCCCGCTGGGCCTCGCTCAGGGCCGCGGCGGCCTTGCGGTAGGCGACCGGGTCCGCGAAGCGGAGCCGTACGTGCCCGCCGGGGATCATCCTCTTCAGCTCGTCCGCCGTGCCCTCCGCCGCGATCTTCCCGTCGCTCAGCACCGCGATACGGTCCGCGAGTTCGTCGGCCTCCTCCAGGTACTGGGTGGTGAGGAAGACCGTCACGCCCTCGTCCGCGACGAGCTTGCGGACGATCTGCCACATGCTGTGCCGGGAGCGGGGGTCGAGCCCCGTCGTCGGCTCGTCGAGGAAGATGATCCGCGGCGAGCCGACCAGCGTCATCGCGATGTCGAGGCGGCGCTTCATGCCGCCGGAGTACGTGGCGGCGGGCTTGCGCGCGGCCTCCGTCAGGTCGAAGCGCTCCAGGAGTCCGGCGACCACGCGCCGCCCCTCGCGCCTGGACAGATGGTGCAGGTCCGCCATCAGGAGCATGTTCTCCTCGCCGGTGATCAGACCGTCGACGGCGGAGAACTGCCCGGTCACCCCGATCGCCGCGCGTACCGCCTGCGGGTCGGCGGCCAGGTCGTGGCCGCCCACCCGTATCGCGCCCGCGTCCGCGGTGACGAGGGTGGAGAGGATCTTCACGGCGGTCGTCTTCCCCGCGCCGTTCGGGCCGAGCAAGGAGAAGACGGTTCCCTCGGGGACGGCCAGGTCGATGCCGTCGAGCACGAGCTTCTCGCCGTAGGACTTGCGCAGATCGTTCGCCAGGATGGCCGGGTTCGTCATGGCGGTTGCTCCTCAGAGGCTGCGGGCGGTGATGTCGCCCTGGTCGGTGGTGGCGTGGATGGCCAGGGGCGCGTCGTCGCCCTCGGCGTTCCTGAGCGAGTTGCTGACGCGGCCGTACGCGGTGCCCGCGTCCAGCGAGGCGGAGACGCCGCGCGCCGCGCCGACGGAGATCGAGCCCTGCCGGGTCGCGAGGGTGACGGTGCCGCGCACGGCCTCCGCGACGGTCAGGTCGCCGCGGTCGACGGTGATCTCGCCGGGGCCGTCGAGCCGGCCGATCTCGACCGATCCGTCGCTCACGGTGAGGCGGACGCTCGCGGCCTGGTCGATCTTGACCGCGCCCTGCGCGCCGTCGAGGACGACGTCTCCGAGCCGTCCGACCCCGCGGAGGTCGGCGGCGGCCGTGGCGGCCTCGACGCGGGACCCGGCGGGCAGTTGGACGGTCACCTCGACGGATCCGGAGTTGCCGAGGAGCTGGTTCTTGGCCTCCGGCGCGGTGATCCGCACGACGCCGTCGGCGAACTCGACGGCGATCCGCTCGGCGGCCTTCGCGTCCCGGCTCTTCGCGGGGTTCAGCGGGAGGACCTCGACGGTGGTGTCGGCGCGGTCGGCGGCGATGAGCTGGACGCGGCCCGCGGGGATGTCGAGGACGGCGGAGACGGGGGTGGGGGTCTCGAACTTCTGCATCGTGCTCTCCTGTCGCTCGTTGTCGTCGGTGTTTCCGACACAGGAAAAGCTACGTTGCGTTCATGATTCCATCAACACTCTTGTTGCACCAGAAGTACATCACTGCAGCTCACAGCAGAGATTTCATTGCAATGGAATAAGATTTAACGCAACGCAACCCCTGAGGTTCGTTGCAATGGTTCAAGCGGAAAGCTATGCTGCGGGGACCGAGGACGTACGAGAGGAGCGCGCGGTGCCAGGAGGCAGACTCACCCAGCAGGAGCGCCAGCAGATCGCGACAGGGCTGGGCGACGGCCTGGCCTACGCGGAGATCGCCCGGCGGCTCGACCGCCCGACGTCCACCGTCACGCGCGAGGTGATGCGGAACGGCGGCCCGACCGCGTACCGCTCCGACCTGGCCCACCGCGCCACCGAGCGCCGCGCCCACCGCCGCAGGCAGTCCACGCCCCGGGGGCCGGAGTCACCCCGCCAGGAGCACGGGCGCGACCCCGAGGCCGTGCGTGAGTTCGAGGAGACGTTCACGACGATCCTCATGGGGCAGGGCCTCCCCAAGATGATCGCCCGCGTGCTGACCTGCCTCACCCTCACCGACGCGGGCAGCCTCTCCGCGGCCGAGCTCGTCCAGCGGCTCCAGGTCAGCCCGGCCTCCGTCTCCAAGGCGGTCGCCTTCCTGGAGACCCAGGGCCTCGTCCGCCGCGAGCAGGAAGCGGGCCGCCGCGAGCGGTATGTCGTGGACGACGACGTCTGGTACCAGTCGATCCTGGCCGCGGCCCGCAGCACCTCCGAGCTCGGCGAGGCCGCCCGCGAGGGCGTCGGCGTCCTCCAGCCCGGCACTCCGGCCGCCGAACGGCTGGAGAGCATCGCCCGCTTCCTCGACTTCGTCTCCGAGGCCGTCGCCCGCGCCGCGGAACAGGCCCGCGAGGTCCTTCATACCCAGTCCCCGGCGCCGACGGGGGGTCCGGAGGACGCCTAGGCCGTGGCCGCTGGGCAGAGGCTGCCCCTGCCTGTGTGTCGCAGGCTGCGGCTTGTGGGTGGTTGCGCGCGCAGTTCCCCGCGCCCCTAGAGATACGCGGCGCTCCTCGGAGCGCCCCGTCAGGGGCGCGGGGAACTGCGCGACAAGCCACGACTCAGCCGCAGCCTGCAAGGCACCGCACGGGGCAGCCCCTGCCCAGTAGCCACGGCACAGGGCAACCATGACGCGGTCGCGGCGAAGTTCACGCCGCGCGTCCCCGGATCCCGTCCAGGAGATACGTGGTGCGGCGGTCGTAGTCGGCCCGGGCGGGCCTGTCGCCGTGCTTGAGGGCGAGGGCGTTGTCGACGACGAGGGCGTGGAGATCGTCCGGCGTGAACTCCGGCCGCAGCACTCCGGAGGCCCGCGCGGCCGCGATGAACTCCTCGTTGGCCTGACCGCCGACCCGGCAGATCTCCATGAGCTGCTCCGAGTGCGGATAGGTCTGCAGCAGGACGTCGTTGAAGGCGGGCTGGCGGTACTGGAGGTCGCGGATCGCGGTGAGGTAGTACGTGACCCGCTCGCCGGCGTCGTCGATGGTCCGCGTGTGGTCGATGACGGCGAACAGCTCGCGCGCGACGACCTCTTCGATGACGGCGTCGATGAGGCCGATCCGCCCGCCGAACCGGTTGAAGACCGTGGCCTTGCTCACCCCCGCCGCCTTGGCGACCTCCTCCAGCGGCACCGCCAGGCCCTGCCCCTGGAAGGCGCCGACCGCGGCGGCGCGGATCTGCTCGGAATTGCGCCGGGCGTCGGCACGCAGCCGGGACCCCGAAGGCACCGCACCGGCCATGGTCCTCACCGTCTCTTTCTGCACGTCATGCCGCCGACCGTCGTAATTTGACTCGCCGGGTCAGTTTACCTACGGTCGGGGACGGAAGAGAAATTGACCTACTGGGTCAACTTAGGTCGACCCATGGAGGGCCGAGAGCATGATCGTTGTCACCGGCGCCACCGGTGGGCTGGGCGGCGCCACCGTCGAGCACCTCCTCACGCGCGTACCCGCCGACCGGATCGGCGTCAGCGTCCGCGACACCGCCAGGGCGCGGCACCTCGCCGACCGTGGCGTGCGCGTCCGGCAGGGCTCCTACGAGGACCCGGCCGCGCTGCGTGACGCGTTCGCCGGTGCCGAGCAGGTCCTGCTGGTGTCCGGCAACGATCCGGCCGCCGACATGGTCGCCCTGCACCGCAACGCGGTCGAAGCGGCGGTCGCGGCCGGTGTCCGGCGGATCCTCTACACGAGCCAGCAGGGCGCCGTGCCCGGCAACCCGTACACGCCCTCGGAGTTCCACGTCGCGACCGAGGCGATCCTCGCCGGGACGGGAGTGGCCTGGACCGCCCTGCGCAACGGCGCCTACGGTCCGCTCGATCAGGTGCTCGGCCCGTGGCAGCGCACCGGCGTGATCGCCATGCCGGAGGACGGCCCCACCCCGTACGTCGAGCGGGACGAGGTGGCCGAGGCCACCGCGGCCCTGCTCGCCGGGGACCGCGCCGTCGAGGGGCCCGTCGACCTGACCGCGCCGACCGCCGTCACCTTCGACGACTTCGCCAGGATCGCCTCCGACCTCACCGGCCGCACCATCGAGCGCGTCGTCGTGGACGACGAGGAGTGGGTCGCCGACCAGCTCGCGAGCGGCGTGCCGGAGCAGACGGCCCGGCTCATGCTCAGCTGGTACCAGGCGGCACGCGCGGGCCACTTCGCCCAGGCCGGACCGCTGCTGGCCGAGCTCCTCGGCCGCGAGCCCCGCACCGCCGCCGACCGGCTCGCGGCCCACCTCGCCGCCTGAGGCCGAGCTTCTCGCCGGGCCGCCGGGTCGCCGGGCCGCCGAGCCGCCGGGCCCGCCGGTTCACTGCTCGCGGCGCAGCTCCTCGGCGGCCTCCTGGTACGCCTCGGCGGCGCGGGTGAAGTAGTCGAAGAGGGCGTCGAGCTGCTCCGGCGTGTAGCTGCCGAGGATCTGGCCGATCTTCTTGCGCGCCGGTGCCATGACGCGGTCGAGCTCCGCGGGTTCGCCGACCGGCTCGACGCTCACCTTGCGCCGGTCGCCGGGGTCGGGCACCCGGCGCACGTAGCCCGCCTGCTCCAGGCGGTCGATCAGGCGGGTGGTCGGGCCGGTCGTCAGGCCGGTGCGGGTGGCCAGTTCGCCCGGGGTCATCGCGCCCGAGAGATGAAGGATGTTCAGCGCGTACAGATCGGTGGCGCCGAGGTTGCAGGCATGGGCGCTGGCGTGGCCGTGCAGCAGCACCGCGCTGAGGTACTGGCGGTAGACCTCGCCCGCATCGGGGCGCATCGACGGCGTTGACAAGGGTTCCTCCACTCCCTAATCTCTTCGCGAACGAAGAGACTTCTCATGCGCAGCAACTTCGCTTGCGAAGCTACCACGGAGGATATGCCCATGAACGTCACCGCCGCCCCGCATCCCGGGCAGACCGAGCCTACTGAGCACCCCGGGGCCGGGAAGTGAGCACCGCTCTGGTGACCGGAGCGAGCGCGGGCATCGGCCGCGAGTTCGCCCGTCAGCTCGCGGGCCAGGGCCACCGCGTGATCGCCGTCGCCCGCGACACGGACCGCCTCCGGTCGCTGACCGACGCGCTCGGCCCGGGCCACACCCCCGTGGCCGCCGACCTGACGACCCCGGAAGGCCGTCAGCGGGTCACCGACGTGCTCGACGGGGAACGGGTCCACCTGCTCGTCAACAACGCGGGCGCCGCCGTGCCGGGCGCCTTCGGCACCGCCCCGCTCCCGCACACCCTGGCCATGCTGCACCTCAACTGCGAAGCGCTGGTCACCCTCGCCCACCGGTTCGTCGCCCGCGCCGAACCCGGCGACAGCCTGCTCAACGTCTCCTCGACCCTCGCCTTCGCGCCCATGCCGAACCTGAGCGTCTACGCCGCCACCAAGGCGTTCGTGACCTCCTTCTCCGAGTCCCTCTGGCACGAGCACAAGGACCGCGGCGTCTACGTGATGGGCCTGTGCCCCGGCATGACGGCCACCGAGTCCCAGCCGCACACCGGCGACGACGTGCCCGCCGGGCTGGTCCAGACCCCCGAGCGCGTCGTACGGACCGCGCTCGCCGCCCTGCGGCGCCGCAAGCACCCCACCGTCATCTCCGGACGACGGAACACCCTCTTCGCCGCTGCCGCCCGCACCCTGCCCCGTAGGACGGTGCTCCACATGCTCAGCAAGGGCTGACGGCTGGGCACGGCCCTCAGCCGACGGCGCGCCTGCGGTAGCGGACATGGGTGGTCAGCGGCGAGTGGAGCACCTCGACGGGCTCGAAGTCGAAGCTCTCGGCGTCGATGCCGTCGAAGATGCGCTCGCCGCCGCCGAGCAGGACGGGTGCGATGTCGAGGGCGAGTTCGTCGATCACCCCGGCGTTCAGTGCCTGCCGGACCGTCGACGCGCCACCGGCGATGTCCACGCCCTTGCCGTCGGCGGCCTCCAGCGCCTGCGCGTACGCGGCGTCGAAGCCTCCGGTGACGAAGTGGAAGGTGGTCCCTCCCTCCATCTTGACCGGCTCGCGGGCGTAGTGAGTGAGCACGAAGACCGGGGCGTGGTACGGGGGCTCGGCGCCCCACCAGCCGTCCCAGGCCTCACTCCACTCGCCCCGGATCGGCCCGAACATGTTCCGGCCCATGACGTACGCGCCGCGCGGGCGCATCAGCCAGCCGTTGGCCGTCCTGTCGGCCTCGGTCGCACGCGGGTCGCCGATGTGCCAGCCGTGCAGCTCCTTGCCGCGCTTGCCCAGCGGGTCGTCCCGGCTCTGCTCGGGCCCGGCGACGTAACCGTCGAGCGAGATCGACATGTGGCAGGTGGTGTCGGACATCGGCTTCTCCGAATGCAGCGGTTGCGGTTCGTCGTCGTACAGACTGGCGAAGCCGACCGAACTCATCGCGACCTCGCGCAGGGATCCAGCTCAGCGTTCCTGCGTATCGAGGTCACGGACGCAGAACCCGTGGTGCAGCCATTCCTCGTTCAGCACCACCCGCAGGCACTCGACCACCGGCTTGCCCTCGGCGTACGGCGGCCAGCCCGGTCCCGCGGGAACGGGAGCGACCGCGGACAGCTCGTCGGCCGTCACGGTCGCCAGCCAACGCTCCAGCTCGGCGGACTGCTCCTCTCGCACAGCCAGTACCTCGTCGAGGCCTGGGCTCGCCGTTCGATCGAGGCCCAGTTCCTCCTGATCGGGCACGAAGCCGGACGCCAGCCCGATCCCGGTGAAGGGCTGGGCCGATCCCAGGCAGCACCGGCGAAACCACGAGTCGTGCACGAACACCAGGTGGCGCAGGGTCTCCACCGCCGACCATTCGTCGGCGACACGCAGGTGCTCGGAGCCCGCGGGCATCGCGCGCAGCCGCTCGATCGTCCTCGCCCAGCCCTCCCGCAGCTGTCGATGGGCTTCGCGCAGATCGGCCGGGTCACCCGAGCGCATCAGCAACCGGACCGGATACCGCCGGTCGAGCTCGGCCTCGACGTAGGACGTCACCTCCACGCCGTTGACCACCACGTTGCTGACCAGCCCGTCGATCACGACGTCCCGCATCACCACGCCGATCAGCCGGGCGCCTGTCAGGTCGCACTCGCGAAACTCCGCGCCGGCCAGATCCTGATCTTCGAAGCTCACCATGCCGAGCATTGTGTACCGACGGGCCGACACCAGGCGGGCGTCCGGAAGGAGCGGCGCGGCTCCCCTACGCGGTCGTGGCGATGCCGCCGTCGACGGGGATCACGGCGCCCGTCAGGTACGCGCCTGCCCGGCTGGCGAGAAACACGGCGACACCCGCCATGTCGTCGTCGCGGCCGATCCGGCGCAGCGGGGCCGACGCCGCGATCGCCTCCCCGAACTCATCGAGGGTCGCGGCCATCATCGTCGACGGGAAAGGACCCGGCGCCACGGCGTTCACGGTGACGCGCTGCGGCCCCAGTTCCTTGGCGAGCACCCTGGTGAGCTGATGCAGTGCGGCCTTGCTGCTGGAGTACGAGTAGTTGGGCCGCTGGGGGATGTGGATGGCGGCGATGCTGCCGATGTTGATGATCCGCGCGGGATCGTCCGCTGTGCCCGCCTTGCGGAGGGCGGGCAGCAGCTCCTGGACCAGCCAGAACGGCGACTTCAGGTTGAGGTCGACGACCGTGTCCCAGGCCTCGTCCGGGAACGTCTCCAGCGGCTCGTCCCACAGGGCGCCCGCGTTGTTGACGAGGATGTCGAGAGGCTCAGCGTCGGCGGTGACGAGGTCGGACAGTCGCCGGCACTCGTCGTGACGGGACAGGTCGGCGGGGACGGCCCGCACCTCACCGAATGCGGACAGCTCTTCCTGCGCCTGAGCGCACGCTTCCGCGCTGCGTGAGCTGATGACCACGCGGACGCCCGCCTGGAGCAGGCCACGCGCGATCATCATTCCGATGCCCCGTGTGCCACCGGTGACGAGCGCGCGCTTTCCGCGCAGATCAAAGAGCTCCGCGTGCGTCGTGAATTGCTTGTCTACCACTTGCGTCTTCCTGTCGGTCGTGCGGGAGGGTGCGTCGACGCGTGGGTTGTTCGGCTGCTCAGCTGTCTCAACGCTATGGCTTTGGAGCGCACTCCAAGCAAGCGGAGCAGGGGCCGTGCTAGCAACAGAGCGCGTCCATGACCGCCCCGAAGTGCGGGAACTCGGCCTGGGCCTCTTCCGTGATCGCCTCCGGGTCCCGCGGCCCCGTGCCGGGGGCATGCCGCGCGGCGATCTCCGCCACGCCCGAGTGCGGGGCGGCCGTGTCCTCACCGGACACGGCCGCCTCGTACGGGCCCCGGCCCGCGGCCATCAGCCAGAGCAGGGCGTCCATGTTCGCCGCCACGACGCCCGTCTCGCCCTCGGAGCCGAGGAAGACGACGGGCTGTTCGGTGACCTCGGCTCGCGGCCGTACGAGCCAGAACGCGGCGTAGCCGCCCGTGCCGTCCATTCCGAACACGCGGAAGTCGTCCCCCGTCACCTCCTCGTTTCCGGTCCAGTGCCGGAGCCAGGTGGTGGTGTCGTCCGCGTCCAGAAACGCGTCGAACGGCTCGAAGTCGAACGAGAGCTCAACGCCGCAGACCTCCCGCAACGCCTCCGGAAACGCCCCCGTTTCCGGATCACTCACGCCTGCCCCTCACCCTTGAGGTGCGCCAGCAGGCTGGAGAGAGCGCGAGGGGAGGGGGCCAGCACCGTGTCGGGCTCGTCGCTCTCCCGGAGGAGGAGAGTGCTCGGGGTTGTGGCGATCTCCACGCACGCGTTCCCGTCGTCCCCGCCGGAGAACGAGGACTTCTGCCAGTGCTTCACCGGATGCCCTCCCCTTTGATGTGAGCCAGCAGCCCCGACAGCGCGTACGCAGATGGGGCCAGCACCGTGTCGGGGGCCTCGCTCTCCCGGAGTTGGAGCTGGTTGCCCGTGCGGGCCAGCTCCACGCAGGTGTTGCCGTCGCCGCCTCCCGAGAACGACGACTTCTGCCAGTGCTTCACCGGACGCCGTCGCGCTTGAGGTGCGCCAGCAGCCCTGACAGAGCGCGAGGAGACGGGGCCAGCACAGTGCTGGGGTCATCGCTCTCGCGGAGGAGGAGGGTGTTCGGGGTCGTGGCGACCTCGACGCAGTTGTTGCCATCACCGCCACCGGAGAAGGACGACTTCTGCCAGCGGATGTGTGTGTTCACGGCTGAGCCTCACAGTTCCTTGGCGACCTGATGGATGAAGTCACGCGACTGGCTGGGAGCCAGTGACTCCCCCTCCATCTTATCGAACAAACGTCGGAACGCGCCGAGTTGGGACGCAGCGTCGAGGAAGTCCGTGCCGTGTGGCGAATCCCGGGCAACAGTGTCGAGCCTCGGCACCAGCCCGCCCACGTACATCATGGTCCAACCAGCCCCGCCGAAGCCCTCTTTCCCGAAGGGGATGACTCGCACCGCGATGCGCTCGGCCTCGGACAGCTCCAGGATCCGGGTGAGCTGCCTACGGGCAGAGGCGCGATCTCCGACCATGATGCGCAGCGCCGCCTCATGAGTGATCGCCTCGTACCGAATGGGGTCTTCACGGTCGATGATCACGCGGCGTCGCATCCGGTGCGCCACGCGTGGTTCCAGTTCGCTCTCGGGCAGCGTCGGCAGCCTGTAGCCGAAGACCGCCCGCGCGTACTCCTCCGTCTGCAGAAGACCCGGCACATGCATGAGCTCCACGTCCATCCGGTACGTCGCGTGGTGCTCCAGCTCGGAGAGGTCGAGGAACCCGGGCGGCAGCACGCCCCGGTACTCCTCCCACCACCCGCGTGTGCGGTCCGTCGCCATGGCGACCAGGGCGTCGATGTAGTCGTTGTCGTCGCACGCGTAGTGCGACGCCATCCTGCGGATGCGCGCCTCGCTCACGCCCGCGCGGCCCGACTCCATCTGGCTCATCTGGATGTTGTTCGTGCCCAGGAGCCCGGCCGTGTCACGGGCAGTCATGCCCGCTGCCTCGCGCATCTTGCGAAGCTCCGTACCCAGGCGTTCCTGACGGGCAGTCGGCTGCCTTCTCGGCGGCATCTCGCACTCCTCGTATCCAACAGCGTGCCCCGGCAGGGGAGTTGCTCCGCAACGTTAGGGCATCACCTTGCGACGTACAAAGGTTATGCCATACATTCGGTGACGCGTCGCACACGCTGCGAAACCGGGGTACCCGGAAGCGCACCGTGCCGTCATGCCATGACGGAACGGCCATGCCACCGCCCGAGGAACGCCGCACCCTCTCACCGTTCTCCTCCCGGAGTGGAGTGGCCGTATGTCCGAACCCTGGGAATACACGCTGCACATCCCCAACGACCCACGGGCCGTGGCGATCTGCCGTCACACGTTGCGGATAGTGCTCATCGCGCACGGGGTCGCCCACCTCGTCCCCGTCGCCGAGCTGCTCGGCACGGAGCTGGTCACCAACGCCGTGCAGCACACCAAGGGGCCCGCAGCGCTGCGGATCTGCTGGGACGTGGGCACCGCGACGTTGCGGATCGGGGTGTGGGACACCGACCCCAATCCGCCCGCACCGGCACCGGCGGACGCCCTCGCAGAGGAGGGGCGGGGGCTCGCCCTCGTACGGTCCTGCTCCGACAAGTGGGGATGGCACCTGCTCACGTACAACGGCAAGCACGTGTGGTGCGAGCTGGGGGACGCCGCCTAGCCGTGTCCGGCGGATCATGGGTGCCCTCAGCTGAGGGCTGGGCAGGGGCTGCCCCGTGCCGTGCGTTGCAGACTGCGGCTGCGTCGTGGCTTGTCGCGCAGTTCCCCGCGCCCCTAGAGGTGCGGGGCGCTCCGGGGCAGCCCCTGCCCAGCGGCCACGGCCTAGAGCACGCGGCGCGCGGCGGTCATCCAGGTGTGTTGGGCCCGCTCCAGTTTCTGGAAGGCTGCGGCGTCGGACTTGATCGCGGCGTGCTGGATGCGGTTCTCCGCCGCGTTCCAGACCGCCACCAGGTCCGTCTTCTCCTTGCAGCGCACATCCGTACGGGCCTGCCGGATCTCCGCGCGGGAGACCTGGTCGCCCTTCATCCAGCGCTTGTCGGTGATGGCTTCCATCGGGCCGGGGTAGGCGTACCCCTTCTTCTTCATGCAGGCGCTCCAGGCGCGGAAGACCCGCTTCACCTTCCGGTCCTTCATGGACCGTTCGTACGTCGCGCCGAGCGTCTTGTCGAGCAGGCCGAAGTCCGCGTCGGGGACGTCCTTCACCAGCGCTTCCTTCGACTTGTCCACGCAGCCGCCGCCCTTCTGGCCGGGTTTGCGCTGGGGGCCGTACGCCGCCTTCCGCGCCGCCGCGTCGAGGCCCTTCTCGCGGGCCTTGCGGGCCGCCGCGCGCCGGGCGACCGTCGGGCGGTCGGCGGGCAGGTGGTAGCCGTAGATCTTCGCGATGCCGGGCTCGACCACCCCGTAACGGCGGCGGTTGCGCGGCTCGGCGTCCTCCTCGGCCGACCTCGGCGCCTGTTTCCAGTCCAGGCCCTTGCCCCGCATGCACTTTGCGGTCAGCACGTCCTCGGCGGCGCTGATGACCTCCAGGTCGGCGGGCGAGGGGTCGTAGCGGTCGAGGGGGACCTTGATGGCCCGCGCCTCCTTGCCCGGGGGAGGGACGGGGGCGCTGGGGCCAGCGCCCTTCGGGGCGGAGTCCCGCTCCGGGCCGGCGTCCGCGCCCTCCGCGCAGCCGGTGAGCGCACAGAGCAGGGCCAGCGCGACGACGGCCCTCGAACGAACAGACACGGTTTCTCTTCCCCGTTTCTCGCGGTGCGCCGGGAGGGGCGGGACAGCGGCGGCCGCCCCGTCCCTCCCGGATGATCAAGCCTGATCCGAACGGCAGACCTTACGGAACCCGGAGCGAACTGGCCTTGTTGTCGAAGCCGTTGTTCGTGAAGTCCTTGTCCTCGCTCTGCTTCTTGGCCACGTAGCGGGTGCCCGCGTAGCCCTTGTACCGGTACAGCGTCACGGACACGGCGGTGTTGTTCGACATGGAGCTGCCCGCGTTGTCGAACCTGTACTCGGAGCTCGCCAGGTTCTTGATCTTGGTGTCGTAGCTGACCCTGACGTTGGCTCCCCTGAAGTCGTCGTGCTGGTACAGGCAGAAGTACCAGCCCAGGCAGGCCAGGCGCTTGGCCTCCACATCGGCCTCCTGGGCCTGAGCGGTGGAACCGGCCCCCAGCACGGCGACCGCGCCCAGCGAGAACGCGCCGAGCAGACCGGCGATCTTACGCTTCAC
Source organism: Streptomyces sp. NPDC048172 (assembly GCF_043202595.1). Classification (NCBI taxonomy): domain Bacteria; kingdom Bacillati; phylum Actinomycetota; class Actinomycetes; order Kitasatosporales; family Streptomycetaceae; genus Streptomyces; species Streptomyces sp. NPDC048172. Next base: position 134,629 of record NZ_JBIDAT010000002.1, read on the forward strand.
GTGAATTGTCCTCCCGTTTGCCATATGGAACCAGCAAGGACGAATAGCGCCCAATGGGGGAATCCCCCGTACTGGTCACCAATAACAAGCGCAAAGTGAAGCACTCGCGATCAGTTGTGTACATGGCCGGAACGGCCAACTGGAACGAGCCGGACGACCACGCCGGAGAAGATCCGGCCTAGCCGGGGACGCGGGTGTCCATGAGGCCCTCGTCCTTCAGTGACCTCCACAGCGACGGCGGGATCTCCGTCCCGAAGTACGCGACGTTCGCCTCCACCTCCTCCGGGGTGCGCATGCCGACGACCACCGAGGCGACCGAGGGGTGGAGGAGCGGGAAGGCGAGGGCCGCCGCCGGGAGGGGGACATCGTGCGCCGCGCAGACGCGGGCGAGGGCGTGGGCCCGCTCCAGCTGGGCGTCCGTCGCGGGCGCGTAGTCGTACGTGGCCGTGGGCGAGGGGTCGGGCGTCGCCAGGAGGCCCGAGTTGAAGACGGAGGCCGCGACGAGGGAGACGTTGCGCTCGGCGCAGGCCGGGAGCAGGTCGTCGTACGCGCTGTGGTCGAGCAGGGTGCAGCGCCCGGAGAGCATGACGGCGTCCACGTCGGCCTCCCGCACCAGGCGGGTCAGCATCGCCGTGTCGTACATCCCGGCGCCGATCGCGCGCACGACGCCCTCCGCGCGGAGCTCGTCCAGCGCCGGGTACCCCTCGCGCAGGGCGTCCTCGAAGTGGGCCTCGGCGTCGTGGAGATAGAGGATGTCGACCGCGTCCAGGCCCGTACGGGTGAGGGAGTCCTCCACGGAGCGGCGGACGCCGTCCCGCGAGAAGTCCCAGACCCGGCGGTGGGTCGCCGGTACGCGGAAGCCCTCGGGGTCCTGGCGCCCCTCCGGGTCCTGGGGGACGAGGAGCCTGCCGACCTTGGTCGAGACCGTGAAGGCGGCGGGGGCGCGGCGGCGCAGGGCCGCGCCCGTACGGCGCTCGGACTGGCCGAGCCCGTAGTGCGGTGACGTGTCGTAGTAGCGGATTCCCGCGTCCCAGGCCGCCGCCAGCGCGGCGGCGGCCGACCCGTCGTCGAGGGGGGCGAAGAGGCCGCCGAGCGGGCCGCCGCCGAAGCCGAGTTCCGTGACTTCCACCGTGCTGCGCCCCAGGTGGTTCGTCTTCAGGTGGTTCGTCTCCATTCGCCGATGGTCCCCGGTACGGGCGCTCACTCCAACTGTTTCGACGGGAAAGTCTCGTGCAGCGAGCGGCGCCAGCGGTGCGCGGGGAGGCCGGGGCGCAGGGCGCCGAGCGAGGCGTACTTGGTGAACTCGGCGGCCCGGTAGCCGTACTCGTGCAGCAGCAGATCGGCCTCGGTGAGGTGGCCCGTCGACTTCGTCTCGACCAGGACCAGGTCCCGCGCCGCGTGCAGCCCCTCGCCGTCCCCGTCGCGGCAGACGAGGCCCGCGTCGCACGTCACGCGCTGGCCCTCGGCCACGAGCGTCGCCCGGTCGTAGTCGGTGACCAGGGAAGGGCGCAGGTCCTCGGGGACCTCGAAGTCCGCGCCGTACGCCTCGGAGAGGGTGCGGGCGAGGAAGTCGCGGTCCCGGCCCGTCAGGCCCCGGCTCTCCTCCTCCGAGCGCCTGCGGTACTTGACCGTCTGGCCCCGGTTGCCCTTCACCTTGATCTCGAACTGCCGCTCCCCCGTGTCCGCGTACAGCCGCGTACGGATCTTGCAGCGGCGCCTGCGCCCCTGCCGGTGGTCGTGGTACGCGCGCAGCCCCGGGGTGTCGTAGTAGACCGAGTGGTAGCGGAACCAGCGGCGCCCGTTGATCGACAGCGCGCGGAACGGCTCGTCGCGGTGCGGGTCGGTCAGCCGCGCCGCGATCTCCTGGAAGGCGTGCGCGGGGACGAGATAGCAGCGGTCGTAGCGGTCGAGGAGCTGGGCCCGTTCCATCACGGCGTCCAGCCCGATGGGGTGCGCGGCGAGCGCGGCGCGCGCGATGGCGCGGACGGCGGGGGCGACACGGGCGGCGCGGGCGGCGGTCATACGGCGTTCTCCCTCGTACGGGCGGCGGGGACTGCGACGGGGACGGGGGGCCGGGCGGGGACCTCCTGGCGGTAGCGGACGTCGACGACCGTGACGTCGCGGACGAAGTCGACCTCGACGACCGACCAGGCGAGCGGCGTGCCGAGCCGCGCCCGTACGTGCGCGCGCACGGCCTCCGGGTCGGTGACCGCGGCGTCGAGCGTGACGACGGTGCGGTACGTCCGGGCGAAGAGGCGCGGGTGGTCCGCCACGTAGATCACGGCGACCGGCAGCAGGCAGAGCGTGGCCGCGATGCCGAAGGGGAGGTGCGGCAGGCCCGCGATGAGCCCGAGGACGAGGGTGGTGAAGTAGTACGCCACCTCTTCGTTCTGGATGGATTCCGAACGCAGCCGGATCATGGACAGCACGCCGAAGAGGCCGAATCCCAGCGCCATGCCGCCGCCCTCCCCCACCCGGGCGAGGGCGGCGACGACCGCGAACAGCGCGACGTTCAGCGCGAGATACGCCGGGAGCAGGTCCCTGCGCCGGTGCCTCGGGAAGTAGACGGCGAAGGTGAGGACCGCCACCGCGCCGAGGTCGAGCGCCAGACGGCCGAGGAGCTGGCTCAGTGATTCCATGCCCCGCACGCTAGGGAGACGAGGGTTAACGCGACTTCCCCGCGACGTTAAACGTGACGGCGGGCCGACCGGGGATCCTCAGCGTGCCGCGTCGTCGATCAGCTTCAGGGCCAGCTCCTCCAGCTCCTCGTCCGCCTTCTCCGGGCTGCCCGTGTCGTACGGCGGATCCGGGTCGTACTCGATGCCGAGCTGCACCGCCTGCGCCGTACGCGCGTCGGCGATACGGGAGGTGAGGTGCAGGGCCATGTCCATGCCCGCGGAGACCCCGGCGCCCGTGAGGACCTTCCCCGCCTCGACGAACCGGCCCGGCGTGTACGTCGCGCCCACCTTCTCCAGATACGGGCGCGAGGCCCAGTACGTCGTCGCGGGCAGGCCGCGCAGCAGCCCGGCGGCGCCGAGGATCAGCGAGCCGGTGCAGACCGAGGTCGTCCACCGGGTGTGCCGGTGCAGCCGCCGGATCCACGCGTGGACGCCCTCGTCCTCCATCATCGCGAGCGTGCCCCGGTTTCCGCCGCCCGGTATCAGCAGCACCTCCGTGCGCCGCACCTCGCGCATCGCGCGCGCCGCGACGAGCGACAGCTCGCCGGTGTCGGTCGGCACGGGCCCGCGCTCGCACGCCACCGTCGTGACCTCGACGCCGGGCACCCGGCACAGCACCTCGTACGGGCCGACGGCGTCGAGCGCGGTGAAGCCGTCGTAGAGCAGGATGCTCACGCGGGTACGCCCTCCGCCGTCCTCCGCGTGCGCGGGGCGGGCCCCCGCCGTCAGGCCCGCCGCGCCGAGTCCGCCCGCGACGGCCGTCCTCAGCACCGTTCTGCGGCGGCTTCCCGGCCGCCCCTCGCCCCCGCCCATCGTCGTCATCTCCGCGCGACTCCCCTCGTGTCGGTCATGCCGCGTCATCTCCCCGCGTCCGTACGGGAAACGGTCACGGCGGCACGTAACTCAGGGGTCGGACGCATCGGCACCTGAGTTCCCGCGCGTCCCGCGCTTCCTCCTATCCTCGTGCCCAGGGACTTGGGGCAAGGGGAGCGCGCATGCAGGGACTGACCACCGACGACCCCGCCTCGATCGGCGGGTACCGGCTGCTGGGGAGGCTCGGCCAGGGCGGCATGGGCCGCGTCTACCTCGCGCGCTCCGAGCGCGGCCGGACGGCGGCGGTGAAGGTCGTCCAGGCGGAGCTGGCCCGGCAGCCCGACTTCCGTCGCCGGTTCGCGCAGGAGGTACGGGCGGCGCGGCGCGTCGGCGACACCTGGACCGCGCCCGTGCTCGACGCGGACACCGAGGCGGAGACCCCGTGGGTCGCGACCGGCTATGTGGCGGGACCCTCGCTGACGGAGGTGGTCTCCGAGCAGTACGGGCCGCTGCCCGTGACGTCCCTGCGGGCGCTCGCGCTCGGCCTCGTCCGCGCGCTCCAGGCCATCCACGGTGCCGGGCTGATCCACCGTGACCTCAAGCCGTCCAACATCCTCGTGACGATCGAGGGTCCGCGCGTCATCGACTTCGGCATCGCCCGCGCCCTCGACGCCGCCGTGCAGTCTGCGGGCGGGCTCACCCGCACCGGGGCGCTGGTGGGCTCGCCGGGCTTCATGTCGCCCGAGCAGGTGCGCGGGCAGCCGGTGGCCCCGGCGAGCGACGTGTTCTGCCTGGGCACCGTGCTGGCGTACGCGGCGACGGGGCGGCTGCCGTTCGGCACCCAGGACAGCGGGCTGCACGCGCTGCTCTTCCGTATCGCCGAGGAGGAGGCCGACCTCGACGGGATCGCCGAGCCCTGGCGGGGGCTGATCGCCTCGTGCCTGACCAAGACCCCGGACGGGCGCCCCAGCGTCGAGGCCCTGCTGACCGCCGTCGAGGCGACGGAGGCGACGCCCGGCACGGGGCTCGGGGAGGCGTGGCTCCCGGCGGAACTGCTGGCCCACCTCGGCCAGCAGGCCGTACGGCTGCTGGACAGCGAGGACCCGCAGCGCTTCGGCCCGCCGGAGCAGCCGGAACAGCTGGAACAGGGGCCGGGCGCGCCGCCCACGACCTCCGCGCACTCCGCGCATCCCGCGCACTCCGCCGTGGCGGCCCCGTCGCCGTCCCCGATCCCGGCGGCGGCCCCGGCTTCCGCTTTCGGTGCGGCGCCGCCGCGCTGGCAGCCGCCGGGGGCCGTGCCGGGGCCGGGGCCGGTTCCTGGTCCTGGTCCGGGTCCGGTTCCTGGGCCGGTTCCGCACGGCACGCCCCCGCCCCGCTTCCGCGTCGGCGTCGCGGAGTCGCCCCGGGGGTTCGCGACGGCGCTGCGCGTGCTGTTCGGCTGCTACGCCGCCGCCATGGCCCTCCACCTCTTCGTGCTCGTCGCGGTGGACAGCTCGCTGGGGACCGAACTGAGCCCCATGGTCCGGGACACCGCCGACTTCAACGAGATGCGGCTCGTGACCTTCGTGGCCGAGGCCCTCTCCCTGCTGGTGGAGATCGCGGCCGGCGTCCTGTGGCTGTGCTGGTTCCGGCGTACGCGGCTCAACGCCGAGGTGTTCGCGCCCGGCACGCTGCGCGAGGCGCCCGGATTCGCCGTCGGCGCCTGGCTCATCCCGTTCGCGAACCTCGTCCTGCCCAAGCGGATCGCCAACGACGTCTGGCGCGCCTCCGAGGGCGAGCGCCCCGTCTCGCGCGTGATCCTGCACGCCTGGTGGATCGGCTGGCTGGCCCACCTGGCGATGTACATGCTGTCCGAGCTCCGGGGGAGCTGGTACGACAGCACCACGGTCGGCTCCGCCTCCACGAGCCTGACGATCGGCGCGGTCAGCAACGTCGTGGGGATCCTCGCCACGGCGCTCGCGTTCGTCTACGTCACCCGCCTCACCTCCCTCCAGCAGGCCCGGCTGTCAAACAGAGGCCCGTTGGCTGCCAGGTCGTGACCTTGGTGACGGACAGTCGAAGGACGAAGAAGAACTAGGGGGCGGACAGATGGCAGACCTGGCGCCGGACGATCCGGCCGAAATCGGCGGCTACCGGCTGCTGAGCAGGCTCGGTACGGGCGGCATGGGCCGGGTGTACCTCGCGCGGTCGGAAGGCGGCCGTACGGTCGCGGTCAAGCTCATCAAGAACGAGCTGGCGCAGGAGGAGCTGTTCCGCACCCGCTTCCGGCTGGAGGTCGAGGCCGCGCGGCGCGTCGGCGACCGCTGGACGGCGCCCGTGCTCGACGCGGACACCGAGGCCGCCACCCCCTGGGTCGCCACCGGCTACATCGCGGGTCCGGCGCTCGACCAGGTGATCGCCGCGGGCCACGCGGGACAGGGCCTCGGCCACGGTCCGCTGCCCGCCGACTCGCTGCGCGTGCTCGCGTACGGGCTGGCCTCCGCGCTGCTCGACATCCACGGCGCCGGGCTGGTCCACCGCGACCTGAAGCCCTCCAACGTGCTGCTCACCATCGACGGTCCGCGCGTCATCGACTTCGGCATCGCCCGCGCCCTGGACGAGGTGCCCGAGTCGACGCTGACGAGCACCGGCATGGTCGTCGGCTCGCCCAGCTTCATGTCGCCGGAGCAGATCAGGAGCGGCCAGGTCACTCCGGCCAGCGACGTGTTCTGCCTCGGCGCGGTCCTCGCGTACGCCGCGACGGGACGCCCGCCGTTCGGCTCGGGCGGCGGCGCGGGCGGGGTGCACTCGGTGATGTTCCGCATCGCGTCCGAGGAGCCCGACCTGGAGGGCGTCGAGGAGCCGATGCGGGAGCTGATCGCGGACTGCCTCGCCAAGGAGCCGGAGGCGCGGCCCGCGCCCGAGGAGATCGTCGCGCGGGTGCAGCCGGTGTCGTTCGGGGCCTCGGCGCCGCCGTGGCTGCCCTCCGCGCTCATCGCCGAACTGGGGCGGCAGGCCGTCCAGTTGCTCGACACGGACACCCCGCCCTCCGGCTCGGGCGGCCTCCCGCCCGAGCCAGCGCCCGCACCCGAGCCCGCACCCGAGCCCTCGTCCGCGCGCACGCCGGACACCACGGGAAGCGGGGCCGTGGCCTCCGCTCCGGCCCCGGAACCCGTGCCCGATCCTGCGGCGGCCTACGGCCACGCCGCGTACGCACCCGAGCCCGACACCTCGCAGGTCCCCCGCTTCCCCCCGCCGGGACCCGACCCGTACGGGATCCAGGGCACCCCGCCGCAGACCCCCTCGCCGAACTTCGCGCAGCAGCGGTACGAGCCCGCGCCGCCGCCCCCGCGGCGTTCGCGCCGCGTGCTCGTGGCCGTCGGGGCGCTCGCCGCCGTCGTCGTCCTCGGAGGCCTCGGCTTCGCCGCGACGGGCGCCGAAGTGCCGCTGATCGGCGGCAAGTCGGGCGGCGGCAAGGAGGCCCACACCACCGATGTGCCGCGCGCGTACCTGGGGACCTGGAGCGGGCCCGTCGAGCGGGACGGCGAGCCCACGGGCCAGTACCGCCGGTTCGTCATCACCAAGGGCGAGGTCGGCGAGGTCGTGGCGACGAGCCTCAGCCTCGGCGACAAGTACGCCTGCGAGAGCGACGGCAAGCTGACCGCCAGGCCCAGCGCCTCGGCCGGACTGCGGCTCGACACCAAGGTCGTACGGTCCATCCCGGCGAACAAGTGCTCGGCCATCGGCGAGCACACCCTCACCGAGGCGGGCGACGGGGCCCTGAAGTGGAACGCGGGCGGCCGTACGGCCGTACTGCACAAGGTCAACGGGCCCGAGAAGCTGCCCCGCGAGATGGCCGGGGAGTGGCAGCGGGCCCTGCCGGGCGGCGGTCAGCAGAAGCTCACCGTCACCGAGGACGCCATGGACGACGGCAAGGGCCTGACGATGGTCTCGGAGGGCAGCGAGCACTGCGAGGCCAAGGTGACCGTGTTCTCGGCGGGCGGCGACGGCGAGGACGAGGCCGTGCGGCTGACGCCGCCGGACGTCAAGCGCGACCGTTCGAACGGCGCCTGCGTCTCCGGCGGTTCCTCGACGCTGACGCTCGAAGGCGACGCGCTCGTACGGAAGTTCCCCGACGGAAGTGCCCGCAGGTACGCGCGACTAGGCTGATCCCCCATGGGGGAACTCGGCGCCGACGATCCGGAGTGGATAGGCCCGTACCGGCTGCTGGAGCGGCTGGGGCAGGGCGGCATGGGACGCGTGTACCTGGCGCGCTCGGAGCGCGGCCGTACGGTCGCGGTCAAGCTCGTCCGCGCCGACCTGGCGTCCCAGGAGGCGTTCCGGCGCCGCTTCCGCCTGGAGGTACGGGCGGCGCGTGAGGTCGGCGCCGACTGGACGGCGGCCGTGCTGGACGCGGACACCGAGGCCGAGTCGCCCTGGATCGCGACCGAGTACGTGCCGGGCCCGTCGCTCACCACGGTCGTCGGCACCGAGTACGGCCCGCTGCCCGCGCCCTCGGTCCGCTTCCTCGCCAACCGGCTGGCGCGGGCGCTCGTCGCCATCCACGGCGCGGGGCTCGTGCACCGCGACCTCAAGCCGTCCAACGTGCTGGTGGCGCTGGACGGGCCGCGCCTCATCGACTTCGGCATCGCCCGCCAGGTGGCGGCGACGACCGTGGCCACGCGTACGGGAGAGACGCTGGGCTCGCCGGGCTTCATGGCACCCGAGCAGGTGCTCGGGGGCGACGTGGGACCGCCGAGCGACGTCTTCTGCCTCGGCGCGGTGCTGGCGTACGCGGGGACGGGTGAATTCCCGTTCGGGCCACCGGAGATCGGGCCGCACGCGCAGATGTTCCGGATCGTGGAGAACGAGCCCGAACTCGGCGGTCCCGACGAGCTGGAGGACGGGCTGCGCGGCCTCGTCACGGCCTGCCTGGCGAAGGACCCCGCCGACCGCCCGACGCCGGACGAGCTCATCTCCCGTACGGCCGACGCGGACACGGGCGGCGAATGGCTCCCGCCCCGCGTCATCGCCCTGCTGGGCCGCCAGGCGGTACGGGGCCTGGCGGCGGAGGGCCCGGAGACCCCGCCCCCGCCCCCGGCGAAACCGCCGGAGCCCGAACCGGAACCGGAACCCGAACCGGAGCCGGAACCGGAACCGAAGCCGGAGCCCACGCCCACGCCCGCACCCGCACCCGCACCCGCACCCGCACCCGCACAGACCAGCGGGCGTAAACGCCGTACGCCCCTGGTCGTCGCCGCCGCGCTCGTGGCCGTGGTCGCCGTCGGGGCCGGGATCACGGCGCTGAACCGGGACTCCGGGGACTCGGGCGACGGCTCGTCGGCCTCGCCCCGGAAGTCCGCCGCGGCCGACGGGCCCAGCGCCTCGCCCTCGCACCGCCGGGAGCACGAGAAGTCCTCACGCTCCCCGAAGCCGGTGAAGGACGGCAGCAAGCCGTCGGCCTCCGCGTCCGCCTCGGAGCGGAAGAAGGGGAAGCCGGAGCCCGGCTCCGGCCCCTCGCGCGGAGAGGACGGGGAGAAGGAGGAGGACACCGGGGACGGCAAGGACCCGGAGAAGCCCGACTCCCCGTTCCCCGAGGCGTACATGGGCGTGTGGACCGGAACGAACGGGACGGACGAGCACCAGACGGTGACCGTTCCGCACGGGGACCTCGACGGGGCCTCGGTGCGCTGGCGTTCGCGGCCGTCCGACGCCAAGGTGCCGTGGTGCGAGTGGACGTCCGAGGTGACCTCGGTGTCGTCCACGCGCCTGTCGCTGGGCAAGCCCCGGATCACGGACCGTTCGGAGAACACGGGCTGCATGGTGCACGGCGGCGAGCCCTGGATCACGCCGGTGAGCAGCAAGGAGCTCCGCTTCCACGAGTCGTCCGGAGGCACGTTCCCGCTCTCGCACAGCTAGGCCCCTAGCAGCGGCAGCGCGGCCCCGACTCCCGGAACGCCTCCAAGGTTGTACGTAACCGGACGGATTGCCCGCGCCCGGCTCCGCGCGGTTGTATCGCGTGGTGTCCCGGCAGGGGGCCGGGGCCATGGATGTCCGGGGGAATCATGCGAAGACTCTTACCCGCGGTGACGGGTGCGTTGGCGGTCGGTCTGCTGGCGGCGGTGCTGCCGATGGGGACGGCGGGCGCCGAGACCGGGGACGGCGCGGCGACGACCGAGCGGATCAGCGTCGCCGCCGACGGGACGCAGTCGGACGGAACGTCGTTCGACCCGGTGATCAGCAGGAACGGCCGCTACGCCGCCTTCGTCTCGCGCGCGACGAACCTCGTGCCCTCCGCGCCGCCCGGCGACTGGACGTACCTGCGCGACCTGCGCAGGGGCACGCTGGAGCGGGTGACCGTCGACGGCGCCCGCGCCGACGTGCACGACTTCAGCGCCTCGGGGAACCGGATGGTGCTGAACTCGGGCAACAAGCTGTACGTGCGTGACCTCAAGACGGGCCGCGACCAGCGGGTGGACGTCGAGCTCGGCGAGTTCACCGGCGGCGGCGTGCACAGCGGCCGGATCAGCGGTTCGGGCCGGTACGTCGTGTTCACCGAGGGCCGCCCCGCGGGCTCGACGGCGGCCGAGAGCGCGCGGGTGTACGTACGTGACCTGCGCAAGGGCACGACCCAGTGGGTGAGCCACCCCAACACCGCGGCGAAGGACTACGCCTCGGGCGGGCCCGTCATCAGCGACGACGGGCAGCACATCGCGTACACCAGCACCTGGCAGCCTCCCAAGGGCGCCGCGAAGGGCAACGCCTATCTCCTCGACCGGACGACGGGCGAGCGGCAGATGCTGGACGTCTCGGCGGACGGACCGACTCCGGAACGGGCGATGTTCGGTCTGTCGATGAGCGCGGACGGCAGCCGGGTGCTCTTCAACCGCCATGACACCAGCCCGGTGACGGCGGACGACCAGGGCTCGAACACCTTCGTCCGCGAACCGTCGGCCGGTACCACCCGGCCGGTCCCGGCCGACGGGGCCGGAACCGGCACCACCAGCAGGGGTTCGCTCAGCGCCGACGGCCGCTCCGTGCTCTTCATGCCGGGCGTCGCGAGCCCGAGCGGGGGGCCGTGGCCGCTGGTCCTGCGGAACCTGGAGACCGGCGAGGCGCGGACCGTGACCACCGCGGTGGACGGCACTCCGGCCCCCGCGTATCCCGGGGACGCGGCGATGACGGGCGACGGCCGCAAGGTCGTCTTCAACTCGCTGGCCGACGGCATCGTCCCCGGCGACACGAACGCCACCTGGGACGTCTTCGTGACGACCCTGCCGCCCGCGTCCTGAGACACCGAGGGCACGGAGGGGGCCGGGCGCGCCCAGCCCCCTCCGTACGTCCCGCTTCCCTCTACTTCGTCTCCAGGTCCCGGCGCCGGAACCCCGCCGCGCCCGCCGCGAAGAGGGCGGCGGCGACGAGGGTGAGGAGCAGCTCCGGCGTCCAGTTCATGCCGTCCGCGGGGAGCTGGGGCACGTGGCCGAAGGGCGAGAGGTTCTTCATCCAGCCGGGGAAGTCGAAGAGCTGGCCCAGATAGCCCGTCGCGAAGCCGTACACGGGCACGATCCACACCGCGGGTGCCGCCTTCGGCGCCCAGCCGTAGAGCAGCGCGGCGAGTCCGCCGGTGACCCAGAGCGCGGGCGCGTAGGCGAGCGCGGCGCCGAGCAGGCGGGGCAGCATGTCGGCCTCGCCGGTGGAGGCGGCGCCCGCGACGCCGATGCCGAGGCCGCCGACGAGCATGACGCAGGTGCCGCCGACGACGGCGAGCACGAAGTGGCTGCCCGTCCAGCGCGTACGCGACAGGGCCGTGGCGAGCAGCGGCTCCGCGCGGCCCGCCGTCTCCTCCGCGCGGGGGCGGAGCGCGGCCATCACGACGTAGACCGAGGAGACGACCGCGAGGACGACCATGATCGTGGCGGCGAACGAGTCGGTGATGGAGCCGCCCATCTTCTCGATGGCCTCCTTCACCTCCCCGAGGTCCTTGACCAGGTCCTCGACGTCGCTGAGCAGCGAGCCGTACATCGCGCCCAGGAGCAGCAGGCCGCCGCTGAACCCGGCGAGCAGCCCCCGGTGCAGCCGGAGGGCGAGGCCGAGCGGCGAGGCCAGGAACGGGGTCGCGCGCGCGGATCCCCGGCGCGGCGGGCGGAGTCCGGCGCCGACGTCGCGGCGGGTGCTGAGCACGTACCCGGCGGCGCCGAGGGCGACGGCGCAGACGAACGTGAGCAGCACCGGCCACCAGCGGTCGTCGACGAACGGGTAGGCGCGCTGGGCCCAGCCGATGGGGGAGAGCCAGGCGAGCGCGTCGGTGCCGACGTCACCGGCGGCGCGCAGCGCGAACGCGGCGCCGAGCACGGCGAACGCCATGCCGGTGGCGGCCCGCGCGTACGCGGTGATCTGCACGGTGACCGCGGCGACCCCGGCGAAGAAGAGCCCGACGGCCGCCTGGGCCGCCGCGTAGACCAGCGCGCCCCGGGAGTCGATGCCCTCCATGTCCAGGCCGGGGAGGGTCACGGCGATCAGCAGCGCGAGCACGACGTTCGCCAGCGCGGCGACGCCGAGCGCGGCCGTCAGCGAGGCGTGCCGCCCGACGACCCCGGCGCGCACCAGCTCGGCGCGGCCCGTCTCCTCCTCGGTACGGGTGTGCCGGGCGACGGCGAGGACGCTCATCAGGGCGACCATGATCGCCATGTACGCGATCATCTGGTGGCTGAGCATCGCGCCGTAGTCGTACCCGCCCTGGAGGTAGCGCTCGGGGCCCGTCATCGCGCGCCCGGCGGGGCTGTCGAGGGTCTTGGCGATGTCGGCGCGGTTGCCCGCGTCGCCGTACTTGGTCTTGAAGTTGTTGGCGGCCGTGAGCGTGAAGAGGAAGAGCGCGAGGACCCAGACGGGCAGGCGCACGCGGTCGCGGCGGAGCGCGAAGCGGAAGAGGATGCCGGTCCCGGCGAGGACGTTCCCCCCGGCGGGCTCCCGCTCGCGGCCCTCCCCGGCCCTGCGCCCGGCGTCGGGCGCGGTGGTGCGGGTGGTGCCGCTCATCGTCCGTTCCCTCCCGCGCCCCGAGCCGTGTCCTGGGCGGTGTCCTCGTCGATCCCGGCCATGCCGTGCCCGTTCGCGGAGAGCTCGTCGCCGTAGTGACGGAGCATCAGCTCCTCCAGCGTCGGCGGGTGGCTGGTCAGGCTGCGGATGCCGAGCGCGCTGAGGTGGCGCACGGCCCCGTCCAGGTGCGCGCCGTCGACGGCGAAGTGCACGCGGCCCGCGTCCGTACGGACGTTGTGCACGCCCGGCAGCGCGTCGAGGCCCTCGACGGGGCGGTCGGTCTCGGCCTCGATGGTGGTGCGGGTGAGGTGCCGCATCTCGCTGAGCGTCCCGGACTGCACGATCTTGCCGAGCCGGATGATGCTCACGCGGTCGCACAACTTCTCGACCTGGGCCAGGATGTGGCTGGAGAGCAGGACCGTCCTGCCCTCGTTCTTCGCCCGCATGATGACGTCCTGGAAGATGACCTCCATCAGCGGGTCGAGCCCGGCCGTCGGCTCGTCCAGGAGCAGCAGCTCCGCGTCGGAGGCGAGCGCGGCGATGATGGCGACCTTCTGGCGGTTGCCCTTGGAGTAGGTGCGGCCCTTCTTGGTGGGGTCGAGGTCGAAGCGCTCGACCAGCTCGTCCCGCCGCCCCTGGTCGATGCCCCCGCGCAGCCGCGCGAGCAGGTCGATGGCCTCGCCCCCGGTGAGGTTCGGCCACAGCTCGACGTCGCCCGGCACGTACGCGAGGCGCTGATGCAGCTCCACCGCGTCGTTCCACGGATCGCGGCCGAGCAGCGTGGCACTGCCCGCGTCCGCGCGGAGCAGGCCGAGCAGGACGCGCAGGGTGGTGGACTTCCCGGCTCCGTTGGGCCCGAGGAAGCCGTGCACCTCGCCGGCCCGCACGTCGAGATCGAGCCCGTCGAGCGCACGAGTCCGGCCGAAGGTCTTGACGAGACCCGAAACGGAAATCGCGGTGGTTGTTGCCGTGGTCATGATTCTGAAGCTACGCTAGTTTCACAAACTTGTGAAGTTAAGGAAGCGTTAGGATCCCTCGTACGAGCGAGAGCACGAGGAGAAGCTGAGAACGTGGCAGCAGAACAGACCGCCGGGGACGACGCCCAGCGGGAGTACGAGGCGAATGCGTCCCCCTTCGTCGAGCGCTTCGCGGCCGACCTCACCGAGGCAGGGATGCAGCGGATGGCCGCCCGGGTCTTCGCCTGCCTGCTCGCCTCCGACGACGGGGCGCTGACCTCCGCCGAGCTCTCCGAGCGCCTCCAGATCAGCCCCGCCGCCGTCTCCGGCGCCGTCCGGTACCTCTCCCAGGTACGGATGGTCAGCCGCCAGCGCTCCCCCGGCTCCCGCCGCGAGATCTACCTGCTGCGGCAGGACGTCTGGTTCGCCGCGATGACGGACCGCGAACCGCTCATCAACCGCTGGACGGCGACCCTCGACTCGGGCGTCTCCTCCCTCGGCGAGGACACCCCCGGCGGCCGGCGCCTCCAGGAGACGACGGACTTCCTCCGCTTCCTCCAGGGCGAGCTGCAGGGCATCTTGAAGCGCTGGAACGAGCAGCGTGCCGGGACCGGCGGGGACACGGGCGCCCCCGACAGCACCACGAACCCGGCGCCTTCGCCCTGAGTGCCGCACATGAGCCGACCGGAGGCTGTGCCCCTTGCCGTGCGTCGCGGTCCGGGACTGCTGCACATCCGCTAGCCATAGCTATATGAAAACGGGGCCATGACGCCGTACTGGCTCTGCCAGCGTCTGAACTCCGGACGCCCGAAGCCTACCCGGGTTCCAGAGTGGAACCTCTGCCCACTGCGTCGACGGGAAACAGCGTGCCCACAGAGGTGACCGACAAGGAACTGGCTCCCACTGTGAGGGTGTATGAAGGGCTCAGGTCCATCGACACCGGAGTCTTGGCTGCCGTCGCCGTGATGCGCGCAGTTTCCAGGACCGGGTGGGGCGCTGCCAGACGCTCGGCCCGGTCGGGAAGGGTGAAAGTCTCCGGACCAGCTCCGCGGGCTTTCGTGGTGGCACGACCGCGCGGGCGGAGCGGCCTGCGCACACCAGGGTACAGCGCTGCGTAGAGCCCGGCGAAGGTTTGAAGGTGACCGGCTCCCTGAGCGGAAAGGCGACAGACCCGGACGTCGTCGATAACGCGTTGATCGACCAAGTAGGGGGACAGCACTGTGCGGTCCTCGCACAACAGAGAGGTGACCGCCCATGTCCCGACGTCGGAGCGAGCTGACGCATCGACGTTGTAGAGGTCGACCAGGAGCTGCCACACATCTGACGGCTGAGCAGTGCGATGGAACTGCTCCAGGCGACGCGGTATCCCGGCCAGGTCTCGCTCAAGGACCTCGCACCAGCGGTCCTGCGCGTGCCGCGCGCTGGCCTGACGATGGCGGTCGGTGTCGTACTCCGCGATCACCTGCTCACGTTGGGCACGTACCTGACTCAGCCGCAGTTCGCCTAGTTCATAGGTGAGGACACGGCGTAGCCGCTGCACCGGACGGCTGTAGGCGGCGGCCAGTTCGATCAGGTTCGGGTCGTCGAGTGCAGGACCCCGCCACGGCCCTCGCCGGGGAATGTAACGCTTGGCCATGACTGCGACCAGGTCGGCGGCGCGGGCTTGGCGTCGCTGCACGGCCGGCGTCTGGTCGATGGCCGTCTCGACGATCTGGCGGGGTATGCCCACTGCTTGGACGACTTGGTCCAAGAACCGAGGGCTACGACTGGGCACGATCCCCTCGTTCTCGAATCGTCGGTAGTTCTTCGGGGAAACCCCGAGACGATCCACGACGTCCTGGGCACGCAGCCCGATGGCGCGCCGATAGTCCGCAAGTGTCCAGGTCTTGCGCCCGTCAAGGTTCATGAGCTGCAACGGGTGAACCTTCAGCGCCCGGGCGAGGGCTCGTAGACGCGGCGGGTCTGGCACTCGGTGCCCATTCTCGTAGGCCAGGATCTGCGCCTTCGTCGCCCCGACGGCCCTCGCCAGCTCCTCAGCGGTCATCGACGCTCCATCCGGGCGCGGGGGAACGTTCGTCCGCTGCGCCCGCAGCTCACTGGGGCTGAAGTGAGCGAGACCCCGTGCCATACGCGTACTCTCCCTCGTCTCCGGGACCAGTTTAGAGGTACCATTCGAAGGCCACGAGCGAGTGCATCTGCGGCACCCCAGAGAGGTTGACCTGCGCTACCGTATTTTTTAGCGGCAGAACTGGTGGATGCTCACGCAGAAATGCGCGACGTTGGACGCCGTTGGGCCGCACCGTTTGGGACCACGGTCCACGTGTATTAGTTGTCAAAGAGGCCCTGTACCTCCACGGTTCATGACGCCGTTGGCGGGGGCACAGGGCCAGCGTCTGGGAGCAAGTTCCCGGAAGGCCCTCTGTTCGCAGCAGGGGGCCTTAGACGTCCAGAAAGATCTTTACGAACAGGTGACGCAACCAGGCACCCAGTGCCTGAAGCGTCAACCACCCGATCACCTTCTTGACGATCTTCCGGTACTTCCGCTCCCCGCCGTCCGGCGGGGATTCCATACGCAACACCTCCTCTCGGTCGCGGAGCCGATCGGCCCCGATCGGGTCAACCGATCGACGGGTTACGCCGCGAGAGAAGATGTTGGGACGAGCTTACCGGGTCCCGTGTGCAACACCGGTCGGTAGCCGACCAAGGCTCGAAGGTGCCGAACCAACTGCGGTTCGGAATCAGACTTTTGACGCTTGATTGATCCTTGTATCACTTCGCCCTTGTCGGCCTCGACCAGCGGGCCATCGGCCGAACACCCCCTGCTTGGGCCGGTGTTCACCGGCCATGATGCAGTGAGCGATCCGTGCACGAGGAGGGCGTCTACGTCGTTCTACGCAGTCGGGATCACTGTCCGGTCCCCCCGAATCTTGACCGTGTGGCGTGCGTCATACTTGTTGCGTATAAGCAGGCTGTAGGGGGTGGGCCTGCACGGTGTCACCTACCACCGCTCGCTGAACACGACGGGGCCTGAGCGGAGTTGCGCCGGACACTGTTTTGCGGCTGGCGACACGCCTCATGCCGGCACTTCGACCTGGACAACGCCGAGCACCCCGCGTCCTTACATCAGTGATCAGTAGTCATCCAGAGTCTCGCAACCATCGTCCTACTTGTTGCACTCGGGAGCATCCGCCAGACGCCACTGGTGGATCAAGCTGTCCGGCTACCGCCAAAGCCTGTTCCGACACCCAGCGAGGGGCAGCCCCCTACTCGGGCGCACTGCCGGGCGCATGGGCCTCAAGCGTGGCGCGGAGAAGGGGCTCGACCTCGTCGGTATCGGTCGCCAACTGGAGCGCGCCGCGTGACCAGAGCTGGGCGATGCCGTGGAGGTTGGCCCAGAACGCGCCCGCGACGATCTTCGGGTCCCCGTCGCCAGAAGGGGGCAGCAGGGACACCAGCTCGTCGAAGAGGGGCAGGCTGGTCCGGCGGAGTCCCAGGTGCTCGCTCTCCAGCAGGTCGTGACGGAACATCAGCTCGTACATCCCCGGGCGCCTGCGCGCGAAGTCCAGATAGACGCGGCTCAGGGCGAGGAGCCGGGCGCGCGGGGCACCGGCGGAGTCCGCCGCCCGCAACTCCGCGCCGAGTGCCGTGAAGCCCTCGCGGGCCACGGCGGAGAGCAGTGCGAGGTGGGTCGGGAACCAGCGGCGCGGCGCCCCGTGCGAGACCCCGGCCCGCCGGGCGATCTCCCGCAGCGACAGCGCCTGGGCGCCCTCCAGCGCGACCAGCTCCACCCCGGCCCGCACGAGCCGCTCCCGCAGCCCGTCGTCTTCGTGCTCCTCGCTCATGGATCCTGTCTACCAGCGGGCGTAGACACTGTCTACTTCACGGCAGCACCAGCCGCCATCCCTCCGGTACGACCGTCCACGTACGGGTGCGGACGGGGCCGCCCACGCGCACGTCGGCGCGGTAGCGGAACGCGGCGCCCGAGACCGTGACCTCCCGCGCCCGTGCGACGACCGGCTCCTCCGGCGTCCCGTCGGACCCCGCGGCGCCCGGCCGTACGGTCACCTCGGCGAGCCCCGGGCCCGCGGCCGTACGGACGGAGATCTCCGTCACCGGCGATTCCGGATCGGCCAGCACCCGGCCGTCGGCCACCACGCGCAGCGCCCGTACGACCTGCTCGCGGTCCGCGGGCTCCGTCAGCAGCTCCCCGTGCGGGGCCTCGCCGCCGCGCAGGCCCTGCGGCAGCACCGTACGGGCGAGGGACCGGCACACGCGGCGCCACGGCGAGGGGCCGCTCCCGTGTGCGGCCAGCTCCTCCGCGCCGGGTGGCTCGGCGTCCTCGCCGCGGGCGGGCGGCACCCCGTACGGCCCCGTCCAGGAGGAGGCGGGGATGTGGAGTCCGCCCAGCACGACCGCGCCGTCGTCGTCGACCATCAGGTCGAGGCGGCGCTCGGCGCCGCCCAGCACCGCGCGGGCGGCCGAGACCGCGTCGGCGGGCACGCCCAGGCCACGGGTCAGCGCCACCGTCGGCGCGGCGCCCACCGGCACCACCGCGAGCGCCGCCTCGGGCAGCCCGTGGTCGCGGTGCAGGATCTGGACGGCGCGCAGCAGCGCCCGGTCGTTCCCGACCAGCACGGGCCGCCTGCTGCCGCGCCGCGCGAGGGCACGCGCGGTCTCCTCCGGGTCCTCCGGGAGACACACCTTCGCCCCGGGCGCACCCGCGCACAGCACGTCGCGCGCGATCCGCACGGACTCCCCGTCGGTCAGCCGGGCCACGGGATCGACGACCACGAGGAGCGGAGCGGCCTCCGGGCCCGGATCCGGGCCCGGGTCCGGACCCGGGCCCCCGTCCGGCCTGACCTCCGGCCTGACCTCCGGCCTGCCCTCCGGCCTGGCGTCGGGCCGATCGTCGTCGGGCCCGGCGCCGGGCCCTCCGCTTCCGGGTGTCCTCGCGGGATCTGGAGCCGACACCTCGGTCCTTCCTCATCAGATACGGCGGCTTCGGCACGTCGCGCACAAGTCGCACACATGTTCGCCGTGGGGACTCCCTGTTCGTCACCCGAGAGAATTGTTCGGTAATCTCTCGGTGCAAGAGCCCCTGTCGCTGTTGCGCCAGGGGCTTCCTCTATCTGGGGCACCGGTCCACGGCTCTTGCGATGGCGAAAAGCGCCATGCACGTGGGACATGCCCCGCCCGGAAGGGGTGTACGCCTGTGCCCGCACTCGTGCTGCTCGGTGCTCAGTGGGGTGACGAAGGCAAGGGAAAGGCCACCGATCTGCTCGGCGGCTCCGTGGATTACGTGGTGCGCTACCAGGGCGGCAACAACGCCGGTCACACGGTCGTCGTAGGCGACCAGAAGTACGCGCTCCACCTCCTCCCTTCCGGGATCCTCTCCCCGGGGTGCACCCCGGTCATCGGCAACGGTGTCGTCGTCGACCCGGCGGTCCTGCTCTCCGAGCTGAGCGGACTGAACGAGCGCGGCGTCGACACCTCCAAGCTCCTGGTCAGCGGCAACGCCCACCTGATCACCTCGTACCACGAGACCCTCGACAAGACGACGGAACGCTTCCTCGGGAAGCGCAAGATCGGCACCACGGGCCGCGGCATCGGCCCGGCCTACGCCGACAAGATCAACCGCGTCGGTATCCGCGTCCAGGACCTCTTCGACGAGTCGATCCTGCTGCAGAAGGTCGAGGCCGCGCTCGACTTCAAGAACCAGGTCCTCGCCAAGCTCTACAACCGGCGCGCGATCGTCGCCGAGCAGGTCGTCGAGGAGCTGCTGGGCTACGCCGACCAGATCAGGGGCTACGTCGCCGACACGACCCTGATCCTCAACAACGCCATCGACGAGAACAAGGTCGTCCTCTTCGAGGGCGGCCAGGGCACGCTCCTCGACGTCGACCACGGCACGTACCCCTTCGTCACCTCCTCGAACCCGACCGCGGGCGGCGCCTGCACGGGCTCGGGCGTCGGCCCGACGAAGATCAGCCGGGTCATCGGCATCCTGAAGGCGTACACGACGCGCGTCGGGGCCGGTCCCTTCCCGACCGAGCTGTTCGACGACGACGGCGAGGCGCTGCGCACCATCGGCGGCGAGTTCGGCGTCACCACCGGCCGCAACCGCCGCTGCGGCTGGTTCGACGCGGTCATCGCCCGTTACGCGACGCGGGTCAACGGCCTCACCGACTTCTTCCTCACCAAGCTCGACGTCCTCACCGGCTGGGAGCGCATCCCGGTCTGCGTGGCGTACGAGATCGACGGGCAGCGCGTCGAGGAACTCCCGTACAACCAGAGCGACTTCCACCACGCGAAGCCGGTCTACGAGTACCTGCCGGGCTGGACCGAGGACATCACGAAGGCCAAGACCTTCGACGAGCTCCCGGCCAACGCCAAGGCCTACGTCAAGGCCCTGGAGGACATGTCCGGCGCCCCGATCTCCGCGATCGGCGTCGGCCCGGGCCGCGACGAGACGATCGAGGTCAACTCCTTCCTTTAGCCCTTGAGGCTCCGCCTTCCGGTCCGTACGCCTGGGGCTCACTCGCATGAGTGAGCCCCAGGCGCGTTCCGGTCGATAGTCTGAGTAGCGTCTCCCGGTCGAGTGGAGGAGGACGCCATGGCACTGCCCGCCCTGCACCCGAGCCCCGGCAATCTGCGTGAGGTCGCCGAGGAGATCGAGCGCTCCATGGGCGGCCTGCACGTGGAGATCCTGGGAGGCAAGATCGTGATGTCACCGACGCCGCGCGGCAAGCACGCGGGCACGGTCAGGCGCATTCGTCGGCAGCTCGCTCCGGGAATGCCCGACGGGACGGACGCCTACGAGGTGTCCTCCATCGCGATGCCGGACGACCCCGACGACTACTGCACCCCGGACTTGATCGTGCTCCCCGTCGAATGGGACGAGGACGACGAGTGGCTCGCCGATCCCGCCGATGTCGCGCTCGCCGTCGAAGTGATCTCCAAGTCGGAGAGGTCCAAGGCCGTCGACGCCAAGAACGGCTGGTACGCCGCCGCCGGAGTCCGCACGCTCCTGGCCCTGGACCCGCGTGGCGCCGGTTCCTGGATCCTGTACACCCGCCCCAAGGAAGGCCGCTATCAAGGCGTCCTGCACGGCTCATACGGCGAGGACATCCCGCTCCCCCCGCCGTTCACCCGGTCCGTGGACACCGACTGCCTCCCACGGTACGAGGAAACGGCCGTGCGGGAAGGCTGACGCCCTCACTACTGTGCGGGCATGTCGCCCCAAGGATCACCGCCGCCCGTGCTCCAGGCGCCCGCCAGGGAGTGGGTCGCGTACGACATGGACGTGCGGCGCGAGCGGTACTGGCGGGACGAGCCGCCCCAGGACCCCGCCCTCGCCCCCGCCCTCGCGCTCTGCCACCGGAACGGGCGCGTCCGCGAGGCCGCCCTGCGTGGCGGCGTCGCCCCCGAGCTGCTGCCCCTCGTCGTCGTGCGGTGCGCCGACTGGGCGGGGCCCGTGCGGGACGTGGCGCGCGAGGTGCTGGCGGTGTGCGACGCCGGGGAGCTGACCGCCGTCGCGCACGTGGTGCTGCGGCTCGCGGGACGGCGGCACGGCGGGTACGCGCTGGAGCTGCTGGAGGCCCGGCTCGATGGGGAAGCCCTTGTACGGGAGGACGCGCTGCGGCACCCCGCGCGCGAGGTCCGGCGCTGGGCCTGGCGCCGGGCCGACGAACGGTGGGGCCTGCCCCTGGAACGGTTCGCCGAGGGGGCGCTCGGGGACTCCGACGTCCTCGTCCAGGTGCGGTGCGCCGAGGCCGCGGTACGGACCGCGCCCGTACCGCCGGACCTTCTCGACCGGCTCCTCACCGCACGGGGCTCGCGCGTACGGGCCGTCGCCGTCACGGCGCTGCGGCGGCAGGGGGAGCCGGGCCGCGCGAGGGGCTGGCTGACCGACCGTTCCGCCCAGGTCCGCGCGTGTGCGCAGTGGGCGGTGCGCCAGGCGGGCGGGGACCCGCTCGCCCACTACCGCGAGGTGCTGCGGCGGCACGCCGTCTCCCCCGGGCCCGTCGCCGGGCTCGGGGAGTGCGGGGGTCCGGAGGACGTCCCGACCGTGACGGCCTGCCTGGACGACCCGCGTCCCGCCGTGCGCGGCGCCGCCGTGGGGGCGTTGCGGGCGCTCGGGGCCGTGTCGGTGGCGCGCGTACTGCCGCTGCTCGACGACCCGTCGCCGGGCGTGGTCCGGCGGGCCGTCGAGGCGCTGCTGCCGGAGGCGGGCATGCTGCCGGAGGCCGAGCTCGTGGCGCGGGCCGCGCCGGGGCGTCCGCCGCGTGGCCGCTGGCACGCGCTGCGGCTGCTCGCCGCGCGCGGCGGCCTGGAGCCGCTGCGCGTCGCGCTCCGTCAGGTGGACGACCCGGAGACCGGCCGCATGGCCCGCGCGGTCGTCCAGCGCTGGACGCCCCGGGACGCGGGCGCCCTGGTGGCGGCCCTGCCCCCGCCCGAACGGGCCGCGCTGAGCGCCGAGATCGCCCGCGCCGAGCCCGTACTGACCCCGTACAGGGTCCGCTACCTCCGCTGGATCACGGGCCTGCGCGACGCCTGACGATCCGGCGGGCCGCGGCGTTCGCGCCCGCCGCCACCGCGCCCGCGACGGCGAGGGATGTGGCGGCGGCGCGGGGCGTGGTGGGGCGGAGGACGCCTGCGGTGCGCAGGCGGTGGCGGGCCCAGAGGGTGAAGGGGAGGACCAGGGTCGGGGACGTGGCCGCGCCCGGGGTGTAGCCGCGGGTGGCGGCGGCCTGGGCGAGGTGGACCAGGCCGTGCAGCCCGAAGCCGGTCAGCACGGACTGGTAGAGGGCCGAGCGCCCGCCCGTACGGTGGCCGTCGGCGGACGCGGCGGCGACCAGCACCCCGACGCATCCGACGGCGAGCGCGAACTCGCGGGTCCCGACGGACTCCAGCCGGTCCCAGAGCCGGTCGGGGACCTCCGGCCAGCGCTCGCGCAACTCCGGAACCCGTGCTCGGGCCCAGCGCCGCATGGTGGCGATCTCCTCCACGTCGTGCAACGCCCACGCCGCCAGCAGCCCGCAGGTCACGGCGGCCGGGAGCCCGGCGGTGTCCGTCCCGCTTCTCGCGTCACTCATGTGCGGGAGTCTGCCAGCCCCTCTCGTGCCCCCGGACGGCCCAAATCCCACCCCTAACGGACTATTCACGATCATTTCCGATCAGATCGTGGGAATGGTTGGGCTCGTAAGGGCGCACTCTCCTCCGAGTGCCTCGACGAGCAAGGAGCACGACACATGCGTATCCGTACCGCCACCGCTGCCGCCGTCCTCGCCGCCGCCGCCGTCCTCGGCTCTGCCGGGGGCGCCTTCGCCGTGAGCAACGACAACGACGGCTCCGGGGACGACGGCAACAACAGGAGCCGCATCGCCCACATCAGCGACTACATCGACAACTACGAGGACGCGATGATCACGCGTATCTCGGAGCGCAGTGACAACGACTCCTCGGTCTCCTCGGAGTACGAGAGCGACTCGACGAACGTCATCGGCAACGTCAGCAACAACCACAGCGGTGCCCGCACCGGCGGTATGTACTTCGACTGACGCCCGGCGTCACGCGCCACTCACGCGCCCGGCCCCGCTCGCACCGCGGGGCCGGGCGCGCGGCTGTGCGGGCTACGCGAGGGCCGAGGCGGAAGCGGTCCTCGGCTCCGGACGGGTGTCCGGGAGCAGCGCGAAACAGCCCAGGCTGAAGAGGGCCAGCAGCGTCAGGTACGCGGCCACGCCCCACGGCGGGCCCTCGCCCGCGCCGTCCGTCAGCGCCGTCGCGACGAGCGGGGTGAGCGCGCCGCCCAGGACGCCCGCGAGGTTGTAGCCGACGGCGGCGCCGGTGCAGCGCACCCGGGGCTCGTACAGCTCGGGGAGGTAGCCCGAGACCACCGCGAACATCGTGACGAAGGCCAGCATCGCGCCCACGAAGCCCGTGACCATCCACACCGGCTCGCCCGTGTGCAGCAGCGCCGCCATCGGGAACATCCACAGCGCCGTCGCCGCGCAGCCCACCAGGCAGAGCGGCCTGCGCCCGTAGCGGTCGCCGAGCAGCGCGACCAGCGGCGTCGCGGCGCCCTTGAGCGCGACGGCGGCCATGACGCAGGCGAGCATGACCGTGCGGCTGACGCCCAGCCGTTCCGTCGCGTAGGCGAGGGACCAGGTGGTCACGGCGTAGAAGACCGCGTACCCCGTGGCGAGGGCGCCCGCCGTCAGCAGCACCAGCCGCCAGTGGCGGCGCGCGACCTCCGCGAGCGGCGCCCCGGCCCGGGTGCCCGACTCGGCCAGCGCGGTGAACTCCGGGGTCTCCGCGACCGACGAACGCAGCAGCAGCCCGGCCAGGGCCAGCAGCCCCGCCGCCCAGAACGGCACCCGCCAGCCCCACGCGGCGAACTGAGCGTCCGTCAGCGAGGCGGAGAGGGCCAGCGTCACCCCATTGGCCAGCAGGAAGCCCACCGAGGGGCCGATCTGCGGGAAGCTCGCCCACAGGCCCCTGCGGTGCGGCGGCGCGTGCTCGGCGGTCAGCAGCACGGCCCCGCCCCACTCGCCGCCGAGCCCGAGGCCCTGGAGGAAGCGGAGCGCCAGGAGCAGCGCGGGCGCGGCGAGGCCGAGCGTCGCGTACGTCGGCACGCAGCCGACCGCGACCGTCGCGGCGCCGGTGAGGACGAGCGAGGCGAAGAGGACCGGGCGGCGTCCGTAACGGTCGCCGATGTGACCGAAGACGACCGAGCCGAGCGGCCGGGCGACGAAGCCGACGCCGAAGGTGCCGAACGCGGCGAGCGTGCCCGCGAGCGGCGAGAACGTCGGGAAGAAGAGCGGCCCGAGGACGAGCGCGGCGGCCGTGCCGTAGATGAAGAAGTCGTAGAACTCGATGGCCGTGCCCACGAGGGACGCCGAGGCCAGCCGGAGAAGCGTGGGGGGTTTGTTCGTTTTGCGCATGCCGCCGCACTACCCCCGTACGCCGCCTTCCACGGGGGCGTACGGGGGTGCGCGGTCCTACGTCAGCGACCTGACCAGCACCTCGAACGCCGGGGTGCGGGGCGTGAAGGGCGCGAAGTGGCCGACGCCGGGCAGCAGATGGAGCCTGCCGCCCCAGTTGTTGCAGTACCGGCGGGACTGCTCGATCGGGACGTCCGTGTCCGCCGTGCCGTGCAGGATCTCCACCGGGATGCGCGGCAGCAGCCGCATCGGGTCCGCGTCCCACATCAGCGAGGACACCTGCTCCTCGCCGCCCAGGAACTCCGCGACGGCCCCGTCGCTCAGCCTCTTCTCGTGCGCCAGCGCCAGATCGGCCACGGGCGCGACGACGACGGCACGGCCCGCCGCGCGCTCCCGCTTGGACGCCGCCCACAGCGCGAGATGCCCGCCAGCGGAGTGGCCGAGCAGCACGCTCGGCGGCGTGCCGAGGTGTTCGAGCGCGGCGTCCACGTCCTCGACGGTCGTGGGCCAGCCGCCGCCTCCGCCCACGCGCCGGTACTCGATGAGGTCCACGCGCATGCCGCGCCCCGCGAGCGCCGCGGCGAACGGCGAGAGATGCGTGCGGTCCCACGCCTCCCGCCAGAAGCCGCCGTGCAGCAGCGCGATCCGCGGGCCCGTGGCCTCCGCCCCGTACACATCGACGACCTGCGACGGGTGCGGTCCGTACCGCACCACCGTCTCCGGGCGCACGGGCTCCAGGGACAGCAGTGCCTTTTCCTCAGCGTCGCTCATCATGGCCCCCCGCCTTAAGTGAGCGTGTCACGCAGAATCTCCCCCAGGACGCGTGCGGCTCGCTCCACGTCCCTGAACGCAGTGTAGAGCGGGGTGATGCCGAAGCGGAGTACACCGGGGCGACGGAAATCCCCGACCACGCCGCGCTTGATGAGCGCGTCCATCACCGGGCCCGCCGCGTCCGCCGGTTCGCACAGCAGCGAGATCTGGCTGCCGCGCCGCGCGTGCTCCTCGGGGGTGAGCGGGGTGACGGTGCCCTCGGGGACGTACACACGCACACAGCGCAGGAAGAAGTCGCCGAGCGCGAGGGACTTGGCGCGGACCGCGTCGATGTCCGTGCCCTCCCACACGGTCAGCGCCTCCTCCAGCGCGGCCATCGAGAGGATGTCGGGAGTCCCGACCCGCCCCCGCGTCGCGCCGTCCGCCGGGACGTACGCGGGCGCCATCGCGAACGGGTCGGCGTGCCCCGTCCAGCCCGGCAGCGGCGAGTCGAAGCGGGGCTGGAGGGCGCGCCGTACGTACAGGTACGCGGGCGAACCCGGGCCGCCGTTCAGGAACTTGTACGTGCAGCCCACGGCGAGGTCCACGCCGTGCGCGTCGAGCCCGACGGGCAGGGCGCCCGCGCTGTGGCACAGGTCCCAGACCGTACGGGCCCCGGCGGCGCGGGCCGCGGCCGTGATCCCCGGGAGGTCGTTCAACTCGCCGGTGCGGTAGTCGACATGGTTGACGAGCAGGGCCCCCGTCGTGGGGCCCAGCGCGTCGGGCATCGCGGCGGCGGGCAGCGGTGTGAGGGTGGCGCCGGTCATTCTCGCCGCGGACTCCGCGATGTACCCGTCCGTGGGGAACGTCGCCTCGTCCACGAGGAGTTCGGTCCGCGCCGGGTCGTCCTCGGCGGCCAGCCGCAGTGCCGCGACGACCGCCTTGAAGACGTTGACGCTCGTGGAGTCGCCGACCACGATCTGGCCTTCGGCCGCGCCGACGAGGGGGGCGATGCGGTCGCCGATCCGCTCCGGCGCCCGCCACCAGCCCGATTCGTCCCAGGACCGGATGCGGAGTTCGCCCCACTCGTGCGTCACGACGTCGGCGAGTCGTGCGTTCACGCTCTTGGGCAGTGCGCCCAGGGAGTTGCCGTCGAGATAGACGGTGCCGTCGTCGACCTCGAAGGCCTTCCGCTTCTCCGCGAGCGGATCGGCGCCGTCCCTCTCCTGAGCCTCTCGCAAGAGCTCCTGCTCCATGGTCATGCGAGCCCTTTCCGCTGGTCCGGCGAGTTGTACCTGCCCGGCATGGTGGGCTGCGCTTGCCAGCCCTGCGCCTCTGGCGCAGACCTCCCAAGCGCAGTGGGGAGAGGCGGGGCGTGCCCCGCTAGGGGGCACGGAAAGTGCCCCGCAAGGGGCGCGGGGAACTGCGCGAGCGGCCACGACGCGTCGGCAGACTGCGACGCGCCAAGGCGGGCAGATGGGGTGCAGCCCAAAGGTACGGTCGGGTCAGACATGGCTGCGGGCCGTCCACAGCTCCGGGAAGACCTGCTTCGCGGCCCGCTTCTCCAACCAGGCGACACCGGCGGAGCCCCCCGTGCCGGTCTTGGCGCCCATCGCGCGGCGCGTCGCGACCAGGTGGTCGCTCCGCCATCGCCACACCAGCTCGGCGACCTCGGTCAGCGCTTCACCCAGCCGGTGCGGGGTCGCCTCGGAGTCCCCGGTGTAGACCGCGACCCACGCGGCCTCGACCGCCGGGTCCGGCTCGTACCGCTGCGAGACGTCACGGCGCAGGACGTGATCGGGTATCTCCGCGCCGTGCCGGGCGAGATACCGCAGCGCCTCGTCGTAGACGCTCGGCTCGTGCAGCGCCTTCTCCAGCTCGGCGTGGACGCGCGGCGCGCCCCGGTGCGGGACGAGCATCGACGCGGACTTCTCGCCGAGCAGGAACTCCATGCGCCGGTACATCGCCGACTGGAAGCCGGAGCCCTCACCGAGCGCGCTGCGGTAGGAGTTGAACTGGACGGGTGTCAGATGTGCGAGCGGCTCCCAGGACGCGTTGAGCGACTGGAGCTCGTACGTCGAGCGCTTGAGCGCCGCGAGCGCGGTCTGCAGGTCGTCGTCCCGCAGGGCCTCGGCCGCCGTCTGCCACTCGTGGACGACGACCGTGAACCAGAGCTCCATCACCTGGGTCGTGACCAGGAAGACCATCTCTCCGGGATCGCTGGAGAGCGGGTGCTGGAGGTGGGTGAGGACGTCCGCCTGGACGTAGTCCTCGTACGGGGTGGTGCCGGCGAAGTCCAGATTGGGCGTCTGGGCAGGCTGGACATCGGAGTCGTGCGACATCGCTGTCTCCATCGACGTGAGCTACCGGGTAGCGGTCCGCTCCTTCCTGACGGCGTCGGAGCCCCGGTCCCCTCGGGCCCTCATGAGGGCCCACAGCGATGATGCGCGAGGCCCGCTCGCGGCGGCAAGCGGGCCGTGCGGCATATGCCGTCAGGAGAGCGTGGACGCCGCCGTCGGCGAGCTGTCCTTCAGGAAGGTCGTGCAGCGCTCGTACTCCTCGTCCTCCCCGATCTCCCGCGCGGCGCGCGCGAGCGCGTGCAGGGCCCGCAGGAAGCCGCGGTTCGGCTCGTGCTCGAACGGCACCGGGCCGTGCCCCTTCCAGCCGCTGCGGCGCAGCGAGTCCAGGCCCCGGTGGTAGCCGGTACGGGCGTAGGCGTACGACTCGACGGTGCGGCCCGCCTGGTACGCGTCGTCGGCGAGCTGCGCCCACGCCAGCGAGGACGTGGGGAACCTGGCGGCGACCTCGGCGGGGTCCGTCCCCGCCGCCAGCAGCTCGCGCGGCTCGGGATCGTCGGGCAGGTGGGTGGGGGGCGGTCCCCCCAGCAGATTCTCGTGAATGCTCATACGCCCAAGTGTGCCGCTCGCTGCGACGGGGCTGTCAGCCGGATCATGGCTCCCCCACTTCGCCGGGGTGCCCGGCGCCTCCACCTCCGGGCAGGGGTTGCCCCGTGTCGTGCATCGCGGGCTGCGGGTGCATTGTGGCTTGTCGCGCAGTTCCCCGCGCCCCTGAGGCCTCAGGGGCGCGGGGAACTGTCAGCTCAGGCGGCTCGCAGACCGGACCAGGGCCTCGATGCCGGCCTCTGCCTTGGCGCGGGGGCAACCCAGGTTGAGGCGTACGAAGCCCGGCGCCCCGTACGCCGTACCCGGCATGATCGCGACCCGCTCGCGCTCGATCAGTTCGCGCTGGAGCGCGTCGTCCGCGACACCGAGCGGGCGCAGGTCGATCCAGGCGAGGTAACCCGCCTCCGGCGGTACGAAGGCCAAGCCGGGGAACGCGGAATTCAGGCGGTCCGCGAGCAACCGCAGGTTGCCGCGTACGTACGTGCGGAGCGCGTCGAGCCAGGCCCCGCCCTCGCGGTACGCGGCGATGTGGGCGACGAGCCCCAGCACCGCGGGGGAGGAGAGCCCGTCGGCCTCCTTCAGCGCCCGTAGGTAGGCGTCCCGTGACTCCGGGTCGCCGATGATGCCGTAGCTGCCGGTCAGCGCCGGGATGTTGAACGACTTCGAGGCGGAGGTCAGCACGGCCCAGCGGCCCCCGGCCGGACCGTGCAGCGTCCACGGCCGGTGGACGTACGGCGGGTGCGCGAGGTCCGCGTGGATCTCGTCGCTGATCACCGCGACGCCGTGCCGCGCGCAGAGCGCGGCCATCCGTTCCAGCTCGCCCCGCGTCCACACGTGCCCGGTCGGGTTGTGCGGCGAGCACAGCAGCAGCACGGTCGTGTCGGGGAGGGCGAGGAGGCGCTCCAGTTCCGCGTCGTCGCCCAGCGGGCAGCCCCGCAGTTCGCGGCCGTGCGCCGCGAGGACCTTCGGGAACGCGTCGTAGCACGGGATGTGCACGACCACCCCGTCGCCCGGCTCGGACCAGAGCCGCAGCAGCTGGGAGACCTGGTAGATCACCGAGGGGCCGTAGACGATCGCGCCGGGGTCGACGTCGGCGCCGTACCGGGCGGCGAACCAGTCCGTCACGGCCGACAGGAAGTCGTCGTGGCGCCACCGCGAGTAGCCGAGGACGCCGTGGTCGAGCCGGGCGCGGAGCGCGGCCAGCACCTCGGGCGCGGTCTCGAAGTCCATGTCGGAGATCGTGAACGGCAGGAGGTCCGGGACGCCGAAGCGGTCCTCGACGTAGTCCCACTGCGTGCACCAGGTGCCGTGCCGGTCGACCGTACGGTCGAAGTCGTACGGCCCCGTCATCGTCGGTCCGCCGCAGCGAGCAGCGCGTCGATCGCGTCCTTCACGGACTGCACCTGGGGGCCGATGACGACCTGCGCGGTGTTGGCGTCGAGCTTGACGACGCCGACGGCGCCGAGCTTCTTCAGCCGGGCCTCGTCGAGCTGTTCGGCGTCCTCGACGGTGAGGCGGAGGCGGGTGATGCAGTTGTCGAGGGTACGGATGTTGGCGGCGCCGCCGAGGGCGCGGAGGATCGCGGCGGGGTCGTACTTCCCGGCGACGAGTTCGACGGGC
The DNA here is from genome assembly GCF_043202595.1 of Streptomyces sp. NPDC048172. Classification (NCBI taxonomy): domain Bacteria; kingdom Bacillati; phylum Actinomycetota; class Actinomycetes; order Kitasatosporales; family Streptomycetaceae; genus Streptomyces; species Streptomyces sp. NPDC048172. Next base: position 164,304 of record NZ_JBIDAT010000002.1, read on the forward strand.
TCAGGGGCCTCCTCGCCCTTCTCGTCCTCCTCCGGTTCCTCCCGGCCCGGCGTCTTCAGGTCGAAGCGGCGGATCGCCCAGCGGAAGAGGAAGTAGTACGCGGCGAACCAGACGGCGGCGATCACCGGGACCAGGTACCACTTGGTGGTGCTGCCCTGGAGGACGCCGAAGACGAGCCAGTCGATGACGTTGCCGTCGGTGTTGCCGATGAAGACGCCGAGCACGGCGGCCGTCAGGAAGCCGAGGCCGACGAGGACGGCGTGGATCAGGTAGAGCCAGGGCGCGATGAACAGGAAGAGGAATTCCAGGGGTTCGGTGATGCCGCCGACCACGCAGGCCACGACGCCGGAGACGAGCAGCGCCTTGATCTCGGGCCGCATCGCGCGCCGCGCGCAGTGGTACATGGCGAGCGCCGCGCCGGGCAGCCCGCCGAGGTACGCGGCCATCTTGCCCTGGGAGAGGAAGTGGGTGGCGCCTGTGACGTCGCCGTTCGGCGCGGAGTCGCAGTTGAGCTGGGCGTAGAACATGTTGAGCGCGCCGGAGACGTGCTCGCCGCAGACCGCGCCCGAGCCGCCGACGTCGGTGAAGCGGAACATCGCGACGAGGACGTGGTGCAGCCCGACCGGGCGCAGCAGGACCTCGCCCATGCCGAAGAAGAACGGGCCGAAGACCCCGGCGTGCCCGATGGCCTCGCCGATGTCCTTGATCCAGCCGTTGAACGTGGGCCAGACCAGCGGGATGAGCAGCCCGGCCGCGCTCAGCACCAGCGCCGAGACGATCGGGACGAAGCGGAGCCCGCCGAAGAACGCGAGCGCGTCCGGCATCCGCTGGGTGCGGAAGCGGCCGTGCAGCCAGGCCACGACGATGCCGACGGCGACGGCACCCAGCAGCCCGGTGTCGATGGACTGGATGCCGAGGACGTCGGCGATCCCGTAGTGGGCGATCTCCTTCTTGTCCTCCAGGTCGACGCCCTTGGTGGTGAGGAAGAAGTTCACCGCGAGGTTCATCGCGACGTAGCCGACGAAGCCGGAGAAGGCGGCGACGCCCTTGTCCTCGCGGGCGAGGCCGAGCGGGATGGCCATCGCGAAGAGGACGGGCAGGAAGGTGAAGGCGACCTGCCCCGTGTTGGCCATCCAGGTGAAGACGACGTGGAAGCCCTGGCCCTGGAGGAAGGTCAGGTTGTCGGTGACGGCCTCGCTGGAGAGCGAGGAGCCGATGCCGAGCATGATGCCGCAGAACGCCAGCAGCGCGACGGGGAGCATGAACGTCTTGCCGAGGCCCTGGAAGAACTCCCAGAGGGAGGACCTGGCCTGCCGTATCCGCGCGATCTTCATCGGGTCAGTCTGCATGTCCGGACATCAGGATGTGCAGGGGGCGGCGAATTACGAATTCATAGCGGAAGGCCCGGTTCCCACGGGCGGGAACCGGGCCCTCACAACGCGTCACAGACGCGCGTCACTTCAGCTTGGTGCCCGTCGAGCGCAGGTTCCCGCACGCGACCTGGACGCGCTCGGCCATGCCCTTCTCGGCGGCCTTGCCCCAGCTGCGCGGGTCGTAGACCTTCTTGTTGCCGACCTCACCGTCGACCTTCAGGACACCGTCGTAGTTGCGGAACATGTGGTCCGCGACGGGGCGGGTGAAGGCGTACTGGGTGTCGGTGTCGAGGTTCATCTTCACGACGCCGTTGTCCAGCGCGGTGGCGATCTCCTCCTCCGTGGAGCCGGAGCCGCCGTGGAAGACGAAGTCGAAGGGCTGCGCACCGGCGGGCTTGCCGAACTTGGCGGCGACGCCCTCCTGGAGGTCCTTGAGCAGCTCGGGGCGGAGCACGACGTTGCCCGGCTTGTAGACGCCGTGGACGTTGCCGAACGAGGCGGCCAGCAGGTAGCGGCCCTTGTCGCCCAGGCCCAGCGCCTCGGCCGTACGGATCGCGTCCTCGACCGTGGTGTACAGCTCGTCGTTGATCTCGTGGGTGACGCCGTCCTCCTCGCCACCGGTCGGGGTGATCTCGACCTCAAGGATGATCTTGGCGGCAGCGGCTGCGGCGAGCAGCTCCTGGCCGATCTCCAGGTTGTCCTTGAGCGTCTCGGCGGAGCCGTCCCACATGTGGGACTGGAAGAGGGGGTTCTCGCCGCGGTCGACGCGCTCCTGGGAGAGGGCGATCAGCGGACGCACGTACCCGTCGAGCTTGTCCTTGGGGCAGTGGTCGGTGTGCAGCGCGATGTTGACCGGGTACTTCTTCGCGACGATGTGCGCGAACTCGGCCAGCGCGACCGCGCCCGTGACCATGTCCTTGCTGTACTGACCGCCCAGGAACTCCGCGCCGCCCGTGGAGATCTGAACGATGCCGTCGCTCTCCGCCTCGGCGAAGCCGCGGAGCGCGGCGTGCAGGGTCTGCGTCGAGGTGACGTTGATGGCCGGGTAGGCGAACGTGCCTGCCTTCGCCCGGTCGAGCATCTCGGCGTAGACCTCGGGGGTTGCGATGGGCATCAGACCGCTCCTTGGGTGTGTGGTTCGTCCGGGTACCGGCTCGACGTCATCGTCGGCCCCATCTTTCCAGACCGGTTCGCATGCTCCAGACGCGGGGCTTCACAAATTCACGAGCGAGGAGTCCTGGACGGTTTCACGTGAAACAACGTCAGGCCGCCGGCTCGCCAGCCCGTCAGCTCAGGTCGAGGTCGTCGAGATCGAACGCGTGTACGTACGAGACTCCGGCGCGCTCCATCGCCGGGGCCGCCCCCCGCTCGACGATCGTCGCCACCGCGACCACCTCGGCGCCCGCCTCGCGCGCCGCCTCCACGGCGGTGAGCGGCGAGTTGCCCGTGGTGGAGGTGTCCTCGACGATCAGCACCCGGCGGCCCGCCACGTCCGGGCCCTCGATGCGGCGCTGGAGGCCGTGCGCCTTGCCCGTCTTGCGCACCACGAACGCGTCGAGCTTCCTGCCGCGCGCGGCGGCGGCGTGCAGCATCGAGGTCGCGACCGGGTCGGCGCCGAGGGTCAGCCCGCCCACCGCGTCGTACTCCAGGTGGGCCGTCGCGTCCAGCATCACCTGGCCGGTGAGCGGAGCGGACTCGCCGTCCAGCGTGATACGGCGCAGGTCGACGTAGAAGTCGGCCTCCGCGCCGGAGGAGAGGGTCACCCGGCCGTGCACCACGGCCTTGTCCTTGATCTGCCGCAGCAGCTCACTGCGCACGTCATCGCTCATGGGTCCCGAGCTTATGCGCTCCGGTCGCGTGCTCACTCCTATGCCTTCCGCCCCACGGCCGTACGTCCTACGATCCGCCCCTCACCGGCCTCACCCCCACCATGGAGGTCCCCATGAGAAGACGTACGACTCTGACCGTGCTGGGCGCCGTCGCGTTACTCGTCCCGCTCGCTGCGGTCGACGGCGCGACGGCCGCCGACGACGCGGGGCCGTCCCGCGCGCCCCGCCCCGACACGACGCACGAGACCTTCCTCTCCCGGCCCGGCCTCGCCGCCGAGGCCCCCGCGCTCTCCACCATCCGCACCGGCAAGGAGGACCCGCGCCCCCTGCTCACCACGCCGGGCACCACCGCGCAGGGCGGCATCGGGATCTACGACAACAGCGGCCAGTTGATCTACTGGAAGGACGGCAAGTACGCCGACCTCAAGGCGGCCACGTACCGGGGCGAGCCCGTCCTGAGCGTCTTCTCGGCCACCTCGGGCGGCGACGGCAAGTACGTGCTGCTGGACAGCTCGTACCGGCAGGTCGCCGAGTTCGCGATGAAGGGCTACACGACCGATCCGCACGACTTCCAGGTCAGCCCCGACGGCAAGCGGGTGCTGCTGCTCAGCTACCACCCGGTGAAGAAGGACCTCAGCGAGTACGGCGGGCCCAAGGACGCGACCGTCACCGACGCCGTCGTCCAGGAACAGGACATCGAGACCGGCGAGGTCACCTTCGAGTGGAGCGCGCTCGACCACATCCCACTCACCGAGACCCAGGTCCGGCTCGACGAGAAGGAGGTCGACTACGTCCACTTCAACTCGCTCGCCTACGAGAAGGACGGCACGCTCCTCGCCAGCGCGCGGCACAGCAGCACCGTCTACAAGATCGACATGGCGGACGGGAAGATCAAGTGGCGGCTGGGCGGCGAGAACAGCGACTTCGCGCTGCCGGGTCTCGGCGACGCGTTCAGCTTCCAGCACGACGCGCGGCGGCTGAAGGACGGCAGCATCTCCGTCTTCGACAACGGGAACCTCGCGAACCCGCAGCGGTCGCGGGGCGCCGTCTACACCCTCGACGAGGCGAAGAAGACGGCCACGCTCACGCGTGATCTCCAGCCGGATCCGCCGCAGTACGGGTCGTACGTCGGCTCCAACAACGAGATGGCCAACGGCGATCAGCTCGTCAGCTACGGCAACACCGGTGAGATCGCCGAGTTCCAGGGCGAGGCCCCTGTCTGGGCCGGGGCCTTCCCCGAGAACTACCTCACGTATCGGGCCCAACGGGCCGACTGGAAGGGCACGCCTTCTTCTCGGCCCTCCGCGGTGCTTCGGGGTGACCGTTTGGCGATGAGCTGGAACGGCTCGACGGAGGTGCGGCGCTGGCGCGTCGAGGTTTCCGGCGAGCGCGCGAAAGAGGTCAAGCGCACAGGCTTCGAGACCCGCACCCGCATCTCCGGGTCCCCGGAGAAGGTCCGGATCACCGCCTTGGACGCCAAGGGCAACCCCTTGCAGACCCGCACAGCCACGAGCCCCTGAGGACACACCCGCTCACGACACCTCGGGGCTTGCCCCTGCGGGGACGCGGCCCTGTGCGGTTCAAGACTTCGGGGCTTGCCCCTTCTCCCTCAGGGGCGCGGGGAACTGCGCGCCCAGCCCCCACGCGGGCGCGGCCCGCGAAGCACAGCCCGGGGCACCCCGAACCCGGCCCTGTACGCGGGGCACCCGGCGTGGGGGGCTGCGCTTGCCAACCCTGCGCCTTGCGCAGACTTCCCAAGCACAGCGGAGGGAGAAGCGCAGAGCTCCCAAGCACAGTGGGGCGGAGGGAGAGGCAAGCGTGCTCTCTCAAGGCGCCAGGGTTAGAGGCGGCGCCAAGTCCAGGTCGTCGAGAGTTCCAGGGGGTCCAGGGGCGTGACCAGGCGGGGGTGGGAGTTGAGGCCGTTGGGCGGGCCGGACTGGGGCTCGACGCAGACGCCCTCGCGCTGCTCGTCGTAGACGACGACCCATTCCGCACGGCTCGCGACGTGGAGCGACAGCTCTTCCGGCCACGTCAGCGTGACGTCCACCCCGCCCGGCATGCCGAAGCAGTCGTCCCAGGGGCCGGACCGTGGGGCGATGCGCTTGCCCGTGGGGATGTGGTCCTCGCCGCGCTCCTCCTGCCACTCCGCGGAGAAGTCGATCCGGACGTCCTCGCCGCCCGCGCCCAGGTTCCGCAGGAACCACGGGTGCCAGCCCGCCTGCGCGGGGAACGAGTCGTCCGGCGTCTCGACGGCCAGCGTCAGCGTGACCCCGCCGCCGTCCTCGGCCAGCTCGACGAGCTGGGTGACCCGGCCCTCCCAGGGCCAGGGGTCGGTGAGGTCCAGGACGAAGGAGGCCGAGCGTTCGTCGGCCCGCGCCGTCCGCCACGCGGCGTGGCGGACCGTGCCGTGGATGGCGTGCGGGCCGTCGTTGACGGGGAGCTGGAAGAGCTCGCCGCCGTTGCGGAAGCGGCCCTCGGCCGTACGTCCGCACCAGGGCACCATCACGAACGAGCCGTACTTGTCGCCCTGGCGCAGCAGTTCCGTGCCGCCCGCCTTCAACGAGGCGATCCGGCATCCGTGCTCGGGCTCGACGGTCAGCTCGGTGTCTCCGGCGCGCAGAACAGTCATACGGCCGACCCTAACCGCGCGTCAGCGCCGTCGCCTCAGGACCCGGCCGATCACGACCGCCCCGGCGACCACGACGGCCGCCGCGGGCGCCGCCCAGCGGAGCGTGGCGGTGGCGGTGGCGGGTTCGGGCGCGGGGACCGGCGCGTACCGTCCGCGCGGCGGCGCGTGGTCGACCTCCTCGGCGCTGCGCCCGATCATCGTGCGGCGCGCGTGCGCGGCCTCGGCCGTCAGCGGGTCCTCGGGGTCGGGGCCGAGCGACTCCGGACCGGCGCCCGCGGACACGTGGCCGCCCTCGGACTCCAGCGACGACGGCGGGATCTCCGTCTCGAAGACGCTGGTGTGCTCCGACGGCTCCGGATCCGAAGGATCCGATGGCTCCGACGGCTCCGACGGCTCCGGCCCCTGCTGCTCGGGCTCCGGGATGCCGGGGATCGCGCGCTCGTTGTCGCCGGGGGCGCCGATGCCGCCGGTGACGGGCGGCGGGTCGTCGCGCAGGCTCTCGGTGAGCGCGGCGCCGAAACGGTCCAGCAGCCGGACGCCCGCGGACGCCGCCGCCTTGGCCTCGACGTCGCCGATGCGGCCGGTGCCCGTGACGGTGCCGGTGCAGAGGAGGTGGGAGCCCTCCTCGTCCCCGGCGTCGGGCTCGGGGCTCGCGGCCGGTTTCGGCACGACGTTGAGCACCAGCTTCACGGTGCCGCTGCCGCGCGCCTCGCTGCCGGTGCCCTCGACGGAGAAGCCGTCGGCCACTCCGCCTGCGGCCTCGCGCGGGGTCAGCGTCAGGCTGCCCCGGTACGTGATCGTCGATCCGCCGATACGGACCTTGATCCGGCCCGCGACGGACCCGGGGTCCTGGTCCTGGGTGCCCGCGCCCTCGGCGTCCTGCTGGAGGCCCGGGACGCAGCGGGCCACGCGCTCGCGGTCGGCTAGTGCGGCTCGTACAGAGCCGATGGGAAACGGAACGTACACCTCGTGCTCCATGGGGCGGAGCCTATTACTGATGCCTTCGGCGCACATATGACTGGGCCCGGATCCGTCGCGTCGGACTCCCCTCGGACGACCCTCAGCCCTGTCAGCCGGGCTCCGTCGCCAGGTAGCGGGGGTGCATCAGGGTGGAGGCGGGGAGTCCGGTCAGCCGTCCGGACTCCGCGCGGCGGCGGGCCTCGGCGTACCGGCTCGCGGTCAAGGCACGCGCGGGCGGCAGCTGTTGGGCCGCGCCCGCGCGCACCGAGGAGGAGGTGCCGCCGGTGCCCCCGGCGACCGCGCCGCCGAACGTACCGCCGTCCAGGACGCCCGGGGCGGGCTCCGGGGAGGCGAGGACGAAGCCCCAGCCGCGGGGGCCGCGCGCGCCGTGCCCGTGCTGGTTGGAGCGGTCGGGCCCGGAGGTGAAGCGGGTGCGGTGGCCGTCCACGACGTACGGCCTGGTGTGCAGGCCGGCGGAGCGGAGGGTGGCCTCGACCGTCCAGTAGTCGCGCGGGCGGCTGCCGGGCGAGCCCGCGTGGACGGCGAGCCGCCCGTCGTCGGCGAGGGCGCGGGCCACCAGCCCGTAGAACTCCTGGGAGTAGAGCTTGGTGCTGGTGGTGATGCCGGGGTCGGGGAGGCCGGAGACCACGACGTCGTACGGGCCGCCCCCGTGGCTGCGGGACCGGTCCCGGTCCCGCAGCCACGCGAACGCGTCACCCGTCTCCACCCGCACCCGCGGGTCGTCCAGCGCGCCGCGGTTGAGCGCGCGCAGCCCCGGGTCGGTGCGGCCGAGGCGGGTCAGGCCGGGGTCCTGCTCGACGACGGTGACCTCGCGGACGCCGGGGAAGCGCAGCACCTCGCGGGCCGCGAGCCCGTCGCCGCCGCCGAGGACCAGCACCCGCGCGTGCGGCAGTCCGTCGGCCATCGCGGGGCGGACCAGCGCCTCGTGGTAGCGCGCCTCGTCGGCGCCCCGCACCCGCAGCCGCCCGTCGAGGAAGAGCCGCAGCTCCTTGCCGCCGACAGCGGCGGTGCCGTCGAGGCCGCCGGTGAGCACGATCTCCTGGACTCCGGTGCGCACGGCGACCCGTACGTCGTCGCCGTAGACCGCCTCGCGCGCGGCGCGTTCGAACGGGCCGACGAACGCCGTGCCGACGAGCAGCAGCACCGCCACCCCGGCGTTCGCCGCCAGCACCCACCAGCGGCGGCGGGCGCTGAGGTCGCGGTGGAAGAGCCAGAGCACGACGACGCCGCCCGCCAGCGCGTTCACGACGCCGGTGAGCAGGCCGCCCGCCAACTGGCCCAGCAGGGGCAGCAGGAGGAAGGGAAAGGTGAGGCCGCCCACCAGCGCGCCGACGTAGTCGGCGGCGAACAGGTCGGCGACGGCGCCGCCCGGGTCCTGTCTGCGGATGCGCTGGATGAGCGTCATCAGCAGCGGCATCTCCGCGCCGATCAGCACCCCGATCGCGAACGAGATGGCCACGAGGGCGATCCGGGCCTCGCCGAACCAGGCGAACGTCGCGTACAGCGCCATCGCCGAGCCGCCGCCGACGAGCGCGAGCAGCGCCTCGACATAGCCGAAGCCGGAGGCGGCGTGGCCGCGCAGCCGCTTGGCGAGCAGCGAGCCGACGCCCATCGCGAAGACCATGACGGAGAGGACGACGGACGCCTGGGTGACCGAGTCGCCCACCAGATAGGAGGCGAGCGCGACCAGTTCCAGCTCGTAGACCAGACCGCAGGCCGCGCACATGAAGACGGAGGCGAGGACGAGCCAGCGCCCGACGGCGGCCGGGACGGGCAGCCGCGCACGCTCCTCACGCGTCTCACGGCCGTAGCGCTCGTAGGGCGGCCGGTCGATCATGCGTGAACGCTACGTGACATCTATGGAACCCCCGGTCACCCACACGAGTGCTCTCGTAGGACGAAACGCCCCGCACTGCCCCGTTCAGGCCCCGTTCAGGCCAACGCGCGGCCCCGCTGTCCGGAGACCGCGGACGGAGCGGGGGACAAGGAGGACCGTTCCGGCGGGTCGAGCGCGCGGACGCCCACCCGGGTACGCGTCGCCACCAGCCGTCCCTCCTGCGGATACGAGTGCCAGGTGCGCCAGTGCACCTGCCCCTCGTGCCGCTGGACGAGCAGCGCGGTGAAGGCGTGGGGCTCGCCGGGGAACGTCCCCGCGAGCCCGTTGGGATGGTCGGAGACGAGCGCGAGCAGCTCGGAGGCGCGCCCGGCGAACGAGCCGCCGGAGAGAGTCTCGACCCGCGCCGCGAACTCGTACTCCCACTCCCCGAACCGCTTCGAGACGCCCAGCGGGAGCGGGGTGCTGCTGCCCGGCATGCAGGCCACGGTCTCGGAGCAGCTCCCGTACTCCTCGTCGAGCAGGACCTGGTGCGAGGCGCCGAGCAGTCTCAGCTGCACCCGCGCCCCGGCGAGTTCGAGATCGAGGGCGGCGAGCGCCGGAAGCGGCTCGTGGCCCAGCGCCCAGGCGAGGTCGCCCGCGCGGGTGTCGGTGTAGGCGGTCTTGAGTGTGGTGAGCATGGGTCGGCTCCGCAAACACGCAGTGGAGGGTGGGCCGGCCCACCCCTCGGCAAGGGGCCACAGCCCGGGGACGCGAAATCACCGAATCATGGAATGCGCCGCGTCCTCAGCGGTTTTACCCAACTTCTCCGGATTTCCATCCCATCGGTGCGGGACAGGTCATGTGTTCACCCACAAAGCCCACGGAAGGGGGACGGAATCCACACGAAACATACGGAAGTTGAGTCCCGGAGAGTCACAGAAGGCAGTGAACCGGCCCCCGGCGGAGCGCCGGGGGCCGGAGGGATGTCACTGCCGCGCGCCGTGGCGCGGGGGCTCGCGCGCGGGCTCAGCCGCCGCCACCACCGCCACCACCGCAGCCGCCGCCACCGCCGCCGCCCCCGCACGAGGAGCCGCCGCCGCAGGAGTGGCCGCCGTGGTGTCCTCCGCCGTGGCCGCCGCCGTGGTGGCCGCCCCCGCAGGACGAGCCGCCGCCGTCACCGCTTCCCATCTCGCCCGCTCCCGCCCACCAGGACGAGTTGTTCGAACCCCCGCTCATCGAGCCCCCGCCACCGCCGGTCTTCGCGACCGCGATGATCAGCACGACGATGACGGCGATGACGAGCAGAGCTACCAATGTGATCGCCATGTGCGGTTCCCCCTTTGGTCAATTGCTGTTCCGCACACTTGTGTTGACGCCGTAGCGGCGTGAACGGCTCCTGCCCGGGGGAAATCCGTTCCAAAGCGGAGTTGAGGAACTTCAGAGGTTCGGTGACCCGAACGGCTCACCAGCGGCTGGTCTCCCCGAAGAATCCGTCGACGGCCAGGGCCTCCCCCGAGGCGCCCGCCGCGCGGTAGACGTGCACGCCCACGGCCAGGTCGAGCACGCCCAGGCCGAAGGGGGAGAAGATGACCGGCTTCGTCGCGTCGACGCGCACGGCGCCCGTCAGGTGCTGGGCGAGCGTGCCGGTGACGAAGTCGCGGTTCCCGTACTTCTGTTCGGCCAGATGGGGCGAGGTGTTGGCCTTCAGGCAGTGGTCGACGTCGTCGACGAGGTTGTGGGCGCCGTGGACGATCTCGGGGCCGATGTCGCGCAGCGAGATGTTGAGGACGGTCTGGCCCGGCGCGAAGGCGTCCGGGTCGAGGATGTACGGCTCGCCCGCCGTCGTCGCCAGCACCACCAGGTCGGCGCCGCGCACCGCGTCCTCCAGCCCGGCCGTCAGCTCCGCGGGGCAGCCGAGGGTCTCCGCGGCGTGCGCGGCGAGGGCCTCGCCGTAGGCCGGCACCCGGTCGTGGACGTCGACGCGGCCGAAGTGCCAGCCGTCGGCGGCGAAGAACTCCAGGATGTTGCGGGCGATGATCCCGGCGCCGACGACCGCGACGCGCTCCGCCGTACGGCCGCCCGTCAGCTCGCGCGCGGCGAGCACGGCGGACGCCGCCGTACGGGCCGCGCTGATCTGGGACGCCTCCAGGAGGGCGAAGGGGTAGCCGGTCGCGTAGTCGTTGAGGAGCAGGGCCGCGGAGGCGCGGGGGATGCCCTCCTCGATGTTCGCGGGGAAGCTGCCGATCCACTTGATGCCCGCCACGCCGTGGTCGCCGCCGAGGTAGGCGGGGAGCGCGATGATGCGGGCCTCGGGCTTCTCGGGGAAGCGCAGGAAGTAGCTGTCGGGGTTCACGGAGTCCCCCGCCCCGTGGGTCAGATAGGTCCTCCGCACCTCCTCGATGATCTCCGGGCGGGTCCGGTCGATCACTGCGCGGGCGGTGGTGCCGGTGATGACGCTGAACTCGAACACGTCGGTCCTCTCGATCTGCACGGATACGGGGGCGCACGGCCCGGCCCCGCCCCTCGCCCGCCCCGGCCGGGTGCCGGGGGAGGTGAGGGGCGGGGCCGGATGCCGTGCTCAGTGGGTGACGGGGACGCGGTCGCCGCCGGTTGCCTCGACGGACGGGGCCGGGGCGCCGGACGCGCCGGACGCGGCGGGCTCGACGGGCGCCGCCGGACGGCGCTTGCGCGGGAACCAGTTGGCCTCGCCCAGCAGCGCCATCACGGACGGCAGCAGGATCGCCCGGACGACCGTGGCGTCCAGCGCGACCGCGACGGCCAGGCCGACGCCGAGCTGCTTGAAGTCCTGCATGGACAGCGTGCCGAAGACCGCGAAGACCGCGACCATGATCAGACCGGCGCTGGTGACGACGCCCGCGGTGGAGCGGATGCCGTGCGCGATGGCCTGCCGGGTCGGTGCCCCGTTGTCGTACGCCTCACGGATCCGGGAGACGACGAACACGTGGTAGTCCATGGAGAGCCCGAACAGGACGACGAAGACGAACAGCGGCATCCAGGACTCGATCGCGCCCGGTGCCTCGGTGCCGACCAGGCCCTCGCCCCAGCCGCGCTGGAAGACGGCGGTCATGACGCCGTAGGCGGCGCCGACGGAGAGCAGGTTGAGGACGATGGACGTGAGCGCGATGACGGGCGAGCGGAACGAGATGAGCATCAGCAGGAAGGTCACGCCCATGACGAAGGCGAAGACCGGCACGATGCTGTCGCTGAGCTGGTCGTTGTAGTCCTCGGAGAAGGCCAGGTCGCCGCGGACCAGCGACTCGGTGTCCTTCAGCTTGCCGAGGGTGTCGGGCACGGTCTCGCCGCGCAGGGTCTCCAGCGCCTTCTTGGAGGTGCTGTCGGTGCCGTTGCCGATCAGCGGGACGCTGATCTCGGCGATGTCCTCCTTCTCGTGGACCTTGACGTCGATCTGCTTGCCGGTCTTGCCCGAGGCGAGCGCGGCCTTCTTGAAGTCGGCGATGGCGTCCTTGACGGACGGGTCGGTGATGTCACCGGCCTTGACGACGACTCCGGCGGGCGCGGGCGCGCCGGGGAACTCCTTTCCGATCTTCTCGGAGACGGTGACCATCGGGCTGTCCGGCGGGAGCAGCTTGTCGGTGCCGAGCTTCTCGGTCTTCATGCCGAGCGCGGGAGCGGCGAGCGCCAGCAGCAGCGCGGCGCCGACGGCGGCGAAGAGCGCGGGGCGCCGCATGACGCCGCGCAGCAGCACGTTGTCCTTGCGCGGGGTGCCGGAGGCGGCCTCCTGCGCGGCCTTGGCGGCCGCGGCCTCGCGGCGCTTGCTCAGGAACGGGACGCGGCCCTTCTGGACGCGGTCGCCGAGCCAGGCCATCGCGGCGGGCAGCACCGTCATCGAGCCGATGACGGAGATCAGCACGACCTCGATGGTGGCCATCGCGAAGCCCTCGAAGACCGTGAGGCCCGACAGGAACATGCCCGCCATGGCGACGACGACGGTCAGGCCCGAGATCATCACGGAGTGGCCGGAGGTGGTCGCCGCGATGTGCAGCGCGCTCGCCCGGTCGCGGCCCTTGGCCCGCTCCTCGCGCTCCCGCCGCAGGTAGAAGAGGCAGTAGTCGACGCCCACGGCCAGACCCATCAGGAACATCACCGAGTTGGTCATGCCGTCGACGGGGACGAACTGGCTGGAGACGGCGAGCAGTCCCATCGCGGCCACGCACGCGGTGACGGCGAGCGCCACCGGCAGCACGGCGGCGACGAGCGCGCCGAACACGATGAACAGGATGCCGAGCGCCACGGGCACGGCGGTCAGCTCGGCGCGCATCAGGTCCTCGCCGAGGCTGTCGTTGATGCCCTTGAGCCCGGTGGCGGCGCCGTACTGGCCGAGGGTGACCTCGCCCTGGCCCTTGTCGGTCTTCTCGACCGCGTCGATGACCGGCTGGATGCGGTCGGCCGCGGTGTCGGGGTCGCCCTTGACCTCGTACTGGATCAGGGCGGCGTGCTTGTCCTGGGAGTAGAGGTGGGTGGTGGTCGGGTCCTTGAGGTTCTGCGCGAGGCCGGTCTTGTCGATCGCCTTGACGGTGGCGTTGACGGCGGACCTGAAGGCCGGGTCGTCGGCCGTGAGCTTTCCGCTCTCGACGAGGACCAGTTCGCCGGCGGGCGGCGCGAGCCCGGCGTCCTGGAGGATGCGCTCGGCCTTGCCCGAGTCACCCGTGCCGTAGTCGGCGTTGGTCATGGTCTTCTGGCCTGCCGACCCGCCGAGGACGGTGACGAGCACGACCAGGATCAGCCAGCCGAAGATTGCTGTCTTGCGGTGCTGCGCGCTCCAGTCACCGAGCGCGGCTGCGAAGTTCCGTTTGCTTGCCATTACCTCTCCTGCGGTCATCGGCAGCCCCGGCTTCGAAGCGGTCAACCGGGGATCGCTCTCGACGCTAGGCGCGGTTCGGCGGCCTTGGGGGAAAGGCCGCCTGCAGCTTCCTGCAGCGGCAAGACACTGCCACCACGGAACGGACATACCGGGCACCGGATCAAGGTTTTCGCTGCTACGTTTCCTAGGCAGTAACGCGACACCCGTACCGCCGAAGCGCGGAATTCCAGGGCCTGTTCCCCGCATTTCTCATTCCCCCGGAATTCCGCCGTCATGATCCAAGGGAGGGAATTTCGTGGAGATCGCGATACAGGCAGAAGGCCTGGAGAAGCGGTACGGGGAAACCCGGGCGCTGGCCGGAGTGGGCCTGGAGGTCCGGGCAGGAACCGTCCTCGGTCTGCTGGGCCCCAACGGAGCGGGAAAGACCACGACCGTACGCACCCTGGCCACGCTCCTGGAGCCGGACGGGGGCTGGGCCCGCGTCGCGGGCTACGACGTCGTGCGCCAGCAGCGCGAGGTCCGGCGCCGGATCGGCCTCGCGGGGCAGTACGCCGCCGTGGACGAACTGCTCACCGGGCGCGAGAACCTGACGCTGCTGGGCACGCTGCTCAAGCTCGGCCGCCGTGCCGCGCGGGGCCGCGCCGACGAGCTGCTCGCCTCCTTCGAGCTGGAGCACGCCGCCGACCGGCCCGTACGCACGTACTCGGGCGGCATGCGCCGGCGGCTCGACCTCGCGGCCTGTCTGATCGCGGCGCCCGAGGTGCTGTTCCTGGACGAGCCGACGACCGGGCTCGACCCCTCCAGCCGCATGGTGCTGTGGCAGATGGTGCGCCAGCAGGTCGCGCAGGGCGTGACCGTGCTGCTGACCACGCAGTACCTGGAGGAGGCGGACTACCTCGCCGACCGCATCATGGTGTTCGGATCCGGCCAGGTCCTCGCGGAGGGCACCGCCGACGAGCTGAAGCGCAAGGTCGGCCAGGAATGGCTGGAGATAGCCGTACCGACCGACGAGGACGTGCCCCGCGCGCTCGCGGCACTTGCCCCCGTCACCGTCTCCGTCGAGGCGCCCACCGTCGACGAGCAGCGCCGCACCCTCGCGCTGCGCGTCACCGACCGGATGAGCGCCCTGTCCGCCTGCTCGGCCGCGCTGGAGGCCCAGGGCGTCGAGGTCACCGACTTCGCGCTGCGCAGGCCCTCGCTCGACGACGTCTTCTTCCAGCTCACCGGCGAGAAGACCACCGTTTCCACCCCGGAGGAGAAGTGATGAGCGGCTTGATGGCGACCCCCGCGCCCCCCGCGGGCTCGCGGCCGGCCCCCGTGGCGGGCCGTGGCGGCGGCCCGGCTGCCGCGCTGAGCGACATCCTCGCGCTGACGGGACGGCACCTGCGGCATCTGAAGCGCACCCCGGAGAAGATCGTCGCCGTGGCGCTGACCCCCGTCGCCATGGTGGTCATCCTCGGCTATCTCTTCGCCAGCGTGGTGAGCGTCGGGCAGGGCGAGTACCACGACTACGTGATGGCGGGCGTCTTCGCGCAGGTGGGTCTGACCTGCGTGGGCATCACCGCGCTGGGCGTCGCGGGCGACATGGGCAAGGGCCTGATCGACCGCTTCCGTTCGCTCCCGGTGGCGCGGCCCGCCGTGCTCTTCAGCCACACGGCCGCCGACCTGGTGCCCGCGTTGTGCAGCATGGCCGCGGTGGGCGGCGTCGGGCTGCTGGTGGGGTGGCGGATCGAGCGGGGCGTGCTGCCCGCGCTGGGCGGCTTCGCGCTGCTGATCGCCTTCGCCTACGCGATGCTGTGGCTGGGCGCCCTGCTCGGGCTGGTGATGCGGAACGCCGAGGCCATCAACGGGGTCTCCGCGCTGGTCCTCGTCATCGCGTCGTTCCTGTCCAGCTCCTTCATGCCGCTGCAGGGACTGCCCGCGTGGCTGCGCACCGTCACGGAGTGGAGCCCGGTCAGCACGGTCTCCGAGTCGTGCCGGGTGCTGTGGGGGAACGCTCCGGCGGCGCACGGCAGCGGCCTGCCCGTGGAGCACCCCGTGCTGGTCGCCTCCCTCACGGTCGGCGCCATGATCGTGGTCCTGGTCCCGGTCTGCCTGCGGACCTTCCGCACGGCGGCCGTGCGGTGACGTCATGGACTCCGACGAGCACCAACCCGAGGACAGGTACGGCCACGAGCACGGATCCGCCGGATCAGCCCGCCGCGGGCCCCGGGGCCGCGGGCTCGTCCTGCGAGCCCTGGAGCCAGCCGAGTTCACCGGCGATCACGCCGGCCTGGAAGCGGCTGCGCGCCCCGAGCAGCGTCATCAGCTCGGCCGTGACCCGGCGCGAGGTGCGGACGGAGATGCCCAGCTTGCGGGCCACGACCTCGTCGGTGTGGCCCTGCGCGAGCAGGCTCAGCACCGCGCGCGCCTGGCTGCTGAGCCCGGTGCTGTCGTCGCGGGGCGCGGCCCCGCCGAGCGGCAGGGCCGCCTCCCACATGTGCTCGAAGAGCGCGCAGAGGGCGGAGACCAGGCCGCTGCCGCGCAGCAGCAGCGCCCCGACGGAGGTGTTGTCGGGGTTGCTGGGGACGATCGCCGTGCGCTGGTCGAAGATGATCATCCGGAGCGGCAGCGAGGCCGTGACCCGGACGCGGGCCCCGAGCCCGGTGAGCCACTCCAGGTAGGACGTGGTGTCGGGATGGTTGGAGACGCTCTCCAGATAGAGGGAGCGCATCTTGACGCCACGTTCGAGAAGTTGCTGGTCCAGGGGCTTGCTGGCCGAACGGCTGGCCTCGGACTGACCGCCTCCGGTCGTGAAGTCCATGACCTCGGTGGTGCAGCCGTGCGCCAGCTCCACCAGCCGGGTCCTGACGGTGTCGATCCCGGTCAGCTCCTCGACGTCGAGGCGTCGCTGCTGCTGCACCGAGTCGACGTACTCGGCGACGATCTGGCTCACCGCGAGCCGCCCGGAGGTGATCTCCTGCTGCCGCTGCGTCAGCTCGGTCTCCTGCCGGGCCAGCAGTGAGACCAGGCTGACCTCGGGGTTGACCAGCATCAGCCCGCCGGGCCGCTGGTCGGACTGCCGGATGAGCGAGAGCCGGGCCAGCTCGTCGAGCGCGGCACGGACCTCGTCCGGCGTCCAGGCGAGCTGCTCGGCGAGTTCGGCGACGCCTAACTCGGGCTTGGCGACCATGGCCCGGTAGACGGTCTCCGCTCTGGCACTGACTCCTAGTACTTCCAGCACGTGGTCTCCCCCATGAGTGCTCCGAGTACCGCTGCGGCCCCTCCACGGTCCGGCCACACCCCCGACATATTACGACTCAACCGCGCGTGTGACATGGCCGGTTAATGCCAGTCAGGTCAACTCCCCGTTCACGTTCCCCCGTGCACAGCCGACCAGGGGCACCCTCGGCCCCGGGAAGGGCAACGTCATGTACATGCTGATCGGCCGCGTCGTGCGTGGTCGGACCGTCCTGGACGCGCATCAGGTGCGGAAGCTGATGTACGCGGCGGCGGAGGCCGAGGACGGCCTCGAACACGTCTACGCGGAGACGGACTTCGAGGGGGCCAGCGCGATGCTCTTCCTCACGGCCTCCTCGGCCCCGCACGCGGAGAAGGCCGCGTTCCGGATCATGCAGAGATTCCTCGACCACGAGGAGCTCAACGGCTGGGAATGGGAAGGCCGCCAGCCAGGACACGAATCCGGGCACGATTCAGGGCGCGAATCCGGTAAGTGACCTTCCGGTTTTCCGGCTGGCAAACAGCTGCCCATGCAGTTCCCTGCCAGTGATTTTGCGTGACACCGGATATCCCGACCGACAGAATTTGAGTCAGCGGAAGACGAAAGGGAGTTCAAGAAACTCCCGGAATTCATTCCTTCCGCTTTCCGAATCCACTGTCCAGAAAGGGAAATCCAATGCGCTACGTCCACACCTTCGCCGCCCGCACCGTCGCCACCGTCGCCCTTTCCTTCACCGCGGTCCTGGGCCTGGCCGTCACGGCCTCGGCCAACGGCAACGGAGACGGCGTCGGATGGGACTTCGCCCCCACCGCCAGCTCCGCGCCGGCCCACTCCGCCGCGTCCACCGCGTCCACCGTGACCTCCGCCGGGGACGACGGGGACGGCGTGGGCTGGGACTTCGCCCCCGGGAGCAAGGGAGCCGCGGTCGGTGCCCCCGGCAACGCCCCCGGTGTCGGCTGGGACTGAGCCACAGACGCCACGGGGAATCGGACATCACACCAGAACGGGGGCGGGCATCGTGCCCATCATCTCCACGCCGCAGGAGTTCAACGAGGACGACCTCTTCGTGGACCTGCGGGCCATGTACGGATATCCGCTGTATCTGAAGTGCGAGGGCTTCAACTTCGCCGGCTCCGTGAAGCTGAAGGCCGCCTCCTCCATGATCGACGCCGCTGAGCGCAGCGGCCTGCTCCGCCCCGACTCGATCCTGGTCGAGTCCTCCTCGGGCAACCTCGGCATGGCCCTCAGCATGATCGCCGCCGCCAAGGGCTACCGCTTCGTCTGCGTGGTCGACCCGCGCACCAATCTCTCGACGCGGCAGGTCATCGAGTCCCTCGGCAGCGAGGTCCACGTCGTCACCGAGTCCTCGGGCGTCGGCGGCTTCCTCGGGGCCCGCCTGGACCACGTACGCCAACTGTGCGCCTCCGACCCGCGGTACGTGTGGCTGAACCAGCACGCGAACCCCAACAACTGGCGGGCGCACTACACCACCACGGCGCCCGCCATCGAGAAGCAGTTCCCCGGACTGGAGCTGCTCTTCGTCGGCGCGGGCACCACCGGGACCCTCATGGGCTGCGCCCGGTACTTCAAGGACCGCCCCGGCAGCCCCGTCACCGTCGTCGGCATCGACAGCGTCGGCTCCGTCACCTTCGGCGGCCCGCCCGGCACCCGGATGATCCCGGGGCTCGGAGCGGGCGTACGCCCCGCGCTCTTCGACGAGTCCTACGTCGACGACCTCGTGCTGGTCTCCGAGACCGACACCGTCCGCACCTGTCACACCCTGGCCAGGGGCGGCTTCCTCTTCGGCGGCTCCACCGGAACCGTCGTGCACGGCGCGCTCACCTGGCTCGCCGACCACCGCCCCGGCGAGGACGTCACCGCCGTGGCCATCTCGCCCGATCTCGGCGACCGCTACCTGGACACGATCTACCGGGCCGGCTGGGTCCGGGACCTCTACGGCCTGGACGCGCTGGAACTGTCCGCGCCACCGGACACCGTCATCTCTGGAGTGCACTGACGATGCGTGAAGAAACCCCCTTCGAGCTGCCGCTCTCCGGTGCACAGCGGGAGATGTGGTACGCCCAGCAACTCGACCCCGGCAACCCGGTCTTCACCATGGCCGACCACCTCGACCTCGCCGGTCCCGTGGACCCCGCGCGGCTCACCGCCGCCTGGGCCACGCTGGTGGCGGAGACCGAGTGCCTGCGCGCCCGGTTCACCGAGCGCGACGGCGAGCCCGTGCAGACCGTGCACCCCGTCCCCGCGGACGGCGTGCCCCTGCCCGTACGGGACCTGACCGGCGCCGACGACCCCGACGCGGAGTCGCGGCGGCTGATGCGGGAGAGCCTGGCGCGGCCTTCCTCCCTCACCGAGGGCGCGTACGGCGCCGAGCTGCACCTGCTCGGACCGGAGCGCGTACGGCTGTTCACCCTCGCCAACCACATCCTCATGGACGGCTTCAGCCGCTCCCTCTTCTACCGCCGGCTCGCGGCGCTCCACGCGGGCGAGGACTCCGCGGCCCAGGGCCCGCTGCCGCCGCTGCGGCTCCTCGCCGAGGACGAGGCGGCGTACGAGGGTTCCGAGCGGCAGGAGAAGGACCTCGCCTTCTGGGAGAAGCGCTTCGACGGCACGCCCCAGCCCACGCTGCTCTCCACCGCACGCCCCGGCGACGCGCGGCACACCCTGCGCCGCACCGCGCCCCTGCCGCGCGAGACGTCCGAGCGGCTGCGCGCGCTGGCCTGGGAGGACCGCGTCACCTGGCCCACCACGCTGATCGCCGCCACCGCGGGCTACCTCTCCCAGATCACCGGCGAGCGCGACGTGCTGCTCACCCTCCCGGTGCCCGCGCGTACGGGCGCCACCGCGCGGTCCGTGCCCGGCATGCGCGCCAACTTCCTGCCGCTGCCGCTCTCCGTGCCGCCCTCCGCCACCCGCGGCGCGCTGCTGCGCACCACCGCCGAGGGGCTGCGCTCCACGCTGCGCCACCAGAACCACCGGGGCGACCGCCTCCGCCGCGAGCTGGGCCTGACCGGCGACGCCGCGCACACCTACGGGCCGACCGTCAACGTCCTGGAGTCCGGCGCCGAGTTCACCCTCGGCGAGGGCGTCACCGGAGCGCTGCACAACCTGTCCACGGGGCCGGTCCCCGACCTCCAGGTCATCTACCTCGACGCGCCCGGCGAGGGCTGGACGCTGCGACTGGACGCCCACCCCGACCGCTACTCCGAGGAGGAGCTCGACACCCACCTCCAGCGCCTCCTGGGCTATCTGCGCACCTTCTCGCTGGCCGAGCCCGAGCTGCCGCTCGCCCGCGTCGGCGCCGTGACCCCCGAGGAGCTGCGGGCGCTGCGCGAGGCCGGGCAGGGGCCCGAACACCCCACCGACGAAGACACGTTCGCCGACGTCGTCACCCGCGTCCGCGCACTCGCCGCCGAGCACCCGGAGGCGACCGCCGTGCACGACGGCACCGGGCGCCTCCCGTACGCGGCCCTCGCGGACCGCGCCGCCGCGCTCTCCCGGCGCCTGGCCGCGGTGGACGTGGGCCCCGGCTCCCTGGTGGCACTCGCCGCCGAACCCGGGGCGCCGTTCGTCACGGCGGTGCTGGGCGTACTGGGCGCCGGCGCCGCCTGGGTCCCCCTCGACGTCCACGCCCCCGTCGCCCGCGCCGCCGCCCTCCTCGGCGACAGCGGAGCCGAGGTCCTGCTCTACGGCCCCGGCCAGGAGGAGTACGCCCACGAGGCGCTGGCGGGCTGCGGGGGCTGGCCACGCGTCGTGCAACTGACCGGTGAACAGCGGGATTCCGCCGACTTCGAGCCCGTCGTGCCCGACGGAGACGAGCTCGCGTACGTGATCTTCACCTCCGGGTCCACCGGCCGCCCCAAGGGCGCGATGGTGCACCGGCGCGGGATGGTGAACCATCTGCACGCCAAGGTCGAGGACCTGGAGATGCGCGAGGGCGACGTGCTCGTGCACAACGCGCCCGTCACCTTCGACATCTCCGTGTGGCAGATGCTGACCGCGCTCGTCTCCGGCGGGACCACGCGCGTCGTCGGGCGGGAGACCGCCGCCGACCCGGCGGCGCTGTTCGGGCTCGTGGACGACGAGGGCGTCACCGTCCTGGAGGTCGTGCCCTCGCTGCTGCGGGCCGCGCTCGACGGGTGGGAGAGCGGCGACCCCGCGCCCACGCTCGGCACGCTGCGCCGTCTCGTCGTCACCGGCGAGGCCCTGCCCGCCGATCTGGCGAGGCGCTGGCTCGCCCGTTACCCGGACGTCCCGCTCGTCAACGCGTACGGGCCGACCGAGTGCGCCGACGACGTGACCCACGCGGTGATCACCACGGCCGACGACCTGACCCCGGCCCGCGCGCCCATCGGACGCGCCGTGCGCAACACCTCCCTCTACGTCCTGGGCGAGGGCCTGCAGCCGCTGCCGCAGGGCACGCCGGGCGAGCTGTACGTCGGCGGGATCGGCGTCGGGCGCGGCTATCTCGACGACCCGCGCCGTACCGCGACCGTCTTCCTCGCCGACCCGCACCACCCGCGGCCGGGCGCGCGGATGTACCGCACCGGCGACCGGGTGCGGCAGCTGCCGGACGGGCGGCTGGAGTTCCTGGAGCGGCTCGACCACCAGGTCAAGATCCGCGGTCACCGCATCGAGCTGGGCGAGGTCGAGTCCGCGCTGCGCGCGCTGCCCGGTCTCACCGACGCCGTGGTGGACACCGCGCTCGACCCGGGCGGCGACACGCGCCTCGTCGCGTTCCTCGCCGGGGACGCCGAGCCCGCCGACGTCCGTACGGCGCTGGGCGCCGTCCTGCCGGACTACATGGTGCCCGCCGCCTTCGTCGTCCTCGGCGAACTGCCGCTCACCGCCAACGGCAAGGTGGACCGCAAGGCGCTCCCCGCGCCCGACCTCGCGCACGCCGGTACGGGGCTCGCGCCGCGCACCCCGCACGAGGAGCTGCTCTGCGGGATCTTCGCCGAGGTGCTGGGCCAGGAGCGGATCTGGGCCGACGACCACTTCTTCGACCTCGGCGGGCACTCGCTGCTCGCCAGCAAGGTCGTCAGCAGGCTCCGCCAGGAGCTGGGCGTCGAACTCCGGCTCAGGGACGTCTTCGAGGCGCCCACCCCGGCCGAGCTGGCCGCCGCGCTGCCCGCCGCCGACGCGGCCAGGGCCCGGCCCGTGGCCGTACCGGCGGACGAGCGGCCCGAGGAGGTCCCGCTCTCCTTCGCGCAGCAGCGCATGTGGTTCCTCAGCCACCTGGAGGCGCGGGCCGCCACGTACCACCTGCCGCGCGCGCTGCGGCTCACCGGCGAGCTGGACCCGGCCGCGCTCGGCCGCGCCCTCGGCGACGTCGTCGACCGGCACGAGGCGCTGCGCACCGTCTACCCCGACGACGACGGGCGGCCCGTGCAGCTCGTCCTCGACGCGGGGACCGCGCACCCGGACCTTCCGCTCACCGCCGTCGCCGCGGCGGAGCTGGACGAGGCGCTCGCCGAGCGGGCCGCGCGCCCCTTCGACCTGGCCAACGAACTGCCGCTGCGCGCCGAGCTGTTCGAGCTGGCCGAGGACGACCACGTCCTCCTCGTCGTCCTGCACCACATCGCGGGCGACGGCTGGTCCGTACTGCCGCTGGCCCGGGACCTGTGCACCGCGTACGAGGCGCGGCTGCGCGGCGAGGCGCCCGCGTGGGAGCCGCTGCCGCTGCAGTACGCCGACTACACGCTCTGGCAGCGCGAGCTGCTCGGCGACCCCGCCGACCCCGCCAGCCTCGCGGCCCGGCAGCTCGGCCACTGGCGGGAGGAGCTGGCCGGAATACCGGACGCGCTCGACCTGCCCACCGACCACCCGCGGCCCGCCGCCTCCTCGCACGTGGGCGGCACCGTCGGCTTCGAGCTGGACCCGGAGCTGCACGAGACGGTCGCGGCGCTGGCCCGCGCCAACGGCGCCAGCGTCTTCATGGTGCTGCACGCCGCCGTCGCCGCGCTGCTCTCCAAGCTGGGCGCGGGCGACGACATCCCCGTCGGCACGCCCGTCGCGGGCCGTACGGACGCGGCCCTCGACGACCTGGTCGGCTTCTTCGTCAACACGCTGGTGCTGCGCACCGATCTGAGCGGCGACCCGACCTTCCGCGAGCTGGTCGGCCGCGCGCGGGACACCGACCTGGCGGCCTTCGCGCACCAGGACGTGCCGTTCGAGCACTTGGTGGAGGCCCTGGCGCCCACCCGTTCCCTGGGCCACCAGCCCCTGTTCCAGGTGATGCTGGCCTTCCAGAACAACGAGGGCGCCGGCTTCTCCCTCCCCGGCCTGACCACCACCGTCGCGCCCGTACCGACCGGAACGGCCCGCTTCGACCTGGCCTTCGAGCTGACGGAGCGGCCCGGCGGCGGGGTGGACGGCCACCTGGAGTACAGCGCCGACCTGTTCACCGAGGACGGCGCCCGTACGCTCACGGAGCGGCTCACCCGTCTCCTCCGGGCGCTGGCCGCCGACCCCGACCGCCCGCTGAGCGGCTTCGACGCGCTGCTGCCGGGCGAACGGGAGCGGGTGCTGGGCGACTGGGCGACCGGCGGCTCCGAGGGCCCGTCCCCGGCCGTGGAGGCCACCCTCCCCGCGCTCTTCGCGCGCCGCGTCACCGCGCACCCGCACCGCGTCGCGCTGGACCCGGCGTACGAGGGCGCCGCGCTCAGCTTCACCGAGCTCAACGCCCGCGCCAACCGGCTCGCCCACCACCTCACCGCGCGCGGCGCGGGCCCCGGCGACACCGTCGCGCTGGTCCTGCCCCGCTCGGCGGAGGGCGTGGTCGCGCTGCTGGCCGTGCTCAAGGCGGGCGCCGCGTATCTGCCGGTCGACCCGGCGTACCCGGCGGACCGGGTGGCGTACATGATCGAGGACGCCCGCCCCGCCGCCGTCCTCACCACCCGCGCGCACGCCGCCCGCGTGCCGGAGTCCGCGCACGCCGTCACGGTGACGCTCGACGACGACGCCACGGCGACCGCGCTCGCCGCGGCCCCCGCGCACGACGTCGCGGACGCCGACCGTACGCGCCCGCTGAGCCCGCGCGACCCGGCGTACGTCATCTACACCTCGGGCTCGACGGGCCGCCCCAAGGGCGTCGCCGTCCCGCACGGCGCGGTCGCCGGACTGGCGGCGCAGGGCGAGCGGTTCGGGGTGCGGGAGGGCACGCGGGTGCTGCAGTTCGCGTCGTTCAGCTTCGACGCGGCGGCCTGGGAGGTCTGCACCTCGCTGCTGACCGGCGCCGTCCTCGTCCTCGCCGACGACGCGCACCGCCAGCCCGGCGAGCCGCTGGCCCGGCTGATCGACGGCGCCCGCGTGGACGTCGTCTGCCTGCCGCCGACGGTGCTCGCCGCCTGGCCGGAGGAGCTGCCCATGCCGCGCGGCCTCACCGTGATCACGGCGGGCGAGTCCTGCCCGCCCGAGCTCGTCGGCCGCTGGGCCGAGGGCCGCGCGATGCTCAACGCGTACGGGCCGACCGAGGCCACCGTCTGCGCCACCGTCAGCCCTCCGCTGGCGCCCCTCGCCGACGGCGCCCGGCCGCCCATCGGCCGCCCCCTCGCGGGCACGCGGCTGCGCGTCCTCGACACCGCGCTGCGCCCCGTCCCGGTCGGCGTCCCCGGCGAGCTGTACCTCGCGGGCACCGGCCTGGCCCTGGGCTATCTGCACCGCCCGGACCTCACCGCCCAGCGCTTCACCGCCGACCCGTACGGCGCCCCCGGCGACCGCATGTACCGCACGGGCGACCTGGTCCGCTGGAACCCCGACGGCTCCCTCGACTACGTCGGCCGCGCCGACGAACAGGTCAAGATCCGCGGCTTCCGCATCGAGCCCGGCGAGATCGAGACCGCGCTCCTCGCCCACCCCACCGTCGCCCAGGCAGCGGTCGTGGTCCGCGAGGACCGCCCGGGGGTGCGTCAGTTGGCGGCGTACGTGGTCCCGGCGGACGAGGCGAAGGGCACGGTCGATGTCCCCGCGCTGCGGGAGCACCTCTCGGCCCGGTTGCCGGAGTACATGGTTCCGGCGGCGTTCGTGGAGATGGGGTCCCTGCCGCTCACCGGGAACGGGAAGCTGGACCGGAAGGCGTTGCCCGCGCCGGACTTCGGGGCCGTCTCGACGGGGCGGGCCGCGGCGACGCCGCGGGAGGAGATCCTGTGCGGGATCTTCCGCGAGGTGCTGGCGCTGGACGAGGCCGGCGCCGACGACAGCTTCTTCGACCTCGGCGGCGACTCGATCAGCTCGATCCAGCTCGTCAGCCGCGCGCTCCGCGCGGACCTGCTGATCACCGCGCAGGACGTGTTCACGCACCGTACGCCCGCCGCGCTCGCGGTCGTCGCCGAGTCGGCGGGCAGCGCCGCGGCACGCGAGGTCGTCGGGACCGGCGACGGCGTGGGCGAGTTCGCGCCGACGCCGATCGCGCACTGGCTGCGCGGGCTCGCGGAGCCGGTGGGCGCGCCCGTCGACGGCTTCCACCAGGCCGTGGTGGTGCACACCCCGGCCGGTGCCTCGCTGCCGACGCTGACCCGCGCCCTCCAGGCCGTACTGGACCACCACGACGCGCTGCGGACGCGGCTCGTCGAGGGGGACGACGGGGCGTGGACGCTGCGGACCGCCGAGCCCGGCGCCGTGTTCGCGCGGGACCTGATCTCCCGTACGGGCATCTCCTCGCTCCCCGAGGAGTCCGTCGGCGAGGCCGTCACCGGCTCGGCCGTCGCCGCGCGGCAGCGGCTGGCGCCGCGCGAGGGCGTGATGGCGCAGGCCGTCTGGTTCGACGCGGGCCCGGAGCGCCGGGGGCGGCTGCTGCTGACGCTGCACCACCTCGTCGTGGACGGCGTCTCGTGGCGGATCCTCCTGCCCGACCTGGGCCGCGCCTACGAGGCGGCCCGCTCCGGGGAGCCGCTGGCGCTGGAGCCGGTCGGCACCTCGTTCCGGCACTGGTCGGGGCTGCTCGCCCGGGAGGCCGTGGCGGAGCACCGTACGGCCGAGATCCCGCTGTGGCGCGAGCAGTTGAGGACCGGGGGGCCGCTGCTCGGCGACCGGCCGCTCGACCCGGCGCGCGACACCGTGGCCACGGCCCGCGAGCTGCGGCTCGTCCTCGACGCGGAGACCACGCGGACGCTGCTGACCGAGGTTCCGGCCACGTTCCACGCCGAGATCAACGACGTGCTGCTGACCGGCCTCGCGCTGGCCGTCGGCACGCCCGGCGGGGTGCTGGTCGAGCTGGAGGGGCACGGGCGCGAGGAGTTCGCGGACGGGGTGGACGTGAGCCGCACCGTCGGCTGGTTCACCAGCACCTGTCCCGTACGGCTCGACCCCGGCGACATCGACCGGGACGAGGCGTGGGCGGGCGGCCCCGCCGCGGGGCGGGCGCTCAAGCGGGTCAAGGAGCAGCTGCGCGCGCTGCCCGACCACGGTCTCGGGCACGGGCTGCTGCGCCACCTGGCGCCCGGCGCCGCGCCCGACCTGGCCGCGGCCGCCGCGCCCGAGCTGGGCTTCAACTACCTGGGGCGGCTCCCCGCGCCCTCGGCGGAGCCGGCGGACTGGGCGCCCGCGCCCGAGTCCTCGGCGGTCGCCGCCGGGGCCGACCCGGAGCTGCCGCTCCCCCACGTGCTGGGCGTCAACGCGCTGACCGAGGACGGGCCCGAGGGGCCGCGGCTGGTCGCGACGTGGACCTGGGCGGGCGAGGCGCTCACCGAGGAGACGGCGGCCGGGGTCGCCGAGGCCTGGTTCCGCGCGCTGCGGGCGCTCGCCGCCCACGCGCGGGACCCGGAGGCGGGCGGCCACACCCCGTCCGACGTGGACCTGCTGGCGCTGAGCCAGGACGAGATCGACGAGTTCGAGGCGGACATGTCCGAGATGGGGGAATGGTCACTGTGAACAGCGGAACAGCGCAATCGAGAAAACCCAACCTCAGCGATGTGCTGCCCCTGACGCCCCTCCAGGAAGGGCTCCTGTTCCACGCGGTGTTCACGCATCCCGGCGAGGCGAGCGGCCGGAACGTGGACGTGTACGCGATCCAGCTCGTCCTGGACCTCGAAGGGCCGCTCGACCCCGCCCGGCTCAAGGGCGCGGCCGAGGCGCTGCTGGAGCGGCACCCGAACCTGCGGGCCGCGTTCCGCTACCGCAAGAACGGCGAACCGGCCCAGCTCATCCCCCGCTCCGTGCCGCTGCCCTGGACCGAGGAGGCGACCACGGACCCGGCGGAGGCCGAACGGATCACGGACGCCGACCGCGTCCGCCGCTTCGACGTGGCCCGCCCGCCGCTGCTCCGCTTCACCCTGATCCGTACGGGCACGGACGCGCACCGCTTCGTCCTCACCGCGCACCAGCTCCTCTTCGACGGCTGGTCGATGCCGCTGCTGGTGCGGGAGCTGTTCGCGCTGTACGGCGCGCACGGCGGGGCGTCCCTGCCGCGCGTCACCCCGTACAAGGCGTACCTCGCGCACCTCGCCCGGCAGGACACGGACGCGGCCGAGGCCGCCTGGCGCACGGCCCTCGACGGGCTGCCGGGCCCCACCCTCGTCGCGCCCGACGCCGGGGAGCGGGGCGCGGTGCTGCCCGTACGGCAGAGCACGCGGCTGCCGCGCGAGGTCACCGCCGAGCTGACGGCGTGGGCGCGGGCGCGGGGGCTGACGCTCAACACCGTGGTGCAGGGCGCCTGGGCGGCGACCCTCGGCGCGCTGACCGGGCAGCGGGACGTCGTCTTCGGCGGCACCGTCTCGGGCCGCCCGCCCGAGCTGCCGGGCGTGGAGACGATGGTGGGGCTCTTCATCAACACCCTGCCCGTACGGGTGGACCTGGACCCGGCGAAGCCGTTCGCGCGGATCCTGGAGGAGCTGCAGGAGCGGCAGGCCGCGCTCCTGGCCCACCAGCACCTGGGTCTGACCCGTATCCAGCAGTGCGTGGACGCCACCGAGCTCTTCGACACCGTCCTCGTCTTCGAGAACTACCCCCTCGACCCGGGCGAGATGGAGGAGCCCGCGCCCGGACTGCGCATCACGGACCTCCAGGCGAAGGACGCCACGCACTACCCGCTGAGCCTCACCGTGCTGCCCGGCGAGAGCCTGCGCCTCGACCTCGGCTACGCGCCGGACCTGTACACGGCCGGGCAGGCCGCGGAAGTCTCCGCACGGCTGGTGCGGGTGCTGCGCGGACTGCTGGACGCGCCGGACGTCCCGTTCGGACGGCTGGACGTGCTGCTGCCGGGCGAACGCGAGGCCCTGCACTTGCTGCCCGCGCCGCCCGCCGCGGACGATCTGTTCGCCGACGTCGTCGCGCGGGTCCGCGAGACCGCCGCGCTGCGGCCGGACGCCGAGGCCGTCTCGGACGGCACGACGGCGCTCGACTACCGCGCACTGGCCGCCCGTTCCGGCGGCCTCTCCCGCACCCTGACGGCCCGTGACATCGGCCCCGGCTCCCTCGTCGGCGTCCTCGCGGCCCCCGGCGTCCCCTTCGTGACGGCCGTACTGGGCGTCCTGGGCGCCGGCGCCGCGTGGATCCCGCTCGACGTGGAGGCCCCGGTGGCCCGCACGACGGGCCTGGTCACGGACGCGGGCGCGGAACTGCTCCTGGTCGGCCCGGAGCACAGCGAGCTGGCCGACGCCGTACGGGAGGCCGCCGGTACGGACGTCGCCGTACTGCCACTCGCCGAAGGCGACACCGGCGACGGCGAACTGCCGCCCCTCACCGGGCGGGACGACGATCTCGCGTACGTGATCTTCACGTCCGGGTCCACCGGGAAGCCCAAGGGCGCGATGGTGCACCGGCGCGGGATGGTGAACCATCTGCACACCAAGATCGAGGATCTGGGGATGGGCGAGGGCGACGTCCTCGTGCACAACGCGCCCGTCACCTTCGACATCTCCGTGTGGCAGATGCTGGCCGCGCTCACCAGCGGCGGCAGGCTGCGGGTCGTGCCCCGCGAGGTCGCGGGCGATCCGACCGCGCTGTTCGGGGTGGTGGACGCCGAGGCCGTGACCGTTCTGGAGGTCGTGCCCTCGCTGCTGCGGGCCGCGCTGGACCTGTGGGACGGCGGCACGGCGCCGCCCGTGCTCGACACGCTGCGGCGGCTCGTCGTCACCGGGGAGGCGCTCCCGGCGGACCTGGCCGAGCGCTGGTTCGCGCGGTACCCGGGCATTCCGCTGGTCAACGCGTACGGCCCGACCGAGTGCTCCGACGACGTCACCCACGCCACCCTCGCGGGGCCCGGGGCGCTCACCCCGCCGCACGCGCCGATCGGCGCTCCCGTGCGGCACACCGCGCTGTACGTCCTGGACGACGGGCTGCGCCCGGTGCCGCCCGGCACCCCCGGCGAGCTGTACGTCGGCGGGACCGGCGTCGGCCGCGGCTATCTGGCCGACCCGGCGCGCACGGCGGCCGTGTTCGTCGCCGACCCCTTCCACCCCGAGCCCGGCGCGCGGATGTACCGCACGGGCGACCGGGTGCGGCAACTGGCGGACGGGCGGCTGCAGTTCCTCGAACGGCTCGACCACCAGGTCAAGATCCGCGGCCACCGCGTCGAGCTGGGCGAGATCGAGGCCGCGCTGCGCGCGCTGCCCGGGCTCACCGACGCCGTCGTGACCACCGCGCTCGACGCGCACGGGACGACCCGGCTGATCGCCCATGTCGCGGGGACCGGGTCCGCGCCGGAGCCCGACGCCGTCCGCGCCGCCGTCGGCGACGTGCTGCCCGGGTACATGGTGCCCTCGGTCGTGGTCGTCCTCGACGCGCTGCCGCTCACGCCCAACGGCAAGGTGGACCGCAAGGCGCTGCCCGCGCCCGACCTCGCGGGCGCGACCGCGGGGCGCGAGCCGCGCACCCCGCAGGAGGAGCTGCTGTGCCGCGCGTTCGCGGACATCCTCGGGGTGGAGAAGGTCTGGGCCGACGACGACTTCTTCGACCTCGGCGGCCACTCGCTGCTCGCCACGCGCCTGGTCAGCCGGGTGCGGGCGCTGCTCGACGCCGAGCTCGCCGTCCGTACGGTCTTCGACGCGCCGACCCCCGCCGCGCTCGCCGCGCGGCTGGGCGCCGCCGCCGAGGGACGCCCGCCGCTCGTCGCCCGTACGGACAGGAGCGACGAGCCGGCGCTGTCGTACGCGCAGCAGCGGATGTGGTTCCTCAACCAGCTCGACGGCTCGGCCACCGCGTACAACCTGCCCTGGCAGCTCGGGCTCGCCGGGGAGCTGGACACGGACGCGCTCGCCGAGGCCCTGGGCGACGTGGTCGCCCGGCACGAGAGCCTGCGCACCGTCTTCCCCGAGGGCCCGGACGGCACGCCGCGCCAGGTGATCAGGGAGAACGTGCGGGTCGGGCTGCCCGTGCGCGCGGTGACCGGGGAGGAGTTGGACGACGCCGTCGCGGAGTTCGCGCGGGAGCCGTTCGACCTGACGCGGGAGATCCCGCTGCGCGCCGCGCTCTTCGCGCTCGGCCCCACCTCGCACGTGCTGGTGACCGTGATCCACCACATCGCGGCCGACGGCTGGTCGAACGCGCCGCTCGCGAAGGACCTCGGCACCGCCTACGGGGCGCGGCGGGCGGGCGCGGAGCCCGGCTGGGAGCCGCTGCCCGTGCAGTACGCGGACTACGCGCTGTGGCAGCGCGAGCTGCTCGGCGACCCCGCCGACCCCGGCAGCCTCGCGGCCCGGCAGCTCGCGCACTGGCGCGCGGCGCTGGCCGGGATCCCGGACGAGCTGCCGCTGCCCACCGACCACCAGCGGCCCGCGTTCGCCAGCTACCAGGGCGGCACGGTCGACTTCACGGTCCCGCCGGAGGTCCACGAGCGGGCCGCGGCGCTCGCCAAGGAGTGCGGCGGCAGCCTCTTCATGGTCGTGCAGGCGGCGCTCGCCGCGCTGCTGTCCAAGCTCGGCGCGGGCGAGGACATCCCCGTGGGGACGCCGGTCGCGGGCCGTACGGACGAGGCGCTGGACGACCTCGTCGGGCTGTTCGTGAACACGCTGGTGCTGCGCACCGACGTGTCGGGCGACCCGAGCTTCCGCGAGCTGGTGGGGCGGGTGCGCACGGCGGGTCTCGCCGCTTTCGAGCACCAGGACGTGCCCTTCGAGCAGCTGGTGGAGGCCCTGGCCCCCGGCCGTTCCGTGGCCCGGCACCCGCTGTTCCAGGTGATGCTGGCGTTCCAGAACAACGCGGCGGCCGACTTCCGGATGCCGGGCCTCACCGCCCGCGCGGGCGCGGCCGGTACGGGCGGCGCCAAGTTCGACCTCGCCTTCGACCTCGCGGAGCGGCGGACGGACGGGGGCGGGCCCGGCGGTCTTGCGGGGCGGCTGGAGTACAGCGCCGACCTGTTCACCGAGGAGGGCGCCCGTACGCTCGCCGAGCGCCTCTGCCACCTGCTGGAGCTGGTGACGACGCGGCCCGGGACCCCGCTCGGGGAGATCCCCGCACTGCTGCCCGGCGAGCGCGCCCGCGTCCTGGAGTCCTGGAACGGCGCCCCGGCGCACGTCGCGCACCTCCCGCTGCACGCCCAGCTGGACGCGGCGGGCCAGGAGTTCGCGGACCGTACGGCGCTGCTGTACGAGCACGACGAGGCGGCGGAGAAGAAGCCCGGGCAGAAGCCCGGGAAGAAGGGGCGGCGGAAGCGGCAGGAGACGGCGGAGCCCGCGCTGCGCGGGATGAGCCACCGCGAGCTGCACGAGGAGTCCAACCGGCTGGCCCGCGCGCTCGTCGCGCGCGGCGCGGGCCCCGGGCGGCTCGTCGCGATCGCGCTGCCCCGCCGCCCGCGGATGGTCGTGGCCGCGCTCGCCGTCCTCAAGGCCGGCGCCGCCTACCTGCCGGTCGATCCCACGTACCCGCCGGACCGCATCGCGTACATGATCGACGACGCGGGGCCCGTGCTCACGCTGACCGACGGCGCGGTGTGCGAGGCGGTGCCGGAGCTGAAGGCCGTGCCCCGGCTGCTCCTGGACGACCGGGACGCGTACGCCGAACTGCCCGCGCACCCGCTGACCGCCGCCGACCGCGACGGGGAGCCCGCGCCGGACGACACGGCGTACGTCATCTACACCTCGGGCTCCACCGGGCGCCCCAAGGGCGTGGTCGTGCCGCGCCGCGCGTTCACCAACTTCCTCACGGAGCTGGCGGGGCTGCTGGAACTGGGCCCCGAGGACCGGTTCGTCTCGGTGACGACGTTCGGCTTCGACATCGCCAACCTGGAGCTGTTCGGGCCGCTGCTCACCGGCAGCACGCTCGTCCTGGCGGGACATGGGACGGTGCGCCACCCGGCGGCGCTCGCCGCGCTGCTCGAACGGTGCGGCGCCACCGTCCTCCAGGCCACGCCGACGCTCTGGCACACCCTGGTCACCGAGCACCCCGAGGCGCTGCGCGGCGTGCACGCGCTGACGGGCGGCGAGGCGATCAGCCCGGCACTGGCGGCGGCGGTGAGCGGCGCGGCACGGCGGCTGACGAACCTGTACGGGCCGACGGAGACCACGATCTACTCCACGGGCACCGACCTCGACGGCACCGGCACCCCGCCCATCGGCCGCCCCCTCGCGGGCAACCGGGTCTACGTCCTGGACGCGGCCCTGCGCCCCGTGCCCGTCGGCGCCGTCGGCGAGCTCTACATCGGCGGTACGGGCGTCACGCGCGGCTACCACGGCCGCCCGGGGCTCACCGCGCAGCGCTTCACGGCCGACCCGTTCGGGGAGCCGGGCTCCCGGATGTACCGCACGGGCGACCTGGCGCGCTGGCGGCCCGACGCGACGGGCGGGACCGTGGACTACCTGGGGCGCACCGACCACCAGGTGAAGATCCGCGGCTTCCGCATCGAGCTCGCCGAGATCGAGGCGACGCTGCTCAGCCACCCCCGGGTGGACCGCGCCACGGTCGTGGTCCGCACCGACCCGGCCGACGGCACCGACCGGCTCGCCGCGTACGTGGTGCCGTGCGGCGAACCGGGCCTGGACCTGGCCGATCTGCGGGCCCATCTCGCGCTCGGGCTGCCGGACTACATGATCCCGGCGACGTTCACCGAGCTGGCGGAGATGCCGCTGACGCCCAACGCGAAGGTGGACCGCAAGGCGCTGCCCGATCCGGCGCCGGTGGAGTCCGGCGGGGGACGGGAGCCGGAGACACCCGTCGAACGGGCGCTGTGCCGCGCGTTCGCCGACGTCCTCGGGCGCGAACGCGTCGGCCTCGACGACGAGTTCTTCACGCTGGGCGGCGACTCCATCCGCTCCATCCGGCTGGTGGGCCGCGCCCGCGAACTGGGCGTGGACCTCACCCCGGCCGACGTCTTCGTCCACCGCACGGTGGCGGGGCTCGCCACGGTCGCGGTGGAGACGGAGGCGGCGGGAGGAGTGACCGCGGGCCACGAGGCCTTCGGCAGGGTCCTGGCCGTACGGCCGCGGGGCACGGCGGCGCCGCTGTTCTGCGTGCACGGCGGCGTGGGTCTCGGCTGGCCGTTCCTGGAGCTGGCCGGCGCCCTTCCCGAGGGAATTCCCGTGCACGCGTTCCAGTCCGGCGGAATTCTGGAGTCCGAGGAACTCCCGGGCAGCGTCACGGAATTGGCGAAGGAATATGTGGCGCGAATACTGGAAATTCAGCCCGCCGGGCCCTATCGTATTCTTGGATGGTCCTTCGGCGGCCTGGTGGCCCACGAGATGGCCGTTCAACTCCGCGCGCTGGGGCGCGAGGTGGGCCTGCTGGCCAATCTCGACGGATTCCCCGCGGGCGGCCCCGGCAGCCAGGACCCCGAGCCCGACCTGAGCGAGCGCGGCCTTCTCACGGAGGTCCTCACCCGCTTCGGCCTGGAGCACCCGGCGGACGCCGAGCCGACGCCGGCCTCGGTCCTCGCCCTGCTCAAGCGGCACGCCAACCCCCTCGCGGAGCTGGACGAGCGCCAGCTCGGCAATCTCCTCGGCGTCATCCGGCACCTGAGCGCCCTCGGCGCCGCGCACCGCCCGGGGACGTACGACGGCGAGCTGCTCTTCTTCGCAGCGACCAAGGGCGGCCGCCCGTCGCCCGAGGAGATCTGGGCCCCGCACGCGGCGGGCGGAATCGTCCGCCACGACGTGAATTCCGACCACGACGGAATGCTGGACACCGGCCCCGCGAAGGACATCGCGGAAATCCTGAGCCGGTCACTCGAAAAGCTCTGAAAGCTCGAAAAGGGAGCGACCCCGCAATGACGAATCCGTTCGACGACGAATCCGGCACCTTCGTGGTGCTCTCCAACGACGAGGGCCAGCACTGCATATGGCCCACCTTCGCCGAGGTGCCGCCCGGCTGGGCCGAGGTCCTCCCGGCGACCACCAGGGCCGAGGCGCTGGCCCACATCGAGGAGACCTGGACCGACCTGCGGCCCAAGAGCCTCGTCCGTTCCTGACCGCCACCGACGTACCCGTACATCCCACACCGGAGGAACCCGCCATGAGCACTGTCGTGATCGACGAGAAGACCGAGGCCACCGTCCGCGAGATCCTCGTCAACTCCCTCGACCTGGAGGGCGAGGAGCTGACCCGCACCGGCCTGTTCGTCGAGGACTACGGCGCCGACTCGCTCGGCGCGATCGAGGTCCTGTCCGCGCTGGAGAAGACGTTCGACGTCACCATCGAGCAGGAGGAGCTGCCCGCGATGGTGAACCTGGAGGCCGTGCTCGACGTGCTGTCCCGGGCGGCCTCCCGATGAGCGGCACCGGCGGGCGCCCCTCAGGGGAAGGCAGGCGCGTCGTCGTCACCGGCATCGGCGTCCTGTCGAGCATCGGGAACGGCGCCGCCGCGTTCACCCGGGCGCTGCGCGCCGGGCGGTGCGGCGCGGGCCCCATCACCCGCTTCGACTCCACCGGCTTCCGCCAGCAGCTCGCGCACGAGGTCAAGGACTTCGACCCGGCCGACTGGATCCACCACCTCCCGCACCGGGAGCTGGGCCACGCCACGCAGTTCTCCCTGGCCGCCGCGCGCATGGCGACCTGGGACGCGGGCCTGGAGCCCAGCAGGCTGCGGGACCAGCGGGGCCTCGTCACCATCGGCACCACCGACGGGGAGGCGGCGGAGCTGGAGGAGATCGTCGAGGCCGAGGTCACCGGCGGCGGCCCCGAGGGCATGGACCCGACGGCCGTACGGCGGCTCCCGCCGCACCGGCTGGCGCTGGCGATCGTCCAGGAGCTGCGGCTCCCCGACGCCGCCCCGTCCGTCGTCGGCACGGCCTGCGCCGCGGGCAACTACGCGGTGGGCGACGGCTTCGACGCGATCCGCTCGGGCGAGGCCGACTACGCGCTGGTCGGCGGCGCCGACGCCCTCGCGCGCCGGACGTTCGCCGGGTTCTCCCGGCTGGGGCTCGTCGCCTCCGACCGGTGCCGGCCCTTCGACGCCAACCGCGAGGGACTGCTCACCGCCGAGGGCGCCGGGGTCCTGCTGCTGGAGAGCCTGGACGCGGCCCGCGCCCGCGGCGCCCGGATCTACGCCGAGCTGCTCGGCTACGGCCTGAACTGCGACGCCCACCACCCCACGGCGCCCGACCTGGAGAGCGTCGCGCGCGTCATGGACCTCGCGCTCGCCGACGCGGGCGTGAAGCCCGACGAGGTGGACCTGGTCTCCGCGCACGGCACCGGCACGAAGACGAACGACGTCACCGAGGCCCGCGCCATCCGCCAGGTCTTCGGGGACGACCCGCCGCGCACCGTCGCGCTCAAGTCGATGCTCGGGCACTCCATGGGCGCCGCCAGCGCCCTGGGCGCCGCCGCCTCGGCGATCGCGCTGGCCCGCGGCTTCGTCCCGCCCACCGTCAACCACCGCTCCACCGACCCCGACTGCGGCATCGACTGCGTGCCCAACAGGGCGCTCCCGGCGCCGCTGCGCGTGGTCGTCAACAACGGCCTGGCCTTCGGCGGCAACAACGCCTCGCTGGTGCTGGGCCGTTACGAGGACCGGCACGAGGAGGACCAGTCATGACAGGCGTCAGCCATCCGGTGATCACCGCCTGGTCGGCCGTCTCGCCGTACGGTCTCGGCCGTACGGCGCACGCCGAGGGGATCACCGCCGGGGGCCCCACCGCCGCCGCGCTCGACACGGAGACCTGGCGCGGCCCCGACACCACCGCCTGCCTGGTCCCGGACTTCGAGGTCCGCAAGGTGCTCGGCAAGGCCGGCACCAGGACCATGGACCGGATGACGGGCCTGGCCGTCACCGCCGTCCGCGAGCTCTTCCAGGAGGCGGAGGACGCGGGCAGCCCGGTGCCCGGCGGCACGGGCACGGCGCTCGTGCTGGGCACCGCGCTGGGCAGCGCCCAGACCCAGCACACCTTCGTCCGCGCCTCCTACGAGGAGGCCAAGCCGTACGACGTGCCCGCGCAGATGATGCCGAGCGTCCTGATGAACTGCCCGGCCTCCGCCACCGCCATCCGCTTCGGCCTCAAGGGCCCGAACACCACGGTCGCGGGCGGGCGTTCGGCGGGGCTGCTGGCCCTGGCGTACGCGCGCCGGCTGCTGGCCGCCGGGCGTGCCGAGCGGACCGTGGTGGGCGCCGTCGAGGAGTACTCGGCCGCGCGTGCCTGGCTGGAGCAGCACAGCGCGGAGGCGCCGGGGACCGTACCGCTCGGAGAGGGGTGTGCCGTGCTCGTCCTGGAGCCCGGCGACGCGGAGGGCGCGCAGACGCACCCGCCGCTCGCGGAGCTGCTCGCGATCGACGTACGCGCCGACGTACGCGGAGACCTGCCCGGCACCCTCGGCGCCTGCGTCGACGAGGCGCTCGCCCGGTCCGGCACCGGCACCGAGGAGGTGTGGGCGGCGCTCGGCGGCGGACTCCCCGGTGCGTACGGGGCCGCCGAACAGGCGCTGCTCACCGAGCGATTCGGCTCCGAGGCCACCGAGCGCCTCGCCGGGCACGAGCTGATCGGCGACACCTCCGGCGCCTCCGGCGCCTTCCAGCTCGCCGCCGCGCTCGTCGGCGCCGCCGACGACCCGGACTCCGCGGGCCGTACGGCCGTCGTCACCTCGGTGGACCGGGACGGCCTGGTCGCGTGCGCGGTGCTGCGGCTGTGCGGAGGCGAGCAGTGAGCGCCGGAACGGACGGGAAGCTGCCCGTCGCGCTGGTCAGCGGCGGCTCCCGCGGCATCGGGAGGGCCGCGGCCCTCCGCCTCGCCCGCGACGGCCACGCCATCAGCTTCTGCTACCGCTCCGACGAGGCGTCCGCCGAGGCGCTCGGCAAGGAGCTCGACGTCATCGGCGTGGAGTGGCTGCCGCAGCGCCTCGACATCAGCGACCCGGAGGGCGTACGGGCCTGGGTCGCGCGCACCGAGAAGGAGCTCGGCCCGATCTCCGTCGCCGTGGCCAGCGCGGGCGTCACCCGCGACAAGCCGCTGCTGATGATGTCCGACACCGACTGGCAGGAGGTCATCGACACCAACCTGGACGGCGTGGCCCACGTGCTGCGCTCCGTGCTCTTCCCGATGGTCAAGCGCAAGGCCGGGTCGATCATCACCCTGTCCTCGATCTCCGGGGTCTACGGCAACCCGGGCCAGGGCAACTACTCCGCCTCCAAGGCCGGGATCATCGCCCTCACCCGGGCGCTCGGCAAGGAGGTCGGCAAGTACG
Source organism: Streptomyces sp. NPDC048172 (assembly GCF_043202595.1). Classification (NCBI taxonomy): domain Bacteria; kingdom Bacillati; phylum Actinomycetota; class Actinomycetes; order Kitasatosporales; family Streptomycetaceae; genus Streptomyces; species Streptomyces sp. NPDC048172. The sequence continues at coordinate 201,552 of NZ_JBIDAT010000002.1, forward strand.
GCATCCGCGCCAACGCCGTGGCCCCCGGAATGATCGAGACCGACATGACCGGCGTGCTCGGCGAGACCGCCCGCCGCCGCGCGCTCGACGCGATCCCGCTCGGCCGGTTCGGCACCGCCGACGAGGTCGCCGAGGCCGTCTCGTTCCTGGCCTCCGACAAGTCCGCGTACATGACGGGATCCGTGCTCCAGATCGACGGCGGGATCGTCCTGTGACCGCCGCGCCCTTCCTTCCCCTTCCGACGTCCGAGGAGACCACCATGACCGTCACCACCGTCAACACCGTCGCCACGACCGCCCCTGTCGCCACCGTTCCCTCCGCGAACCTCACCCCGCTCGTCGACACGAGCCGGTTTCCGGACGGAGCCCCTGGCGAAGTGCGCGCCGCACACCGGCTGTACGAACACCTCATCGGCATGTGGGCGCCGGGCGTCATCGAGGCGGCCCAGGACCTGGGCGCGTTCGCGGCGCTCACCGAGGGCCCCGCCACCGCGGCCGGCCTCGCCGAGACGCTGAGCACCGACCTGCGCGCCACCCGCGTGCTGCTGGACGGGCTCGCCGCGTACGACATCGTGGAGCGCACCCGGGGCACCGACGGCCAGGCCGTCTACACGCTCCCCACCGAGCTGCACGGCGTCTTCGCCCCCGACGGGCTCTTCAGCCTCGCCGGGAAGATCGGCCACGACCGCAACGTCGCCTGGCACGCCTGGCGCCACCTCGCCGGGAACGTCCGCGACGGCGCCCGCTCCTCCGAGGGCGAGCAGCGGCTCAACCAGATATCCGAGGAGGACTACACCTCGCTGGTCCGCGGCATCAACTTCTGGGCACCGCCCATCGTCCGCTCCCTCGCCGACGCGCTGCGCGAGCAGGGCTGGACCTCGGGCGCGGGCCGGAGCCTGCTCGACGTCGGCTGCGGCACCGGCATCTACAGCCACCTGCTGCTGAACGAGTTCCCCGAGCTGGAGGCCGAGGGGCTGGACGCCGAGCGGATCATCCCCCTCGCCGACCGGCAGGCCGCCGACCTCGGCGTCGCGGGCCGCTTCCACGGGCGTACCGGCGACTTCTGGAACGACGACTGGGGCACGGGCAGCGACCTGGCGCTCTTCGTCAACATCTTCCACCTCCAGACGCCGGAGTCCGCGCGGGACCTGATGCTCAAGGCCTCCAAGGCGCTCTCCGACGACGGGGTGATCGCCATCGCCGACCACATCGTCGACGAGGAGACCGGCGAGGGCACCACCCAGAACCGCTTCTTCCGGCTCTTCGCCGCCTCGATGCTCGCCACCGGCGGCGGCGACGCCTTCTCGGTCCAGGACTACGACCAGTGGCTCTCCGACGCGGGCCTGCGCCGCGTAGCCCTCCTGGACACCCCGATGCACCGCGTCCTGCTGGCCCAGCACGCGTGACGCCCGCGGCGCGCGACCGTCGCCCTCGGTGCGGGTCACCGGCGCCGCACACCGGAGACCGCACCGACGGCCGGACACCGCGCAGCGGGTCCGACGCCACGACACCCGGAGCACCGCGACAGCACGGCAACGACACCCGGCGACAGCCGGACGCCGCCCCCGGCGGCCCCGGCACCCACGACGCAGGCACGCGCCACCGCCACCGGCACCGGCACCCGCCGGGCACGGCGTTCGGCTTCGTCGGGCACCGCGACACCTCACGGAGGAGGTACCCATGGACCACCCGATACCCCGGCTCCCCGCCGGAGGAGCGCAGGTCTGGTGGGCCACCCCGACCCACGGGACGGACGAACGCACCGATCTGCGTGCCCTCCTGGACTCCAGGGAGCACACCCGCTGGCAGCGGCTCCGCCTTCCGGCGAGCCGTGCCCTCTATCTCACCGCGCACGCCCTGGCCCGTGTGGTCCTCGGCGCGCACGTCGGACAGGCGCCGCATCTGCTGGAGTTCAGCGCCGTGTGCGCGCACTGCGGCGGCCCGCACGGCAAGCCCCAGGTCCTCGCCACCGGCGACTGGCAGCTCTCCCTCTCGCACTCGGGACAGCGCGTCGCCGTGGCGGTGGCCAGGGGCGCCCCGCTCGGCGTGGACGTCGAGCAGGTGACGGGGCGGCCGGACGACCTCGTCGAGACGGTCCTCACCGGGGCCGAGCGCGAGGCCCTCGACCGGTGCCCGCCCGGCGACCGCGCCGCCGGCTTCATCCGCTACTGGACGAGGAAGGAGTCCGCGCTCAAGGCGACCGGGGACGGCGTGATGATCGAGCCCGTCCAGCTCTCGGTCAGTCCGCCGGACGCGGAAGCGGAGCTGCTCGCGTGGCGGGCCCGCCCCCGGCCGCTCGTCCTGCCCCACCTCACCGACCTCGACCCGGGGCCCGGCTACCGCGCCTGCCTCGCCGTGCTCGGCCCGCCCCCGCACGTGACCGAGCACGACGCCTCACCCCTGCTGCTGCCGTCCCCCGCACCCGTGGGGGCCGGGGCGGGGGCCGGGGTCTGACACCGAAGGCCACCGAAGGGAGAGAACCGTGCTGCGGACAGCCGCCCAGGAACTGGGCCGCCTGCGTGACGAGATACGCGAGGGCCCGGGCCCCGCCACCGAGGCCCAGCACGCGAAGGGCAAGCTCACGGCGCGCGAGCGCGTCGAACTGCTCTTCGACGAGGGCACCTTCACCGAGATCGAGACCCTGCGCCGGCACCGCGCCACCGGCTTCGGCCTGGAGAACAAGCGCCCGCACACCGACGGCGTGATCACCGGCTGGGGCGAGGTCCACGGCCGTACGGTCTTCGTCTACGCGCACGACTTCCGGCACTTCGGCGGCGCGCTCGGCGAGGCCCACGCCGAGAAGATCCACAAGGTCATGGGCCTCGCCGAACAGGCGGGCGCGCCCCTCGTCTCGCTTAACGACGGCGCGGGCGCCCGTATCCAGGAGGGCGTCACGGCGCTCGCCGGGTACGGCGGCATCTTCCGCCGCAACACCCGCGCCTCCGGCGTGATCCCGCAGATCTCCGTGATGCTGGGCCCGTGCGCGGGCGGCGCCGCGTACTCCCCGGCGCTCACGGACTTCGTCTTCATGGTCCGCGGGACCTCGCAGATGTTCATCACCGGGCCCGACGTCGTCCGCGCCGTCACCGGCGAGGAGATCACTCAGGACGGCCTCGGCGGCGCCCAGGCCCACGCGACGGTCTCGGGGGTCGCCGCGTTCGCCCACGACGACGAGGAGTCCTGCCTCGCCGACGTGCGCCACCTCCTCTCCCTGCTCCCGCAGAACAACCGCGAACTCCCGCCCGCCGAGCACTGCGCCGACCCCGTGGACCGCCGCAACGACGCGTTGCTCGACCTGGTGCCCGCCGAGCCCACGCGCTCGTACGACGTGCGGGACGTGATCGAGGAGATCGTGGACGACGGCGACCACTTCGAGGTCCACGAGGGCTGGGCCACCAACGTCGTCTGCTCGCTCGCCCGGCTCGGCGGCCAGGTCGTCGGCATCGTCGCCAACCAGCCCTCGTCCATGGCCGGCGTCCTCGACATCGGCGCCAGCGAGAAGGCCGCCGCCTTCGTGCAGACCTGCGACTCCTTCAACATCCCGCTCGTCACCCTGGTCGACGTCCCCGGCTTCCTGCCGGGCGTCGGCCAGGAGCACGGCGGGATCATCCGGCACGGCGCGAAGCTGCTCTACGCCTACTGCAACGCGACGGTGCCCCGGGTCTCCGTCGTGCTGCGCAAGGCGTACGGCGGTGCGTACATCGTCATGGACTCCCAGTCCATCGGGGCCGACCTGACCTTCGCCTGGCCCACCAACGAGATCGCGGTGATGGGCGCCGAGGGCGCCGCGAACGTCATCTTCCGCCGCGAGATCGCCGCGTCCGACGACCCGGAGACGCTCCGGGCCCAGCGCATCAAGGAGTACAAGGCCGAACTCATGCACCCCTACTACGCCGCCGAGCGGGGCCTGGTGGACGACGTGATCGACCCCGCCGACACCCGCCGCGTCCTCATCGGCGCCCTGAAGACCCTCCGCGCCAAGCACGCCGACCTCCCGTCCCGCAAGCACGGAAACGCGCCCGTGTGATGGCCACGCCGACGATCCGCGTCGTCCGCGGAAACCCCGACACGGAAGAGCTCGTCGCCCTGACGACGGTCCTCCACGCCCTGTCGCGCTCCGGCGCCGAACTCCCGGCCGTACGCCAGGAGTTCGCCGCCTGGGCCCGAGCCAGGCTGACGGACCACCGCCCGGCGACGTCCTGGCGGGCAGAGGGGTGAACGCCCCTGCGCCGTGGGCGCTCCCCTCACCACGCCAAGTGGTACGAGGCGGCGACCCCGAGGACCAGGGCCGAGGCCAGAGCGACGGCGGCGTAATGGATGCGGGCCGCAACGCCCCACCACCCGCGCCACCAGCTCAGCACGGCGCACACCACCACGCACCCCGCAACCCCCATAGCGATCCGCAAAAGCAAGGGCACCGCGCCCATCAGCGCGGAGTCGCCGAGGAAGACGGCCTCGTTCATCACGTTCGGGTCGGAGACCAGCTTCATGAAGCAGACGACGGCGGCGCCGACGAGGCCCAGCACGCACCACACCAGTCCCCGCGCCACGCGCGCCCCCGGCGGCGGCGCGGGGAGCCCGCGCACGGTGCGCACCAGCGCCGCCACGCCCCAGCCCAGTGCCGAGAGCACGAGCGCCGCCAGGCTCCCGAGCAGCACGCCCCGGTGGAGGGACGGGGCCTCGTACCAGGGCGCGCGCTCGTAGGCGACGCTCGGGTCCGTGGAGACGGTGAGCCGTCCGTCGCGGAACCCGAGCAGGTCCTGCCCGTCGCCGCCCTTCTCGCGGAACTCCCCGTCGCCGACGGGCACCCAGTGCCGGGTCGTCACGTCGGGGTCGCGACTCAGCGGGCCCTCGGTGGTCAGCGTGCCGTCGTCCCCGGCGCTGACGATGACCGCGCCGGTGAGGTCGGCGGCGCGCGTCAGGTCGGAACGGCTGGTGCGCGTGGAGCGGTACTCGCCCTCGTACACCCCGGAGTCGTCCCCGTCGTCCCCGTCGGCGCTCTTCGCGGCGACGGGGCGCGGCTTCCCGTACAGGTGGTCGGCGACCCGTTCCGCGACCTCCTGGCCCGCGAGGGACGCGCGGCCGTCCTCGCCGTCGCCGTTGTAGGCGACGTAGACGCCGGTCGCGCGGTCCGGGAGCAGCGCCATGTTGTCGTGGAAGCCGGGGACGTCGCCGTCCTTGACGAGCATGCGGTGGCCGTCCCGGCGGCGCTCCTCCAGGATGTAGCCCATGCCGGGCAGCCGCCCGTCGTTGGCGAACTGCCGCTTCTGCATGGCGCGGTACGACTTCTCGCTCAGCGCGCCCTTCCGGTCGAGCTGGGCGCGCATCAGCCGTCCCATGTCGGCCGCCGTGGTGACAGCCCCGGCGCCGGTCGGGGACCAGGCGCCGTACTGCCCGCGCGCCGTGGCCTGCCCGTCGCCGTCGCCCTCGCCGTCGCCCGAGGGCCGGTGGCCGCGCGCGACGTCACCCGCGAGACGGCCGGGCAGCGGCTGCGCGAAGCTCGTGGAGCGCATGCCGAGCGGGCGCAGCACGTTCCGCTCGACGTAGCGCGCGAACGGCTCCCCGGAGACCTCCTCGACCAGGTGCCCGGCGAGCGCGACGCCGTAGTTGTCGTAGCTGGCGACCCGGCCCGGCGGGCGCACGCGGCGGGGCTGGTGCGCGGCGAGGCTCTTCCCCAGCTCGCCGGTGTCCGCCACGGGCCGCGCGTCGGCCCGTCCCACGATCGCGTTGTCGAACCCGGCGGTGTGCGTGAGGAGGTGACGTGCCGTCACCGGGTGGCCGGGGTAGGTGTTCTCGACCTCGACGTCGTCCAGGTAGCGGTTCACGTCGGCACGCAGGTCGAGCTTCCCGCTCTCGGCGAGCTTGAGCACCGCCATGGCCGTGAAGACCTTGGCGTCGGATCCCATGAAGAAGCCCGTGCGCTCCGGGCTCACGCGTTTTCCGCCGTCGGCGTCCTCGACCCCGTACCCCTTGGCGTACACCTGCCTGCCGTCCCTGACGACGACCACGGCGGCGCCCGGGATGCGGTACGCGTCGAGCTGCCGCCGCACCGTCCTGTCGAGGGTGTCGCCCAACGAGGGCTTCCGCGCGGCCCCTTCGCGCCCGGCCGCGTGCGCCGCCCCCGGCATCGCCGTACCCAGCAGCACGGCCACCAGGCCCAGCAGGCCGAGCACGCCCGACAGCCGTACCCATAACCGCTTCCGCACGTTCGCGTCCATCCCTCGCCCCTCCCACGAGAACGGAACTCCCATGCCCCATATTCAACGCTCCGCGTCAGCGCCCTCACATACGGTGGTGTGGTCTCCCGAGGGGTACCTGGCTACACCCCCGCAGACGCCACGGAGGTCCAGTGACCCGCCGTGCCCGCCCGAACAGACTGAGGAGTACGGAGCGGCACCGGGCCGCGAGAGGGAGGGGACCGCGATGAGCAGCACCGCGATCAGGGGAACGGGACACCAGAGGCAGCACCACGGCTTCGTCGCCCGGCATGTGCGCGCCGCCTTCCAGGGCCTCGCCCTGGCGGGCCTCGCCGTCCTCAACATCCTCGCCTTCAGCGCCGTCCTCGTCGCCGTCGCGCTGCTCGGCATCGGCGTCGGCGTCTTCCTGGTGCCCCCGGCCTGCCGGGCCCTGCAGCGCTCGGCCGATCTCACCCGGCGCGTCTCGGGGCGCTGGTCGGGCGTGGAGATCGAGGAGCCGTACATCCCGCGCGCCGCGCCCGAGGCCGGGATCAAGGGCTGGGCGCAGCGCACCCAGTGGGCGCTCAGCGACCAGGGCACCTGGCGCGACATGGCGTGGGCGCTGGTGAGCTGCCTCGCCGGGCTGGTGCTGGCGCTGGTGCCGCTGGCGGTCGCCGCGTACGGGCTGATGGGGCTGCTGATGCCGCTCCTCTGGGAGCCGATCAGCGACGCGGGCGGCAACAACTGGTACATCAACGTCCAGGTGACCGACAGCGGTTCGGCGCTGACCGCCGCCGCGCTCGGCGTCCCCGTCCTGCTCGCGGGCCTCGCCGCCGCGCCGCACGTCACGCGGCTGCACGCCCGCCTCGCCGGCAGGCTGCTCGCGCCGACCGAGATGGCGCGTCAGGTCCGGCACCTGACCCGGACGCGTACGGACGCGGTGGAGACCTCCGCCGCCGAACTGCGCCGCATCGAGCGGGACCTGCACGACGGCGCGCAGGCGCGGCTCGTGGCGATGGGCATGAACCTGGGCGTCGCCGAGCGGCTGCTCTCCAAGGACCCGGAGGCCGCCCGCGCGATCCTCGCCGACACCCGTGACGCCTCGGCCAGCGCGCTGAACGAGCTGCGCGACCTGGTGCGCGGCATCCACCCGCCGGTCCTCGCCGACCGCGGCCTGGCCGACGCGGTGCGCGCCCTGGGCATGGACAGCCCCCTGCACGTCGAGGTCAACACCGAGCTGGACAGCCGCTTCGAGGCGCCCGTCGAGTCCGCGATGTACTTCGCGGTCTCCGAGGCGCTGACCAACGCCGCGAAGCACGGCGGCGCCCAGCGGATCACCGTCGAGCTGTGGCACACCGACGGGCGGCTCCGCGCCCAGGTCACCGACGACGGGCACGGCGGCGCCGACCCCGCGGGCGGCACCGGCCTGCGCGGCATGGAGCGCCGCCTGGCCACCTTCGACGGAATCCTGGCCGTCAACAGCCCCGTGGGCGGCCCGACGACCCTGACCATGGAGCTGCCGTGCGCGTCGTCCTCGCCGAAGACCTCTTCCTGCTGAGAGACGGTCTCATCCGCCTGCTGAAGGCGTACGACTTCGAGATCGTCGCCGCCGTCGACAACGGCCCCGAGCTGCACCGGGCGCTCGTCACCGAGCGCCCGGACGTGGCCGTCGTCGACGTCCGGCTCCCCCCGACGTTCACCGACGAGGGCCTCCAGGCCGCGCTGAACGCCCGCCGCCAGGTCCCGGGCCTGCCCGTGCTGGTGCTCTCGCAGTACGTCGAGCAGCTCTACGCCAAGGAGCTGCTGGCCGACGGCAGCGGGGGCATCGGCTACCTGCTGAAGGACCGGGTCTTCGACCCCGACGAGTTCGTGGACGCCGTACGCCGCGTCGCCGCGGGCGGCACCGCCATGGACCCCCAGGTGATCGCCCGCCTGATGGCCAGCTCCGCGCAGCCGGGCGCCCAGGGCGCGGCGCCGCTCGGCCAGCTGACCGCGCGGGAGCGGGAGGTGCTGGACGTGATGGCGGAGGGCCGCTCCAACGCGGCCATCGCCGAACGCCTGGTGATCACCGAACGCGCGGTCATCAAGCACACCTCGAACATCTTCACCAAGCTGGACCTCCCGCCCTCGGACGACGACAACCGCCGCGTGCTCGCGGTCCTGGCCTATGTGAAGGACGCCGCCCAGGCGGCAGGATGAGCCCATGGGACGACCTCCACTGAACAGCCGGCTCGCCGAGTTCGGCACCACGATCTTCGCCGAGATGTCCGCGCTCGCCGTCCGCACCGGCTCGATCAACCTCGGCCAGGGCTTTCCCGACGTCGACGGTCCCGAGTCCGTGCGGGAGGCGGCGGTCCGCGCCCTGCGCGACGGGCGCGGCAACCAGTACCCGCCGGGCCCCGGCGTCCCCGAGCTCCGGGAGGCGATCGCGGCCCACCAGTCCCGCTTCTACGGCGGACTGGGTCTGGCGTACGACCCGGACACGGAGGTCCTGGTCACGGCGGGCGCGACCGAGGCCATCGCCGCCTCGCTCCTCGGCCTGGTCGAGCCGGGCGACGAGGTGATCGCGCTGGAGCCGTACTACGACTCGTACGCGGCCAGCATCGCGCTCGCGGGCGGCACCCGCGTCCCGGTCACGCTCCGCCCGCGCGAGGGCGCGTACCACCTGGACATGGACGAGCTGCGCGACGCCGTCACCGACCGCACCCGCCTCATCCTCCTCAACACCCCGCACAACCCCACGGGCACCGTCCTCACCCGCGACGAGCTCGCCGCGATCGCCGAACTCTGCGTGGAGCGCGACCTGCTGGCGGTCACGGACGAGGTCTACGAGCACCTGGTCTACGACGGCGAGCACGTCCCGCTGGCCTCCTTCGAGGGCATGCGCGAGCGTACGGTCACGATCTCCTCGGCGGGCAAGACCTTCTCGTTCACGGGCTGGAAGGTCGGCTGGGCGACGGCCCCGCCGGAGCTGCTCGCGGCGGTCCGCGCGGCGAAGCAGTACCTCACCTACGTCTCCTCCGGCCCCTTCCAGTACGCCGTCGCCGAGGCGCTGGCCCTCCCCGACACGTACTTCACCGGCCTGCGGGACGACCTCCGCACCAAGCGGGACCTCCTCTCGGCGGGCCTGCGCGACGCGGGCTTCGAGGTCTACCGCCCCTCGGGCACGTACTTCGTCACCACCGACATCCGCCCCCTCGGCGCCACCGACGGCATCGACTTCTGCCTCTCCCTCCCCGAACGCTGCGGCGTCGTCGCCGTCCCCACCCAGGTCTTCTACGACCACCAGTCCGAGGCCGCCCACCTGGTCCGCTTCGCGTTCTGCAAGAAGGAAGAGGTCCTGACGGAGGCGGTGACACGCCTCAAGAGGCTCACCTGACTCACGCCGTGAGCGGCCAGTCGCGCAGGGCCGCGTCGGCCATCTCCTGGAGCGCGTCCCGGGGGACGCCGCTCGCGGCCTGCACGGCGATGCCGAAGATCATGGTGGTGACGTAGCGGGCCAGGAGGTCCGGGTCCGCTTCCTCGGGCAGGTCGCCCTCCTCGACCGCGCGCCGGAACCGGTCGCGCACGCGGGAGCAGCCGTCGTTGCGCCAGTCCGCGAGGAGGTCGCGGACCCCGCGCCCGGGGTCGCTCGTGGCGAGGGCGCCCTGCACGCCCAGGCAGCCCCGGGGGCAGGAGGGGCGGGTGGAGGAGCGGATGGACCCCGTGAGGAGCGCGGCGGCGACCTCGCGGGCGGTCGGCTCCTCCAAGGCCCGCTCGACGTAGCCGCCGGGGCCCTCCGTGTAGCGCTCCAAGGCCTTGCGGAAGAGCTCCTCCTTGCTGCCGAAGGCCGCGTACATGCTCGTGGTGGAGATCCCCATCGCCCCGGTCAGCAGGGACAGGCTCGCGCCCTCGTAACCGTGCTCCCAGAAGACGAGCATGGCCTTCTCAAGCGCCTGTTCGGCGTCGAATCCCCGGGGACGGCCGAGGGAGCCGCTCTTCTTCGTTGCCACCCCCGCACCCTACCTTTTCCGTATCGACCGATGCAGAAGTGCTACGTTCGACTTCTGCATCGACCGATGCAGAAGTCGAACGGGAGAGGTGTGTCCCATGGGACTGCTTGAGGGAAAGACCGCGCTCGTCACCGGCGGCGCCGGCGGTATCGGCCTGGCGAGCGCGACGCGGCTGGCGGAGGAGGGCGCGCACGTCTTCATCACGGGGCGGCGCAAGGACGAACTCGAAGCGGCGGCCGGGAAGATCGGCCCGGCGGCCACCCCGGTCGTCGGCGACATCGCGGACCCGGCCGACCTGGACCGCCTCTACGCGACGGTCAGCAGCCGGGGAGCGGGCCTGGACGTGCTCTTCGCGAACGCCTCCGTCGCCGAGTTCATGCCGCTGGCGGAGATCACCGAGGAGCACTTCGACACCCTCTTCGGCATCAACGCCCGGGGCACGCTCTTCACCGTCCAGAAGGCGCTCCCCCTGCTCAACGAGGGCGCCTCGGTGATCCTCAACGGCTCCACCAACGTGGACGCCGGCGCGGAGGCCTTCGGCGTGTACGCGGCGACCAAGGCCGCCACCCGCTCCTTCGCCCGGACCTGGGCCAACGAGCTGAAGGGCCGCGGCATCCGCGTCAACACCGTCACGCCCGGCCCGACCGACACCCCCGGCCTCGCGGGCCTCGACCCGGCGCCGGACAAGGCCACCGGCTTCCGCGGGCACCTGGCGACGCAGGTCCCGCTGGGCCGCCTCGGCCGCCCGGAGGAGGTCGCCGCCGCCGTGGCCTTCCTCGCCTCCGACCAGAGCAGCTTCACCACCGGCGCGAGCCTCTACGTCGACGGCGGCATGAACCAGATCTGAGCCCGGGACGGGGCTCACGGCGGGACGGGGCTCGCTCCGCGGCGGGCGGGATGGCAAGATCACGGCGCGCTCCTGACATGGCGCGCTCAATCACCCCCCTGTACGAGCAGAGAAGAGATCACGTGCTCAAGAACCGTCTCGCCGCCGTGGCGGCGACCGCCGCCCTCGTCACCGTCTCCCTGACGGTCGCGAGCCCCGCCGTGGCGGAGCCGGCGTCGCCCTCGGCCTCCGCCTCGACGACCGCGGGCTGCGGCAAGAGCTCCTTCCCGCTCAAGGCGAAGGAGAGCGTCAAGATCCGGAAGTCGGCCAGGATGTCGGCCACGGCGCTCGGCCTCCTCCCCAAGGGCAAGAAGGCGTGCTTCCTCAAGGCCGCCGAGGCCGGGAAGTCCGGGTCCTGCATCAAGGGCACCCACGACATCTGGAACAAGATCAGCTACCGCGGCATCAAGGGCTGGGTCCCCAGCCAGTGCGTCGACGTCGTCTGAGCGTTCCGTCACGCATAAGGGCCCCGGACCCCGGAGATCTCCGGGGCCCTTCAGGTTCGGCCAGTGAGCCCCCCGGAATCAGCCCCGTCGCACCCGTACCGTCCGCCTCCGCAACTGCCGCCCGCCCGGGCCTCGTCACTCGTACGAGTGCGGCGTCATGGACACGGAAAGGGCCGCTCCGGATCCGGTGACCACGGATCCGTCCAACGCAGGGGGGAGTTGTTCCACATGAACGACGGCAAGAACGACGGCAAGAACGACGGCAAGAACGCGGTCTCGCGCCGCTGGCTGCTGGGGGTCTCGGGCGCGGCGGTGCTGGCCGCCGCCGGATGCGGCACCGGCGGCGGGGACGGCGGCCCGAAGAAGGGCTCCGCGAAGAAGTCCGACGACCTCAAGGGGATGAGGGCGCGGCAGGACCGGCCCGGCGCCGAAGGCGGACCCGTCGGCGTCCTCGGCGCGAACTTCAACGAGGATCCGGCCGACATCGGCAAGGCGACCCTGGACGGCGCCGGAGCCACCTGGGTGCGCGGCTTCGTGCTGATGGAGGAGATCAAGAAGGGCACGGATCCGCTGGAGCAGGTGGCGATCAAGCGGCTGCTGAAGCTGCGCGCGCAGGGCTTCGGCACGATCCTGTCGCTCAAGTTCCAGTTCAACAAGGACGGCGTGACGGTGCCGTCGCCGACGGGGCCGCGCATGGAGGCCGAGCTGAAGGCCGTGGACAAGGTCCTGAAGGCCGTCCTCGACAAGATCGACATCGTGACCATCGGGAACGAGCCCCTCCTCGAAACGCACCAGGAGGAGCGGGCCACGCGGATGAACCCCTTCTACCAGAAGGTGGCCGCGCACACGATCGCCGCCCGGAAGGACCAGTTCCCGAAGGGCTGCCGTACGCAGCTCTACATGGGCGCCCTGAACGACCTCGACGACCCGGTGAACCGGACCGCCGCCGTCCGCGAGTGGATCGGCTTCGTCAACCGCACGCCCGAGCTGGAGGGCGTCGACATCCACCCGCACGTCGCGTCGGCCGAGGACGCCACGAAGGCCGTGAACTTCGTGCTCGGCGAGCTGAGCGAGAAGAAGAAGTTCCTGGTCACCGAGTTCTCACTGATCAAGCTCTACAAGCAGCAGATGGCCAGGCCCCTGCCCGCCAAGTTCGTCGCCCTCTACAAGGACGAGCTGCGCCTCACCCCGCAGACCGAGCTCTGGGAACTGCTCCGGTACGCCGAGGAGCACCGGCTCACCCAGAAGCAGTGGAACGACCTGCTGCGGTTGAGCCCCTGGTACGAGAGGAACAAGCACTTCATGCGGGACCAGGTACGGGCGTACCGGAAGACGGACCGCCTGGCCGTGGCCACCTACGGGGTGCAGCAGGCGCACGCCATGGTGGAGGACATCCGCGAGACCACCCCGCCCTGGCTGCTCAACTCGCTGTACCCGGTCTTCACCGTCCGCCACACCAAGGGTGAACTCCCGCGCAACTACACCGTCTTCGACGACTTCAAGGCGCTCCAGCGCTGACACCCCGGGGCGGGGCTCGCCCCGTGGTGCGTGAGATGGCAAGATCGCGGCGCGCGCCTGACATGGCTCGCTCAAAATACTCCGGTACGAGCAGAGAAGAGTCCACGTGCTCAAGAATCGCCTCGCCGCCCTCGCGGCGACCGCCGCCCTGGTCACCGTCTCGCTGACGGCGGCGGGCTCCGCCATGGCGGAGCCCGCGAAGGCCCCCGCGAAGGCCCCCACGACGGGCGTGGCGGGCGCGGGCTGCCCCGATCCCTCCTTCCCGCTGCAGGCGAAGGAGAGCGTCAAGATCCGGAAGACGGGCAAGATGTCGTCCACGGCGCTCGGGCTGCTCCCCAAGGGGAAGAAGGCGTGCTTCATCAAGGAGGCGAGCGGCGGTAAGACCGGGTCCTGCACCAAGGGCACCTACAAGATGTGGAACAAGATCAACTACCGCGGCGTCAAGGGCTGGGTCCCCAGCGAGTGCCTCAAGGTCCCCCGGCCCTGAGCCGCTGAGCCGCTGGGCGCCGAGCCGCTGAGCCGCGAAGGGCCCCCGGGACTCAGATGAGTCCCGGGGGCCCTTCTGCGCGGGCCGGAGCCGACGGAGTCAGCTCTCGTCGCCGCCGCTGTCGCCCTCGGAGGAGTCCACGTCCTTCTCCAGACCGAACTGCTCGACGAGCCACTTGTCGAACTCGATCGAGGCACGGACCCAGCTGACCGTCGAGGAGACGAAGTGCTCCAGCGCGACGCCGGTGCCGATCAGCATCTGGGCCTCGCCGATGAGACGGACGCTGCCGTCGTCGTGCGTGTGGCTGTAGACCTTCGGCCACAGCGTGCGACGGTTCCAGTCGTCGATCGCCTCCAGCAGCTTCGGCTTGTCCTCGATCGTGTGCGGACGGTCGTAGAACGTACGGACCGAGAAGACCTGCTGGCTCGCCTCCTCCTCGTTCTCCGGGCTCTGGGGCCGGAACATGAAGTAGGTCCGGAACTCCTCCCACGGCGCCGCGAGGTCTCCCTCGTCGTCGACGACGTACTTCAGCTCCATCTGGTCGAGGAGCTGCTTGACGAGGTCCTGGTCCGGAACGACGGGTCCGGCGGGACCGTTCTCCTCCGGCTCGGGCTGGCCCCCGAAATTCGGAATCGAGGACGGGTCGATGCTCACGTGGGTGTTCCCTTCATACGGATCCCGCCATCCTCCCGCACCGGGGGCCCGTGATGACAACCCCGGGGGCAACCCGTCGTACGCCCGGGGCGTCCGTGATCGAGAACCGGGTACGCGCGAGGGAACGGCGACGAGGGAACGGCCACGAGGGGCAGGAACAGATGAGCCAGCAGCGCATGATCTTCCAGATGACCGCGGCCGTCGCCCTCGGGGCCACGTCACTGGTCCTCTTCAGCACCTCGGTCCACTCCGTCTTCACCGGAAACGGCGGACTCAGCCTCGCCACAGGCCTCGCCCTGCTCTGCCTCATCCTCGCGTTCCACCTGACACGCAACGTCGCCCGAGGCAAGGGCTGGATCAAGGACACGGGCCGCGACAGCGACGGCGACGGCTGGGCCTCCAGCGGCGGAGGCGCCGGAATGAGCTGCGGCGGCGGGGGCGGCTGCGGCGGAGGCAGCGGCAGCGGCTGACCGCCCCGCAGGAGCCGGGCCCGCTGTGTCTGACCGCCCCGGACGGGCGGACGCGGACCCGGCAGCGGCGGACAGCCACTCGGCGGAAGCAAGCGTGGGCGTGGCAGCGGCAGACAACCGCCCCTCGCAGAAACGAGCGGGGGCGCGGACGAGCCAGCGGCAGCTGGCCACCCCGCGACAGCGTGCGCGGGTCCGGCAGCGGCAGAAGGCCGCCTCGCAAGAGCGGCAGCGGGCGCGCCGGCGGCGAACAACCGCCCCGCGAAAGCGAGCGCGGGCCTGGCAGCCGCAGGCAACCACACCGCAGAAGCGAGCGCGGGCCCGGCGGACGTCCGCCGGGCCCCCGGCACCGCAGGGCGCGGCCCTCAGGTGGTCGCGCCGGCGGACCGCTGCTCGTCGCGCGCCCCGCGCCCCGCGCGCGCTCAGCTCTGCTGGGGTGGCGTGCCGACCATCAGGCCTTCCCAGCCCTCGACGTGGTCCACGCGGACCGTGTCGCCGTCCTTGACCTCGCCCGCGAGGATCTCGCGGGCGAGCTGGTCGCCGATCGCGGTCTGGACGAGGCGGCGCAGGGGCCGCGCGCCGTACGCCGGGTCGTTGCCCTCCAGCGCGAGCCAGTCGAGGGCCGCGTCGGTGACCTCCAGGGTGAGGCGCCGCTCCGCCAGCCTGCGCTGGAGCGCGTCGATCTGGAGCTGGGCGATCCGCCGCAGCTCGTCGCCCGCCAGTGCGGAGAAGACGACCAGGTCGTCCAGCCGGTTCAGGAATTCCGGGCGGAACGCGGCCCGGACGGCGGCGAGGACCTGCTCCCGCTTCTCCGACTCCTTCTCCAGGGGATCCATCAGGTGCTGGGAGCCCAGGTTGGAGGTGAGGATCAGGATGGTGTTGCGGAAGTCGACCGTGCGGCCCTGGCCGTCGGTCAGACGGCCGTCGTCGAGGACCTGGAGCAGCACGTCGAACACGTCGTGGTGCGCCTTCTCGACCTCGTCCAGGAGGACGACGGTGTACGGGCGGCGCCGCACGGCCTCCGTGAGCTGGCCGCCCTCCTCGTACCCCACGTATCCGGGGGGCGCGCCCACCAGCCTGGCGACACTGTGCTTCTCGCCGTACTCACTCATGTCGATGCGGACCATCGCCCGCTCGTCGTCGAAGAGGAAGTCCGCGAGGGCCTTCGCCAGCTCCGTCTTGCCGACGCCCGTGGGGCCGAGGAAGAGGAAGGAGCCGGTGGGGCGGTTGGGGTCGGCGATCCCGGCCCGCGTGCGGCGCACCGCGTCGGAGACCGCGCGGACCGCCTCGCCCTGGCCGATGAGCCGCTTGCCCAGCTCGTCCTCCATGCGCAGCAGCTTCTGCGTCTCGCCCTCCAGCAGGCGCCCGGCCGGGATGCCGGTCCAGGAGGCGACGACGTCGGCGATGTCGTCCGTGCCGACCTCCTCCTTCACCATGGTGTCTTTACGGGCCTCCTCCTCGGCCTCGCTCGCCGCCGCCAGCTCCTGCTCCACGCCCGGGATCTCCCCGTACAGCAGCTTGGAGGCGGTGTCGAAGTCGCCGTCGCGCTGGGCGCGCTCGGCCTGGCCGCGCAGCTCGTCGAGCTTTCCCTTCAGCTCACCGACGCGGTTGAGCCCCTGCTTCTCCTTCTCCCAGCGGGCCGTGAGGCCCCGCAGCTCCTCCTCCTTGTCGGCCAGCTCGCGGCGCAGCCGCTCCAGGCGCTCGACGGAGGCGGGGTCGGTCTCCTTCTCCAGGGCCAGCTCCTCCATCTTGAGCCGGTCGACGGAGCGCTGGAGCTCGTCGATCTCGACGGGGGAGGAGTCGATCTCCATACGGAGCCGGGACGCGGCCTCGTCCACGAGGTCGATGGCCTTGTCGGGGAGGAAGCGGGAGGTGATGTACCGGTCGGAGAGGGCCGCGGCGGCGACCAGCGCGCCGTCGGCGATCTGGACCTTGTGATGCGCCTCGTACCGCCCCTTGAGGCCGCGGAGGATCGCGATCGAGTCCTCGACGGTGGGCTCGGCGACCAGCACCTGCTGGAAGCGGCGCTCCAGCGCGGGGTCCTTCTCGATCCGCTCGCGGTACTCGTCGAGCGTCGTCGCGCCGACCATACGGAGCTCGCCGCGGGCCAGCATCGGCTTCAGCATGTTCCCGGCGTCCATGGCCGAGTCCCCGCCCGCACCGGCACCCACCACCGTGTGCAGCTCGTCGATGAACGTGATGATCTGGCCGTCGCTGTCCTTGATCTCGGCCAGGACGGTCTTGAGCCGCTCCTCGAACTCGCCGCGGTACTTCGCCCCGGCGACCATCGCGCCCAGGTCGAGCGCCACGATCCGCTTGTCCCGGAGGGACTCGGGCACATCGCCCTTGATGACACGCTGGGCCAGGCCCTCCACGACCGCGGTCTTGCCGACGCCGGGCTCGCCGATGAGCACCGGGTTGTTCTTCGTACGCCGCGAGAGGACCTGGACCACGCGGCGGATCTCCTGGTCGCGGCCGATGACGGGGTCGAGCTTGCCGTCGCGCGCGGAGCGGGTGAGGTCGGTGCCGAACTTCTCCAGCGCCTTGTACGTCCCCTCCGGGTCCGCGTTGGTGACCCGCTTGCCGCCGCGCGCGGCCTGGAACGCCTCCAGCAGCTTCTTGTCGCCCGCGCCCTGCTCCGCGAGGAGCTTCCCGGCCGCGCCGCCCTTGGCGGCGATGCCGATGAGCAGGTGCTCCGTCGACACGTACTGATCGCCGAGCTCCTTGGCGCGCTGCGCCGCGTCGGCGATGACGGCGAGCAGCTCGCGGTCGGGCTGGGGCTGGGAGACGGTCGAGCCCTGCGCCGCGGGCAGCGAGCCGAGCAGCCGCTCGGTCCCGGCGCGCAGCACGGCCTGGTCGGCCTCGACGGCGGCGAGAAGGTCCTGAATGTTCTCGTTGTCCTCGCCGGTCAGGAGGGCGAGGAGCAGATGGGCCGGGGTGATGTCCGGGTGGCCGTCGGTCACCGCACGGCTGTTGGCCGCGCTGATGGCGTCCCGGCTTTTGTTGGTGAGCTCCGCGTCCATGTCCTGGCGTCTCCTCCTACGACTCGTCGCTTGCCTTCTCCAGTATGCAGCAAGTTGAGCCCAACTCGCTCAACTTTCCGTTCCGTACAACCGTCCGTGCCCCGGATTCGTTCCCGGCTCCCACGGCCGCTCTGGCAAAACCCTGGTGAAATGCGCGGCGGGGCCGCATCCTCCGGGCAGCATCGGAGGTCTGAACAGGGTGCGGCCAGCCACCGGAGCCGCTCTACAGGGGTATTTGGAGCAAAAATAGTGAATAACGGAATCAAAGTCCTCGCCCGGGTCTCCGCGGTGACCGTCACCGCGGGATCCGTCCTCGCGGTGGGGGCGCTCGCCACCCCGGCGCACGCCGCCGCGGCTCCCCGCAAGCCGTCGATCGCCGCCAAGGGCGGCTACGTGATGAACAACGGCTCCGGCGCCTCCCTGTTCACGAAGGCCGCCGACACCCGCAGGTCGACCGGGTCGACCACCAAGATCATGACGGCCCGCGTGGTCCTCGCCCAGCGGAACCTCAACCTGAACGCCAAGGTCAAGATCCAGAAGGCGTACAGCGACTACATCGTCAGGAACACCGCCTCCTCGGCCCGGCTGATCGTCGGTGACAAGGTCACCGTCCGCCAGCTCCTCTACGGCCTGATGCTCCCGTCCGGCTGCGACGCGGCCTACGCGCTGGCCGACAAGTTCGGCAGCGGCTCGACCCGGGCCAAGCGCGTGAAGTCCTTCATCGGCAAGATGAACGCCACCGCCCGCGGCCTGGGCCTGCGCAACACCCACTTCGACTCGTTCGACGGCATCGGCCGGGGCAACAACTACTCCACGCCGCGCGACCTGACGAAGATCGCCAGCAGCGCGATGCGCTACTCGACCTTCCGTACGGTCGTGAAGACCCGCTCCACCACGCAGCGGACCACCACGAGGAGCGGTGGTCACCGCACCATGAAGTGGACGAACACCAACAATCTGCTCGGCTCCTACTCCGGCGCCATCGGCGTCAAGACGGGCTCGGGCCCCGAGGCCAAGTACTGCCTGGTCTTCGCCGCCACCCGCGGCGGCAAGACGGTCATCGGCACGGTCCTCACCTCGACCTCGGTCGCCAAGCGCACGTCGGACGCGAAGAAGCTGATGAACTACGCGTTCAGCCGATGACACAGGGGGTGCCCCTTCAGGGGCGCGGGGAACTGCGCGACCGGCCACGGCGGCGCGGCACCCGGCAACGCACCGGACGGGGCACCCCAGTAGCCGCAAAAAGCGCAGCTAGCGGTCCCGCTTCGGTCGCCAGACCACGAGCGCACTGGACTGCCGCACATCCTCGTAAGGGACCAGGTCTCTGCGGTACGAGGCATGCACTTGGGCCTCACGCTGCTGCATGGCCGCGGCCGCACCCTCGACCGCGGCGGACAACTCCGCGGCCCGAGCCTGAAGCGCAGCGACCTGGTTCTCCAGCTCGATGATCCGCTTGATGCCCGCGAGGTTGATGCCCTCGTCCTGGCTGAGCCGCTGCACCTCGCGCAGCAGCTCGATGTCGCGGGCCGAGTAGCGCCGCCCGCGGCCCGCCGTGCGGTCGGGCGAGACGAGCCCGAGTCTGTCGTACTGCCGCAGGGTCTGCGGGTGCAGACCCGAGAGCTGAGCGGCGACCGAGATGACGTAGACCGGAGTTTCCTCGGTCAGCTCGTAAGCACCCATGCCCCGCCTGCGTCCGCCTCGGCCGTCCACTTCAGTCTCCCTTCGCGGCCTTGAAGAGCTTCGCGCGCGGGTCCTCGCCCGACGTCGCGTCGCGGTATGTCTCCAGTGAGTCCTTCGCCTTGTCGCTGAGATCCTTCGGCACGGTCACCTCGACCGTCACCAGCAGATCGCCCCGGGTGCCGTCCTTGCGCGTCGCGCCCTTGCCCCGGGCCCGCATCGTGCGCCCCGAGGGGGTGCCGGGCGGGAGCTTGAGCGTGACCGGCGGCCCGCCCAGCGTCGGGACCTTGACCTCGCCGCCGAGGGCCGCCTCCGGGAAGGTGACCGGCACGGTCACCGTGAGGTTGTCGCCCTTGCGGCCGAAGACCGGGTGCTTGTCGACATGGACCACCACGTACAGATCCCCGTTCGGTCCACCGCGCTCGCCCGGGGCACCCTTGCCGCGCAGCCGGATGCGCTGCCCGTCGCTGACGCCCGCCGGGATACGGACCTGCATCGTCCGCGAACTCGTCGCGCGCCCGGAGCCCTTGCAGGTCTCGCAGGCGTCCTGCGCGATGAGGCCGCGGCCCTTGCAGTCCACGCAGGGGTCGGTGAGCGAGAAGCCCCCGCCGCCCCCGCGCGAGACCTGGCCCGTGCCCACACAGGTCGGGCACACCCGCGGCGTGCCGTTCTTGTCGCCCGTGCCCGCGCACTCCTTGCACGCGGCGCTGGACGACATCCGCAGCGGGACCGTCGCCCCGTCCACGGCCTCCGTGAAGCTGAGCGTGACCTCGGACTCGATGTCCTGACCACGGCGCGGCTGGGTGCGCGTACCGGTGCCGCCCCTGTTGAAGAGGCCGCCGAAGACGTCGCCCAGGCCGCCGCCGAAGCCCCCGGCGCCGCCGGGTCCGCCCGCGCCGCCGCCCCCTCCGCCCTGGGTGCCCCCGAAGAGGTCGCTCAGGTCGAAGTTGAAGGAGCCGCCGCCGGGTCCGCCGGCGCCCCCGGGCGGCCGGAAGCCGCCGTTGCCGAAGAGGGCACGCGCTTCGTCGTACTCCTTGCGGCGCTTGGCGTCGCCGAGCACGTCGTACGCCTCGGAGGCGTCCTTGAAGCGCTCCTCGGCCTTGGGGTCACCGGCGTTGGCATCCGGATGGTTCTCGCGTGCGAGCTTGCGGTACGCCTTCTTGATCTCGGCCTCGGTGGCGTCCTTGGGGACGCCGAGAACCTTGTAGTAGTCCTTCTCGATGAAGTCCTTGGTACTCATCCCCGACGTCCCTCCTCCCGTGCCTGTGCGCTACCGCCCCCGTACGAGGCCGAGTCAGCCCTCCTCCGGGCCACCGCTCTCCTCTTCTGCCGCGTCCGCTTCGCCCGCCTCGCCCTTGGCGCCCGGCTGCGGCTCGGCGACACCGACCCGCGCGGGGCGGATGGTGCGCTCGCCGATCCGGTACCCGGGCTGGAGGATCTGCACGCACGTCGTCTCCGTGACATCCGGGGAGTACGAGTGCATGAGCGCCTCGTGGACGGTCGGGTCGAAGGGCTCACCCTCCTTGCCGAACTGCATCAGGCCCAGCTTGGCCGCGACCATCTCCAGCGACTCGGCGACGGACTTGAAGCCGCCGACGAGCTCGCCGTGGTCGCGGGCGCGGCCGATGTCGTCCAGCACCGGCAGCAGCTCCGTCAGCAGGTTCGCGACGGCGATCTCCTTGACCGCCACCCGGTCCCGCTCGACGCGGCGGCGGTAGTTCTGGAACTCCGCCTGGAGCCGCTGGAGGTCCTGGGTGCGCTCGTTCAGCGCGGTGCGGACCTGGTCCAGCTCGGCCGTCTCGGCCACGTCCTGGTCCGCTGTCCCGGACCCCTGCTCTTCGTGCATGTCGTTCTCGGTGTTCTCACCGTTCTGAGCGTCCCCGGCCAGCGGCCCCGGGGCCGCCGCCTCGTCGGGAGAGGCGGCGGCGTCGGCGCTGCCGTTGGCGTCGGCGGGGACGTCGGACTTCTTGTCGAAGCCCGGAGTGTCCTCCGTCACGCTGCACCGTCCTTCGGCTTCTGCTCGTCGTCCACGATCTCGGCGTCGACGACGTCGTCGTCGGCACCGCCCTCGGCCTTGCCCGCACCGGCGTCGGCGCCGCCCGGAGCCGCGCCCTCGGCGCCGCCGGCCTGCGCCTGCTGCGCGTCGGCGTAGAGCGCCTGGCCCAGCTTCTGGCTGGTCGCGGCGACCTTCTCGCTGGCCTCGCGGATCGCTGCGGTGTCCTCGCCCTTCAGCTTCTCCTTGAGGTCCTCAAGGGCCGTCTCGACCTCCGACTTGGTGTCGGCGGGGACCTTCTCCTCATTGTCCTTGAGGAACTTCTCGGTCGTGTAGACGAGCTGCTCCGCCTGGTTGCGCGTCTCGGCGGACTCGCGGCGCTTGGCGTCGTCGTCCGCGTACTGCTCGGCCTCGCGCATCATGCGGTCGATGTCGTCCTTCGGCAGCGCGGAGCCGCCGGTGACGGTCATCTTCTGCTCCTTGCCGGTGCCCAGGTCCTTCGCGGCCACGTGCATGATGCCGTTGGCGTCGATGTCGAAGGTGACCTCGATCTGCGGCACGTTGCGCGGCGCCGGGGGCAGACCGGTCAGCTCGAACATGCCGAGCTTCTTGTTGTACGCCGCGATCTCGCGCTCGCCCTGGAAGACCTGGATCTGCACCGAGGGCTGGTTGTCCTCAGCCGTCGTGAAGGTCTCCGAACGCTTCGTCGGGATCGTGGTGTTGCGCTCGATCAGCTTCGTCATGATGCCGCCCTTGGTCTCGATACCGAGGGACAGCGGGGTGACGTCGAGCAGCAGGACGTCCTTGACCTCGCCCTTGAGGACACCGGCCTGGAGCGAGGCGCCGATGGCGACGACCTCGTCCGGGTTCACACCCTTGTTGGCCTCCTTGCCGCCGGTCAGCTCCTTGACGAGCTCGGCGACGGCGGGCATACGGGTGGAGCCACCGACGAGAACGACGTGGTCGATCTCGGAGAGCTGGATGCCCGCGTCCTTGATGACGTTGTGGAACGGGGTCTTGCAGCGCTCCAGCAGGTCCTGCGTGAGCTGCTGGAACTGGGCGCGCGTCAGCTTCTCGTCGAGGTGCAGCGGGCCCTCGGCGGAGGCCGTGATGTACGGCAGGTTGATGTTCGTCTCGGTGGACGAGGACAGCTCGATCTTCGCCTTCTCCGCGGCCTCGCGGAGACGCTGGAGAGCCATCTTGTCCTTGCCGAGGTCCACGCCGTGGCCGGACTGGAACTGCTTGACCAGGTAGTCGACGACGCGCTGGTCCCAGTCGTCACCACCGAGGTGGTTGTCGCCGTTGGTGGCCTTGACCTCGACCACACCGTCGCCGATCTCCAGCAGCGAGACGTCGAACGTACCGCCACCGAGGTCGAAGACCAGGATGGTCTGGTCCTCCTTCTCCAGGCCGTACGCCAGCGCGGCCGCCGTGGGCTCGTTGACGATCCGGAGCACGTTCAGGCCCGCGATCTCGCCGGCCTCCTTGGTGGCCTGACGCTCGGCGTCGTTGAAGTACGCCGGGACGGTCACGACGGCGTCGGTGACCTTCTCGCCCAGGTAGGCCTCGGCGTCCCGCTTCAGCTTCTGCAGGATGAAGGCGCTCATCTGCTGCGGGTTGAAGTCCTTGCCGTCCAGGTTGACCTTCCAGTCGGTGCCCATGTGGCGCTTGACCGACCGGATGGTCCTGTCGACGTTGGTGACTGCCTGGCGCTTGGCGACCTCGCCCGTCAGCACCTCGCCGTTCTTCGCGAAGGCCACGACGGACGGCGTGGTCCTGGCGCCCTCGGCGTTGGTGATGACGGTGGGCTCACCGCCCTCAAGAACACTGACGACGGAGTTCGTCGTACCCAGGTCGATGCCGACCGCACGAGCCATTTCAGTTCCTCCAGCTAAGCAAGTCTTGAGTACTGCGCCTCACGGGGGACAACCCCCGGACCCCCGGCCGGACAAGCCGGTCGGCCGGGCAACCGGTCCGATCCCGGGGGAGCGTGAAGTTCAGTCGATCTGGCTCAAGAATGCCTCACGGATCGCCGCGCGTCAAAAGAGGTGAGCGACCAAGACTCAACTTTCTGTCTTCTCGCAGCTCAGAGGCGCGGAAGAGGACGAGATCGCAGCGGAGCATCCGTCCCGAGGACGGTTCCCCGGCCCCGGGGATCACGGCCGTGACCGTCAGGCCCTCGGCCCTCGCCCACGCCAGCGCCTCGTCGAGGAGCAGCCCTCCCTCGTAGAGAGGCACCAGCGGCGTCTCCAGTTGCACCCCCACGCACTCCGCGAGGCGGCGGCCCGTGCCGCGCAGCACATGGCCCTCGTACCCCCGCACGCCCAGCCGGAGGAAGACCCGCTCGCCCGGCGTGACCACGTCGTCCCACAGCCCGTCCAGGCGGCGGGCCTCGGCGCGCTGGCTGCCCGGGTGCGCGGCACCGGGCGCGGTCTGGCCGTGCCGGGCCAGTACGGGCAGAACGGAGCTGCCCTCCCCGTCGTTCCCGGCGACGCGCAGCCGCACGCCGCCGTCCTCCTCCCCCAGCGCGTACGGCCGCACCGTCCACAGGGGGTCGCGGGAGGCGCGCCGCTCCAGCGTCGCGCGGGGTCCGGCCAGCGGCTCGAAGGAGATCAGCCGCCCGTCGTAACCGCCGCCGCGCAGCAGTGCGCCGTAGCCCCCCGCGTGCGCGCCGACGTCCAGGACGGCGTTGACGCCGTACGCGCGCAGCAGCCCCACGGGCTGGGGCGGCTCCGGGGACGGGCGGCGCCGGGCCAGCGCCGCGGCCAGGGCGCGTACGGACGCGGCGGGCCTCATCGCGCGACCACCTCCGCCGGGCACGGGTGCGGGTGCGGGTGCGGGTACGGCTGCGACAGCAGGGCCGCGAGGGCCGTGACCGCCGTGTCCGTTCCGGCGATGCCGCGGCGCAGCGCCCGTACGGGCAGTCCGGCGGGGTCCGCCAGCTCGTCCTGGCCCTGCGGCGGGGGCGGCGCCGCCCCCCGTCGTCCCGCCGCGCGCTCGACGGCCGCCGCGAGCCCCTCCCCACCCGCCGGGACCTCCGCGCTCAGCCTCAGGAACTCGCGCAGCGTGAAGCAGCGGCGCAGCGCCGCGGGCCACAGCCGTACGGCGGCCTCGCGGTGCGCGGTCTCCATGCCGAGCACGAGCCCGGCCCGCGCCACCATCGCCGCCGTCAGCCGCCGCGTCCCCGCGAACGCGCCGGGCTCGCCGCCCCGCTCGCGGACCAGCTCCGCCGTCGCCGCGTCCAGCCCCTGCCCGGGAACGGCACGGGTGCCCGCGCTCGCCGCCCGTACGGTGTGGCCCGTACGGGCGGCGAGCAGCAGCTCGGCGGCGGGCGACCGGTACCGGTTCCCGGTGCAGACGAAGAGCACATCCGTGCGCACGTGTGTCCCTTTCGCAGAGGGTTCGAGAGATCAGTCGGGCTGTCCGGCGTGCGGCAGCGCCATCTCGGGGCGTACGGGGCGGTCCTTGGCCGCGCGCCCGTTCCCGTATCCGTACCGCCGGTCGGAGCCCAGGTCGGCCATGGTCAGCACCGCGCCGGCCAGGGGCGTGCCCACGGCCCGTACGGCGGCCACCGCCTCCGCGACGCGGGCGCGCGGGGTGGCGCCCGCGCGGACGGCGAGCAGGCAGCCGTCGGCGGAGGGCAGCAGCCCGGTGGTGTCGGCGACGTTGAGCAGGGGCGCGGTGTCCAGGACGACGACGTCGAAGCGTGCGCGCAGCTCGGCGAGGAGCCGCGCGGTGCGCTCCGAGGCGAGCAGCTCGGCCGGGTTGGGCGGCAGCGGCCCCGCGGCCAGGACGCTGAGCGCGCCGCCCGCGGGCCGCTGCAGCACCTCGTCCAGCTCCGCGCGCCCGATGAGCACGGTGGTCAGCCCCGCCTCCCGGACGAGCCCGCAGGCGGCGGCGATCCGGGGGCGGCGCAGGTCCGCCTCGACCAGGCAGACGGAGGCGCCGCCCTCCGCGAAGGCGGCGGCGAGGTCGGCGGCCGTGGCGCTCTTGCCCTCGCCGGGCAGCGCGCTGGTCACCACGAGGAGCCGGGCCCCCTCGCCGCCCCGCGCGAAGCCCGTGGCGGCCCGGATCACGCGGTGGGCCTCGGCCCGTTCCCCGTACGGGTCGCCGAGGCAGGCCAGCGGAGCGCGCCCGGTGTCCGGGTCGTACGGCACGGCCCCGAGCACCGGCAGCCCCGTCGCGTCGGCGAGGTCCGCGACCGTACGGGGCGCGGTGTCGCGGCGGTCCCGTACGAGGGCGGCCACGAGCCCGGCGCAGAGCCCGAGGAAGACCCCGGCCAGCACGGTGAGCACCGGGTCGCGGGAGACGGGGGCGCCGGGCGGCGTCGCGCGCTTGGCGACGACCGGGGCCGGGCGGGAGCGCGCGGGGCCCTCCAGCTTCGCCATCTGGGCGCCGAACTCGGCAGCGACGGCGTTCGCGAGCCGCGCCGCGCCGTGCGGGTCGCCGTGGGTGACCGTGATGTCGAGCAGCGAGGTCCCGGGCACGGCCCGCGCCCGTACGCGCCCGGCCACCGCGTCCGGCGACTCGTCCAGCCGCAGCTCACGCACGACGGGCGCGGTGAAACGGGGGCTCGCGACGATCCCCGCGTACGAGCGCACCCGCTCCCGCGCGGACCCGGCGGAGCCGTCGCCCCCGGGGGAGTAGAGGACCCGGGTGCTCGCCTCGTACGCCGCCGACGCCGTCAGCGCCGCCACGCCTCCGGCCAGCAGCCCGGCCAGCGCCAGCGCCGCGACCGTACGCCAACGGCGCGCCAGCACCCCCGGAAAGCCACGGAAACCCCTCGTCATGCCCCGACGGTAGGCACCCCCGCGCGCACCCCGCGCCCGGGAGGACAGGCAGGGGTGAGGACCTTCACCCGGTTGCCCGGCGGGCGGACCGGGGCTCAGGTGCCGAGCAGGTGTTCGACCCCGTCCGCGAAGCGGCGGCTCATGCCCTCGACCGTGTACGAGGCGGCTTCGGCGCGGCAGGCGGTGCGGAGCATGGCGAGGCGGGCCGGGGCGGCGAGGAGGGCGGCCACGGCCTGGGCGTAGGCGTCCGGGCCGCCGCGTACGACCACCGCGTTGCGGCCGTCCTCCAGGTACTCGAACTCGGCGCCGTGCAGCGGCCACGGGGTCGTCACGATCGGGAGGCCGAGCACGAAGGAGTCGACGGCGGTGAGCCCGACGCGGCCGGGGGAGAGCAGGACGTCCGCCGTGGCGCCGTACGTCGCCAGTTCGCGGGGCGTCGGCGGCGCGAGCGCCACCACGGGGCTCCGGCCGTCCCCGCCCCGCCTCGGGCCCGGGCCCGGGCCCGCGGCCGCCGCCTCGACGAGGCCGCGCAGCTCCCCCTCGCCCGCGACCAGCAGCGTGAAGCCGGGCAGCAGCTTGGCGAGCGCGTGCGTGGCGGCGAGGAGATAGGGGATGCGCCCCGCCGCGTCGAGCCGTCCGGTGAAGAGCGCGGTGCGGCCCGGCTTGAGGCCGTGGCGGGCGCGCAGCTCCCGCATGTCCTCGGCCCGTACGGCGTCGCGGGCCGTGCGGAGGGGCGCGGTGTCGGTGGTGTTGCGCAGCACGGTGATCCGGTGGTCCGGCACGCCCCAGCGCAGCGCGTCGCGGCGGCCGCCCTCGGTGTGCGCGAAGTACCGGTGGCCCAGCAGCGCGAGGCGGGCGCGCGCGGCGCGGGCGAGGGGCGCGGGGCGGTACGCGCGCGGCTCGCCCGCGCCCCAGAGGGCGAGCGGCGGCCCCTGCCCGAGGCCGCTGCGCAGCAGCGCGGGGTACAACTCGGCGCCGGAGAGCGCGTGTTCCATGATCAGCGCGTCGGAGCCGCGGACGAGCGGGCCGCCGAGGGGAGCGCCGCGCGCGCCGCGCGTGACGACCAGTTCGGCTCCCCGGGCGCCCAGTTCCCGGCTCAGGTGGCGGAAGAACGGGGCGCGGTGGGACGGGACGGCGCGCTGGACGACGGTCACCCGGGGACGCCTTCGCGACCCCTTTTGCGTGTTTGGCACGGTTTGCAGCGCATAGGAGAATTTGCGGAGAAGATACGTCACGTCCGTGAATAAACCATATGCACCGCGCTCCATAGGTGACCCTCAGCGACGCACATCACCGCATGCCCGGGTACAGAGCGCTGTGGAATGTGGGTAGTCTCGTACGGACTGGATAAGTTACCGATTAGTAGACCGACGCTCAGACACTCCGTTGTGCTCCGAGGGAGCCGTTATGCAACTCGCCGCGATCATCGTGTCGCTGGTCCTCATCGCGGTCGCACTCGCGCTGTTCGGCCGCGCGCTCCTCCAGATCTTCCACTTCGTGCGGCTCGGCCAGCCCGTGCCCGCGGGATCGCGGACCGACGACCCCAAGCAGCGCACCGTCACCCTGGTCAAGGAGTTCCTCGGCCACACCCGGATGAACCGCTGGGGCGTCATGGGCGTCGCGCACTGGTTCGTCGCGATCGGCTTCTTCACGCTCCTGCTGACGATCGCCAACGCGGTGGGCCAGCTCTTCAAGGCCGACTGGCTCATCCCGTTCATCGGCGACTGGCTGCCGTGGGCGATGTACGTCGAGTTCATGGGCACCATGACCGCCGTCGGGATCGCGGTCCTGATCGTGATCCGGCAGCTGAGCAAGCCGAAGCCGGGCCGCAAGTCCCGCTTCACGGGCTCGATCACCTGGCAGGCGTACTTCGTCGAGGCCGTCATCCTCATCGTCGGCGTCTGCATCGTGGTGCTGCACGCGCTGGAGGGAGCGCTGCACGGCGTCGAGCACTACGAGGCCGAGTTCTTCCTCTCGTACCCCCTGGTCGCGGGCTTCAGCGAGCTGAGCACGAGCACGCTGCAGAACCTCGTGTACTTCTTCGCGACGCTCAAGATCGCGGCGTCCTTCATCTGGATGATCACGGTCTCCCTCAACACCAACATGGGTGTGGCCTGGCACCGCTTCCTCGCCTTCCCCAACATCTGGTTCAAGCGCGACTCCCAGGGCGGCACCGCGCTGGGCGAGCTGAAGCCGATGGTCTCCGGGGGCAAGGAGATCGACTTCGAGACGGCGCTGGACGACGAGAACGAAGAAGAGGTCCGCTTCGGCGTCTCCCAGGTCGAGGACTTCTCCTGGAAGGGCATCCTCGACTTCTCCACCTGCACCGAGTGCGGCCGCTGTCAGTCGCAGTGCCCCGCCTGGAACACCGGCAAGCCCCTCTCGCCCAAGCTCCTGATCATGTCCCTGCGCGACCACGCGCACGCCAAGGCCCCGTATCTGCTCGCGGGCGGCGGCAAGGACATGGAGGGGAACGAGAAGGCGAGCGAGGAGCAGCTCAAGGACGTCCCCGCCGCTGCCCTGGCGGAGGCCGAGCGCCCGCTCATCGGCACCGCGGAAGCTGCGTCTGACAATGGCTCCGCCATGGGCGGCGTCATCGACCCCGATGTCCTGTGGTCCTGCACCACCTGCGGCGCCTGCGTCGAGCAGTGCCCGGTGGACATCGAGCACGTCGACCACATCGTCGACATGCGCCGCTACCAGGTCATGATCGAGAGCGCGTTCCCGAGCGAGGCCGGGACGATGCTGAAGAACCTGGAGAAGAAGGGCAACCCCTGGGGCCTGGCGAAGAAGCAGCGGCTGGAGTGGACCAAGGAGGTCGACTTCGAGGTGCCGGTCGTCGGCAAGACGATCGAGGACCTCACCGAGGTCGAGTACCTCTACTGGGTCGGCTGCGCGGGCGCGCTGGAGGACCGGGCGAAGAAGACCACCAAGGCCTTCGCCGAGCTGCTGCACATCGCGGGCGTGAAGTTCGCGATCATGGGCGGCGACGAGAAGTGCACCGGTGACTCCGCCCGCCGCCTCGGCAACGAGTTCCTCTTCCAGCAGCTCGGCGAGGAGAACGTCGCCACGCTGAACGCGGCCTTCGGCGAGGACGACGAGGACCCGGAGACGAAGAAGCCGAAGTCCAAGAAGAAGATCGTCTCGACCTGCCCGCACTGCTTCAACACGATCGCCAACGAGTACCCGCAGCTGGGCGGCGAGTACGAGGTCATCCACCACACCCAGCTCCTCCAGCACCTCATCGACGAGGGCAAGCTGGTCCCGGTCACGCCGGTCGAGGGTCTGATCACGTACCACGACCCCTGCTACCTGGGCCGCCACAACAAGGTCTACACGCCGCCGCGCGAGATCATCGGCCGCGTCCCGGGCCTGCGGAACGAGGAGATGCACCGCCACAAGGAGCGCGGCTTCTGCTGCGGCGCGGGCGGCGCGCGGATGTGGATGGAGGAGCGGATCGGCAAGCGCATCAACAACGAGCGTGTCGACGAGGCCCTCTCCCTCAATCCGGACATCGTCTCCACCGCCTGCCCCTTCTGCCTCGTGATGCTGACCGACTCGGTCAACGGCAAGAAGAACGACGGGAAGGCCAAGGAGAATCTCCAGGTCGTGGACGTCGCGCAGCTGTTGCTCGACTCCGTGAAGACCCCCGAGGAGCCGGCCGGGGACGCGGAGGAGTCCAAGGAGCCGGAGCCCGAGCCCGCGAAGTAGAACGGGCCGGAGAGAAAAACAAGAGGTCAAACCCAACCGCCATAAAGCGCCACAACGGCCGGATTCGCACTCTGCGGAGCCGGTCGTTGTGGCTTTTCTCGCAAGGCATGGTCAAATGCGATCAGTTGATGCACCACACGAGCCAATCCTTCGTCGCGGTATACCCATCGACCAGTCCCCGTCCTAGCCTCCTAAGCGGCGGAGCGGAGGAGGCGCGCGGGCGCGTCAGCGCCAGTGTGGGAGCGCGCTCAGACGCGCCCGGCGACGCGAGGAGGCGACGCGAGGTGTCGGACCGCGAGGCACCCGGCAGGACGGACGTGCCCGGCCGCCCGGCGGCCGTGGCCCCGGACGCCCGGACCCTCCCCGTGCAGCGCATACGCCCCGGCCAGCACGCGTTCACCGCCTACGACAGCGAGTCGACCCAGTGGGACGTCGTCGGCGCCTTCGTCCGCCAGGGCCTCGCGCTCAGCGAGAAGGTGCTGCTCTTCCTGCACCCCCGGATCACCGGGGACGAGCTGCTGCGGCGGATCGGCGCCGGGACCCCCGCGCTCACCCAGGCGTGGGAGCGCGGACAGCTCGCGCTGAGCACCATGCGCGCGCTCATCGCCCCGGACCAGGTGTTCACGGCGGCACGCCAGTGGGACCGCATCACCGAGGAGTCGGAACACGCCGTACGGCAGGGATATTCGGCCATGCGCGCGTACATCGACATGGCATGGGTCCATGACCTCGGTACCGACGTCCGCGACGTGATGCGGCGCGAGCGCAGCTCCGGCCACCTCTTCGAGGGAGGCCGCTACAGCGAGGTCTGCGCCTACGACGACCGGACGTTCAGCTCCGACGTGCTGCACGCGATGCAGCAGGCGCACCCGGTCAACCTCCTCGGCACGGTCGGCTCCCTGCACGCGGTCCCCGCGTCCGACGGGAACGGGACCGGGACCAGCGGCGGGACGGCCGTACGCCTCGTGGGCGAAGCAGACATCGCCACCCACCACGACTTCACGGCGGCCCTGCGCGCGGCGTACGGCCGCGCCGAGCCCGGCCGCCCGCTCCTGATCGACCTGCGCACCCTGCACTTCCTCAGCGCGGGCTGCGCCGCCGAGCTGCTGCGGCTGAGCGCGGCCGCGGGCACCACCGCGCACGGCCGCGGCGCCACGAGCCGTACGACCGTCCGCTGCACCCCCGTCCAGGCGCGCACACTGCGTCGGCTCGGCTCCGACGCCGTCCGTTCGCTGACCCTCGTCGAGGAGGGAAACGGATGCTGACTCCCGAGCTGCTCTGCCGTCTCCGCTTCACCCTCAGGGATCTGCCACGGGTCAGGATCGAGGTCGAGACCTGCGCGGCCTGGGCCGGGCTCGGCGAGCCGCGGAGAGGGGAGTTCGTGGTCGCCGTCGACGCCGTCGCCACCAACGCGGTCGAGCACGCGGGCGGCCGCGGCCAGCTCCTGCTCCGCCACATCGGCGACGAGCTGGAGTGCCAGGTCACCGACTCGGGCCCCGGCTTCTCCGCCGACGTCATCCCCGAGCTGCTGCCCGGTCTCGACGGCGCGACGACCGGCCGCGGGCTCTGGCTCGCCCGGCTCGTCACCGACCGGCTGACCATCGCCGCGGCCGACAAGTCGTGCGGCTCCGGCTCCCTCGTCACGCTCGCGGTGAAGCTCCCCGGCGGCTGAACACACCCGGTGAGGCCCTGGGGTGGTGCTGGCTCCACCCCGTGGTGGTGCCCGCACCACCGGGTCCCCCTAGGGGATGTCACAGGTCAGCAGCGATGTCCGGCCAGTTCACCCCGCTGTGGCACCCAGGTCGGCGCGACGCGGTACGTTCGATTACGTGGCAGGTTTCAGGAGCGGACGCGGCCGGGGTTCCCGGGGCGCGCAGCAGCAAGGGCAGTATCCATCGCAGCCCCCGCAGCAGGCGCCGGGGCGCGGACCCGGGCCCGGTCCCGGACCCGCGCCGGGCCAGGGCTGGCCGCAGCCCCCGCAGGGCCCCGGCGGCCCGGGGGCGTACGGGCACGGCCAGGGCGGCAGACCCCCGTACGGCCCAACGGGCGGCCACCAGGGTGGCTACGGGAACCAGGGCGCCCCCGGCGAGCCCGAGTACTTCGGAGCCCCAGGGCCCGATCCGTACGCCAACAATCCGGGGCACACCCAGTCCTTCAGCGTCCCCGACCCCTACGGCCCCGACCAGGGCCCGGGTCCCGACGGGTACTACGCGGACGGTGGCGTCTACGCCGCGGGGAACGCGCCCGCGCCGCCCGCCGGCCCCCGGCTGCACTGGAAGGACCTGCTGCGCGGCATCGTCACGCGCCCCAGCGACACCTTCTGGCAGATGCGCGACTACCCCGTCTGGGGGCCCGCGCTCATCGTCACGTTCCTCTACGGGCTGCTCGCCGTCTTCGGCCTCGACCAGGCCCGCGAGGACGTCATCAACACGACGATCTCCAGCGCGATCCCGTACGTCATCACGACCGGCATCGCCGTCGTGATCGCGGGGCTGATCCTGGGCACCGTCACCCACACGCTGGCCCGGCAGTTCGGCGGCGACGGGGCGTGGGCGCCGACCGTCGGCCTCGCGATGCTGATCATGTCGCTGACGGACGCGCCGCGGCTGCTCTTCGCGATGTTCATGGGCGGCACGGCGCCGCTGGTGCAGATCGTCGGCTGGCTGACCTGGATCGCCGCCGGTTATCTCTTCACCTCGATGGTGAGCCGCTCGCACGACCTGCCCTGGCCCAAGGCCCTGGGCGCCTCGGCCATCCAGCTGCTCGCGCTGCTCGCCCTGATCAAGCTCGGCACCCTCTGACGCGCCGGGTGCCCGCGCGTCCGCGCGCCGGGCGCCCGCCCCCGTCAGCTCTTACGGCCCCGCTTCCGCGGGGCCGTTTTCGTGGCCGTCCCCGCGTGCCGGGCGCTCACCGGGACCAGATGCGGGGTGAGCAGCTTGAGGCAGGCCAGCGCGGCGACCGGGGGCAGCATGCCGATGATGACGCCGACCGGGTTCCGGGGCACCTGGGTGACGTAGAGCGCGACGGTCACCGCCGAGAAGACGATCAGCACCGACCAGGCGACCAGCGCGTGGCTCCCCCGCACCGTCCGGGTCCGCAGGATCGAGAGCACGGCCGCCACCCACGGCCCCTGGATCAGCAGCGGCCACAGGCCGGAGAAGTCCCCGACGACCGGCTCCACGAGCCGCCGCAGCGGGCCCGTGGTGACCATCCCGCTCAGCAGGCTCACGGTCACGAAGATCACCAGCAGGGCGCCCGTCGCCGCGAACGAGAGCGACGTACGCACCATCGCGACCGTGATCCGGCGCCGTACCCGCCGGTGGTTCCCCGGGCCGCGCACCCGGCGGTGCGGCGTGGTCCCGGCCCCCGCCTCGCGCTCGCCCAGGGGTCCGGACAGTCCGGATCCGGGCTCCGTGACGGGGGAGCCCGGCGGATCGTAGGACCGGTCGAACGCGTGGGCGAACGCCGGATCGTAGGCCGGGTCGTACGGGGCCTCGTACGTGCCGTCGTACGGCCGGTCGTACGTGGGGTCGTACGGCCGGTCGTACGCGGGATCGGCCGGGACCGGGTCCTGCGGAATCGTCTCTTCACGGGCGGCCGCGTCGTGGAGGATCTGCGCCAGCTCGTGCTCCAGGTCCCAGTTCCCGACCTGCACGGTGGGCGGCGGGGCCCAGGGGCTGCGGAACTGGTCGGCCTGCGCCATGCGTTCGTTCACGCGAGACGGCCCTCGTCGCTCCGAGCCGTCCACGCGCGGTGGAACTCGGCCTCCACCCCGGCCATTTCGGACAGGAAGTCGTCCAACAGAGCGCCGGATTCCGGGCGTCGGGCACCCCGCGTACCGGCCTCGCCCTCGACGGGCGCGGCCGGTGGCCAGCAGAACACGTGGGTTTCTTCCGCTACGTTCACATCTCGTCAACGACTGACGGCCTGCCCGCCGACGTGGCAAGCGAGTGAACGGATGCGGCATCGGAGTGAACGGAGGCTTGGCCTCCGGGGGCCGAACTGCCGTGTCACCAGCGGCGGATGCCCGTTCGACGCCCTCGCGTGCCTCACGCGGCGCGTTAGCCCGGAAGGGGGCGGGAAAGGGGCCGGAATGGAGCCGGGAATGGCCGTACGGCCTGTCGGACGGAGGGCGTCCGACAGGCCGTACGGGGATCGAATGTTCTCAGGCGAAACGCTGGGACGGCGAGCCGTCGCAGGTCGCGAGGCGCGCCCGCGCCTCGGCGCCCGTGAGCGTCACGCACAGGTCCTTCGCGGAGGCGGGCCGGAGCGTCTGCCCGTCCCTCACGAAGCGCTGCGTCTCGCCGCCCGCGCAGTTGCCCAGCTCCAGACCGGCGCCGTTCTTGACGCCGCCCTCGGGCTGCACGCAGCGGTCGTGGGTGAGCCCGGTGTAGAGCGCCTGGCCGCCGCTCGCGTCGTGCCACCACGTCTGGTTGCGCTGGTCCTTGCAGCCCCAGCCGCGCACGTCCGTGCCGACGGCGCTGCCGCCGCCGTCCGCGTCCAGGCAGGAGCCCGTGCCCGCGTTCTTCAGTGGCTTGAACACGTCGTCCCAGGCCAGCCCGTACAGCTTCGGCTTGCCCGCGCCGTCCGGGTCGGCGCAGGAGGCCTCGCGCGCGCCGTTCGCCCGCCCCGCCTCGTAGATCTTCGTGAAGCACTCGGCGAAGGCGCCGTGGCCGCGCTCATTGGGGTGGAAGGACTGGCGTACGGAGTTCGCGTCCGGCGGGAAGGGGTTGGAGACGTCCACGTAGAGGCCGCGCGCGAAGGCGTTCTCCATGCACACCTCATGACCGTGGAAGAGGCGCGAGGCGTCGAGGTAGGTCGCGCCGGAGGCCTCGGCGGCCTTGCGCATGCCCTTCTCGAAGGCGGGCACGGCGGCGTTGCGGCCCCAGGCGGAGTCGCTGGTGTGCCCGACGCAGCCGCCGATCAGCTTGCCGGGGAACTTGGGGTTGTCCTTGAAGTCCGGGCCGATCGGGCTCGGGTAGCCCATGACGACGAGCTGGTAGTCGCCGTCCGCGTAACCCGCGTCCCGCATCACGGACTTGAGGTCGCCCACGGTCCGCTCGACCTTGGGCACGAGGCCGTCGACCCGGCCCTGCCAGCCCGGCTCGTACTTGGGCTGGCACGGGCCCTGGAGGGTGAGGAAGCGGGTCACGCAGTCCGTCATCACGGGCCCGAACTGGAGATCGTCGTTGGCCCCGACGACCAGCACGACCTGCTTCAGCTTCGTGTTCCGCGCCTTGATCGCGAGGCTGTCGCTCTGCACCAGCTCGTCGGCGTACTGCTTGGTGCCGCCGATCCGTACGTTCTCCGTGCTCGCGCCCGAGCAGGCCACGTTGTACGTGACGTCCGCCTGGATGCCCGTACGGTGCACGGCGGAGTCGGGCGAACGGTGGCACCAGTTGTCCGGTCCGTTCGTGCCCGGCTCGTACGTGCCGACGCCCTCGCCCGATATCTCGCTGTCGCCCAGCGAGATCAGCGAGGACTTCCGCTCGGCCACCGGGCGTTCGGCCGGGCTCCCGTACAGCTTCTGGGCCTCGGCCGCCCGGATCTTCTCCAGCTCGGGCGGCAGGGGCTTGGCGGCTGCGGCCTGGGCCTGCGCCTGTGCCCGCGCCTGCGCCTTGCCGTCGGTCGGCGCGTCCGGCTGTGCGGCCGCCACCCCCGCGCCCCCGAACGCCATCACCAGAGCCGCCGTCACCGCCACCGCGGGTCTCACACGTGCCATGAGGTGTCCCCCCTCTGCCTGGCAACTGTTGTTACCAGCGGTACTTACCCGTAGGTAGGAGAGAAGGGAAGCTCTCGCGCGGGGTTTGTCACAGACAGCGCGTACGGCACGGTTTCCCCATGACCTCCTCTCCTCCCGCCCCGGACCCCCTGGACCTCACCCACGGCATGGCCGACATCGAACCGGGCCTGCGGCTCCACTACGTGACGGCGGGGACGGGGCCCCGTACGGCCGTCCTGCTGCACGGCTTCCCGCAGACGTGGCGCGAGTGGCGCCGCGTGATC
The DNA here is from genome assembly GCF_043202595.1 of Streptomyces sp. NPDC048172. NCBI lineage: Bacteria > Bacillati > Actinomycetota > Actinomycetes > Kitasatosporales > Streptomycetaceae > Streptomyces > Streptomyces sp. NPDC048172. The sequence continues at coordinate 237,377 of NZ_JBIDAT010000002.1, forward strand.
CCGGCGCTGGTGGAGGCCGGATTCCGCGTCGTGGCGCCCGACCACCGCGGCGCGGGCGACTCCTGGCGCCCGGCGGGCGGCTACGACAAGCGGACGATGGCCTCCGACATCCACCGCCTCCTCCGCGACCACCTCGGGACCGAGGGCCGCGTCGCCGTCGTCGGACACGACATCGGCCTGATGGTCGCGTACGCCTACGCGCAGGCGTACCGCGACGAGGTCTCCCACCTGGTCACCGTCGACGCGCCGCTCCCCGGCACGGACGTCTTCGACCTCGTCCGCACCGACCCGCGCGTCTGGCACTTCGCCTTCCAGGGCAGCCCCGGCGCCCGCGACCTCGCGGAACTCCTCGTCGCGGGCCGCGAACGCCCCTACCTCCAGGCCTTCTTCAACGCCCGCTCCGCCGACCCCGCCGCGATCCCGCAGGAGGACTTCGACGCGTACGTCAGCGCCTACTCGGCCCCGGGCGCGATGCGCGCCGGGTTCGAGCTCTACCGCGCCTTCGACCAGGACGCGGCGGACAACCGGGCGGCGCTGGAACGGAACGGCAAGCTGACGGTTCCGGTGCTGGCGGTCGGCGGCATGACGAGCACGACGGGCGAGGTCATCGCCGAGATGATGCGGGAGGTCGCGACGGACGTCACGGCGCTGCGCGTACCGGGGACGGCGCACTGGGTCCCGGAGGAGAACCCCGCGGCGCTGGGGGACGCGCTGACGCGCTTCCTGGCCGAGAACTGATCCTCCGGCCCACTCGGTCGCACTCGGGCACGAGGGGTGGCCGAGCGGGCGGAGGCAGGGAAGCGCTGCTTTGCCAACGTGCACCGACCTGTCCCCTCGTCTCACATCCACGGACGGGGCGGAGAGGTCAACGGGCTTCGACGGAAGCCGAGTTGCCCGTAATGCGAGGTCGTACAGGAGAACGCTCCTTGCCACGGATCGGCGGTTGCAGGAGCGTATGCGACCGGTAAACGGCAACCGGCAACCGGCAACTGGCAACTGGCAACCGGCAGGACGAGGGAGAGCAGCCATGTCACAGCGCATCCCGAGCCGCTCCATCCGCCGCACCGCAACGGTGGCGGCGATGGCGCTGGGGCTCACCGTCGGCTCGTTCAGCGGGATCAGCGCGGCCAACGAGCCGCTCAAGGAGGGCCCCGCCACGCTCCAGGACTTCGCGCGGGCCTCGGCGCCCGAGTGGAACTTCGCCCGGGCCAACTCCAACGACCCGTGCTGGCCGGAGGACCCGTTCGACGGGGACGGCAATCCGAAGCCGGGCGGCGACGTGAAGAACTGGCCGGACTCGGACGGCGGCTGCGCGCCGCACGGCGAGGACTTCCCGACCTTCTACACGGTCCGGAAGTGCGACCCGGACGAGATCCGCGTCAGCTACTCGATCTACCAGGCCACCAGCGGCTTCGAGCCCTCCGGCCACCCCCACGACTTCGAACACGTGGACGTGGTCTGGAACAGGAACGGCGACGACTGGACCCGCTCCAAGCTCCTCATGAGCAAGCACGGCGAGCACCGCAGCGCCGACTGGGACGACGCCGAGAGCTGGAACGGGGACCGCGGCAGCGCGGGCCTGGGCCGCGAGTACCCGCGGATCTTCGTCGGCTTCGGCAGCCACGCGATGTTCAACGACCAGAAGGAAGGGCTCAAGGACGTCCTCTCGGCCTACACCGACCTGGAGTACCGCCAGGCCGACTACCCCTCATGGTCCGACGAGGGCGGCGGCCTGGTCGAGGTCGCCCCCGACAGCGACCTGCACAGGAAGTTCAAGGACAACGCCGGAGCGTTCGGCAGCGCCGACGGCAACCCGGCGGCGGTGTCCGACAAGATGTGCGAACACGCCTGAGGCCTCAGGAGTCAGGCGTCAGGCGTCGAGGACCTGCCCCTCGCGCCGTACCACGGGAGGCTCGACGGACCAGGGGAAGTTGATCCACTGGTCCGTCCGCTTCCAGACGTAGTCGCACTTCACGAGCGAGTGCGACTTCTCGTAGATGACGGCGCTGCGCGCCTCCGCGACGTGCTCGGCGCAGAAGTCCTGCACGAGCTTGAGCGTCTTGCCGGTGTCCGCGACGTCGTCGGCGATGAGCACCTTCTTGCGGCTCAGGTCGACGACGTTCGGCACCGGCGGGAGCATGACCGGCATGTCGAGGGTCTCGCCGACGCCGGTGTAGAACTCCACGTTCATGACGTGGAGGTTCTTCACGTCGAGCGCGTACCCGAGGCCGCCCGCGACGAAGAGTCCGCCGCGCGCGATGGACAGCACGATGTCGGGCTCGTACCCGTCATCGGCGACGCGCTGCGCCAGCTCGCGGATGGCCGTCCCGAAGAGGGAGTACGTCAGATTCTCACGGGTACCGTCGCTCATGCTCTTCCAGCCGTTCTTTCTGTTCTCACACCTGGGTCCGATGGAAGTTCAGGAACGAGCGCGAGGGGGTGGGCCCGCGCTGCCCCTGGTAACGAGATCCGTACCGGGCCGAGCCGTACGGATACTCGGCGGGCGACGTCAGCCGGAACATGCACAGCTGGCCGATCTTCATCCCCGGCCACAGCTTTATCGGGAGCGTCGCGACGTTCGACAGTTCGAGCGTCACGTGGCCCGAGAAGCCGGGGTCGATGAACCCGGCCGTGGAGTGCGTCAGCAGCCCGAGCCGCCCCAGCGAGCTCTTGCCCTCCAGGCGCGAGGCCACGTCCTCGGGCAGGCTCACGACCTCGTACGTCGAGGCGAGCACGAACTCACCGGGGTGGAGGATGAAGGGCTCGTCCCCCTCGGTCTCGATCAGCCGCGTGAGGTCGAGCTGCTCGACCGCGGGGTCGATGTGGGGGTACCGGTGATTCTCGAACACCCGGAAGTACCGGTCGAGCCGTACGTCGATGCTGGACGGCTGCACCATGGCCGGATCGTAGGGATCGACCCGCACCCGTCCGGCGTCGATCTCGGCCCGGATGTCCTTGTCAGAGAGAAGCACGGGCCGAGACTACGCGCACGACACGGGGCCGGCCCAATCGGACCGGCCCCGAGTGGCCTGTGTCTCGGCCCGTGTCTCCGACCCGTGTCCCGGGCCCTCACTCAGCGCTTCTGCTCCGCCACGGGAACCGCGTGCCGCAGCCGCCCGCAGCGGGGACAGCGCAACAGCCGTCCCGGGCCGATGCGCCCCACCCCCAGATTCTGCATCGGGAACGTCGAGGTGCTGAACACGTGCCCTTCGGCACACCGAACGACGGTGGACTCCATCGCTTCCCTCTCCCCTGTACGTACGTGGACGTGGTGACGGCACGGTCGCGCGACGGGAACGGGAACGGGCTCACCGGCGCAACCACAAATGCCACATTAGGGGATCAATCCAACTCCCCCACGTCCGGCACTCCGCCCACCACCGTACGCTCCAACTCCCTTCCCCCGATGCTCCCCCACCACCCCTTCACCCCACCCACAACCCACGAAAAAGGACCCCTCACCTGTGCGGCGGGGGTCCGGCATGGGGTACAGTATCCGGCGAAGAGCCACCCTTTCTCCGGCTCCTCGCGGGCGTAGTTTAATGGTAGAACATGAGCTTCCCAAGCTCAGAGCGCGGGTTCGATTCCCGTCGCCCGCTCCATAGTTAAGGCCCAGGTCAGAGACCTGGGCCTTAGTGTTGTGCGGAGTGGCTCCCCCTCGCGTGCCAGATCCATGCCAAATAGCGGTCGTGGCCAGCGCCATGAAACAGGGGACGTCGAGGTCGAGTGTGACCGGTCAGGCCGGTCCATGTTCTCCATCCGCAACCGCGCGTGCCTCCGAACCGAGGGCTCGTCGCGACCTCTTCCTGGATAATCGACGCATGGCATCACAGCCCAGTGCTTCCGAGCTCCGTCGTGCCAGGTTCGCGCGACGCTTGCCCGCCGCCCTCTCCGAGCTTGACGGCCCCGAGCACGGCACAGTGTGCCTGCCGCTCCATCTGGCCTGGTCGGGGTTGACCACGTTCGATCTCGATCAGCCCCGGCTGCGGATGAGCTACTACCGAATCGTCCTGGCCGAGGGGCTGCACGACGATCTGGTCCATTACCTCAATCGCGACCACCTCGTAGATCTGTGGCCCGTTCTCCGCACGCTGGTCAGCCGCGATGTCCGCGAGGTCTGGGAGAGCTCCTTCGAAGAGCTGGCCCGCAGCGACCAGGCCGCCGCGTGAACCTCACCGATCTGCATCGTCGCTTGCTCGCCGACGTGCTCGCTGTGGGTGGCCCCTACCCTCTGGCACTCGCTGGTGGCTACGCGGTCCAAGCGCACGGATTGGTCAATCGGCTCAGCCAGGACCTCGATGTCGCGACCGAGAACCCGGACCGCATGGAGGACATCGCCAGTGTCGTCCGCTCCGGCCTGGAGCAACGGGGATGGCGGGTGAGGGCTCTGGAGACAGACCCACTGTCCGCGCGCCTGATCGTGACCGACCCCACCAGCCATGAAGAGTGCGAAGTCGACATCCTCAAGGAAGCACTCTGGCGGCCCCCCGTACGCACTGAGCACGGTCTGGTCCTGTCCCTCCAGGACGTCGTTGGCACAAAGGTCCGCGCACTGGCCGACCGCGGACTCGCCAGGGACCTGATCGACGTACAGGCCGCTGCGGACCGCTGGAGCCACATCGAACTCGAAGAGCTCGGCCGACGCCATGCCCGCGACTCCTTCGATCTGAGCGAGCTGCAAGCCCGACTGGGCGGAGCCGATTGGATCGACGACCTGGAATTCGCTGCCTATGGGCTCGACGACCGAGCAATCCTTGCGCTGCGGCAGTGGGCACAGACATGGGCCGATGACATCGCGGAACGACTTCAGGAATTAGAGGATCCGGACGAAGACTGATAGCCACCCCCACTGGCCCCCCAGGCCAGTATTCCCAGGGACTCCATGCCGTCCGAGTCGGGTCCGTTCAGGAGTCCGATAGGCGCTACAAAGGACAGGTCAGAGTCAGCCGATCGGCTGGCGCAGCTTGGAGTCCCTGCCATCTCCGACCTCAGACCGGACAGGCCACCGCCGAAGCCGTTCCACCGGCCTCTCGGCCGCAGCATTCGCTACGCTGATTCGGGTCCTCACATAGATGGGAGTGACTCGATGACCTCGCTCAGTCAGGCCGTAACAGCCTTCTCGCCATTAATCGTTGCCTTGTTGGCAGGATTCTTCGCAGCTCGCGAACGCAGCCAGTCCAGTTCGCAGAGGTATCTAGCACGGCTAACCGCGGAAGCCGAAGCTCTTCAGTCGCTTGAGTCACTTCAGTCACTGCCCAAAGAGGCTGGAGCCAACGATATTCTCGCAGCACAGATTGTTTCCACGGCTCGCAAATACGCCGCAACCTGCGCACTTGAAGACTCGCTTTCACGCGACAAGGTGGGCATAGGGCTTGGGGTAGTTCTTGGCGGCGGTGGAATCATCCTTGGCACTTGGGCAGCCCTGCAGGGAGGGGCCCATTTTTGGTGGTGGATTCTGGCCATTCCAGCCATTGTTCTTGGGGTACCCGGCTTCTTTCATGAACTAGGTGGAGGGGACAGCAGGAAGACTCAGACAGGTGGTCATGACCAAGGTGATCAGGCTTGAAGCCGCAAGCCGCAGCCACCCATCCCGTCTCCGCGCCACATCGCACCAGAAGCCCGGCCCGATGGCTCCAGGTGGGGGGGAGCGACGGGTATCCCTTCGGTTCCTTCTAAGGCGACTTGAGACTTGCGCCTTCGACGTAGAGGAAGCCAGCTCCCTCAGGACGTGTGCCGTCCCAGTGGCGGCTGACAGGAGGGGGCGCGAACCGCGCCTCCGTGAGCGTGCGAAGCGGACAGCCCTCACCAGGCGGTGTGCCGGATCCGGTCAGCGCTCCGCTTCGTCACCGAAGGCGTCCCGCATTACGCCGCACAACCGACGGAATGCCGCAGACCGATGGTCCTCCCCGCGGGAGGATCGCGTGATGACAGACGTCTGGAACGCCCTGGGCGCGGTCGGCACATGCGCTGCGGCGATCGTGGCCGTAACTATTGCCACGCTCGATGCTCGACGCCACCGCCGGAGCGAAGCTGAGCAGCGGCTGGAGCAAGCTGACCGGGAGAAGGAGAAGGCACGCACCGTCGTCGCAACGCTCGGGCACGATCTCTCGCAGGCGCGGATAAGCAACTTCGGCACCAGCCCGGTCCTCAACCTGGAGCTGCTGGGCGCTCAGGTCACCGTCACCAGACAGTCGGGGAGTCAGGAGCACCAGTTCCGACCTCGTGACGAACGCCAGCAGTACGGGTGGCAAGTGGTCGCCCCTGGCCAAACCGTGACGGCCACTATTGATACCCAGGACCTTCGCGACCAGGTTTCGCCAGGCCCAGATACCCACGACCTGGCGATAGACATCGCCTTCACCGACGCGGACGGGCGGATCTGGAAGCGCAGCGGGGACAGGCAGCCGGAGCGAATCCTCGACGCCGACACCCAGCTCCCCAACAGCCACGCATACCGAACCGCGCCACACCAGCGCTGACGTGACGCCCAGACCCCAAGGCCGGTTCCTCCACCCTGACCTGCAGGCTCGATCGCCACGTAACAACTTTCCGTACGGCTTCAAGGCGGCCCGCGCGCGACAGCAGGGAGCGGCCACTTGAGGCCGAAGAAGAGGCACGTCGCGGCTGGGGCGGTCGGCTCCACGGCTTTAGCCCTCCGGGTCCAGGTCCCGCGTCGGACAAGGCCAGGGGGCCAATCGGGCACGAACGCGGGCAGACCAGAGCTGCTCGATCCGCTGGCGAGACCGGGCAGGACACTGCCCAAAGCCGTCCCACCGACCTCTACATATCAGGCCGCTCGTTGTCTTCTGGGGCAGTCCAGTACCAAGCCTTTGCGGCCCACACCAAGTCGCAGGCGGGGCACTCCCGGAGTTCCTTCGTACCTTCATCGTTCAGCTTGCCCGGCGGGAAATCCACGAGCCGACCGCATCCGGCGCATGTCGCGGTCAGGGTTTCAGTGATCTTCGTTCCAACGTTGTCGCCCATACCGGAGCACACTGCCAGAACGACCCGACAGATCGCTGAGGTTCGGGCTTCCACGCTTTGCCCTGTCAGTTGGTGACGCCGCAGTGGACGATATCGGAGCGCAGAGAGCAGGCGTCAACGTCGCTACACACCGCATTTAGTCCTCATGAAATCAAGCGCGACTCGGTAGCAGCAGCCAAGACCGAGGACCCCCGGAGGGGCCCTCGGCACTCGGCTTCTCGACCGGTTACCTGTCGCGAACGATCATGAGGATGATCATGATCAGCAGCAGCGAAATCGGCTCCATGGCGGGACTCCCTCATGTCAAGCCCACAGCGGGGCATCGGATGCAGGGAGTCGCGTTTTACCGAGCACGGCACATTCTGCCGCTGCTCACAGCCCGTGTCATCGGGTTACACACAAGCGCAAACCTTGGATTCCGGTAGACGCACTCGCTCGCGCCAGATGCGCACCAGAACAGCCGGTAATCAGCGGTCAACACCGGTCAGCACCGGCAGTCAGAGCGCGGGGACTTCTTCGCGGCCTGGCGGCGAGCCGCGGTCACACGGGCGTCAAGGCCCTCTGCGACCTCCTGCTGCCGCTCATCGTCCGAGTGCTGGTAGATCAGCGCCGCTTTCTCGGAGGACTGGCCGGCGCGGACCATCGTGTCCTTGAGGGTGGCGCCCGACTGGGTGGACAGGGTGTGGCCGGTGTGGCGGAAGTCGTCCGGGAGGCCGACCGCCGCACGGGCACTGCGCCACTTGCGGCCGAACGTGCTCCGCCGGAAGGGGGCTCCCCTCTCGCCGACGAACAGCAGACCGTCGGGGCCATCTGTTCCTCCGGTCGCATCGGACCGTAGGCGCCGAAGTAGATCATCAGCTGCCAGCAGACGGGTGGGTGAGGCTTCCGAGCAGGGGCGGGAACTCCACTCGTCAGGTGGCGGTGGGGATTTCGAGGGAGACAGCGTCGTCGGGTCGGATGGGTGCTCCTCTAACGGTTGAAGGGTCCGCCCATTCAACGATCCAACAGGCCCTGGGCGGTGGGCATGGGCGAGGCCGCTGTGCGGCCGGGCCAGCAATGTTCCCTTGGGGAACGCATGGCTCTTCCCTGTCCCGCCCCTCCATACAGGGGACGACCCGGTCCCTGGGGTGAGGGCCGGGTCTTGGGTGTGGCTCGTACGGGAAGGTCTTCCGCGCCGTGCCGGCATCGGGGTCCCACTGCGCTCTACCGCTCGGTGGATTCCGCGGTGGGCCGGTCGGAGAGCTTCAGCCAGACGACGCCGCCGATGATCAGCGTGAGCCAGGCGGCCTTGCCCAGGGTGAGGGTCTCGGGGAAGAAGACCGGGCCGAGCAGGGCGGCTCCGACGGCACCGATCCCGGCCCACACCGCGTAGCCGATGCCGACGTCGATGGTGCGCAGGGAGATGCTCAGGGCCAGCAGGGTGAGCAGGAAGAACACCACCGCGACGATCGACCAGGGCAGGATGGTGAATCCCTGGCTGCCGCCCACGGCGAGGGCGTAGCCGACTTCGAAGATTCCGGCGAGCAGGAGGACCAGCCAGGCCCGGGTGCGCTTGCCGGTCGCGGCGGCGGGGCTTGGGTCGGCGGTGGCTGCGGTGGTGGTGATGGCTGCGGTGGCGGTGGGCATGGGGTTCCTCTCGGGCGAGTGTGTGACGGAGCAGGGTGGGCCGTGGTGGGGATCAGGCTGTGCCGGTGAGCTGGAGTCCGACGACGCCGGCGATGACGGCGGCGATCCCGAGGAGCTTGCGCCAGTCGAGACGCTGGCCGAAGAAGAGGGCTCCCAGGAAGGCGATCCCGACGCCGGCGGCGGAGGTCCAGATCGCGTAGCCGACCCCGACCTCGAAGGTGATCAGCGCCAGGCTCAGGACGTAGGTGGCGATGCCGCCGCTGACCAGCGTGGCGATCGACCAGCCGAGGCGGGTGAAGCCCTGGGCCTTGCCCGCGGAGATAGCCACGGCGACCTCGAAGACGACGGCGATGGCGAGGTAGAGCCAGTGCATGACGGGTTCCTTCCGGATGTGTGGTTCACGGAGTGGTTCATGTGGTGGTTCAGAAGCGTCAGATGGACGCGGGGTGGTGCAGGGTGCGGTAGCGGGTGAAGGGCACCAGCGCCCGGCTCACGGGCAGATGGCGGGCATCCCGCTCCAGGGGAAGCGGCTCGGTCCCGCCGCTCGGGTATCCGGGCCGGTATCCGGGCCGGTAGTCGAAGCCCCACGCGGCGGCCGTGTCGCGGTCCACCGCGTAGTGGACCTCGGCGATGCCGTGGGCGGCGGCGAAGCGGTAGCACATGCCGCAGGGTTCACCGGTCGCCAGGAGTACGGCGCCCCGGACCCCGGCGGGTCCGTGCTCGCGCAGGGCCTGCCGGATCGCGGTGATCTCGGCGTGGGCGGTGGGATCGCCGGTCTCCAGGACGAGATTCACGCCGGGTGCGGAGACCTGGCCGTCGGAGTGGAGCAGTTGCCCGACGAAGGGGGGCCCACCGGAGTCGACATGGTGGATGCAGAGCTCCACGGCCTTGGTCATCAGGTCCCATGGGGCACGGGTGGGTTCGCTCATGACACGGCCACGTCTTCCAGGGCGCGGCGGATGACTCCCTCGGTGGCCACGCCTTCGATGCGCCGCTCGCCGATCACGAGGGTCGGTACGACGGTGATCTTCTGCCGTGCCGACTCGGCCAGGGCCTCCCGGTGCCGCTCGGCGTACCACTCGTCGTCCAGGGCCTGGGTGTAACCGGCCGGGTCCAGGCCGGCCTCCTCGGCCAGGCGTGCCAGGACTGCCCGGTCCCCGATGTCGAGGTCCTCCCGGAAGAAGGCCGCCATCAGGCGCTGGTGGTAGGCGTGGCCACGGCCGTGCTCCTGGGCGTACTGGGCGCCTCGGAAGGCGAGTTCGGTGTACGGCTGCGGGGAGATGCTGGGCAGCCGCATCGGGATCCGGTGGTGCCGGGCCATCGGGTAGACGGCACGGTTCCAGATCTCGGGCAGGTACGGGTCCTCCGGGCGCAGGGTGGGCGTGGGGAACGGGCGCAGTTCGTGGGGGTGGTGCACCACTTCGACGTCCGGCCGGTCCGTCACGGCCCGTTCGATCAGCTCGTCGGCGATCAGGCAGAACGGGCAGACGTAGTCGGACCAGATGTGGATCTCTGCCGCCATGTTCGCCTCCGGTTTCCTCCGGCGCACCCGGTGTGCGCCGTGCCTGTACCTTCGGTCTTCACACCGGTGTCAGGTGCAACGCCGACGGCGCCGGGTCACTCGACGGGCGGCGGCCAGGAGGAGCCATGCGGATAGGTGAGTTGGCGGAGGCGACCGGGGTGAGCAGCCGTTCGCTCCGGTACTACGAGGAGCACGGCCTGATCCGCTCCGAGCGCACCTCGGGCGGATGGCGGGACTTCGACCCGTCGATGGTGGACCGCGTGGTGATGATCCAGCACCTGTTCGCGGCGGGCCTGGGCAGCGGCACCATCGACCAGGTGCTGCCCTGCCTGGACGCTCCGCTTGAGGAGCGCAACGGCGAGATGGAGCGGCTGTTCGCCGAGCAGGCGGAGCGGCTCGCGGCGAAGCAGCGCGACATCGAGCGCGAGCGCGAAACCCTCCGAGCCCTCCGCCGCGAAACGGCCCTTCCCGGCGCCACCCCCTGAAGCGATCGGCGTCGCTGTGAGCGCGGCCAGCGCCCCCCGTCGCGTTGCTCGCGGGCACGCTGCTGCCCTGCTGCCCTGCTGAACAGGGGAGGCCGGATGGCCGGGTACCTCGCGGGAGCGTGCGTCATGATCGAGCGGGGACTTTTGATCCATTGGTTGCGGGTTCGGCCCCGCCCGACCGCTGGAGATCATCGGGCTCCCCGTGCTGGCCTGTGACGCAGCGCTCAGTCTGGGAGGTAGCAGAGCTGTCAGTCGTCGTTGCTCGCCTTCTCGGGCTCGTCGATCCCGTCGCCCGCTCCACGATTGAGGCGAGAGCGCCTTCGACGAGTTGGCTCACAACGCCCAGGCCGCTGCGTGAACCTCACCGATCTGCACCGTCGCTTGCTCGTCGATGTGACCTCGATGTCGCGACCGAGAGCCCGGATCGTATGGAGAACATCGCCGGTGTCGTGCGCGCCGGTCTGGAGTGAACTCGGAGAGTTCGGTCGGCGTCACGCCCGCGGCTCCTTCGATCTCGGCGAGCTCCAAGCACGGCTGGGGCGGAGCCGACTGGATCGACGACACGGAATTCGCTGCCTACGGGCTCGACGATCAGGCAATCCTCGTTCTGCGACAGATGGCCGAGGCCCACACGGGATGGCCCAGCTTGTGGACACGTGGGCATGGCCGAGTCAGCTTTGGTCAGCTCCTGCTGCGCCCTAGCAGCTTCGTTTGCTCACGCTTCAGGCGTATGAACTGGTCGCGTGTGTACTGCTTCAGCTCTCTGCCCGGGAACGGGATGAGCGACAGGTGCTCTTCATGCTGGGCCTCCGCCCAGCGGACCGCTGTGACTTCGTAGCCGGCGACGTGTGCGCAGAGCTGAAGCAGCACCGGTGGCATCTCTTCTTCGACAAGGAGGTCTGCCTGATTGACCACCACGTCGCGCATCGCCTGAATGTTCGGGAGAAACACCGTGGTGGCCCACAGCCGCCACTCTGCGAGTTCTCGCTCAGTGGGAGGGGTCTCGTGCCGGAAGGGGTCACGGCCGTCGGGGCGGGCGTACTTCTCAGCGAAGGCGTCGTAGGCACGGCCGTTCGTCTGCATCAGTGCGAACAGAGGGCCGTAGAAGTCGCTCAGCTGAGAGTTCACCCTGGTCAGCCGTGCCTGCCTCTCAGCCAGGCGAAGCCCGTTGAGATATGTCGCGGCATATCCGGCGAATGCCAACGCAATGGTCGTGATCACTGTGGACATGCACAGGATGCTAGGTCGGGGGTGGGCCACCGGCTGGCCGGCGTGCGAGCCCGTAGCTCGCAGTGCGATGGCCAAACGTGACTGTGCCGTCCCGCTTGTCTCAGCTCTGTCACCAGGTCCCGGATCCATGTACTCACCACTCGTATCGGGATAGCGTCCCGCACGAACCGGAATCCGATCCTCGACAAGAGAGACGTGACATGAAGCTTCGCAAGACCCGCACCGTCATAGGCACCCTCATGCTCGCCGGTGCCGCCCTCGCGCTCAATGCCGGGAGCGCCTCCGCCTTCAGCTGGGACCACGCCAAGTCGTACCAGGGCGCGCGCGTCTACTTCGAGGAGCGCGGGGACATCGTCAAGGTGTGCGACACCTCGAAGAACGGGCAGGCGGCAGAGGTCAACGTCTACGAGAACAGCCCCGGCGACGTCGGCTACACGATGACCGTCAACACGGGCGCCGGCACCTGCAAGTCGCACAGGGCCAGCCACGGCAACAGGTACAACCTGATGGAGGGCAACAACGCCTACTTCAACCTCGACGGCAACGGCGGCGGCTCGTCCTACACCTACAGGTGGCTCAACGACCACTGAGAGGGTGGGGTGATCGGGGGTCGCGGTGGAGCGGGCTCGGGCTGATCGCGGAGGGCAGCCCTGAGAGCAGCAGCCACTGACGACACCTCCTCTCCCACACATGTCGAAGGGCCGTCCCTCGTGGAGGGGCGGCCCTTCGGCGTGTGAGGGCTGTTGCAGGTGCCGTAGCGGCATGTGGTGTCGTCGGGGCACCACCGCAAGAAAGGGCCGCTCCGTGACGCACCCCTTCGCCACGCCTCCCCGCCAGGTCAAGATCGGTGATGCCGCCGCCTTCGCCGGTACCACCCCGCGCGCCATCCGCCACTACCACCAGATCGGTCTGCTGCCGGAGCCCGAGCGAGGCGGGGACGGGCGCCGCCGCTACGGGTACGACGACATGATCCGCCTGCTGTGGATCCGGAAGATGGCGGAGGCCGGTATCGGCCTGGATGACATACGGTCCGCGTTCGACGGAGCCCGGGACATCGAGGAGAGCCTGGGCCGGGTGGAGGACGCCCTGGCCGCCCAGGAGGCCGAGATCAAGCGGCGGCGCGCAGCGGTTCAGCGCCTGCGGGCCGTGGGCAGCCCGCAAGGGCTGCTCTCCTCGCTCGTGACGGACCGGCTCAGCCAGCTGTCGCCGGGCGCGCTGCGCGCCGCCGACCTGGACACCCTGCTGGTCACGGAGCGGATCTTCGGGCCGTTGGGAGCCGCCGTCCAGGCCAGCACCTTCATCGCGCTGGCCACCCACCCCGACCTCCGGGCCGAGGCGGACCGTCTCGACGCGGCCGACGCCGCCCTCGACGACGGCGTCGATCCCCATGACCCGCGAGTCGACGAACTCGCCGCGCGGCACTACGCCCACCACAAGGCCCTGCTGCGGGCCACCGAGGCGGACGGGCTGGACGCGGCCGAGGAGAAGCTCTTCGAGATCTACGACGCCGATCTGACGGGCGAAGAGGACGCCCGGCCGGGCGTCCTCGAAGCGGTCACCAAAATGCCCTACGACTTCTCCCCCGCCCGCACGCGCTGCATGGAACTCACGGCCGAGCTCCTCGCCCAAGACCTCCAGGACACGCCGGACGACCACTGACCGCCCCGCGGGGGAAGGGGCTCAGGGCTTGGCGGGCCGCAGGCCCAGCCGCTTGAGGCGCTTGTCGGAGGTGCGGGCCGCCCAGGCCACCACCAGGAGGCCGGCACCGAGCAGCGGGTAGCCCATGGCGATCTTCGCGAAGCCCAGCTCGCCGACCTGGTCGGTGCTGTAGAGGTACTGCTGGACCGCGAAGCGGGTGGCGAAGATGACGGCCAGGGTGACGGTGGCGATGTCGTAGTAGAAGCGCGAGCGCTTGTCCGCGCGCCAGGCGTTGCCCTTGCCCGTGGCGGAGTTCCAGATCAGGCCCGCCAGCGGCCAGCGCACGGCCACCGAGGCGAGGAAGACGACCGCGCCGCCGAGGCTGGCCCAGATGCCGATCAGGAAGTAGTCCTTGGCCGAGCCGGTGTACCAGGAGATCCCGGCCGCCACCGCGACGCCGAACACGCCGCCCAGCGCGGGCTGGAGGGACTCCTTGCGGCGCAGCCGGTCCACCGCGATCCCCAGCGCGAGGGCGAACGCGGCGATGATCGCGAACTTCAGCCCGCGAAGGTTGTTGGCCACCACGAACGCGATGACGGGCGCCGTGGAGTACATCAGCCCCTTGGTGCCGCCGGCCTGCTCCAGCATGGTCGGCTTCTTCGCTTTCCCCGCGGCCTGGCCGGCCCGGCCGGTCCGGTGCGGCTGATCCGCCTGTGCCGCCGCGTAGGGCGCGGCCGGGCGGCGGCGGCGCCGGGGCTTCGACGACAGCTCCAGCGGCTCGTTCAGTCCGCTTCCCTCGTCCGTCAGCTCCGCCGGATCGGCCAGATCGTCGAACATCCCGTGGCGCGCAGTGGCGTTCTGCATCCTTCTCGACTCCTCCCGAGTGACAGGACCGGAACCCGAAGGCGCCGAACCCCTCAACGTCTGTCGCTGAGCGCCATACTGTCACTTAGTGACGATCCTGGCTAGTGTCACTTCTCAGCTTTCGGGGCCGTCTCGGGGGACCAGAGGAAGGAGAAGCGCTCCATGACGTTGCTGCGCTCGGTGTTGTGGAACGCGGCGATCCGCCAGGCGTCGTCGGTGTCGCGGGCCAGGGTGAAGGTCGTCACCTTCGTGAGTTCGTCCGCGTCGGGCTTGTCGCCGGTGTAATCGGCGCCGCGACTGGTGAGGACGGCGACGTCCTTCGTCAGGAAGCGCATGTCGAGGTATTTGGCGGCGAGCTTGCTGTCCTTGAGGAAGCCCTTGAAGAGCTCGCGGTGGCTCGCGGTGATGTCGGCGCGGCCCTCGTAGTGGCTGCCGATGTAGGTGGTGTAGGTGCCGTTCTTGGTGAACTGGCGGCCGTACGCCTCCGCGTCGCCGCGCTCCCAGGCGGCGGCGAGGGCGTCGAGGGTGGCGCAGACGGCCTTGCCGTCGCCGCGGTCGGCGTCGGCCGGGATCACCTCGCGGCAGTCATCGGCACCGACGCGCCGGACGTCGGAGGTGGCGTCGAGATAGAGGTAGGCGCCGGTAGCGCCGAGGGCGAGGACGAGCGTGGAGGCGAGGGCGACGCGCTTGACGATCTTGCGGTTCATGGCGAGGGCTCTCCGTTCGGTGGCGACACAGACACGGTGACTGCGTTTGCGCAGTTACTGCCGTAGAGCAGTGACTATGCATACGCATTATCTGCATGTACGCAGAGATTAGGCAAGAGGATCATGCTGGTCGACGACGGAAGGTCTTCGTGAACGATCACGGGCGGCCGGGCCGACAGGCCCCGCTCTTCGACTACTTCGCGGGGGGGGGCGAGGGCAGCGCCCTCAGAGTGCGCGGCGGCCTCGGCGTACGTGCACGGCCGTGGCGAGCGCCGCGGTGGCCGTTCCGGCCGCCAGGAACAGCACCGTCCGGGTCAGGTGGGCACTCCGGGCGGGCTCGCAGATACGGGTGTGCCGGTCGGCGGCCCCGTCGTCCGGGAGGGGGAAGAGGACCGATCCGCACTGCTCCGCGACCGTGGCCGTGGGGTCGGCGGGGTCCTCGTTCGCCTGGACGTCGGTCAGCGCCAGGGCGACTCCGGCGAGGAGCAGCACCGCCGGGAGGAACCACAGCGCGGCGGCCAGCGTAAGTCTCCGCAAGCGATGCGGTGTTCGCCGTGTCTCCGCCCGCGTCATCGCCTTCCCCCTCCCCTCCGCTCGCGCGCTCAGCGTACTCACCTGCCAGCGCCCGGCACGGGGATACCATGCCCACGTCACGATCAGCGCGCTAGGGGATGACGTTGGACTCGTTCAAGGCGGAGTGGGGTGCGCTGGTCTCGCGGGCCCGGGCGGAGCAGGAAGCGGCGGGGACGCAGCTCAACTCCGCGCCTCCCGCGGGCGGCGGGGGCACAGGGCCCGGGGGAGCCGACCGGCTGGCCACGGACCCCGTGGCGAAGCGGGCCTCGGCGGAGTACATCGATGAGAAGCTGCTGCCGCACGTGCGCGGCGCCGGCCGTATGGCCGGTGAGCCGTCCGACGGGCCGGAGAAGGGGATGCTCGGCAGCGAGCGCGCCCAGCCCGGCGGCACCTTGCAGGACTGGGAGTCCTGGCAGGGCGTCGAACACGTGCTGCGGAAGTGGGGCAAGCAGGTCCGCAACCTCGAACACCGGCTCCAGGGCGAACGCGACGCGCTCCGCGGCGCGAAGGTGCTCTTCCAGTCGCGGGACGGACTCGTGCACAACTCGTTCGCCCCCGGCACGGGCCCGGATCCCTACCAGCCCACGCTTCCCGGCAACGGGCCCACCGGCCTGCGCCCGGCCGCCTCCCCCTGACGGCGACTGCGACGACGATGAGACTCTCGTACCGCGAGATCATGGCCGCGGACGTCACCGAACTGGAGGACGCGGCGGCGGCGTTCCGGAAGGCGGGCAAGCGCTTCGGTGAGCTGCGGGTCGACTACGACGCGCAGGTGCGCGGCGCGCTGTCCCGCAGCTACTGGGCGGGGATCGCGAAGGTGCGGTACGACGAGGTGGCCCGGGTCTCCTCGGACGAGTTCGGCCGTGCCAGGCGCCAGGCCCGCCACCTCGCCACGCTGCTGACCAGGGCGTGCGACGACCTGGTGGAGCGGAAGAGAGCCCTCGGCAGGAAGGTGAAGGCCGCCGAGGAGGACAAGATGAGCGTGGACGGCGACGGCCGGGTCACGCTCGACACCACCAGGCTGAACGAGGGCGAGCGGCTGGCGCGGGGCCACGACCCCACGTACGCGGCGGCCCTCGACGAAGAGGTCACGGGCTGGCAGTCCCGTATCGACAAGGCCGTCGAGGCGGTCAACGACGCGGACGCCGCGATCCGGAGGACCCTCGTCGACGCGGTCGAACCTCCGGACGACCGCGCGGCCGGAACGCACGGATTCAACCCGGACAAGGTCGAGTACGCGCCCCCGGGCCCCCGGAAGGACCTGGACAGGATTCTCCGCGAGTACCAGGTCGCCCCGGACCCGGGCGGGGTGGTCGGATACCCCCGTAACTGGGTGCTGCACGCGGGCGCGTTGGTCCTCGGCTCGGCGCAGAGCGTCACCGTGCGCGAGGCGGACATGCTCGACGAGATGGGCCTCAACGGGCTGCGGGACTTCAAGGGCATCAAGGACAAGGCGTTCGACGCCGCCGACGCGCGATTCACGCCCGGCGACAGGAACGACAACCACAACGACGCGTTCCGCCACGCCTACTGGAACACGCTCATGACGAAGAAGTACGGCGCGGAGTGGACCGAGAAGTACGCGACGACGCACGAGACAAGGCCCGGCAACCAGCCCGAGCGCGAGGCGATGGACCTGCACAACAACGAGGTCGGCAGGCGCATCGCCCAGGAGCATCCCGACGCGAGCGAAGAGGAACTGGCCGGTCTGGTGGAACGGGCCGTGCACAACGGCGAGACCGTCGTGATCCCCCAGGGCGGGGGCCGTCTCGACTACAGCGACCACATCGGTTCCGACGAGACGGGCGACCCCTCGCTCCCCGCCCCCGAGGACGACCGGGCCGACGAGTCGGGCGCCGCGGACAGCGGCGGCTCGGTGGTCGGCGAGGAGAGCGGGAGTTGAGCAGACGTGAGCAGGCGGCGGTATGTGGCTCGCGGGGTTCCGGGTGGGTACCGGATCTGGGACAACCGGGGGCGGCGGTGGTGGGGGGACCTGTACGAGCTGTGCCCCGACGAGCTGCTCGCCGAGTTGAACGGGGCTGGTGACAGCGAGCGGATCACCGCGCTGCTCAAGCGGTACCGGGCGATGAAGAGGTGAGCGGCGCCGCCATGGAGGGTGCGCTGCGCGGTGCGGAGGACGCGTCGTACGAGGTGCGGGCGGCGGCCGGGCGGGAGTTGGCCCGGTGGGTGGAGCACGGGGACGTACCGGCCGTGCTGGAGCGGTTGGTGCTCGATCCGTACGACACCGGTGTCACCCAGGCGACGACCGAGGCGCTGCTGCGGCGGAACGACGTCGCCGGACTGCGGATCGTGCTCCGGGCCCTCGCGCGTGCCGCGGAGCGGGGGGTGCAGGGGGAGCAGGGGGTGCCGTGGTGCACCGTCGACCGGATCGTGGGTGACGTGCACGCCTACGCGGGTGAGTTGGCGGCCGCCGGGCTCGCTGATGAGCACGCCCGGCGGCTGCGGATCCTGGCCGCCGACCCCGACCTCGATCCCGGCGTCCGCGACGAGGCCCTGTATTTCCTCTAGGCCCGGGGGCGGTCCTATGCCTCCGCGTGCGCCAGGGGGCGCGCCGCCGGGTCGGCGTACGGGGTGCGCGTGCGCTGGGTCGCCAGGAGCGCGAGGGCCAGGAGGGCCTGGACGCCCATGATTGCGCCCTGCGTCACCGGCTCCTCGACGCCGAGCAGGACCATCGTCGTGTTGGCGGCGAAGTGGACGGCGATGGCGGCGGCGACGCCCGCGCGTTCGTAGGCGTAGCCGGTGAGCATGGCCATCGGGATGACGCTGGCGGCGAAGAGCAGGCCGCTGAGGGTGTCGATGCCGAGCTTGTTCTGGACGGTGCCGTCGATGAAGAAGAGCGGCAGGTGCCAGACCGACCAGATGACGCCCAGCACGAGGCCGACGGTGAAGCGGCCCATCGACGCGCGCATCCGCGGGTACGCGGTGCCGCGCCAGCCCGCCTCCTCCGACAGCGGGCCCGTCACCAGCATGCTCACGAAGAACGGCGCCGCGCCGCCCGCCTTCTCGAACAGGCCGTCGGCCTCCGACAGATCCACGCCGGGCCCGCCCAGCGCGTGCCCCAGGAACGCCGCGCCGACCACGCTCGCCGACGCCAGCACCAGCAGGAACGGGGCCCAGAGCAGGGTCGCGGGGCGGAAGCGTACGACGTGCTCGGGGACGGGTTCGCCGCGGCGGCGGCGCCGTACGCGGACGACGAGCGCGCCGATCAGCGGGCCGAACGCGCCGAGCACGTACGGAACGATCGCGGGCGGCTCCGTCGCCGAGCCGTCGAGCCCCATCGCCAGCCCCCAGGCGGCCCAGCTCGTGGCGAAGCTGACGACCATGAAGAGGAGGAGACCGCTCCGGGAGCGGGACTGGTGGGCGGTGGTGGTGGTGGTGGCGGTGGTGGCGGTGGTGGCGGTGGTGGCGGTGGTGGCGTGCATGGTGTTCATGGGTCCGTTCCTCGGCTTGGAGAGTGCGTGGTCGTCGGGGCTCCCTCGCCCCGTTCACCGTTCGCCGTTACGGGAGTCGGCGTACGAGCCACTCCGTGACCCGCGTCAGCACCTCGGGGTCGACCGGCTCGCGCAGCAGGCGGCGGTACGCGGCCATCGAGGGGCGGCCGGGGTCGCGGCGGAGTACGTGCGTGAGGTCCCTGATCTCGTGGACCTCGGCCTGCTCCCCGCCCCCGGGCACCAGGCGGCGGATCTCGTCCAGGTGCGCGGGGTCGATCTGGAGGTCCTTGTCCCCGGCGAGCGCGAGTACGGGGACGCGGAGGGCGGCGAGGTCGGTACGGGTGTCGTGGCGGAGCATCTCGCGTGTCCAGCGGGCGTTGACCGGGAACCCGGCGACGCGCGAGACGTCCGCCGTCCCGGCAGCGAAGCGGCGGAGCTGGCGCTTGCCGAACGCGCGGAGGGCGGGCCGCAGCAGGCGTACGGGCGCGGGGAGGGCGGCGAGGACCGAACGGGCCTGCCAGCGGAGGGCGTCCTCGCCGAGGCACGCGTACCCCGCGAGCAGCACCACCGCCGCGACGTCCGGCCGCCCGCCGAGCGCCATCGCGTGGAGCGCGCCCTCGCTGTGGCCGACGACCGCGACGGCGTCCGCGCGGATGTCGGGGCGCGCGGCGAGGGCACGTACGGCGGCGGCTCCGTCGAGGCGGTTGCCGACGAAGCCCGCCGCGCGCCAGTCGCCGGGGGTGCCGCCGACGCCGCGCCGGTCGTAGCGGAGCGTGGCGATGCCCTCGGCCGCCAGCGCCTCGGCCAGCGGCGTGGCCAGGCCGACGCGGACCTTCGGGGTGTTGCCCTCACGGTCCAGCGGGCCGGAACCGTGCAGGAGGACGACGGCGGGGTGGGGGCCGGGGCCCGCGGGGAGAGTGAGGGTCCCGGCGAGGGGGACGGCGTCGTCGGCGACGACGGTCATCTCGACATCCCGCGTCTGGCCCTGGCCCTGCCCGTACCCCTGGCCCTGCTCCTGCGCACGCCGCACGTCCGCGTCCCCCCAACTCGCCACACTCATTAATCTCAACTTCGAGAACGTTATCAAGCATGAGACCATAGACGCATGACGACCGCAAACCTGCTCCTGCATCCCGTCCGATTGCGGATCCTCCAGGCGCTGGTCGGCTCCGAGCCGCTGACCACCGCGCAGCTCCGCGAGCGCCTCCCCGACATCCCGCCCGCGACGATGTACCGGCACATCGCGGCCCTCACCAAGGCCGAGGTGCTGGAGGTGGTGAGCGAGAAGCAGGTGCGCGGCGCGATCGAGCGCAGCTACCGGATCCGCCAGGACGGTGCCCTCGTCGGCGAGGAGGCGCGGACGTCGATGACGCGCGAGGACCACCGGCGGGCGTTCACCGCGTTCTCGGGCGCGCTGATGGGGGACTTCGAGCGCTACCTCTCCCGGGACGACGCCGTACCCGCCGACGACGGGCTCCTCTACCGGCAGGGCTCGGTGTGGCTGACGGACGAGGAGTTCAAGGAGCTGGTCGCGGACCTGGAGCAGGCGGTGACCAGCCGCGCCCGGACCTCGCCGGGCGACGGCCGTACGCGCCACATCGTCAGCCTGGTGGTCGTGCCGGACGCGGAAGCGGAATCGGAATCGGGGGACGGCGCCCCGGACTGACGTCCCGTCCGTCGCCCCGTCCGTCGTCCAGTTCGACGTCCGGTTCCCGCCGGAGTTCCGGGGCGCCGTCGCGCACAGTGAGGCGTGGTGGATCGGGTGACGGCGGAAGGGGAGTTGTGCACGAGGTCGTGGATCTGAAGGTGCTGTACTTCGGGACGCCCGTCGTGCTGCTCGGGACGCGGAACGAGGACGGGTCGCCGAACGTCGCGCCGATGTCCTCGGCCTGGTGGCTGGGGGACTCCTGCATGCTCGGCATGGGGAACAACTCGCAGACGGCGGCCAATCTGCGGCGCGAGCGGGAGTGCGTGCTGAATCTGGCGCCGTCGTCGATGGCCGACGCGGTCGACCGGCTGGCGCTGCTGACGGGGCGGCGGGAGATCCCGGAGTACCGGGTGCGGCAGGGATACCGGTACGAGCGCGACAAGTTCGGGGCCGCGGGGCTGAGCGAGCAGGCGGCGGAGACCGTACGGGCGCCGCGGGTCGGGGAGTGTCCCGTGCAGCTGGAGTGCGTGGTGACCGCGCACCATCCGTTCGGCGATCCGGATCCGGGGCGGGAGCCGGACGCCACGGCGTTCCAGGTGCGGGTCGTGCGGGCCCATGTGGAGAAGGAACTGGTGATTCCGGGCACGCACTACGTGGATCCGGTGGCCTGGGATCCGTTGATCATGAAGTTCTGCGAGTTCTTCGGCGGCGGCCGCAACGTACGGCCGTCACGGCTCGCCGAGGGGTGGGGCATGCCGCACGACCTGGACGACGGCCATGGCGCTCAGGCCACGCCGCGCTTCCCGGCGCCCGGCCCCCGCGACTCCCGCGACTCCCGCGCCTCCCACTCCTCGCCGATCGAGCGGAGCAGGGCCGGGTAGACCCCGACGTACCGGAAGGGCTTGATGCCCAGCATGTAGGCGGCGCCGAGCGGGCCGTTCGGCTTGACGAGGACCGTCATCTGGGCCCGGTGGACGCCCGTTCCGTCGGGCACCCAGCCGAGGTGCAGGGCGCCGTGGACCGTCCGGTTGGCCATTTCCGCCAGCCACTCGTCCTCCGTCTGGAAGACGGAGGTGAAGGGCAACGTGGCGAAGCCGGGGCCCTGGGGGCCCTCGCGGAGATCGGCGGGGAGGCGGTCGCGCAGCGACATGACGCGCGTACCGACGCCGTCGCCGTCCCGGTCCAGCCGGAGCAGGGCCCCGAGCTTCCAGCGGACGGCGAAGAGGAATCGGGCGACGAGGCCGTCGCGGTACGCCGTGTCGCCGCCCGCCATCTGCTCGACCAGCACGCCGAAGTCGTCCCGCCCCCCGGGCGTCGGCAGCGCCCAGACGTCCTCGACGGCGAAGTCACCGGCAACCTCGTGCGCCCGCCAGGAACGGGCCGTGTACGCACTACGGGGAAGTCTCATGATCGGCCCCTGTCCTCACGCTCGTTCTATACGGTGCCGTATAGAACGAGCGTAGCGCCTTTTATACGGCGGCGGTCAGCCCTCGCCCCGCAGCATCACCGCCGTCGTCGGCGTCTCGCCCTTGAGGAGGGTGCCGGCGGCGAAGGGGGTGGGGGTGCGGGGGTCGGTGGCGAGGTCTTGGATCTTGAGGTTCTTCAGGGTGTCCGTCTGGGGCAGGGGTTCCTTCGTCCAGGTGCCGTCGGAGTCGCGGCGGAGGAACTCGTCGTAGAGGCCGAGCCAGAGGGTGCCCTTGGCGGCGGTGGCGCCGTGGACGTAGCCCTTGACGGGGAGCTTCTCGTAGGTCCAGGCCTTGCCGTCGTAGTGGAGGTAGCCGTCCTCCGTCGTGGTGCCGAAGACGGAGATGTCGTCGGCGGCGGAGGTGACCTGCTCGTGAGGCGTGCCGTCCCAGGCGGCGGGGAGGGGCGCCTGCTTCCAGGCGGTGCCGTTCCAGCGGTAGGCGACGGGCTTCGAGGGGTAGCCGGGCGTCTCGCCGAGGGCCCAGAGGTTCTTGCCGGAGGTGCCCGCGAGCTTCTCGATCTTGATGTCGGGGAGCTTCTGCTCGCGCCAGGCGGTGCCGTCGTAGTGGCGGAGGTCGCCGGTGGCTATGTGGCCCGCCGCCCAGATGTCGTCGGCGGCGAAGGCGCGCACCGTCGTCATGGCGTACTCGCCGCCGCTCGGCACATGGCTCCACTTCGCGCCGTTCCAGTGCCAGCGCTGCGGGGTCTCCTGCTGGTCGAAGACGTAGAGGTTCTCGCAGGAGGCGCCGCCGACCGTGCTGATGGCCCGGCCGGGGGTCTCGGGGATCGGGACGCGGTCCACGGTCAGCCACTTCGCACCGTTCCAGCAGCGAACGGCCTGGTTGCGCTCGTCCACCGCCATGACGTCCCCCGAGGCGGTCTCCTCGACGAGGTCGAAGCCCGCGGGGGCCTTCTCCGGGGTGCCGGTGTCCACCTGCCGCCAGCCCGCGGCGCGGGTACCGCCCCCGCTCCCGCTCCCGCCCCCGTCCCCGTTCTCGCCCGCGTCGGCGGGCACCACCACGGCCACCAGGCCGATCACGGCCCCGGCTGCTCCGGCGGCTCCGGCCAGCGACGCCCAGCGCTTCGTCTTCACTCACGTTCCCCTTGCGGATTGCGAATTCCCTTGCTTGCAGAGGGTGATACTGCCATGCGCGAGGGCCGGTCGAGCAAGCCAAGTGGCTTCATTCCGCTGGTAGTTGGATCAGTTCCGGTGATCCGGCGGTGCGGGTGGGAGGAGGGGTGGGAGGAGGGTCAGTTCGGCTCCCAGCGAGAGCATTCCCGGTTCGGTCACGCGCGCCAGCGCGTCCAGGCGGTTGTCGTGGGCGCGGGCGATCGCCCGCAGGACGCCGGGGGCGGGAGGCAGGCCGCGCTGGGGCGCGTTCGTCATGACGCAACGTTCGCTGGAGCGTACGAACTCCAGCACCGGACCGTCCTCGCCCAGTCGCGCGCGGCGGCCGAACCAGTCGTCCTCCACGAAGGGGCGCGTGCCGGGCGGGGTGCGGATGAGGAGGTTGGGGCGGAAGCGGCGTTCGTCGACGACGGCGGCGGGGACGGCCTCGCGGACCCAGTCGAGCGTCGCCGTCGTCAGGACGCTGACGGGGAGCTGGTCGAAGTGGGAGATCGCGCCCTCCCTCGCCAGTTCGACGTCCTCGCGCGCCAGATGGGCACGGAGGTACGGGGTGGGGTCCGGGACCTCCGTGCCGTCCGGGGCCAGGAGGACGGGGGCGGCCTCCGCGCCGGGATCCTCGTAGCGCGCCGCCAGCCGCAGCAGGCCGTCCATGCGGCGGAAGCGGCGGGTGTTCTTGCCGGAGCCGAACTTGCCCTGCGCGTCGCGCACCGCGTACAGCCGGTCCCCCGCCAGGCCGCGCGTCTCGACGCGCACCGAATGCAGTCGCTCCCCGCCCATGGATTTGATCGGATAGCGCCAGATCCGTTCAACCGTCCCCAGAGTCCATTCCGTTCGCGTCATGAGCTGACGATACGAGGGCGACGACAGGGGCCGATCAAGGAGGAGGACGTCCGTGAAGATCGTGGTGACGACGCCCACCGGGCATGTGGGCTCGCGCGTCGCGCGGCTGCTGACGCAGGCGGGGGTGCGCCCCGTCGTACTGGCGCGGGATCCGGGACGGCTGCCGGAGGAGCTGCGGGAGCGGGTGGAGGCCGTGGCGTGCGACCAGGGGGACGCGGAGGCCGTCGTACGGGCGACCGCCGGGGCCGACGCCCTGTTCTGGGTCGATCCCCCGACGGGCGACGAGGACCCGGCGGCCGGGTACGCGCGCATGGGGGCCAACGGGGCCCTGGCCGTACGGGAGAACCGGATCGGGCGCACCGTCTTCCTCAGCAGCGGCGGGGCCGAATTCCGTTCCGGGGCCGGGGAGATCGACGGGCTGGGGCGGACCGAGGAGCTGCTGGAGGAGGCAGCGGCGGGGCACGGGGGCGCCGTGCTGCATCTGCGGTGCGGGTACTTCTACACCAACCTCTTCGGGATGCTCGACGACCTGCGCGCCGGAGTGCTGCGCTCCACGCTGCCCGTCGACCACGCGCTGCCGTGGGTGGACCCCCGCGACATCGGGGACGTGGCGGCGGCGCGACTGCTGTCGCGGGGCTGGGAGGGGGTCTCCTCTCAGGGGGTGCACGGGCCCGAGGATCTGTCGTTCGCGGACGCCGCGCGCGTCGTCGGGCGGGCGACGGGGCGCGAGGTGCGGGCCGAGCAGATCTCCGAGGACGCGCTGCGCGAGGTGCTGCGCGGGGCGGGGCTCGGCGACAAGCAGGTCGAGGACGTGGTGGGGATGACGTCCTGGATGCTGGAGGGGCGGGTGCCCCACGACAGCCGGTCGCCTCTCACCACGACCCCGACCACGCTTGCCGCCTGGGCCCACGAGAACCTCCGCTCGGCGCTCTAACGGCCCTGCAAGCGCTTCACGTTGTCGCCGAACGTCCAGTTCTTCGAGCCGTCCCAGTTCAGGGACCAGGTCATCAGGCCCTTGAGCTGGCCGTTGTAGTGGTTCCACGCCTGGGAGACGAGGGACGGGGACATGTGGCCGCCGCCCGCGCCGGGCTGCGCCGGCAGGCCGGGCACCTGCTTGTCGTAGGGCACCTTGATCGTGGTGCCCTGGACGACCAGGCCCTTGTTGAGGCAGTCGGTCTGGGCGGTGAAGCCCTGGACGGTGCCCGCGGAGTACGAGTCGCCGCTGCAGCCGTACATGCTGCCGTTGTAGTACTGCATGTTCAGCCACCACAGGCGGCCGTTGTCGGCGTACTTCTTGACGATCGGGAGGTACGCGCCCCAGATCGAGCCGTACGTGACGCTGCCTCCCGTGACGTACGCCGTCTCCGGCGCCATCGTCAGGCCGAACTCCGGGGGCATCTTGGCGAGGACGCCGTCGATGATGTGGATGAGGTTGGCCTGCGAGGCGGAGAGCTGGCTGATGCTGCCGCTGCCGGTGAGGCCGGTCTCGATGTCGATGTCGATGCCGTCGAAGTTGTACTTCTTCAGGATCGGCACGATGGTCTCGATGAAGCGGTCCGCGACGGCGCGCGAGCCGAGGTCGATGCCCGCCGCCGCGCCGCCGATGGACATCAGGAGGGTCTGGCCCTGGGCCTTGGCCTCGCACATCTCGGCCGGGGTCGCGACCTTGACGGTGGAGTCCATGCCGTCCTCCCACAGCACCGTGCCGTCCGAACGGATCACGGGGAAGGCGGCGTTGAGGACGTTGTAGCCGTGGGACTTGATGGCCGGGTTGGCGATCGGGGTCCAGCCGAAGGGCGGATGGACGCCGTTGGCGGCGCCGTCCCAGTTCTCCCAGTAGCCCTGGAGGACCTTGCCGGAGGGCTTGCCCTTGACGGGACAGGTGTCGGGGGCCTGTGCACGGGACGGACGTTCCGCCGCGTTCGGCGCTCCGACCGTGAGGAGCTGGACGACGCATGCCAGCACCACGCCGATTCCCAGCACGTACCACGGTCGTCGTCTTCGGGTTCGAGTCCGAGTCGTCATGCGGGGAGGGTTCTGCGGTCCAGACCTTTCGTCAATAGGTCTGGACCAGACTTCTCAGGCTCCCTCGGTCGACACCCGGACGTAGCGGAGGACGGCGAGCACGCGCCGGTGCTCCTGGGCCGTGCGCGGCAGCGCGAACTTGTCGAAGATCGTGGCCACATGCTTCTCCACGGCCCGCTGCGAGATGTCCATCCGCGCGGCGATCGCCGCGTTCGTCAGGCCCGACGCCATCAGCTCCAGCGCCTCCCGCTCGCGCGCCGTGAGCGATTCGAGGCTCTCGGCGGCGGAGTCGGCGCGGGCCGCGAAGAGCCGCGCGACGACGTCCGGGTCCAGCGCCGTACCGCCCGCGACGACCCGGTGCAGCGCGTCCACGAAGTCGTCGACGTCCAGCACGCGGTCCTTGAGCAGATAGCCGATGCCCTCCGCGCCGTCCGCGAGCAGCGTGTCCGCGTAACGGGTCTCGATGTACTGGGAGAAGAGCAGCACCCCCGTCCCCGGGCGGCGGCGCCGGATCTCGGCGGCGGCGCGCAGCCCCTCGTCGCGGTGCGTGGGCGGCATCCGGATGTCGGCGACCACGGCGTCGGGCCGGTGCTCGTCGACGGCGGCGAGGAGCGCGTCGGGGTCGCCGACGGCGGCGACGACGTCCAGACCCCGGTCGCCGAGCAGGCCGACGAGGCCCTCCCGTACGACCGCGGCGTCCTCGGCGATCACGATGCGCATCTGTCCTCTTCCGGTACGGGGAGGCGGACCGTGGCGGTGGTCGGGCCGCCGGGCGGGCTGTCGAGGGCCAGCGTGCCGTCGATCGTACGGACGCGCTCCGCGAGGCCCGCGAGCCCCGAGCCCTTGGCGGTGGAGGCGCCCCCGATGCCGTCATCACGGACGGTGAGGATGAGCAGGCCGCTGTCCGGGGCGAGTTCGGCGTCGATGCCGACCGTGCTCGCGGAGGCGTGCCGGACCGCGTTGGTGAGGAGCTCGGCCGCGCAGAAGTACGCGATCGTCTCGACGGCCTCGGGCGGGCGCGGGTGCGGGGGCAGCGCGGTGCGCAGCCGTACGCGGGGCGGCGGGTGGACGGAGGCGGCGAGGGAGGCGAGGGCGGCGTCGAGCCCGTTGTCGAGGACGGGCGGGTGGATGCCGCGTACGAGGTCGCGCAGCTCCTCCAGCGCCGTACGGGCGTCGGCGAGCGAGGAGTCGACGAGCGCGCGGGCCTTGCCGGTGTCCGTACGGCCGGGTGAGAGCGCTCCGCTGGCGCGGGTCAGACCCATGGCGACGGCCATCAGCCGGGCCTGCGCGCCGTCGTGCAGGTCGCGTTCGATACGGCGGAGGGTGGCGGCCGAGTCCCGTACGGCCAGCGCGCGGGTCTCCTCCAGATCGTGGATACGGCCCGCCATGCGCGCGCTCTCCGCGTCCTCGCGGGGCCGTCCCAGGAGGGCACCGGCCGTCATCCGTACGAGCGTGGTCAGGTGCCGTCCCAGCCAGGTCGCCGCCGCGAACAGCGCGACGCCGCACACCGCGACGGCCAGCGCGCGCGGCACCGTGTCCAGCGGGGCACCGCCGGGGAGGCCGATGCCGTCGTGCCCGTCCTGGCGGACGGCGCGGAACCAGAGGGGGTAGGCGACGGCCGCCAGCGCGTAGAGGCGGACGGGCACTTGGCAGACGAAGAGGAGAAGGGTGAGGGGCGCGCTGAGCGCGGCGTACGCTGCGGCGCGCCACGAGGCGCGGTCGGTGACCGTGTCCCGTACGCGCTCGGGCTGGTCCGGCGGTTCGATCCGCTCCCCGAGGAAGGTGCGCAGCAGGTGCCTGTGCAGGGCGAAGAGGGGGCGGGCTCCGGTCAGGATCAGCGAGAGCAGGGGCGGCCCGAGCCGCGTGACGCAGAGGGCGCCGCCGTATGCGAGCAGCGCCGTGAGGGGCAGGCCGAGCAGAGCCGGCACGAGTGCCAGCGGCGCATAAACGAGACGTCTCATCTTCTCCAGCACGGCTTTCTGTGGGCGCCGTCAAGTATGGGGCCCCACCCTGTGCCCCGGGGCACGCCCGATCACGACACTTCGGGGCTTGCCCCTCCAGGGGCACGGGGCTGTGTCGCCCGGTCCGAGACTTCGGGGCTTGCCCGATCAGGGACACGGGGCTGTGTTCGTTTTGCGGCTCCGCCGCGTGGGCGCGACGGGTCACGACACTTCGGGGCTCGCCCCTTTGCCCTCAGGGGCGCGGGGCTGTGTTTGATGTGCGGCTCCGCCGCGTGGGCGCGCCCGGTCACGACACACCGGGGCTTGCCCCTGTTCCCTCAGGGGCGCGGGGAACTGCGCGACAAGCCACGACGCGGCCGCAGCCCGCGAAGCACAGCCCGGGGCACCCCGGGCGCGGCTCTATACGCGGGGCACCCGGCGCAGGGGGCTGCGCTTGCCAACCCTGCGCCTTGCGCAGACTTCCCAAGCTCAGCGGGGGCGGAGGGAGCAGACTTCCCAAGCTTCGCAGGGGGCGGAGGGAGAAGCGCATAGCTCCCAAGCTCAGAGGGGCGGGGGGAGAAGCAGAGCAACCCCCTACCCACTTGTTCCCCTCCGGAGGAGCCAGGGCATGGGGGTCAGGGTGGAGGTGAGGATCAGGAGAGCCGTTGCCGTCGAGAGGGCTGGCCAGGTCGTGGGCGGGAGAGAGGAGAGGGCGAAGGACGTGGCCGTACCCAGCGTGCGGTCCAGGGTGAGGGCGATCAGGGACCCGGAGGCGAGGCCCGCAGCCGTCACCACGAGCGCCTCCAGCGACAGGGCCCGGAGAATCTGCCCCGGGGACGTGCCGACCGCGCGGAGAAGAGCGATCTCGCGCCCCCGTTCAGCGGTCAGCATGACCATCGTGTTGACGGTGACGAGCGCGGCGAACCCGGCGTAGAGGGCCGTGGCGTAGAGGTCGATCCAGGACGGGTCACCGTCCTGACCGGCCATCGCCGCGAACTTGACCAGCGAGAACGCCACCATCAGCGCGACCGGCGCGATCGCCGAGGAGAGGCGGCGGGTGTGGGCGCGGGCGTGGGAGACGGCGAGTTCGCCCTCGGCCCGGTCCCCCAGCGCCCGCAGGAGCAGCCCGAAGACGCCCGCCGCCAGGCGACCGAGCGCGGGCCCCGCGAGGCCGACCGCGACGAGGTACGCGAGGAGGACGAGCGGAAGGTGCTCCGCCGCCTCGTCCGCCGGGGCCGAGAGGGTCGCCGCCGTGAGCGCCGCCGCGCCGCCCAGCGCCAGGACCGCGCCCACGGCCCGTACGGGCCCGAGGCCCGCGCGTCCGCCCGACGCGGCCTCGCCCAGTGCCGCCGAAGGGCGTGCGCGGGCCGCGCGGTGGGCCGCGATGACGCCGCCGATCTGCGAGGTCACGACCAGCACCGCCGCCGACACCAGCAGCGGCGGCCAGCCGACCCGCAACTCGACGCCTCGCGGCAACAGCCCCTGCCCCGCCATTCCCTCGCACCACACGCCCGCCAGCCACCGGCCCAGCACGTAACCGACGGGGAGCGCGGGCAGCGCGGTGAGCAGGGCCTCGACGGCGACCATGCGGCGCAGTTGCCAGGGCAGCGCGCCGACCGCGCGCAACAGGGCGTTCTCGCGCGCCCGTTGGGCCACGGCGAGGCCCATGACCTGGCCGATGACGAAGAAGGAGAGGTAGACGGTGACGAGCGTGAAGCCCGCGCCCATGCTGGTCAGCGCCTCGCGCCGGTCCGTGCTCAGCGCCCCGTCCGGTACGGCGGAGGCCGTGCGCCAGACCGCGACGGACGAGGTGACGACCGTCGAGGAGAGCACGAAGACCGCGAAGACGCCGCCGAAGGCGGAGGGCCGGGCGCGGACGGAGGCACGCGCGAGCCCGTTCCCCAGCGCGAGACTCATGCCGCCACCACCGGCACCCCCGGGGCACCCGCGCCGCCCAGGCGCCGCATGCGACCGGCGATCTCCTCCACGGCGTCCGCGCCCCGGGGCACCGCCAGTTCGTCCGTGACCAGGCCGTCCGCGAGGAAGAGCACGCGGTCGGCCCAGGCCGCCGCCACCGGGTCGTGGGTGACCATCAGCAGCGTCGCGCCCAGCTCGGTGACCGCGCCGCGCAGCAGCGCGAGGACGCCCTCGGCCGTGCCGGGGTCGAGCGCGCCGGTCGGCTCGTCGGCGCACACCACCTCCGGCTCGGTGACCAGCGCGCGGGCGAGGGCCACGCGCTGCTGCTGGCCGCCGGAGAGCTGTGCGGGGCGGCTGGCGGCGCGCTCGGCGAGGCCGACGCGGTCGAGCGCGGTGCGGGCCCGTGCGCGCAGGTCACGGCCGCGCCGGGCACCGGCGAGGCGGAGCGGGAGCATGACGTTCTGTTCGGCGGTGAGGGTGGGCAGCAGGTTGAAGGACTGGAAGACGAAGCCGACGCGCGTACGCCGCAGCCGCGTCAGCCGCCGCTCTCCCATCCGGGCCAGCTCGCGCCCGTCGAGCGAGACGCTGCCCGACGTCGGCCGGTCCAGCCCCGCCGCGCACTGCAGCAGCGTGCTCTTGCCCGAGCCCGAGGGCCCCATCACGGCGGTGAACGTGCCGCGCCGCAGCGCGACATCGACGCCGCGCAGCGCGTGCACGGCGGTGGCGCCGCGGCCGTGCCGCCGGGTCACCCGGGTCATCGTGAGGGCCGCGTCGACCGCGCCCGCGCTCTCTGTTCGCATGTCCTCGACGCTACGAACGCGCAGGTCACAGGGGTATGGCGGCACCACCCCTGTCAGGGGTTCGGGTTTTCCGAACCCGCGTCCTCCCGGGGGCGGCGCGCGTACGCCCGTACGTCCTCGCTGAGCGCTCCCTCCACCGCGTCGAGCAGCGTCTCCGTCTTCGCCGCGACGGTGTCCGGGCCGTCGCCCTCGGCCGTACGGGCGCTGATCTCGCGCAGCACGTGGGCGTGCGCCCAGCCGAGCAGCGAGGCGACGAGGCGGGGGCGCGGGTCGCCGGGCGCGGCGTCCGTCTCCTCGGCGAGGCGGTCGGCGAGCGCGTCCGTCATCTCGTCGGCGAGCCGCTCCAGCCGGGCGGTGAGGGTGGGTGCGGCGCGGACCATGGCGAGCCAGTTGCCGAAGCCGGGGGTGAGGCCGAGTGAGGGTTCCCGGCGCGCGACCTCCTCGCGCAGGCGGGCGAAGACCGCGTCGGCGGCGGAGGCGCCGGGGGCGCGCTCGCGGACGATCCCGGCGAGGCGGCCGACGCTGGTCTCGTGGGCGGGGAAGCAGAGGTCTTCCTTGGCGGGGAAGTAGTTGTAGACGGTGTTGACGGCGACGTCCGCCTCGCGGGCGACCTCGGCGACGGTCACCTTGTCGAAGCCGCGCTCCGTGAAGAGGCGGGTCGCGACGTCCGAGACGTGCCGCCTGGTCTGCCGCTTCTTGCGCTCACGCCTGCTCTCCTCCGCCACGGCCATGGGTGGAGTGTATCCCGGTCCAAAAATGAAGTGCGTTGCAAACTTGCAGTATGTTCTGCTTTTCTGGACAGCCCCCGGAGACCGGAGAAGCGAGGACCCATGCCACCCGTCATCAGCACCGTCGGCCTGCGCCGTACGTTCGCCACCAAGCAGGGCCCCGTCGAGGCCGTGCGCGGGATCGACCTGACCGTCCGTACGGGCGAGATCCTCGGCTTCCTCGGGCCCAACGGCGCCGGGAAGACGACCACCCTGCGGATGCTCACCACGCTCCTCCCGCCCAGCGGCGGGCAGGCCACGGTCGTCGGCCGCGACCTGCTGCGCGACCCGGGGGCCGTACGGGCGCGCATCGGGTACGTCTCCCAGGCGGGCGGCATGGACCCGGGCTGCTCGGTCCGCGAGGAGCTGGTCACCCAGGGGCGGCTCTACCGGCTCCCGAAAGCCGAAGCAGCCGAGCGCGCCCACGAGCTGGCCGCGGAGCTCGCGCTGACCGAGCTGCTGGACCGGCCGACGGCCGCGCTCTCCGGCGGCCAGCGGCGGCGGCTGGAGATCGCCGCCGGGCTCGTGCACCGGCCGGAGGTGCTCTTCCTGGACGAGCCGACGACGGGGCTCGACCCCGGCAGCCGCGCCGACCTGTGGGACCTGGTGCGGCGCGTACGGGCCGAGCACGGCACGACCGTCTTCCTCACCACGCACTACCTCGACGAGGCGGACGCGCTCGCCGACCGCGTCGTGATCGTCGACCACGGGGAGATCGCGGCCGAGGGGACGCCGCGCGAGCTGAAGTCCGCGTACGCGGGCTCGGCCGGCGCCAGCCTCCAGGACGCGTTCCTCGCCGTCACCGGGCGCGCCGCGCCCACGCCCGCGGCGCCCGCCGCCGTCTGACCGCCACCACTCCCACCCCCACCCCACCCTTGGAAGCCTTCGCCATGCGTCAGTTCCCCGCGTTCCTCGCCGACACCGGGATCGTCTTCGGGCGGTGCGCCCGCGCGACCCTCCGTTCGAAGACCAACCTCCTCTTCGGGATGCTCCAGCCCCTTCTCTTCCTGCTCCTCTTCGGCCCGCTGCTGGACGGGCTGCCCACCGCCGAGGGCACCGGCGGCGGCGCCTGGGACAGCCTGGTGCCGGGGCTGGTGGTCCAGCTCTCGCTGCTGGGCGGCTCGTACGTGGGGCTCGCGCTGATCATGGAGCGGCGGCTCGGGGTGCTGGAGCGGCTCCAGGTCACGCCCGTCAGCCGGTTCGCGCTGCTGCTCGGGCGGGTGCTGCGGGACGTCGTCCAGCTCACCGCGCAGTCGGTGCTGCTGGTGCTGCTCGGGCTGGCGTTCGGGCTGCGGGCGCCGCTGGCCGGGGTCATGCTGGGCTTCGTCTTCGCCGCGCTGCTCTCCGCGGGCCTCTCGGCGCTCTCGTACGGGCTCGGCATGCGCACGGAGAGCGTGCCCGCGTTCTCGGCCGTCGCCAACACGGCCGTGATGCCCGCGATGCTGCTGTCCGGGGTGCTGCTGCCGATGTCGCTCGCGCCGGGCTGGCTCGACGGGATCTCCCGCGCGGTGCCGTTCCGGTACACGGTCGACGCCGTGCGCGACGTCTTCGCCGGGCAGTACGCGACGGGCGCGGTCGCGGTGGGGGCCGCCGTCTCGGTGGCGCTGGCCGCGGGGGCGCTGGCGGCGGGGACGCGGACGTTCCGGCCGAAGGCTTGACTTGAAGTGAAGTTCAAGTAGGAGCGTGGGTGCCACACCGCACGACGCGGCCGTCCCGGCCGCGCGTCACGCCCCACCCTGCCGGGAGGCACCCATGCACGCCGTCGTCCTGCACGCCTTCGGTCCCGCCGAGAACCTCCGTTACGAGACCCTGCCCGACCCCGAGCCGGGTCCGGGCCAGGTGCGGATCGCCGTGCGCGCGGCGGGCGTCCACGCCATCGAGACGGTGATGCGCGCCGCCGTCCCCGACGCGGAGATGCCGCCGCTCCCCGAACTGCCCGCCGTCCTCGGCGGCGAGGTCTCCGGCACCGTCGACGCGGTCGGCCCCGGCGTCGACCCGTCCTGGGCCGGGCGCGACGTGGTCACCGCGCGCAGCACGCCCGGCGGTTACGCGGAGCTGACCGTCGCCGATGTCGAGGGACTCCACCCGGTCCCGACGGGACTGAGCCACGAGGCCGCCGTCGCCATGGTCGTCACCGGGAACACGACGCTCGACGTGCTCGACATCGCCGGTCTCACCGCCGACGACGTCGTGCTCGTCAACTCGGCGGCGGGCGGCATCGGGCGGCTCGTCGTCCAGTACGCCACCGCGCTCGGCGCGACCGTGATCGGCGCCGCGGGCGGCCCGGGGAAGACGGCGGCCGTCCGCGAACTGGGCGCCCACCTGGCCGTCGACTACAACGCCCCGGGGTGGGAGAAGACCGTCTCCGGCTGGCTCGCGGAGCACGCCGGGGGGCGCTCGGTGACCGCCGTGCTCGACGGCGTCGGCGGCGAGAAGAGCCGCGCCGCGTTCGGGCTGCTGGGCGAGGGCGGACGGCACCTCACGTACGGGGCCATCTCCCGGGAGAAGTTCGCGCCGGGCAGGGACGAACTGGCGGCGCGCGGCGTGGCCTGGGTCGACGCCCTGGAGATCATGCTCTCCCGGCAGAGCGACGGCACGACCGGCACGGACTTCGCGGCACTCGCGCTGAAGGAGGCGGCGGCGGGGCGCCTGGTGCCCGCCGTACAGACGTTCCCGCTGGAGCGCGCCGCCGAGGCGCACGCCGCGCTGGAGCGGCGCGAGACGACCGGCAAGGTCGTGCTCGTGCCGGGGCTCTCCGGGTGACGTCGGGGCCGCCGGGCCCCTTCAGGTGGTGTCGCGGCGGATTCCGGGACGCGGGCTTCTAAGCTACGGGCCGAAGTGGCTTTTCATCACTTTCGTCCGTTTCCTTGAAGAAAGGGGGAGACGACAGATGACTGCCGTCTCTTACACCGCCCGCGCCGCAGCCCTGGTCGCGGCGGGCCTGCTGGCCGGCTCCGGCGTCGCCGCCGCCGCGCCCTCCGCGCACTCCGCGGACGCCGCCCCGGCCGCCGCCCCCGCCAAGCCGTACGGCGTCGTCACCGCGAGCAGCCTCAACATCCGCCAGTACCCCAGCACGGACTCCTCCGCGAAGGGCGTGCTGAAGAAGGGCGCGAAGGTCGGCCTGGACTGCAAGGTCCACGCGCAGTACGTCAGCGGCAACACCTACTGGTACAAGCTGCGCGCCATCGAGCGCTGGGTCTCCGCGCGCTGGGTGGACAACGTCGGCTCCGTCCCGCTGTGCAAGGACAAGTTCCCCACCCGCATGAACCAGAGCGAGGAGTCGCTCAACGCGATGGGCTGACCCCCGCCGCGGCAGGACACGAGAAGGGCCCCGGGCACCCGCCCGGGGCCCTTCCGCGCGGGGCGCCCGGGCGCCTCACCCCGCCGGGGTCCCGGCGATCGGGCTCAGGTGGAGCCCGGCGAGCTGCCATACGCCCGACACCCGCGTCAGGTACTGCGTCACCCGGAAGTGCCCGTCGACGTCCCGCCCGTCGTACGTCGACTGCTGGCTCTGCACACCGAGGGCCACGGCCCCGTCCCCGTACCGCCGCAGCTCCACGTCCTCCCACGTGAACGCGTCGTGGACGAGCGCCCCCGAGGCGTAGCGGTCCAGCCACTGCTCCCTGTCGACGAGGAAGCCGCGCGGGCCCACCGCCTGGAAGTCCTGGGCCAGCAGCGCTTCCAGGGCGTCGGTGTCCCGTTCCCGCTCCGCCTTGGCCCACCGCCGCCCGAAATCCTCCAGTTCACCCGTTCCGGTCCCCGTATCGGTCCCCGTGTCGCTCTCCACCGTCATCTCCGTGCCTCCCCTGAGCCGTTGGACTCCGGCACGCCCACTCTCCCGGGCGGGCGCCGCCGTCGCGTCCGGCGGAAGGAGCACACGGCCGTACTCCCGGGGGCGCAATCGGCGCCCCGTCTGCTGCGCGGGGCGGAGCTGTGTCGCGTACGCGAGGGCCCGTGGCAAACTGACCGCTCAAGTCCGAAGGAGCCCCCCATGCCGTCGGTCCCGGTCGTGCGCAGTCTGCGGCGGGTGGTCCGCGCCCGTGTTCCGCGCCAGGGAGTGGACCTCGCCCACCCCTCGCGTTCCCCCCTCGGCACCTCCGTGGTGCGCTGCGCCGCGTACGAGGACGGGGTGCGCAAGCTCGGGGACCGTACGCCGGAGGAGGCCCTGCGGTACGTGCGCGCGTCGTCGCACGCGTCCGCGTTCGTGTGGATCGGGCTGCACGAGCCGACGGAGGAGGAGTTCGCACGGCTCACCGAGCTGTTCGGCCTGCACCCGCTGGCGGTGGAGAACGCGATCGCGGCGCATCAGCGGCCCAAGGTCGAGCGGTTCGAGTCGACGATGTTCGCGGTCTTCAAGACGGTGCGCTACGTCGAGCACGAGGAACTGACCGCGACCTGCGAGGTCGTGGACACCGGCGAGATCACCGTGTTCGCCGGAGCCGACTTCGTGATCACCGTGCGGCACGGGCCCCACGGCTCGCTGGGCCCGCTGCGCGAGACCCTGGAGCGCGACACCGAACAGCTCGCGCAGGGCCCGGCGGCGGTGCTGCACGCCATCGCGGACCATGTCGTGGACGACTACCTCGACGTCGTCGACTCGTTCCAGGACGACATCGACCTGCTGGAGAGCGAGGTGTTCTCGCCGAACGAGGAGGACGCGCGGATCGGCGAGGTGGACACGGGCCGCATCTACCAGCTCAAGCGGGAACTGCTGGAGCTCAAGCGCGCGGTGGGGCCGCTCGCGCGCCCGCTGGAGGCGCTGTCCGGGCAGCCGAACCGGCTGATCGACGCCGAGATCCGCAAGTACTTCCGCGACGTCCACGACCATCTGACGCGCGCCGTCGAGCAGATCGCCGCCTTCGACGCCCTCCTCGACTCCATACTCCAGGCCAACCTCGCCCAGGTGACCGCCGCGCAGAACGAGGGGATGCGGAAGGTCAGCGCCTGGGTCGCGATCGTCGCCGTCCCGACGATGGTGTGCGGCATCTACGGGATGAACTTCGACCACATGCCCGAGCTGCACTGGCCGTTCATGTACCCGGTGGTCCTGGTGACGATCGTGCTGACGTGCGTGCTGATGTACCGCGCGTTCCGCCGCAACGGCTGGCTCTAGCCGGTCCGGCTCTGACCGTTCTGGTCCTCCGCGAGCTCGCGGGCCCGTTCCGGGGTGAGGTAGGCGTCCGTCGCCTCCATGTCACGGAGCGTGGCGGGGCGGCGGGAGAGGAAGCCCGTACGGAGGAAGTCGTCGCCGGTCAGGGCGTTGAGGCCCCAGTTCGCGACCGTACGGAAGCGGGCCGTGAACGTGCGCAGGGCCAGCAGGTGGTAGGCGCGGGTGACCGCCTGCGCGGGCAGGCCCGACATCTCGAAGCCCATCGGCCGCGCCACCGCGTCCGTGCCGCCGAGGTCGACGACGAGCCCGAGGTCCTTGTGGCGGTACGGGGTCGTCGGCATGCCGCGCAGCGAGGAGATCAGGTTCCGCGCCGCGTGGTGGCCCTGCCGGGAGGCGTGCTGCGCGGTGGGCGGGCAGACCGCGCCGTCGCCCTTGGCCAGGTCGGGGACGGCCGCCGCGTCGCCGAGCGCGAAGACGCCCTCGCAGCCGGGCACCGTCAGGTCCGAGTCGACGATCAGCCGCCCCTTCCACGTCTCCGCGTCGAGCGTGCCGATGAGAGGGCTGGCGGCGACGCCCGCCGTCCAGATGAGGGTGCGGGAGGGCAGGACGCGGTTGTCGGTCAGCGTGATCGTGTCCTCCTCGGCCTTCGCGACCGAGACGCCGAGGGAGACATGCGTCCCCCGCGACTGGAGGATCTTCATCGCGCGCCGCCCGAGCTTGTCGCCCAGCTCCGGCATGAGCTTCGGCGCGACGTCGAGCAGGTGCCACTTGACCTGCGTCGGGTCGAGGCGCGGATAGCGCTTGGCCGCCGCGTTGGTGAGCCGCTGGAGGCAGGCGACGGTCTCCGTGCCCGCGTACCCCCCGCCGACGACGACGAACTGGAGCCGTCCCTCCCGCTCCTTCTCGTCGTGGCTGGCGCAGGCCAGGTCGAGCTGCGCGATGACGTGGTCACGGACGTACGCCGCCTCCGCGAGCGTCTTCATGCCCCGCGCGTGCTCGTCGAGCCCCGGGATGTCGAAACTGCGGGTGACGCTGCCGGGGGTGAG
The DNA here is from genome assembly GCF_043202595.1 of Streptomyces sp. NPDC048172. Classification (NCBI taxonomy): domain Bacteria; kingdom Bacillati; phylum Actinomycetota; class Actinomycetes; order Kitasatosporales; family Streptomycetaceae; genus Streptomyces; species Streptomyces sp. NPDC048172. Next base: position 275,144 of record NZ_JBIDAT010000002.1, read on the forward strand.
GACCAGCTTGTCGTAGCGCCGGTTGACCAGCTCGCCGGAGATCAGCCGGATCACGCAGACCTGGTCGCGGGTGTCGATGCCGACGACCATGCCGGGGACGATGCCGGTCCTGTGCAGCACCCGCCGCAGCGGCGGGGCCACGGACTGCGGGGTGAGGACCCCGGCGGCCACCTGGGGGAGCAGCGGCAGATACAGCTCGTAGCTGGCCGGGGTGACCAGCGAGATCTCCGCCTCGTGGGGCTGCAGGCCGCGCTCCAGGCCGCGGGCGCACTCGACCCCCGCGAAGCCGCCGCCCACGATCAGGATCTTGGTCCGTTCCATACGAAAAGGCTCGCACGGGGCATTTCACCCCGCCACTGCGCGCTGCGGGCGCCCACGGACGGTGATCCGCTGCTCTCCGTCCCGGGTCACGTGCCGCATCTGGAGCGAGCCGCACCAGCAGCGCGTCCACCGCGTGGCGCCGTCGCCCGTGGGGTGCTCGGAGACGATCTGAGCGGGCTGCTCCTCGTCGGGCCAACCGCAGTACGGGCACGAGGACATGGGGAAGCGCTCCTTCCGGAGGGGGTGCGAGGGAAACGGTCCGTCCCTGCCAGCATCAGGGCCGGGAACGTGTACATCCAGGTTCGATTTTTTCGCGGAACCGTGTACAACGGCTTCATGATTGATCTGCGCCGCCTGGCCGTGCTCCGCGCCGTCGCGCACTACGGCACCGTGACGGCCGCGGCCGAGACCGTGCACATGACGCCGTCCGCCGCCTCGCAGCAGATCCGGCGGCTCGCCGCCGAGCTGGGCGTCGAGCTGCTCGAACCGCACGGGCGGCGCGTCCGGCTCACCCCGGCCGCGCGCGGCCTGCTGCGCCACGCCGACCACATCGAGCGCTACTGGCAGCGCGCCGAGGGCGAGCTGCACGCCGCCCAGTCCTCGGCACCCAGCGGCGTGCTGCGCCTCGCCGGGTTCCCCACAGCGGCCTGCACACTCCTCGCGCCCCTCGCGGCCCGCCTCCAGTCCGACTGGCCCGAACTCACCGTCGAGATCCGGGAAGCGGAGCCCCCGGACTGCTACGACCTGCTGTTCTCCGGGGATGCCGACCTCGCCGTCGTCGAGTCCACGCCGAGCAACCCGCCGCAGGGCGACGCCCGCTTCGCCCACGAGCCGCTCTTCGACGACCCGTACGACCTGCTCACGCACCGGGACCATCCGCGGGCCGCGCACGACACCGTCGCGCTGGGCGGCCTCGCGCACGAGCGGTGGATCGTCAGCATGCCGGGCACCTCGGCCCGGCAGCTCGAACTCGCGGCGTGCAGCGCCGCCGGGTTCACGCCGACCATCGCCCACCAGGCCCGCGACTTCTCGCTCCGCGCGAACCTGGTGGGGCACGGCCTCGGCATCGCGCTCGTGCCCCGCCTCGTCAGCATCCCGGAGAACCTCCCGGTGGCCAGGACCCCCCTGGAGGGCGCCCCGCGCCCCACCCGCCGCCTGCTCCGCGTCATCCGCGCGGGCAGCGAGACGCACCCGTCGATAGCCGAGGCACTACAGTCCCTGTCGAACGGGGGTACGCATACGTGGAGTTGACGGAACGGCGCCGCCGGCGCGCGGTGCCGGGACTGGTCGCGGGCGCGGCGCTGTGCGCGGTCGCCGGGGGCGTCGGCGCGTGGTCCGCCCGGCCCGGCGGACTGCTGCTCCTGTCCCGCACCCTGCACCACCCGGCGCTCTTCACCCTGCTGGGCCTCGGCGCCCTCACGGCGGCCGTGCTCCTGGGAGTACGGAACAGGGCCGTACGGACGCTCGCGGCCGTCTGCGCCGGAACGCTCGTCCTCGCAGCGCTGGCGGCGCTGGCCCTGTCCGGACTCACGGGCGGCACCGAGGTGACACAGGACGAGGCGGCACCCCGGCACACGGACCGGCACCTCGTGGTCGAGAAGGGGACGGGCACGCTCGACCCCCGCTGGCGGGTCTACGTCCACGAGGGCTCGGGCCTGACCGAACGCCGCCGGCGGATCGGGGACTTCAACGGCGACGCCGCCTCCAACGCCCTCACCACCGCCACCTGGTCGGGCCCGGACCGCGTACGCCTGGTCACGGGCGAGGGCGATGACGCGAGAACGTACGTCATCGCCCTCGACCCGCACGACGCCAGCCCGTCGCGAACGATCGACCGCGGCTGACGCGGCTGACACATCTCAACGCCGCTCACGCGGCCGACACGTCGCACGCGGTCGGCACGGCGCAACGCGGACCGCGCGCCGCGGCGCGGCTCGCCCGGCTCTCACGGCTGACGCGCAGACGCGCGAGACGCGCGCGGCGTGTCCCGACCCCCACGGCCCCGGCGGGTCCGGACCTCCACGCGCGTCCTCACGGCTTGGCGCTACGCGCCCACGCGGCCGCCGTTCTCCGGCCAGACCGCGACGACCGACGGGCGGACGTACTCGCCCGGGCCGTCGGGCCAGGTCGAGGCGGGCTTCTCGACGCTCGCGCCGTCGACCTCGCCCGGGTGCTGGACGGCGACCAGCACGCGCCGTTCCTGGACCAGCGGGCCGCACGTCTCCGCGCCCTTCGGCACCGTCAGGAACTGGCGGACCTGTCCTCGTCGCTTCCCCTCCGTAGCGACGCCGAACAGGCCGTCATGGGAGCCCAGTTCGTTCCCGTCCGTGGAGATCCACAGGTTCCCGTACGGGTCGAAGGTCACGTTGTCCGGGCAGGAGATCGGGCTGACCTGGTCCTTCGGGAAGCCGCCGAAGTACGTGCCCGGGTCCTCCGGGTCGCCGCAGACCAGGAAGAGCCGCCAGCGGAAGCGGGTCGAGCGCCCGTCGTCGCCGTGCTCGGCCAGCTCCAGGATCTGTCCGTGCTTGTTGTTCTTGCGCGGGTTGGCCTCGTCGGGGCCCGCCTTGCCGTCCTTGCCGCGGTCGGTGTTGTTCGTCAGCGCGATGTACACCCGGCCGTTGCGGGGGCTCGGCTCGACGTCCTCGGGGCGGTCCATCTTCGTCGCGCCGACCTTGTCGCCCGCGAGCCGCGTGAAGACGTACACCTCCTCGGCCGTCATCCCCGGCACGAACGACTGCTCGCCGCTGGCCAGCGGGATCCACTCGCCCTTGCCGTCGAACTCGCCGTCCTCCGGCAGCTTCCCGGTCCCGTCGATCTCGCTCTCCGGGCTGTCGCCGGTCAGCTTGGCGACGTACAGCGTGCCCTCGTCCAGCAGCGACATGTTGTGCTGCCGCGCCGCGGCGCTGTGGCCGCGCATCATCTTCTTCTTGGAGACGAACTTGTAGAAGTAGTCGAAGCGCTCGTCGTCGCCCATGTAGACGACCGCGCGGCCGTCCGGGGTCAGCCGGGCCTGCGCCGCCTCGTGCTTCACGCGCCCGAGCGAGGTGTGCTTACGGGGCGTGGAGTGCGGGTCGTACGGGTCGATCTCGACGACCCAGCCGAAGCGGTGCGGCTCGTTCGGCTCCTTGGTCAGGTCGAAGCGCTCGTCGTACTTCTCCCACTGCCGCTCGCTGGCGGCGCCCTCGAAGCCGTACCGCTTCAGGGTCTTCGCGCGCTCGGGCTCTGTGACCTTCTCGGCGTTGGCGAAGTACTGGTTGAAGTTCTCCTCGCCCGACAGCACGGTGCCCCACGGGGTGGTGCCGCCGGAGCAGTTGTTCAGCGTGCCCAGCACCTTGCGGCCGCTCGGGTCCGCCTTCGTCCGCAGCAGCTCGCCGCCCGCCGCCGGGCCCGTCACGCGGAAGGGCGTGGTGGCGGTGAAGCGCCGGTTCAGGTGGTGACCGCGTACGGGCTTGAGCGCGCCCGACGTCCGCTTCTCCTCGACGGCGACGACCGACAGGCCGTGCGCGGCCCAGGAGATCTCGACCTGCTCGCGGGTCGGCTTCTTCGGGTCGTACCCCGCGAACATCAGCTCCTCGTTGGTGTACTCGTGGTTGGCCACGAGGAGCTGGCGGCCGTGCTCGGTGCGGCCGTGGCCGGAGTCGAGCGGCATCAGCATGAGGAAGTCGTTGTTGTAGCCGAACTGCCCCGCCTGCGCCTTCGCGCTCTGCTTCGCCGGGTCGAACTCGGGAGCCCCGCGCAGGATCGGCTCGCCCCAGCGGATGACGACGCCCTGCGCGTACCCCTCGGGGACGGTCACGGCGTCGGTGGTGTTCGGCTCGACGGGCTCGAAGCGCAGCCCCTTCGCGGGCTTGCCGCCGTGCTTCTTCGCGCCTTCCGCTTCCGCGACGGGCGCCGCCGCGGCGGGCGTCGCGCCGGGCCCGCCGCCGAGCGCGGCGCCGGCCGCCACCGTGGCGCCGACGACCGCACCGGCGCGCAGCACCGAGCGACGGGAGAGGGCACGCGCGACGACGTCGCCCACGTACTCGTTGTCACTGGTGTTGGGCACCTCGTGGAAGCAGGCGTCACCACACCGGTAGCGGCAGGTCATCGCTGATCTCCCGCCCGGGTGCGAGACCAGCAAGGGCAGCGGTTTAGGCATGGGTTTCCTCCGGATTCCGAACGACAGCCGCGAAGCGTGACGCTATGGGCGAAGGTCCGCCGCCGGGCGTCGGCAGGGTGAACTACGGGTGAATCCGCACAACGACCCCACCGCCCCCACCGTCCTCTGGCCCCTCCTGCGCCTCGTGGGCCTCCTGCGCCTCCTCGATGACCTCGGGCAGCCACTCGGGGGCGAGCGGGGTCTTCGCGTACTCCCGCGCACACGGCAGACAGGCGTACGCGCTTCCACCGGCCCCCGAACCCGTCTCGATGATCGCGATCAGCGCACGCTGCGTCACACGCAGCTCACAACGGCAACACACTCCCGGGTTCATCAGCAGAAACATTGCCTCACCCCGCTTGCCCGACCTGTCCTCGCTAGAGTCCCGGTTCCGCCGCCGTACGCGTTCACGCAGCCTTTCGTGCCCGTCTTGCGGACGGGGCTGGTCGTTGTTGTCGCCTTCGCGAACGGAGGTGGCCATCTCACTCTCCTTCATGGCCAGTTGCTCTGTGCCACCACCGATGCTGCTTGTGTGTCGATACGCTCACCAGGGGTAACCGCTTCAACTCTTGTGATTGACGCCGCCGTTGGAGAGAAGGAGGGCGCGCATGGCCCGTCCCAAGGAACTCGACCCCCGCGCGTCCCTGGCCGCGGCCCTCGGCTCCCAGGTCCGGCGCCTACGGGAGGGGTACGGCTGGACACAGCAGGACCTCGCCGACCGGCTCTACGTCTCCCCGACGCGCGTCGCCCAGATCGAGCTGGCGACGGACCCGCCGAACGAGGCCCTGACCCAGGATCTCGACCGCACGCTGGAGGCGGGCGACGAGCTGAACGTGGCCTGGTTCCATATGAACCGGCTCAACCATCCCTCGTGGGTGCGCCCTTACCTCGACCTGGAGCGCCGCGCCTGCCGGATGCGGTACTTCGCGCCGCAGTTGGTGCACGGGATGCTGCAGACGCCTGAGTACGCGGCGACGCTGTTCCGGGCGTACGACCCGGGCCTCTCGGACGAGGCGGTGAAGCGGCTGGTGGAAGGGCGGACCAGTCGGCTGAGCCTGCTGGAGGGCCCGTGTCCCATGTCCCTGTGGCTGATCCTCGACGAGACGATCCTGATGCGGCCGTTCGGCGACGACCCGTCCGTGATGCGCGACCAGCTCAACCACCTGCTGATGGTCTCCGCGAAGCCGAACGTCGAGCTGCAGATCCTGCCGCTCGAAGCGGGTCACCACGCCATGATGGACGGCCCGGTGACGCTGCTCGACTTCCCCGACGGGCCAGGGGTCGCCTATCTCGCGGGAGCCGGGCTGGGCGAGGTCGTAGAGTCGGCGCAGACTGTGAAGCAGTACGCAATGACTTACGACCGCCTGATCGTCAGCTCCCTCCCCCAGGAGGAGAGCCGGGATCTGATCAGGTCGACGCTGAAGGAGCGGTACGAATGCCCACCTCCTCCCTCGAACGAGCCCTGACCTGGCGCAAGTCGTCGTACAGCGACGCGCAGGGCGGCTCTTGCCTGGAGGTCTCGGACGACGTGCCCGGTGCCGTCCCCGTACGGGACAGCAAGGCCCCCGAGAACGGAACGCTCCTGTTCTCGGGGGCCGCGTGGTCCGCGTTCGTGCGGGCCTGTCAGTAGATGCCGGGCACCGCGTCCTGCGGGTCCGTGTGCCAGTTGGTGACCTCCGGGCTCAGAACCTCCACCTTGCCGATGGGGCCGCTGCGGTAGGCCGTCTTGTCGCTCTCGCTGACCTTGTGCCGCAGCTCCACCGCGATCTTCCCGCCGTCCTGGTTGACCGACTTGGGGTTCACACCGGCGTAAGCGGCCTTGTCGCCGCTCAGCTTGATGGCCTTGCCGACCGACTGCTCGGCGGGCTTCGCCACGATCTCGGGGGCTTCGCTGCCGCCCGAGGGCTTGAACGCCGCCCACGGCAGCTCGGCGGGGAGCCAGCAGGTCGTGCCCTCGCTGGCCTTCACCTCAAGCTGGTAGTAGCCGCCCGCCTGGGTCTTGCTGGAGACGTGCCAGGAGAGGTCGTTCGCCCCGCAGGTCTGCTCGACGCCGCCCCCGCTCCGGGTGCCGATCCCGTCGGCGCTGTTCTTGTCGGAGCCGCCGCTCTCCGTGCTGATGTCCTTCTTGTCGGAGACGGTCGTCGTCTTGGTGTCGGACGACGCGTCGTCGGACTTGTCGCCGCTGCCGCAGGCGGTCAGCGAGAAGGTGGCGGCGATCGCGGTGGCGGCCAGCGCGGTGGTGCGGATGAGGCTCTTACGCATTGGGTTCTCCCCCCGGAGTGAACGGTTCGTGCTTGCTGGGAAAAAGCTTCCGGGAGGCGCCGCCCGGACCGCAACGATCTCCGGGAGATAGGGACGCTGGAACGGCAGAACACCCTTTGACCTGCGGAAATATGAGCTGCCTGGAACGGGAACCGGGAACGGGTGCCGGGGTACCGGACCGGCCCGTACCGGAACCCGGACACAGCTGTCACACAGCCTTCTTTAGACTCTCTTTACTCACGCGTTCCCCACTACGGATAGGTGTCACCCCATGTCGCACGGCAGGAAGGCGCTCCTCCGCGCCGTCGTTCCGGCCACCGTCCTCGCGCTCGCCCTCACCGGCTGCGGCTCCGACGACGACTCGTCGGACGGCGGCGGGAAGAAGGGCAAGTCGTCCTCGGCCGACAAGACCGAGCAGGGCTCCCAGGAGAAGGAGCAGGAAGAGGAGGCGCCGTCCGGGCCCCTCACCCTCGGCCAGCCGGCCCCCGGCACGCACGAATACGACATGAGCTCCGGGAAGGCGAAGCTCCAGATCACGGCGCAGAAGGTGGACAAGGGCGCCAACGCCGACCTGCTCGCGGCCGGGCTCAAGGGCAAGGACGTCAAGGGCATGTACCCGGTCTTCGTCTACTTCAAGTACAACGTGAAGTCGGCCCAGAAGCTCGACCAGCCGGACTTCAACATCAAGGCGCGGGTCCTCGGCGACGACGACAAGCCCGGCAAGAAGCTGATCGCCATCGGCGCGTCCGACATCAAGGGCGGCTGCCCGGCCGATGACGACGACAAGACGTGGAAGGCCGGGATGACCGACTCCCTCTGCACCACGTTCCTGCTGCCCGAGGGCACGCAGCCGAAGCAGGTCGCGTGGGCGGGCGACCTGCGCAACCCGCTGCTGTGGAACGTGAAGTAACGGGCGTACGTGAAGCGGAAGGGCCCGGAACCGGTGAACCGGTTCCGGGCCCTTCCCGTGTCCGTACGGCCGTTACGCCTTCGGCTCCTCCAGGCGCGGGAAGAGCACCGCGCCCTTGGTGACCGTGGACCCGGCCGGGAGCTGGCCCCAGCGGGCCACGTCGGCGGCGGGCTGGTCGGCGAGGGCGCCCAGGGACGCCTCGGCGCCGAGGGAGTCCCACAGCTTCTGGGAGGTCGTGGGCATCACGGCGTTGAGCAGCACGGCGCAGGCGCGCAGCGACTCGGCGGCCGTGTAGAGGATCGTGGCGAGGCGGGCCTGGGCCTCGTCGCTCTTGTCCTTGGCGACCTTCCAGGGCTCCTGCTCCGTCAGATAGCCGTTGACCAGCTTGATGAAGTCGAAGACGGCCGCGATGCCGCCCGCGAAGTCGAGCTGGTCGCCGATCTTCTCGTCGGCGTCCGCGGCGGCCTTCGCGAGCGCGTCCACGAGGACCTGCTCGGCGTCGCCGTGCGCGGGGGCGCCGTCGGGGAGGGTGCCGCCGAAGTACTTGCCGACCATGGCCGCGACGCGCGAGGCCAGGTTGCCGTAGTCGTTCGCCAGCTCGCTGGTGTAGCGCGCGGAGAAGTCCTCCCAGGAGAACGAGCCGTCCTGGCCGAAGGCGATGGCGCGCAGGAAGTACCAGCGGTAGGCGTCGACGCCGAAGTGCTCGGTGAGCTGCTGCGGGGAGATGCCCGTCAGGTTGGACTTGGACATCTTCTCGCCGCCGACCATCAGCCAGCCGTTGGCGACGACGCGCTGGGGCAGCGGCAGTCCGTTCGCCATCAGCATCGCGGGCCAGATGACGGCGTGGAAGCGGAGGATGTCCTTGCCGACGAGGTGGACGTCGGCGGGGAAGGTCTCCTCGAACTTCTTCTGGTCGGAGCCGTACCCGACCGCCGTCGCGTAGTTGAGGAGGGCGTCGATCCACACGTAGATGACGTGCTTGTCGTCCCAGGGGATCTTGACGCCCCAGTCGAAGGTCGAGCGCGAGATGGAGAGGTCCTCCAGGCCCTGGCGCACGAACTGCATGACCTCGTTGCGCGCGGACTCGGGCTGGATGAAGTCCGGGTTCGCCTCGTAGTGCGCGAGGAGCTTCTCGCCGTACTCCGAGAGCTTGAAGAAGTAGTTCTCCTCCTTCAGCATCTCGACCGGCTTCTTGTGGATGGGACAGAGCTTCTGCCCCTCGAAGTCGCCTTCGCCGTCGAGGAGTTCCGCGTAGGTCTTGTACTCCTCGCAGGGCACGCAGTAAGGGCCCTCGTACCCGCCCTGGTAGATCTCGCCCTTGTCGTACAGGTCCTGCACGAACTCCTGGACGCGGTCGGTGTGGCGCTTCTCCGTGGTGCGGATGAAGTCGTCGTGCGCGATGTCCAGGTGCTCCCAGAGGGGCTTCCAGGCCTCCTCGACGAGCTTGTCGCACCACTCCTGCGGCGAGACCCCGTTCGCCTCCGCGGTGCGCATGATCTTCTGACCGTGCTCGTCCGTGCCGGTGAGGTACCACACCTTCTCGCCGCGCTGACGGTGCCAGCGCGTGAGCACGTCGCCCGCGACGGTCGTATAGGCGTGGCCCAGGTGGGGAGCGTCGTTCACGTAATAAATGGGGGTGGAGACGTAGTACGCCTTCTGCCCCTTCTGCTCTGATCCAGTGGCCGCCATGGGCGAAATCCTATCGGCCCGGGCAACCCGGTTTCCCCTCGATTACGGGCGGTGAGGGTCAGGTGGGGGTCAGCCGAGGTCGAGGCGCCAGTACACCGTGTCACGGTACGAGGCGGAGTACGGCGTCGTCTCCACCGTCACCGGCTGGGTCCCTTCGCCGTCGCCCTTGAGGCGGAGGGGGACGGTGAGGCTGTCGCCGGGTTTCAGCTCGCCCTGGAAGCGGGCGGTGACGCTCTCGGAGTTCACCCAGTCGACGTCGCGCGCGTCGTCGGGGGTGCAGTCGTCGAGGGGCTCGCCCGCGCAGACGCCGAGCAGGCCGTCGGCCGCGTAGCTGCCGGTCTCGCCGAGGGGGAGGGGGTCGTCGGTGCCGTTCTCGAAGGTGACGGTGAAGCGGTGGACGCCGCCGGAGCCGCGTTCCGCGTCGCCCACGGTGACCTTGAGGCCGTCCTCGTAGCGCGCGGTGTCCCCGGCGGCGAACGGGTCGGCGACGCTGCCGTCCGGGCCCCCGGCGGCCTCGACCTGGCCGGTGCCGTCGAGGCCCTTCTCGAACTCCTGCAGCGCGATCGCGCCGAGCGCGGCGAGCACCGTCACGATCGTCAGCGCGACGGCGCAGCCGACCGTCCACTTGCTGTCGCCGCCGGTCGCTGCCCCGGTCACGGGCCCGTCCGCGGTCTCCTCCATGGTCACGCCGACGACGCTACGGAGCTCGCTTCCCGGAGTCCTGAGTCCGTGTACTCAACGGGTCCCTGAGTACGGCCCCCGCGACCACAGCCCCGGCGAGCGCGCAGCCCGCCGCGGTGAGCATCGTGACGGACTGGGCGGTGACGAAGGCGTCCTTCGCGGCGTCCGTGAAGCCTCCCGCGCGCAGGGTCGCGGCGAGCGAGCCGCGCGCGCCCTCGGGCACGGCGTCGGGCAGCCCGGCGCGGTAGGCGGCGGCGAGCAGGCTGCCGAGGAGGGCGACGCCGAGGGCGATGCCGAGCTGCTGGTGGGTGTCGTTGAGCGCCGAGCCCATGCCCGCGCGCTCGCGCGGCACCGCGCCGAGCACGGTGGCGGTCGTCGCCGGGCTGGAGAAGCCGGTGCCCGCGCCCTGGAGCAGCAGCCCCGCCGCGGCCAGCGCGTACGGGCTGGTGGGGGTGAGCGCGGCGAGGAGGAGGAACCCGGCGGCCGTCGCCGTGAAACCGAGGACGATCGTGGCGCGCGCCCCGATCCGCGCGGGCGCGCGCCCGCCGAGCGCGGAGCCGAGGACCGTGCCGAGCGCGAGCGGTACGACCGCGGCCCCGGCCTCCAGCGCGGAGTGGCCGCGGACGAGCTGGAGGTACTGGGTGAGGACGAACAGGGCGCTGCCGGTGCCGAGCGTGAGCAGCGCGGCGGCGGCGCTGCCCCCGGCGAAGCGGCGGTCGCGGTAGAGCGCGAACTCCACGACGGGCGCCGCCGCGCGCCGCTGGCGCCGTACGAAGGCGACGAGCGCGAGGACCGCCACGGCGAGACCGGCCGCGGGCACGCCCGTACCGCCGTGGCCCGCGACGATCACCGCGCCGGTGAGCGCGACCATCCCGGCGGTGACGAGCGCGGCGCTCGCGGGGTCGACGGGGCGGGCGCGGGGGTCGCGGGACTCGGGGACGAGCCGGGCGACGGCGAGGGCGGCGGCGAGCACCACGGGGACGTTGAGCAGGAAGACCCCGGCCCAGCTCCAGGCCGCCACCAGCGCCCCGCCGAGCACGGGCCCGGCGGCCATGGCCACGGCGGCGACGGCGGCCCAGACGGCGAAGGCGCGGGGGCGTTCCCGCTCGGGGAAGACCTGCACGAGGATCGCGAGCGTCGCGGGCATGACGAGCGCGGCGCCGACGCCCATCAGCGCGCGCATGGCGATCAGCCACCAGGCGGACGTCGCGAGCGCGGCGGCGGCCGAGGCGAGGCCGAGCACGGCGAGCCCGGTGAGCAGGGCGCGGCGCCGTCCGTAGCGGTCGGAGGCGGCGCCCGCGGCGATGAGGAGCCCGGCGAAGACGACGGCGTAGGCGTCGATGACGGCCTGGAGCGTGCCCGTCGAGGCGCCGAAGTCCTCGGCGAGGTCCGGCAGCGCGACGTTGAGGACGGTGTTGTCCAGCACGATCACGAGGAGCGCGGCGCAGAGCGCGGCGAGGATCGCCCGGCGGCGGGGGTGTCCTTCGGGGTCCGTCATCGTTCCCTCGTTTCCCCTACAGTGTTGGATTGATGACCAACACTGTAGGACCAAGGCAACGGCGTAGGTCAAGTGCGTAGGATCGGGCGCCATGAGCCCCAAGCGCCCCCGGCAGGAGACGGACGCCCTTCCCGGAGCGGTCTGGCTGCGCGCGCCGCGCCAGGCGTCACGCACCGGGCCCGCGCTCAGCCGCGAGCGGATCACCGAGGCGGCCGTCGCGGCGCTGGACGGCGGCGGCGTCCCCGCGCTGAGCATGCGCAAGCTCGCCGACGCGCTGAACGTCCACGCCACGAGCCTCTACTGGCACGTGGCGCACCGCGACGACCTGCTCGACCTCGCCCTCGACGCGGTCTCCGGCGAGGTCGCGCTGCCCGCCGGGCACGCCACCTGGCGCGAGGACGTCGCGCTGTTCATGCGGGAGCTGCGGGCCGCGCTGCTGCGCCACCCCTGGGCCGCCGGGCTCACCGCCACCCGCCCGCTGCTGGGCCCGCACGCGCTGGCCCGCGCGGAGTTCGTGCACGCCGCGCTCGTCACCGCGGGCTTCGACGGCATCGCGCTGGCCTCCGCCGCCGCCCTGGTCACGCAGCAGGTGACCGGCTCCGTCGCCACCCAGACCGCGTGGCCGGACGGGGCCGAGGACCGCCGGGCGCGCGGCGCGTTCGCCGAACGGCTGCGCGAGGCCGCCGACCGCTACCCCACGCTCGCCGCCCACGCCACGCCCCCGCACAGCGACTGGGACGCCCATTTCGAGGCGGGCCTCGCACTGCTCCTCGACGGCTTCGCCACGGGGGGACACCGGTCCCCCGGGGTGTAGCCAACACCACCCCCGCAGACGCCACTTGGGGCCCTGGGTCCGCCGGGCGCCGCTGCCTAACGTCGTAGACACAAGGAAAACGGCAGGACACAGCGGCAGCACACAGGCGCACAACGACCCGGCGGGAGCGGCGAGATGACCGTACAGCTCAAGGACGTGCGGAAGACCTACGGCAAGGGCGACGCCGCCGTCATCGCGCTGGACGGTGTCTCCACCGACTTCGCGCCGGGCAGCTTCACCGCCGTGATGGGCCCCTCCGGCTCCGGCAAGTCCACGTTCCTCCAGTGCGCCGCCGGGCTCGACCGGCCGACCTCCGGGACGGTCACCGTCGAGGGGCACGACCTGGGCGCCATGAACGTGACGGAGCTGACGAAGCTGCGCCGCGAGCGCGTCGGCTTCGTCTTCCAGTCCTTCAACCTGCTGCCCGCGCTGACCGTCGAGCAGAACGTCGCGCTGCCGCTGCGCTTCGCGGGCAAGCGCCCCGACCGGCGCCACCTGGCCGCCGTCATCGACCGCGTCGGCCTCACCGCCCGCGCCAAGCACCGGCCCGCGCAGCTCTCCGGCGGCCAGCAGCAGCGCGTGGCCATCGCCCGCGCGCTGGCCACCCGGCCCGCCGTCCTCTTCGCCGACGAGCCGACCGGCGCCCTCGACACGCACACCGCCACCGAGGTCCTGGAGCTGATGCGGCAGGCCGTGCGGGAGACGGGCCAGACCGTCGTCATGGTCACCCACGACCCGGTCGCCGCCTCGTACGCGGACCAGGTGCTCTTCCTCGCCGACGGCCGTATCGCCGACGCGATGGACGCGCCGACCGCCGAGCGCGTCGCCGAGCGCATGACCCGCCCGTGGCATACCTCGACGGGGGCGGCCGCCTGATGTTCGCACTCGCCTGGCGCACCCTGCGGTTCCGCAGAGGCGGCTTCGTCGCCACCTTCCTCGCGCTCTTCTTCGGCACGGTCCTGGTCATGTCCTGCGGCGGCCTCCTGGAGACCGGCATCCGCAACAACGCCCCGCCGCAGCGCCTCGCGGGCGCCGACCTGGTCGTCACCGGCGACCGCTCGTACGAGCTGACCGGACGGAGCGAGGACGACAGCGAGTCCGCCGTCCTCACCGAGCGGGTGCCCGTGCCGGAGAGCCTGGCGAAGGAGCTGCGGAGCACCACGGGGGTGCGCTCCGCGGTTCCCGAGCCGGTGTTCGACGCGGCGGTGCTCGGGAAGTCCGAGGAGTCCTCCGGGGCCCGGACCGAGGTCGAGGGCCACGGCTGGAGCTCGGCCGCGCTCACCCCGTACCGGACGAGCGCGGGGCGGGCCCCCGCCGCCGACGACCAGGTCGTCCTCGACGCCCGTACGGCCCGCGCCGCGGGCGCGCGGCCCGGCGACCGGATCCGCCTCGCCGCGCACGGCGGCGCCCGTACGTACGAGGTCAGCGGCATCGCCGCGGCCGGGGACGGGCGGCACGTCGACAAGGCCCTGGTCTTCTTCACCGACGCGCGGGCCCGCGCCCTGGCGGGCGGCGAGATCGCCGACATCGCCGTCGTCGCCGCGCCGGGCCAGGACGTGGGCGCCCTCAAGTCCCGGCTCGCGGAGCGGATCTCGCGGGCCGACGCCCGCGCGAAGGTCGTCTCGGGCGACGAGCGGGGCGCCGTGGAGTACCCGGACGTCGAGGAGGACCGCGAGGGGCTCATCGTCATCGCCTCGGTCTTCGGCGGACTGGCCGCCATGGTCGCCGTGTTCGTCGTCGCCTCGACCGTCTCCCTCTCCACGGGGCAGCGGCACCGCGAGTTCGCGCTGATGCGGGCCACCGGCGCCACGCCGCGCCAGCTGCGCCGCATGCTGCTCGCCGAGACGCTGCTGGTCGCGCTGCTCGCGGCCGCCGGGGGCGCGCTCGCGGGCCCGTACGCCGGGGAACAGCTCTACACGCGGCTGGTGGACGCCGGGCTCGTCGAGAACGTCGTCGTCCACGCCCAGGGCTGGATCCCCGCCGCCGCGGCGGGCGGCGCGCTGCTGCTCACCGCCCTCGTCGGCGGCGGCATCGGCGCCCGCCGCGCCGTCCGCGCCCACCCCGGCCAGGCCCTGACGGAGGCCGCGACGGGAGAGCGCTGGCTGCACCCCGTACGGCTCGTCCTCGCCGTCCTCTTCCTCGCGGGCGCCACCGCGCTCGCGATCCTCACGGTGCTGCTCTTCGACGGGCCCGTCGCCGCGAGCACGGCCGGACCCACGGTGATCTGCGCGGCGGCCGGACTGGCGCTGCTCGGCCCCGGCCTCACCAAGCTCGTCACCTTCCTCGTCTCCCCCCTCGTGCGGCTGCTGACCGGCCGCGGGCCCAGCGGCGAGCTGGCGGTCCTCAACTCCCGCGCCCGCACGGTCCGTATGGCCTCCGTCGTCACGCCCGTCCTGCTTGCCACGGGCATGGCCGTCGGCAACCTCTACCTGCAGACCACGCAGGTACAGGCCACCGAGGACGCCTTCCGCGAGAACCTGCGCGCCGACGCCGTGGTCACCGCGCCCGTCGGCGGCGTGGACCCGGCGCTGACCGACCGCGTCCGCGCGCTCGACGGCGTCTCCGCCGCGAGCGCGTACGTCACCACCACCGGCCACATCGAACGCCCGCACGACGGCGCCGACGACGGCGACGGACTCCCCCTCCAGGGCGTCACCGGGCGCGACGCCGCCCGCACCACCGCCGTGCACCCCACCGAGGGCAAGCTCACCGCGCTCACCGGCCGTACGGTCGCGCTGCCCGAGGGCCGCGCCGAGGAGCTCGGCAAGGGCGTCGGCGACACGCTGCGGCTGCGCCTGGGCGACGGCTCGGCCACGGACGTCCGTATCGTCGCCCTCTTCGAGGGCCGCGCCGGATACGAGACGGCGCTCGCCCCCACGAGCCTCCTCGCCCCGCACACCACGGCGGGCCTGCCCCGCCAGATCGTGGTCCGCGCCGAACCGGGCACGGACGAGGGCGCGCTGATGGCGACACTGAACCGGTTCACGGCGGACCACCCGGGCCTCCAGGCCGCCGACCGCGACGCGCTGCTCGCGGCGAACGCGGAGGACGTCCAGCTCCAGGCGTGGATCAACTACCTGCTCGTCGGCATGATCGTCGCCTACACGGCCATCGCCGTCGTCAACTCCCAGGTGCTCTCCCTCACGCACCGCAAGCGGGAGTTCGGCCTGATGCGCCTCGGCGGCGCCACCCGCGCCCAGGTGCTGCGCACCGTCACCGTCGAGGCCCTGCTCGTCACGGCCGTCGGCCTGCTCCTGGGCACCCTGGCCGCGGCGACCTCCCTGATCCCCTTCGCGGTCGCGGCGGCGGACTCCTGGCTCCCGAGCGGCCCCCTGTGGATCTACGCCGCGGTCGCCGCCACGGCAACGACCCTGACGCTGGGCGCCTCACTCGCGGCGACGTGGTCGGTCACCCGGGGCAGGGAGACGGACGCGGCGGTGGCGGCGGAATGAGAGGGCGCGCGGACCTCAGTCCGCCCACTCCTTGAGCGGCTCGGTGTCGAGCTCGACGCCGACGGGATCGGGCAGCGTGACGGTCTTGCCGAACGGCACGGTCGTCACCTGCTCGTACCGCTCCCCGTCGGGCTGGGAGTGGACCTTGACCTCGCCGGTGATGCGGTCGATGAGCAGAAAGACGGGCAGCTCGGCCTCGGCGTAGGCGCGAGGCTTGTCGACGCGGTCGCGCTGGTTGGTGTCACGGTCCCGGGAGGTGACTTCCGCGACCATCAGGACGCCCTCGGTGCCGGCCCACTCGCCCTGGCCGACGAAGGTGTCGATCGGCGCGAGGACGCCATCCGGGCGGGCATTGCCGTTGCGGTAGGACTCGACGCGGAGCCCCTGATCGGGGAAGAGCCAGAAGCCCTGCTTCGACTGCATGCAGATCTGTTGCAGCCACACGATGATCCGCCCATGGTTGCCGTCCGGCACAGCCTTGATTCCCATCTTCCCGGCGACGAACTCCAGGCGGAGTGCGTCGCTGACCCTGTCGGCGGCGCTCGACAGTTCCTCGAACTGGTCCTGGGTCAGGACGCTGGACGACTCCTCCGCGCTGCACACGACGGCCTCCTCCGGGACGGGTGGTGCCTTCCACGGTACGGGCCCCCGGCACGCGTGCCGGGATTTCACTGACGTCTCTGCCATGACGGGGAACCTAGTCATACGAAAGGCCCGGGATCCGAAGATCCCGGGCCTTTCCCTCGTACGGGTGGACGACTGCGCGCCGCCCGCTTCCCGCCTACTTCACCTGCGGCTTCCGCACCGAGAGGTGGAGCTCCTTGAGGCGGGACTCCTCGACCTCGCTCGGGGCGCCCATCATCAGGTCCAGGGCGTTGTTGTTGAGCGGGAAGGCGATCGTCTCGCGGATGTTCGGCTCGTCGGCCAGCAGCATGACGATGCGGTCGATGCCGGGGGCGATGCCGCCGTGCGGCGGGGCGCCGTACTCGAACGCGCGGAGCATGCCGCCGAATTCGCGGCGGACGTCCTCCTGCGAGTATCCCGCGATGCCGAAGGCCTCGAACATGATCTCCGGCTCGTGGTTCCGGATCGCGCCGGACGACAGCTCCGTACCGTTGCAGACGATGTCGTACTGCCAGGCCAGGACGTCCAGCGGGTCCTTGGTGCGGAGCGCCTCCAGGCCGCCCTGCGGCATGGAGAACGGGTTGTGGGAGAACTCGACCTTGCCGGTCTCCTCGTCCTTCTCGAACATCGGGAAGTCGACGATCCAGCAGAACCGGAAGACGTTCTCCTCGAAGTGCCCCGCGCGGCGGGCCGCCTCGACGCGGACCGCGCCCATGATCTTCGAGACCTCGTCGAACTCACCGGCGCCGAAGAAGACCGCGTGACCCGGCTTGAGGGAGAGCGCGTCGGTCAGCGCCCGGACGTCGTCCTCCGTCAGGAACTTCGCGATCGGGCCCGCCAGCGCGCCGTCGTCACCGACCCGCACCCACGCCAGGCCCTTCGCGCCCTGCTCGACGGCGAAGTCGCCCATCTGGTCGAAGAACTTGCGCGGCTGCCCGGCGGTGTCCGGCACGGCCAGCGCGCGGACGTGCTTGTCGGCGAACGCCTTGAAGCCGGAGCCCTTGAAGACGTCCGAGACGTCGGTGAGTTCGAGACGGGCGCGCAGGTCCGGCTTGTCCGAGCCGTACTTCACCATCGCCTCGCGGAACGGGATCCGCGGGAACGGGGAGGTCACCTCGCGGCCCTCGCCCAGCTCCTGGAACAGCTCGGTCATCACCTTCTCGATGACCTCGAAGACGTCCTCCTGCTCGACGAAGCTCATCTCCATGTCGAGCTGGTAGAACTCGCCGGGCGAGCGGTCCGCGCGCGCGTCCTCGTCGCGGAAGCAGGGCGCGATCTGGAAGTACCGGTCGAAGCCCGCGATCATCAGCAGCTGCTTGAACTGCTGCGGGGCCTGCGGCAGCGCGTAGAACTTGCCCGCGTGCAGGCGCGAGGGAACGAGGAAGTCCCGGGCGCCCTCGGGGGAGGTGGCCGACAGGATCGGCGTCGCCAGCTCGTTGAACCCCTGGCCCGACATCTTCTCGCGGATCGAGGAGATGACCTTGCTGCGCAGCATGATGTTGCGGTGCATGCGCTCGCGGCGCAGGTCGAGGAAGCGGTACTCCAGGCGCCGCTCCTCGTTGACCCCGTCCTCCGCGTTGATCGTGAAGGGGATCTGGTCCGCGCCGCCCAGCACCTCGACGTCGGCGACCTCGACCTCGATCTCGCCCGTCGGCAGCTCCGGGTTCACGTTCTCCGCGCCGCGCGCGGTGACCCGGCCGTCGATGCGGAGCACCGTCTCCTTGGAGAGCGAGCTCAGCTTCTCGTTGATCTCGCTGGCCTCGTCGCGGACGACGAGCTGGACGATGCCATAGTGGTCACGGAGATCGATGAAGAGGATGCCGCCCAGGTTCCGACGATTGTGCAGCCAGCCGCTCAGCCGGACGTCAGTGCCGACGTCCGAGGCGCGAAGCTCGCCGCAGGTGTGGGACCGGTACCGATGCATCATTCATCCAAGTCGTTCGGCTCAGGAGTCACAGAGAGATGCTTCTCAGACTACCGCCCTGCGGAAGGCTCCCTCGCCCCCGTTTCCGAAACCCGCACGACTCCGAATAAAGTAGTGCAATGCGCACCGAGGAAGCCCTCTCCGCCACCGGCGCTGGGCTCTGGACCTGGGACAACGCCACAGGTCTCGTGACCCTCGACGCGCACGCCGCGCACCTCCTCGGCGTCACCCCCGAGACCGCCCCCCGGTCCCCGCGCACCACCGACCTCACCCTCCAGGGGAACGCGGTCCGCTCGCATCTGCACGCCGTGGACTACGTGACGTTCCAGGGCATCGTCACCCTCGCCCTCACCGAGCACACCCCCGCCGAGGCGACCATGCGCGTCGTGGACCGCGACGGCAAGGTCATACGGACGGTGCGCACGCTCGTCCGCCCGCTGCGCGCCACCCACGCCGAGATCTCCGGGCCCGGCTCCCCCGAGTCCACGACCCGCATCGTCGGCCTGCTCTACGAGGTCCCCGAGCCCGTCGGCGCCGCCCTCGACGAGGAGGCCGCCGCCGGCCCGCCGGCCCCCGCGCACGCCGCCGCCTCCCCCTCCGCGCCGTCCGACTGGGACTGGCGCCGCAACCGCGAGGCCTTCCTCCTCGACGCGGGCCGCGCCCTCTCCGAGGCGTACACCACCGCCGACGTGCTGCGCGTCGCCTCCTCCCTCGCCATGCCGGGCTTCGCGCCCGACGTCCTCACGCTCTACGCGCTGGAGGGCGAGCGCCTGCGCCCCCTGGGCCCCCTGGGCCACGAGGCCGGAGGCGGAGCCGGAGCCGGAGCCGCCGAGCGCCCCGTGCGCCGCGACCAGGCCCACCCGGCGGCCGAGGCGGGACGCACGGGGCGCGCGCTCTATCTGCTCGACCCGGACGAGTACGCCCGCCGCTATCCGGAGCTGCTCGCCGGGGAGAGCGGGGGTGGCGAGGGCGGGGGACCGCACTCGCGGGCGTATCTGCCGCTGATCGTCGCGGGCAGCCCCATCGGCGTGTGGGCCGTGGCCTTCGGGCGGCCGGTCGCCTTCACGCCCGACGAGCGCGCCGTCCTCACCACCGTCGCGCGGATGCTGGCCCAGGCCCTCTCCCGCGCCACCCTCAACGAGTCCGAGCGCGAGCTGACCGCGGGCCTCCAGCGGACCATGCGCCCCGCCCGTAAGCCCGTCATCCCCGGCATGGAGCTGGCGGCCCGCTACATCCCGACCGGCGGCGGCCTCCAGGTCGGCGGCGACTGGTACGACGTGATCCCGCTGCCCTCCGGCCGTACGGCCCTGGTCATCGGCGACGTCCAGGGCCACGACGTGCGGGCCGCGGGCATCATGGGCCAGCTCCGCATCGCCCTGCGCGCCTACGCCTCCGAGGGCCACCACCCCGACGCGGTCCTCGCCCGCGCCTCCCGCTTCCTGTACGGGATGAGCGGCGCCTCCTCCCTGGGCGAGCTGCGGCCCCGTACGGGGACTGGGGAGGGAGAGGGGAGCGGAGCGCCGCCGCCCGGCCCCGGCGCGGCCACCGCGACGACCGCCGTGACCGGGCCCGAGTCCCCCGGCGACGCGGAGGCCGAGGCCGACCACCCGCGCTTCGCCACCTGCCTCTACATCGAGGTCGACCCCGCCACCGGCACCCTCGACATCGCCCGCGCGGGCCACCCCGACCCGGCCGTGCAGCTGCCGGACGGGCCCATGCTCGTACGCCCCACGGCGGGCGGCCTGCCCCTCGGCATCGACCCCGACTCCGACTATCCGACGACGCGCCTCGTCCTGGAGCCCGGCGAGCGGCTCCTGATGTGCACCGACGGGCTGATCGAGACCGGCGGCCACGACCTGGAGACGGGGTGGACGCGGATCCGCGAGGTCGTCGAGGAGCACACCGGAGGGGAGGGCTCAGGAGGGGAGGGCCCCGGCGGCCCCGGTGATCTGGAAGCGCTGGCGGACGCGCTGGTGGAGGGCGTGCTCGGGCCGCGCGGCGCCCGCGTCCCCGGCCCGCTGGCCGACCGGCACTCCGCCCACGCCGACGACATCGCCCTGCTGCTGCTCGCGCCCGGCCCGTCCCCCGCGGGCGCCGCCCCGGACGGCGGCTCCGTCTCGTCCCGCCGCAGCGTGCTGACCATCGCGCAGGCCGAGCCCGACCGCATCGCCGAGGCCCGCCACCAGCTCCGCGACCTGCTGCACGACTGGGCCGACGAGGACCAGGTCGACGGGGCGGTGCTGATGCTCTCCGAGATGCTCACGAACGTCCTCGTGCACACCGACGGCGACGCCGTCCTCGTCGCCGAGATCACCGGCCCCCCGGACGTACGGACGCTGCGCGTGCAGGTCCTCGACCACAGCGACGAGCTGCCGCACCGCCGCAGCCCCGGCGAGATGGCCTCGTCGGGGCGCGGACTGGTGCTGCTGGAGATGCTCGCCGACCGCTGGGGCGTGGACCCGCGGGGCGAGGGCAAGTGCATCTGGTTCGAGATCCGGGAGCGCCACGGGGGCGGGGGCCGTGACGGTGACGGGCCCACGCCCCCGGGCGCCGTACTGAGCGAGGAGCAGGCCTCAGAGCTTTTCGGCGGGGATCCGGCCTAGCCGCCCGGCCTGGAAGTCGTCGAACGCCTGGGCGAGCTCGGCGTGGCTGTTCATCACGAACGGCCCGTAGTGCGCCATCGGCTCCCTGATCGGCCGCCCGCCCAGCAGCACGACCTCCAGGTCCGGGGTGTGCGCGTCCTGCGACTCGTCGGCCCGCACCGTCAGCGAACCCCCCTCGCCGAAGACCGCCGCCTGCCCGGTGTGGACCGGACGCCGGTCCGTACCGACCGAGCCGCGCCCGGTCAGGACGTACGCGAGCCCGTTGAAGTCCTGCTGCCAGGGCAGCGTGACCTCGGCGCCCGGCGAGACCGTCGCGTGGATCATCGTGATCGGGGTGTGCGTGACGCCGGGTCCCTCGTGCCCGGCGAGGTCACCGGCGATGAGCCGGAGCAGCGCGCCGCCGTCGGGCGTCGTGAGGAGCTTGACGCTGCCGCCGCCGATGTCCTGGTATCGGGGCGCCTGCATCTTGTCGGCCTTCGGGAGGTTCACCCAGAGCTGCAGGCCGTGGAAGAGGCCGCCGCTCATGACCAGGGACTCCGGCGGCGCCTCGATGTGCAGCAGGCCGCTGCCCGCGGTCATCCACTGGGTGTCCCCGTCGTTGATGACGCCGCCGCCGCCCGCGGAGTCCTGGTGCACGAACGTTCCGTCGAGCAGGTACGTCACGGTCTCGAAGCCCCGGTGCGGGTGCCAGGGGGTGCCCTTGGGCTCTCCTGGTGCGTACTCCACCTCGCCCATCTGGTCCATCATGATGAACGGGTCGAGGTGCCGGTAGTTGATCCCCGCGAACGCGCGGCGCACGGGGAATCCCTCGCCCTCGAAACCGCTCGGCGCGGTGGACACGGCGAGCACGGGGCGTGGCGTCACCGCCTCGGGGCCGTCCGCCGGAGGCGCGGGCACGCGCGGCAGCGCGAGCGGGTTCTCAACGGTGATCGCGGGCATGGTGACCTCCTGTGGCCGGGTTCCCCGTGATTTTAGTTGAACGCTTAACAACTACGACCCACGGGGGCATTCCCGGGCCGGGGCGAGGCAAGAAGAAG
Source organism: Streptomyces sp. NPDC048172 (assembly GCF_043202595.1). Lineage (NCBI taxonomy): Bacteria > Bacillati > Actinomycetota > Actinomycetes > Kitasatosporales > Streptomycetaceae > Streptomyces > Streptomyces sp. NPDC048172. Next base: position 297,097 of record NZ_JBIDAT010000002.1, read on the forward strand.
CGGCCCGGGGGCGTCCGTACGCCTGGCCCGAGCCGCGCTCCACCGTCGTGCGAGTCCTCAGCCGTACATCATCCGTACATACGGCGCATGGCGAAGTCGACCATCTCCTCGACCGCCTTCGCGTCGAAGACGACCCGGTGCTCGCCCTCCATGTCGAGCACGAATCCGTACCCCGACGGGAGGAGGTCGAGGACCTCGGCGCCCGTGATGACGAAGTACTTCGACTCCTTGCCCGCGTACGCGCGCAGCTCCTTGAGCGTGCTGAACATCGGGATCACGGGCTGCTGGGTGTTGTGCAGCGCGAGGAAGCCGGGGTTGTCGCCGCGCGGGCAGTAGACCTTGGAGGTGGAGAAGATTCCCTGGAAGTCCTCCGCCGACATCGCACCCGTGGTGAAGGCGCGGACCGCCTCCTGGAGGGAGGGCGGGGAGGGCTCGGGGTAGAGCGGCTGCTGCTGGGCACCGGGGTCCGGCTGACCGTACGGGGGCGGCGCGCCCTGCGACGCCCCGTGGGCACCGTACGGCGGCGGGGGCGGCTGCTGATAGCCGTGCTGGCCATGCTGACCGGGCTGGCTGTGCTGGCCGTGCTGCCCCTGCCCGGAGGCGGCGGTCTGGTCGTAGCCGTACATGCGGAAAGCGTAACCAGTCACAGTTGGGCGGTGAGGGGTTGCACCTTATTACCGACGGGTAGCATCATCAGTACGACTACTGACAAGTACGAGCGAGCCTTACGGAGCCGTCGCCATGGGGCACTACAAGTCGAATCTCCGCGACATCGAGTTCAACCTCTTCGAGGTGCTCGGCCGCGACACGGTGTACGGCACCGGACCGTTCGCCGAGATGGACGTCGAGACCGCCAAGAGCGTGCTGAGCGAGATCGCGCGCCTCTCGGAGAACGAGCTGGCCGCGTCCTACGAGGACGCCGACCGCAACCCGCCGGTCTACGACCCGGAGACCCACACCGCGCCGGTCCCCGCCTCCTTCAAGAAGAGCTACCAGGCGTACATGGACGCCGAGTGGTGGCGTCTGGGCATCCCGGAGGAGATCGGCGGCACCACCGCGCCGCGCTCGCTGCTGTGGGGCTTCGCCGAGACGATCCTCGGCGCCAACCCGGCCATCTGGATGTACGCCTCGGGCCCGGCCTTCGCGGGCGTCCTCTACGACGAGGGCACCGAGGAGCAGCACAAGATCGCGCAGCTGATGGCCGAGAAGCAGTGGGGCTCCACCATGGTCCTCACCGAGCCCGACGCGGGCTCCGACGTCGGCGCGGGCCGCACCAAGGCCACCCAGCAGGACGACGGCTCCTGGCACATCGAGGGCGTGAAGCGCTTCATCACCTCCGGTGAGCACGACATGTCGGACAACATCGTCCACTTCGTCCTCGCCCGCCCCGAGGGCCACGGCCCCGGCACCAAGGGGCTCTCGCTCTTCATCGTCCCCAAGTACGACTTCGACTGGGAGACCGGCGAGCTGGGCGAGCGCAACGGCGCCTACGCGACGAACGTCGAGCACAAGATGGGCCTCAAGGCCTCCAACACCTGCGAGATGACCTTCGGCGCCGTCGACGGCAAGCCCGCCAAGGGCTGGCTGCTCGGCGAGAAGCACGACGGCATCCGCCAGATGTTCAAGATCATCGAGTTCGCGCGGATGATGGTCGGCACGAAGGCCATCGCCACCCTCTCCACGGGCTACCTCAACGCGCTGGAGTACGCCAAGGAGCGCGTCCAGGGCGCCGACCTGGCCCAGTTCACGGACAAGACCGCGCCGCGCGTCAGCATCACCCACCACCCGGACGTGCGCCGCGCCCTGCTCACGCAGAAGGCGTACGCCGAGGGCATGCGCGCCCTCGTCCTCTACACCGCCACGGTCCAGGACGAGATCCTGGTCAAGGAGCACAACGGCGAGGACGCCTCCGCCGCGACCCGCCTGAACGACCTGCTCCTGCCCATCGTCAAGGGCTACGGCTCCGAGAAGTCCTACGAGCAGCTCGCCCAGTCCCTCCAGACCCTGGGCGGCTCGGGCTACCTGCAGGAGTACCCGGTCGAGCAGTACATCCGCGACTCCAAGATCGACACCCTCTACGAGGGCACCACCGCGATCCAGGGCCAGGACTTCTTCTTCCGCAAGGTCGTCCGCGACCAGGGCCAGGCCCTCACCTCGCTCTCCGAGGAGATCAAGAAGTTCCTCGCCGAGGCGAGCGGCGGCGAAGAGCTCGCGGGCGCCCGCGACCAGCTCGCCAAGTCCGCCGCCGACCTGGAGGCCATCGTCGGCACCATGCTGACGGACCTCGCGGCCACCGAGAAGGACGTCAAGTCCATCTACAAGGTCGGGCTCAACACCACCCGCTTCCTGATGGCCTCGGGCGACGTCGTCATCGGCTACCTGCTGCTGCGCGGCGCCGCCGTCGCCACCGAGAAGCTGGCCACGGCCTCGCCGAAGGACGTGCCGTTCTACCAGGGCAAGATCGCGGCGGCGAAGTTCTTCGCCGCGAACGTCCTGCCCAACGTCGCCGTCCAGCGCGAACTGGCCGACGACGTCGACCTCTCGGTGATGGAGCTGGACGAGGCGGCGTTCTGATCCACACAGGGTGAGGCACACGGACCCGGTCGGGGACGGACCGAGGGCCGAGCGCTCCGCGAGGGGCGCCCGGCCCTCGGTCCTGTGTGTGCCGCCGGGTCTTGTGTGTGCCGCCGGATAACGGATCGGGCACCCCGCCCACGCCGCCTACGCCCCGCCGCGCCACAGGTCTATCCTCAACGGCGGAACAACGAGGGCACAGCGGTGAATTCGGGGGGACGGCCGGTGTCGGAGCCGAACACGGGACCGGAATCAGGGCCGGGGTCAGAGTCAGGGCCGGGGTCGGGATCGGGACGGGGATCAGGAACAGGCAGGGAAACGGGTCCGGGATCGGGGTCGGGATCGAGGCCGGGGCCGGGATCGGGATCGGGGCCGGGATCGAGGTCAGGGCCGGGGCTGGAACCGCTGCGCGACAGCGACCCGGCGTGGATCGGCGCATACCGCCTCCTGGGACGACTCGGCACCGGCGGCATGGGCCGGGTCTACCTCGCCCGCAGCGCACGCGGCCGTACGGTCGCCGTCAAGCTCGTCCAGCGCGAACTGGCCGAACAGGAAGAGTTCCGCGGCCGCTTCCGCCACGAGGTCAACGCCGCACGCAGGGTCGGCGGCCAGTGGACCGCCCCCGTTCTCGACGCCGACACCGAGGCCGAGATCCCCTGGGTCGCCACCGGCTACATCGCGGGGCCCACGCTCCGCCAGGTCGTCGGCCACGAACACGGGCCGCTGCCCGAACGCTCGTTGCGCCACCTCGCCACCGGCCTCGCCGAGGCCCTCCGCGCGATCCACGACGCCGGTCTCGTCCACCGCGACCTGAAGCCGTCCAACGTCCTGGTGACGATCGACGGGCCCCGCGTCATCGACTTCGGCATCGCCCGCGCCTTGGAGGCCTCGGCGGCGGGCGGCCTCACCCGCACGGGCTCCAGCGTGGGCTCCCCGGGCTTCATGTCCCCCGAACAGGTACGCGGCGACCGCGTGACGGCCGCCAGCGACGTCTTCTGCCTCGGCTCCGTACTCGCCTACGCCGCCACGGGCCGCTCCCCCTTCGGCAGCGGCGACAGCGGCGTCCACGTCCTGCTCTACCGCATCACCCAGGAAGAGCCCGACCTGGACGGCGTCCCCGACGCCCTCCGCCCCCTCATCGCCTCCTGCCTCGCCAAGACCCCCGAGGACCGCCCCTCCCTGGACGCCGTCCTGAACTTCACCGGCGAGGGAGACGCCGACCCCGAGGGCGAGACCGAGGGCGGGGGAGAGGGAGAGGGAGAGGGCAGGAGAGAGGCCGAGGACACGAGTGCCGCCGCCAGGACGGGAGTGGAGGCAGACGGAAGGTCCTGGCTCCCCGAGGCCCTGGTCGCCCAACTCGGCCGCCACGCCGTCCGCCTGCTCGACACCGAGAACCCGGACGACGCCCCCCGCACCCCCGCCCCGGCACCCGGCTCCTCCGAAGCGGTCACCGAAATCGGCACCCCCGCCGACGGCCTGGAGAAAACCGCCGAACGCACCACCGTCGACGGCGCCCCAACAGGCCCACCGACCCCGCCCGAAACGAGCGCGGGAGCGGTCGGAGGAACGGGCGGAGGAACGACGGGGACGAACGGGTCGGCCGGAGCAGACGGCGCGGCCGGAGCGGACGGGGTCCACGGCATGCCCACCATGGTGGGGGCCCCCTCCCCCCACCCCCAGCCCCCTCCCTCCCCTCACGGCTACGGATACGGATATCCGCACGCCCAGCCCCCACCCCCCGCCCCCGAACCCCCGCGCCGCAACGGCGTTCCCGTCGCCGTCATCCTCGTCACCCTCGTCGCCCTGCTCGCCGGAGCGGGCACGGCACTCCTCGTTGTCCGCGGCCAGGACAACGGTGACAACGACGGTGACAACAAGGCCCAGGACAAGAAGAGCAACAGCAGCCAGAACTCCGCGACCGAGTCCTCCGGCAACCCGTCGTCGACCTCGCCCTCCGGGGGCGACATCCAGGACCGCTTCCTGGGCTCCTGGCGGAGCGCCCTCCCGGGCAAGCCCGACCACACCCGCAGCATGGTGATCCGCCAGGCCGATCCGGGGGAGACGGCCATGACCCTCTCCGCCGACGGCCCCGACTACCACTGCGAATTCGAGGCCAAGCTCACCTCCGCCGGAGACACCGTCAAACTCGCCGCCACCACGGTGACCGTGGGCGCGGGCTCCGAGTCCTGCTCCCCCGGCCAGCCCACCACCCTCGTCCCGGTCGGCACCGACCAGATCCGCCGCGACAACTCCGACGGCACCGCGCCCCTCACCTACAGCCGCGGCTGACCCCTGCCCATCGCCCCCTCACCGGCGCACTCCAGCAGATGCGCCACCAGAGGACTGCGCTCACCCCGCCGCCAGGCCACAGCAATCCGCGTACGCGCGGCCGCACGACGACCCGCACGGCGATGCCCCCGATCGCCCCCAATCCCGACCCCGACCCCGGCACCGGCACCGGCACCGGCACCGGCACCGGCACCGGCACCGGCACCGGCACCGGCACCAAGATCGGACTCAGGCCCGGTCTCAGGCTCGGGCGCGATCCCCCGGAAGGCGACGCCCCTGAGGCGGATCCGACGGATGGAGGCCGGCGCCAGGGAGACTCCCAGCCCCGTCCCCACCAGGCCGCACACGGTCTGCCACTCCACCGCCCGCTGGACGACCCGCGGGGCGAAGCCCGCCGCCACGCACAGCCCGGTGATCCGGTCGTGCAGCCCCGGCCCGACCTCGCGCGGCAGCAGCACGAAGGGCGAGTCCCGCAACTGCCCCACGGACACCGTCCGCCGAGCGGCCAGCGGATGCCCCGACGGAAGCACCGCCACGAACGGCTCGGTCAGCACAGTCCTGAATTCCAGCTCCTTCCCGTCCTCGTCGGAGGGCTCACGCACCAGACCGACATCGATGGTCTTGTCACGCAGAGCGGCGATCTGCGGCGCGGTGGTCATCTCCTGAATGTCCAGCCGCACCTCGGGAAACCGCTCCCGGAACTCCCGCAGCACACCCGGCAGTACGGTCAGCGCGAGCGACGCGGCGAACCCGATCCGCAACCGCCCCGCCCTGCCGTCTCCCACAGCCCGCGCGGCGGCGAGCCCCTCGGCCAGGTCGGCAAGTGCCCGCCGGGCGACGGGCAGCAGCTCGCGCCCCGCCGGAGTGAGGGCCACGCGGCCGGGCTCCCTGCTGAACAGCGGGTGTCCGACCTTCTCCTCCAGGCGGCGTATCTGCTGGCTCAGCGGCGGCTGAGCGATGCCCAGGCGAACGGCGGCGTGACCGAAGTGGAGTTCCTCGGCGAGCACGACGAACGCATGCAGTTGCGGAAGGGGCAGCTCGGGCCTGTCCATACGCCCAGAGATATCAGGCGATGACTACTTCCGTATTAGACGTATCACTGCCGTTCTCCTAACTTTCGGTTCATGACAGAGCGACGTGCGATCCTCAGCGGCTCGACCTTCGAGGAACAGATCGGCTATGCCCGCGCCGTGGTCGACGGCGACTGGGTCCATGTGTCCGGCACGACCGGCTTCGACTACACCTCCATGACAATCTCCGACGACGTGGTCGAACAGGCTGAGCAGTGCCTGCGCAACATCGAGGCCGCCCTGACCGAGGCGAAGTGCACCTTCGCCGATGTGGTGCGTGTCCGGTATCTGCTGCCCGACCGCTCCGACTTCGAGCCCTGCTGGCCGGTCCTGCGCCGCGCCTTCGGCGAGGGCCGCCCCGCCGCGACGATGCTCATGTGCGGCCTCGCCGACCCCCGCATGAAGATCGAGATCGAGGTCTACGCCCGCCGCCGCCACGAGTGACGGTCCATCCCGCTCCGCCGGGTGTGTGGTTGCCCAGGGACGTAGTTGCCCCGGGGACGTGGTTGCCCCGGGACGTGGACACCCGGCTCCGTCCTCACTCCCGTCCCTTCAGTCCGAGACGCAGAACTCGTTGCCCTCCGGGTCCCGCAGCGTCGTCCAGGTCGGGCCCCACACCGCGTGCTCGTCGACCACCGTGGCCCCCAGCCCGACCAGCCGCTCCACCTCCTCGGTGCGGTCGGCGGCGACGAAGTCCACGTGCACGCGGTTCTTGACCCGCTTCTCCTCCGGTACGCGCTGGAATCCCAGCACCAGCGGCTCGGCCGCGACCACGACGAACTCCCCGTAGTCCTCATCCACCTCCGTTCTCAGCGCGGTCGCCCACCAGCCCGCCAGGGCCTGGGGCCGTGCACAGTCGATCGTGATCATTTTCGCTTGCAGTGACATAGCGCTCATTCTGGTTGCGCCCGGCCATAGCTGCCAGGGAAGTCCGGGCCCCCGGCGCCCCTCACCTCGGCTCCGCACGATCCGTGTACGAGTCATAGGCGCTGTGTCACTGGATATGGTGACTGCATGAACGATGCCGCCCGCCCTGACCTCGCGCACGCCGAGGACCTGATGTCCTTCCTCGCCGCGTCACCCTCGCCGTACCACGCGGTGGCCAACGCCGCCGCGCGGTTGGAGAAGGCCGGTTTCCAGCAGCTTGCCGAGACGGACGCCTGGGACTCCGGGACCGGCGGACGGTATGTGCTCCGTGGCGGCGCGCTCATCGCCTGGTACGTCCCCGAGGGGGCGACGGCCGCGACACCGTTCCGCATCACGGGAGCGCACACCGACTCCCCGAACCTGCGCGTGAAGCCCAACCCCGACACCGGCTCCCAGGGCTGGCGCCAGGTCGCCGTCGAGATCTACGGCGGCACCCTCCTCAACACCTGGCTCGACCGCGACCTCGGCCTCAGCGGACGGCTGTCCCTCAAGGACGGCACCACGCGGCTGGTGAAGGTCGACCGCGCGCTGCTGCGGGTGCCGCAGCTCGCCGTCCATCTGGACCGGCAGGCCAACGAGGGGCTGAAGCTGGACCGCCAGCGCCACATGACGCCCATCTGGGGCCTCGGTGACGTCCACGAGGGCGACCTGATCCGATTCCTCGGCGAGGAGGCCGACATCCCCGCCGGGGAGATCATCGGCTGGGACCTGATGGCTCACAGCGTGGAAGCTCCCTCCTTCCTGGGTCGCGACCGCGAGTTCATCGCGGGGCCGCGGATGGACAATCTCCTGTCGGTGCACTCGGGAACCACCGCCCTCACCACCATCGCCGAGGGCCCCGACGAGCCGCCGTACATCCCCGTGCTCGCCGCGTTCGACCACGAGGAGAACGGCAGCCAGTCGGACACCGGTGCCCAAGGCCCGCTGCTCGGTTCGGTGCTGGAACGGTCGGTCTTCGCGCGTGGCGGCTCCCTCGAGGACCGGGCCCGCGCGTATGCCGGGACGGTCTGCTTCTCCTCCGACACCGGGCACGCCGTGCACCCGAACTACGCCGAGCGGCACGAGCCCGGTCATCACCCCCTTCCCAACGGCGGCCCGATCCTCAAGGTCAACGTCAACCAGCGCTACTCCACGGACGGCAGGGGCCGCGCGCTCTTCGCCGCCGCGTGCGAGCGGGCCGGCGTGCCGTGGCAGAACTTCGTGTCGAACAACGACGTGCCGTGCGGGACGACCATCGGGCCCATCACGGCGGCCCGGCACGGCATCACGACGGTGGACATCGGAGTCGCGATCCTGTCGATGCACTCGGCCCGCGAGCTGTGCGGCGTCAACGACCCCGCGCTGCTGACCGGTTGCCTCAGCGCCTTCATGGGCAGCTGAGCCTTCTCCCTCCTCAGGTCCTGGTCGTTCTGCTGGTGTCAGGGACTTCCGTGTGCCGAAGTCCCTGACAGCCGGTGAAACCGCTCGGCTACTGGAAGTCGCAGCCGGGGTTGGGGGCGTCCTCCGACAGCGGTGCACCGTGCGGGAGGACATACAGCACGTCCAGGACCACGGGCGTGTCACCGAGGTTGCGCCCGATGTGAACGTTCTTGGGGCCGGGAGGCTCAGTCAGGGAATCCCCGGCCTTGTAGACGCCGTCGGACTTGCAGGTGGAGTCGAAGTGGCTGAGCGTTCCCTTCTCGACGTAGCCGCGCAGAGTGCCGCCATGGAAGTGCCAGCCGGTGCTCTGCCCGGCAGGAATGGTGATCTGGCGCAAGATGTAGTCCTTACCGCCCACCGTCTTCTGCCAAATGGTCTTGCTGGTCACGCCCGGACCACCCGGTGTGGCCTCGGCCGTGGCCACACCCGCCAGCGTTGCTGTCGCGGCGAGAGCCGTGATCATTCCGGCCCGCATGCGCTTGTTCACGTCCGTGTCCTCCTTGCCGACGGTTCTCGCCGACCGCAGGAGATGCGGCGGCGAACTGCCTGTTCGGCGTGGCCCCAGACATGCCCAGGGCCCACCTATCGGTGACACGCAACGCAGGGGCCTCAAGGTTCAGTTGATGACCGGTCAGAGGTTCGGATTCGAGCCCGGCGCCCGCCTCTGGGCATTTGGGCCTCTTGGCGTCTGGGCCTATGGGCGCCTGGGCCTCTGGACCGACCCGGTGCGTCGGCTCCTCCTTCGCGTCAGGGCAGTTCGGCGTAGGCGCGGATCTTGCGCTTGCCGTTGAGGTGGATGGCGTTCTCGCCGGAGGGCGAGGGAAGGTCGATGGCCTTGTCGAGGACGGACCCGAGCGCGCCACAGCCAGAGGTGCGGGGTGCCGTGAACGAGGTGTCCACGGCCTCCGGCATCTCGCCGGGCTCCGGCTCCCCGACGGCCTTGAGTATCAGATGCACCGCCTCCCGAGCTCCGCCGCCTATGGAGCAGCTGCGGGGAACGCCGGGAGCTGAGAGGCCGAACCTCAGGTCCAGCTCGCCCATGCGCTGTTCGTTGGTGTGGAAGTCGAAATACCCGCCGTAACGCAGCGAGAGGGAGAGCGGGGTGCGGGGCACGCGGACCGGGGCGGCCTTGAGACCCCCGAAGACCTGGTGGAACTCGCCGCCTATCCGGCCCTCCGCGTGCGTGATGACCACCGGCTTCTTCAGCGGCACGCTGATCCGGCCGAGAGTGAGGCTGCCCGTCGCCGACATGACCTCGCATCGCCACTTCGCCGGATCGGCTCCCTCGGGCAGCTCGGCACGAGTGGGGCAGTCGGCGAACGTGGCGTCCTCGCCGCGGAGTTCGGCCGCGTGCGGCTTCGGCTCGGCGGCCGTGGCGGGGCCCGCGGGCGTGGCCATCGTGGCGGTCGCGGCCATGGCGAGGCCCGTGAGCGCGAGGAGCCCGCGTCGAGGCGTGTGTGACCTGCGAGTGGTGAACACAGCTTTCCCCCAGAGCAGTTGAGACTCGTGTGCCCTGTGTGGGCACACGAGTGGTCTATGCGAGAGCGGTCACCGCCTCGCACTCCTCGAGCATTGCAGACTTTTCTCTGCAGCGGAATATCTGCAGAAAAAACTATGCAGAGAAAACTCTGTGACGTAGAGTGGCGGACATGACCCAGGACAACGGCGACGAGCGCGACGAGCAGCGCCCCACCATCAGCGACCCCGAGTCGTTGAAGGCGCTCGCACACCCCCTCCGGCTCAAGCTCCTGCGGCAGCTCGGCACTTCGGGCTCCGCCACTGCAACCACGCTCGCCGCAGCGCTGGGACAGAACACAGGCACGCTCAGCTACCACCTCCGTCAGCTCGAGCGTGGCGGCTTCATCGAGGACGACCCGGCCCACACCGGCGGCCGGGAGCGCTGGTGGCGCACGGTCCGAGGGCTCGACGTACGGATGCCGGCGGACGAAGGGCTGACGCCCGCCGAGCAGACGGTGCTGAGCGAGCTGGAGCGCATGCGCGCGGAGGAGGATCTGGCCCTCACTCGGCGCTTCGCGGTCGAAGGACGGTCCGCCGAGGGGTGGATGCGGGGCTCACGCAGCCTCAGCCACCTTACGAGAGAGGAGTTGAACGAGTTCCACGACGCCTACCTGGAGTTGGTGCGGCGATTCTCCCGGGGCCCCGAGGAGGCCCGCCCCGACACAAGGCCCGTGGCGCTCCGCTGGTTCGGCATACCGGTGGACGGACCGGAGGAACGAGAGGGAGGTGATGCCGCATCGGGAGAAGAGGTGGCAGAGGAGTAAGGGGGCGAGCAGAGTCCATGGGTCCGCGGTGAGTTCCGCGGACGGTGGCGGCCTGAATGCGTGTGTCCGGGTGTCCGGGACGGGTACTCGCTGGCTGGAGCGCTCCAGCCAGCGCTCATGCCCAACTCATCTTGGAGGCATCATTCATGGGCATCATCGTCTGCATTGGCATGATGGCCGTGGGCGCGATCCTCACCCTGGCCGTCGATCTGAACGTCAGCGGCATCAATCTCGACATCATGGGGCTGATCCTGCTGCTCGTCGGGACGATCGGCCTGTGCGCCTACGTCAGCATCCTCAAGCGCCGCCGGGTGCAGCCGCCGAGCCCGGCAGCGCCCGTGATCGAGGAATCGCACCGCCACACCGTGGACGACCGGTACCGGTAGAGGCACCGGTCCAGTAGAGGCACCAGTACGGGCAGAGGCACCGCTACGGGCAGAGGTCTGCTCGGCGCCGTTCGCCATGGAGGGCGCGCCAGACTCGTAGAGGTGGCGACAACCGTGCGGTTCGCCTCGCCTGCCGTGGACGTGGACCGTGCACGCCGCGGCAGGCGGTCCTGGCCGAACCCGTCAGGCAGGGCTCTGCGAGACCCCTTGTCCCGTCCGCACCAGTTCCGTATGAACTCCGACAGCCGCACAGCCGCACAGCCGCCCGCATCAGCTCACGTCAGCTCACATCAACCAGGCTCAACCAGTCCCAACCAGCCTCAGCCGTCGCCAGCCCCGAAGCAGCCGAAGCATTCCTCGGCTCCTTCCGCCAGAGGGGCACGTTCGACAGCCGGTTCAACCCGCTGCCTCCTCGTCCAGGCCGGCAAGGACGAGAGGAAGGCGGGAGGTTCCGGAGGAGGCGACGCGAACAGGGACACCCCAGTCCTGCTGGTGGACGTGGCAGGCGGGGAACTCGTTCTCGTCCGCCTCGTCGCAGGAGGCCGCCATCGCGGAGACGTGGAGGACGCCTTCCGCGACGTCGGAGTCCGTCGTGATCCGGACGTCCCGGACCAGGTCGGTGCCCTGACCGGCTCCGCTCGCGAGGAGTTCAGGCGGGGTGGCGCTGACGACCAGGCGGGTGGAGGGGCCGTACCGGTCGTCGAGCTTCTGGCCGGGCGGGGGCTGGAAGACGACGTCGAGGCGGAGCGTGCCCGGTGCGACGTCGGTCGCCGCGCGCTGGGTGCGGTGCGCGACGGCGTCGACGCGCACCGCCTCCTCCGGCAGGCGCAGTCGGGTCAGCCGGTGCCGAGCCGACTCCACGACGACGATGTCTCTGCCGTCGGCGGCCAGTACGGCGGCGGAGGGCTCGCGCAGGTCGGTGGCGAGCGTGGTGACCTCGCCGGTGGCCGGGTCGTAGCGGCGCAGCGCGTGGTTGTAGGTGTCGGAGACGGCGACCGAGCCGTCGGGGAGGGCAGTCACGCCCAGCGGGTGCTGGAGGAGGGCCTGGTCGGCGGGGCCGTCACGGTGGCCGAAGTCGAAGAGTCCGGTGCCGACGGCGGTGTGGACGGTGAAGTGCTCGTTGCCGCCCGCGCTGTCGGCCTCGCGGTCTTCAGTGCTGGTGTGCTCAGCTCCGACGGCGCCGTCGGCCTCGTTGCCGCCCGCGCTGGTGTGTTCATTGCCGGCCGAGCTGTCGGCCGCCGGGTCGTCCGGGGTGCCGGGCACGCCGTCGGTCGCCCTGTTGACCACGCCGTCTGCAGCGTCGTCGGTCGCGTCGTCGTCGGCGTCGTCGGTCACGTCGTCGGTCGCGCGTTGTAGCCAGCGCACGGCGCTCGTTTCGGAGTCCGCGATCCAGAGGCGGGATCCGTCGTGTGAGGCTGCGAGGCCTGAGGGCTGGGCGAACCAGGCTTCGGGGGCGGGGGCGTCGACGAGGCCCTCGTTGGTGGTTCCGGCTGCCGCTCGTACGGTGTCCGACTCGGGGTCGTAGGTCCACAGCTGGTGGATGCCTGCCATCGCGATCCATACCCGGTCCGCGAACCAGGCGACGTCCCAGGGGGAGGAGAGCGCGACCTCGCGTGCGGGGCCCTCGTCCGGGGTGCCCTGCCACCACTGGGCGCCGGTGCCCGCGACGGTGACGACGTCGCCGGTTGCCAGGTCGACGCGGCGCAGGGCGTGGTTGACGGTGTCGGCGACGAGGGCGTGGCGGTCGCCGGGGAGGAGGGTGAGGCCCTGGGGTTCGTTGAACTGGGCGGTGTCCGGGCCGCCGTCGGTGAGGCCGCGTTCGCCGGTGCCGAGGCGGCGGACCGGGGTCTCGCCGTCCGGGGCGAGCTCGACGAGCTGGTGCCGGGTGGTGTCGGAGACGAGGTAGCCGCCGTCGGGGAGGGCGAGCGCCTTGCCGGGGAAGCGGAGGTCGGTGGCGGCGGGCTCCGGCGGTACGTAGGGGCTGTCGCCCCGGCGCAGGGTTCCCTTGGCCTCGTGCTCGGCCTCCAGCTCGGTGATCAGCTTCTCGATCGCGTGCACATGGCCCTCGCCCGCGTGCTGTGCCACGACGTAGCCCTCGGGGTCGATCACGACGAGGGTGGGCCAGGCACGTACCGCGTACTGCTTCCAGGTCGCCAGGTCCGGGTCGTCCAGGACCGGGTGTGCGACGCCGTACCGTTCGACGGCGTCCACGACCGCCGTGTGCTCGGCCTCGTGCACGAACTTCGGGGAGTGGACGCCCACGACGACGGTGGTGTCCTGGTGGCGTTCTTCCAGTTCGCGGAGTTCGTCCAGGACGTGGAGGCAGTTCACGCAGCAGAATGTCCAGAAATCGACGATCACGCACTTGCCGCGCAGGGCGGTGAGCGTCAGCGGCTCACCGCCCGTGTTCAGCCACCCGCCCGCACCCGTCAGCTCCGGTGCGCGGACGCGGGCCCGGCGGGTGGTGGCGGAAGGGGAGGAGGGTGTGGCGGGGGCGTGGTCGTTCATGTGTCCAGACTGCCACTTCCGGGCGCGGCGGTCCTCTCCCCCTCCGGGTCCCCGCGTCAGCCCCTCACGCCTCCGGCGTGCGCAGCTCCCGTACGCGGTCCTTCAGCACCGGGAAGGACTCGCGGGTCTTCTCCACCTGGGCGAGGTCCAGGTCGGCGTCGAGGACGGTTTCCTCCGCGTCCGGGGCCTCGGCCAGGGGCTCGCCCCAGGGGTCGATGATCACGCTGCGGCCCGCCTGCGGTACGCCCGCGTGGGTGCCCGCGGTGCCGCACGCGAGCACGTACGCCTGGTTCTCGACAGCGCGCGCCCGCGCGAGGAGGGACCAGTGCGCCGCGCGCTTCGCGGGCCATCCCGCCGGGACGACGAAGACGCGGGCGCCGTCGGGGCGGGCGTCGACGAGGGCGCGGAAGAGTTCGGGGAAGCGGAGGTCGTAGCAGGTGGCGAGGCCGAGGGTGGCCTGGGGATGGGGGACGGTGACCGGTTCCGTGCCGCGGCCGAGAAGGACCGCTTCGCCGCGGTCGAAGCCGAAGCGGTGGATCTTGCGGTAGGTGGTGGCGAGTTCGCCGTCCGGCCGGAAGACGAGGGAGGTGTTGTAGAGGGTCCCGGAGGAGGGCTCGCGTTCGACGATCGAGCCTGCGTGGAGCCATACGCCCGCGTCGCGCGCCGCCGCCCGCATCGCCTCGTACGTGGGCCCTCGCAGCGGTTCCGCTTCGGCTTCGAAGGAGTCGAAGGCGAAGGCGCCCACGGGCCACAGTTCGGGGAGGACCACCAGGTCGGCGCCTGCCTGGTCGCGTACGAGGGAGGCCGCGCGCTCGCGGCGCGAATCGGGTGATTCGTCCGGATCCACGCGTATTTGGAGAAGGGAAGCGCGCACCGTACCACCGTCCATGCGATCGAGGGGGTCGATTGGGCCTAGCATCGTCCCAAAAGCACTGCCGGGGTGCCCGTGCGCAGCGTAACTTGAGAGCACCCAGCCCGCGAACGATCCGTACCGCCGAGGGGTCCCGTGACCGACCACCCAAGCCTTCAGCCCTATGTTGACGCCTGGACCCAGTCCATGGAAGCGATATCCGAGCTGGTGACGCCGCTCGCCGAAGGGGAGTGGAACCGGCCCACCGAATGCCCCGGGTGGTCTGTCCGTGACGTGGTCTCCCACCTCATCGGGATCGAGTGCGAGTTGCTCGGCGACCCGCGCCCCATCCACACACTCCCGCGCGACATCTACCACGTGCAGGACGAGATCAGCCGTCACATGGAGATCCAGGTCGACGTGCGGCGGCACCACACGGGCCCGGAGATGACGAGCGAGCTGGAGTACACGATCATCCGCCGCGCCCGGCAGCTGCGGAACGAGAAGCGGGGGCCGGAGGACGAGGTGGCGAGCGCGCTGCCGTTCGGGCCGAAGAAGGTCCCGCTGGAACTGGCGCTGCGGACGCGGGCCTTCGACGTATGGGTGCACGAGCAGGATCTGCGCCGGGCGCTGGGCAAGCCGGGCAATCTCGACTCGGCGGGCGCGCTGGTCGCGCGGGACCTGCTGGTCGAGGCGCTGCCGAAGGTCGTCGCCAAGGAGGCGTCGGCGCCCGTGAATTCGGCCGTGGTGATCGACGTCGGCGGCCCGCTGGAGTTCATGCGGACCGTGCGGGTCGACGGTGACGGGCGGGGCTCCGTGGACGGCAGCCCGTCGCTCGGCCCGGCCGCGACGCTGTCACTGGACTGGGAGACGTATCTGCGGCTCGCGTGCGGGCGGGTGCGCCCCGAGGCGGTGACCGAGCGGATCAAGATCGAGGGCGACGCCGATCTCGCCGCCGCGATCCTCCAGCACTTCGCCGTCACGCCGTGACTGTTTGACCCGTTTGACCCGTATGGTCCTTGGGTCGTCGTCAGCCCCTGTCCCCTCCGCTCACGCAGCGGGAGGGGCAGGGGCTGACGGGTTACGCGGGAACGTGGACCGCCTCCACGCGGCTGGCGACGACGCGTTCGCGTTCGCGCCTGACGGCCTTGCCGCGCAGGCGGACGATCTGGGTGAGGCCCAGGGCCTGGAGGACGAAGACCGTCGCGAAGGCGATGCTGTAGTCGTCGTGCGTGAGGTCCAGCAGGACGCCGACGGCGAGCAGGGTCGTCATCGAGGCCGTGAAACCACCCATGTTGACGATTCCGGAGGCCGTGCCCTGGCGCCCCGGCGGGTTCGCCGGGCGCGAGAAGTCGAAGCCGATCATCGACGCCGGGCCACAGGCGCCCAGCACCACGCAGAGCACCACCAGCATCCCCATCGGGGTGTGGTCGCCGGGCCAGAAGATGGCCGCCGCCCAGGCCGTCGCCGTGGTCAGGACCGTGCCCAGCACCAGGGGCGTACGGGCCGCGTGGTGGCGGGCGATGACCTGGCCGTAGACCAGGCCGCAGGCCATGTTGGAGACGACGACCAGGGTGAGCAGTTCGCCCGCCGTGTCCCGGCCGATGCCCTGGGCCTCGACGAGGAACGGCATGCCCCACAGCAGCAGGAAGACCATGCCGGGGAACTGGCTGGTGAAGTGCACCCACATGCCCAGCCGGGTGCCGGGCTCGCGCCAGGCGTCGGTGATCTGACGGCGTACGTAGCCGCCGCCCGCGTGGGAGACCGGCGGGGGCGCGTGGCCCTCGGGGTGGTCGCGGAGGAAGAAGATCACCAGCAGCAGGATCACGAGGCCGCCCGCCGCGCTGCCCGCGAACGTCGGCGTCCAGCCGAAGACGTCGAGGACGCGGGCGAGGACGAGCGTGGTGACCAGGTTGCCCGCCATCCCCATCAACGCCGCGACCTGCGCGATCATCGGGCCGCGGCGGGCCGGGAACCAGCGGGTGCCCAGGCGCAGCACCGCGATGAACGTCATCGCGTCACCGCAGCCCAGCAGCGCGCGTGAGGCCAGCGCCATGCCGTACGAGCCGGAGAGCGCGAAGCCGAACTGGCCCGCGGTGAACAGCACGACGCCCAGCAGCAGGATCCGCTTGGTCCCCCACCGGTCGACGAGCAGGCCGACCGGTATCTGCATGCCCGCGTAGACGAGGAGCTGGAGGATCGAGAAGGTCGAGAGCGCCGAGGCGTTGATGTCGAAGCGGTGCGTGGCGTCGATGCCCGCGACGCCGAGGCTCGTGCGGTAGGTGACCGCGACGAAGTAGACGGCGACGCCGATGCCCCACACCCACATCGCGCGGGCGCCGCCCGGGGGGTCCCCTCTGTTCGACGAGCTCGGGGGAGGGTCTCCGGGCAGGCCGCGTATGCCCGACGAGGAGGAGCCAGAGCTCACCGTTCACCGTCCACGGGTTCGTGTGCTTCCACGTAGGCGTCCAGGGCGTCCTCGCCGCGTACGAGGTGGCTGACGCGGCCGACGTGACGGCGTACGGCGTCGGCCGCGGCCTCCGCGTCGCCGTCCCGGAGGGCGCGGAGGATGCCCGCGTGCTCGGCGATGTTCTTGGCGATGCGCTCGGGGTGGGCGTGCATCACGGCGACGCCCATCCTCAGCTGCCGGTCGCGGAGCTGGTCGTAGAGGCGGGTGAGGATCTCGTTGCCGGTGTGCTTGACGATCGCGGCGTGGAAGCAGCGGTCGGCGGCGGCCACGGCGGCCAGGTCGCCCGACTCGGCGTGCGCGCGCTGCTCGGCGAGGAGCTCCTCCAGGCGGGCGACGAGCGCCGCCGAGACGGGGACGGAGCGGCGCACCGCGTGCTGCTCGACGAGCAGCCGGGTCTCCACGACGTCCGCGATCTCCTGCGCGGAGACGGGCAGGACGAGGGCGCCCTTCTTCGGGTAGAGCCGGATCAGGCCCTCGACCTCCAGCCGGAGCAGGCCCTCTCGTACGGGCGTACGGGAGACGCCGACGGCTTCGGCGAGCTCGCCCTCGGTGAGCAGCATGCCGCCCTCGTAGCGGCGCTCCAGGACGGCCTGTTTGACGTGGGCGTAGACGCGCTCGGCGGCGGGTGGCTGCTTCGCGGGCTGTGCGACGGGGGTCGTGGGGGCGGGAGACGACGCGGACGGCATGTGCACACCATAGATACAACAGGCGGTACGGCGAAGGCGCCGTCCACGATGCGGACGGCGCCTTCTCAGTTCACGCGGAGACCGGGCGGGGTTCAGCCCCAGGTCATCAGCCGCTTCGGCTTCTCCAGCACCGCGGCGATGTCCGCGAGCACCTTCGAGCCGAGCTCGCCGTCGACCAGGCGGTGGTCGAACGAGAGCGCGAGCGTGGTGACGTGCCGGGGCTTGATCTTGCCCTTGTGCACCCAGGGCTGCTCCCGGATCTGCCCGAAGGCGAGGATCGCGGACTCCCCGGGGTTGAGGATCGGCGTGCCGGTGTCGATGCCGAAGACGCCGACGTTGGTGATCGTCACCGTGCCGCCGCTCATCGCCGCCGGGCTGGTCTTCCCGTCACGGGCGGTGCTCACCAGCTCACCGAGTGCGGACGCCAGTTCGGACAGGGTCTTGTCCTGGGCGTCCTTGATGTTCGGGACGATCAGTCCGCGCGGGGTGGCCGCGGCGATGCCGAGGTTCACGTAGTGCTTGCGGACGATCTCCTGGTTCTCCTCGTCCCAGGCGGCGTTGACCTCCGGGTTGCGCCGGATGGCCAGCAGGAACGCCTTCGCGACGAGGAGCAGCGGATTGATCCGTACGCCCTCCATGTCCGGGTCCTGCTTCAGCTCCCGTACGAGCTTCATCGTGCGCGTGACGTCGACCGTCACGAACTCGGTGACGTGCGGCGCGGTGAACGCGCTGTTCACCATCGCCTGCGCCGTCGCCTTGCGGACGCCCTTGACCGGGACACGGGTCTCGCGCGCGTACGCCGACGGCTCGGCCTCCGTCGCGACGGACGGAGCCTGCGGTTCCGCCGCGGCGGGCGCCGCCGTCGGAGCCGCGGCCGGGGCCGCGGGGGCCGCCGCCGCGTGGACGTCCTCGCGGGTGACGACGCCGTCCGGCCCGGTCGGGGTGACCGTCGCCAGATCGACGCCGAGATCCTTGGCGAGCTTGCGCACCGGCGGCTTGGCCAGCGGACGGGCCTCCGGCGCGGGAGCGCCGAGGGTGGCCGCGCCGGACGCGGGCCCGTGCCCGTTGACCTCGGCCGCGATCGCCTGGACCGCCTCCGGGGGCGGGCCCTGGGCGGCGGACTGCTTGCGCGGGCGGCGCTTGGTGGAGCTGGTCGAGACGCCGTAGCCGACGAGGACCGGCTGACGGCCCTCCGGCTCGGCCTCCGGCGCCGACTCCGGCTCGGCCTCCGCCTCAGGCGCGGGCGCGGGCGCGAGCGCCGCGGCAGCGGGCCGCTCGGCCGGAGCCGCCGCTTCCGCCGGACCTGCCGGACCCGCCGGGCCCACCGGGCCCGCCGACGGGTCCGTGTCCACGGTGATGATCGGCGTGCCCACATCGACCGTCGTGCCCTCCTCGAAGCGCAGCTCGTGCACCGCGCCGTCGAAGGGGATGGGCAGTTCGACGGCGGCCTTGGCCGTCTCGACCTCGCAGACGACCTGGCCGTCCGTGACCGTGTCGCCGGGCTGCACGTACCACTTGAGGATCTCCGCCTCCGTCAGTCCCTCGCCCACGTCGGGCATCTTGAACTCGCGGATGCGGGTGGCACTGATGGCGCTGTCTGTCATCGTCACGGCTCTCCTCAGTACGCCAGCGCGCGGTCGACGGCATCGAGCACCCTGTCCAGGTTGGGCAGGTACTCGTCCTCCAGCCGGGCCGGAGGATACGGCGCGTGGAAACCGCCGACGCGCAGTACCGGTGCTTCCAGATGGTAGAAGCACCGCTCCGTGATGCGAGCGGCGATCTCCGAGCCGGATCCGAGGAAGACCGGCGCCTCGTGCACGACCACCAGCCTGCCGGTCTTCTCGACCGACCGCTGAAGGGTGTCGAAGTCGATCGGGGAGATCGAACGGAGGTCCACGACCTCCAGCGAGTTCCCCTCCTCCCCGGCCGCCGCGGCCGCCTCCTGGCAGACCTTCACCATCGGCCCGTAGGCCGCCAGGGTGAGATCCGTGCCCTGCCGGGCGATCCGCGCGGTGTGCAGGGGCGCCGGGATGGCGGCCGTGTCGACCTCGCCCTTCTCCCAGTAGCGCCGCTTGGGCTCGAAGAAGATGACCGGGTCGTCGCTCTCGATGGCCTGCTGGAGCATCCAGAAGGCGTCCGAGGAGTTCGAGGGGGAGACGCACTTGAGCCCCGCGACGTGCGCGAAGAGCGCCTCGGGGGACTCGCTGTGGTGCTCGACGGCGCCGATGCCACCCGCGTACGGGATACGGATGACGACCGGCAGCTTGATCTTGCCGAGCGCGCGGGCGTGCATCTTCGCCAGCTGCGTGACGATCTGGTCGTACGCGGGGAACACGAAGCCGTCGAACTGGATCTCGACCACAGGGCGGTAGCCGCGCAGCGCGAGACCGATGGCGGTGCCGACGATGCCGGACTCGGCGAGCGGGGTGTCGATGACACGGTCCTCGCCGAAGTCCTTCTGGAGGCCGTCGGTGACGCGGAAGACGCCGCCGAGCTTGCCGACGTCCTCGCCCATGACGAGGACCTTCGGGTCGCTGTCCATGGCGTGGCGCAGCGACTCGTTGATCGCCTTGGCGATCGGGAGCTTCTTCGTGCCCTGGACAGGCGTGGTGGACGACATCAGCGGGCCTCCTCGGCCGAGTCGGCGAACGACGCGAGGTAGTCGGCGAACTGCGCCCGCTCCTCGTCGACGAGAGCGTGCCCGTCGGCGTAGATGTTCTCGAAGATCGCCATGGTGTCGGGGTCGGGCATGGTGCGGATGGCCTCGCGGACGTGCTTGCCCATCTCGTCGCTCTCGCCCTCGACCGCCTCGAAGTACGCGGCGTCGGCCAGGCCCTCCTTCTCCAGGTAGGCGCGGAGCCGCTGGATGGGGTCCTTGGCCTCCCACGCCTCCCGCTCCTCGTCGCGCCGGTAGCGCGTCGGGTCGTCGGAGGTGGTGTGGGCGCCCATGCGGTACGTGAACGCCTCGACCAGCATCGGACCCTCGCCGGAGCGGGTGCGCTCGACGGCGGCACGGGTCACGGCGAGGCAGGCCAGCACGTCGTTGCCGTCCACGCGGACGCCGGGGAAGCCGAAGCCCTGGGCGCGCTGGTAGATCGGCACACGGCTCTGGCGCTCGGTGGGCTCGGAGATGGCCCACTGGTTGTTCTGGCAGAAGAAGACGACCGGCGCGTTGTAGACGGCGGCGAAGGTGAACGCCTCCGCCACGTCGCCCTGGCTGGAGGCGCCGTCGCCGAAGTAGGCGATGACGGACGAGTCGGCGCCGTCCTTCTGCACGCCCATCGCGTACCCGGCCGCGTGCAGGACCTGGGAGCCGATGACGATCGTGTAGAGGTGGAAGTTGTTGCTGTTCGGGTCCCAGCCCCCGTTGTTCACCCCGCGGAACATGCCGAGCAGCAGCGTCGGGTCCACGTCGCGGGTCCACGCGACGCCGTGCTCACGGTAGGTCGGGAACGCGTAGTCGTCCGGGCGCAGCGCGCGGCCCGAGCCGATCTGCGCCGCCTCCTGGCCGAGCAGCGAGGGCCACAGGCCCAGCTCGCCCTGGCGCTGGAGGGTGACGGCCTCCGCGTCGAAGCGGCGGGTCAGCACCATGTCGCGGTAGAGACCGCGCAGCTCCTCGGCGCTCAGGTCGACGTCGTAGTCCGGGTGGGAGACCCGCTCGCCCTCGGGGGTGAGCAGCTGGACGAGCTCGGGCTGGTCCGGCTGCGCCGCGCTCTTCCTGGCTCGGGTGGCCTTGGCGGGGGCCTTCTTCGCGGGGGCCTTCTTCGCGGAAGTCTTCTTCGCGGGGGTCTTCGCCGCGGTCTTGCCTGCGGCCGTCTTGCTCGCTGCGGTCTTGCTCGCCGCGGTCTTCGCGGACGTCTTGCCTGCTGCCGTCTTCGCGGACGTCTTCTTCGCAGCCGTCTTGCTCGCGGTGCCGCCCTCGGCAGGCGCCGCCGTCCCGGTGGCGCTCTTTCCTCCGGTGCCGCTGCGGCGCGCGGTCGCGGTGCTGCTTCGCGCGGCAGTGCTCTCCACGGTCACGTGTGCTCCTCCGTCTGTCCGGCCCCCGGGGTTGCCGGTGACCTGGGGCTCCCCCACCCACTGGCGGGGGGAGGCTCGCCCGGTCCGGTGCGGCGCACGGGGTGGGAGCGTCGCGGACGGCGCCGGGCGGTGACTGCTGTCCCGGTCGCGGCCCGCGCTCCCCGGCTCCGAGTCGTTCGCCCGGAGCGGTCAGGAGCGCCCCCAAGCCATGGCCAGTATCTCCATAGACGCACGAGGCATCCCTGACCTGCAACTTTGCTCGGATATCCAACAAAGAAGCTGGAAATCCAAGCACCGTGCGGAAATCGGGGACATCACTGGTCACGGCCTCGCGAGCCGCGGACACTCGCACGTTATCCCGGGGGGCCAAAGCCCGGGAAGAGTAGAGAGAGGATCAGTATGTGAGACTGACCTTGTGCCTGAAAACGGAAGAATCCGCGTATTCCTGGTCGACGACCACGAGGTCGTCCGCCGGGGTGTGCACGACATGCTCTCGGTCGAGTCGGACATCGAGGTCGTAGGAGAGGCGGGCACCGCGTCCGAGGCGCTGGCCCGGATCCCCGCCACCCGTCCGGACGTCGCCGTGCTGGACGTACGGCTGCCGGACGGCAGCGGCGTCGAGGTCTGCCGCGAGATCCGCTCCCGCGACGAGAGCATCCGCTGCCTGATGCTGACCTCGTACTCGGACGACGAGGCCCTCTTCGACTCGATCATGGCCGGTGCCTCGGGGTACGTCCTCAAGGCGATCCGCGGCACCGAGCTGCTCACGGCCGTACGGGACGTCGCCGCGGGCAAGTCGCTGCTCGACCCGACCGCGACCCAGCGGGTGCTGGAGCGGCTGCGGCACGGCGGCGGCTCCGGCGGCAAGCAGGACGAGCGGCTGAGGTCGCTCACCGAGCAGGAGCGCAAGATCCTCGACCTGATCGGCGACGGCCTGACCAACCGCGCGATCGGCGAGCAGCTCCACCTCGCCGAGAAGACGATCAAGAACTATGTGTCGAGCCTGCTCTCCAAGCTGGGCATGGAGCGCCGCTCGCAGGCCGCGGCGTACGTGGCACGGCTCCAGGCCGAGAGCGACAAGTAGGGACGCCGCGCCTCGGGCGCAAGGGACTTTCGGCCCTGCCTCGGGGGTCCGATCTCCCTGGTGGCGGCGCGGGCCGCGCGGGCACGGTGGAGGAATGTCCCCTCAGACCGCGGAGCGCGCCGAGGCGCTGAGCATGCTGCCGGGCATCCGGTACGGCAGGGTCGCCATGAGCAGGCACGCCCTCCCGTTCGTGACGATCGCCCGCCACATCGTCGACAGCGGCGACGTCCTCATCCGCATCCACCGCGGCTTCGGCTACCACACGGCACTCGACGGCTCCGTGGTCGCCTACGAGGCGGGCAACCTGGAGACCGGCGCCGACGACGTCTGGTCCGTGCAGTTCGTGGGCGAGGCCCGGGTCGTCGAGCCGACCGACGCGCAGCTCACCCGCTTCGGCCCCTGCACGGCCCGCTCCAACGGCGAGCCGTTCGTCCCGGTCTACCTCCGCATCGAACCGGAGTTCGTCTCCGTCCACTGGTTCGGCGGCGTCACCCACGCCTAGGACCCTTCTGATGCGGCGCCGAGCGCGCGCCGCTCAGCCGCAGAACGCGCCGCGCACCGCCTCGTACCGCCCGCTCCACCACACCACCAGCGCCGCCTGCGCCGGGAACTGCGGGTCGGCGCGTACGTCGCGCAGCTGGTAGCGCCAGCGCAGCATCCAGAAATCGTTCAGCCGTTCCCACCACACCCGGTGCACGGCAGCGCCCAGCTCCTCCGGGGAGGCACCCGCGCTGTGCCGGTACGCCCGCGCGTACGCCCGTACCTTGCGCAGGTCCAGCGCGCCGCAGGGCCGCAGGAAGAAGATCGCCGCCGCGCGCACCGCCTCCTCCGCGCGCGGCTGCACGCCCAGCCGGTCCCAGTCGAGGATCGCGACGGGCGCCTCCTCGCTCCCCGCCGCCGGGTAGAGCAGGTTCAGCGGATGGAAGTCGCCGTGCACCCAGCCCGTGAAGCTCTCCCGTACGGCGGGCGGGCGGCACGCGGCGTAGCGCCGCAGCAGCACGCGGCGCTCCAGCAGCCGGTGCTCGGCCAGCTCGTCGAAGCAGTCCCGCCGCCTCCGCCCCCGTACACGCGTCAGCAGCTCCCCGATCAGCTCGTGCGTCGCGGCCGGGTCCGCGCTCGCGTGCCCGGCGCTCCCGGGCTCAGCCCCCGGCTCGGCGCCCGGCGCCGCGGACGGTATGACCTGCGCGAGCCGGGTGTGGATCTGCCCCAGCAGCGTGCCCAGGCTGTGGGACTGCGCCGTCGACAGCTCGCCCCCGTGCCGGTGCCTGCCCTCGACCCAGGGGTGCAGCGCGTAGCACCGCCCGCCGTCCACCACGACCGTGCCCCCGCCCGGCGCGGGAACGGCGGGGACCACGGGCAGCCCCAGCGCGCCCAGCCGGTCGGTCGCGCGGTGCTGCCGCTCGATGCGCGCGGGTCCCGCGGGGTCGGCCGGGTCGGGGACGGCGTCCAGGTGGTGCTTGAGGAAGTAGCGGCCCCGGGTGGTGGCGAGCCGGTACCCCCGGTTGAGCAGCCCCTGGGACACCGGTTCGCACGACAGCGGTTCCCCCGCGTCGTACTGCCGCAGCACGGAGTGGAGCGTGCCCCCGTCGAGCGAGGTGAGGACCGGTGGGGCGGACGATGACGGCTGCACGAGCCGCATCGTAGAGGCTGCCCGGGAGCTCGCGTGCCGGACTGGACTCGGTCCCCGAACCGGGGTAATGGGGCACAGGGGGCACGTGGGACGCCAGAGCCGCACGGGACATCGCCCGTACGAGGCGGCCAGGCCAGCCCACAGAAACGCGACGAGGCCCGTACGAGGCGTCAGCGCTCGTACGGGCCTCAGGGTCGCTCCGCGGTGTCGTCAGCCGCCGTCGGCGCCGCCGTCGACCAGGCCGCCCGCGCCGTCGGCGCCACCGTCGTCGGCGCCTCCCTGGCCGCCCTCGGTCGTACCGGCGTCACCGCCCTCGGTGGTGCCGCCCTTGCCGCCCTCGGTCGTACCGCCCTTGCCGCCCTCGGTGGTACCGCTCTGGCCGCCCTCGGTGGTGCCGCCCTTGCCGCCCTCGGTCGTACCGCCCGTGGCGCTGCCCGACGGGGTGTCGGACGGCTCCTCCGACGGCGACTGCTCGCTCTCGGTCGGCTTGGACTGCGTCGGAGGCTGCGTCGGCGTGTAGTCGTCGCCGGTGTCGCCCGTGGTGGTGCCGGGCTGCTCCTCCTCGGTCTCCGTCGGCGTGCTCGACGGCTCCTTGGACTTGCTCTTCTTCTCCTTGGGCTCCTGCGTCGTCTCCGTCGGCTTGGGGCCCTTGTCCTTGTCGCCGTCGTTGCCGCTGAGCGCGTAGAAGATGCCGCCCGCGATGGCGATCACGGCGAGGAACGCGATCAGCGCGTACTTGACGCCGCTGCCGCCCCTGCCGCCGCGCTGACCGCCGTCGAAACCGCCGTCGTCGTCACGCGGGCCCCCCAGCATGGGCGCTGCGCCCATCTGCGAGGTCTCGCTGTGCGGCGGGTGCTGGCGCGCGTCGGCGCCGGGGACGCCCATGGCGGGGGTGGAGCCGCCCGCGTGCGAGGTCGGCCCGGTGTTCCACACGCCGCCGGTGTGGCCGCCGTGCTCGTGCAGCATCTGCAGCGCGTACTGCGAGAGGCCGCGCATCTCCTCGGCCGTCTGGAAACGGTCGTCCGGCTCCTTGGCCAGCGAACGCATCACGAGGCCGTCCAGCTCCGGAGGAACGACCTCGGAGATCTCGGACGGCAGCAGCGGGTCGTCCTGAACGTGCTGGTAGACCACCGAGAGCGGGGTCTCGCCGGTGAACGGCGGGCGCAGCGTGAGGAGTTCGTAGAGCAGGCAGCCCGTCGCGTACAGGTCGGAGCGGGTGTCGACGGTCTTGCCGAGGGCCTGCTCGGGCGAGAGGTACTGCGGGGTGCCCATGACCATGCCGGTCTGCGTCATGGTGTTGGACGCGCCGTGCAGGGCGCGGGCGATGCCGAAGTCCATCACCTTGACCGCGCCCTGGTTGGTGATGATGACGTTCGCCGGCTTGATGTCACGGTGCACGATGCCGTGCTGGTGGCTGTAGGCCAGCGCTTCCAGCACGCCCGAGACGATGATCAACGCCTGGTCGGCGGGCGGGGCTTCGGCGGTGAGCAGCAGATCACGGATGGTGCGGCCCTCGACCAGCTCCATCACGATGTACGGCGTGACGTTGCCGCCGATGATCTCCTCACCCGAGTCGTAGACCGCGACGACCGCGTGGTGGTTGAGGCCCGCCACGGACTGGGCCTCGCGCGTGAAACGGGCCTTGGAGACCGGGTCCTCGGCGAGGTCGGAACGGAGCAGCTTGACCGCGACCGTACGGCCGAGGCGCAGGTCCTCGGCCCCGAAGACCTCTGCCATGCCGCCGCGTCCGAGGCGGTGGGTGAGGCGGTACCTGCCGTCACCGACCAGGCCGTTGTTCCCCCACAGCTCCGGCGTATCGGACATGGAGCCGCCACCAGTCGCGTCGGGGTCGGAGGGGCCCCCGGCGGCTTGCGTCTGTGCCATCAGTCCTCGCCGTCGAATCGGATCCGCGACCCCGGTGAGGAGGGGGCGCGGTGCGTACTCCCCCATGGAGGCTACAGGCACGGGGAGGGGTACATGGATGGGGACGGAAGGGGCCATCCAACAAGCTGCGGCACCCGGCTGGCAAGTTCGCAGACAGCGACGGCACGTGTACGCATCCGCGTGCGCCGCGTATGTCTCCGCGCATGTCTCTGCGGACGCGTCCGCTATCTCCGCGTACGCGTCCGCGCGCGATAACGGGTGAGGTGCGAGTGCGGTACGTGTGCGGCACAGGTGCGGTACGGGTGAACCGCGAGGGCGACGCGGGTGCGGCCAGGCGGGGGAAGCGCCGCGACGGTCCGGTGCGGCGTCCGTCACGCCCCGGGCAGCCCGCCGCGCGGCCGCAGCACAGCCCCGGCCCCGCCCCCGTACGCCTCCGGCCTGCGACAGTCCCGTGCGCATCCGGTCACGGAACGGGCAACGAGCTTGACGTGTCGCGGGCCTCGGGCAAACTTGGGCCAGTGTCGGGTCCATTGGATCACCCGATGGACAGCACAGAGTCACTTAACGTATCTGCACCAGCCAGCTAACGCACCTGCGCGGGGCGGCGCCGCCGAGGGGGAAGCAGTCAGATGAGCGAGGACGGCGCACAGGCGGCCGGTCATTACATCGGCCGCATGGTCGGCGGGGGGCGTTTCCAGCTCCAGTCCCTGCTGGGCGCGGGCGGGATGGCCTCGGTCTATCTCGCGTACGACTCGGTGCTCGACCGGCAGGTCGCCGTCAAGACGCTGCACACCGAACTGGGCCGTGAGCAGTCCTTCCGCGAGCGCTTCCGCCGCGAGGCCCAGTCCGTCGCGAAGCTGACGCACACCAACATCGTCTCCGTCTTCGACTCCGGCGAGGACGACATCGACGGCGCGATGGTGCCGTACATCGTCATGGAGTACGTCGAGGGCAAGCCGCTGCGCTCCGTGCTCGACGAGGACATCGCGCAGTTCGGCGCCATGCCCGCCGACAAGGCCCTGAAGATCACCGGCGATGTGCTGGCGGCCCTCGAGGTCAGCCATGAGATGGGCCTCGTGCACCGGGACATCAAGCCCGGGAACGTGATGCTCACCAAGCGCGGTGTGGTGAAGGTCATGGACTTCGGCATCGCGCGGGCCATGCAGTCCGGTGTGACTTCCATGACACAGACCGGCATGGTCGTCGGCACCCCGCAGTACCTCTCGCCGGAACAGGCGCTGGGACGCGGCGTCGACGCGCGCTCGGACCTCTACTCCGTCGGCATCATGCTCTTCGAGCTGCTGACCGGACGCCTGCCCTTCGACGCGGACTCGCCGCTGGCCATCGCCTACGCGCACGTCCAGGAAGAGCCCGTCGCGCCCTCGTCCATCAACCAGTCGGTGCCCCCGGCGGTGGACGCGCTGGTCGCGCGGACGCTGAAGAAGAACCCCAACGAGCGCTTCCCGTCCGCCGAGTCGATGCACGACGAGTGCGCCCGCATCGGCGGCTCCGGCGTCGCCTCGGGCTCCGCCCCGATCATCATCAGCGGCGGCCCGCCCGCCAACAGCGGCGCGGGCGTGGGCCAGGCCGTCTTCCCGCCCGTCAACGACGCGGGGGCACCGGCGCAGGGGAACGTGCAGCAGCCTTACCAGGGGCAGCAGTACGCCAGCGGGGGCTTCGGCCCCTCCACCCCTCCCCCCACCCCCGCCCACAACCAGCCCGCCGCCATGGGGCAGCAGCCCTACGGCACGCCGCCCGCGCCCTACAACGCGCAGAGCGGCCACGGCACCCCTCCGCCGTACAACATCGCGCCGCCCACGACCGGCCCCGGCGGCGGGGGCGGCCGGAACAACGGCGCCCTCATCGCCTACCTCGTCACCGGCGCGGCCGTCGTCGTCGGCCTCGTCTTCCTCGTGATCGCCCTCACCGGTGACGAGGACAAGGAGCCGGAGGCGAAGCCGAAGGGGAAGCAGACCGAGCAGAAGGACCCGGCCGCCACCTCGGGCGGCGGCAGCGACAGCGGCGGTGGCAGCACGGACGGCGGTACGACGGGGGGCTCGACCGAGAAGTTCAAGGGCCCGGACAAGTCCCGCACCATAGACGTCTCCAAGTGCACCGAGGCCACCAAGACCTATGACGACAAGAGCAAGGTCATGCTCCCCGAGTTCACCTACAAGGACCTCACCTCCGTCAAGGCGTGCCTCCGCGCGGCCGACTGGATGGTCGGTGACGTGACCAAGGAGGACGAGAACGTCTGGGGCAAGAACACGGTGCTCGAGCAGAGCCCCTCGAACCTCGACGACTTCGACCCGAAGAAGGACAAGGTCGACCTGACGATCTCCACGGGCAAGCCGCCGGAGTGACCGGACCGGCATGACCGGGCCGGAGCCCTGGCCCGGGCGACCGGAGCACCGGGTCCGGGCCCAGGCCCAGGCCGGGACCGGCCGGAGTGACCTCGGCATCGCGGGGCGTCGCGTGAGCGCGGCGCCCCGCTGTCATGCCGGGGCGGTCGTACCGGGCCGTCAGACCGGGGTCTGTCTGTCGGACCGTGCGGCCGTCCTGCCCTGGGAAACCTGCGGCGTCGGCCCCTGCGGCCGTCCGCCTCTGCGGCCCGTACAGCTGTCGGACGGTGCGGCCCGGTGGCCGAGTGACCGGAGGTCCGGATGGCCCGGTGGCCGGGTGACCGGACCTCCGGACGGCCCGGTGGCCGAGCGGCCAAGTGACCGGAGGCCCGGATGGCCCGGTAGCCCAGTGGCCCGAGATCCAGATAGCCCGGCAGCCGGCGACCGGAGGTCCGGTAGTTCCGTGGCCCCGTAACCCCGCGGCCCGAGGCCCGAGGCCCAGATAACCCGGCAGCCCGGCGACCGGAGGCCCGGTAGCCCCGTGGCCCCGTAACCCCGCGGCCCGAGATCCGGGAGCCCCGTAGCCCAAGGTCCGGAGGACCCGGCGGCCTGGCGACCGGAGGTCCGGTCGCCCCGTGCCCCGCGGCCCGAGATCCGGGTAGCCCCGTGGCCCCACAACTCCAGGTCCCCGTGGCCGTCAGGCCATGCGCCTCACCTCCACCGTGCGGAAGCGGCTCGCCACGAACGCCCCGTCGCACAGGGCGGAGTTGGCCGCCGGGTTGCCGCCTGAGCCGTGGAAGTCGGAGAACGCCGCCGTCTGGTTCACATACACCCCGCCCGTGAGATTCAGCGAGAGCTGCGCGGGCTCGTCGAAGCAGACCTCCTCGACCTGGCGCTCGACCTCGGGCGAGGTCGTGTAGGCCGCCACGGTCATGGCGCCCTTCTCGCGGATGGTGCGGCGCAGCAGGGCCAGTCCGTCCTCAGCGGAGCCGACGGCGACGGCGAACGAGACGGGCCCGAAGCACTCGGCGAGATACCCGGCCTCGGCCTCGGGCTTCGCCGCGTCCAGCTTGACGATCACGGGGGTGCGCACGGTCGCGCCGGGGAAGTCGGGGTTGGCCACCTCGCGGGTGGGCAGGGCGACTTCGCCGAGGGAGGGGGCCGACTCGACGCGCTCGCGCACGGCGTCGTTGACGATCGCTCCCAGCAGCGCGTTCGCCCGGGCGTCGTCGCCCAGGAGCTTGCCGACGGCCTGGCTGAGGTCCTCGACCACCTCGTCGAACGCCTTGTGGCCCGCGTCCGTGGCGATGCCGTCGCGCGGGATCAGCAGATTCTGCGGGGTGGTGCACATCTGGCCGCTGTAGAGCGAGAGGGAGAAGGCCAGATTGCCGAGCATGCCCTTGTAGTCGTCGGTGGAGTGGATCAGCACCGAATTGACCCCCGCCTTCTCGGTGAAGACGCGGGCCTGGAGCGCGTGGCTCTCCAGCCACTCGCCGAAGGCGGACGAGCCCGTGTAGTCCACGATGCGGATCTCGGGGCGGAGGGCGAGGTCCTTGGCGATGCCGTCGCCCTCGGCCTCGGCGGCCAGCGCCACCAGATTCGGGTCGAAGCCCGCCTCGGCGAGGACCTCGCGGGCGACGCGGACGGTGAGCGCGAGGGGCAGCACGGCGCGCGGGTGCGGCTTGACCAGGACCGGGTTGCCCGTGGCGAGGGAGGCGAAGAGACCCGGATACCCGTTCCACGTCGGGAAGGTGTTGCAGCCGATGAGGAGGGAGACGCCCTGGCCGGCGGCGGTGAACTCCTTGCGCATGCGCAGCGGGTCGCGCTTGCCCTGCGGCTTCTCCCAGTCGGCGGCGGCGGGGACGCGGGTCTGCTCCGCGAACGCGTACGCCACCGCTTCCATGCCGCGGTCCTGGGCGTGCGGGCCGCCCGCCTGGAACGCCATCATGAACGCCTGGCCGCTGGTGTGCATCACGGCGAGACCGAACTCGTGGGTCCTGGCGCTGATGCGGGCCAGGATCTCCAGGCAGACGGCGGCGCGGACCTCCGGACCGGCATCCCGCCAGGCGGGCATTCCGGCGCGGAGCGCGGGCAGCAGCGCGTCGATCGCCGCGGCGTCCACCCGCGGGTACTCGATGCCCATCTCCAGCCCGTAGGGCGAAGTCTCGGTGGCCGTCCAGCCTCCGGAGCCGGGCTGTCCGGGCAGCTCGAAGCGGGAGCCGCGCAGCGCGTCGAAGGCGGCCTTGGCCTCCTCGGGGGCCCCCTCCCCATAAGCCTTCGGGTGCTCGGGGTGCGGGGACCAGAACTCCCGGGAGCGGATGGCTTCCAGGGCGCGGTCCAGGGTGGGGCGGTGCTTCTCGACGAGCGCGGCTGCGCCGGATCCGGTGCCGGAGGTCACTAGGACCAACTCCTCTGTGAACGGTGGTGACGCCAGTGAGCTGGAATGAAGGCCGTGAGCTGGGACGACGGCCGGGGCTGGCGGCCGGGCCGTACCAGGTAGATACTGCAACCGAACGATCGGTCGGTGCAAGGGGGTACGGCAGCCTGTGGATAACTCCGGTTCCGCGCGGGATTCTGGGCGCGATCACGCCCCGGCTAGCATCAGGCGCATGTCCACGGCCAAGCGCGACACGTACACCCCCGACTCCTTGCTCTCCGTCGCCGTGCGGGTGTTCAACGAGCGGGGTTACGACGGCACCTCGATGGAGCACCTCTCGCAGGCCGCGGGGATCTCGAAGTCGTCGATCTACCACCACGTGCGCGGCAAGGAGGAGCTGCTGCGCCGGGGGATAAGCCGGGCCCTCGACGGGCTGTTCGGGGTCCTCGACGAGCCGGAGGCGCGCGAGGGCCGGGCGGTGGACCGGCTGGAGCACGTCGCGCGGCGCACGGTCGAGGTGCTGATGACGGAGCTGCCCTACGTCACGCTGCTGCTGCGGGTGCGGGGGAACACGGACACGGAGATCTGGGCGATGGAGCGCCGCCGCGAGTTCGACCAGCGGGTGGCGGAGCTGGTGAAGCGGGCCGCGGCCGACGGGGACCTGCGGGCCGACGTGGACGCGCGGCTGGCGACGCGGCTGCTCTTCGGGATGATCAACTCGATCGCGGAGTGGTACCGGCCGGAGCGTGCGAGCAGCAACGGGAGAGGGCCGTCGGACACCAGCGCCGAGGTCGCCGAGGCCGTCGTCCGGACCGCCTTCTCGGGCCTGCGCACCACCGCGTAGAGCACGCGCGCGGACGGCCTGCGCGCGGATGGCCCGGGGGTTACGGCCCAGGGCTACGGCTGGGGGCTACGGCTCGGCGCTACGGCTCGGGGTCGAGGTCGTCCGTCTCCTCGAACACCAGGAGCGTCCGCGTGCTCAGCACCTCGGGTATCGACTGGATGCGGGTGAGGACCAGGTCGCGCAGCGCCCGGTTGTCCGAGGTGTGGACGAGGAGCAGCACGTCGAAGTCGCCGCTGACCAGGGCCATGTGCGCGACGCCGGGCAGCTCCCTGAGGCGTTCGCGGACGCTGCGCCAGGAGTCCTGGACGATCTTGAGGGTGATGTAGGCGGAGGCGCCGTGCCCCGCCCGTTCCTGGTCGACGCGGGCGCTGAAGCCGCGTATGACGCCGTCGTCGATGAGCCGGTTGATGCGCGCGTACGCGTTGGCCCGTGACACATGGACACGTTCGGCCACGGACCGTATCGAGGCGCGGCCGTCCGAACGGAGCAGCCGCAGGATGTCCCGGTCGATGCCGTCGAGGGGCCTGGCGGGCGGACGCGGATCGTCCGGCCGACCCTGGTGGGAGTCGCGGGACGGATCGTTGGCCATCTGTTCATCCGGCACCGCCTGCGGCCTCCCCTCCATGGACGTCCTGCGGTCATCGAACGGTCCCGGCAGCCATTTGTCCACAGGCTGAGGCCACCCGTAGCCAAAATGTGCCAGCGACCGAACAATCGGTAGGGGAGGGATCACCCGGCCCTCCCCTGCGCAGCCCGCCCCACGAGGGCCCCACGAGGAGAGGTGCTCGTCATGACGGTCCTAGAGCAGCACGGCGCCTACACCCCCGCGCCTCCCCCGTCCTGGCGCCCCCGCACGGCGCCCGGGCCGCTCCTCCCGGACGCCGAGCCGTACCGCGTCCTGGGAGCCGAGAGGCCCGAGGGCGCCGAGGGCGCCGAGGCCCCCGACGGAGAGCTGCTGCTGCGGCTGTACGCGTCGGTGGTGAACGGCCGGAGGTACAACGAGCAGGCGACGGCGCTCACCAAGCAGGGACGGCTCGCCGTCTATCCCTCCTCCACCGGCCAGGAGGCGTGCCAGGTCGCCGCCGCGCTCGCGCTCCAGGAGCGCGACTGGCTCTTCCCCAGCTACCGCGACACCCTCGCGGCCGTCGCCCGCGGCCTGGACCCGGTGGAGGTCCTCTCGCTGCTGCGCGGCGACTGGCACCACGGGTACGACACGCGGGCCAGCCGCGTCGCGCCCCTGTGCACGCCCCTGGCGACGCAGCTCCCGCACGCGGTGGGCCTGGCGCACGCGGCCCGCCTCAAGGGCGACGACGTGGCGGCGCTCGCCCTGGTCGGCGACGGCGGCACCAGTGAGGGCGATTTCCACGAGGCGCTGAACTTCGCGGCGGTCTGGCAGGCGCCGGTGGTCTTCCTCGTGCAGAACAACGGCTTCGCGATCTCCGTGCCCCTCGCCAAGCAGACCGCGGCGCCCTCCCTCGCCCACAAGGCGGTGGGCTACGGAATGCCCGGCAGGCTGGTGGACGGGAACGACGCGGTGGCGGTGCACGAGGTGCTGACCGAAGCGCTCGACCGGGCCCGTACGGGCGGTGGCCCCACCCTCGTCGAGGCCGTGACGTACCGCCTGGAGGCGCACACGAACGCCGACGACGCGACGCGCTACCGCACCGACGACGAGGTCAGCGCCTGGCGCGCGCACGACCCCGTGGCGCTCCTGGAGAGCGAGCTGCGCGGGCGCGGCCTGCTGGACGACGCGGGCGTGCGCGAGGCGGCGGAGGCCGCCGAGAAGCGCGCCGGGGAGCTGCGCGAGCGGATGAACCAGGACCCCGAGCTGGACCCGATGGAGCTGTTCGCGCACGTCTTCGCGGAGCAGACCACGCAACTGCGTGCCCAGGCGGACCAGTTGCGCGCCGAGCTGGCCGCGGCGGAGGACGAGCCCGGACACGCCCCCGGCCACAGCAACGGGAGCAACAGCGGCAGCGGGAACAGCAACGGGAACGGCAACGGGAACGGACGCGGGGAGGCCCGGCGATGAGCACGGCGGTCCAGCCACCACAGACGGCGGGCGGAGCGCAGCCCGCGCGCAAGCCCGTCAGCATGGGCCAGGCCCTCAACCGCGCCCTGCGGGACGCGCTGGCCGACGATCCGGACGTGCACGTCTTCGGTGAGGACGTGGGCACCCTGGGCGGTGTCTTCCGCGTCACCGACGGGCTGGCGAAGGAGTTCGGGGAGTCCCGCTGCGCCGACACCCCGCTCGCCGAGGCGGGAATCCTCGGCACGGCGGTCGGCATGGCCATGTACGGGCTGCGGCCCGTGGTGGAGATGCAGTTCGACCATTTCGCGTTCCCCGCGTTCGAGCAGCTCGTCTCGCACGTCTCCCGGATGCGCAACCGGACGCAGGGCAAGGTCCCGATGCCGATCACCGTGCGCGTGCCGTACGGCGGCGGGATCGGCGGCGTCGAGCACCACAGCGACTCCTCCGAGGCGTACTACATGGCGACGCCCGGCCTGCACGTCGTCACCCCCGCGACCGTCGCCGACGCCTACGGGCTGCTGCGTGCCGCGATCGCCTCCGACGACCCCGTGGTCGTCCTCGAACCCAAGCGGCTGTACTGGTCGAAGGCCGACTGGGACCCCGCCTCCCCCGAGGCCGTGCCCGGCATCGGCCGCGCGGTCGTGCGCCGCCCCGGCACCTCGGCGACGCTCGTCACCTACGGACCGTCCGTTCCGGTCTGCCTGGAGGCCGCCGAGGCGGCCAGGGAGGACGGCTGGGACCTCGAGGTGGTCGACCTGCGCTCGCTCGTCCCGTTCGACGAGGAGACGGTCGCCGCGTCCGTACGGCGCACGGGGCGTGCCGTCGTCGTCCACGAGTCGCCCGGTTTCGCCGGTCCCGGCGGCGAGTTGGCGGCCCGGATCACCGAGCGCTGCTTCCACCACCTGGAGGCGCCCGTGCTGCGCGTCGCCGGGTTCGACATCCCGTATCCGCCGCCCATGCTGGAGCGGCACCACCTGCCGGGTGTGGACCGCGTGCTGGACGCGGTCGCGCGGCTCCAGTGGGAGAGCACCTGGACGCCCGGCGGCCAGGGCGCGGGGCGGCCCGAAGGGGGCGTGCGCTGATGGGCGAGGTCCGCGAGTTCGTCCTCCCCGACCTGGGGGAGGGGCTGACGGAGGCCACGGTCGTCCGCTGGCTGGTCGCGGTGGGCGACACCGTGAAGGTCGACGAGCCGGTCGTCGAGGTCGAGACGGCCAAGGCGATGGTCGACGTCCCCTGTCCGTACGGGGGAGTGGTGACCGCGCACATGGCGGACGAGGGCGCCGAGATCCCGGTAGGCGCGCCCCTGGTCACCGTGGCCGTGGCCGGGGCCACGGCGGACGGCCGGGCCCGGGCCGGAGCCGAGGCCGGAGCCGGGGACCGTACGGAGGACCGGGCGCCCGAGCCCGAGCTGGAGCACGTGGGCGGCTCCGGCAACGTGCTGGTGGGTTACGGCACGCAGGAGCCCACGCGGCGCACCCGCCGCACCGTCCGCCCTGGCCCCGGCCCCGCACCGTCCCAGGGGGCCGACGGGACCCCGTCCGTACCCGCGTCCGCGCCCGACGACACCGCCCGTACGGTGCCCGTCATCTCCCCGCTCGTCCGGCGCATCGCCCGCGAACACGGGCTCGACCTGCGCGAATTGACGGGCAGCGGGCCCGACGGGCTGATCCTGCGGGCCGATGTGGAACGCGCGGTCCAGGGCACGACCGAACCCGAACCCGAACCCCTGTCCGCCCCCGCGCCGACAACGGCACCCGCCGCCCCGCCCTCCGCCGAGCGGATCCCCCTGCGCGGCATCCGCGGCACCGCCGCCGAGCGGCTCAGCCGCAGCCGCCGCGAGATACCCGACGCGAGCTGCTGGGTGGACGCCGACGCGACGGAACTCCTCGCGGCCCGCAGGGCGATGAACGAGGGGCGGCAGGAGAGCCCCGTCTCCCTGCTGGCGCTCCTCGGGCGGCTGTGCACGGCGGCGCTCGCCCGTTTCCCCGCGCTGAACTCGACCGTGGACACCGAGGCGCGCGAGATCGTCGTCCTGCCCGAGGTCCATCTCGGCTTCGCCGCGCAGACGGACAGGGGCCTGGTCGTCCCGGTCGTACGGGACGCGCACCGGCTCAGCGCGGAGGGGCTCGGCGCGGAGATGTCGCGCCTCACCGAGGCGGCCCGCACGGGGACGCTGACCCCGGCGGAGCTGACAGGCGGCACGTTCACCCTGAACAACTACGGGGTGTTCGGCGTCGACGGCTCCACCCCGATCATCAACCATCCGGAGGCCGCGATGCTCGGCGTCGGCCGTATCGCGCGCAAGCCGTGGGTCGTCGGGGACGAGCTGGCGGTACGGCACGTGGTGCAGCTGTCGCTCACCTTCGACCACCGGGTGTGCGACGGCGGCACGGCGGGCGGCTTCCTGCGCCATGTAGCGGACTGCGTGGAACGACCGGCGGTGCTGCTCCGCACGCTCTGATCCGTACGCTCTGAGGCGTGACACACGACGCTCCAGAGGCCCGGGCGGCCGGACACCCACCGTTCGACGCGTACGACACGTACGACACGTTCGACGCGCTCGTCCTCGCGGGCGACGGCTCCCGCCGGCTCGGCGGCGCCGACAAACCGGCGGTGACGGTCGGCGGCCGTACGCTGCTCGACCGTGTACTGGCCGCCTGCGCGGACGCGGCGTCGACGACCGTGGTGGGGCCGCGCCGCCCGACGTACCGCCCGGTGACCTGGGCGCGCGAGGACCCACCGGGCGGCGGCCCGCTGGCCGCGCTGGACGCGGGCCTGCGCGAGGTGCGGAGCGGGACGGTGCTGCTGCTCTCCTGCGACGTGCCGTTCCTCGCCGCGGAGACCGTGCGCGAACTGCTCGACGTGCGCGGGGAGGACGAGGGCACCGTCCTGCACGACGGCCGCGACCAGCCGCTGCTGGCGGCGTACCGTACGGAGCCGCTGCGGCGCGAACTGGGCCTGCTGTACGCCGAGTACGGCACGCTGCGCGGCATCCCGCTGCGGCTGGTCCTGGACGGCCTGGTCCTGCGCCGCGTCCCCGCGCCGCCCGGAAACGGCTCGCTCGACTGCGACACCTGGGGCGACATTGCCACGGCGAGGGCCCGGATCAGGGAGCATGGCACCGTGCTGGATGAATGGATCGCCGCGGTCAAGGCCGAACTCGGCATCGAACTCGACGTGGAAACCGGACCGCTCCTGGACCTGGCGCGGGACGCGGCCCACGGTGTCGCGCGGCCGGCGGCGCCGTTGACCACCTTCCTGGTGGGGTACGCGGCGGCACGCGCGGGCGGCGCGCCGGAGGACGTCGCGGACGCCGCCCGCAAGGCGGCCGCGCTCGCCCGCCGCTGGTCGGACGAGGACGAGGACACTACGGACGGGAACGCGGACGGGGCCGCGCCCGGAACCGCGGACGGGAACGCAGACGGGAACGCGGACGGGAACGGCGAACGATGAGCGGTGCCGACGAACTCGACGAGGCCATCGCCCTCGCCAACAGCGGCAGGACGCGCCCGGCCGCCCCGCCCGTGCCCCGCCTCAAGCGCATCCGGCGCATCCAGTGGAGCGAGGCCGACGCGGGTCCCGGGCAGCCCGAGGAGGAGGCGGCGGTGCCGCGTGACCCCGCCGACGGCGCGACGGACGGCGCCACGGACGGGCCCCCGCCCGCCCGGGACGCCGACCGCGACGCCAAGGAGCCCGGTGTCGCCGCACGTACGCGCGGGCCCGAGCGGCCCTCGTGGCCGGAGGCGCGGGCGCTCGCCGCGGGCACGCCCGGCGCGCTCCCCCGCGTCACGCTCCCCCTGGACCGCGCCCTCGACCACACCCTGGCGGGGCCGCTGGAGGCGCTGACGGACCTGCCCTCGTTCGACACCTCGGCCATGGACGGCTGGGCCGTGTCGGGGCCCGGGCCCTGGGAGTTGGTGCCAGGGCCGGGCGGTACCGGCGGTACCGGCGGTTCCGGCAGTACCGGCGGTTCCGGCGGCACCTCCGGACAGGGCATCCTCGCGGGCGACAGGACGGAGCCCGCGCCGCTGCCGGACGGGCACGCGGTCCGTATCGCCACCGGGGCACGCATCCCGCCGAACGCCAGTGCGGTGCTGCGTTCCGAGCACGGCGCGACGTCCGGCGCCTCCCGGCTGCGCACCGCCAGGGCACCGCAGCCCGGCACGGACATCAGGCCGCGCGGCCAGGAGTGCCGTACGGGCGACGAACTGCTGCCCGGGGGCACCCGGGTGACGCCCGCCGTGCTGGGCCTCGCGGCAGCCGCCGGGTACGACGAACTGGAGGTCGTACGCCGTCCGCGCGCCGAAGTCCTCGTGCTGGGCGACGAGCTGCTGCACCGGGGCCTGCCGCGCGAGGGCCGCATCCGGGACGCGCTGGGCCCGCTGATGGGCCCGTGGCTGACGACGCTGGGCGCCGACGTGATCGTGACCCGGCGCCTCGGGGACGACGCGGAGGCGCTGTACGAGACGCTGGCGACCACCACGGCCGACGTCGTCGTCACCACGGGCGGCACGGCCGCGGGCCCCGTCGACCACCTCCAGCCGACGCTGCGCCGCCTCGGCGCCGAGCTGCTCGTCCACGGCGTCCGCGTCCGCCCCGGCCACCCGATGCTGCTCGCGGCGCTGAGGAAGCGGAGCGAGGGGATTGGTGAGGAGGGCGGCGGGGGCACGTTCCTCGTCGGGCTGCCCGGCAATCCGCTCGCCGCGCTCTCAGGGCTCGTCACGCTCGCCGCGCCGCTGCTGCGCACCCTCGGCGGCAGGCCGGGCCCCGGGCACGAGCAGCAGGGGACGCTCGCCGAGGAGGTCCCCGGCCATCCGCGCGACACCCGGCTGGTGCCCGTGGCGCACGAGGGCGCGGGCGTACGCGCCCGGGTGCGCCCCCTGCGTTACGCGGGCCCGTCGATGCTGCGCGGCATCGCGACGGCCGACGCGCTCGCCGTGATCCCGCCGGGCGGCGCCGCACCGGGCACGGACGTACGCCTGCTGGAGCTGCCGAGGTGAAGCGCGGGCTGCGCAGCAGCAAGGAGGACAGCGAGGAGGAGCGGCACGGCTCGGTGCTGCTGCCCCGGCCGGACGTGAGCCCGTTCCGGCAGGTCGCGCGGCGCATCCTGACGGCGTGCGTCGTGCTGTGCGCGACGGTGTTCCTCGTCTGGCTCGACCGCGACGGGTACAACGACAACGCCGACGGGCACATGTCGTTCCTCGACTGCGTCTACTACACGACGGTTTCGCTCTCGACGACCGGATACGGGGACATCGCCCCCGCCTCCGACTCGGCGCGGCTCGTCAACACCCTGCTCGTCACGCCCCTGCGCGTGCTGTTCCTGATCATCCTCATCGGCACCACGCTGGAGGCGCTGACGGACCGCACCCGCCAGCAGTGGCGCCTGTCCCGCTGGAGGTCCGCCTTGCGCGACCACACCGTCGTCGTCGGCTTCGGCACGAAGGGCCGCTCGGCGACGCAGACCCTGCTCTCCACCGGCCTCGGCCGCAACCAGATCGTCGTCATCGACCCGCACCAGCAGGTGGTGAAGGCCGCCAACGCGGAGGGCTTCGCGGGCATCGAGGGCGACGGGACGCGCAGCGAGGTCCTGGTGCGGGCCGAGGTGCAGCGTGCCAAGCAGATCGTCATCGCCCCGCAGCGCGACGACACCTCGGTGCTGGTCACCCTGACGGCGCGGCAGCTCAACCCCCGTATCAAGATCGTCGCGGCGGTGCGGGAGGAGGAGAACGCGCCGCTGCTGCGGCAGTCGGGTGCCGACTCGGTGATCACGAGCGCGAGCGCGGCGGGCAGGCTGCTGGGCCTGGCCATGCTCAGCCCGTACGCGAGCACCGTGATGGAGGACCTGATCCAGCAGGGCACCGGCCTGGACCTGAAGGAACGCCCGGTCACCAAGGCCGAAGCGGGACTCTCTCCGCGCGAGTGCGACGACCTGGTCGTCTCGGTCATCCGCGGCCACCGGATACTCGCCTACGACGACCCGGACGCGGCGACCCTCCAGCTCATGGACCGGCTCGTCGTCATCCGCCGCTCCACCCCGGCCCCGCTGTCCGAAGGGCGCGAGCGGCCGGGCGCGCCGGGCGCCCCCATGCGGGGACCGCGCGGCGAGTAGCGTCGGCCGCATGCATGCGATCACGATTCCCGAACCAGGCGGCCCCGAGGCACTGGAGTGGGCCGAGGTGCCCGACCCCGAGCCCGGCGAGGGCGAGGTCCTCGTCGAGGTCACGGCCAGCGGCGTCAACCGCGCCGACGTCATGCAGCGCCGCGGCTTCTACGACCCGCCGCCCGGCGCCAGCCCGTACCCGGGCCTGGAGTGCTCCGGACGGATCACGGCGCTGGGCCCGGGGGTGTCGGGCTGGAACGTCGGCGACGAGGTGTGCGCGCTGCTGGCGGGCGGGGGCTACGCGGAGAAGGTCGCCGTCCCCGCGGGCCAGCTCCTGCCCGTGCCGCGCGGCATGGACCTGACGACGGCGGCGGGCCTCCCCGAGGTCACCTGCACGGTCTGGTCGAACGTGTTCATGGTCGCCCATCTGCGCCCCGGCGAGACGCTGCTCGTGCACGGCGGATCGAGCGGCATCGGCACCATGGCCGTCCAGCTGGCGAAGGCCGTCGGCGCGCGCGTCGCGGTCACGGCGGGCAGCAAGGAGAAGCTGGACCGCTGCGCCGAACTGGGCGCCGACATCCTCATCAACTACCGCGAGCAGGACTTCGTCGAGGAGCTGCGCGCCGCCACGGACGGGCACGGCGCCGACGTGATCCTGGACATCATGGGCGCCAAGTACCTGGAGCGGAACGTCGCCGCGCTCGCCGTCAACGGCCGCCTGGCCGTCATCGGCCTCCAGGGAGGCGCGAAGGGCGAGCTGAACCTGGGCGCGCTGCTGACCAAACGGGCGGCCGTGACGGCGACTTCGCTGCGGGCCCGTCCCGCGGCGGAGAAGACGGCGATCGTGGCGGCCGTACGGGAGCACGTGTGGCCGCTGCTGGAGGCGGACGACGCCGGGAGCGCGGGCGCGGGCACGGGCACGGGCGGGGACGGTGGCGGGGAGCCGCGGGTGCGCGCCGTGGTGGACCGGCTGCTGCCGCTGCGGGACGCGGCCGAGGCGCACCGGGCGCTGGAGGAGAGCGGGCACGTCGGGAAGATCCTGCTGACGGCATAGAACGGCCCTCACCTCGCCCTCCCCCCCCCTCGCACGCATTTCGCACTGTTTGCCCGAAATGCCGGATCCATCCCTGCGTGTGACGCTTGTTACCTCTCTGGTCACGCCAGCTCGGGAGGGTCTCGGTGGGTCACGCACAGCGCAGGCATGGGGTGGTCGCGCTGCTGACCTGTGCCGTCCTGGCGCTGCCGGGTCCGCTCGCCCTCGCGCACACGGCGCCGGGCGAGCCCCCGGCACCCGCCGTGCCCAGGGGCGCGACGGAGTCGGCGGGGTCCCCGGTGGGGTCCTCGGAGCCGGCGGAGCCGACGGAGCTGAACGGCACGGCGGAGTCGTCGCGGCCCTCCGCGCCGTGGACGCCGTCCGCGCGCGGCGTCGAGCCGCCCGGACTCGGCCAGCGGAGCGACGAGGAGCCCTACACGACGCCCAGGGCCGGGCGCGAGGCCGGAGAGGGCAAGGCCGGACGGCTCGCGGGCAACCCCGCCGGGGTCGGACGGCGCCCCGGCAGGGCGCATCCCGGGGCCGACCCTGACGGTCCGGGCGTACCGCCCGGTCTCGACCCGCTGCCGACCGCCACGGGCCCCGACGAGCCCGGCGACGGGGACGGGGACGGCGACGGGAGCGGGGACGGCGACGGGGACGCCCCGGCGTCCGGCGACCGCCCCACGCACCCGCCGTCCGACGGCCACCGGCCGCACGAGGGCTCCGGCAGCTCCGGGCACTCCGGGGATTCCGGGAGCTCCGGGGACGACGCCGACGGCTCCGGGCACCAGGGGCGCGAGGGACGCGAGGGGCCCGCCGCGGCGCGCCCCTCGCACCGTCCGGACACCGGCCGGGAGGACCCTTCCGCGCACGACGGAGAGGGCTCCGGGGAGCAGCGCCGCGAGAAGGACTCCGCGGTGCCCCCCGCGTCCGTACCGCCGTCCACGGGACGGCCCGCACCCCGCTCCTCCGACCAGGCCATCGGCAAGCACAACCTGTACGAGCCGGACGTCCCGCTCTCCTCTCAAGAGGCCGGAGAACTCCCCCGGCAGGGCGTCGCCTCCGAGCCCTCCGGCGAGGTCCTGCCCGTGCTGCCCCTGGGCGCGGGGATGGCGCTGATCGGGCTGGGACTCGCTTTCCTCGCCCTCCGCCTGCGGCGCGGCTGAGCCCTACGGCGGCCCGCGCGCGATGTGGGCCAGCGTGCAGAATGGGGGTATGACACAGCCGAGCAACGAACAGCCGCAGGAGAGCCCCCAGGTCCTGGTCGTGGGCCCGGACGGAATGGCCCTCGGCAGTACCGCGGCCAAGGGCGGCGACAGTGACGGCGATGAGCAGGCTGAGGTCCCCGTGACGGAGATGGTCGAACAGCCCGCGAAGGTCATGCGGATCGGCAGCATGATCAAGCAGTTGCTGGAGGAAGTGAAGGCGGCTCCGCTGGACGAGGCGAGCCGGCAGCGCCTCAAGGAGATCCACACCAGCTCCATCAAGGAGCTGGAGGACGGCCTCGCGCCCGAGCTGATCGAGGAACTGGAGCGCCTCTCCCTGCCGTTCACCGAGGATTCGGTGCCGACCGACGCGGAGCTGCGCATCGCGCAGGCCCAGTTGGTGGGCTGGCTGGAAGGGCTCTTCCACGGCATCCAGACCGCCCTGTTCGCCCAGCAGATGGCCGCGCGGGCGCAGTTGGAGCAGATGCGCAGGGCGCTCCCGCCCGGCGCCCTCCCCGACGACATGGCGGGCGCGCACAGCGACGAGGCCCAGGCCCGTCAGGCCCGTACGGGCGGCCCGTACCTCTAGGTCCCTGGGAGACCCGCAGCCCCGCAGCCCCGCAGTCCCGCACAGACACCGGACCAGACCGAAGGTGCGCTCCTCTTTAAGAGGGGCGCACTTTCGCTGCGCTCGACCCTTCGGCCGCGGCTCCTACGGTGTGCCGCTCTCCGCCATCCAGTGGTAGAGCGCCATGGCCGCGCTGGTGGCGAGGTTGAAACTGGAGACCTGGGGCCGCATCGGGAGCGCGACCAGATGGTCGGCCCGTTCGCGCATGGCGTCCGTCAGGCCGTGCCTCTCCGAGCCGAAGGCGAGCATCGCGTCCGGGGGGAGCGTGAGGCCGCGCAGGTCCTTGCCCTCCGGGTCGAACGCGTAGAGCGGGCCCTCCGGCAGCTCCGTGACCTCCCGGTGCGCGACGGCCGTGGCGAAGTGCAGCCCGGCGCTCGCACGGACGGCGGAGGGGTGCCAGGGGTCGGCCGTGCCGGTGGTGA
The DNA here is from genome assembly GCF_043202595.1 of Streptomyces sp. NPDC048172. Lineage (NCBI taxonomy): Bacteria > Bacillati > Actinomycetota > Actinomycetes > Kitasatosporales > Streptomycetaceae > Streptomyces > Streptomyces sp. NPDC048172. The sequence continues at coordinate 340,159 of NZ_JBIDAT010000002.1, forward strand.
GGACCCCGGCGGCGCCGCAGCCCGCCGCGAGACGGACGACGGCGCCCACGTTGCCGAGGTTGCGGGGGTTGTCGAGCACGACGAGCGGGGCCTCGCGGTCCCGCAGCGCGCTGTCCGTACGGCCGTCGGGCGCGGGCAGCGCGAGCGCGGCGACGCCCGTCGGGTGCGGGCGGGGGACGAGCGTGCCCAGCGTACGGTCGGAGACCTGGCGCAGCAGGCCGTCGAGCGCGGGGGCCAGGTCGGGGGCCAGGTCCCGGGCGAGGGCGAGGGCGGCCTCCCGGTCGCGGGCGACGGCGACGGGGACGCGGGCGCCGAAGCGCAGGGCGTGCTTCAGCGCGTGAAAGCCGTCCAGCAGCACGCCCTCACCGGCGTACGTCCGCCACTCCGTGATCTCCTCGTCCACCCGGCCACCCTACGGTCACGGGCCGGGGGCACGGCCCGGGGCACGGCCCGGACACAGCCCGGGGCCGCCGGTCAGGGCCGGGCGGCCGTGACCGTGGAGGGGTCGGAGGGGCCCGTGCCCGGATCCGGTGCAGCCCCGGAAGCCGAGGCGCCCTCGTCCGCCGCGCCGCCGGGCGTCCCCCGCCCACCGGGGCGCCGGGGGACGGCCTTGCGGGCCACCAGCCGGGCCCTGCGCCCGGCCCACACCAGGAAGACCGTCGGCAGGAACACCGCGTCGGCGGTGATCATCGCCATCGAGAAGAATGGCAGGCCCAGAAGCACGGCGATGCTGAGGTGCTCGATGATCATCAGGGCGAGCAGGACGTTCTTCACGCGGCGGTTGAAGAGCGTGAAGGGGAAGGCGACCTGGACGACGACCGTGCCGTAGGTGATCAGGAAGATCATGAGGCCGCTGCCCGCGAGGACCTCGTTCAGCTCGGGCCAGGGCGCGAAGTAGTCCAGGTGCATCGGGTAGTAGACGGCGGTGCCGTCCTGCCAGCGGGAGCCCTGGATCTTGAACCATCCGGCCGTCGCGTAGATCAGACAGACCTCGACCATGATGATCAGCAGGGCGCCGTTGTGCGCGAGGTTGGCGAACATGTCCAGGACGGTCCGCGTCTCGCGCAGTCCCGTCCCCGTCCCCGCCCCCGCGCGCTCGCCCGCCGCGGCGCGCTCCAGGGCGCCCCACAGGCCGTAGGCGAGCCACATGCCCCAGAAGAACAGGCCCCAGCCCAGGCTGAACCCGGCGGTGAACGTGCAGGTGACCAGGGTGACGCCGAGGACGCCCCAGAGGACCGCCCCGCCCGTCGAGGGCTTCCCCTGCGCGCGTGCCGCGCGGCGCGCGTCGAGCGACCACACCTGGCCGCACCGGGTGAGCATCAGATAGAGCGCCATCAGATGGATGACGTTGTCGCCGCCGTCGCCCATGAACACGCTGCGGTTCTGGAGCGAGAGCACGCCCACCATGAACAGCACGGAGGCCGCACGGGTGTGCCAGCCCAGCAGCAGCGCCAGGGCCGAGGCGATGGCCAGGAGGTAGACGAACTGGAACCAGCCCTCGCCGTCCGACCACATCAGCACCGTGAAGGCGTGGTTGGAGTCGATCAGCCGGTCCGCCATCCCCCAGTTCCAGGGGCCGTCGGGACCGTACAGCTCGCTCCGGTGCGTCCACTCGCGCAGCAGGAAGAAGAGCCAGGTGGCGGAGAAGCCGATTCGGATGATCGCCGTCTGGTACGGGCCGAGGGCCCGGGTGGTGACCTGGGTGAGGGCCCGCGACACGGTCCGTTCGGCCCGCGCGCGCCAGGAGCCGAGGGGGCCGGGGGCGGGGCCGGGACCGGGGGCGGGGGCGGACACCGGCGCGTGCCGGGGTTCCGGGCCGGGGCGCGGGGCCGTCTCGTGGTCCGTCACTTGCCGCCTCCCGGGAGGTCCGCGCTGGTGACCTGCCACCACGGCATCGTGCGGTAGGTGGTCTTGGTGTCGATGCGTTCCTCGCTCCAGGGGGGCGCCTCGACGGGGGTGGTCGCCGAGCGGACCTGGATGCGCTCGACGCTGCCGCCGTTCAGCTCGGCACCGAAGCGGTGCATCACGATCCGCTTGAGGTACCGCTCGGACAGGTCGCCGCGCATGCCGATCGGAGCGCCCTTGCTGTCGTGGTAGTTGAGGAAGAACTCCCAGCCGCGCCGGAGTTCGTTCTGCTGGGTGTGGCTCGGCGCCGGGTTGCCGCGGATCGCCCTGCCGTCCATCGCCGTGAGGTTGACCCAGCCGGTGGTCTCGGTGCCGCCGTCCTTGGCGACCTTCGCACGGGCGTGGACGGCGATGTTCTGCTGGAGGGGGTTGGGGGCGAAGAGCTTCCAGTTCCGCTCGAACTCCGGGAGCACGTACGCGTCGATGGTCTCCGCGTGCTGTTTGCTGACCGTGTTGGACGGGGCGGTCTGGAGGAAGACCATCGCCAGGTGGACCGCGACCGCGACCGTGACGACGGCCACGGCTATCGCCACGACGATCCGGGCGGGCAGGGAGAGCCCGGCGATGCCGCCGGTGCCGCCGCTGCCCACCGGCCCGGGCTCCTGGTGCGCTGCTGGCTCCATGCCCTCCCGCTCCCCACCGTTTCCATGGTCATTCCATGCTCATGACGACGCCGGTCCGCGTCAGAGACTCTCAGAGACTACTGGGGGTCCCGTGACCAGGCCCCGTGAGTGCGGAGCATTCGCCCTTGACATGCCGCGAGGGCACGGCCCACCATTGAACCGAACGATCGGTCGGTCGGCTGGCGTGGGAGCAGGGGGCTCGGATGACATCGGCGACATCGCAGGTCACGTCCGTCGGGGGCGGGCGGGAGGATTCCGAGGCGGCGTTCGGCGCCGCCTTCGAGGCCGCCGTGGCCGCGGACGAGCGCATCGAGCCGCGCGACTGGATGCCGGACGCCTATCGGTCCACGCTCGTGCGCCAGATCGCCCAGCACGCGCACTCGGAGATCATCGGCATGCAGCCGGAGGCCAACTGGATCACGCGTGCCCCCTCCCTGCGCCGCAAGGCGATCCTGATGGCCAAGGTCCAGGACGAGGCCGGCCACGGCCTGTATCTCTACGGGGCGGCGGAGACCCTGGGCACCGGCCGCGACGAGCTGCTCGACAAGCTCCACTCCGGCCGCCAGAAGTACAGCTCGATCTTCAACTACCCCACGCTGACCTGGGCCGACGTAGGCGCCATCGGCTGGCTCGTGGACGGCGCCGCGATCACCAACCAGGTCCCGCTCTGCCGCTGTTCCTACGGGCCGTACGCCCGCGCGATGGTCCGCATCTGCAAGGAGGAGTCCTTCCACCAGCGCCAGGGGTACGAGCTGCTGCTCGTGCTGAGCCGCGGCACCGAGGCCCAGCACGCCATGGCGCAGGACGCGGTCGACCGCTGGTGGTGGCCGTCACTGATGATGTTCGGCCCGCCTGACGACGAGTCGGCGCACAGCGCCCAGTCGATGGCCTGGAAGATCAAGCGGCACTCCAACGACGAGCTGCGGCAGCGCTTCGTGGACATCTGCGTCCCCCAGGCCGAGGCCCTCGGCCTCACCCTCCCCGACCCGGACCTGCGGTGGAACGAGGAGCGGGGGCACCACGACTTCGGCGAGATCGACTGGTCCGAGTTCCGCGCGGTCCTGAAGGGCAACGGGCCGTGCAACGAGGCGCGGATCACCCAGCGCCGCCGCGCCCACGAGGAGGGCGCCTGGGTCCGCGAGGCCGCCGCGGCGTATGCCGAGAAGCACGCCGACACCCCCCGTTCCGACAGGAAGGAGGCGGTCACGTCATGAGCGCCGCCGACTGGCCTCTCTGGGAGGTCTTCGTCCGCAGCAGGCGTGGCCTCTCCCACACCCACGCCGGGAGCCTGCACGCGCCGGACGCGCAGATGGCCCTGCGCAATGCCCGGGACCTCTACACCCGCCGCTCCGAGGGCGTCTCCCTGTGGGTCGTGCCCTCCAGCGCGATCACGGCCTCGTCGCCCGACGAGAAGGACCCCTTCTTCGAGCCCGCCGCCGACAAGGCGTACCGCCACCCGACGTTCTACGAGGTGCCGGAGGGGGTGCGGAACCTGTGACGACGGCTCCCCCCGCGCTCGCCACGCTCCCCCTCGCCGACGACGCGCTCGTCCTCTCCCACCGCCTGGGGGAGTGGGCCGGGCACGCCCCGGTCCTGGAGGAGGAGGTCGCCCTCGCCAACATCGCCCTGGACCTGCTCGGCCAGGCCAGGTCGCTCTACGCGGACATGCGGGACGAGCTGGGCACGGAGGACGAGATCGCCTACCTCCGCGAGGAGCGGGCGTTCCGCAACTGCCAGCTGACCGAGCAGCCCAACGGCGACTTCGCGCACACGATCGTCCGCCAGCTCTTCTTCTCCAGCTACCAGGAGCCGCTCTTCGCCCAGCTCGCGCCGCGCCTGCCGCTCGCGGAGAAGGCCGTGCGCGAGACGGCGTACCACCGGGACCACGCCGAGCTGTGGACGCTCCGCCTGGGTGACGGCACCGAGGAGAGCCATGCCCGCACCCAGCGCGCCGTCGACGCGCTGTGGCGGTTCACCGGCGAGCTGTTCCAGCCCGTGGAGGGCCTGGACGTCGACTGGCGGGCGCTGGAGGGGGAGTGGGCAGCGGGCATCACCGAGGTCTTCGGCCGGGCCGGGCTCGCGCTGCCCGAGTCCCCCCGCACCGGGGCGTGGACGGCGGGCGCGGGACGGCAGGGCCTGCACACCGAGTCGTTCGGGCGGATGCTCGCCGAGATGCAGCACCTGCACCGCAGCCACCCGGGGGCGACATGGTGACGGCAGAGGACACCCACCGCACGGACCCCGGCGGGGCCGCTCCGGGTACGGGCACGAGCCCGGACCGGCACACCGCCACGGGCTCGACCGCGAGCGCGAGCCCGGCCATGGCATCGGGCACGGGCGTGGACCCCGCGGTGCTCGCCGAGGTGGCGGGGGCCGTTCCCGATCCGGAGTTGCCGATGCTCAGCCTCGCCGAGCTGGGCGTGGTGCGGCGGGTCAGTGAGCCGGAGCCCGGGCGGGTCGAGGTCGAGCTGACGCCGACATACACGGGCTGTCCCGCGATCGAGACCATGGCCGCCGACATCGAGACGGCGCTGCGCGAGCGCGGCGGCGCCCGCGAGGTCACGGTGCGCACGGTGCTCACCCCGCCCTGGTCGACGGACGACATCACCGCCTCCGGCCGCCGCAAGCTCGCCGAGCACGGCATCGCCCCGCCCCGCACCACGCGCGGGCCCGAGCGCTCCGGCCCCGTGCCCGTCTCCCTCGGCGCCACCCGGCACCGGACCCCGGAGCCCGCCGAGGCGGTGCGCTGCCCGCACTGCGGCTCCGCCGACACCACGCTGCTCAGCCGCTTCTCGTCCACCGCCTGCAAGGCCCTGCGCCGCTGCGAGTTCTGCCGCGAGCCGTTCGACCACTTCAAGGAGCTGTGAGGGATGTTCCACCCGCTGCGCGTCACAGCGGTCGAGCGCCTGACGGACGACTCGGCGGCCGTCACCCTCGCCGTCCCCCCGGGCCTCCGCGCCGATTACCGGTACGCACCGGGGCAGCACATCGCCCTGCGCCGCTTCAGCGAGAGCGGCGAGGAGATCCGCCGCACCTACTCGCTCTGCGACCCGGCGACGCCCGAGCCCGCCACGCTGCGCGTGGGGATACGCCAGGTGGACGGCGGCGAGTTCTCGACGTACGCGCTCAAGGAGCTCATGCCGGGCGACGAGGTCGAAGTGCTGCCGCCCACCGGCCGGTTCATCCTGGAGCCCCGCGCCGGGCACTTCGCCGCGGTCGTCGGCGGCAGCGGCATCACGCCGGTGCTCTCCATCGCCGCGACGCTGCTGGCGCGCGAGCCGGAGGCCCGTTTCTGCCTGATACGCAGCGACCGTTCGACGGCGTCGACGATGTTCCTGGAGGAGGTCGCCGACCTCAAGGACCGCTATCCGGACCGGTTCCAGCTCGTCACCGCGTTCTCCCGCGAGGACCAGCAGACGGGCCTGCCCTCCGGCAGGCTCGACGCCGAGCGGCTCACGGCGCTGCTTCCCGCGCTGCTCGCCGAGCGCGGCGTGGAGGGCGTCGACGGGTGGTACCTGTGCGGGCCGCTGGGCCTGGTCGAGGGCGCCACACGGGCGCTGCGCGGCCTCGGCGTCCCCCGCGCCCGTATCCACCAGGAGATCTTCCACGCGGACGACGTCCCGGCCCCGCCGCCCTCCACCGCGCACACGCCGACCTCCGCGACCGTGAAGGCCACCCTGGAGGGCCGCAGCGGCTCCTGGGCCGTGGACGACGGGGAGTCCGTGCTGGAGACGGTGCTGCGCAACCGCGCGGACGCGCCGTACGCGTGCAAGGGCGGCGTCTGCGGCACCTGCCGCGTCCGCCTGCTGGGCGGCGAGGTCCACATGGACCGGAACTACGCGCTGGAGCCGGAGGAGTTGGACGCCGGATACGTGCTGGCCTGCCAGTCCCATCCCCTCACGTCCGAGGTCGAGGTCGACTTCGACGCGTAGTCGGCTACGCCGTGTCCGGCGGATCATGATTGCCCTGTGTCGTGGTTGCCGGGCAGGGGCTGCCCCTGCCTGTCCGCCGCAGGCTGCGGGTTGTGGGTGGTTGCTCGCGCAGTTCCCCGCGCCCCTAGAGGTACGGGGCGTTCCGGGGAACTGCGCGTGCCGCCTCCCTCGCGTGCGGGGCGAGGACGGCGGAGGCCACATGGTCGCGGAACCAGCGGTGGCCGGGGTCGGAGGAGTTGCGCGGGTGCCAGGCCATGCCCAGCTCCAGAGGCTCCAGGCCGAGCGGGATCGGGAAGGTGCGCAGCCCCAGCGCGTCGATCGTCCCCGGCAGCCAGTCGGCCAGCGTGAGGGCGATGAGGTCGGTCTCCCTGGCCAGCAGCATCGCGCTCGTATGGCTGGGGACGACGACCGCGACGCGGCGGCGCAGTCCGCGGGCGGCGAGGGCGTTGTCGATGGGGCCGAGGCGTTTGCCGTGGCGGGAGATGCCGATGTGATCGGCCTCGGCGAAGCGACGGACGTCGATACGACCACCCCCGTGTCCCGTACCGCCGCCGACGCCGCCGAAGAGCGGGTGGCCCTCGCGGGCGACGCCGACCAGGGAGATCCGGGTGAGCGGGCGGGTGCGGATCTCCGGGTCCAGGTGGTCGAGGACGCCCAGTTCGACGTCCACCCAGCCCTGCCGCAGCCCGGGGCCGCCCTCCAGCGCCTCCGGTAGGAACACCACGTCCACCTGCGAGGCCTCCGCGTGGACGCGGTCGGTCAGTGCCCGGGTGAGGCCGACCAGGAGCAGGTCGTTGGCCTGCACGGTGAACGTGCGCTGGAGGTGCGCGGCGTCGAAACCGGCCCCGGGCCGCAGCACGTTGTCGCAGCCGCGCAGCAACGCGGCGACCTCGCCCCGGAGTTCCTCCGCACGCGGGGTCGGCACCATCCCCTGCCCCGCCCGGACCAGGAGCGGATCGCCCACGGCGCGGCGCAGCCGGGCCAGGGTGCGGCTGACGGCGGCGGGTGAGGTGCCGAGCCGCTCCGCGGCGCGGGTCACGCTGTTCTCCTGGAGCAGGGCGTCCAGCACACGCAGCAGGTTGAGGTCCCTCCACGGATCCATCCACGCACCCCCGGAGCTGCGTCTTTACGTATGCGGCAAGTATTCCGTGCCCATCTTTGCATTGTTGCGCGGGCGCCCGCGGGCCGAGAGTGGAGGACGTCCGGTTCCGCCATTCCCCACCCCCTCCCGGGAGTTACCCATGCAGCCAGCCGCACGTACGGACCTCGAAGGCGACGTCCTCGCCGTCGTCAGCCAGAGCGGGCCCACGGTCGCGTTCTTCGACGCAGCCTCCGACGCGCACCTCGGTTCGGTCGAGGTCACCGCCGAGCCGCACGAGCTCTGCTTCGACCCCACCGACCGTCTCCTGTGGTGCACCTCGGCATACAGCTCGGGCTACTACCACGCGAACTCCGGCCGCCGCACCGAGCTGACCGTCATCGACCCCGACACCCGCCGCGTCGTCGAGGTCATCGACCTCGCCCCCGAGCACGGGCCGCACGGCCTCGCGCTGGACGCGGCCCGTCGTCGCCTCTACGTCAGCGTGGAGGGCGGGGACGACCGGCCGGGCGGCGTCGTGGTGATCGACACGGCGAGCCGCCGCGCCCTGGGCCGGATCGACACGGACGCGCCGGGCCCCCACTGGTTCGCGATCGACGCCGCCGGACGGACGGGCTGCGCGGCCAACAAGGAGGCGCCGTTCGTCACGCTCGTCGATCTCGAACGGGGCGTCCTCACCGCGAAGGTGGAGGTGCCCGGCAGCGAGGGCCTCGCGCTCGCGCCCGACGGCACGCGCGCCTACGTCGCCTCGCCGTACGCGGGTTCGTTCGCCGCCAACGGCCGGAGCGCCGCCACCGGCATCCGCGTCATCGACACGCGTACGGCCTCCGTCGTGGACACCCTGGCCACCGACGATCTCGTCATGCCGGTGCATCTGACGTCCACGGGCGCGCTGCTCGTCGGCGAGGTGCGCCAGGACGCCGACCCGGACTCCCGCCTCGGGCGCCCCGCGCCGGGACGCCTCACCCTCTTCTCCTCCGGCACCCACGAGCGGCTCGGCGGCCTGGACGTGGGGAGCCTGCCGCTGACCCTCGCCTCGTCGCCCGACGGCCGGATCGGCTACGTCTCCTGCGTGGCCTCGTCCACCGTCCACGTCGTCGACCTCTCCGACCCCACGGCGCCGCGCGACCTGGCCCGCCTGGACGTCGCCCGACGCGGCGACCCCGGCGCCCACGGCCTGGCCTACGTCCCCCGCGCACCGCGCTGAGCCGCGGAAAGGCCCGAGTGGGTCTCTAGCCGAACTCCTGGTTCACGTACCAGAGCGCGCCGTCCTCGCCCCGGTAGAAGACGAAGAGACGGCCGTCGCGGCCGAGTGCCGGTACGGGGTCGTCGTCGGCACCCGAGGTGAGTTCCGCGAACTCCCCGTACTCCAGCGAGCCGGGGCGCTGCTGCGCAGCCGTCAGCAACCGTCCGTGCGCGCCGCGCGCGAAGACGTGCTGGCGCCCGTCGCAGGCCAGCGCGGAACGCGGCGTTCCGACGAGGTGCTCGTTGAGCCCGTACGTGGTGGTGGAGAAGCCGCCGTAGCCGGTGACCTGGCCGAACCAGCGGGACTCGCCCCGCTCGCCCCGGTAGTGCACGTCCAGATGGCCGTTGCAGTCGGGGAGGACGTGCAGCCCGTCCCGTACGCCGCCCGCGACGCGCGCGAAGCCCTCCCACTCGGTGGCGTCGGGCCCCTTCTGGGTGTTGGCCCACGCCTCGTCGTCCCGGCCGATGTGGACGACCGAGACCCGGCCGTCGCCCGCGCGCGCGGCGGCGGGGCGGCCCCTGGCCCAGCCGCCGAGGCTGACGGGCGTGTTCCAGTCGTAGGAGTCCAGGCCGGACTGGCGGGCCTCCCAGAGCGAGCCCTCGATCCCGGTGTAGAAGACCGAGATGCGGCCGTTGGCGTTCAGCGTCAGCACCGGGTCGCTGTTGAGGCCCGTGGTGAGGGGCGCGGGCGGCCCGAAGGCGCCGTTGACCTCGTGCTGCCGTACGCGCATCAGCCGGTTCTCGCCGTCCCGCCAGCACACATGGATACGGCCGTCCCTCCCCCGGACGGCCGCGGGCGAACCGGCGGTGCGCGCCTCGGGCACCAGTTCGCGGTCCCGGGTCCAGCTCAGGTCCCGGTTCTGCCAGCTGCTGCGGAGCGTGCCGTCCTCGCCCCGGTGGAAGACGTGCAGGCGGCCGTCGGCGTGCGACGCGACGCCCACCTCCCCCGCGAACCGTCCCCCCAGGCTCTGCGGTACCGCCCACCGCATGCCCGTCGTCGTGGAAGCTGCCATGCGCTGTTACCCCCTCCGTCCGCACGCGCACGCACGGCCGTACGCCTGTACGCCCGTACGACCGCGCTGCCCGTCCCGTCCCCCACGCGTCCCCACGCGTCCGCTGGCGCCTTCCGCTGCGGGTACCCGCCGGCCTCCTCGTACCGGAGGGCTCTCCGCAGGGGTGAGATGACACCCTGCGTGAGGGATCACGCACTGACAACCGCCCCGCCGCGCGACCCCGTCGGCCCCGCCCGTCCCGTGGGCATATGCGGTCCATCCCCGCGCAGGTGGCAGGGAGCGTCTGCACCGCGCCCACCCGCAGCGCGCGTACGGGAAAGCCCGCAAACTCCGGAGTACGGCCCGCCACCAGACGGCGGAGCCCGTACGCCCTCCTGCCGCGCCGTCGGGAGGACACGCCCGTACAGCGACCGGCGCGCGCGCTCTGGCAAAGCCCGCCCCCCGACAGTAATCTGACGCACCATCAGAATCCCGGAGCCAGCCAGGGGTCGGAGAAGACGGAGGAACGCGCAGTGGACTTCACCTTCACCGAGGAGCAGGAGGCCGCCCGCGAGGCGGCCCGGGGCGTCTTCTCCGGCGTCTCCCCCGACGACGTGCCGAGCCCCCAGCACGGGCCCGCCGGACGCCCGGTGGCCGACGACTTCGACCGCAGGCTGTGGGCCCGCCTCGCCGACGCGGACGTCCTCGGCCTCACCGTGCCCGAGGAGCACGGCGGCGCGGGCCTCGACGCGCTCGCGCTCTGCCTGGCGCTGCGCGAGTCGGCGAAGGTCCTCGCGCGCGTCCCGCTGCTGGAGACCGGCGCGGTCGCGCTCACCCTCGCGGCGTACGCCGACGGGCCGACGCGCGCCGCGCTGCTGCCCCGCGTCGCACGCGGCGAACTGGCCCTCACCGCAGCGGCGCACGGTCGTACGGGCCACGAGCCGCCCGAACACGCGGTCGAGGCACGGCAGTCGGCGGAGGCAGAGGGAACGCTGCTCGACGGCGTCCAGACCGCCGTCCCCTGGGCCCCCACCTGCGACCTGGCCGCCGTCCCGGCCCGTACGCCCGAAGGGCGGGCGGTGCTCGCGCTCGTCGCACCCTCGGACCCCGGCGTCGCCCTCGCCGAGCAGACGTCCACGAACGGGGAGCGGTACGCCGAACTCCGCCTGGACTCCGTCCGCGTGCCCGACGACCGCCTCGTCACGCACCCGGAGGCCGCGGGCCATCTGGCCCGCCTGCTGACGACGGGCACCTGCGCGCAGGCGCTCGGACTGGGCACGCGGGTGCTGGAGATGACGAGCGCGTACGTGGGCGAGCGCGAGCAGTTCGGGCATCCCCTCGCGACGTTCCAGGCCGTGGCCGTCCAGGCCGCCGACCGCTACATCGACCTGCGCGCGATGGAGGCCACCCTCTGGCAGGCGGCCTGGCGGCTGTCCCCCGTGGACGTGGCGGTGGCCAAGATCTGGGCGTCGGAGGGGGTGCGCCGGGTGGCGCAGACGGCTCAGCACCTGCACGGCGGCGCGGGCGCCGACACCGACAACACCCTGCACCGCTACCACGCCTGGGCCAAGCAGCTGGAACTCACGGCGGGCCCCGCCGCCCAGCACGAGGAACACCTGGGCGACCTCCTGGCCGCGGAGGCGCCGGGCTAGGCCGTGTCCGGCGGCTCCTGGTCACCCCCATCCCGGGGCTGGGCAGGGGCTGCCCCGTCCTGTGCATTGCAGACCGCGGCCGTCGTCGTGGTTTGTCGCGCAGTTCCCCGCGCCCCTTGAGGGCACTCCCCGCAACGCCCGTCAGCGGAGCGCCCCGTCAGGGGCGCGGGGAACTGCGCGAGCAACCGTCCACGACCCGCGGTCTGCGACGGACAGGCAGGGGCAGCCCCTGCCCAGCGGCCACGGCAGAGGGCAACCATGATCCGCCGGACACGGACCTAGACGACGGAGGGCGATTCCGTGTCGCCGACCAGCGGACGTCCCGCCTGCTCCCAGGCGATCATGCCCCCGTCCACGTTCACGGCGTCCACCCCCTGCTGGAGCAGGTACGCGGCGACCTGAGCCGAGCGCCCGCCGACCCGGCAGACCACGTAGACGCGGTCACCGCCCTCCGCGCGCTCCGTCAGCTCGCCCATGCGCGCGACGAAGTCGCTCATGGGGATGTGCAGCGCGCCCTCGGCGCGCCCCGCCGCCCACTCGTCGTCCTCGCGGACGTCCAGCAGCAGCCCGTCGGCGGGCACCGAGGCGACATCGACCACGGGCACCTGAAGGGAGTTCACGAGTTCAGCCTCACTTCGCCTCTGTCAGCCGCGCGAGCTCCCGCTCGCGTTCGGCCACCTTGCCGAGGAGCTCCTCGGCGATCTCGTCCAGCAGCTTGTCGGGGTCGTCGGGCGCCATCCGCAGCATCGCGCCTATGGCGCTCTCCTCCAGCTCGGCGGCGCGCGCGGCGAGCATCTCCTTGCGGCGCGCGAGCCACTCCAGGCGCGCGTACAGCTCCTCGCTGCGCAGGAGTTCGGCGACGGGCTCCGGCAGCGGGCCCGCCTCCCACTCCTCGGCGAGGGCGGTGAGCGTCTCCAGATCCCCGTCGGCGTACGCCTTGTTGACGCGGGCCATGAAGGACTCGCGGCGCTCCCGCTCGGCGTCGTCCTGCGCCAGGTCGGGGTGGGCCTTGCGGACCAGCTCGCGGTAGGCCTTGCGGGTCTCCTCGCTGGGGCGGACCCGGCCGGGCGGGCGCACCGGCTGCTCGTTCAGCATGGCCTGCGCCTCGGGCGGCATGCCGTCGGAGTCGATCCAGCCGCCGAACAACTCCTCGACCTGCGGCATCGGCAGCACCAGGCCGCGGGCCTCCTCGGCCTTGCGGATGTCCTCCGGGTCGCCCGTGCTCGCCGCGACCGCCTCGGCGATCTGCGCGTCGAGTTCGTCGAGCCGCGTGTACATGGGGCCGAGGCGCTGGTGGTGGAGGCGGGAGAAGTTCTCGACCTCGATGCGGAACGTCTCGACCGCGATCTCGTACTCGATCAGCGCGGCCTCGGCGGCCCGCACCGCCTTCTCCAGCCGCTCGCTGCCGGTGGCCGCACTGCCGGTGGCCTCGCCGGGGGCCTCACTGCCGGGGGCCGCGTCAGGGGTGGCGTTCATCGGCTCCACCCTACGGCCTGCGGCCCCCGGCGCTCACCTCAGCTCAGACGCCCAGCTCGGCGGGGATCCGCCCGGCGCGCACGGCCTGCACGAGCGCCCCGTGGTCGGCCTCCGTACGGTCCGCGTAGGCGACGGCGAACGCGGCGACCGCCTCGTCCAGTTCCTCGCCCTTCCCCCCGTACCCGGCGACGGCGCGCGGGTCGGCGCTGTGCGAGTGGGCGCGGGCGAGGAGGGCGCCGGTCATGCGCGCGTAGTCGTCGACCTGGTCGGCGGCGAGCGCGGCGGGGTCGACGCTGCCCTTCCGGTTGCGGAACTGCCGTACCTGGTACGGCCGCGCGCCGTCGGGTCCGTCCACCGTCGTCCAGCCGAGCAGCACGTCGGAGACGACCTGCATCCGCTTCTGGCCGCGCACCACGCGCCGCCCCTCGTGCGCGACCGCCCCCTGCGGGAACCCGGCGTCCGCCACGTGCGGCAGCAGCGCGGAGGCGCGGGCCTCCTTCACCTGGAGGACGAGCGGCTCGCCGCGGTGGTCGAGCAGCAGCACGACGTACGAGCGCGCGCCGACGCTGCCGGTGCCGACGACGCGGAACGCGACGTCCTGCACGGAGAAGCGGGCCAGCAGCGGCAGCCGGTCGTCGGGCAGCGTGTCCAGATAGCCGCCGGGGCCGCCGAGCGAGGCGGTGACGGCGGCGGCCTCCGCGTCCGGCACGCGGCGCAGCACGGGCGGCGCGTCGACGAACGCGCGTCCGCCGTCGGCGCGCTCCTCGGTGGCCTTGGCGGCGAAGCGGGCGCTGGTGTTGCGGCGGGCCTTCTCGCTGACCCGCTCCAGGGTGCCGAGCAGGTCGCGGGCGTGGGTGTGGGAGACGAGCTCCTCGTCGGCGATCGCGTTCCACGCCTCGGCGACGGGCATCTTCGCCAGCAGCCGCATGGTGCGGCGGTAGGCCCCGGCGGCGTCGCGCGCGGCGGCGCGGCAGGTGTCCTCGTCGGCGCCCGCCTCGCGCCCGGCCAGCACATGGGAGGCGGCGAGCCGCTTGAGGTCCCACTCCCAGGGGCCCGTGGCGGTCTCGTCGAAGTCGTTGAGGTCGATGACGAGGCCGCCGCGGGCGTCGCCGTAGAGGCCGAAGTTCGCGGCGTGCGCGTCCCCGCACAGCTGTGCGGGGAGCCCGGTGGCGGGGGTGCCGTGCGCGAGGTCGTACGCCATCAGCCCGGCGGCGCCGCGCAGGAACGCGAACGGGGTGGCCGCCATCCGCCCGACCCGGATCGGGGTGAGCGCGGGCAGCCGCCCCTCGTTCGAGGCGCGGACCGCGTCGACGGGGTCGGGGCGCCGGTCGGCGGGCGTGAAGCGCGCGTGCTCGGCGCGCGGCACCCGCTCGCGCAGCGCCTTCCCGGCGCGCTTGGGCGATCCGGTGCGCGGCCAGGCGGCGAAGCCCTCGACCGACGGAATGCGCGCGGAAGCGTCCGCGGCTATACGTGTAGAATTCATCTATCCCCCCTCGTGCCCGCCCGCGCGGTGCGCGCCGGGCGGGACCAGGACCTTCAGCCCTGAAACTCCTTCGGGCAGGCGGCGCCCGTCTCCGGCAGGTGACCGTCGGCCCAGCGGGTCAGCTCGACCATCGCCGGCCGCAGCGCGTACCCGGCATCCGTGAGCCCGTAGCTCACCCGCAGCGGCGGGCCCTCCTCGACGGTGCGGGTCACCAGGCCGAGGGCGGCCAGCTCGGTCAGCCGGTCGGAGAGCATCCGCTCGCTGATGCCGGACACCGAGCGGCGCAGCTCGGCGAAGTGGCCCGGCCCGTTCATCAGGGCGGCGAGGATCAGGCCGGTCCAGCGCTTCCCCAGGAGATGGAAGACGCGGGTGATCCCGTGCTCGGGCTCCGCGCAGGCATGCCCAGGAGAGCGCTCATGAGGCCGTTCCCGAAGCTCTGTCATGGCCTCAGCGTACTGCTCCGGCGCAAGGGGATGCAAAAAAGTAAGTACCTGTGTTATCACTAGTTGAGTAAGAAACTTCCCCTGCTTACGAACGTCAAGGAGCCTCTTCATGGCCACGCTGCTGCACGTTGATTCGTCCCTCTACGGACCGGAAGGTTCTGTCTCGCGCGACGTCGCGGCGTCCTTCCGCAAGGCATGGGAGGAGCAGCACCCGGGCGGCACGGTGATCCATCGCGACCTCGCGGCGAACCCGCTGCCGCACCTGGACGGCCTGTCCGCCGTCGCGGGCTTCATCGCCCCCGAGCAGCACACCCCCGAGCAGGCCGAGGCGTTCCGCCTGCGGCACGAGCTCGCCACGGAGCTGGAGCAGGCGGACGCCGTGCTCATCGGCGCTCCGATGTACAACTACACGATCCCCTCCACGCTGAAGGCGTGGCTGGACCACACCATCATCATGGGCCGCACCTCCGGCACCGAGGCGACCACCACCAAGGGCAAGCCCGCCACCGTCATCGCCAGCCGCGGCGGCGGCTACGGCCCGGGCACCCCGCGCGAGAGCTTCGAGTTCGTCCAGACCTACCTGGCCAAGGTCCTCGGCGAGGGCGGCTTCGGCCTCGACCTCCGCTTCGTCGTCCCCGAGCTGACCCTCGCGGAGGGCAACCCGGCCATGGCGCACCTGGTCGACGTCGCCCGCGAGTCCCGCGCCCGCGCCCACGAGGAGGCGGCGGCCCACGGCAAGTCCCTGGCGGCCGGCCTCGCGGCCTGACGCCGGTCCGCAGACCGCCGCGCGCAAGCCCCGTACGCGATACGGCGTACGGGGCTTCCGCATGTCCGGGGCCCGGGGGCCGGGGTCCGGGCGCCGGGGGCGGGGCGCTCAGCCCCGTACGGGGACGGAATCCGGAGCCCGCTCCTCCTGTCCGTGCTCCGGCTCCGGAGAGGCCGCGAGCTTCTCGCCCTCCATGTCCACGTGCGGCACGATCCGCCCCAGCCAGCCGGGGAACCACCACGCGGCCCGGCCCAGCAGCGCCATCACGGCGGGCACCAGCGCCATCCGTACGAGGAAGGCGTCGATGATCACGCCGACCGCGAGCGCGAAGCCGATGGGCTGGACGATCGGGTCGTGGCCGAAGGCGAAGCTGCCGAAGACCGCGATCATGATCAGCGCGGCGGCCGTCACCACCCGGGCCCCGTTGCCGAAGCCCGTCACGACGGCGTCGCGCGGGGCCGCGCCGTGCGCGCGTTCCTCCTTCATCCGGGAGACGAGGAAGAGCTGGTAGTCCATCGCCAGCCCGAACAGCACCCCGATGAGCAGGATCGGCAGGAAGCTGACGACGGGCCCGGTGCGCGCGACGGGGATCAGGTCGTTCAGCCAGCCCCACTGGTAGACGGCGACGACCGCGCCCAGCGAGGCGGCGACGCTCAGCAGGAAGCCGACGACCGCCTTGAGCGGGACGAGCACCGAGCGGAACGCGACGCCGAGCAGCAGCAGCGAGATCCCCACGATCACCAGCAGGAACGGCGGCAGCGCGTCGCCCAGCTTCCGTGACACGTCGATGTTGGCCGCCGTCGTGCCGGTGACGTCCAGCTCCATCCCGGCGGCGCGGGCCTTGCCGCGCTGGTCGCGCAGCTCGTCGACGAGGTCGGCGGTGGCCCGCGCGTCGGGCCCGGCCTCCGGGATCACGGGTACGGCCGCGAGGGTGCCGCCCTTGTCGAACGACGGCGGCAGGACGGCCGCGACCCCCGGCAGCTCCTCGATCTCCCGCGCGAAGCCGCCGACCGCGCGCCGCGGCCGTTCGGCCTTCTCCGCGTCCTTCGCGTCCTTCGCGTCCTTCGCGTCCTTCGCGTCCTTCGCGTCCTTCGCGTCCTTCGCGTCCAGGACGACGACGAGCGGCCCGTTGACGCCCTCCCCGAAACCCTCGCTGACCAGGTCGTACGCCTGACGCGGCCCGCTGTCCTCCGCGTGCGAGCCCGCGCTGGGCAGCCCCAGCCGCAGGTCCTTCGCCGGTACGGCCAGCACGCCGACGCCGACCAGGCACGCGAGCAGGACGAGCACGGGGCGCCGCGTGACGAACCGGGCCCAGCGCGTGCCGAGGGGGTCACCGCTCCGCTGCTTCCCCTCCTTCCCCGAGGTCCGACGGGCCTTCGGGGTCAGCCGCCGTCCCGCGTACCCCAGCAGCGCCGGGACGAGCGTGACCGCGACCAGTACGGCGACGACCACGGCACCCGCCGCCGCGAGGCCCATCACCGTGAGGAACGGCACCCCGGCCACCGCGAGCCCCGCGAGCGCGACGACGACGGTGGCGCCCGCGAAGACGACGGCGCTGCCCGCCGTGCCGTTGGCGCGGGCCGCGGCCTCGCCGGGCTCCATGCCCTCGGCGAGGTTCTGCCGGTGGCGGGAGACGATGAACAGGGCGTAGTCGATGCCGACGGCCATGCCGATCATCAGGGCCAGCACGGGCGCGGTGGAGATGATCTCGAAGGGCCCGGTGAGGGCCAGCAGCCCCGCCATGCCGACCCCGACGCCGATGAACGCGGTGGCGATCGGCAGCCCGGCGGCGATCAGCGAGCCGAAGGTGATGAGCAGCACGACGACCGCGACGGCGACCCCGATCGCCTCGCCGCCGTCGACCTGCACGGCGGGCGTATAGGCGTCGCCGCCGAATTCGACGTCGAGCCCGGCGTCCCGCGCGGGCCCGGTGGCCGCGTCGCGCACGGCGTCCTTCGGCCCGTCGCCGAGGTCGGCGGCCTTGGTGTCGAAGACGACCTGCGCGAGGGCGATCCGCCCGTCCCGCGAGACGGTCTTCGCCTCGAACGGCTCGGCGACCGAGCCGACCCCGTCGGCCTTCCCCATCTCCCGTACGGCCTCGCCGACCGCGGCACGGGCCTCGGGGGTGGCCAGGCTCCTGCCCTTCCCCGCGTCGAAGACGACCTGGCCCGAGGCGTGCGCGTAGGAGGGCAGCTCGTCCTGGATGCGGTCCAGCGTGCGCTGCGCCTCGGTGCCGGGGACCCGGAACTCGTCGCTGGTCTGCCCCGCCCACGCGGCCGCGGCGCCGCCGAGGGCGAGGAGGAGGGCGAGCCAGAGGGTGAGGACGGCCGTGCGGCGGCGATGGCACCACCGGGCCAGTCGGTAGAGGGCAGTGGCCATGAGGGACGCCTCCGTACAGATGCGCGCGGAACGGATCCCGGACACTGTACGCACGACTTAGTCACTCGACCAAGTCAAGAGACAAGGTCGCTCACTCGTATCGCTACTCTGACCCCATGGCCCACATCTCCGCCGCCGAGCGGCGTCCGCAACTCGTCCAGGCCGCCATCGACCTCATGGCCCGCGAGGGCGTCGAGGCCGGGAGCACCCGCGCCATCGCCGCGGAGCTGGGCGTCGCGCAGGCGACGGTGCACTACGTCTTCGGCTCCAAGCAGGACCTCTACCGCGCCGTCATCGAGCACATGACCGGCGAGCTCGTCGACCGCGTCCGGGGCGCGGCGCACTCCGACGACACCTTCGAGCGGTCGATCAGGCGGATGGCGGGGGCACTGTGGGAGGGCATGCGCGAGCAGCCCCGGCGCAGCCTGCTGCACACCGAGCTGTCCACGTACGCGCTGCGCTCGCCCGAGCTGCGCGAGGTGCTGCGGGACTTCCAGCGGAGGATGGAGGAGACGGCGGCCTCGCTGCTCACCGAGACGGCGGCGCGCTCGGGCCGGACCCCGGCCGAGGACCCCCTGGTCGTCGCCCGCTTCTTCCTGGCGGGGCTGGACGGGATCGAGCAGCGCTATCTGCTGATGTCCGACGGCACGGACGAGAGCGACGCCGCCGCCACCGACGACCTCGACCGCCTCGTGACGGCGGTGCTGCGGCTCGCGGGGGTCGGCGGGGAGGAGTGACCCCGGTGCCACGGAGAGCTATGGGCGCTACGGGCCCTACGGGAGCCACGGGCGCTACGGAGCCACGGGCGCTACGGGCGCTACGGTCCGCCGCGGCGCCGGACGACGGCGCTCCGTCGAAGCGCCCGGCCCCGTACGGCACTTGACGGCGGCCCCGGAGCGCGGCTCCGGACGCCGCGGCGTCCCGGTCGTACGGAAAAGCGGCGGTTCCGCCTCCGGCACCGTGACGACCGTCTCCTCCGCGCCGGCCGGTACGGAGCGGTGGACGGCCGCGACAGGCCGCCGCTTTCCGGCCACGAAGCTGGCCGAGGGCCGTCCAGGCCCACCGGAACCGGGTGCGGAACGGGCCGCGAAGGGCTCGTGGCCGACGCGTAGCCGCCCGGTTACCTCCTGGCACCGGGACACCCGTCCGGCGCACGCGGGTGAACTCCCGCGCCGTCCGACCGCGTTGAGCACCGCCCGGGCGGACCGTCACGCGGCCACTGCTCTGCGTGACCGCGGGGCGGCTGTGCGAGCGGATACGAAAGAAGCCCCTCCACTCAACGTTTCCGCTGATCGGAGGGGCTTCTCTGTGGTGCGCGAGGGGGGAGTTGAACCCCCACGTCCTTTCGGACACTGGAACCTGAATCCAGCGCGTCTGCCTATTCCGCCACCCGCGCAATGGGTGAGTCGGAGGTACCGGTGCGGGCGCCTGCCGACATCCAGAAGATTAGCACGGTGCGGGGGGTGGACTCACATCCGTATTCGAAGGCCCTGGGAGACACTCGGCACAGCGCCCCTACGATCCATGCGAAGGTGTGGAGCGTGGTCCGGCGCACTGTGAGGGGCAACACTTGGGCACAGGGCCCCAGCAGGGAACCAGTCGTTTTCCCCGCGCGTGGATACGATCAGTAAGCAGTACCGCAGACGCGGCGTGCGCGCGCCCGGGAGACACTGGGAGACGCACCGCGGACGCACTAGGTCCGAGGGCATCTGGGAAGGAGGTGCACCGTGGGAGTTCTGAAGCGCTTCGAGCAGCGACTCGAAGGTCTCGTCAACGGCACCTTCGCGAAGGTGTTCAAGTCCGAAGTGCAGCCCGTGGAGATCGCGGGCGCCCTCCAACGCGAATGCGACAACAACGCCACCATCTGGAACCGTGAGCGGACGGTCGTGCCCAACGACTTCATCGTCGAGCTGAGCGCTCCCGACTACGAGCGCCTCAGCCCCTACTCGGGGCAGCTCGGCGACGAACTCTCGGGCATGGTCCGTGACTACGCGAAGCAGCAGCGCTACACCTTCATGGGCCCCATCAAGGTCCACCTGGAGAAGGCGGAGGACCTCGACACGGGCCTCTACCGCGTGCGCAGCCGCACCCTCGCGTCCAGCACCTCGCAGCAGCCGCCGCGCGGCGGCCCCGGGGGACCCGGCGGTCCTGGCGGCCCCAGCGGTCCTGGCGGCCCCGGAAGCCCCGGCGGCCAGGGAGGCCCCGCGGGGCCCGGTGGCGCGCCCGGAGCGGGTCCGACGGTGGGCGGTTACCCTCCCCGTCCCCCCTCCGCACCCGCGGCCCCCTCCGCCCCGCCGGCGTACGCTCCCGGCGCGGGCGGTCCGCTGCCGGGCGCCCAGACACGGCGCTGGATCGAGATCAACGGCACACGGCACCAGATCTCCGGGCCCACCCTGGTCCTGGGGCGCAGCACCGAGGCCGACGTACGCATCGACGACCCCGGTGTCTCGCGCCGTCATTGCGAGATCCGGGCCGGAAATCCGCCCTCGATCCAGGATCTGGGCTCCACAAACGGAATCGTGGTAGACGGACAGCACACCACGCGCGCTACGCTCCGCGACGGCTCACGCGTTGTCGTGGGCAGCACCACGATCATTTACCGGCAAGCCGAAGGGTGAAGCGGGGGCAATGTCAGAGCTGACCCTCACGGTCATGCGGTTGGGGTTTCTGGCCGTACTGTGGCTGTTCGTCATCGTGTCCGTCCAGGTCATCAGGAGTGACCTGTTCGGCACCCGCGTGACCCAGCGTGCCGCGCGCCGCGCCGAGGGCCAGCGCCCGCAGCAGCGGCAGGCGCAGCAGCAGCGGCCCCAGCAGGACCGCCGCCGCCAGCGCGGCGGCGGGCGCAACGCGCCCACCAAGCTGGTCGTGTCCGAAGGCTCGCTGACCGGGACGACCGTCGCCCTCCAGGGGCAGACGATCTCGCTCGGCCGCGCGCACGATTCCACGATCGTGCTGGACGACGACTACGCGTCCAGCAGGCATGCCAGGATCTACCCGGACCGTGACGGCCAGTGGATCGTCGAGGACCTCGGGTCGACCAACGGCACGTATCTCGACAGGACCCGGCTCACCACACCGACGCCGATCCCGCCCGGAGCGCCGATCCGTATCGGCAAGACGGTCATCGAGCTGCGGAAGTAGTACCGACATGACGACCGGAGGGTGGGCACCGTGCGGATGTACCCGGAGCCGACGGGCGAGGTGCGCATGAGCCTGTCACTGCGCTTTGCCGCCGGATCACACGACGGCATGATCCGCGAGCACAACGAGGACTCGGGCTACGCCGGTCCACGGCTGCTCGCGGTCGCCGACGGGATGGGCGGCCAGGCCGCCGGAGAGGTCGCCTCGTCCGAGGTGATCTCCGCGATGGTCCAGCTGGACGAGGACATTCCCGGGTCCGACATCCTCACCTCCCTCGGCACCGCCGTGCAGCGCGCCAACGATCAGCTCCGCCTCATGGTCGAGGAGGACCCGCAGCTGGAGGGCATGGGCACCACGCTCACCGCCCTGCTGTGGACGGGCCAGCGGCTCGGGCTCGTGCACGTCGGCGACTCCCGCGCGTACCTGCTGCGCGACGGGCAGATCTCGCAGATCACCCAGGACCACACCTGGGTGCAGCGGCTGGTGGACGAGGGCCGGATCACCGAGGAAGAGGCCACGACGCACCCGCAGCGCTCGCTGCTGATGCGCGCGCTGGGCAGCGGCGACCACGTCGAGCCGGACCTCTCGATCCGCGAGGTCCGCGCGGGCGACCGCTATCTGCTCTGCTCGGACGGGCTCTCGGGCGTCGTCTCGGAGCAGACGCTGGAGGACACGCTCGCCAGCTACCAGGGGCCGCAGGAGACCGTCCAGGACCTGATCCAGCTCGCGCTGCGCGGCGGCGGTCCCGACAACATCACCTGCATCGTGGCCGACGTCCTCGACGTCGAGCACGACGACAGCCTGGCCGGGCAGCTCAACGACACCCCGGTCATCGTCGGCGCCGTCGCCGAGAACCAGCAGCCGCTGGGCGGCGACCCCGGCACGCTGCGCACCCCCGCGGCGCGCGCCGCGGAGCTCGGCAGAGGCGCGGCCCAGGGCGTGCCGCCGCAGCACGGGCCGGACGGGGGCGCGCCGGAGGGCTTCGGGCCGCCCGGCAGCGACCCGGGCATGGCCTCCCCCGCGGGCGCCTTCGGGCCGTACACCGACGAGGACTTCACCAAGCCCGGCGGCAAGCGCCGCTGGGTCAAGCGCTCCCTGTGGATCGCGGTGGCCCTGGCCGTGGTCGGCGGCGGGCTCTACGGGGGCTGGACCTGGACGCAGTCCCAGTACTACGTGGGGTCCAACGACGAGCACGTCGCGCTCTACCGCGGCATCAGCCAGGAGCTGGCGGGCGTCAAGCTGAACGACGTGTACCAGGACCGCCCCGAGATCGAACTCAAGTACCTCCCGCTGTTCCAGCGCAAGCAGGTCCAGGAGACCATCGCGCTCAACAGCAAGGGCGAGGCCGAGGACAAGATCAAGGAACTGGGCGCCCAGGCCGAGGTCTGCAAGATCGTCGCGGAGCAGAAGCAGCAGCCCAAGAAGCCGGAGAAGCCCGGCAAGGGTGACAAGGGCGGCAAGGGCGGCAAGGGCGACCGGGACAGCGCGACGAGCAGGGAAGAGCAGAACAGGCCCGGGGACGCGGGCAGGAAGAGCGACGGACAGGGCACCGGGACGAACAGCAGCACGGGCACAGGCACCGGTGCCGGTACCGGTACCGGTACCGGTACCGGCACCACGACCCAGCTGATGTTCGCCTCAGCACTCACGTCCGGCTCCAACCACGACAGCACGCGCGCGAGCGACAGCTCCGGCTCTCCGTCACCCGGCCCCCGGCTCACGGAGAAACAGCAGGAGCTCGCCAAGCAGTGCACCGCGCCGTAGGGGGCAGCACAGGCATGAGCAGCAATCTCACCAACACCGGCAGCAATACCACGGTGTCCTCCGGCGGCCTGCCGAGCCGCCGCAACACCGAGCTGGCGATGCTCGTCTTCGCGGTGCTGATCCCGGTCTTCGCCTACGCCAACGTGGGCCTGGCCAAGGAGGACTCGCTCCCCGCCGGGATGCTCGGCTACGGCCTGGGGCTCGGCCTGCTCGCGGGCGTCGCGCACCTCGTCGTACGCCGCTGGGCGCCGTACGCCGACCCGCTGATGCTGCCCATCGCCACGCTCCTCAACGGGCTCGGGCTGGTGCTGATCTGGCGGCTCGACCAGGAGCCCGCCGTCACCACCGACGCGACGGGCGGCCCTGCGGCACCGACCCAGCTGATGTGGTCCACGCTCGCCGTGGCGCTCTTCGTGATGGTGCTGGTCTTCCTCAAGGACCACCGCATCCTGCAGCGCTACACCTACATCTCGATGGCGGTGGCGCTGGTCCTGCTGGCGGCCCCGATCTTCTTCCCGGCCAAGAACGGCGCGAAGATCTGGATCACCATCCCCGGCGTCGGCTCGCTCCAGCCGGGCGAGTTCGCGAAGATCATCCTCGCGGTCTTCTTCGCGGGCTATCTCATGGTCAAGCGGGACGCGCTCGCGCTCGCCTCGCGCCGCTTCATGGGGATGTACCTCCCGCGCGGCCGCGACCTGGGCCCGATCATCGCGGTCTGGGCGATCAGCCTGATGATCCTCGTCTTCGAGACCGACCTGGGCACCTCGCTGCTCTTCTTCGGCCTCTTCGTCGTGATGCTGTACGTCGCGACGGAACGCACGAGCTGGATCGTCTTCGGTCTGACGATGTCCGTCGTCGGCGCCGTGGCCGTCGCCAGCTTCGAGCCGCACGTCCAGGGCCGTGTCAACGACTGGCTCGACCCCATGCAGGCCTTCAAGGACGGCTCCGAGCAGCCGATGCAGGCGCTGTGGGCCTTCGGCTCCGGCGGCACGCTGGGCTCCGGACTCGGCCAGGGCTACTCCCGCCTCATCGGCTTCGCCGCCAAGAGCGACTACATCTTCGGCACCGTCGGCGAAGAGCTCGGCCTGTGCGGCGTGATGGCGATCCTGCTGCTGTACGGACTGATCTGCGAGCGCGGCATCCGTACGGCGCTGGCGGCCCGTGACCCCTTCGGCAAGCTCCTCGCCGTGGGCCTCGCCTCCGCGTTCGGCCTCCAGGTCTTCATCGTGGCGGGCGGCGTGATGGGCCTCATCCCGCTGACGGGCATGACGATGCCCTTCATCGCGCAAGGTGGTTCGTCCGTGGTCGCCAACTGGGCCCTCATCGCGATCCTGTTGAAGATCAGCGACACGGCCCGGCGCCCAGCGCCCTCACCAGCTCCCTCACCCGACGCCGAGATGACCCAGGTGGTGCGTCCTTCGTGAACAAGCCGCTGCGCCGCATCGCGATCTTCTGCGGCCTGCTCACCCTGGCCCTGCTGATCCGCGACAACTGGATCCAGTTCGTCCAGGCCGACGAGCTGAAGGAGCACCCGAAGAACCGCCGGGTCGCCATCGAGCGCTACTCCCAGCCCCGGGGCAACATCATCGTCGACGGCAAGTCCGTCACGGGCTCGACCGAGGTCAAGGGCAAGGTCGTCGACTTCAAGTACAAGCGGACGTACAAGAACGGCAAGCTCTGGTCGCCCATAACGGGATACGCCTCGCAGGCGTTCGGCGCCAACCAGCTGGAGAAGCTGTACGACCCGATCCTCACCGGCAACGACGACCGGCTCTTCTTCAACCGCACCATCGACATGCTCACCGGCAAGCAGCAGAAGGGCGGCAACGTCGTCACGACGCTGAACGCCAAGGCGCAGAAGGCCGCCTACGACGCGCTCGGTGACAGCAAGGGCGCCGTCGCGGCGATCAACCCGAAGACCGGCGCGATCCTGGCCCTCGCCAACAAGCCCTCCTACGACCCCTCGACGTTCGCCGGGATGGGCGAGGAGGACAGCAAGGCGTTCAACGGGCTGCAGAAGAAGAACAACGCGGACGACCCGACGCTCAACCGGGCCCTGCGCCAGACCTACCCGCCCGGTTCGACCTTCAAGGTCGTCACCGCGGCGGCGGGCCTGGAGAGCGGCGACTACGACCTCGACGGCAAGACCGACTCCGAGGTCCCGTACAAGCTGCCGCAGTCCTCCAGCGAGTTGGGCAACGAGGGCAACAACCCGGCCTGCAAGGACGCCTCCGTCCGGGTCGCGCTCCAGTGGTCGTGCAACACCGTCTTCGCGAAGATGAGCGACAAGCTCGGCAACGAGGACATGATGGACCAGGCCGAGAAGTTCGGCTTCAACCGCGACCTCGACGACGACTCGCAGGACACCCCGGTCCGCCCGGCGCAGAGCATCTACCCCAAGGACAACCGCCCGCAGAACGCCCAGGCGGGCATCGGCCAGGCATCGAACCGCGCCACCCCGCTGCAGATGGCCATGGTCGCCGCCGCCATCGCCAACGACGGCAAGCTCATGAAGCCCTACATGGTCGACCAGCTCGTCGCGCCCAACCTCAACGTCGTCGAGCAGACCAAGCCCAAGGAGCTGAGCCAGGCGGTCTCCCCGGAGAACGCCCAGAAGCTCCAGGACGGCATGGAGACCGTCGTGAAGGAGGGCACCGGCAAGCCGGGCGAGATCCCCGGCGTCACGGTGGGCGGCAAGACCGGTACCGCGCAGCACGGCGAGAACAACAAGGACAACCCGTACGCCTGGTTCATCTCCTACGCGAAGGACGGTGACGGCTCACCGGTCGCCGTCGCTGTCGTAGTGGAGAGCTCGGACACACTTCGCAGCGACATCGCGGGCGGCAAGCTGGCGGCGCCCGTGGCGAAGGCCGTGATGCAGGCCGTCCTCGACGGGAAGCAGTGACGCACGTACGACCGCGGTGGTGACGTCCGTCACCATGGCCGCACCAGGCCCGCCGGGACGGCGGGTACCGTATGCCGAGCAGCACACCGCCGTGTCGTAGCCCGGACGTTCACCACGCGCCGCGGCACGGAAGACCGGAGAGGGCTGGAGACTATGGAAGAGCCGCGTCGCCTCGGCGGCCGGTACGAGCTGGGCTCGGTGCTCGGCCGGGGAGGAATGGCCGAGGTCTATCTCGCCCAGGACACCCGGCTGGGCCGTACGGTCGCGGTGAAGACGCTCCGCGTCGACCTCGCCCGCGACCCGTCGTTCCAGGCCCGCTTCCGCCGCGAAGCCCAGTCGGCCGCCTCGCTCAACCACCCCGCCATCGTCGCCGTGTACGACACCGGCGAGGACATGGTCGAGGACGCCCCCGGCAACCCCGGCGTCTCCATCCCGTACATCGTGATGGAGTACGTCGACGGCTCGACCCTCCGTGAGCTGCTCCACTCCGGGCGCAAGCTGCTGCCCGAGCGGTCGATGGAGATGTGCGTCGGCATCCTCCAGGCGCTGGAGTACAGCCACCGCAACGGCATCGTGCACCGCGACATCAAGCCCGCGAACGTCATGCTGACGCGCAACGGCCAGGTCAAGGTGATGGACTTCGGCATCGCCCGCGCCATGGGCGACTCCGGCATGACCATGACGCAGACCTCCGCCGTGATCGGCACCGCGCAGTACCTCTCGCCCGAGCAGGCCAAGGGCGAGTCCGTCGACTCCCGCTCCGACCTCTACTCCACGGGCTGTCTGCTGTACGAGCTGCTGACCGTACGGCCGCCGTTCGTCGGCGACTCCCCGGTCGCGGTCGCGTACCAGCACGTCCGCGAGGAGGCCCAGCCGCCCAGCGCCTTCGATCCCGAGATCACGTCCGAGATGGACGCGATCGTGATGAAGGCCCTGGTCAAGGACCCGGATTACCGCTATCAGTCGGCCGACGAGATGCGCGCCGACATCGAGGCGTGCCTCGACGGCCAGCCCGTCGCCGCCACCGCCGCGATGGGCGCCGTCGGCTACGGCGGCTACCCCGACGACCAGCCCACCGCCGCGCTGCGCCCGCAGGACCCGCAGACCTCGATGCTGCCGCCCATGCGCGCCGAGGACGGGGGCTACTACGACGAGCCGCGCGGCCGCCGGGGAGCGCCCCGCAAGAGCCGCGTCTCGACGATCCTGCTGATCCTCGCCCTGATCCTGGTGCTGGTCGGCGCGGTCTTCGTGGGCAAGGCGCTGCTGAGCAACCCCTCGGACAAGCCCGAGGTGCCGAACGTGGCGGGGCTCTCGCTCACCGAGGCCAAGAAGAACATGCAGAACTCCAGCCTCAAGGGGACCGAGGGCAAGAAGGTCTTCTGCGAGAAGAAGAAGGGCACCGTCTGCCGGACGGATCCGGCGGCGGGCAAGGAGGTCGAGCGGGACAGCACGGTCACCCTCCTGATGTCGAAGGGCTCCAAGGACGCGGCGCCCCGCAGCGTCCCCGACGTCGAGGGCAAGATCTTCGCCGACGCCAAGCAGGAGCTGAGCGAGGCGGGCTTCAAGGTCGCCAAGAAGCGCCAGGAGTCCTCGTCCGAGCCCGCGGGCACGGTCACCGCGCAGTCGCCCGGCGGCGACGAGAAGGCCCCCAAGGGCTCGACCGTCACCCTCACCGTGGCCGCCGAGTCCCGGCCCACCGTGCCGGACGTCGTCGGCAAGAGCTACGCCGAGGCCGAGACGCAGCTGGTCGGCGAGGGCTTCAAGGTGGCCAAGGAGGAGAAGGACGACGGCTCCAAGCCCGCGGGCACGGTGCTGAGCATGAGCCCCGAGGCCAACACCAAGCACACCGAGGGCACCGAGGTCACCCTCACCGTGGCCAAGGCTCCCGACGACGAGCCCGCGACCGTCCCGGACGTCACCAACCAGAAGCTGGGTGACGCGAAGGGCGCGATGGAGGACGCCGGGTTCGCCGTGGGCAACATCATGGGCCCGCAGGAGGACGAGGCGATCGTCGTCTCGACCAACCCGGGCGCCAACACCGAGGGCAAGAAGGGCGACAAGGTCGACATCGTCACCCGCCCGGCCGGTCCCGACGAGGGCGACGGCGGGGACGAGGGCGGCGGCCTCTTCGGCGGCGGCCACGGCGGTGACCACGGCGGCTGGGGCGGCGACTGAGCGGCCCGTGACGAGGGTTCTCCAGGGGCGTCCCGTCAGGGGCGCCCCTGACCCGTTCAGCTGACCCGTTTAGCGGAGCTCCTTCGGCGGGGTCCGCTTCTCGTCGACGTCGGCGGTGCGGACCAGCTCGCCCCAGACGACGTACCGGTAGCGCGAGGTGTAGACCGGTGTGCAGGTCGTCAGCGTGATGTAGCGTCCGGCCTTCTTCTTGCCGGACTCCTTCGGGACGTCGTCCAGGACGTTCACGTTGAACTTCGAGGTCTGCGGCAGGATCGCGTAGACCTTGTAGACGAACCAGGTGTTCTTCGTCTCGAAGACGACCGGGTCCCCCTTGTCGATCTTGTCGATCCTGTGGAACTTGGCGCCGTGCCCGTCGCGGTGCGCGGCCAGCGAGAAATTGCCCGACTGGTCCTGGGGGAGGGCCGACTTCACCGGCTCGGTGTAGTACCCCGCGATGCCCTGGTTGAGCTCCTTGGGGTCCGTGCCCTTCTTCACCAGGATGTCGTCCGAGGTCATCGACGGGACGTGCAGGAAGCCGATGCCGTCCTTGGTGTCGAGCCCGCCGGGGCCCCGGTCCTGCGCCCAGTGGTCCCTGACCTTGTCGCCCTCGCGCTTCGCCTCACGATCCGCGAGCACATTCGTCCACCACAGTGAATAGACCACGAAGAGGGCGAGCACGAGGCCCGCCGTGATGAGCAGCTCGCCGAGGATCCCGACGGCCATGGCCGTCCGGCTCCGGCCTCCTCCTGACCCCTTCTTCCCCGGGGTGGGTTCGCCGTCCGCCGGTGCCGAGGCCCGCTCGTCCTGCCTGGTCCCTGTCACCGCGTACCGCCCGTCTCCGCTGCCGCTCAGCCGCCGACCGGCCCTCGGTCAGTCGACGAGAGCGTCCGGTTTCCCCTTGTCGCGCGGACGCTCGTCCATCATTTTGCCCCAGACGATCAGACGGTACTTCGACGTGAATTCCGGGGTACAGGTGGTCAGCGTGACGTAGCGGCCCGGCTTGCGGAAGCCGGACTGCTCAGGAACCGGGTCGATCACGCTCGTATTGGACGGGGACGTGGAGGGGAGCTGACGGGTGACCTTGTACGTGTAGTACGTGCTCTCGGTCTCGACGACGACCTGGTCGCCCGCCTCCAGCTTGTTGATGTACCGGAACGGTTCGCCGTGGGTGTTGCGGTGCGCGGCGAGCGAGAAGTTGCCCTTCTTGTCCCAGGGCATCGCCGTCTTCAGGGGCTTCTCGCCGTAGTGCCCGACCATGCCCTTGTCGAGCACGGCGCTCTTGGAGACGCCCTCGGCGATCGGCGCCTTGATGCCGATCTTCGGGATGTGGATGATCGCGAAGCCCTCGCCGGGCTTGAACGCGCCCGCCTTGCGCGCCGGGTCCACCCCCTTCTTCGCCGCCTTCGCCTTGCCGTCGCCCCACTGCTCCTGGAGGTCCGAGGCGGCGCCCCCGGCCTGCTGGCCCGCACGGATGTTCGTCCACCAGAGCTGGTACGCCACGAAGAGCAGCATCAGCACGCCGAAGGTGATGAAGACCTCGCCGATGAAACGGCTGGCTATGATCCCCGGCCCCGGCTTCTTCGCCCGCTCGGCCCGCAGCCGCTCCAGCCGCGTGGGCCCCGAGGGCCGCTCGGCACGGGGGGTATCGACGCGGGGCGGCGGTACGGGCGCCTGCTGGTACTGCTGCTGCCGGCGCCGCGCCAGCTCCTCGGCGCGCGGCTGCCGCAGCCCCATCGTCCGCCGGTCGGGCTCGGGCGGCGCCTCGTACGCCTCGTAGGGCTCGTAGGGCTGCTGATACGGCTGCTGGTACGGCTGCTCGTACTGCTGGGGCTGCGGGTACTGGTCGTACTGCTGCCCGTACTGCTGCTCGTACGGCTGCTGAGGCTCCTGGTACTGCTGGGGCTGCGGCTGCGCGTACTGCTGGGGCTGCTGCGGCTGCTGGCCCGGCAGGGGGTCCGTGAGGGGGTCGTGGAGGCCGTCCACGACCGCGCGGTACTGGTCGCTGTACGGGTCTCCGTGCGGGTCGTACTGCCCGGCGGGGTCGGGGACGCGATACGGATCCGCTCCGTACGGGTCGCCTCCGTAAGGCTCGCCGTAAGGATCCCCGTACGCACCCTCGTTCTCCGGGCGCACGGCCGTCACCCCGTGACCGTCCCCAGACCGACCGCCCGCGCGACCCCCGTGAGATGTCCGGAGCGGTCCATCGCCCCGGCGTCCCCGCACTCGATCAGCCAGTTCGCCAGCATCCGGTGGCCCCACTCGGTGAGCACGGACTCCGGGTGGAACTGGACGCCCTCGACGGCCAGTTCGCGGTGGCGGACGCCCATCACCAGGCCGCCGTCCGTCCAGGCGGTCACGGTCAGCTCGTCCGGCACCGTGTCCGGGCGGACGGCGAGGGAGTGGTAGCGGGTCGCGGTGAAGGGGGAGGGCAGCCCGGCGAAGACCCCGGCGCCCTCGTGGGCGACGGAGGAGGTCTTGCCGTGCAGCAGTTCGGGGGCGCGCTCGACGACTCCGCCGTACGCCACGGCCATCGACTGCATCCCCAGGCAGACCCCGAAGACGGGCAGGCCGCGCGCCGCGCAGTGCCGGACCATCTCGACGCAGACCCCGGCCTGCTCGGGGGTGCCGGGGCCCGGCGAGAGGAGGACGCCGTCGAAGCCCGCGTCGGCGTGGCCGAGTTCGACCTCGTCGTTGCGGACGACCTCGCACTCGGCGCCGAGTTGGTAGAGGTACTGGACGAGGTTGAAGACGAAGCTGTCGTAGTTGTCCACGACCAGGATGCGCGCGGTCATGACCTTCAGGCTCCGTCCACGGTGACGTTGTTGAACGGCAGCAGGGGCTCCGCCCACGGGAACACGTACTGGAACAGCAGGAAGACGACCCCGGCCACGAGCACCAGCGAAATCAGCGCACGCACGATGGCGTTGCCCGGCAGGTGCCGCCAGATCCAGCCGTACATCCCTCGGTGCCGTCCTTTCTCTCTGTCCCGTCCCAGACTACGGCGTCACCGGCGCAGCGCGGCCGGCTTCCCCTCAGCGGCCGGACGGGTGCCGTCCAGACGCGCCCAGGCGATGAGCCGGTGGCTGCTGCCCCACTCTGGATCACAGGTCGTAAGAGTGAGGTAACGACCGGCTTCGCGGAAGGGCGCCGCTGCGGGGTCGAGCGGCTCGGGCACCGTGTCGAGGACACCGGTGTCACTGGGCAGCGTCCGGTAGGGGCGCCGGGTGACGGTGTACGTGTACCAGGTGCGGCCGTCGGTCACCACGACCGGATCGCCGGGGCGGAGCGCCGGGAAGTCCTTGAACGGGTCGCCGTACGTGCGCCGGTGCCCGGCGACGGCGAAGTTGCCCTTCTCACCGAGGCGGGAGGTGCGGGGGTAGTGGCCGAGGCCCTTGCGCAGGGTGCCCTCGGCGGTGTTCTGGAGGACGGGGCGTGACCAGTCGCGGCCGAAGCGCGGGATGTACATCACGGCGAACGACTTCCCGTCCTCGTACGCGCGGGAGCCGGGGTCTCCGGCGGCGGTGTTCGCCGTGTCCTCCGAGCCATTCGAGCCCTTCGAGCCGTCCTGCCCGACGGGGCCCTGGGCCCAGCTGTCCTGGAGGCGTTCGATCTCGCCGTCCGAGGCGTTGTCGGCGCGTATCCCCGTCCAGTAGAGGAGATAGACAACGAACAGGACGATCAGGACGCCGATGGTGATGCACAGTTCGCTGACGCTTCGGACGACCGCTCGTAACGTCACTACCGCACTCGCTCACTCCAGGGGCTTGGCGTGCTGGAGATCCACTGTGCCGGAGTAGCCGGGAAGAGTCACCGCCTTGTGCTCGTCGACTTTCCAGCCGAGGCCGTAGGCGTCCACGTACTCCATGTAGTTCTTGATCGCGGGCGCGGAGTCGAGCGTCTCGCTGAGCTTGCCCGGGTCGCCGACGGCGGTGATCTTGTACGGCGGCGAGTAGACCCGGCCCTGGAGGATCAGGGTGTTGCCGACGCAGCGCACGGCGCTGGTCGAGATCAGCCGCTGGTCCATGATCTTGATGCCCTTGGCGCCGCCCTTCCACAGGGCGTTGACCACGGCCTGGAGGTCCTGCTGGTGGATCACGAGGTCGTTGGGCTCGGGGTCGGGGAGCCCGGGGACCTTCGCCGTCGCGTTGGTCGGGGCGTCGTCGAGCGTGACGCTCAGCCCGGAGCCGGAGACCTTGCGGGTGCCCGCGGCCTTCTCCAGGTCGCCGAGCTCCCGCTTCTGCGCCGAGGTGCTGCCGTCGTCGCGCTGCGCGAGGCCGTCGACCTGGCGGCGGAGGGAGGCGGCCGAGCTGTCGAGCGCCTCGTTCTTGCGGCTGCGCTCCTGGATCAGGTCGGAGAGGCGCAGCATCGAATCGTCGCTGCGGATGTTCGTCCCTTGCGCGGTGTTGAAGCTGACCCAGAAGATGAGTCCGGCCAGGGCGAACACCCCGAGTGCGGCCAGCCGCGCAGGCCGGAAGAGCGATCTGGTCACCGTACCCTTGTCTCCCTCAGCGCCGGGGAAGCACTACGCTAACGGACCACCAGAAGGCCACAGGTCCCCGAGCCCCCAGCGCGGTCACGAAGCGCATCGACAGGAGAGTCTCTCGTGCCGAAGTCACGGATCCGCAAGAAGGACGACTTCTCGCCCCCGTCCGAGAAGAAGGCGACCCAGATCGATCTGGGCCGCGGCAGCGGTGGCCGCCGCTGGGTGGCCCCGCTGATGCTGGCCATGTTCGGCATCGGCCTGGCCTGGATCGTGGTGTTCTACGTCACGGACAGTTCGCTGCCCATCGACGCCCTCGGCAACTGGAACATCGTGGTCGGGTTCGGCTTCATCGCGACGGGGTTCGTGGTCTCCACCCAGTGGAAATAGCGCCCGCTCCGTCCGCGGCGCCGAGTTATCCACAGGCTGATCCACAGCCTTGGAAAACTCACAAGATCTGTGGATAACTTTCCGGGTGTTGACGCCGATGTGACCGGGCGGGCCGCCACGGAAGGCCCGGTCACCCCCGTTTTCCAGGGAAAACGGACGCCTGAGCGAGTGCAGTGCACGCCTCCTACGCTATGCACAAGATCCTGAGCACGCTGTGGACAACTCAGGGGAGCGCTTCGGGGGGCGCTTGATCACGCGAGCTGCGCCGTCCGTACGACGCACATCACGACGACGATCAGCAGCATCGCCCCGAACGCGCCGTACTGCACCAGCGTCCGCTTCTCGCGGGGCGCGTGCACCAGCGCGTAGGCCAGCGCGGCGCCCGCGACGAGCCCGCCGACGTGGGCCTCCCAGGAGATGTTGCTCCAGGTGAACGTGAAGAGCAGGTTGATCGCCAGCAGGACCAGGATCGGCCGCATGTCGTAGCGCAGCCGCCGCATCAGGACCGCCGTCGCGCCGAAGAGGCCGAAGATCGCGCCCGAGGCGCCCAGCGACGCCTGCTGCGGCGCCGCCACCATGTACGTGAGCGCGCCGCCCGCGAGCCCGGAGAGCAGATACAGGCCGGTGAACCGGGCCCGGCCCAGCGCCGCCTCCAGCGGCGGGCCCAGGAACCACAGCCCCAGCATGTTCATCAGGATGTGCCAGATCTCCTGGTGCAGGAACATCGAGGTCAGCAGCCGGTACCACTGCCCCTCCGCGACGCCCTCCAGCGGCCCGTACGGCTCGGTGGTCGCCTGGCCGAAGAGCAGCAGCTCGTCCAGCAGCCGGTCGCCCTGGATCATGACGGCGACGAACACCGCGACGTTGAGCCCCAGCAGGATCTTCGTGACGAGCCGGGGGTCCGCCGCGAGGCTGCCGCCCGCGAGCGTACGAGGCTGATTCGCGTCCGCCGCGTGTCCGGTCCCCGACCCGCCCTTGACGCACTCGGGGCACTGGAATCCGACGGAGGCGGAGATCATGCACTCGGGGCAGATCGGGCGCTCGCACCGGGTGCACGAGATGTTGGCCTCACGGTCGGGATGGCGGTAGCAGCGCGCGGTGTCCCGCTCCTCCTGGTTGCCCTCAGGACCCTGCGGCCCCCCGCTCTGCTCCATGGTTCCCGTCCCCTCTGCTGTGACGGACGTACGTCCGCCCGTCGAACGCGCGGAACCCCGCCGCTCACTCCCTCCTACGGACGGGAGGAACGGCAGGGTTCCCGGTCGTGGTCAGCGACGCTCGATGACGACCGACTCGATCACCACGTCCTCCAGGGGACGGTCGGTGCGCGGGTTGGTCGCGGTGCCGCCGATCGCGTCGACGACCTTCTTGCCCGCCTCGGTGGTGACCTCACCGAAAATGGTGTGCTTGCCGGTCAGCCAGGTCGTGGGCGCGACGGTGATGAAGAACTGCGAGCCGTTGGTGCCCGGGCCCGCGTTGGCCATCGCCAGCAGGTACGGCTTGGTGAAGGCCAGGTCCGGGTGGATCTCGTCCTGGAACTCGTACCCGGGGCCGCCGGTGCCGTTGCCCAGCGGGTCGCCGCCCTGGAGCATGAAACCGCTGATCACCCGGTGGAAGACCGTGCCGTCGTACAGCTTGTCCGAGGACTTCTGGCCGGTCGCCGGGTGGGTCCACTCGCGGGAGCCCTCGGCGAGCTCCACGAAGTTCTTGACCGTCTTCGGCGCGTGGTTGGGGAAGAGCTGTACCTCGATGTCGCCTTGGTTCGTCTTCAGGGTGGCGTAGAGCTGCTCAGCCACGATCTACCTTCCATCCGTCTGCATTGACTCCCCCGATCCTCCCACGGACGCTGTCGGAGGGAGTGCGCTGACCCATATGCCTGGCCGTAGCATGCTGGACAGGGCATAACCAGGCATGATCTTCAAATCGGGTGGAAAACGACTCTCGTCTTTCCTTGTTCCCCTACAACACGGAGAGCGACAGCACCCCGAGCCACCGAGGAGGAGGAACCGTGACCCGCATGGACAGCGTGCGCGCCGCCACCGGCACGGCGAAGGAGAGCGTGCGCCACGCCGCGGAGGTGATGGCCCCGCACGCCGGGAGCGCCAGGGATTCCGCGGTGCACTACGCACAGGAGGCGGGCGCGCGCCTCGGCCCCAAGGTCTCCCACGCCGCGCAGCAGGCCCGCCACTCAGCGCGTGAGGGATACACGTACTACGTCGGCCCGCGCGTCGCCCAGGCCCGTGAGTCCCTGCCCGCCGAGGTGGACAAGGCCGCGACGCGCGCCGCGCAGCGCACCCGCAGCACCGCCCGCCAGGCCGCCCGGTACGCGGGCCCGCGCATCGAGCAGGCCGTGGCCGACGCCCGCGCCGCCGCCGGACCCGCCAGTGAGGAGGCCGCCGCGCGCGGGGCCGCCGCGATGGCGGCGCTGCGCGGCCAGGTGACCCCGGACGAGATCAGGAAGCTCAGCCGGCGCCGCGACCGCCGTGCCCGTACGGGACGGGTGGTGCGGCGCGTGACCGTGGTGGCCGTGCTGGCGGGCGCCGGGTACGCGGTCTGGCGCTGGTGGGACAAGCAGGCGAACCCGGACTGGCTGGTCGAGCCCCCGCCGGCGACGGAGGTCGGCGACAGGACGCCGCTCGCCACGGTGAACGGCTCCGAGAACGCGCTCGACCCCGAGGTGCGGGCCAAGCAGGCCGACGCGGACGCGGAGTCGTCGTCGGAGGACCGGCGCGAGCCGTGACGCCGTGACGCCGTGATCGAACGGGAGTGGGGGGGGGGGGGGGGGGGGGGCGGCCCCCCCCCCCCCCCCCCCCCACTCCTGTCCCGTCGTGCCCGGTGCCGGCGGCTCGGCCCCCGTCGGGGCCCGGCTCCGCCGCCAGCTCGGGGACGGGCGAGAGGACCGAGGTCAGGCCGGTGATCTTCAGCAGGCGCAGCACCTTGGGGTCCGCGCAGACCATCGTGAACTCGCCCCCGCCCGCGAGCACCCGGGAGCGGACGTCGACCAGCATGGCCAGTCCGCTGCAGTCGATGAAGGTGACCGCGCGCAGATCCGCGACGAGCACGGGGACGGTGGCGACCGTCAGCGCGTAGAGCTGCGGGGTCGTCGCGAGGACGACGGCGAGGTCGATCTCTCCATGCAGCTCGACGACGGTACGGGCCCGGGTCGTCCGCGCCAGGACCGTGCCCCCCGGGCTGTCGTCCGGCCAGGACAGGGAGCATCCCCTCTCGTCCATGTCTCGTGCCATCGGTGCCATGCGTATGACCTTGGTGACCTAGGTGACCTGTGGCGGCTGCGGCGACCTTCGGGGTCCGGGAAGTCGGCCCGTAAGCATAGGCAGCCGTCGTCAAGTCCCTCGGGTACCCACCGAGCCGTCTCACACGATCGGGTGAGAAAATTGCGTATCGCTTGCGGATGCATTCGTTCCGTGATCGCGAACCCGGGGCGCCCCGGCCGCTTCACTCCCGCCAACGCGCCCGCGCGCCCTCCCGAGAGCGCCGCGACGACGGCCGCGCGGGCCCGCCGCGCCCCGCGCCGCCGCCTCCCCCCGCCCCGCCGTCCCGCCACCGCCCCGCGCTGTCCCCCGGCCGGGGAGCGTGACAACGCCCCGGCGCCGCCCGCTCGTTGATCACTACACGCGCCGTGCGGGACGGCGTGATCCGGACAGGTCGAAGCGGTGCGGCGCGATTCCTACGGCCCCGGAAGGCCACCGTCCACCCGCGCGCCCCCGGAGTGCGCGGGTGCGCGCAAAAAACCCCACCTGATTGCGTTCCCGCAGGTCAGGTGGGGTTTGGGAAGTGGAGCCAAGGGGAGTCGAACCCCTGACATCTGCCATGCAAAGACAGCGCTCTACCAACTGAGCTATGGCCCCGTCGCGGACCAGGGTACCCGCTGCGGGAGACGAATTCCGACCGGGTATCGCCCCGCCCCCGTCACCCTCCGTAGGATGCACGGCAAGTTCGCGGCAGCGAAGCCGATGGAGAGGGACCCAGAGGGCCAGGGGAGACGTGTGATGGACGCAGCTCAGCAAGAAGCCACCGCGAAAGCGCGGGAGCTTCAGAGCCAGTGGTACGGAGAGCCGTTGGGGACCCTCTTCCGGCGGCTGATCGAGGATCTGGGGCTCAACCAGGCCCGGCTCGCGACCGTGCTGGGGCTGTCCGCGCCGATGCTGTCGCAGCTCATGAGCGGCCAGCGGGCGAAGATCGGCAACCCCGCCGTCGTCCAGCGGGTGCAGGCACTGCAGGAGCTGGCGGCCGAGGTCGCGCGCGGCGACGTGAGCGCGGGGGACGCCACGAACCGGATGGACGAGATCCGCCGCACCGCGGGCGGCAGCGTGCTCAACAACACGTCGCAGACCGCCTCCTCCGGTGCCTCGCAGACCCCCGTCAAGCGCGTCGTCCGCGAGATCCAGGCCCTGCTGCGCTCCGTCTCGGACGCGGCCGACATCATCGAGGCGTCGTCGGCACTCGCCCCCACGCACCCGGAGCTGGCAGAGTTCCTCCGGGTCTACGGCGCGGGCCGTACGGCGGACGCGGTCAAGCACTACGAGGCGCACCAGAGCTGAGACGAGCGGAACGCGCGGGACGAGCAGGACGCGCAGGACGAGCAGGGACAAGCAGGGGGCAGGGGCACAGCGCCATGGGAGAGATCTTCGCCGGGCGGTACGAACTGGTCGACCCGATCGGCCGAGGCGGCGTCGGCGCGGTCTGGCGGTCGTGGGACCACAAGCGCGGGCGGTACGTGGCCGCGAAGGTGCTCCAGCAGAGCGACGCGCACACGCTGCTGCGCTTCGTGCGCGAACAGGCCCTGCGCATCGATCATCCGCACGTGCTCGCCCCCGCGAGCTGGGCCGCCGACGACGACAAGGTCCTGTTCACCATGGACCTGGTCAGCGGCGGTTCGCTGGCCCACCTCATCGGCGACTACGGTCCGCTGCCGCCCACCTTCGTGTGCGCGCTGCTCGACCAGCTCCTGGCGGGGCTGACCGCCGTGCACGCCGAGGACGTCGTCCACCGCGACATCAAGCCCGCCAACATCCTGCTGGAGCCCACCGGCACGGGCAGGCCGCATCTGCGGCTGTCGGACTTCGGCATCTCCATGCGCAAGGGCGAGCCGCGCCTGACGGAGACCAACTACGTGGTGGGCACGCCCGGTTACTTCGCGCCCGAGCAGATGATGGGCGCCGAGCCCGACTTCACCGCCGACCTGTACGCGGTCGGCCTGGTGGGGCTCTACCTCCTGACCGGCCGCAAGCCGGACTCGCAGGCGCTGTTCGCGGAGTACGAGCACGGGATGCCGGCCGCGCCCGAGGGCGTTCCGGAGCCCATGTGGCAGGTCCTCGGCCAGCTCCTCCAGCCCGACCCGCAGGCCCGGTTCCGTACGGCCACGGGCGCGCGCAAGGCGCTCGCGAGCACGGCGGAGCTGCTCAGCACGGACGCGACGCTGGAGCAGGAGGTCGTGGAGGTCTTCGACCACCTCGGGCCGCTGCCCGAGGGGTTCGGCCCCGACGGCCCGCTCCGTGCGCGGCCGCAGGGCGCCGGGGACGGTACGGGCGCCGGACCCGCATCGGCACCGGCACCGGCCGTTCCGCCGCCCTCGGACACCGGGAGCTTCCACCTCCAGCCCCCGCAGGCCGCGCCCCAGCCCCCGGCGCAGCCCAGCACGCCGCCGACGCCCACGCCGTCGAACAGCACGATGCCGTACACCGGCGTCCAGCAGCCGACGGCTCCGCCGCCACCGCAGGGCTACGCGCCCGCGCCGGCGCCCGTACCAGGGCCCGCGCCGACGCCCGTACCGGCGCAGGCTCCCGCGCCCGTACGTAGACCGGGACCGCCCCCGAAGGTCGCGGTCCCGGTGCTGGTCGTCGCGCTCGTCTGCCTCGGCATCGGCGTCTGGGCGCTGCTCGGCATGTGACGGCGCCGCGGCGCTACTGCCAGCCGCCGTGCTGGTGCTGCTGGTTCTGGTGCTGCGGATACCCGTAGCCCGGCGGCGGGGGCGGCGGTGCCAGCGGCGTGGCCGCGGCGCGGCGGCGGGCGACGAGCGTCCAGCCGCCGAGCCCGAGCAGCAGGACGGCGCCCGCGCCGATCCCCGCGAAGGCAAGCAGCTTCTTCGTGCCGCTCCCGCTCTCCTCGGCCTCGGCCGCCGTCTGTCCCTCGGCCGCCTGGTCGCGGTCCTCGTCGGTGACGCCGAAGCCCGCCTCCCGCGCGTCCCCGGCGTACGCGGGCCCCTTCTTCGCCGTGCCCTTGACGTCGACGCGCAGCGTCAGCGGCACCTTCTTCCCGCCGGGGAAGTACCGCTGGGCCAGCTCGGGGGAGACCGTCACCGCGAGGTAGTGCCAGCCGGAGGCGGAGGCGCCGGGCGCGTCGGTCTCGTAGCGGTTGCCGTAGGCGACCCTCGGGGTGAGCAGCGGCAGGGCCGCCGTCTCCTTGCTGTAGTCCGTGAACTGAGGGTCGCCGAGCGGGGCGCGCGCCGGGCCGTAGACGACGGCGCCGACCGCGTTGTAGACGGCGCGCGGGAACTTGCCGCCGCGGCCCGAGCTGCCCAGCTCGACGCTCGCGTGCAGCTGCTGGCCCCAGTCGACCGGCACCCGGTAGAAGCGCGTCTCGCCGGGCCTGGCGCGGTCCTTCCACAGGCCGGAGTCGACCGCGCCCGCGTCGTTGAAGCCCGTACCGCCCTTCGCCTGCTTCTTCGCGCCGCTGACGGACGGCACCGGGGGCTCGTCCTCCGGCAGCCCGACGTCGGCGGGCGCGTCGGGCCTGCTGCCCTTGACCGGCGGCTCCTCCGTGTACGTGAGCTCCACCGGCCACTCGGCGGGGTCGGAGGTGCCCGCGCCCTTGCGGGTGACCGACAGCAGGTACGGGCCCTTCGCGTCGCAGGCGT
The DNA here is from genome assembly GCF_043202595.1 of Streptomyces sp. NPDC048172. Taxonomy (NCBI): domain Bacteria; kingdom Bacillati; phylum Actinomycetota; class Actinomycetes; order Kitasatosporales; family Streptomycetaceae; genus Streptomyces; species Streptomyces sp. NPDC048172. The sequence goes on from NZ_JBIDAT010000002.1 coordinate 379,883, forward strand.
CGTCCTCGCCGGTGATGTGGCGCTCGACGCTGGTGGAGACGGGGTAGCCGTACCCGCCCCCGCCGAACTCCCCCGAAACGGGCCCGTTCCCGCACTCGTCGCCGTCCACGGTCTTGAGCGAGATCTCCAGGCCCTCGCCGTACCGCGCGACCTTGGCGCCGGGCTTCGGCGCGGCGACGGCGGAGAACCACGCGGAGGACTTCGCGTCGAGGTTCACCGCGTAGTACTTCTTCTGACCGCGCTTGATCGTGTCCTTGTACGTCCCCGGCTTCAGCGTCGGCCCGTCACCGCTGCTCGCGGTGCCCTGGACGGCCTTGGCGTCGTCCGCGAAGGCGTACGTGGGGAGCCCGTCGGCGGGGGCCGCCCATCCTGTGCCGGGGAGGGCGGCGGTGACGGCGAGCGCCGCCGTCACCGTGACCGCCGTCCGTGCGCCCCGCGCGCGCCATACGCCCCGCGCGCCCCGTACGCTCGTTGGCCGCTTCACCGTGCCCCGCCCCTCGTTGGATCCCATCCGTCCGCAGGCCCGCCGGGCCCAGGACCGTTGCCGCCGCGGCGCGCGAGGACGTACCAGAGTCCGAGCCCCGCGAGCAGCAGTACGCCCGTGCCTCCCGCGACGGCTGCGACCTGTGCGCCGCTCCATCCTGCACTCCCGTCGCCGTCCTTGTCCGCGCGAGGTGCCGTACCGTCCGCGTCCCCGCCCGCGCTCGCGCCGGCGCCCGCCTTGGCCGCGGGCGCGCCGTGCTGCGGGCCGCTCTTCGCCGTGCCCTTGACGTCGAGGCGCAGGGTCACGCCGATGTCCGGGTTCTCCGCGATCTGCGAGGCCTTGGCGCCGAGGGTGACCGCGATGTAGTAGTCGCCCGCCGCGTGCACGGGCCTGGCCTGCGCGGCGCTCTCCCAGCGGTTGGTCCAGGAGACGGGCGGCGTACCGGCGGAGATCTTGTCGGGCTTGCCGGTGTACGCGCCGGTGCCGGTCAGCTCGTCGGAGACCGGCTGCCTGCCGGGCCCGTACACCTGGGTGGCGATACGGGTGAAGCCGGAGCTGTACTCGTCGGCCGTGGGCTCGTTGCTGAACTCCACGTCGTAGCGCACCTGCTGGCCCCAGCCGACCGGGACCCTGTACCAGAGCGTCTGCGAGGGCAGCAGCTTGTCGCGCCACACGCCGGTGCCGACGGTCTTCGCGTCGTTGAAGCCGGTGCCGCCCGTGACCTTGCGCGGGGTGCCCTGCGGCAGGCTCGCGCCCTCCCCGGCGGCGCCGAGCTCGGGCATGGACTGCGCGGGCGTGAGGCCCTTCTTGAGCGGCTGCTCGACCGTGTACGAGAGCTCCAGCGGCCAGCGTGCCGAGTCCGAGCCCTTCTTGCTGGTGCGCTCGACGGCCAGCAGGTACCGGCCGGCGCCCCAGTCGCAGGTGCCGCCGGACCTCCCGTCGTCGCCGGGGATGCGGCTGGAGGAGGAGACGAGCGGCACGCCGCCCTCGCTCTGCGAGAAGTGGGTGGTGTTCGACTCGCAGGGCGTGGTGTTCTCAGGCGAAATGATCTCGGTGCGCAGGCCGTCGAGCGAGTCCACCTTCGAGCCCGGCTGCGGGACGCCCGTCGCGGAGAACGTGGTGGTCGAACCCTTGTCCATCCCGACCCGGTAGTAGCGCTTCTCGCCGGGGCCGATGGTGTCGACGTACTGCCCGGAGGCGGTCGGCCCGGAGCCGTCGCCCAGCGGCGCCGCCGCCCCTTGCTTGGGGCCCCCGGTGACGCGCTCGCCCTTGAACCGGTAGCCGTCGGCGGAGAGCCGGCCCGCGCGCTGCAGCTGACGGGCGAGGGCCTTGGCGTCGGGCGCGTCGTAGTAGTGGCCCTTGCCCGCGCCCGCCACGCATTCGAGCTGCTTGCGCGCCTTGCCGCGCACCTGGAAGCCGATGGCGTCGATGCGCAGGTCGATGCCCTTCTCCGCGAGGGACTCGGCGACCTCGCAGGGCGGGGGAGCGCCGCAGTTGTCCTCGCCGTCGGAGATCAGCAGGATCGTGCGCTGCCCGATCGCGCCGTGCGGCGTCCTGGGCAGATCCTGGGCCGCCTTCTTCAACGAGTGGCCGATGGGGGTGTCCCCCTTGGGCTTCACACCCGCGACGGCCTTCTTCAACGCCGTACGGTCCAGCGGCTTCACGGGCTCCGCGAGCCGGGTGTCGGTGCAGCCGCGGGCCTTGTCCGCGCCGTAGACGCGCAGTCCGGTCGGGTAGCCGTCGGGCAGGCTGTCGGCGACGGTGCCGACGGCCTTGCGCGCCGAGGCGATCCGCGTCGAGCCGGAGCCGTCGTCGTCGGCCATGGACCCCGAGGAGTCCAGCACCATCACCATCGAGCCGGCGGCCTTGGCCGTGTTGCTCTCCGCAACTTTGTGGGCGTCCGCCGGAGTACGGGCTTCCGCCGCCCCCGCGAGCGGCAGTACGGCCAGCACGCACGCCAGCCCTCCCAGCAACGCCCCTGCTGTACGCCTCCGTGGTCGTGCCATCTCGTGTCGTCCCCCTCGGCCGACCCGGTGTCGGCTCTCCGTCAGCAGCTTGCCGTCCGACGGTAGGGGCTTTGCACAAGCACATACAAGCGTCGCGCTGTCACGGAACGGCAACGACCCCCGGGACGACCCCCGGAACACGATCCGGCACACAATGAGGCCCCAGCCGTCGGAGCGGCTGGGGCCTCATCGGCACACTTTCGCTGAGCTGAGCTTCACACACCCGAACCTGCGGGCACGGAGTCGGTCGCCTCCGTCCACAGATCCTGCTCGGCGCGGTCCGCCTGGATCTGGCGGTACACGAGGAGGCCGCCGATGGCGGCCAGTGCGACCAGGAAAAGCTTCTTCACCGCGCTACCTCGTCCTTCTTTGACGTTGGGACCTCTCTGGCGCCCGATGATACCCAACCACCTTCCGACACGAAGCGGTGCACACCGTCGTCTACGACGGGCCCTCCGGCTCGCCCTCGGAGCCCCAGTCCTCGGGTTCGTCGGCCCGTCCCGTCTCCCTCAGCAGCGCGGTGAGACTGTCCAGGGCCTTGGGATCCCCGGACAGGGCCGCCCGCCGGAGGAAGAGTTCCGCCTCCTCCGTACGGCCCGTCCTCCGCAGCAGCACACCGAGGTTGAGCTGTGCCTTGGCGTGTCCGTCCGCCGCCGCCTCGCGGAACGCGGCCTCCGCCTCCTCCAGCCGGCCCGCCCTCCGCAGCAGATTGCCCAGGTTGTAGTGGGACTTGGCGTGCCCCTCCCGGGCCGCGCGCCGGAAGAGGTCCTCGGCCTCGTCCAGCCGACCGGCCTGCCGCAGCAGCGTCCCCAGGTTGTTCATGGCCTTGGAGTGCCCGGCCTCCGCGGCCCGCCGGTACGCGGCCTCCGCCTCCTCCGCGCGCCCCGCCTCCCGGTGCAGCACACCGAGGTTGAAGACGGCGCGGGTCTCCCGCTCGCCGCCCTCCTCGACGGCCCGCCGGAACAGCGCCTCGGCCTCCTCCAGCCGCCCCGCCGTCGCCAGCAGCACGCCCAGGCCGTTCATGGCGCCGGTCGAACCGGCGTCGACGGCCTGGCGGTAGGCGGCCTCGGCCACCGGGGAAGCGGCCCTGCGGGCGTGCACCGCGATGGCCGAGCACTCCTCGGCGTCGGCGGTGTGCCGCAGCGCGAGGTGCCAGGTCGCCTCGGGAACGTCCGTACGGGCGTGGTCGACGAGGTAGTCGAAGACGTCCCACGCGTCCGGATCCTCCGTCGGCACCAGCATGCTGGTCACCCCGTGCCGGTGGCGGCAGGCCCACTCCACCGCGTCGTCCAGGGGTTCGGGGCGCAGCAGGGGACCTCCGGCGGCGCGCAGGTACGCCTCGTGCGCCTCGGCGAGCAGCGCGCGGGGGAAGGGCGGCCGCAGTCCCGTACGGGCCAGGTCCACGGCCGCGGCGACGAGCGCGGCGGCGCGGGGGTGCCCGCCGGGCCGCGCGGCCCGCTGCCACTCGCGCAGCAGTACGGGACCCGCGGCGAGGTACTCCGCGATCCCGTAAGGCCCGTGGTGCGTCAGGGCGTCCGCGATGCGCTCGTCGTCGCTCTCCTCGGCGCGCGCCAGCTCGCCCCGGCTCCACACCCGTTCGATCGCGACCGGCTCGACCTGCTTGAGGACCCGCGCGCCCACGTCCATCGCCTCGGCGTGCGGGCCGCCGCCGCCCCGCGCGCCCTCCTGGGCCGCGGTGAAGGTCTCGTACTGCTGGTGCCGCATCGTGGCCAGCACCGGCACCCGCAGCCGCTCAAGTTCCGCCAGCAGCCCGGGTTCCAGCCCCTCCGGGCCCAGGTACCGCTCCACGTCGTCCAGCCACACCACGCACCGCACACCGCCCTGCTCGGCCACCTCCAGGCCCAGCGGCAGATCCTCCCCCTTCGCGGGCGCCAGCACCCGGTACCCGGGCAGCACGGCGGCCAGCGCCTCGAACGCGGCCCGCGTCTTGCCCGCCGTCGACTCCCCGACCAGCAGCACGAACCCCCCGTCCCGCGCCGCCGCGGCCAGCCGCTCCCGCAACTCCCCGTCGGTGTCCCGCACCACGTACGGCGGCACCGCGTCCCCGTTCCGGTCGGGCCGCGCCCGGTGCGCCCCCGCCGCCAGCGCGCCCCAGCCACCCGCCACGGGCCAGCGCCCGGGGTCCTGCAGATACGCCGGAACCCGCCTGCCCCCGGCGGTCGTGACGGTCACGGGCCCCAGGAAGTCCCGCCCCATGAGCACGCTCTCGGCCCGCCCGCCGGAAACCGCGTTCTCGGTCGCCCCGCCCGCCCCGCCCTCCCGTTCCGGTTCCCGTTCCGCGCCCATCGTCCTCCCCTGCCGAAGGAAGCCAGCCGAAAGAACCCCAGCCTAATGAGCACCGGCCGAGCGGGGTCAGTGGTCGCGGGGCGCGTACATGATGACGGCCATGCCGACGAGGCACACCAGAGCGCCGATGACGTCGTAGCGGTCAGGACGGTAGCCGTCGGCGGCCATCCCCCAGGCGATCGATCCGGCGACGAAGACGCCACCGTAGGCGGCGAGGATACGGCCGAAGTTGTCGTCACTCTGAAAGGTGGCCACGACGCCGTACAGCCCCAGGGCGATGACGCCAGCGCCGACCCAGACCCAGCCCCGGTGCTCACGCAGCCCCTGCCAGACCAGCCAGGCCCCTCCGATCTCGAACAGGGCTGCGACGACGAACAGCGCGACAGAGCGGGCGACGAGCACGGTGATGGTCTTTCCGTAGCGATGGACGCGAAAGGGCCCCGACTCTTCGGAGTCGGGGCCCTTCGTGCTGGTGCGGCTACCAGGACTTGAACCTGGGGCCTCTTCCTTATCAGGGAAGCGCTCTAACCGTCTGAGCTATAGCCGCGCGCTGCACGGAAAGATTAGCGCACTTCAGGCCGTGCCCCAAATCGCATTCGGGGCGGCTTCGCCGGGGCCCGCTCCTGGCCTACTCGTCCTCGGCGAGCGTGAGCTCGATGCCGCCCACGAAGCCCGCCGAGAGGTTGTAGATGAAGGCGCCCAGCGTCGCGAGCGCCGTCGCCAGGACCATGTTGATCACCGCGATCACCGAGGTGAAGAGCAGGACCCGCGGCAGCGACAGGAACGACTCCAGGTCGAACCCGCCGCTGCCCTCGGCGCTCGTCGCCTCGCTCACGGTGCCGCCGATGGTCGAGAAGACGCCCATCGCGTCCATGACCATCCACAGCACCGCGACGGCCACCACGGTGCACAGCCCCAGCGCGACCGACAGCAGGAAGCTGACCTTCATCACGGACCAGGGGTCGGCCTTGGCCACCCGCAGCCGCGCCTTCCGGGTGCGCGGGACCGTACGGCCCCCGCTCCCGGCGCCCGTACGCGGCCGCCGGGCCGCGCCCGAGCCGCCGCCCCCGCCCTCCGGCGGAGCCGGGTACGCCTGGGGCGGGCGATGAGGCTGGGGCTCAGGCTGCGGCTGTGACGTCGGCTGAGACTTCGGCTGGGGCTGTGCCTGCGGCTGAGGCTGAGCACCACTCACGCCCTGCTCCTAGTCGTCCTGGTGGTCCTGGGGGTCCTCCGACGCGGTGCCCTCCGGCGCGTCCGGCTCCTCGCCGGGTCCCGCCGCCGCCTCCACTTCCTCGGCCTCTCGACCGGCCTCGGCGTTCCGCGCGACGCCGACCACCGCGTCCTTCTTCCCCAGGTTGATCAGTTGGACGCCCATGGTGTCACGACCGGTCTCCCTGACCTCGCTGACCCGCGTACGGATCACACCGCCGGAGAGGGTGATGGCGAGGATCTCGTCCGACTCCTCCACCACCAGCGCGCCCACCAGCGACCCGCGGTCCTCCACGATCTTCGCGGCCTTGATGCCGAGCCCGCCGCGGCCCTGGACGCGGTAGTCGTCCATGTCGGTCCGCTTGGCGTACCCGCCGTCGGTGGCCGTGAACAAGAACGTACCCGCCCGGACCACATTCATCGAGAGCAGTTCGTCGTCCTCGCGGAAGCTCATGCCCTTCACGCCGGACGTCGCGCGGCCCATCGGGCGCAGCGAGTCGTCCGTCGCGGTGAACCGGATCGACTGGGCCTTCTTCGAGACCAGCAGCAGATCGTCCTCCGGCGAGACCAGCTCGGCGCCGATCAGCTCGTCGTCGCGGCCGTCGTCCATCTCGCGGAGGTTGATCGCGATGACGCCGCCCGAGCGGGGCGAGTCGTAGTCCTTCAGCGGGGTCTTCTTGACCAGCCCGGACTTGGTGGCGAGGACCAGGTACGGCACCGCCTCGTAGTCCCGGATGGCGAGGATCTCGGCGATCTCCTCGTCCGGCTGGAAGGCCAGCAGGTTCGCCACGTGCTGCCCGCGCGCGTCGCGGCCCGCGTCCGGCAGCTCGTACGCCTTCGCGCGGTAGACCCGGCCCTTGTTGGTGAAGAAGAGCAGCCAGTGGTGGGTCGTGGAGACGAAGAAGTGGTCGACGATGTCGTCTTCCTTCAGCTTCGTGCCGCGCACGCCCTTGCCGCCGCGCTTCTGGGCGCGGTAGTCGACGGTCTTCGTCCGCTTCACATAGCCGCCACGCGAGATCGTGACGACGATGTCCTCCTCGGCGATCAGGTCCTCGATGGACATGTCGCCCTCGAAGGGGATCAGCTTGGTGCGCCGGTCGTCGCCGAACTTGTCGACGATCGCGGTCAGTTCCTCGCCGATGATCTGCCGCTGGCGGTCCGGCGAGGCCAGGATCGCGTTGTACTCGTCGATCTTCGCCTGGAGCTCGTCGTGCTCCGCGGTGATCTTCTGCCGCTCCAGGGCCGCCAGGCGGCGGAGCTGCATCTCCAGGATCGCGTTCGCCTGGATCTCGTCGATCGTGAGCAGCCCCATCAGGCCCTCACGCGCCTCCTCGACGGTCTGGCTGCGCCGGATCAGCGCGATGACCTCGTCGATCGCGTCGAGCGCCTTGAGCAGACCGCGCAGGATGTGGGCCCGCTCCTCGGCCTTCCGCAGCCGGTAGCGCGTACGGCGCACGATCACGTCGATCTGGTGCGAGACCCAGTGCCGGATGAACGCGTCCAGCGACAGGGTGCGCGGCACGCCCTCCACCAGCGCGAGCATGTTCGCGCCGAAGTTCGTCTGGAGGTCGGTGTGCTTGTAGAGGTTGTTGAGGACGACCTTGGCGACCGCGTCCCGCTTCAGGACGATCACGAGGCGCTGGCCCGTACGCGACGAGGTCTCGTCCCGTACGTCCGCGATGCCGCCGACGCGGCCGTCCTTCACCAGGTCGGCGATCTTCAGCGCGAGGTTGTCCGGGTTGACCTGGTAGGGCAGCTCGGTGACGACCAGGCACTGGCGGCCCTGGATCTCCTCGACCTCGACGACGGCGCGCATGGTGATCGAGCCGCGCCCGGTGCGGTACGCCTCTTCGATGCCCTTGCGGCCGACGACCAGGGCCCCGGTGGGGAAGTCCGGGCCCTTGATGCGCTCCATGAGCGCGTCGAGCAGCTCCTCGTTGGAGGCGTCGGGGTGGTCGAGGTACCACTGGGCGCCCGCCGCGACCTCGCGCAGGTTGTGCGGCGGGATGTTGGTGGCCATGCCGACCGCGATGCCCGCCGAGCCGTTGATCAGGAGGTTCGGGAAGCGCGCCGGGAGGACCGTCGGCTCCTGGTTACGGCCGTCGTAGTTGTCCTGGAAGTCGACGGTCTCCTCGTCGATGTCCCGGAGCATCTCCATGGCCAGCGGCGCCATCTTGCACTCGGTGTACCGCATGGCCGCGGCCGGGTCGTTGCCCGGCGAGCCGAAGTTGCCGTTCGAGTCGACCAGCGGCATCCGCATCGACCAGGTCTGCGCGAGGCGGACCAGGGCGTCGTAGATCGAGCTGTCGCCGTGCGGGTGGTACGTGCCCATGACGTCGCCGACGACGCGGGCGCACTTGTAGAAGCCCTTCTCCGGGCGGTACCCGCCGTCGTACATCGCGTACAGCACGCGCCGGTGCACCGGCTTGAGCCCGTCGCGGATGTCCGGCAGCGCACGGCTCACGATCACGCTCATCGCGTAGTCGAGATACGAGCGCTGCATCTCCGTCTCAAGGCTCACCGGCTCCACGCGGGCGCCCGCCTCGGCGTCCACCTGCGCGTCGGCGAGCGGCGAATCCTGACTCGGGGAGCCCTCGGGGGTGGGCGTCTCGTCGGCCATTGCTCAGATCAAGTCCTTCTGTGTGTACGGCGCGTGCGGGGTGCGGGCCGACGATCAGATGTCGAGGAAGCGGACGTCCTTGGCGTTGCGCTGGATGAACGAGCGGCGGGCCTCGACGTCCTCGCCCATGAGGATCGAGAAGAGGTCGTCCGCGGCGGCGGCGTCGTCCAGCGTCACCTGGCGCAGCACTCGCATGTCACGGTCCATGGTCGTGACGCGCAGCTCTTCCGCGTTCATCTCGCCCAGACCCTTGAAGCGCTGGATCGAGTCGTCCCGGATCCGCTTGCCCTGCTCACGGCCGAGCTGGATGAGCTGGTCGCGCTCGCGGTCGGAGTACGCGTACTGGTGCTCGTCCCGGCCCCACTTGACCTTGTAGAGCGGCGGCTGCGACAGGAACACGTGGCCCGCCTCGACCAGCGGCCGCATGAAGCGGAACAGCAGCGTCAGCAGCAGGGTGTTGATGTGCTGGCCGTCGACGTCGGCGTCGGCCATCAGGATGATCTTGTGGTACCGCAGCTTCTCGATGTCGAAGTCCTCGTGCACACCCGTGCCGAACGCCGAGATCAGCGCCTGCACCTCGGCGTTCTGGAGGACCTTGTCGATCCGCGCCTTCTCGACGTTGAGGATCTTGCCGCGGATCGGGAGGATCGCCTGGAACTCCGGGTCCCGGCCGGACTTGGCCGAGCCGCCGGCGGAGTCGCCCTCGACGATGAAGATCTCGCACTTCGACGGGTCGTTGGACTGGCAGTCGCTCAGCTTGCCCGGCAGCGACGCCGTCTCCAGCAGGCCCTTGCGGCGGGTCAGATCGCGCGCCTTACGGGCCGCCACCCGGGCCGTCGCGGCCTGGATGCCCTTGCGGATGATGTCCGAGGCCTCGTTCGGATTACGGTCGAGCCAGTCCGTCAGATGCTCGTGGACGATCTTCTGGACGAAGGTCTTCGCCTCCGTGTTGCCCAGCTTCGTCTTCGTCTGGCCCTCGAACTGGGGCTCGCCCAGCTTGATCGAGATGATCGCGGTGAGACCCTCGCGGATGTCCTCGCCCGTGAGGTTGTCGTCCTTCTCGCGCAGCAGCTTCTTGTCGCGCGCGTACCGGTTGATCAGGCCCGTCAGCGCCGCGCGGAAGCCCTCCTCGTGGGTGCCGCCCTCGTGCGTGTGGATCGTGTTCGCGAAGGAGTAGACCCCCTCGCTGTACTGGTTGTTCCACTGCATCGCGATCTCGACCGAGAGCATGCGCTCCTTGTCCTCGGCCTCGAAGTCGATCACCGTGGGGTGGACCAGCTCGCCCTTGCGGGAGTTGAGGTAGCGGACGAAGTCGGAGATACCGCCCTCGTAGTGGTACCGGACGGAGTTCTGCTTGCCCTCCTCGTCCACGTGCTCCGCGCGCTCGTCGGTGAGGGTGATGGTCAGGCCCTTGTTGAGGAAGGCCATCTCCTGGAAGCGGCGCGCGAGCGTCTCGAACGAGTAGTCCGTCGTCTCGAAGATGTCCGGATCTGCCCAGAACGTAACGGTTGTTCCGGTTTCGTCCGTCGCCTCGTTCTTCTCCAGCGGGGCCGTCGGCGTCCCCAGCTTGTAGTCCTGCGTCCAGCGGAAGCCGTCGGCCTTGATGTCGACGGCGAGCTTGGTCGACAGGGCGTTCACCACGGAGACACCGACACCGTGCAGACCGCCGGAGACCGCGTAACCACCGCCGCCGAACTTGCCGCCCGCGTGCAGCACCGTGAGCACGACCTCGACGGCCGGCTTCTTCTCGACGGGGTGGATGCCCACCGGGATGCCGCGGCCGTTGTCGACGACGCGCACGCCGCCGTCGGCCAGCAGCGTCACGTCGATCGTGTCCGCGTGCCCGGCCATGGCCTCGTCGACGGAGTTGTCCACGACCTCCTGCACGAGGTGATGAAGACCACGCTCGCCCGTCGACCCGATGTACATGCCAGGCCGCTTGCGGACCGCGTCCAGGCCCTCCAGGACCGTGATCGCGCTCGCGTCGTACGACGGTTCCTCGTGCCCGCCCGCCGCTGCGGCCTCGACGGCCTCTGCGGCGTCGGGCACGGCTTCGTCGCCGTGTGCGGACTGGTTCTTGTCGTTCTCGTTGAGATCGCCGGAATCGGCCACGAAGCGCCCTTTCTGGCACAGAGCACAGGCCGTCTCCTGGGCAAGCGGAGCGGCTGCGTCGTTCGACATGTTCCGCAACGATGCGGCTACCGCCCAGTGTACCTGTGTCGGCATCGTGAATGGGGCTTTGGCGGTGCCTGAGTCCGCATGTGCCGCCCTGAACTGGCGTCCACCGACTCCCCATATCTGGACCGGGGGGCCAAGCGGCTCACACGGGCGCTCAGCGCTTCCGGACGTCAACGCACCGCAACCGGGAAAAGCACCACCCGACCCCCACGCGTTTCACCAGCGCACAGCGGCGACAACGGCGGCAGCGGGCCGCGGCACCGCCCCGCGATCACCCGTAGGTGTCGCCCGGCCCCTTGCTCCCCGGCGCGCGCAGCGGGCCGCCGAACCGCGACGGGGGCGCCTCGGGGCCCCGCACCTTGATCAGCTTCACGGTGCCCTGCCCCAGGTCCTCGTTGAGCCGCGCCACCAACCGGGGGGCCAGCAGCCGCAGCTGCGTCGCCCACGCCGTCGAATCGCACCGCACGACCAGGACCCGCTCCTCCTCGTCGTACCGCTGGGGCTCGCAGTGCTGCGCCACCTCGGGCCCGACGAGCTGCGGCCACCGGCCCATCACCCCGCCCACGGCCGCCGGGGTCTCCCAACCCCGCTCCGTGATCAGCCTGTTGACCGCGGCGCCCAGCGACATCGGGTCCCGCCCGTCCCGCCGCGCGCCCGACCGCAGGCCGCCGCCGCGCCGCGCCTGCCGCTTCTGCTGCGCCGCCGCGCCCCGCGCCTTGGCCTGCTCCTTCGCCGCGCGCAGCGCCACGCGCGCGAGATCGACCCCGCTCGCCTCGGGCGGAGCGGGGGCCGCGGGCCGCTCGCCGTCCCCAGCCTGGGGAGAACCCGGGGGTTCAGGGGGAGTCCCCTCGCTCACAGCCGGGTCACCTCCCCGTCCGCCACCGAGAACCGCGCTCCCGCGAGCAGCTCCGGCACGTCCTCCTCCACCGCGGCCGTCACCAGCACCTGCTCGCCGTGCGCCACCAGCTCCGCCAGCCGCGCCCGCCGCTTCACGTCCAGCTCCGCGAAGACGTCGTCCAGCACGAGCACCGGCTCGTGGCCCTCGCTCTTGAGCAGCTCGTACGACGCGAGACGGAGCGCCAGTGCGTACGACCACGACTCACCGTGGCTCGCGTACCCCTTCGCGGGAAGCTCCCCCAGCTTCAGCACCAGATCGTCACGGTGCGGCCCGACGAGCGTCACACCCCGCTCGATCTCCTGCTTCCGCGCCTCGGCGAGCGCCCCGAGCAGCTGCCCGTACAGCTCCTCGCGCGAGCCGCCGTCGCCGACCGGGCCCTTGTACTCCAGCGCCACGGGGCCGCCGCCCGGCGCCAGCCGCTCGTACGCCTTGTCCGCCAGCGGTGCCAGCACCCCGATCAGGTCCAGCCGCTGCGCCAGCAACTCCGCGCCCGCGCGCGCCAGATGCTGGTCCCACACGTCGAGCGTCGTCAGATCCATGCCCTTGCCGCCGTGCCGGCGGGCCATCGCCGCCGACTTCAGCAGGGTGTTGCGCTGCTTCAGCACGCGCTCGTAGTCCCCGCGCACCCCCGCCATGCGCGGCGCGCGCGCCGTCACCATCTCGTCCAGGAAGCGCCGCCGCTCGCCCGGATCGCCCTTCACCAGGGCCAGGTCCTCGGGCGCGAAGAGCACGGTGCGCAGGATCCCCAGCACGTCCCGCGGCTTGACCTGCGAGGACCTGTTGATCCGCGCCCGGTTCGCCTTCCCCGGGTTCAGCTCCAGCTCGACGAGCTGCTGGCGCTCGCCCTGCCGCACCTGCGCCCGTACGACCGCGCGCTGGGCGCCCATCCGCACCAGCGGCGCGTCCGAGGAGACCCGGTGGCTGCCGAGGGTGGCCAGATAGCCCACGGCCTCGACCAGGTTCGTCTTCCCCTGCCCGTTCGGGCCGATGAACGCGGTGACGCCCGGGTCGAGAGCGACCTCGGCCCGGGCGTACGACCGGAAGTCGGCCAGCGAGAGATGCGTCACATGCACGGCCTTCGCCGACCTCCCCCGTGATCCTTTACTTGGTGCCTTCGGCGGCGCCCTCGACCGCGTGCCCACCGAACTGGTTGCGGAGCGCGGCCACCATCTTCATCTGCGGCGAGTCCTCCTGCTGCGAGGTGAACCGCGCGAAGAGCGAGGCCGTGATCGCGGGCAGCGGCACCGCGTTGTCGATCGCCGCCTCGACGGTCCAGCGGCCCTCGCCGGAGTCGGCCGCGACACCGCGCAGCTTGTCCAGGTGCTCGTCGCCGTCCAGCGCCTTGACCGCCAGGTCCAGCAGCCAGGAACGGATGACCGTGCCCTCCTGCCAGGAGCGGAAGACCTCGCGGACGTCCGTCACCGAGTCCACGGCCTCCAGGAGCTCCCAGCCCTCGGCGAAGGCCTGCATCATCGCGTACTCGATGCCGTTGTGGACCATCTTCGCGAAGTGGCCGGCGCCGACCTTGCCCGCGTGCACCGAGCCGAACTCGCTCTCCGGCTTCAGCGCGTCGAAGACCGGCTGCACCTTGGCCACGTGCTCGGCGTCGCCGCCGTACATCAGCGCGTAGCCGTTCTCCAGGCCCCAGACGCCGCCCGAGACGCCGCAGTCCACGAAGCCGATGCCCTTGGCCGCGAGCTCCTCGGCGTGCTTCTCGTCGTCGGTCCAGCGCGAGTTCCCGCCGTCCACGACGATGTCGCCGGGGGAGAGCAGCTCGGCCAGCGCGTCGATGGTCGTCTGGGTCGCCTCGCCCGCCGGGACCATGACCCATACGACGCGGGGGCCGGTCAGCTTCCTGACCAGCTCTTCCAGGCTGTTCACATCGGCGACGTCGGGATTCCGGTCGTAGCCGATGACCGTGTGGCCTCCCCGGCGGATGCGCTCGCGCATGTTCCCGCCCATCTTGCCGAGACCAACAAGACCCAGCTCCATCAGTGGCGCCCTTTCGTTGCGATTCGTACCCCCGCACGAGCCTACGCCTGGACGGAGCCGGGCCTCTTACGGCGTCAGCCCGGGTCAGCCCGACAGCCGCACGGGCATGATCAGGTACTTGTACGCCTCGTCCGCCTCGGTGTCCTTCGCGGGCTTGCCGCTGAGCAGCGCGGGCTTCGTCGACGTCGTGAACGAGAGCTGCGCCCAGGGCGAGTCGATCGCGGAGAGGCCCTCCAGCAGGAAGCCCGGGTTGAAGGCGATCGAGATGTCGTCGCCCTCCAGCTCGGCGTCCACGCGCTCCACAGCCTGTGCGTCGTCGCTGGAACCGGCCTCCAGGGTCAGCACGCCCTGCTCGAAGCTGAGCCGCACCGGGGTGTTCCGCTCGGCGACCAGCGCCACGCGCTTCACGGCCTCGACGAACGGCGCGGTCTCGATCACCGCCACCGAGTTGAACTCCGTGGGGAACAGGGTGCGGTACTTGGGGAGGTCGCCCTCCAGCAGCCGCGTCGTCGTCCGGCGGCCCGCGCCCTCGAAGCCGATGAGGCCCTCGCCGGAGCCGGAGCCCGAGAGCGCCAGCGTCACGTTGTCCCCGCCGCTGAGCGACTTCGCCGTGTCCAGCAGCGTCTTGGCGGGCACCAGGGCGACCGCGGACGCGTCCGGCGTCTCCGGCTTCCACAGGAACTCGCGCACCGCGAACCGGTAGCGGTCGGTGGACGCCAGGGTGACCGTGTCGCCCTCGATCTCGATCCGCACACCGGTCAGCACCGGCAGCGTGTCGTCCCGGCCCGCCGCGATGGCCACCTGCTGGGCGGCGGCGGCGAAGACCTCGCCGGGCACCGTGCCGGTCGCGGTGGGCATCTCCGGCAGCGCCGGGTACTCCTCCACAGGAAGGGTGTGGAGTGTGAACCGCGAGGAGCCGCAGACGACGGTCACCCGCACACCGTCCGTGGAGATCTCCACCGGCCTGTTGGGGAGCGCCCGGCAGATGTCGGCGAGCAGCCGACCGGACACCAGGACCGTGCCGTCCTCCTCGACCTCCGCCTCGACGGAGACCCGTGCCGAGACCTCGTAGTCGAAGCCGGAGAGGCTCAGGGAGCCGTCCTCCGCCTTCAGCAGGAGGCCCGCGAGGACGGGCACCGGCGGACGGGCTGGGAGGCTCTTGGCCGCCCAGGCCACCGCCTCCGCGAGTACATCGCGCTCTACCCGGATCTTCACCTTCAGCCGCCTCCTGCTGCCGCCACGTCGTGCTGTTTGCCGGGGACCAGTCTGACGCACGGGGCTGACAGCAGGTGCGGGTGCGGGTCAACTCGTCGAGATCGGGGTAGGACGCCGCGACGCCGAGTTGTGCACAGCCCCCACTTCGAAGCGAATCCCGGGCTCTCTCTAGGTGGTCGTAGTAGTAGGGCTTGTGGAAACCGTGGATAACTCGATTTCCGCAGCTCAGACCCGGAATTTTGTCCACCGCGCCTGTGGGCGCAGCGGTGGATGAACGGGGGGTTTCTGTGGACGGGGAAAAGTTCTGCACAGTCCGCCCACAGACCGGGGCGGCTTGCCCACAGCCGCGCCCACAGTTTTACCCACCTTTCCCACAGGCCAATCCAGGGTCTTGGTGTGACCGCTTTCACTCGTACCGGTGAGAGGGCGCGTTGCCTTGCCGAACAGTGGACAGAGCTGTGGAGAAGCTGGGGAAAAGATCCCCTGGCCTGTGGGCGGCCGGTGGACAAGTGCGAGGGCGATCTGGGTGCACCAGACACCCTCCACACCCTGTGGACGCCGCTCGCCCACAAATGCACAGCCACCTGACCTCGGCAAATCATGCCTGGTCCGGCCCACTTGTGGACGCTGTTGGGACAACTCACCGCGTCCCCAGGGTGTGGACGTCGGAAACCGCCCTGACCTGTGGACCCGGGCCCTTCAGGGCCCTGGATTCGAACAGCGAAAGGCCCTCCGGGAGTTGATCCCGGAGGGCCGCGGGGGTCGGGAAGGGCGCGAGAGGGCGCCGACGGAGCGCCGCGAGAGCGCTGAGAGAGCGTTAGAGAGCACTGAGAGAGCACTGAGGGGTTCGCTGAGAAGGCTTCTCAGCGAACCCCTCGACGGGTCCTCAGGCGTTCTTGATGCGGTTCGTGAGCTCGGTGACCTGGTTGTAGATGGAGCGCCGCTCGGCCATGAGGGCGCGGATCTTCCGGTCCGCGTGCATCACCGTCGTATGGTCGCGGCCGCCGAACTGGCCGCCGATCTTCGGCAGCGAGAGGTCCGTCAGCTCGCGGCACAGGTACATGGCGATCTGCCGCGCCGTCACCAGCACGCGGCTGCGCGAGGAGCCGCACAGGTCGTCGACCGTCAGCCCGAAGTAGTCGGCGGTGGCCGCCATGATGGCCGGGGCCGTGATCTCCGGGGTCGCGTCCTCGCCGCCGGGGATCAGGTCCTTCAGCACGATCTCGGTGAGGCCCAGGTCGACCGGCTGCCGGTTGAGGCTGGCGAAGGCCGTGACGCGGATCAGCGCGCCCTCCAGCTCGCGGATGTTGCGCGAGATGCGGGAGGCGATGAACTCCAGGACCTCCGGCGGGGCGTTGAGCTGCTCCTGCACCGCCTTCTTACGGAGGATCGCGATCCGGGTCTCCAGCTCGGGCGGCTGGACGTCCGTGATCAGGCCCCACTCGAAGCGGTTGCGCAGCCGGTCCTCCAGCGTCTCCAGCGCCTTGGGCGGCCGGTCGCTGGACAGCACGATCTGCTTGTTGGCGTTGTGCAGGGTGTTGAAGGTGTGGAAGAACTCCTCCTGCGTCGACTCCTTGTCCGCCAGGAACTGGATGTCGTCGACGAGCAGGATGTCCATGTCGCGGTAGCGCTTGCGGAACGCGTCCGCCTTGCCGTCGCGGATCGAGTTGATGAACTCGTTGGTGAACTCCTCGGAGCTCACGTACCGCACGCGCGTGCCGGGATAGAGGCTGCGCGCGTAGTGCCCGATGGCGTGCAGCAGGTGCGTCTTGCCGAGCCCGGACTCGCCGTAGACGAACAGCGGGTTGTACGCCTTGGCCGGGGCCTCGGCGACGGCGACGGCCGCGGCGTGCGCGAAGCGGTTCGAGGCGCCGATGACGAAGGTGTCGAAGAGGTACTTCGGATTCAGCCGCGCCGTCGGCTCTCCGGGACCCGTCGCGGGCGCGGGCTGCGCGGCGAGCGGGCCGGGGGCGCCGCTGGGCGCCGGAAGCTGCGAGGGGCTGGGGCCGTCGTACGGCGGGGCCGGCGGCCGTCCCTGCGGCGGGATCTGGGGCCGCTGGTGGTGCGGGGGCTGGTGCGACTGCTGCTCGTACTGCTGGTGCTGCGACTGCTGGTCGTACTGCTGCTGGGGCTGCTGCCGCTGCTGCTCGTAGGGCTCGTACGACGGATGCTGTTGCTGCTGCGAGGCGTACGGGTCGCGGTGCGGCTGCTGGGGCTGCTGCTGCCAGGGGGCGCCGGGGCCGGGGCCCGGACGGTGGTTCTGCGGGTAGTCCGGGTACGCGGGACGGGCGGACGGGAGGTCGCGGGCCCCTTCGTACTGCTCGTACTGCTGCTGTTGCTGCTGCTCGTAGCCCTGGTCGTACCCCTGCTGCTCGTACTGGGGCTGGGGCTGCTGTTGCTGCTGGGGCTCGTAGCCCTGCTCGTACGGCTGGGAGGGCTGGCGCTGCTGCTCGTACCCACCGTCGTAGCCGCCGCTCTCGTGCGGGGCCGACGGGGCGGAGGGGGCGGACGGGGCCGGAGCGGCGGGGGCCGGGGGCGCCGTCGGTTCCGGGGCCGGGCCCGTGACGGTGATCGCGAGGCGGATCGGCTGCTGGCACTCGCGGCTCAGGGCGTCACTGATCATCGGCGAGAGGCGGCCCTCCAGCACGCCCTTCGCGTACTCGTTGGGGACGCCCAGGAGCGCGGTGCCGGAGACGAGCACGAGTGGCTGGCAGTCCTGGAGCCAGCGCTGGTCCTTCGCTTCCACTCCCTGCCCCTCGGTGAGGAGCTGTTCCAGCACGCGTGGCCACACTGCGGCAAGATCGGCAGGTAGGTCAGCCACGGGGCACGCTCTTTCACTCGCTGGGTGACGGGTGGTTCCGGGAGGTCGACCTTGTCCCACGAATGTGTGGTTCTGGGGACGGTCGGGAAGGAAGGGAAGTTCGGCCACGGTAGTCACGCGGACGTGCCCCGTTCAAGTCGTTGTCCACAGGCTGTGCACGACTGCAGTAGCGGGTGGTCCAGGTGGCTCTGGTTTGACCGGATGGCGTAGCCGCGCGTACCGTAACCAGGTCGAGTTGTCGACGGCTGCTGCCGCCTGCCTCCGATGGGCAAGATCAGCGGATATTTCCGAGCGATCATGAAGCGGTGCACACTCGGGCGTTGCGAGCTACTCGTGGGCGCACGGTGACAGCCGGTCGACTCCCCACATCGTTCCGCGATCAGCGCGGAGCACCGAGCATTCCTGGAGCCCCCGAGTGAGCAAGCGCACCTTCCAGCCGAACACCCGCCGCCGCGCGAAGACCCACGGCTTCCGGCTGCGCATGCGGACCCGCGCCGGCCGCGCGATCGTCGCGAACCGCCGCAGCAAGGGTCGCGCCCGCCTGTCGGCCTGAGCGGTCTGACCACAGGTCCATGTCGTGCTGCCTACCGAGAACCGGCTGAGGCGGCGCGAGGACTTCGCAGCCGCGGTACGACGGGGTCGCAGGGCGGGACGCCCGCTGCTCGTCGTCCATCTCCGCAGTCGAACGGACCCGCATGTGCCGGGGGGAGACCTTCCCCCGGTGCGTGCGGGTTTCGTCGTGAGCAAGGCCGTCGGCAACGCCGTCGTCCGTAACCGTGTGAAGCGGCGCCTGCGTCATCTGATGCGGGACCGGCTGGCCCCGCTGCCCGCAGGTAGCCTGGTGGTCGTACGAGCGCTGCCCGGTGCGGGAGAGGCGGACCACGACGAGCTGGTCCGTGACCTGGACGCCGCACTGCGGAGGCTGCTTGGAGGGACTACTCCGTGAAGTACCCGTTGCTGTGGATGATCAAGCTGTACCAGTGGACCATCAGCCCGATGCTCGGGCCGGTGTGCCGGTACTACCCGTCGTGCTCGCACTACGGCTATACGGCGATCCACCGGCACGGCGCTGTGAAGGGGACGGCACTGACGGCCTGGCGCATTCTGCGCTGCAATCCCTGGTCGCCCGGTGGCGTCGACCATGTCCCCGCCCGGAAGCACCCGGTATGGCACCAGCGGATCCGCTCCCGCTGGCAGCAGCACCGGACCCAGTCCAACGCCCAAGGAGCCTGATTCGTGGACACGGTCCTGAAGCCCCTTTATTACGCAGTTTCCTGGATCATCGTCCAGTTCCACTCGCTGTTCAGCGTGGTCTTCGACGAGGACAGCGGCTGGGCGTGGGGGCTGTCGATCTTCTTCCTCGTGGTGCTGATCCGGATCTGCCTGATCCCGCTCTTCGTGAAGCAGATCAAGTCGACCCGGAACATGCAGGCGCTCCAGCCGAAGATGAAGGCGATCCAGGAGCGCTACAAGAGCGACAAGCAGCGCCAGAGCGAAGAGATGATGAAGCTCTACAAGGAGACGGGCACCAACCCGCTCTCCAGCTGCCTGCCGATCCTGGCGCAGTCGCCGTTCTTCATCGCCCTCTTCCAGGTCCTCAACCACATCGCGCGGAACAACCCGGTGGGCGTGCTCACCGAGTCGCAGGTGGACAGCGCCCGTAACGCGAAGATCTTCGGCGCCCCGATCGCCTCGAAGTTCATGGACAGCGCCAGCAAGGCGCACGAGCTGGGCACCACGCTGACCGACATCCGCGTGGTCACGGTCATCATGATCGTCCTGATGTCGGCGTCGCAGTTCTACACGCAGCGCCAGCTCATGACGAAGAACGTCGACCTGACGGTGAAGACGCCGTTCATGCAGCAGCAGAAGATGCTGATGTACGTCTTCCCGATCATGTTCGCCGTCTTCGGCATCAACTTCCCCGTCGGTGTCCTCGTCTACTGGCTGACCACCAACGTGTGGACCATGGGCCAGCAGATGTATGTGATCAAGCGGAACCCGACCCCCGGCTCCAAGGCCTACAACGAGCGCCAGGAGAAGCTGCGCAAGGCGGGCAAGCTGAAGGAGGACCCGAAGGAGGTCGAGGCCCGCGAGGCCGCGGAGCAGGCCCGGGCCCGTCGTCAGCAGCCGAAGCGCCAGTCGAAGTCGCAGCGCCAGGGCGGTGCCGCCACGGTCGGTGACACGACCGCCAAGACCACCTCGCTGGAGAAGACCGAGGACGCCGAGCCGCAGGACGCTCCGCCGAAGTCCGACGCGGGTCAGAAGTCCGGCTCCGGGCAGAAGAGCGGCTCCGGCCAGAAGGCCGGCGCCAAGGCCGGGCAGCAGAAGTCGGGCCAGCAGAAGTCCGGCCAGAAGTCCGGCCAGCAGAAGTCGGGGCAGAAGAAGTCCGGGCAGCAGCGCAAGGGCCCCCAGCGCCCCAAGCACCCGTCCAAGAAGTGAGCACAAAGGAGTCCATGCCGTGACGGACACGACTGCCTCTGAGGGCACTGCCTCCGAGGGCACCGACACTCTCACCCGCCTGGAACAGGAGGGTGAGATCGCGGCGGATTACCTCGAAGGGCTTCTCGACATCGCCGACCTGGACGGCGACATCGACATGGACGTCGAGGCCGACCGTGCCGCGGTGTCGATCATCAGCGAGGGCTCGTCCCGCGACCTGCAGAAGCTGGTCGGCCGGGACGGCGAGGTGCTGGAGGCGCTGCAGGAGCTGACCCGCCTGGCCGTGCACCGGGAGACCGGTGACCGCAGCAGGCTGATGCTGGACATCGCCGGTTACCGCGCCCGTAAGCGCGAGGAGCTGGCGGAGCTGGGCGCCAAGGCGGCGCAGGAGGCCCAGAGCAGCGGCGAGCCCGTGAAGCTCCGGCCGATGACGCCGTTCGAGCGCAAGGTGGTGCACGACGCGGTGAAGGCCGCGGGCCTGCGCAGCGAGTCCGAGGGTGAGGAACCGCAGCGCTGCGTGGTCGTTCTCCCGTGAACGACCGCGGTGAGGGGCCCGATGGGCAGGAGGAGGGGGCCGCGCTGCCGCCCCCTCCCGAGGCGGCGCTGAAGGCGTTCGGGGAGAGCCTCCCGGACGTCGTGCGGTACGCGGAGCTGCTGGCGGACGCGGGTGTGCGGCGCGGGCTGATCGGGCCGCGCGAGGTCCCGCGCCTGTGGGAGCGGCACCTGCTGAACTGCGTGGTGCTCTCGGAGGTCGTGCCGGAGGGCGTGACCGTGTGCGACGTGGGCTCGGGTGCCGGGCTGCCGGGTGTGCCGCTGGCACTGGTGCGGCCCGACCTCAAGATCACGTTGCTGGAGCCGCTGCTGCGGCGTACGACCTTCCTCCAGGAGGTCGTGGAGCTGCTGGGGCTCGACCATGTGACGGTGGTGCGGGGCCGCGCCGAGGAGGTGCTGGGCACGCTGCCGCCGGTGCACGTGGTGACCGCGCGCGCGGTGGCGCCCCTGGACCGGCTGGCGGGCTGGGGCGTTCCCCTGCTGCGGCCGTACGGCGAGATGCTGGCCCTCAAGGGCGACACCGCCGAGGAGGAGCTGCGGGGCGCACGGGACGCGCTGCACAAGCTGGGCGTGGTCGACACCGCGGTCGAGCACGTGGGCGAGGGGGTCGTGGATCCGCTCTCGACGGTCGTCCGGGCGCGGGTCGGGGAGAGCCCCGGTGGCGTGCGGTTCGCGGCGAAGCGGGCCAAGGCGGCGAAGGCGGCCCGTGCGGGCGGCCGGGCTCCGAGGGGCGGGCGCCGCAGGCGCTGAGTGTCCGCCGGGGCTGGCATCCCCTGAAAGTGGATGTCTGATTACTCCACTTACTCCATAAAAGCCCTTAAAACTACGCATAGCGGAGTGTCGCGGCCGATACCTCCCCGGCCAGGTGCATCGTGTTTCACGTGAAACGCCGCTCACTCTTGCAGGGAATCATCAGCAGAGGTCGCGCCGCCGCCGGGACGCGTGGCCAGAAGGCCTATGAGCCCCGTTCTGGCGTGGATTCATCCACAACCGAGCGGGGCTCGCTGGTTCACGACACCGAAAGCATGGGAGGCTTCGCTCATAGCGAGCCTGATGTTGAGGAGAGTGAACCGTTGCGGTCCGACGCCAACATCGCGGGACCGATGGCCGACCCGGTCCCCGGTCCCCGGTCAGAGCCAGGGGAAACGCCGCCCCCGTTGGACGACACCCCGATCGGCCGAGCAGCCCAGCAGGCCGTCGAAGCGATGAACCGGGCAGGTGAGGGGCTTCCCAGGCCCGAGCAGACCCGGATCATGGTCGTCGCCAACCAGAAGGGCGGCGTCGGCAAGACCACGACGACGGTGAACCTTGCCGCCTCGCTGGCCCTGCACGGGGCCCGCGTCCTGGTGGTCGACCTCGACCCGCAGGGCAACGCCTCCACGGCGCTGGGGGTCGACCACCACTCCGAGGTGCCGTCGATCTATGACGTTCTGGTCGAGAGCAAGCCGCTCTCCGAGGTCGTCCAGCCGGTTCCGGATGTCGAAGGGCTCTTCTGCGCCCCTGCCACGATCGATCTCGCCGGTGCGGAGATCGAGCTGGTGTCACTCGTCGCGCGGGAGAGCCGCCTCCAGCGCGCCATCGAGGCGTACGAGCAGCCGCTGGACTACATCCTCATCGACTGCCCGCCCTCGCTGGGGCTGCTCACGGTCAACGCGCTGGTCGCGGGGGCCGAGGTCCTCATCCCCATCCAGTGCGAGTACTACGCGCTGGAGGGGCTCGGGCAGCTCCTGAGGAACGTCGAGCTGGTGCGGGGGCACCTCAACCCCCGGCTCCACATCTCGACGATCATCCTCACCATGTACGACGGCCGTACCCGGCTGGCGTCGCAGGTGGCGGAGGAGGTGCGCGGCCACTTCGGCAAGGAGGTGCTGCGCACCAACATCCCCCGCTCGGTCCGGATCTCCGAGGCTCCCAGCTACGGGCAGACGGTCCTCACCTACGACCCCGGCTCCAGCGGCTCGCTCTCCTATCTGGAGGCGGCCCGTGAGATCGCGCTGCGTGATCCCCACGCGGAGCACACGCAGCAGCATCAGCTTCAGCAGCAGCACCCGCAACAGCAGCACAGCACCATGGCGGAGGGTACGCAGTGAGCGAGCGACGTAGGGGCCTCGGTCGAGGGCTCGGGGCCCTGATCCCCGGTGCGCCGAGCGGGCCGGACGCCGAGTCGGCGCAGAAGGACGGCCAGCCGTCCACGGCGTCCACCTCCCCCAGTGCCGTGCCCGTCCTGACGCCGGAGCGGGGGTCCCGGGGCGTGGCGGCCGCCAAGGTCGCCGGGCTCGCCCCGAGCCCGGCACCCGCCGCGCAGCCGAACGGCGTTTCACGTGAAACGGAGCCCGAGGGGCCCGCCGATCCCGCCGATCCGCCCGGTGGCATGGACGAGGTGCTGGAGGCCGCGGGCGGCGAGGTCGCGGGAGCGCACTTCGCCGAGCTGCCGCTCGACGCGGTCACGCCCAACCCGCGCCAGCCGCGTGAGGTCTTCGACGAGGACGCGCTCGCGGAACTGGTCACCTCCATCAAGGAGGTGGGCCTGCTCCAGCCCGTCGTCGTACGGCAGACGGAGACGGGGCCGGACCGCTATGAGCTGATCATGGGCGAGCGCCGCTGGCGGGCCTGCCGTGAGGCGGGCCTGGAGCGGATTCCGGCGATCGTGCGCGCGACGGAGGACGAGAAGCTCCTCCTGGACGCGCTGCTGGAGAACCTCCACAGGGCGCAGCTCAACCCGCTGGAAGAGGCCGCGGCCTACGACCAGCTGCTGAAGGACTTCAACTGCACGCATGACCAGCTCGCCGACCGTATCGGCCGCTCGCGGCCCCAGGTCTCCAACACGCTGCGGCTGCTGAGGCTCTCCCCCTCGGTGCAGCGGCGGGTCGCGGCCGGGGTGCTCTCGGCCGGGCACGCGCGGGCGCTGCTCTCGGTGGAGGACGGCGAGGAGCAGGACAGGCTCGCCCACCGGATCGTGGCCGAGGGACTGTCGGTGCGGGCGGTCGAGGAGATCGTCACGCTGATGGGCTCCAAGCCCAAGAGCACGTCGAAGTCCAAGGGCCCCCGGGCCGGGGCCCGGGTCTCTCCGGCGCTGGACCATCTCGCGGGGCGGCTCTCGGACCGCTTCGAGACCCGGGTGAAGGTGGACCTGGGGCAGAAGAAGGGCAAGATCGTCGTGGAGTTCGCCTCCATGGACGACCTGGAGCGGATCCTGGGGCAGCTCGCCCCGGGCGAGGGCCGCGTGCTGGAGCAGCAGCTCTCGGAGGAGACCCCCGACGGGGACGCCGAAGAACCGGCCGGGGAGCAGGCCGCAGAGACCACCGAGGGTCAGTAACCAGCAAAAGGCCACCGAAGAACTGTCGCCCCATGGATACGATGGATCCATGGGGCGACAGCTCGTTCCGCTCACGCTGGACAACCTCTCGGACCTGCCCAAGCGCTGCCGCGCGTGTGTCTTCTGGGAGCTGGACCCCGTCAGCGGTGAGGCGGCGACCACGGCGGGGCGGTCGGAGCTGGAGAAGGAGTCCTGGATCTCGGCCGTGCTGCTGGAGTGGGGCTCCTGCGGGCGGATCGTCTATGTGGACGAGGTTCCGGTGGGCTTCGTGCTCTACGCGCCTCCGGCGTATGTCCCCCGCTCCTTCGCCTTCCCCACGAGCCCCGTCTCGCCGGACGCGGTGCAGCTGATGACCGCGTGGCTGATGCCGGGCTTCCAGGGGCAGGGGCTGGGCCGGGTGATCGTCCAGACGGTGGCGAAGGATCTACTGCGGCGGGGGTTCAAGGCGATCGAGGCGTTCGGCGACGCGCGGTGGAAGGAACCCGCGTGCGTGCTGCCCGCCGATCATCTGCTGGCGGTCGGCTTCAAGACGGTGCGGCCGCATCCGCGCCATCCCCGGCTGAGGCTGGAGCTGCGCTCGACGGTCTCCTGGCGCGAGGACGTCGAGAGGGCCCTGGACCAGTTGCTGGGCGCCGTGCAGAAGGAGCCGGTGCTGCGGCCCCTATAGAGGGGTTGAGCGCCTTAGGAACGCATCGAGGGCCTCCGTTTCACGTGAAACGGAGGCCCTCGGCGTAGGGAGGAGGCTCTTCAGCCGATGAACTCGGAGAGGTCCTTCTCGATGGCGGCCTTCGGCTTGGCGCCGACGATGGTCTTGACGACCTCGCCGCCCTTGTAGACGTTCATCGTCGGGATGGACATGATCCCGTACTTCGCGGCCACGGCCGGGTTCTCGTCGATGTTCAGCTTCACGACGGTGAGCTTCTCGCTGTGCTCGTCGGCGATGGCCTCCAGCGACGGGGCGATCTGACGGCACGGGCCGCACCAGGCCGCCCAGAAGTCGACGAGCACGGGCTTGTCGCTCTTGAGGACGACGTCCTCGAAGTCGGCGTCGGTCGCGGTCACAGTGGCACCGGCCATTGCGGTTCTCCTCTTTCTCAGGGTGGGGTGGGGGGAAGGGATGGGTCGCGCGCGTCCGCGGACGGACGCCGTGACCGTCAGACGGACGCCGTGGTCTTCTCCGGCTCGGGGGTCGCCTCGCTGTCGCTGAGGGCCGCGAGGTACCGCTCGGCGTCCAGGGCCGCCGAGCAGCCGGTGCCGGCCGCGGTGATCGCCTGGCGGTAGGTGTGGTCGACGACGTCGCCCGCGGCGAAGACCCCCGGGATGTTGGTGCGCGTCGAAGGCGCGTCAACCTTCAGATACCCGTCCTCGTCCAGGTCGAGCACGCCCTTGAACAGCTCCACGCGCGGGTCGTGGCCGATGGCGACGAACAGGCCGGTCACCGGCAGCTCACGGGACTCACCGGTCTCGGTGTCCTTGAGCGTCAGCGCGGAGAGCTTGCCCTCCTTGCTGTGGATCTCGGCGACCTCGCTGTTCCAGGCGAACTTGATCTTCGGGTCGGCGAAGGCCCGCTCCTGCATCGCCTTGGAGGCGCGCAGGGTGTCGCGGCGGTGGACGATCGTGACCGACTCGGCGAAGCGGGAGAGGAAGGTGGCCTCCTCCATCGCCGTGTCGCCGCCGCCGATCACGGCGATGTCCTGGCCGCGGAAGAAGAACCCGTCACAGGTCGCGCAGTAGGAGACGCCACGGCCGGAGAGCTCGTCCTCCATCGGCAGGCCGAGCTTGCGGTGCTGGGAGCCGGTGGAGACGATCACGGTCCTGGCCCGGTGCACGGTCCCGGCCGAGTCGGTGACGGTCTTGATCTCACCGCTCAGGTCCACGGCCTGGACGTCGTCCGGGATCAGCTCGGCGCCGAAACGCTCCGCCTGGGCACGCATGTTGTCCATCAGCTCCGGGCCCATGATGCCTTCCTGGAACCCGGGGAAGTTCTCGACCTCTGTGGTGTTCATCAGCGCGCCACCCGCGGTGACCGAGCCCTCGAAGACGAGAGGCTTCAGCGACGCACGCGCCGTGTACAGCGCCGCGGTGTATCCGGCCGGACCGGAGCCGATGATGATCACGTTACGGACGTCGCTCACGGAAGTCTTCCTTGTCTGCCGACTGCTTACCGGGATCTGCTGGGATCTTCTTCTGCCGGGGCTTTCACCCCACCCAACGGATCCTAAGGGGCAGACATTCCCGAGCCGTCGTCCTCCTCACCCGCGCGGGTAGGTGCGCTTCAGCAGCACCTTGCCCGGCCCCGAGGGGTCGGCGCTCACGCACGAGGGATCGACGACGTAGGCGTCCACGCGGTCCGGGTCGCCGCCCCGGTGCGGCAGCACGACGAGATAGCCGGTGCGGTCCTCGTACGTCGCGCTGTCGTCCACGGCGAGCGGGCTCTCCGAGCGTTTGATGCCCGCGCGCACGCACGAGGGCACCGTCGTGGTCGTCGCCTCGTCCTCGTGCAGCGTGTCCGCTCCGGTGCTGGGGCTCTGCCCGCTGTCGAACTCCGGGGACTTGCTGCCCCTCTTCGGGGACGCCGAGGACGGACTGCTCGCGGCGGAGGGCGCCTCCTTCGACAGCAGGGTCTGCACGCGCTGCCGGAGGGCCGCGTCGCCGCCGGTCCCCTCGCGGGGCGCCGCGGCGTCCTTGGCCGCGCGCGCGTCGTCGCTGCCGCCCGAGGAGGGCAGGAGCTGGAAGGTGAGGCCGCCCACGCCGAGCACGGCGACGGCGGCGGCCGCGGCGAGCGTCAGCGTCCGCCAGCGACGGGCACGCGGGACGGGTGCGGGCGTGTGCGCGGGCACTGTTTCACGTGAAACAGGGGGAGGGGCGGGCGTGCTGGGAACGGCATCCGGCAGCGGCACGGAGACGGGCCCGGGTGCGGCCACGACCCCGTGCCCGGCGTCCTCCGCGGGCTCCCCGGGCTCCTCGGCCGGCTCGCTCTTCTCCTCGGCCCGCGTGGAGTCCAGCAGCGCCTCGGCCGCGAGTGCCGCGTCGATACGGCCCGCGACGTCCTCCGGCATCCGGGACGGGCCGGGCAGCGTGCCCAGCGCGTCGCGGATCTCCTCCAGCGACGTACGGACGTCGGCGCAGAGTCCACAGGCGTCGAGATGCGCGCGTACGTCGGACTGGCGCTCCACGGGGAGCAGGCCCTCGCCGAGCGCGGAGATCTCCGCGACCTCCGGGTGCTCGTCCGTTCCGGACGGGTCGGACGTGAAAGGAGTGGATGTCATCCCTGTCCTCCTCCCCTCACGGCTCCGGGCCCTCTGACGTCCTTCGGGATGTCTCTCGCTGCTGGGACGGATGTCCCCTGAGTCCGGTTCCTTCCCCCGCCGGGGGGTGGCGTACTCCCGCCGTTCCCCTCGTTCCCGCTGTCGCCCTCGGCACCGTTCGGCCTCAGGTGGGTGAGGAGCGGCAGCAGCCGGGCACGGCCGCGGGCACAGCGGCTCTTGACCGTGCCGACGGCGACGTCGAGGACCTTGGCCGCTTCCGCCACGGGATACCCCTGCATGTCGACGAGGACGAGCGCGGCGCGCTGCTCCACGGGAAGCTCCGAGAGCGCGGCGATCAGCTCGCGGTGGAGGTCGCCCCGCTCGGCGGGTCCCGCGGCGGACTCGTGCGGCTCCAGCAGCTGCTCCAGGCGCTCGGTGTCGTCGGTGAGCGCGGCGCGGCGCGAGGCGGCCTTACGGGCACGGTCCAGGCACGCGTTGACGGTGATGCGGTGCAGCCAGGTCGTGACGGCCGACTGGCCGCGGAAGGTGTGGGCGGCGCGGTAGGCCGAGATGAGCGCGTCCTGCACGGCGTCCGCGGCCTCCTCCCTGTCCCCCAGGGTGCGCAGCGCGACGGCCCAGAGGCGGTCGCGGTGGCGTCGTACGAGCTCGCTGAAGGCGTCGGGATCGCCGTCGACGTGACGGGCGAGCAGTTCCTTGTCGTCGGGCGCCGACTCCCCGGCGGCGGGCGCGGGCGCGCGCGCGTGTCCAGGACGGCGCGTCGCGTCGTCGCTCGCCATCAGCCCCTCCCCTCGCCCCGTCGTCTCCACGGCCGGGGCGGTGTCCGCGGTCTCAACTGACGACCTGGACCTCCGTGACGCGACCACGGTAGTTGCCGTCGTCGGAGAGTGGGAGCTTGGTGAGCCACAGCAGCACGAAGCGGGTCTTGATCGGCTTCTTCGCCTTGAGGCTGAGATGCTCGCCGCCGCCGCTGGTGACCTTGCTGAACTGGCTGAGCGAGGTGGGCATCGACGTCACGTTCTTCGGCGCCGCGAGGAAGTCGGCTGAGGTCTTGCCGATGAAGTCGACCTTGAGCTTGCTGACGCTCTGCGCCTTGCCGAGGTCGAGGACGATGCCCGCGCCGGACTTGAGGTTCCCGAAGGTGGCGTGGCCGATGTACTTGCTGGTGAGCCAGTACGTCTGGGGGTCGCCGTCGTAGGCGTCCGGGACCTTGTCGGGGTTCTCGGAGCCGTCGGGGCTCTCCGGGTCGAAGTCCTTGGCGTCGACGATCTTCAGCGGCTTGCCGACCGGCGCCGAGTCCTGGGCCTGCGCCGGCTGCTTGGGCTTCTCCTTGGGCGGCTCGCCCTTCAGCAGCGCGTCGGCGACCTGCCAGCTGCCCAGCCCCAGCGCCGCGATGAGCAGCGCGGAGACGCCCCACTTGAGGGCCTTGCCGGTCCGCCCCGGCAGTGCGGGCGGCGCGGGCTGCTCGGGGGCGGGACGCGCGGCGGGTCCGCCCGCGCGCGGCGTGCCGTTGACCTGGCCGCCGCCCGCGCCGTACGTCCCCTGCTGGTACGCCGTGCGCTGGTACGGCGCTGGGGCGGCGAACGCGGTCTCCGGCGGGCGGATTCGGGGGAGCGCCGAGACGGCCTTGGAGAGCTCCTCCGGGGTGGCGCAGGGCTGCTCCTGGCGGGAGGCGGTCGCGCCGTCGTTGACGAGCGCCCGCATCGTGAGCGTGGAGAGGCCGCGGTGGACGCCCGCGCGCACCTGGTCCGGCGCGAGCAGCGTGCCCTTGGCGAGGGTGCCGACGCCCGGCAGGCCGTGCGCGTCCTCCTCGTACGGCCAGCGCTGGGTCAGCGAGGCGTACAGCAGGGCGCCGATCGACTCGGTGTCGTCGCGCTGGGCGTGGTCGCTGGTGACGCCGCGCAGGGCCGCGTTCACCGCGAGGCCGCGGATGCGGTACTGGCCGACGCCCGTACGCAGCACGCACGCGGGCGTCAGCCGCAGATGCGCGAGGCCCTCGCGGTGCGCGGCCGTGAGGGCCTGGGAGAGCTGGAGGACGAGCTGGTACGCCTCATGGGGCTCCAGCGGTCCCGCGGCGAGGAGTTCGTCCAGAGGAGTGGCGTCGGGCAGCCACTCGTGGACGACGTAGACCAGATCGTCCTCCTCGACCGCGTCGAGGACCTGGACGAAGCGGGGGTCGCCGAGCAGCGCCGCGGATCGGGCGGAGGCGAGGACCTGACGGGCGCGGGGATGGGCCGCGGGCAGGACGTGGACGCCGACGGCACGGCGCAGCTTCTCGTCGACGGCACGCCAACTGCTGAAGCCGTCCAGACGGGTGACGCACTCTTCGAGACGGTAGCGGCGGGCGAGCTTGTGGCCGCTGTGGAGTTCGGGGACGACGGGAGGGTCCTCGTCGTCGGTTCCGGCGTCGTCGTCGCGCGCGGAGCCGGTCTTCTCCGGGCCCGTGTCCGGGTCCGGGGCCGGGTCCGTGGCGTCCTCACCGGGCGCCACGGGCTCTTCGGAGGGCTCCCCGGACGCCTCGGGTGCCTCGGACGCCTCGGGGGCCTCCGCAGGCTCCGCGGGCTCCGAGGCGGGGTCTCTTCGGTTCCGGCCCGAGGGGGACGGGGACACCGATCCCTGGGGTTCGGCCGCCTTGGACGGGATCTCACCGCTGCGGCCGTGCCCGTTCGTCGCACCGTCGCTCGTGGCCCCGTCCTGCCGGACGGTCAGCGGCTCGCCGTTCTCCCCGCTCGTCTCTGCCACGCCGACAGCGGCTGTGCTCCGTTCCGCCACCGTCGTTCCTGCCTCCCCATCCGTTGCAGCCGGGTTTTGAATCAGCCCAAAACAATTGTGCCTACAGTCCGCCGCTATGCACGACACACAGGGGCGAATGATGGTTGTATGCGCCGGTTCATCGTCCGAGCCTGGCGCGAACCATGCCGAGCATGGCCGTCAGTTCCTCGATTCGCATGCGTTTCGCAGCTAGGACGAAAACCGCGGCCAATGCGATCCCTCCTACGAGCAGGGAAATCAGAGAACCGAGAACGCCGCTGCCGACGACCTGGGTCAGCCCGTACGCCGCGGCCCCCGCGACGATTGTCGCGGGGATGCTCGCACCCGCCAGCCGGATGTACGTACGCATCACGTGCCGCCCGTCCAGGTCGCCGCCCAGCCGCTTGCGCAGCCTGCGCCAGGCGACCCCGACGCCGCTGATGTAGGCGAGGCCGTAGGAGGCCGCCATGCCGACGACGGCCCAGCGCGTGGGGAGGAAGAGATAGCAGAGCCCGGAGGCCGCGGCGTTGACGGCGGCGACGATGACCGTGTTGAAGAAGGGGGTGCGGGTGTCCTCGTAGGCGTAGAAGGCACGGAGCACGACGTACTGCACGGAGTACGGGATGAGGCCGACGCCGAAGGCCATCACCATGTAGCCCACGGAGCGGGCCGAGTCGATCCCGGAACTGCCGTAGATCAGCGTGCACATGGGGATGCCGAGGGCGAGGAAGCCGAAGGCGATCGGGACGATGGCGACGGCCGAGGTGCGCAGGCCCTGTGAGATGTCGTCGCGCACGGCGCCCGTGTCGGAGTCGACCGCGGCGCGGGAGAGGCGGGGGAGCAGCGCCGCCATCACCGAGACGGTGATGATGGACTGCGGCATCGACCAGATGAGCTGCGCGTTGGAGTACGCGAGGTAGCTTCCGGAGTCGCCGCCCTTGGCGCCCACGGCGGTGGAGAGCTGGGAGACGACCAGCACGCCCGCCTGGTTGGCCAGCACGAACAGGATCGTCCACTTGGCGAGCTTGGCGGACTTGCCGAGGCCGTGGCCGCGCCAGTCGAAGCGGGGCCGGATGCGGAAGCCGACGGCCCGCAGGAACGGGATCATCGCCAGGGACTGGACGACGAGGCCGAGCAGGGTGCCGATGCCCAGCAGCCGGATGCCCTCCGGCGGGATGGTGTGGACGGTGAGGTGGGAGCTGCCGGAGGCCCCGTAGACGCCGAGGAACATGCCGATGCTGGCGATGATCACGACGTTGTTGAGGACCGGGGTCCACATCATCGCGCCGAACCGGCCGCGCGCGTTGAGGATCTGACCCATGACCACATGGATGCCCATGAAGAAGATGGACGGCATGCAGTAGCGGATGAAGGTGGTGCCCACCTCGCTGGCCTGCGGGTCGCGGGCGATCGGCAGCGCGACGAGGCGCAGCAGCAGCGGCGCGGCGAAGACGGCCGCGACCGCGAGGGCGCCGAGGAGCACCGCGACCACCGTCAGCAGCCGGTTGGCGAACGCCTCGCCGCCGTCGTCGTCCTCCTTCATGGCGCGCACGAGCTGCGGCACGAAGACGGAGTTGAGGCCGCCGCCGACCGAGAGGATGTAGATCATCGTCGGGAGCATGATGGCGGCCTGGTAGGCGTCGCCGAGCATGCCGACGCCGCCGAGCGCGGCGACGACCATCGCCGAGCGGATGAACCCGGTCAGCTTCGAGACCATGGTTCCGGCGGCCATTATGGCGCTGGACTTCAGGAAGCTGCTCTTCCCGCCGCCACCGCCGGACGGGGCGGGGGGCGCGGGCGGCTCGCCGCCCTGGGGGACGACCGTGCCCAGGTTCATCGTGAGATCGCTGGGCTCCTCGGCGGCCCCTGGCGCCCCGGGCTGGAAGAGGGGCTGCTGCGGATACGCCTGCGGGGGATACGGCTGCGGCGCGGGCTGCTGCTGGTACTGCGGGGCCTGTTGGCCTTGCTGGGGCTGCTGGGGCTGCTGGGGCTGCTGGGGCTGCTGGGGCTGCTGGGGCTGTTGAGCGGGGGCGGGCGGGCCCTGCGGGGGGTACGGGGCGCCCTGCTGCGGGCGGTGCGCCTGGTGGGGCGGCTGGCCACCGGGACCCCCCTGGTGCCCTTGGTGCCCCTGATGTCCCTGATCGCGGAAGAGGTGCGCGAACGCGTCGTCCTGGTCCGGCGGAGGTCCCTGCGGAGGGCTCTGCGGGGCGCCCTGGTTCTGGTTCTGGCTCTGGCGCTGGTCCGCTTCCGGCGTGCCTGTGATCAGCTCGTCGACGCCGGTGAACTGGACGGTCGAGGGGTCGTCCCCGTACGGCAGCAGGCGCGAGGGGCCCTCCGGCTCGGGCGGCGGCGGGGTCGCCCAGCGGCGGGGGTCGGGGGCGTGCGGGCCCGGCTGCGGCTGCTGGTAGAGCGCGTTCGGGTCGGGGACGGAGCCCGGGGGCGGGGGCGGGTGCGCCGAGCGGTCGTAGAGCGCGTCGTCGACCGGGTCCTGGGCGGACGGATCGCGGTCCCCGTACGGATCGTGTGCGTACGCATCCCGTACGTAGGGGTCCTCCGGCTGCCCCGAACCGTCGCCGGGGGTCCGGCCCCGGTCGCCGTCGTACGGCGCGTTCATGGTGATCCCTGCCCCTGCTCGCCCGGTTGACTCAACGGTCTACTTTCTCACCCGTGCCCGGGGGGTTGTCGTTCTGTCGCTCGGTGTCGCCCTCGGGCTCCCCCTTGGCCTCGCCGTCGGACTCCTCGGACTCCTCGGAGTCCTCCGCATCCTCCGCATCCTCCGCCTGGTCCTGCTCCAGCGGAGCGTCCGGGTCAGGGGCCGGGCCCTTCCGCTTGCGCTGGGTGTACATGCGGATGCCCGCGAGGACCATCAGCAGGACGCCGCCCGCGATGACGAGGAGCACGGTGGCGGTGATCGAGGTGACGTTGACCTGGAACGTCATCGGCTTGCCGTACGGCTTGTGGTCCTTGGTGTAGAGCTGGGCCTTGACCACGGTCCGCCCGTTGGCCTTGGCCGTCGTGTCGAACTTCACCGACTGGCTGTGCCCGCCGTCCACCTTGACCGGCTTGCTCTCCCCCACGTCCAGGCCGATGCGGCGGCCCGACTCCAGCTCCAGATAGAGGCCGTCGACGCGCTGGCCCAGGTTGTTCTGGACGGTCACCGGGATGGTGGCCTCGCGGCCCGAGAGCGTGATGTCGGACTTCTTGATGAGCCGGACCCGGCCCTTCAGGTCGAGCAGATAGTCCTGCACCGCGTCGCGGAAGGCGGCGGCCGGGGCGGGCTTGCCGCGCCAGGACGTCGAGATCTCACGGTCTATGGCGCTGCCGAACGGCGGGACGACGCGGTCGGAGCGGCTGAGGATCACCTTGAAGTCGCCCAGCGTCGTCTGCGTCTGCCGCACCTGCTCGAACGCGGAGACCGGCAGCTCGTCCCTGCGCAGCGACGCGGGGTACGAGGACGGGCTCGGCACCCGGCGGTCGGCGCCGGCGTCGGGCTTCGCCTCGGCGGCGTCCGAGAGCTGGGCGCTCTTGGTCCACCGGCCGCTCTCGTCGAGCGCGCGGATGCCCTCCGCCATCGCCTGGGCCTGCGAGGCGGTCGGGGTGCGCTGCGGCGCGACGACGATGCTCCGCTGCCGCGTCGGCATCTGGCGGGCGATCGACAGGGACTGGGAGACGAACTCCTGCACCGCGAGCGACGAGGCGCGGGCGTTCGTCATGTCGCTCTGGAAGGCCGTGGAGAGCCGCGCGTCGGCCACCAGCGCCGTGTGGCCGCTGCCGATGGGGCGGGCCGACGTCGGCGTGTAGGAGAGGGCGGAGTCGCGGATGCTGTCGCTGCGCGCGATCACGTTGTGCGCGCCCGCCGAGGTCGCGACGTCGACGATCGAGGAGTCGACCGCGCCGTTGACCGGCCAGGCGAAGTCCGTGCTGGGCTTGGTGTGCAGCACCGTGTCGACGGCGCCCTTGCCCCGCTGGGTGGAGGTGCTGAGGTTCTTGAGGGTGGCGGGGGCGCTGCGGCCCCGGTGCGCCAGCGAGGCGAGGTCGGGGTCGGCGAAGGGGAGGGCGACGACCTCCTCGCCGCGCACGGCGCGCTGGAGGTCGTTGAGCCACTTCTTGGCGTACTCCTGACCCTTGCCCGCGACGGTCCCGCCGTTCTCCTTCTCCACCCGGTACCGCTTGGTCATCATGTCGACGGTCGCCAGCAGGTCCGGGTCGATGACCCAGGTGATCGGCAGCTCCTCGCCGAGGGCCACCATCTGCTGGAGGCGGCCGCCGGGGGCCAGCTCCTTGACGAGCGTGTCGTCGTGGAAGACGGGCGTCTGCTGCTCGTCCGACTCGGTGCGGGCCGTCATATGGGTGCTGGAGATCAGCGGCCACAGGTACGTGAGCTCGGTCTTCTTGCCGCTTGCCCCCTCCTGCCAGGGCAGGAAGGTGCGGCCGATGCCGAGGATCTGCTCGTACGGCCGGGCCTTCGTCTGGCCGCTGAGGGAGACGCCGAGCTGGTAGACCCCGTCGGCGCTCAGGCGCAGCGCGCTGACGGGGACCTTCAGGGTGAAGGAGCGGCTGATGCCCGGGGGGAGGGTGCCGGTCTTGACCGCGTACTTCCGGTCGACCTCCGTGCCGTCGGCGCCGGAGAGGTAGCCCTGGCGCTTCCCCGCCTGGTCGATCGCGCTGCGGCTGTCGAGGGTGGGGCCGACGCGGACGCCGACCCGGCCGCGGCCGATGGTGGCCTTGCTGTCGTTGGTGACGGTGCCGGTGAGGGTGAGGGTGTCGCCGTCCTGGGGGACGGTGGGGGTGACCGAGTTCACCGAGACCTCGGCGCTGCGCGAGCCGGTGCCGTTGCCTGCCTTGCGCGTGGCGGGGGCCTTGTGTGCGGCGGGGGCCTTGTGCGCCGCCTGGGCCGCCGCTGAGGCCGCTGACGAGGCCGTCCCGGGCGTCCGGGGCGCCTCCGGGGCCGCGTGGGCGGCGGGCGCCGTCAGACCCGGCACCAGAGCCACGAGGGAGAGGGTCAGGGCAGCGGTCGTACGTCGTGCCCATCGTCGGGTGGGGGCGGAGATCCTTCCGTTCCGCCCGGATCCCGGGGGAGCCTGACTCTCAGCCGCCTCGGCCACGCGCTGATCCGTCCCGTCGTGTCGTCGTGGAAGTCGTGTCGTCGTGAAGTCGTGCTTGCTCTGGGTGGTCGGTCCGTCGTTCTGAATCCCTGATGGTAACGATGCCTGGAGGGTGGAAGTGCCGCGCCTTCCACCACATGATCGGGTGGCCCCTCGACGGGGGTGGCAACGTACCCTGTGCTGTTGTGCCGAACGCCAACAGTGACAGTCAGCGTCCCCTGCCAGCCGCGCCCGCCTCGCCGGTGCAGCCCGCGCCGGAGCAGCTCAGTGCGGTGCAGCGCCGCGCCGTGAGCGAGCTGCTGCGGGTCTCCCCCGTGGCGGACGACCTCGCCCGCCGCTTCGAGCAGGCCGGTTTCCGGCTCGCCCTGGTCGGCGGTTCGGTACGGGACGCGCTGCTGGGCCGTCTCGGCAACGATCTGGACTTCACCACCGACGCCCGCCCCGAGGACGTGCTGACGATCGTCCGGCCGTGGGCCGACGCGCTGTGGGAGGTCGGCATCGCCTTCGGCACGGTCGGTATCAAGAAATCCGACTTTGTCCTGGAAGTGACGACGTATCGGTCAGAGGTGTACGACCGGACCTCGCGGAAGCCCGAGGTGTCCTACGGCGACACCATCGAGGAGGACCTGGTCCGCCGCGACTTCACCGTGAACGCGATGGCGGTGTCGCTGCCCGACAAGACCTTCGTCGACCCGTACGGCGGCCTGGAGGACCTGGCGGCCCGGCGGCTGCGTACGCCCGGGACCCCGCAGGCCTCCTTCTCCGACGACCCGCTGCGGATGCTGCGCGCCGCGCGCTTCGCCGCGCAGCTCGACTTCGAGGTCGACCCCGGGGTCGTCTCGGCGATGAAGGAGATGGCCGACCGCATCGGGATCGTCTCCGCCGAGCGCGTCCGGGACGAGCTGAACAAGCTGCTGCTCTCCGCGCACCCGCGCACGGGCCTGCGGCTGCTGGTGGACACCGGGCTCGCGGAGCGCGTACTGCCCGAGATCCCCGCGCTGCGCCTGGAGCGTGACGAGCACCACCGCCACAAGGACGTCTACGAGCACTCGCTGACCGTCCTGGAGCAGGCCATCGACCTGGAGCAGGACGGCCCGGACCTCACGCTGCGGCTGGCGGCGCTGCTGCACGACATCGGCAAGCCGCGGACCCGCCGCTTCGAGAAGGACGGCCGGGTCTCCTTCCACCACCACGAGGTGGTCGGCGCCAAGATGGTCAAGAAGCGGATGGCGGCGCTGAAGTACTCCAGCGAGATGATCAAGGAGGTCTCGCGCCTCGTCGAGCTGCACCTGCGCTTCCACGGCTACGGCACCGGCGAGTGGACGGACTCCGCCGTCCGCCGTTACGTGCGCGACGCGGGCCCGCTGCTGGAGCGGCTGCACAAGCTGACGCGCTCGGACTGCACGACGCGGAACAAGCGCAAGGCCAACGCGCTCTCCCGCGCCTACGACGGGCTGGAGGAGCGCATCGCGCGGCTCCAGGAGCAGGAGGAGCTGGACGCGATCCGGCCCGACCTCGACGGCAACGAGATCATGCGCGTCCTCGACATCCCCCCGGGCCCCGCGGTCGGCCAGGCGTACAAGCACCTGCTGGAGCTGCGCCTGGAGCACGGCCCGATGGAGCACGACGCGGCGGTCGCGGCCCTCAAGGAGTGGTGGGCGGCGCAGGAGGGCTGACCGCCTACTCCGTCTCCGCTCGCGCTGTTTCACGTGAAACGGCGCTCGGTGCGGCACGTGAAACACGGAGCAGCGCGAGGGCGAGCGCCGCGTACAGCACCGCGACTCCCACCACCAGGACCGCCGAGCGGCCGTCCGGGGGGAGCATCACGGCCGCGGCGCCGGCGGCGCCGACGAACGCGACGTTGTAGAGCATGTCGTAGAGGGAGAAGACCCGCCCCCGGTACGCGTCGTCCACCGTGGTCTGGACGACCGTGTCCGTGGCGATCTTCGCGGCCTGGGTGACGAGGCCGAGGACGAACGCGGCGATCAGTATCGGCGTCGGCTCGAAGGGCAGGCCGAGCACCGGCTCCAGCACGGCGGCTGTGCCCGCCGCCAGCGCCATCCAGCCGAAGACGCCCGCGCGCCCGACGCCCCAGGGCGAGAGGACGGCCGCCGCGAAGAAGCCGAGCCCCGAGAGGCCGACCGCGATGCCGAGCAGCCCGAGGCCCTCGTCGGCGTCGCCGC
This sequence comes from Streptomyces sp. NPDC048172, assembly GCF_043202595.1. Lineage (NCBI taxonomy): Bacteria > Bacillati > Actinomycetota > Actinomycetes > Kitasatosporales > Streptomycetaceae > Streptomyces > Streptomyces sp. NPDC048172. Next base: position 417,228 of record NZ_JBIDAT010000002.1, read on the forward strand.
TCTCGTTCCAGGCGTACCGGCACAGCATCAGCACCGTGACCGTCAGCGCGCCGTAGCAGAAGCGCATCAGCGCGGCGGCCCCCAGCGCGTACGCGGCGGGGCGGCGCTCCCCGAGGTGCCGGAACCCGGCGAGCAGCCCCCGCGCGGTGCTGGCGAGCGCGGCGCGGATGCGGGGCTGGACCTCGGAGGCGTCGGGGCCGAGCAGCTCCTTGCCCATCCGGAGCGAGGCGAACGCCGACAGCAGGTAGATCACCGCGCCGGTGACGAGCACGACGGTGTCCGCGTGCCGTCCGCCCTCGGGGATCACGAGCCGCACGAGAAAGGCGACGCCCCCGCCGAGCGTGGCGGCGAGCGTTCCGGCGGTCGGGGAGAGGGAGTTGGCGAGCACGAGCCGCTCGTCGTCGACGACACGGGGCAGCGCGGCGGAGAGCCCGGCGAGGACGAAGCGGTTCACGGCGGTGACCGTGAGCGCGGAGAGGAAGACGAGCCACACCGGCACCGAGGCGAGCACCAGCGCGGCGGTGACGGAGGCGAGCGTGGCGCGCAGCAGGTTGCCGTAGAAGAGGACCTGGCGGCGCAGCCACCGGTCGAGCAGGACCCCGGCGAACGGGCCGAGCAGCGAGTACGGGAGCAGCAGCACGGCCATCGCGGAGGCGATGGCGGCGGGGGAGGTCTCCTTCTCGGGGGAGAAGACGACATAGGCGGCGAGCGCGACCTGGTAGACGCCGTCGGCGAGTTGCGAGAGCAGCCGCACCGTCAGCAGACGGCGGAACCCGGGGAAGCGGAGGAGGGTGCGGAGGTCTTGGACGGCGCGCATGCGTACACCCTCACACACTGTTTCACGTGAAACGGTGCGTCAGCGGCCCCACTTCACCGACGTCCCCCCGGCGTCCGCGTGCCGTTCCTGGAGGGGATGGCGGTTGAGGGTGAAGACGTCGGGGGCGCGGTCCAGGACGCCGCCGCCCGGGTCGTCGGAGCCGTCGCGGCGTACGGGGTCGTGCTCGGGGAACAGCGCGTCGCGGACGATGACGGCGCAGAGGTAGAGCGTGCCGAGCAGATGGATCAGGATCACGACCTGGTAGCCCTCGGCGGGGAGCCCCTGGTGCTTGTCGCCGCTGCCCGTGTACGCGAGGTACATCCAGATGCCCAGGAAATAGAGCGCCTCGCAGCCCTGCCAGATCAGGAAGTCCCGCCACTTGGGCCGGGCGAGCACGGCGAGGGGGATCAGCCAGAGCACGTACTGGGGGGAGTAGACCTTGTTGGTCAGGATGAACAGGGCGATGACCAGGAAGGCGAGCTGGGCGAAGCGGGGGCGCCGGGGCGCGTAGAAGGCGAGGGCCGCGATGGCCGCGCAGCCGAGGGCCATCAGCAGCGTGGCATACGTATTGGCACCCTCGAACGAGTGTCCGGTCCGCTGCTGGATGATGAGCCAGATCGAACCGAAGTCCACGGGGCGTTCCTGGCTGAAGCGGTAGAACTTCGACCAGCCGTCCCAGGCGAACAGCATCACCGGCACGTTCACCACCGCCCACGCGGCGGCTGCTCCGCCCAGCGCACGGCCGTACGCGCGCCAGGTGCCCGCGCGCCAGCACAGCACCAGCAGCGCGCCGAGCAGCAGTCCCGGATAGAGCTTCGCCGCCGTCGCCAGGCCCAGCAGCACCCCGGAGGCCAGCGGCCGTTCGCGCGACCACAGCAGCATCCCCGCGGCCGTGAGCGCCACCGCCAGCAGGTCCCAGTTGATCGTCGCGGTCAGCGCCAGCGTGGGCGCGAGGGCGACCAGCAGCCCGTCCCACGGCCGGTTCCGGTGCGTGCGCGCCACGCAGATCACCAGCACGACGGCGCACACCAGCAGCATCCCGGAGTTCACCAGCCAGTAGAGCTTCTCCTCGCCCTGGATCGCGTCGGTGCCGAACGTCAGCTTGCCCGCGAGCCACATGAACGCGCCTGTCAGGACCGGGTACTCCAGGTAGTCCATGCCGCCCGACACGTCGTCGGGGATGCGCTGGAAGTAGGGGACGAGCCCGTCGGCGAAGCCGCGCCCGTTGTAGAGGTGCGGGATGTCGGAGTAGCAGGCGTGGACGTACTGCGCGGTCTGGCCCGAGAACCAACTGCCGTCGTAGCAGGGCAGCTTCTGCACCATGCCCAGGGCGTACATGCCGATCGCGACGAGTGCGATCACCCGCAGCGGCGTCCACCAGTTCCCGCGCCACCCGCTCAGCGCCCGCCGCCCCCGGGGGCCGCCGATCAGCTCACTGCCGGCGGCGGCGACCTCGTCCTGTTCGGTAGGGCGTACGTACGCGCTGGCGCTCGTCATGGCCCACATCCTGCCGCACGGCGCACGCCGTACGAAGGCGCCCCCGGCTCGTCCTCGCGAGCCGGGGGCGCCCCCTTCTGCCGTGCCTGCCGGCGTCAGTCCCTTCTGGACTGCGCGCTCGGGCCTCCGAACCAGTCGCCCGGATCGCCGTTGGCGCCGCCCGGGTCACCGCCGTTGGCGCCGCCGGGATCGCCGCCGTTGGCGCCGCCGTCCACCTGGCCCTGGTCGGCCCCGCCGTCCGCGGCGCCGCCCTGGTCGTGGCCGCCGATGACCGGCGGTGGCTCCTGGCCGCCGTTGTCCTGGCCCCCGTCGGGTTCGCAGGGCTGCTCGTGCGGCGGGCAGTCGTCCGAGGGGTCCGGCTTCTCCGGCTTCGACGGCTTGTCCGAGGGCTTGTCGGACGGCTTCTCCGACGGCGTCTCCTCCGGGGTCTCCGTCGGGGTCGGCGTCGGTGACGGGCTGGCGCCGTCGCCGAAGACCTTCTCGCCGATCGGGCTCGGGACCGGGAAGGACTTGACCGGCTGGCCCGCCAGCGCGCCCCTCATGTACTTGGTCCAGATCTCGGCCGGGAAGGACGCGCCGTGGATCGACTTCTGGCCGCCCACGCCGTACATCTTCAGGAACTTCTGCGTCTTGGCCGAGTCGTTGACCCGCCACATGCCGATCGACGTCGAGAGCTGCGGGGTGTAGCCGGTGAACCAGGCCGACTTGTTGTCGTCCGTCGTACCCGTCTTGCCCGCCGCCGGGCGGCCGAGCGCCTTCGCCGTCGTGCCGGTGCCCTTCTGGACGACCGTCTCCAGCATGTTGGTGATGTTGTCCGCGACGGCCGGGTTGAAGGCGGGGTGCTCCTTCTTCTCCGGGCGGAACTCGACGGAGCCCTTGCGCACGACCTTCTTGACCGAGTACGGGTCCGCGCGGACGCCGCTCTTGGCGAACGTCGCGTACGCGTTGGCCATCCGGATCGCGCTCGGCGCCGAGGTGCCCAGGGAGAACGTCGGCGTCGTGCGGGCCAGGCTGTCCTTGGTGAGGCCCGCGTCCAGGGCGGCCTCACGCACCTTGTCGGTGCCGACGTCCATGCCGAGCTGGATGAAGGGAGTGTTCGTCGAGAACTGCATGGCCGTCCGCAGGTCGATCATGCCCTTGTTCTCGTTGCCGTCGTTCTTCTGGTGCCACTCCTTTCCGTCCTTGTCGGTCCACACCTTGCCGTTGTAGTCGCGCAGCTTGACCTTGTTGTTGCCGTTGTAGACGCTCTTCGGCGAGACCTGCTTGCGCTGCTCGGTGGTCTGCGTCGGGCCCAGGCTCGGGTTCCGTACGCCGTCGCGCATCGCCGCGGCCATCACGAAGGGCTTGAAGGTCGAGCCGACCTGGACGCCCGTGTAGTCGGCGTTGTTGGTGAAGTGCTTGGTGGCGTCCTCACCGCCGTAGACCGCCTCGATCGCGCCGTCGCCCGGCTTCACCGAGGCCCCGCCGAACTGCACGTGGTTGTCCACGTCGCGCTTCTTGGGGTCGATGTTCTTCTTCTTGACCTCTTCGACGGCCTTCTTCAGCTCCGAGGTCTTCTTCTGGCTGAAGGTGGTGTAGATCCGGTAGCCGCCCTGTTCGAGCTGGCGCTTGGAGATGCCGCTCTTGGGGTCGTTGGCGATGTAGTTGTTCGCCATCTCGACGAGATAGCCCTTCTGGCCCTTCAGCTCCGTCGACTTCGCCGGGGGCTTCGGGTGCGGGAATCCCTTCTTGATGATCTTGTCGCGCGTGGCGTCCGCCATCTTGCCGGTCTCGACCTCGCGCTTGAGCGTCCAGGCCCAGCGGTTCTTGGCCCGCGCGGTGTTCTTCTCGCGCGTCGCCGAGGAGCCGACGCCGCCCGCGGGGTCGTAGAGGTTCGGGCCGTTCAGCGTCGCCGCCAGGAACGCGCCCTCGCTCGCCGTGAGGTCCGAGGAGTCCTTGCGGAAGTACGCCTGCGCCGCCGCCTGGATGCCGTACGCGCCACGGCCGTAGTACGCGGTGTTGAGGTAGCCCGCCAGGATGTCCGGCTTCTCCTCCGTCGCGCCCACCTTTATCGAGATGAACAGCTCTTTGGCCTTGCGCGTGAGGGTCTGCGACTGGTCGAGGTAGGTGTTCTTCACGTACTGCTGCGTGATCGTCGAGCCCGACTGGGTCTCGCCGCCGAGCGCCATCTTGCCGACGGCGCGCGCGATGCCCATGGGGTCGACGCCGCTGTCCTCGTAGAACGACTCGTTCTCCGCCGAGATCACCGCGTGCTGCATCGACTGCGGGATCTGCGAGAGCGGGACGATCTGCCGGTTGTGCTCACCGCCGCCCGCGACCACCATCTGCTTGCCGTTGGCCCAGTAGTAGACGTTCTTCTGCTGCTTCGCCGCGGCGTTCGGGTCCGGCACGTCCACCATCGCCAGTGCGATGCCTGTCAGGCCGATCAGCAGCGCGAAGAACCCGAAGCAGATCCCCACGACCTGCTTCCACGACGGCACGAAGCGCCGTAGTCCGTCCTTGTCCGACCTGGGGTAGTCGAACCAGCGCTTGCGCTGCGGTGCGGGGCGTCCGCGTCCGCGCGGGCCGCGCGGTCCACCGTATCCGCCCCCGGCGCGCGCTCGGCGCGCCCCTCCAGCCCCTCCGGCTCCGCCTGCCCCTCCCTGGGGCAGCCCTCTCCGGGCCTCCGCACGGCTGCCGGCCGAGCTCGGGCTGGCGCCGCGCGGAGCCGCCGCGCGGCGACCGGACGACGGCGGTGGCTGGGCTGCGCGTCGGCCGCGCCCCTGTGGCGGCTTTCGACGGTGCTCGCTCATTGGAACAGCTACTCCTCGGGCAGGCGGCCCATGCGCCTGAAGGTGGCAGTTGACTTCTGGTCCCCCCGAGTACGCCAGAACCATGGCCACGGAATCCCCCGAGCCGCTGGAGCTGAGCGCACTGCACCCGGGACGAGGACGCTCACTCGCGCCGCACGGTTCCCAGTGGTGGTCTGCACAGCCGACAGACTACGCAGCTCCAAAACCCTCCTTACGGCGTATTCGCCTCAATCGACGCAAAGCTTCTGCGGTGAATCAGTGATGTGAGCCCCCTCACCGAACCCCCACTTGTCGCACCCGTCAGCGCGTTCTATCGTCGAGATGTATCGACTCGATACATCGGCTCGACATCGGCGCGGCAGTACGACGGAGGTGAGGCGGACGATGAGCAGGCGCTCCGGCATCCTTGAGTTCGCCGTCCTCGGTCTGCTCCGCGAATCCCCGATGCACGGTTACGAGTTGCGCAAGCGGCTCAACACCTCGCTCGGCGTCTTCCGCGCCTTCAGCTACGGCTCGCTCTACCCCTGCCTCAAAGCGCTCGTCACGCGCGGCTGGATCGTGGAGGAGACCGGCACCCCGCCGGAGGAACCGTCCGCGGCGGCCCCGCTCGCCGGGCGCCGAGCGAAGATCGTCTATCGGCTGACGGCCGAAGGCAAGGAGCACTTCGAGGAGTTGCTGTCCCAGACGGGCCCCGATGCCTGGGAGGACGAGCACTTCGGAATCCGCTTCGCCTTCTTCGGGCAGACCTCACGCGACGTCCGTATGCGCGTGCTGGAAGGCCGCCGCAGCCGGCTGGAGGAGCGGCTCGCCAAGATGCGCGCCTCCCTCGCCCGTACGCGCGAGCGCCTTGACGACTACACCCTCGAACTCCAGCGCCATGGAATGGAATCCGTGGAGCGCGAGGTCCGCTGGCTCAACGAGCTCATCGAGAGCGAGCGGGCAGGGCGCGATCAGCGCTCCGACGACACCGACACATGAGGCTCCGCGCGAGCGGAGCCTCTTCGAGAACACACAGGGAGCAACCGGAATGGGTTCGGTTCGCGTAGCCATCGCTGGCGTCGGCAACTGCGCCGCCTCGCTGGTGCAGGGCGTCGAGTACTACAAGGACGCCGACTCCGGCGCCAAGGTCCCCGGGCTGATGCATGTCCAGTTCGGCGACTACCACGTGCGCGACATCGAGTTCGTCGCCGCGTTCGACGTCGACGGCAAGAAGGTGGGCCTCGACCTGGCCGATGCCATCGGCGCCAGCGAGAACAACACCGTCAAGCTCTGCGACGTGCCGCCCACGGGCATCAGCGTCCAGCGCGGCCACACCTACGACGGCCTCGGCAAGTACTACCGGGAGACCATCGAGGAGTCCGACGCCCAGCCCGTCGACGTCGTCCAGGCCCTCAAGGACACCGAGGCCGACGTCCTCATCTGCTACCTGCCCGTGGGCTCCCAGGCGGCCGTCGAGTTCTACGCCCAGTGCGCCATCGACGCGGGCGTCGCCTTCGTCAACGCGCTGCCGGTCTTCATCGCCGGGACCAAGGAGTGGGCCGACAAGTTCACCGAGGCCGGCGTCCCGATCGTCGGTGACGACATCAAGTCCCAGGTCGGCGCCACCATCACGCACCGCGTCCTCGCCAAGCTCTTCGAGGACCGGGGCGTCATCCTGGACCGCACGATGCAGCTCAACGTCGGCGGCAACATGGACTTCAAGAACATGCTGGAGCGCGAGCGCCTGGAGTCCAAGAAGATCTCCAAGACGCAGGCCGTCACCTCCCAGATCCCCGACCGCGACCTCGGCGAGGGCAACGTCCACATCGGCCCCTCCGACTGGGTCGCGTGGCTGGACGACCGCAAGTGGGCCTACGTCCGCCTGGAGGGCCGCGCCTTCGGTGACGTCCCGCTGAACCTGGAGTACAAGCTGGAGGTCTGGGACTCCCCCAACTCCGCGGGCGTCATCATCGACGCGCTCCGCGCCGCGAAGATCGCCAAGGACCGCGGCATCGGCGGCCCGATCCTCTCCGCGTCCTCGTATTTCATGAAGTCCCCGCCGGTCCAGTACTTCGACGACCAGGCCCGGCAGAACGTGCAGGACTTCATCGACGGCAAGGTCGAGCGCTGACACCGCGCTGAGCTGAGCCGACGAAAGGGGCCAGGGAACTCTCTCCCCGGCCCCTTTCGGCGTTCTGCGCAGAGGCTGCCCCTGCCCGTGCTCTGCAGGCCGCGGGCGCCTTGTGGTTGCTCGCGCAGTTCCCCGCGCCCCTTGAGGCTCAAGGGGCGCGGGGAACTGCGCGCCCAGCCACGATGCACCCGCGGGTGCAAGCACGCGGATCCCCGCAGACGGGAAGGCCCCGACAGGGCTAGCGGTCCACAGTCCGGTCCACCGTTGTGGTCGTGTGGCGGAGGATCGCCGTCAGCTCCTCGCCGACCTTCGGCTCCGCCGCGTCCGAGGGGACGAAGAGGATCGAGACCTGCATGTGCGGCGGCTCCGCGAACCAGCGCTGCTTGCCCGCCCAGATGAACGGGGACAGGTTGCGGTTGACCGTCGCCAGGCCGGAGCGCGCGACGCTCTTGGCGCGGGACGTCATGCCGTGCAGCGCCTTGGGGGACTCCAGGCCCACCCCGTGCGACGTACCGCCCGCGACCACGACCAGCCAGCCGTCGCCGCCCACCTTCTGCTGGCGGTAGCCGAAGCGGTCGCCCTTCGCGACGCGCGTGACGTCCAGGATCGCGCCCCGGTACTCCGTCGCGTCATGGTCGCCCAGCCACAGCCGCGTGCCGATCCGCGCCCGGAAGCGGGTCTGCGGGAACTGCTGCTGGAGGACGGAGAACTCCTGCGGCTTCAGGTGGCTCACGAACATCGTGTCCAGCGGCAGCCGCGCGGCGCGCAGCCGGTCCATCCAGCCGATGACCTCCTCCACCGCGTCCGAACCGTCCGCGCGGTCCAGCGGCAGATGCAGCGCGAAGCCCTCCAGGCGGACCTCGTCGATCGCCGCGTGCAGCTTCGGCAGGTCCTCCTCGGTGATGCCGTGCCGCTTCATGCTGCTCATGACCTCGACGACGACGCGGGCGCCGCGCATCAGGCCCACGCCCTCCACCGAGGAGACCGAGCGGATCGCCCGGTCCGGCAGCGGCACCGGCTCCTCGTCCTTGCGGAACGGGGTCAGCACGAGCAGGTCGCCGCCGAACATGTCCTTGATGCGGGCGGCTTCGTACGTCGTGCCGACGGCCAGGATGTCGGCGCCGAAGCGGGTCGCCTCGTCCGACAGCCGCTCGTGACCGAAGCCGTATCCGTTGCCCTTGCAGACCGGCACGATCCCCGGGAACTGCTGTATCACCGACTGCTGGTGCGCCCGCCAGCGTTCGGTGTCGACGTAGAGGGTGAGCGCCATGGCCGGTACGGCACCTTTCTCGATCCGGGTGTGAGGGCTGTGTGAGTGTCAGCGCCGGGACATGTAGATGTCCAGGGCCTTGTGCAGCAGTTTGTTGAGCGGGAAGTCCCACTCGCCGAGATACTCGGCAGCCTGCCCCCCGGTGCCCACCTTGAACTGGATCAGTCCGAAGAGGTGGTCGTTCTCGTCCAGCGAGTCGCTGATGCCGCGCAGGTCGTACACGCTCGCGCCCAGCGCGTACGCGTCCTGGAGCATCCGCCACTGCATCGCGTTCGACGGCCGGACCTCGCGCTTGTGGTTCGCCGAGGCGCCGTACGAGTACCAGACGTGGCCGCCGACGATCAGCATCGTCGCCGCCGAGATCCGCTCGCCCTCGTGCTCGGCGAAGTAGAGCCGCATCCGGTTCGGGTCCTCGGCGTTCAGCACGTTCCACATGCGCTGGAAGTACGCCTTGGGGCGCGGGCGGAACCGGTCGCGCTCGGCCGTGATCTCGTACAGCCGCTGCCACTCGTCCAGGTCGTAGGGGTTCGCCATGTTGCCCTGGACGACCTGGACACCGGCCTTGTCGGCCTTCTTGATGTTCCGCCGCCACAGCTGGTTGAAGCCCTTGTGCACGTCCTCCAGGGAGCGGCCCTCCAGCGGCACCTGGTAGACGTACCGCGGCTGCACGTCGCCGAAGCCCGCGCCGCCGTCCTCGCCCTGCTGCCAGCCCATCCGGCGCAGCCGGTCGGCGACCTCGAACGCGCGCGGCTCGATGTGCGTCGCCTCCACGTCCCGCAGCCGCTTGACGTCCTGGTCCTGGATGCCCTTCTTGATCGCCGCGGCGTCCCAGCGGCGGATCACGACGGGCGGCCCCATCTTCACCGAGAAGGCGCCCTGCTGCTTCAGGTGCGCCAGCATCGGCTTGAGCCACTCCTCCAGGTTCGGCGCGTACCAGTTGATCACCGGACCCTCGGGCAGATACGCCAGGTACCGCTTCACCTTCGGCAGCTGCCGGTACAGCACGAGACCGGCCCCGACCATCTCGCCCGTCCGTTCGTCGAACCAGCCCAGGTTCTCCGAGCGCCACTCGCTCTTCACATCCGCCCACGCGGGCACCTGGCAGTGACTGGCGGACGGCAGGCTCTGGATATACGCCAGATGCTGCTCTCGGCTGATGGTCCTCAGGGTCAGACTCATGTCGGGACGCTCCTCCGGCGAACGTGTAATGCTCGCCGGAAGCCTACTGTGCCCCGCACAGCCCCGTTCGGGCCCCGTCAGGGGGCCGGGTCAGGGGATCAGGCCGCCGTGCGCCACACCCAGGTAGAACCCCACCGCCGCCGCGCCGAGCCCGATGATCGTCACGAACCGCTCGCCCGTCGTCGCGGAGATGAACTGGCCCCACATCCCGGTGAGGATCCCCGCCAGGCCCGTCCACGCGCTGATCAGATGCAGCCCGGGCCAGATCGAGGTGATGATCGCGACCGCGCCGAGCACCGCCGTCACCGCGGCGAACGAGTTCTCCACGGGATGCGGCTTGCCGTCGGTGTTGAGGAGGGAGAGGGGACGGAAAGGGGTCCGGCGCACTGCCTGTGCCATGGGGCACCTCCTGACGGAAGGCGGCGCGAGATGTAACGCCGCTCACACCTGTGATGTCCAGATTGCGGCGAGATCCCACCGGATTTCAACCGGAAGGCCCGGGACAGGTACGCTGGCACGTCTGCGCAGTCCCCGTATGCCCGCACACAGCGGTCGTACGCGGCGGCGCGGACACGCATTACGACCCTCCTGCCACGGAACGCCCGTGGCCGCTGAGTCCAGAGGAGGTGGGTTCCACATGCGTCACTACGAGGTGATGGTGATCCTCGACCCCGATCTGGAGGAGCGCGCTGTCTCCCCCCTGATCGAAAGCTTCCTTTCCGTCGTCCGCGAGGGCGACGGCAAGGTCGAGAAGGTCGACACCTGGGGCCGTCGTCGTCTCTCCTACGAGATCAACAAGAAGCCCGAGGGCATCTACTCGGTCATCGACCTGCAGGCCGAGCCTGCCCTGGTCAAGGAACTCGACCGTCAGATGAACCTCAACGAGTCCGTTCTGCGGACCAAGGTCCTCCGTCCCTCGACCCACTGAGGTCCCGGGACACCGAGTAGCACCACCACAGCACCACCGAGCTCCACAGCAGCCAGCAGCACCCGCCGAGAGGTTCACCCATGGCAGGCGAGACCGTCATCACGGTCGTCGGCAATCTCGTCGACGACCCCGAGCTGCGCTTCACCCCCTCCGGTGCGGCGGTCGCGAAGTTCCGCGTCGCGTCCACTCCGCGCACCTTCGACCGGCAGACCAATGAGTGGAAGGACGGCGAGAGCCTGTTCCTCACCTGCTCGGTCTGGCGTCAGGCGGCGGAGAACGTCGCCGAGTCCCTCACCAAGGGGACCCGCGTACTCGTACAGGGCCGCCTGAAGCAGCGCTCGTACGAGGACCGCGAGGGCATCAAGCGCACGGTCTACGAGCTGGACGTCGACGAGGTCGGCGCCAGTCTCCGCAACGCGACGGCCAAGGTCACCAAGACCAGCGGCCGTGGTGGCCAGGGCGGCGGCTTCGGCGGCGGTGGCGGCGGCGGCCAGGGTGGCGGCGGCTGGGGCGGCGGCCCCGGCGGCGGCCAGCAGGGCGGCGGCGGTCCCGCGGGCGACCCGTGGGCCACGGGCGCTCCGGCCGGCGGCGGCCAGCAGGGCGGCGGTGGCGGCGGCTGGGGCGGCGGCCCCGGCGGCGGCGGTGGCGGCTACTCGGACGAGCCGCCCTTCTGATCGAAATTATCTGGAGAAGAGACAATGGCGAAGCCGCCTGCTCGCAAGCCTAAGAAGAAGGTTTGCGTGTTCTGCAAGGAGAAGATCTCCTACGTCGACTACAAGGACACGAACCTGCTGCGGAAGTTCATCTCCGACCGCGGCAAGATCCGTGCCCGCCGGGTCACCGGCAACTGCACCCAGCACCAGCGTGACGTCGCCACGGCCGTGAAGAACAGCCGTGAGATGGCACTGCTGCCCTACACCTCGACCGCGCGATAAGGAAAGGGTGACCACAGCATGAAGATCATCCTGACCAACGAGGTCTCCGGCCTCGGTGCCGCGGGCGAGGTCGTCGAGGTCCGCGACGGGTACGCCCGTAACTACCTGGTCCCGCGCGGTTTCGCGATCCGCTGGACCAAGGGTGGCGAGAAGGACGTCGAGCAGATCCGCCGCGCCCGCAAGATCCGCGAGATCGCGACGATCGAGCAGGCCAACGAGATCAAGGGCCAGCTCGAGGGCGTCAAGGTGCGCCTGACGGTCCAGGCCGGTGGCCAGGGCCGTCTGTTCGGCTCCGTGACCCCGGCCGACATCGCCGACGCCATCAAGGCCGCCGGCGGCCCGGACGTCGACAAGCGCCGTATCGAGCTCGGTTCGCCGATCAAGTCCCTGGGCGCGCACCAGGTCTCGGTCCGGCTCCACGCCGACGTCGCCGCGAAGGTGGACGTCGAGGTCGCCGCGGAGTAACTCCGCGCCCGGCCTCAGCCGACGCATGAGGGCCCCGCTCTCCTCCGGTCCGCCGGAGGGAGCGGGGCCCTCGTCGTGCTCCGTGCTGCGCGCTCCCCGCTCCCCGTTTCACGTGAAACACGGGGTGGTCCTGTGGGCGGTCCTGGCGTCCCGGCGACGTTTCACGTGGAACATCGGCGCGTGGTCACGCCCGTACCGCACCCGTCACGATCCAGCGGCCCGAGCGGGCGCGGAGCCAGAGGGTCACCAGGCGCGTGCCCATCATCAGCCCCGCGACCATCCACCACAGGGCGGTCAGCCCGCCGCCCATCGACGGGACCAGCAGGGCGAGCGGGGCGAACAGCGCCAGCGTCACCAGCATCGCGCCCGCCAGATACGGGCCGTCGCCCGCGCCCATCAGCACGCCGTCCAGCACGAAGATCACGCCCGCGATCGGCTGGGTCACCGCGACCACCAGCAGCACCGGCGTGAGCTGGTCGATCACCGACTGGTCCGAGGTGAACAGGGGCATGAAGAGCGGCCGTACGAGCGCGACCAGCGCCCCCAGCACCACGCCCGAGGCGATCCCCCACTGCACCATCCGGCGGCACGCCGCCCGTGCGCCCTCCTCGTCGGAGGCCCCGAGATAGCGGCCGATGATGGCCTGCCCCGCGATCGCGATGGCGTCCAGGGCGAAGGCCAACAGGGACCAGAGGGTGAGCGCGATCTGGTGCGCCGCGATGTCCGCGTCCCCCATCCGGGCCGCCACCACGGTCGCGATCATCATGACCGCGCGCAGCGAGAGCGTACGGATCAGCAGCGGGGCGCCCGCCTGGGCGCTGGCCCGTATGCCCGCGAGGTCGGGGCGGAGCGGGGCGCCGTGCTTGCGAGCTCCCCGTACGACGACGGTCAGATAGACGGCGGCCATGCCGCACTGGGCGATCACCGTGCCCCAGGCGGAGCCCGCGATGCCGAGGTGGAAGCCGTAGACGAGGAGGACGTTGAGCGCCGCGTTCGCCGTGAAACCGCCGATCGCGACGTAGAGCGGGGTGCGGGTGTCCTGGAGGCCGCGCAGCACGCCCGTGGCGGCGAGGACGACCAGCATGGCGGGGATGCCGAGCGCGCTGACCCGCAGATACGTCACGCCGTACGGCGCGGCCGTCTCCGAGGCCCCGAAGAGGTCGAGGAGCGTGGGCGCGGCGGGGATGACGACGGCCACGACGGCGGCGCCGAGCAGCAGCGCGAGCCAGATGCCGTCGATGCCCTGGCGCAGCGCGGCGGGCAGGTCGCCCGCGCCCAGGCGGCGGGCGACGGCCGCGGTGGTGGCGTAGGCGAGGAAGACGAAGATGTTGACGCCGGTCTGGAGCAGGGCCGCCGCGACGCCGAGTCCGGCGAGCTGCGGGGTGCCCAGATGGCCGACGATGGCGCTGTCGACCATGACGAAAAGGGGCTCCGCGACGAGCGCGCCGAAGGCGGGGAGAGCGAGCGCGACGATCTCGCGGTCGTGCCGGCGCACGGCCGCTCGCGCCGACGATCTCGGCGTGGCGGAGGAGGGGCTCATGGGTTCGATCCAAACATCCACAGGTAATGAGCGCAAGGCACATTGACCTGTTACTTGTCCGTGTACGGAAAGGCTCTGCGCCGGGGTGATGAACCTCTGCGGGTACAAGTCCCGAAGTTTTTTCCCCGCACAGGGGGTGGATGGCCTTTGTGCAGGTCAGATGGGGTGCGGGGAGAGTGTGGACGAGTAATCCACAGGACTGTCCCCCGACTCGTGCACAGCTTTTCCCCAGTTGTCCACAGGATGCGTGGCGTCATCCACAGCCTGCTGTGGATTAGATGGTTGGCTGAACCCGGCGGCCCACCTACCGTAGTGCAGCGCCCGCCTCAGATTCCCCTCGACTTCACCGCGGTACCGACGCGCCGTAACCGGAGTTGGGCGTCCCATTTGTCAGAGCTGTGCCGTAAGACTGTGCCGTGCGACTGTGCCGCACGAAGAGGGGGCACCGGCCGGGAGGAGGTGACGGGGTGACCCAGCAGCCCGAGCATGTCGAGGACCCCTGGATCACCGAGCTCGCCGCCACCGAGGGCTTCCCGGTCGCCTCCCAGCGCCGCACCCCGCGGGGCAGCGGGAACGGGAACGGACAGTCGGAGCGGCACGACCGCGGCCCCGAGGGCGACGGCCCCGGCGGCCCGCCCGGCGGCTTCGAGCGCGTCCCCCCGCAGGACCTGGAGGCCGAGAAGTCCGTCCTCGGCGGCATGCTGCTCTCCAAGGACGCCATCGCCGACGTGGTCGAGGTCCTCAAGGGCCAGGACTTCTACCGCCCCGCGCACGAGACCGTCTACCAGGCGATCCTCGACCTGTACGCGAAGGGCGAGCCCGCCGACCCCATCACCATCACCGCCGAGCTCACCAAGCGCGGCGAGATCGCCCGCGTCGGCGGCCCGGGATACGTGCAGTCGCTCGTCCAGGCGGTCCCCACCGCGGCCAACGCGGAGTATTACGCGGAGATCGTCCACGAGCGCGCCGTCCTCCGCCGCCTCGTCGAGGCGGGCACCCGCATCACCCAGATGGGATACGCGGCGGACGGCGACGTCGACGACATCGTCAACTCCGCCCAGTCCGAGATCTACGCGGTGACCGAGCAGCGCACCAGCGAGGACTATCTCCCCCTCGGCGACATCATGGAGGGCGCGCTCGACGAGATCGAGGCCATCGGCTCCCGCAGCGGCCAGATGACCGGCGTCCCCACGGGCTTCACCGACCTCGACTCCCTGACGAACGGCCTCCACCCCGGCCAGATGATCGTCATCGCGGCCCGCCCGGCCATGGGCAAATCCACGCTGGCTTTGGATTTTGCCCGCGCCTGTTCCATCAAGCACAACCTGCCGAGCGTGATCTTCTCCCTGGAGATGGGGCGGAACGAGATCGCGATGCGTCTCCTCTCCGCCGAGGCGCGGGTGGCGCTGCACCACATGCGGTCCGGGTCGATGACGGACGAGGACTGGACGCGGCTCGCGCGGCAGATGCCGGGCGTGACGGACGCCCCGCTCTACATCGACGACTCGCCGAACCTGTCGATGATGGAGATCCGCGCCAAGTGCCGCCGCCTCAAGCAGCGGAACGATCTCCAGCTGATCGTCATCGACTATCTCCAGCTCATGCAGTCGGGCGGCTCGCGGCGGCCCGAGAGCCGTCAGCAGGAGGTCTCGGAGATGTCCCGTAACCTCAAGCTGCTCGCGAAGGAGCTGGAGGTCCCGGTGATCGCGCTCTCGCAGCTCAACCGTGGTCCGGAGCAGCGGACGGACAAGAAGCCGATGGTGTCGGACCTGCGTGAGTCCGGCTCGATCGAGCAGGACGCGGACATGGTGATCCTGCTCCACCGCGAGGACGCGTACGAGAAGGAGTCCCCGCGGGCCGGTGAGGCGGACCTGATCGTGGCGAAGCACCGTAACGGTCCTACGGCGACGATCACCGTGGCCTTCCAGGGCCACTACTCCCGCTTCGTGGACATGGCGCAGACCTAGGCCCCTTCTGATGGATCTTGCTGGGCTCGCGGCGCCCTGCGACTCCGGCTCCGGCGTTGTCGTCGGTCGGCAACGCTCCGCGTTGACTCCCTCCTCCGCCTTGGATCCGAAGCCGCAGGACGCCGCTCCCTGATCCAGCCTGATCCATCAGAAGGGACCTAGCTCCCGGGTGGATCGGAGGGCAGGTCGGCGAGGGAGCGTTCGGCCTGCCAGCGGGCGCGCAGCACTCCGTCGCTGTCGGGCATGACAGCGGAGAGGAGAGGGACGCGTTCCTCCGCGTCCATGGACAGCAGTGCCGCGGCGTCGGCAGCGGAGATCCGGGCGACCAGCTCCGGAAACTCCTCCTCGTCAGCGACGGCGCTGTGGATCAGGCCGTCCTTGTCCTGCCAGACACCCTCGATGAGGCCGTCGGCGGGGAGGGCGTCGAGGACGGTGGCGATGTCGGAGGACAGGCCCGGCCACACGGCCAGGCGGGCGCGGGGAGCGAGGGCGGAGCGAACCGTGTCGAGGGTGTCGCCGGTGAGGCGGTGCCATCGCGAGGAGTTCTGGACGTGGATCTCTTCCAGGAGCATGGAGCGGCCGCCGGTCACGGCTCCGCGCAGGCCGGTCCAGAACTCGTCGTCGCCCGGCCGTAGGACGCCGTCCTCGTCGGGCTCGAAGTCGTAGGGGGACGCGTCCAGGCGTTCCGGGTACAGGCCGAGCTCGCGGGTACGGGCCAGTGCCGCGTGGCAGGGCCGGCTGCTGCCGAGGTAGAGGTACTGGTCCCACCCGACGTGCACGGCGAACGCCCCCTCCACCTCCAGCCGGCACCAGGCGCCGGAGTCCCGCAGCATGAGCCGCACGAGCTCCACCGCGGTGTCCAGCGGCACCCCGGCTCCGTCGTGGAAGCCGGCGAGACCTCCTGGGAGGAGCGTGCTGAGACCGAAGCCGTCCACAGGCGGCTCGACGCCGAAATGGACGGACGACGAGACCTCCGGCTCGCGGACGGTCAACCGGTCGACGCCGGTATCCGCGGCGAACGCCCGTACCGCCCGAAGGTAGGCCGCCTCCACCGCGCCGTGATCGCTGGTGGTGTCCTCCGGGCCGGTGTAGTGCCCGTGAGCGTCACGGTCGGCGGGGTCGTACTTGGTGACGCGATGGACGTGGGGAAGCTGCACGCCGCCATCTTCCAGCGCCGCCCGCCGGTGAGCGGCCGGGGGGCTACTCGCCTTCGCCGGTCAGGCGTTCCGTGTTCCGGGTGCGGCGGGCGTAGACCTCTTCGCGGCGGTCGGTCATCTGGCGGAGGGCGGCCTTGCGGTCGCGCTGGGAGAGGCGGTCGAGGTACGTCCCGCCGTGCAGGTGGTCGGTCTCGTGCTGGAGGCAGCGGGCGAAGTAGCCGGTGGCCTCGATGACGAGGGGCTTGCCGTCCATGTCCTGGCCGCGGGCGACGGTGTGCTCGGCGCGGGGGAGCGTCATCCGGGCGCCGGGGACGGACAGGCAGCCCTCGCCGTCCTCCAGGAGGCTGCGGGTGGCGGGGTCGGGCGGGTCGAGGACCGGGTTGACGAGGTGGCCGACGTGGCGCACGCCCTGCTCGTCGGGGCAGTCGTAGACGAAGAGCCGGAGGTCGACGCCGACCTGGTTGGCGGCGAGTCCGGCGCCGTCGGCGACGTACATGGTCAGGAACATGTCGTCGATGAGCGCCGCGAGTTCGGGGGTGCCGAACTCGGTGACGGGGCGGCAGGGGCGGTGCAGGACCTCCTCGCCGACCTCGGTGACGCGGCGCACGGAGCCGCGCCGGGCCTCGGGGGAGAGCGCGGGGTAGTGCTCGACGGGCTGTCCCTGGACTCGTGTGGGCACCGGGTCCTCGTCCTCTCCTGTTGTCGTTGCTGTCGCTTGCCAAGCGTTTTGCAAAGTACCAGACTTTGCAAAGTGATTGAAGAAGAGGATCAGCTGCCCACGCACGAGGTACGGACCGCGCTGCTGGCCCTGCTCGACGAGGCCGGGACCGTGACGGCGACGCAGGCGGCGGCCCGGCTCGGGTACAGCTCGGGGCTGTGCTCGTTCCATCTGCGGCAGCTCGCGCGGTACGGGCGTATCGAGGAGGCCCCGCGCGGAGGCGGCGGGCGCGGGGGCGCGCGCCCGTGGCGGCTGCGGACCGCGCAGGAGGCGGCGGCCGGTCCCGAGGGGTTCGGCGAGCTGGCGCGGGGCCTGGAGGACGAGAGCTACCAGCGGTGGCTGGCGTCGCGGGACGCGGCACCGGAGGAGTGGCGGCGGGACGAGGCGTTCAGCGAGATCGTCCATCTGACGCCGGAGGAGATGACGGCCGTGGCGGAGGCCGTGCGGAGCGCGTTGGCGCCGTACCGGGCGCGGGAGACGGACGCCGGGGCGCGTCCCGCGGGCGCGCGCCCCGTGGCCGTCGTCAGCCGCGTCTTCCCGCTGCTGCCCGGGGACGAGGCGGGCCGAGCCGCACGAGCCGCTACGCGGGGCGGAAGAGACCCGCGCGGGCGGCGGCGAGGGTGAGGTCGGCGGCGTGCTCGGCGAGGGCGTCGTCGAGAGGCTCGGAGAGCACGAGCAGCCGCAGGTAGACGGGCGCGATCAGCGACTTGAGGAGGAGCGCGGGGTCGGTGCCCTCCGGGAGCTCGCCGCGTTCGACGGCGCGGGTGACGAGGGGCGTGGCGCGCCGGAAGCGGTCGGCGAAGAGGCCCTGGCGGACGGCGGCGATCTCGGGGAGGCGCCCCGCGTCGGAGTAGAGCGCGGCCGTGACGCCCTGCTCGTCGATGCTGCTGACCGAGCGGACCATGGCGCGGGCGAGCGCGCGCAGGTCGGATTCGAAGGCGCCGGTGTCCGGGATGGGGATGCGGTCGGCGAGGTGCTCGGTGAGCGCGTCGGTGACGAGCGTCTCGCGGTCCTTCCAGCGGCGGTAGACGGTCGTCTTGTGGACGCCCGCGCGGCGCGCGACGTTGTCGACGGTGAGCGCGGCGAAACCGCTCTCCGCCAGCTCCTGGCGGGCTGCGGCGAGGACGGCCGCCTGGACCCTGGGGCCCCGGGCCTGCCGCTGCGCGGGCGTGCTCTTCTCGCTCATCGCAACTCCCAGTTGCATTGTGGGACGGCTCGTGTCAGGCTCACGCTATCGCAACTCGGAGTTGCGAATCAGCCTGGGGAGGAAACATGCACCTGATCACCGGCGCGACCGGCAACGTCGGACGCCCCCTCGTCGAGCTTCTCGTCGCCGCGGGCGCCCCCGTGCGCGCCCTCAGCCGCGACCCGGAGAAGGCGGCGGCGGCCCTGCCCGCATCCGTCGAGGCCGTACGGGACGGGGCGGAGGGGCCCGGGACCTTTCCGCTGGAGGCGCTGGAGGGCGTGCGCACGGTCTTCGTGAACCACGCCGCCGTGGGCGACCGCACCGAGGCCCTGCTCCGGCAGGCCGCGGAGCACGGCGTGCGCGACGTCGTACTCCTGTCGACCGCCGCCGCGCTGGACGAGGCCAACCCCGTCGGCGCCCACCACCGCGAACTGGAGCGCCTGGTGCGGGAGTCCGGCCTGCGCTGGACGGCGCTGCGCCCCGGCGTCTTCCACTCCAACGCGCTGGCCTGGGCCGAGGGCGTCCGTACGGACGGCACGGTACGGGCACCGTACGGCGCCGCCCGCGTCACGCCCGTCGACGAGCGCGACATCGCGGCGGTCGCGGCGCGCGCCCTGCTCGACGGCCTCGACGGCCTCGGCGAGGGAAGCGCGCTGGCGGGGCGTACGCCCGTCCTGAGCGGCCCGGAGCAGCTCAGCACCGAGGACCAGGTGCGGATCCTCGGGGAGGCGCTGGGCAGGCCCGTACGGTTCGAGGAGCTGGACCCCGGCGCGTGGCGGGCGGGCCTGGTGGCCGCGGGCGTCCCGGAGTGGGTGGCCGACGGGCTGGCGGGGCACTACGCGCGGGCCGCGGCGCACCCCGTCGAGGTCTCCCCGGTGGTGGAGGAGGTCACCGGCAGGCCGCCGCGCCCCTTCGCGGAGTGGGCGGCGGCGCACGCGGCGGCCTTCGGCGGGGCGTCCGCCGGAGAGGCTCCGGCACGTCGGTAAGGGCACGGACACGGCACTGTCAGTGGCGGGTGGGACGGTGGTCGTATGAGCACACCGACGGCGTCACAGACATGGGCCCTGGACGACATCGAGCGGGCGGTGCGGGCGAGTTGGGCCGCCGACACCTGCTCTCCGGACGACATGGCGCGCGAGCCGTGGACGGTGGAGAACCCGGCCTGGGGCCACTGCGACGTGACGGCGCTGGTCGTGCACGACTTCTTCGGCGGCGAGCTGCTGTGCGGCGAGGTGTTCCTGGACGGCGAGCAGCACGGCTACCACTGGTGGAACAGGCTGGGGAGCGGAGTGGAGACGGACCTGACCCGCGACCAGTTCCGGCGCGGCCAGACGGTGACGGAGGGCCGCGTGGTGGCCCGCCCGCCGGGGCGCCCGCCGCGCCGCGCGGAGGAGTACGAGCGCCTGCGCGAGCGCGTGGAGGCCCGGCTGGGGGCGTGAGGGGGCGGCTCCTCCTCAAGGGGCCCTCTTCAGGGGCCCCCTTCAGGGGGTAGAGGGCGCGGATGTGTTCCTCTATCGCCCATTTGTTCGCGAGGGGGGTGAGCTCGTTCTCCTGCCGGGCCCCTGCGGTGAGGGCCGCGTCGGCGACGTTCCGCCCGTGCCGGCGAGCGTCCGCGTGGCCTCGCCCGAGGCGTCGCGCGTCAGCGCCCGGACCCGCCAGCCGTCCGCGGGGAGTCGCGTGGCGACGGCGCCGCACTGCTGGGCTGTCGCGCCGGTGACGAGAATCGTACGAATGTTCACCCCCCCTTCTCTCCGTGACTCTGCGTGCTTCCCTGCCCACGACACATCTCCGCAGGTAGGGGCGATTCCGCGTTCTCCATGCCTTTCTCCGGGGCTAGAATCGGAATGGATAACCCGTTTAACGTAACGGAATGCTCGGCCCGTTTGTCAGCGGGCGACGGGCCTTCCGGGGCGCGGAGGCACGGCGAGAGGGGCCGACGGATGGCGAACGGCGCGGGCGACCGGGGCGCGGCGGACATCCCGGCGAGCAGGGCGGACGCCCGGCGGAACAGGGCGCGGGTGCTGGACGCCGCGCGCACCGCCTTCGCGGCCGAGGGCCGGATGGTGCCGCTCGGCGAGATCGCGCGCCGCGCGGGCGTCGGCGCCGGGACGGTCTACCGGCACTTCCCCTCCAAGGAGGCCCTGTTCGAGGCCGTGATCGTGGAGAGCGTCGAGGCGTGCGTACGGGAGGCACGCGAGTTGACGGGGTCCAGCGCGCCGGGCGAGGCCTTCTTCCGATTCCTCGAACAGATGGTTGAGCGCGCGGCGTTCGACCGCGCGCTGTGCGACGCGCTGGCGGAGGCCGCCCGTCACGCGGGCCGGGCCCCCGACCACGCGGCGGACGCGCAACGGGAGTTCGGGATCGCGTTGCGCGAGCTGCTCGTACGGGCGCAGCGTGCCGGTGCGGTGCGCGGCGATGTCGACGTGGCGCACGTCCATACGCTGCTGGTCGGCTGCGCGGCGATGGAGCAGCGCGGGGAGAGGGTGGGACGGCCGCCGGGGCTCCTCACAGCCGTCGTCTTCGACGGCCTGCGCACCGATGGGACCGTAACGAAATTCCGTAACGAAAAAGAGCGCGCCGGGGCGGTGACCCGTAACGAAACCCCGTGCTGCGAGACGTGCGGTGCTCCGCTGCCCGCACCCCGGACCGGACGTCCGGCCCGCTACTGCGGAGCGGCCTGCCGACAGAAGGCGCACCGGGAGCGGCGCCGCAGGGCGCACGCGTAGACCGGTGGGAGCGGGGGCCTCAGGCGACGGATTCCAGCACGCGGAGCCGGGCGCCGTTGTTCCACGACTCCAGCAACCCCCGGTGCACGGCGGTGACATCGTGCCGTGCCGCCCTCAGCAGCGCGTCGCGCGTGAACGGCGCGGTGGACACCAGCAGCGCGGCGTCCGCGCGGTGCTCGCGCCTGGCCGCGCCGACGAACGCCTGTACGTCCGCGCTGGTCACCGACGTGTTCGGGGCCCGTCGCTCGCACTGGACGACGAGCCGCCGTCCGTCGGCCGTGTGCCCCAGGACGTCGGCACGTCCCTCGCGTCCCGAGGTCGCCGGGGGCACCGTCACGCCCGTACAGCCGTCGCGGCGGCACAACCAGGCGATGTGCTGGGCGAATTCGCGCGGGCCCAGCTCGTCCAGGGCCGCGAGCGAGCCCGCCGACTCCGCATCCCGTTCCCACAGCACCTTGTTGAGCCGCGCGATCTCCTCCTGGTGGCCGGAGAGGCGGCGGCGCAGCTCGGAGTCGGACCGGATCAGCTCGTTCAACAACGGGACGACGGCCCGCCCCACCGCCGAGCGCACCGCCTCCTCCGCGAGGACCCGCAACCGCGCCTCGTCCCGCGTCTCCGGGGGACCCCACTCCGCGAGCCGCTGCTCGACATGGTGCAGGACGCGGGCGTCGAGCCACTGCTCCAGGTTGTGGAAAACCGAGTTTTCCACAGGGGGCGCGGAGGGCTCGGAACGCTGTCCCGACTCGGCGTCGAGCAGGTACGTACGCACCTGACGTGCGACGACGCTGTCGCGGAGGAGCATCGCCACGTTGAGGACGGTGCGCCGCGTGAAGAGCGCCAAGTGGCGCCCTGTGTGCTTGTCGAGGGAACTAAGCTCCTTGAAGGAGCTTAGTTCGGCGCCGCTCAGCACCCGGTAGCCGTTCGCCTCCAGCTCCTGCCGGTGGTCGACCACGAGGGAGCGGACGGCCTTGATGTCGACGCCGAAGTAGGCGGCGACCATCCGCGTCGTCATATGGAGATCGTCGGGGAGCAGGGTGAGCGTCTTCACCCTGTCCAGCACTTCCGTGCGCCCCGTCATGCTCGTGCGCAGGGTCTCGGACTCCAGCAGGACGCTGTCGTCGAACATCGTGCCCCCTCCAACGGCCTCTTCAGGCCCGTGCGTCGGGACGGCGTCCCGAACGAGCCATCCCCCCGAGGGGAAACGAGTCCGACAGTATGAAGACACGCGCGAATGGTGCGAATGCTTGCTATTCGCGCCCCCAATTGGCGCTCTACAACGCCATCTTGAACCCCAGATGGGACGCCTCGAAGCCGAGGCGCTCGTAGAAGCGGTGGGCTTCGACGCGGGTGGCGTCGGAGGTGAGCTGGACCAGGACGCAGTCCTGGCGGCGGGATTCGGCGATGGCCCACTCGATGAGGCGCGTGCCCAGGCCCGTTCCGCGTGCGTCGGTGTGGATGCGGACGGCCTCGATCAGGGCGCGGGCCGCGCCCCGGCGGGAGAGGCCGGGGATGACGGTGAGGTGCAGCGTGCCGACGGTGCGGCCCTGCTGGACGGCGACCACGAGGTGCTGGTGGGGGTCGCCGTCGATGCGTGCGAAGGCGGTGCGGTACGGGGTGAGGTCGCCGGGCGTCTCGCGCTGGGCGCCGAGCGGGTCGTCGGCGAGCATCGCGACGATCTCGGGTATGTCCTCGGCGGTGGCCCGCCGGACGGTGAGTTCGGGCAGGGCGGGGGACGCCGAGGCGTCTGAGGGTGCGGAGTGCGAGGTCACGCTCGGAGCGTACGCCCCGCACGTCCCTCGGGTCAGGGTTACCTGAGCCGGGGCTGGGGCCGGGCCACGGGACGGCGTGCCCGTGCCGTACGGCCGCGCCGCGTCGGGCCCCAGGGCTTGAGGACGGAGAGGGCGGTCATGAAGAGGTAGGCGCTCAGCGCGACGCACGGCGGGACCAGGAGGTCGACGGGGGCGACGGCCTGCCCGGCCCCGGCGGCGGACACGGCGGAGTCGATCGTCGCGCGGAAGGCGAAGATGCTCGCCGCCGTGGTGACCAGGGTCAGCCAGAACTTGGTCCAGACCCAGCGGTGCCGGGCGAGCCCCCAGTGGGTGCCGAGCGAGAGGATCAGCCCGGTGGCCAGGGTGAGGAGGGAGAGGGGCGCGAGCAGCCAGTCGCCGAAGACCTTCATGGCGCGGTAGCTCCCGGCCGCCGTGGTCGTGGCCGCGGCCGTGTCCTTGCCCGGTCCTGTGCCGCCCGCCGCGGCGCCCGTCACGGCGAGGGCGAGCAGGCACAGGGTGGTGCCGAGCCAGGACGCGGAGGCGCCGACGTGGACGACGAGCGTGGCCCTGCGGGCGGGGCGGGAGAGTCGCTGCATGCCCTCGACGGTCCCGCGCGAGGGCCCTCACGGCGTCTGACGCGGGGAGTATCCGCCGCTGCTCGATGCCGAGTACGCCGAGTACGCCGTACGAGGTCACATGCACCCGGGCACACCCGTACGATCCGGCATATGACGCGACTCCATCTCTTCGACCTGGACGGCACCCTTCTCCACGGATCCGCGGCACCTGTGGAGATCTCGCGGCAGCTCGGGGTCGAGGAGGAGATCCACGAGCTGGAGAGGGCGTTCGCGGCGCGGGAGCTGGCGCCCTCGGAGTTCGCCGTACGGGCGTGCGCGCTGTGGTCAGAGCTGACGGACGAGGTCGTGGCGCGTGCGTTCGACGGGGCGCCCTGGCTGGAGGGGATCCGCGAGGTGTGGGCGGAGATCCGGGCGCGGGGCGAGCGGTGCGCGGTGATCTCGCTCTCGCCGGACTTCTTCGTGCGCAGGCTGCTGGGCTGGGGCGCCGACGCGGCGCGCGCCTCGCGGTGGCCGACGCTCGCGCCGAGTGGGGGTCCGGGCGGGAGTCCGGGCGCCGGTCCGGGCGCCGGTCCGTATCCGCGCGAGCCGGTGGACCCCGCGGGGATCCTCACACCGGCGGCCAAGGTGAAGATCGCGAGGGAACTCTGTGCGGAGTTCGGGATTCCGGCCGCGGAGTGCGTGGCGTACGGAGATTCTCTCTCGGACGCCGAGCTCTTCGCCGAGGTGCCGGTGTCCGTGGCCGTCAATGCTGATCACCACGTCCGGGAGCTGGCTTCGTACCAGTACAGCGGCCGGGATCTGCGGGAGGCGTACGCGCTCGTCAGCCCCGGCATCCGCTGACGAACTCCTCGAAACGGGCGCCGGATGGAACCGCGGACGGGGGTTGTGCGGTGAAGTCATATCGGTATGGTCGACTCCGCATCGTGCTGTAAGGACTTGTGACGGTTTCCTCACTCGGTGTTCTCGGGGGTCGGGTTCGTTCGAACGTAGCGAGGGCACACCATGACCCCTGACGCGGCGCTCATACGCCGCACGATGGAGGAGATCGAAGGGTCGGCTGACGCCGCCACCGCGTACTTCTACGCGCTTCTCTTCGTGCAGTATCCGCAGTTGAGAGAGTTGTTCCCGGCCTCCATGGACACGCAGCGCGACCGGCTGTTCCGCTCGTTGCTGGAGGCCGTGCAGCGGTACGACGACAAGGCCGCGCTCACCGCCCGCTTCGCGGCGCTGGGGCGCGGGCACCGGAAGTACGGGACGCTCCCGGCGCACTATCCGGCGGTCGGCGAGTGCCTGATGGCCGCGCTCGCGCGGTACGCGCCGGGCAGCTGGGGCCCGGAGACCGAGGCCGCGTGGGTGCGGGCCTACACGGCGATCTCGCAGATCATGATCGACGCGGCGGTGGAGGACGAGCGCCGGGCGCCCGCCTGGTGGCAGGCGGAGGTCGTCGCGCACGAGCAGCGGACGCCGGAGATCGCGGTGATCACGGTCCGTCCGGACCAGCCGTATCCTTTCCGCGCCGGTCAGTACACGAGCATCGAGACGCCGTGGTGGCCGCGCGTGTGGCGGTACTACTCCTTCGCGTCCGCGCCGCGCCCCGACGGGCTGCTCACCTTCCACGTCAAGGCCGTGCCGGCGGGCTGGGTCTCGACCGCGCTGGTGCACCGGGCGCGCCCCGGCCATGTGCTGCGGCTCGGGCCGCCCACGGGTTCGATGACCGTCGACCACGCGGCGGAGAGCGGCCTGCTGTGCCTGGGCGGCGGCACGGGCATCGCGCCGATCAAGGCGCTGGTGGAGGACGTGGCGGGCCGGGGCAGACCGCGCCCCGTCGAGGTGTTCTACGGCGCGCGCACCGACCTCGACCTCTACGACCTGGACACCCTGCTGCGCCTCGACGGGCGCTACGACTGGCTGTCGGTGCGGCCCGTGGTCGCCGCCGGGCGGGCCTCGGTGCCGTCGCTGGCGGGACAACTGCCGGACGCGGTACGACGGTACGGGCCGTGGGCGGCGTACGACGGCTATCTGTCGGGGCCGCCCGGGCTGATCCGGAGCGGCTGGGACGCGCTGGTGGGACTGGGTATACCGGCCCACCGCATACGGCACGACGCGGTCGACGAACTGGTGAGCTGATGACGGCTGATGACGGAGGAGGGCGTGAGAGGCGTGGCTGACGCGGATGCGGGGGGGCCGCTCAATGGTCGGCACCGGGCCCCCGGGGCGCAGAACGGATACGGCGGACACAGTGGGCACGGCGGGCTCAACGGGCTGAAAAGGCGCGACAGCTACGGCGTACCGGGTGTCGGTGACGAGGCGGAGCGGGAGCGGCCCGGCAGCGACGGGGAGCACGCGCTCCAGCGGCGCCTGGGCTCGTCCGACCGTGCCGACCGCTTCTACGACGACCAGGTGCTGGACCATCTGAACCCCCGGATGCGGGAGTTCGTGCGCCAGCAGGAGATGTTCTTCCTCTCGACCGCCGACGGCACCGGCGAGTGCGACAGCAGCTTCCGCGCGGGTCCGCCCGGCTTCCTGCGCGTGCTGGACGAACGCACGCTGGTCTACCCCGAGTACCGGGGCAACGGCGTCCACGCCAGCCTGGGCAACATCCAGGAGAACCCCCATGTGGGGCTGCTGCTCATCGACTTCGTACGGGCGCGGATCGGGCTGCACATCAACGGCGGCGCCGAACTCGTCGAGGACGCGGAGCTGCGCGCCGAGGTCTCCGACCTGCCGGAGGACCCGGTTCCGGGGCGGCGGGGGACGCTGTGGGTGCGGGTCACGGTGGAGGAGGCGTACATCCACTGCGCCAAGCACATACCGCACCTCCAGAAGGCCCCGAAGCGCGCCGCGCGCGACTGGGGGACCGACGACTACAAGCGCAAGGGCGGCGACTTCTTCGGCGCCGCGCGCGAGGCGCGGGAACGGCGCGCGGAGGAGAAGCGCGCCGGGACGGAGGAGCGGCCCCCGACGCCGCCCGCGCCCGTGGCGCCGCCAGCACCGCCCGCGGTGCCGCCCGTCGTTCCGGCGGCGGCGCCGGTGGTTCCGCACATGCCCTCCCCCACCCCCACCCCCACCCCGTCACCCTCCCCCGCCCCCGTCTCCGTATGGCAGAAGGAGGCCGAGCGGGCGCTCGCGGAGGCGCAGCGGCGGGGGGAGGAGCAGCGGGAACAGGCACCGTTCCAGGGCTGGTTCGGCTGAGGCTCAGCCGAGGTCGGGCGCGAGGAGTGCCCGTACGCCCTCGATGTTGGCGGAGAGGTAGGCGCGCAGGCTCGGCGGGACGACCTCGACGGAGGCGAGGCCCTCGCGGCTGAAGGGCACGCGCACGATGTCGTACTCGCCGACGGGCTCCTCGACCTCCGGGCCGTGGCGCCGCCCGGGGTCCATGGAGGCGAGGCGGCAGACGAAGAAGTGCTGGACCTTCACGCCGCCGGGCGTCTCGGCCGGGTCGGCGACGGTGTCGACGAAGGCCGGGACCACGTCGACGACCTTGGCCCCCAGCTCCTCGTCCACCTCGCGGTGCAGCGCGTCGACGACGGTGCCGTCCACGCCGGGCTCGACGCCGCCGCCGGGGGTGATCCAGTACGGCGGCTCGTCCGGCTTGGTGCGCTTGATGAGGATCAGGTTCTGGTCGTTGTCGAGGAGGATGGCACGGGCTGTGCGCTTGACGACTGGACGTTCGTCGGTCATGGGTGAGGTCTGGCCCGTCCGGCGGGAGACGAAACGCCAAACGTGCGTGCGTACGCCTCACCAGTGCACGGCGGCGCGCAGCAGCCACTCGTGGGCGCGGGCGATGTGCGGGAGGGCGAGGGTGCCCGCGCGGACGGAGAGGAAGTACGTGCGCAGCGGCGGCATCGCCGGATCGAACAGCGGCACGACGCGGCCGGGTTCCAGGGACTCGTCGCAGAGGTAGCGCGGCAGTACGGCCATCCCGGCGCCCGCGGCCACGCACTCAAGGACGGCCCGCAGGTCGGGGGCGACGAGGGCGCTGGTGTGGACGGGCTCGGCGTCGAAGACGGTGGCCCAGTAGCGGGTGAGGAGCGGCATGCTCTCGTGCACGTCGATCACCGGCACGCCGTGCAGCTGCTGATGCCCCTTGGCGCGGACGACGGAGGCGCCGCCGAGCCGCGCGGCCCAGCGGGGCGCGGCGACCAGGACGTGCTCCTCGTCGCAGAGCGGCGCCGAGTTGAGGAGTTCGCCGCGGGGGCGTGCGGTGCTGAGGGCGAGGTCGTGGTGGCCCGCGGCGAGCCCTTCGAGACTCTCCTCGGCGGAACCGAAGGCGACGCGGAGCGTGACCCCTTGCTCGACGAGGGGCGCGAGCGCCGGGAGCGCCCGTACGGAGGTGAACTCCGGTGGCCCGGCGAGATGCAGGGTGCGTCCGGTCGCCTCCTCGTCGGGCCTGCCCTCGGTGATCGCCACGAGCGCGTCGAGGTGCGGGGCGACCTTGTGCGCCAGCTCCTCCCCCACCGTCGTCGGCGTCACGCCCCGGGCCTGGCGGAGGAAGAGGGGACGGCCCAACTGCCGCTCCAGCGTGCGGATCTGCCCGGTCACGGCGGGCTGCGAGAGCCCCAGCAGCGGGGCGGCACGCGTGAAGGACCCGGCCCTGTGCACCGCGAGGAACGTACGCAGCAGAGCCAGGTCCATGCCTCTTCCGCCTCCGCCGCCGTCGTCACCGAGAGTGCCGCAACGATAAATATCTCGATAGGTCTATGTCGATACTGTGATTGGACACTGACGCACAGTCAACTAGCCTTGGTTGAGCGCTGCTTTCCGCTTACGCATGAGGCGGCGTGGGGTGGCTCGTGCCACGAGGGGGGAGGCACGAGCCGCCCGCTCCCGTGGCCGTGGGAGCGGGCGGCTCGGTGGGGCGCGTGGCGCTCAGCGCTTGTGGTACCAGATGGTGTACTGGTCGTGGTCTCCGTTGCCCTCGCAGTACAGCTTGTCGTACTTATCCCAGTTCTGGACGAGGCCGTCCCACTCCTCAAGCGCGCATTGCGACCTTGAGTCGTACGTCATGCCGCCGGCCACGACCCAGCCCCCGCCCGGCGGAGGGCCGGCGTGCGCGGGGCTGGCGGTCAGCGGGATGGCGATGGCTGCGGCGCCTACGGTGAGAGCGGCGGCGACGCGGGAGCGCCAGGACTTCATGGGTCCTCCATGTGCGAGTGACGTGCAGCTTCCCTGGGCTACAACGGACCCGCGCCGCCAACGGTTCAACAGGAGACGGCTACTCCGCCAGCGGCAGATAGACCCTGTTGCCCGCCGCCGCGAACTCCTTCGACTTCTCCTCCATCCCGGACTCGATCTCCGCCTCCGACAGATCGGCCCCGTGCTGCTCACGGATCTCGTGGGAGATCTTCATCGAACAGAACTTCGGCCCGCACATCGAGCAGAAGTGGGCCGTCTTGGCGGGCTCCGCCGGGAGCGTCTCGTCGTGGAAGGCGCGGGCCGTGTCCGGGTCGAGGGCCAGGTTGAACTGGTCCTCCCAGCGGAACTCGAAGCGGGCGTCCGAGAGGGCGTCGTCCCACAGCTGGGCGCCGGGGTGGCCCTTGGCCAGGTCGGCGGCGTGGGCGGCGATCTTGTATGTGATGACGCCCGTCTTCACGTCGTCCCTGTCGGGCAGCCCGAGGTGCTCCTTCGGCGTGACATAGCAGAGCATCGCCGTGCCCCACCAGCCGATCATCGCGGCGCCGATGCCGCTGGTGATGTGGTCGTAGGCGGGCGCGATGTCCGTGGTGAGGGGGCCCAGGGTGTAGAAGGGGGCCTCCTCGCAGACCTCCTGCTGGCGGTCGACGTTCTCCTTGATCTTGTGCATCGGGACATGGCCCGGGCCCTCGATCATCGTCTGCACGTCGTGGGCCTTGGCGATGCGGTTGAGCTCGCCGAGGGTGTCCAGCTCGGCCATCTGCGCCGCGTCGTTGGCGTCCGCGATGGAGCCGGGGCGCAGGCCGTCGCCGAGCGAGAACGTGACGTCGTACGCGCGCAGGATCTCGCACAGCTCGCTGAAGTGCTCGTAGAGGAAGCTCTCCCGGTGGTGCGCCAGGCACCAGGCCGCCATGATCGAGCCGCCGCGCGAGACGATGCCGGTCTTGCGGCGGGCCGTGAGCGGGACGTAGCGGAGCAGGACGCCCGCGTGCACCGTCATGTAGTCGACGCCCTGCTCGCACTGCTCGATGACCGTGTCCTTGTAGACGTCCCAGGACAGCTCCTCGGCGCGGCCGTCGACCTTCTCCAGGGCCTGGTAGAGGGGGACGGTGCCGATGGGGACGGGGGAGTTGCGCAGCACCCACTCGCGGGTGGTGTGGATGTTGCGGCCGGTCGAGAGGTCCATGACGGTGTCGGCGCCCCACCGGGTCGCCCACGTCATCTTCTCGACCTCCTCCTCGATGGAGGAGGTGACGGCGGAGTTGCCGATGTTGGCGTTGACCTTCACCAGGAAGTTCTTGCCGATGATCATCGGCTCGGTCTCCGGGTGGTTCACGTTGGCGGGGAGGACGGCCCGGCCCGCCAGGATCTCGTCCCGGACGAACTCGGGTGCGAGGTTCTCCCGTACGGCCACGTACTCCATCTCCGGCGTGATCTCGCCCCGCTTCGCGTACGCGAGCTGCGTGACGGCGCCGCCCTCGCGGGCCCTGCGGGGCTGGCGCGGGCGGCCGGGGAAGACGGCGTCCAGGTTGCGGAGGCCGCCGCGTGGCGCGGTGTGCTTGACGCCGTCGTCCTCGGGGCGCAGCTCGCGGCCCGCGTACTCCTCGGTGTCTCCCCTCTGGATGATCCAGTTCTCGCGCAGCGGCGCGAGGCCGCGGCGCACGTCGGTGGTGATGTTGGGGTCGGTGTACGGCCCGGACGTGTCGTAGAGCGTCACGTCGGCGCCGTTGGTGAGGTGCACTCGCCGGACGGGTACCCGGATGTCCGGGCGGTTCCCCTCCACGTATCCCTTGTGCGAGCCGATGGCGGTCTCCGCAGGCGTGCGTGCATCCTGCATGGTCATGTAGACCCACTCCCTACGCCGGCATTACCCGGTAACAGGTTCGGCGGTCGACGCAGCCGTTTCCGTAGGTCCCGCCACGGAGGTCAGCGCCCTCTCAGCCCCGTGCTCGGAGCTCCCGCGATGTGCAAAGGCGTCTCTACGCTAGCGGCACACCGCGCATACTGAACAGCCCGCCCGGACGTTCTTGCGATGATCTGTCGGTGAGCCATTCCCCGCCGCCCCCGCCGCCCCAGTCGCCGCAGCCGCATCAGCAGCCGCATCAGCCGCCGCCTCCGCCGCCCCCGCCGCACCTTCCCAGTCAGCCGCACGGCCACGGGCACAGCCACGCGCACGCCCACGGCCCGCCCGCGCCCGTCTCGCGGCATCTGCGCAAGGTCATCGCCGCGGTGCTCGTGCCGTTCGCCGTCGCGGTCCTCGCCGGGCTCGTCGTGCTCTGGCCGGGCGGCACGCCCGGGCACGAGCACGACCACTCCGGCGTCGGCTTCGACCGGCCCACCTTCCAGGCGAAGGTCGTCAAGCTGGCCGAGGTCGACTGCCGGGACGTCAACGCCCAGCAGCCGCCCCCGCAGCAGGGCCAGGGCGGGCAGGGAGGCCAGGGACAGGGGAGCGGGCCGGGCGGCGAGGGGAAGTCGTCGGGCTCCTGCCAGAAGGCCACGGTCGAGATCTCCGAGGGCAAGGACAAGGGCCACCGCTACACGGAGGTCGTCACGCCGGACGCCACACGGAAGTTCGACGTGGGGCAGAAGGTGGTCGTGGCCTACGCCGAGAAGGCGCCCCGCAATCTCCAGTACACCGTCGTGGACACCAACCGTGACGTGCCGATGGTCCTGCTCGCGGGCCTCTTCGCGCTCTTCGTGGTGCTGGTGGGGCGGCTGCGCGGAGTGCTGGCGCTGGTGGGCCTGGCGGTGAGCTTCGCGGTGCTCACGCTCTTCATCCTGCCCGCGATACTCCAGGGCTCGAACCCCCTGGTGGTGGCCGTCGTCGGGGGCAGCGCGATCATGCTGGCGTCGCTCTACCTGTGCCACGGGCTCTCGGCCCGTACGTCGGTGGCGGTGCTCGGCACACTGATCTCGCTGCTGCTGATCGGGCTGCTGGGCTCGCTCTTCATCGGCTGGGCCCGGCTCACGGGGAACACGGACGACCAGACGGGCCTGGTGCACGGCCTGTACCCGAACATCGAGATCCAGGGCCTGCTGCTGGCGGGGGTGCTGATCGGCTCGCTCGGCGTGCTCGACGACGTGACGGTCACGCAGACGTCCGCCGTCTGGGAGCTGAAGGAGGCGGACCCGGGTGCGAGTTGGCGGAAAATCTACCGTTCGGCGATGCGCATCGGGCGCGACCACATCGCGTCGGTGGTCAACACCCTGGTCCTCGCGTACGCGGGAGCCGCGCTGCCGCTGCTGCTGCTCTTCTCGATCGCGCGCAGCGACGTGTCGATGGTGGCCACGAGCGAGGTGGTCGCCGAGGAGATCGTCCGTACGCTCGTGGGCTCGATCGGCCTGGTGGCCTCGGTTCCGGTGACGACGCTGCTCGCGGCACTGGTGGTGTCCGCCGACCGTCAGCGCCGCGCGGGCCGGAGCGGAACCGGCGCGGCGCCGGAGACGGCCGGAGCGGCGGTTGGAGCGGCGGCTGGAGCGGGGACGGGCGGGGGGACCGGTGGGGGGACGGGGACGGTCCCGGCGGTCACCAGTCGCCGCGGGAGGAGGAGGAAGCCGAAGTGAACCTCCGGACCAGGAAGATCACGCCGCCGACGAGCGCGGCGAAGACCAGGATCTTGAAGAGCAGGCCCACGATGAAGCCGACCACGGCGCTGATGAGTCCGCCGAAGACGACGAGGGCTATGACCGGGATGGCGATCCACTTCACCCACCACGGCAGGGCCGAGAAGTTCTCCTTCGCGTCCATGTCTTTCGCTCCGTTCTGAGACCGATGCTGAGAGAGAGTTGCTGTTCCGCCTTCGATGGTAGGCGGGAGGGCGAGTCCCCGGGAGGCGCTCCGGCCCCGGTCCTCCCCTGAACCTGACCCCTACGTGACCCTGAGGTTCCGGTCCCCCGCCCTCAGCTCTCGGGGGGAGAGAAGACGACGAGGACCCGCAGATCCTCGGAGATGTGGTGGAACCTGTGCCGGACCCCGGCGGGCACATAGACCACGCTGCCGCGCGCGACCTGCGTCGTCTCCTCGCCGACCGTGACGGCGGCCCGGCCGCTCACGACGAAGTACACCTCGTCCTGGCCGTGCGGGGTCTGCGGATCCTGGGCACCCTTGTCGAGGGCGTAGAGCCCGACCGACATGTGCCGCTCGCGCAGGAACTGCAGATACGCGCCCTCGTTGGCGGCCCGTTCGGCCTCCAGCTCCTCCAGGCGGAACGCCTTCACTCCCCCTGCACCCTCTTCCTCGACGTCTGGAACGATCGAACCATGACGAATTTCCTCATCAAGACGCTGGCCAACGCCGGTGCGCTGGCCGTCGCGATCTGGCTGATCGGCGACATCACGCTCTCGGGCGGCTCCAGCGGCGAGAAGACCCTCACCCTGGTCGTCGTCGCCCTGATCTTCGGCGTCGTGAACTTCGTGGTCAAGCCGATCGTCAAGCTGTTCTCGCTGCCCCTGCTGATCCTCACGCTGGGGCTCTTCACGCTGGTGATCAACGCCCTGATGCTGATGCTGACCTCCTGGCTGGCGGACAAGCTGGACCTCAGCTTCCACGTCGAGGGCTTCTGGACGGCCGTCCTCGGCGGTCTGATCATCTCGCTCGTCTCCTGGGCGCTGAACATGGCCCTTCCGGACAGGGACTGACCGGTATGTACCGCGTCTGTTTCGTCTGCACCGGGAACATCTGCCGCTCGCCCATGGCCGAGGCCGTCTTCCGCGACCGGGTCGCGGAGGCGGGCCTCGACGGTCTCGTGGAGGTGAGCAGCGCGGGCACCGGAAGCTGGCACATCGGCGACGACGCCGACCCGCGTACGGCCGCGACGCTGGCCGCCGCCGGGTACGGGGAGCTCGCGCACCGGGCCCGGCAGTTCGCGCCCGACTGGTTCGCGCGCGAGGACCTGGTCGTCGCGCTGGACGAGGGCCACGCGGCCGAGCTGCGCGCCATGGCCCGCAACTCCGGCGAGGCCGCGAAGGTGCGGCTGCTGCGCTCGTACGACCCGGCCGCCGACCCCGGCGAGCCGGGCGGCATGGAGGTCCCGGACCCGTACTACGGGGGCACGCGCGGCTTCGACGTCTGCCTGGAGATGGTCGAGGCGGCCGTTCCGGGCCTGCTGGACGCCGTGACGGAGTCCCTGGAGACGGACCTCGACGGGGCGCGCGGCTGATGCCGGGCGCCGTGCTGGAGGCGGTGTCGCGCGCGGTCGGCGCCGACGCCGTCTCCGCGACGCCGGTCGGCGGCGGCTCGATCTGCGACGCGTACCGCGTCACGCTCGACGGCGGGCCCGGCCCCGGCCCCGGGGCGGCGGGAGCCCGGCAGGTCTTCGCCAAGACCCTGCACGCCGCGCCCGCCGACTTCTTCGCCGCCGAGGCCGCCGGGCTCGCCCGGCTGCGGGAGACCGGCGCGGTCGCCGTGCCCGAGGTGTACGGCGCGGGGCGCGACGCGCTCGTGCTGGAGTGGATCGAGCCGGGCCCCGCCGACGACGCGCAGGCCGAGCGGCTCGGCCGCGACCTGGCCGCGCTGCACGCCACGCCCGCGCCGTCCTACGGCACCCCGGGCGAGCCCTGCTATCTGGGCCCGCTGCCCCTGACGTCCCCCGCCGAGCCGGTGACCGACCCCGCCGACTGGCCCGCGTTCCACGCCGAGCACCGGCTGCTGCCCTTCCTGCGCGCCGCCGTCGACGCCGGGAACCTCGCCCCGGAGGACGCCCGCGAGGTCGAGACGGTGTGCGCCCGTACCGGCGACGCGGCCGTGTGGGGCCCGCCGCAGCCGCCCGCCGTCATCCACGGGGACCTCTGGTCCGGGAACGTCCACTGGGCCGCCGACGGGCGCCCACGCCTCATCGACCCGGCCGCGCAGGGCGGCCACCCGGAGACGGACCTCGCGCTGCTCGACCTGTTCGGCTCGCCGCGGCTCGCCCGGGTCCTCGCGGCGTACGAGGAGGCGCGCCCCGTCCCCGGGCTCGCGGCGCGCGTCCCGCTCCACCAGCTCCAGCACCTCCTGGTGCACGCGGTGCTCTTCGGCGGGGGTTACGGTGCGCGGTGCGGGGCCGTGGCACGGGCGGCGCTGCACGCGGCCTGAAGACGCATCCGAGGCCGGGGCCCGAAGCCGAACCGGAGGAGAGCGAACGACCATGGACGACGCCGACGCCACCCGCGTCGTACGGGCCGGGCTGCCCGGCGAGGAGCCGTACGCGCCGCCGCTGCCGGGGCCCGTGTTCGCCGCGCACTACCACCTGCCCGGGGACGTCACGGACGCGCCGTACGCGTACGGGCGGGACACCAACCCCACCTGGGCGGGGCTGGAGAGCGCGATCGGGGAGCTGGAGTCGCCGGGCGACCCGGACGTGGAGACGGTCACGTTCGCCTCCGGGATGGGCGCGATCTCCGCCGTGCTCTTCTCCCAGCTCCGGCCCGGGGACGCGGCCGTGCTCCCCTCCGACGGCTACAACCTGCTGGCCTCCCTGCGGCAGCGCCTGGAGGACTTCGGCATCGAGGTCCGCACCGCGCCCACGGCCGGAGAGGCGCAGCGCGAACTGCTCGCGGGCGCCCGGCTGCTGTGGATCGAGACGCCGTCCAACCCCGGCCTGGACGTGTGCGACATCCGCGCCCTCGCGGACGCGGCGCACGAGCGGGGCGCACTGGTCGCCGTGGACAACACCCTCGCCACCCCGCTCGGGCAGCGCCCGCTCGCGCTGGGCGCCGACCTCTCGGTGGCCAGCGGCACCAAGGCGCTCACCGGGCACGGCGACGTGCTGCTCGGCTATGTGGCGTGCCGGGACGCGGACCTGGCCGCCTCGGTGCGGGCCTGGCGCAAGACGGTCGGCGCGATCCCGGGGCCGATGGAGGCGTGGCTCGCGCACCGTTCGCTGGCGACGCTGGACGTACGGACCCGGCGCCAGGCGGACACCGCGCTGGCCGTCGCCGAGGCGCTGCGGGTACGCCCCGAGGTCACGGACGTACGCCACCCCGGTCTGCCCGGCGACCCGGCGCACGCGGCGGCCGCGCGCCAGATGAGCCGCTACGGCTGCGTGGTCTCCTTCACGCTGCCCGGCCGGGAGTTCGCCGAACGGTTCCTCGACACGCTGCGGCTGGTCGGCGACGCCACGAGCTTCGGGGGCGTGCGCTCCACCGCCGAGCGCCGGGGGCGCTGGGGCGGCGACGACGTCCCGGACGGCTTCGTCCGGCTCTCGGTGGGCCTGGAGGACGCGGACGACCTCGTGACCGACCTGGGCCGGGCGCTGGACGCGGCGGCACGCTAGGCCCTAGAGGGCGTCCCCGGCTAGGAGTTCGGGTGCTCCGGGCTCCCGTAGTCCGGGCTGGAGTAGTCGGGACTGGTGAACCGGAGGCGGGGCCCCGGTTCGTCGGGGGGCTCGGACGAGGGCCGGCTGGAGAAGTCCGGGTGCGAGTACCCGAACGTGGTGCGCTGCTCGCGCTGGACGTACGTCGCGGGCGCCTGCTCGGCGCCCTGCGGGTCGGCGAGGGCCTCGCGGAGGAACGGCACGATGCCGCGCTCCAGCAGCGCCTCCCGCCAGGCGGCGCGGGCCAGCGCGACCTCCTCGGCGAGTCCGCCCGCGCCGTGATCGGCGCCGCGGCCGCGCTCCCCCCTGCCGCCGCCGGGAGCGCGCACCGAACTCGCCCCGTTCCGCAGCGCGGCGAGCAGCAGGCCGCCCATCGCGATGACGACACCCGCGGCGGCCACCGCGGCGAAGACCCAGCCCGCGCTGCGCATGGGCTCCGCGATGGAGGGCTCGGGGGTCATCAGATGCAGCGCGTACCCCAGCAGCAGGAAGATCACGGCGGCCGTGCCCGCGAGGACCGGGGCCAGCACCGAGACGATGGCGACGAGCCCGGCGCCGGTGGCCTCGGCGAGCCCCTCGCCGCCCATCGCGCTGGCGATCCTGCTCACGCCCTCCCCTCGCGGCTGGACGCCGTCGGGTCCCCGCTCCGGCTCCGGGGGGCCCATCGACGAGGGCGCGTTGGAGGGCTGGCGCAATTCCTCGCGCAGGCGCACGAACTGCTGGTACTCGGCCTCGGCGCACGCGGCTATCGCGGTGGCGGCGCTGAGGGCCATGGTGCGCAGCTGCTCGGCGTTCAGCCGTTGGCCGAGCGCGGCAAGGTCGGGGCGGCGGTGCGCGGTTCGCAGAGCCTCGTCGAGGACCCGCTCGAACTCGGGCCGGTCTTCGCGCAGCAGATGCGGAGCGCTGTTCATGTGCATCCCCCGATGCTCCGTAGGGCCTCGTGTGGCCGGTCGAGGGCGGGGCGGGTCAGCAGGGCGGAGAGAACTCGTCGGCAAAACCGATGGTAGAGCGCCTCCGGCACTACGTGACAGAGAGTTTCCAGAATTGACCCGCTCTCGCGGTGCCCCCCAGCCGATCACTTCTGGGGAAACACCTGCCCGGGATTCCGCGTGTGAATCAGCGCGACCGGAGCTTCGGGGGACGTCCGCGCCTCAATTCACCAGCGGAAGCTGGGCGATGAGCAGCTTTCCGGCCATGGTCACGCCGCCGTCCATCGCGACCGCGAGCCCGTCCGCGTAGACGTGCGGACCGGTCACGTCCGGCGCCGCCTCGTCGTCCTCGCTGCCCACCTCGCCCAGCAGATACGGGATGGGGCTGTGGCCGTGGACGATGCGCTTGCCCCCGAAGGTGTCGAGCAGCTCGCGCACGGCGGCGGGTCCCGCGCCCTCCTCGCGGAAGGCGAACCGCTTGGTGAACTTCCGGAACAGCTCCCAGGTCTCCTCCGCGTCCTGCCGCTGGAGTGCCTCGGTGATCGCGTCGTTGACGTCCTCGATCGTCTCGCCGTAGTCGAGGTAGCAGGAGGCGTCGGAGTGCACCAGCAGATGGTTGTCGGCGAGGGTGATCGCGTCGAGCCGGGACATCCACTGGATGTGGTGGTCGCGCAGCCGCTCCATGTCGCTGCGCTGGCCCCCGTTCAGCAGCCACGCCGCCTGGAAGGAGGCGGTGCCCGCGCCGGAGTTGACGGGGGTGTCGCCGAAGCGCTTGGCGCCGAGCAGGAGCAGCTCGTGGTTGCCCATGAGGGCCTTGCAGTAGCCCCCGGCGGCGGCGGCCTCGGCGGAGAGCTGCATGACGAGCTCGATGACGCCGATCCCGTCGGGGCCGCGGTCGGTGAAGTCGCCGAGGAACCACAGGCGCGCGTTGTCCGCGATCCAGCGGTCGTCGGCGTCGATGATCCCGAACTGGCGGAGCGCGGCGCGCAGTTCGTCGAGGTATCCGTGGACGTCGCCGACCACGTAGAGCGGGCCCTCGCCGTCGTTGCCGCTCGTGGCCGCCGGGACGTCGACCATCGTGGGGGTCGGCGGGGGCGGCGCGGAGGCGCGGGAGCCGACCACCGGAAGGTCACGCGCGGTCGGCGTGTACTCCTCGGGCATCCCGTCGGGCACCCCCTCGGGCACCCCGTCGTCGCCGGAGGGCGCGGGGACGTGCTCGGGGACGGGCTCGGGCTCGGGTGCGGGCGCGGCCGCGGGCTCAGGCGCGTCGCCGGGCGGCCGCGCCGCCGCGGGCGCCTGCGGGGCCGGTGGCTCGTGCGGTGCGGGCGCCGGTGCGGGCCGCTGGGCCTGTACGGGCCGCGGGGCCGGTGCCGGAGGGGGCGCGGAGGGCGCGGGCGCGGGTGCCGGCGCGGGGGGAGGAGACACGGGCGCGGGCGCCGGTGCGGGCGCGGCTGGGGGAGCGGGCGGCCCCGGCGGGCCTCCGCGGTCCCCCGGCCCGTTCGCCGGGCCGTTCGCCGGGCCGTTCGCCGGGCCCGGACTCTGCGGGGTGGGCTCCCCCGCGGCTTGCCCCGCCGCCTGTGCGGCCATCCCGCCGTGCCATACGTCGGGTCCCTGACCGGCCCCCTGAGTCATCGACCCCTCCACCATCGCGCCGCCGCCGTCCACCGCAGACCTCCCCCTTGCGTCGAGCCGGGGCGGCCCGGGGGAGAAGCTCCCGGCCGCTGGTCGTACGGCCTGGGTGTTCCCAGGTCGGGAGCCGGTCCCGGTGTCGTTCTCCCCCGGCCCTCGGCCGGGGGTGCCCCCAATCATAGGAACGCTGGTCGCGGCTTGTGACGCACCTGGGGTCCCGCATTTGACGAGGTGGCCGAACGGGGTGTGAATTCCTCCTGAATTCTCCGGTCTCGTACCCCGCTCGTCACCCGCTCGTGTCCTGGACGCGCCTCGGAAATTCGCCGCTTCCGCCCGCGCCCCCGCGCTCCCGCGCTCAGTCGGGCGCGGGAGCGCGGGGCGCGCTCACGGTGGTGCGGGTGCTGCGGCGCTGCGAGGACGTACGGACGATGAGGTCGGTCGGCATCACCTGCTGCACCGGGCGGCCGGGGCCGATGCCCTCGATGGCGTCGATGAGGAGCTGGATGACCGTGTTGCCGATCCGGCCCGGCTTGAGGGAGAGCGTGGTGATGGGGGGTTCGGTCGTGGCGTAGACGGTGGACTCGCTGCAGCAGACCAGCAGCAGGTCCTCGGGGACACGCAGCCCGTAGCGCCGGGCGGCGGCGAGCAGGTCGGTGCCGTTGGGGTCGAAGAGGCCGTAGACCGCGTCGGGGCGGTCGGGTCTGGCGAGCAGGCGGTCGGCGGCGATGGCGCCCGCGCACGGGTCGTGCGCGGGGTACGTCTCGTAGACCGGGTCCTGGCCGACGCGCTCGCACCACTCCAGATAGGCCGTGGTGGACAGGCGGGTGTAGGTGTCCGTGCTGGTGCCGGTGAGGAGGCCGATCCGGCGGGCGCCGGACTCGGCGAGATGGTCGAGGAGGCCCTGGACGGCCTCCTCGTGATCGTTGTCCACCCAGGCCGTGACCGGGAGGGAGCCGCTCGGGCGGCCGTCGGAGACGACGGGGAGGCCGGAGCGGACCAGCTCGCTGACGACCGGGTCCTGGTCGGAGGGGTCGATGACGACGGTGCCGTCCAGGGCGACGTTCGACCACACGTCGAAGGGGCTGTGGCGGGCGGGGGCGGGGAGGATCACGAGGGCGTACCCCCTGGCGAGGGCGGCCGAGGTCGCGGCGCGGGCCATCTCGGCGAAGTAGGCGAACTCCGTGAAGGTGAACGGTTCTTCGCCGTACGTCGTGACCGTCAGGCCGATCAGTCCCGACTTGCCCGTGCGGAGCGTGCGCGCGGCGGCCGACGGGCGGTATCCGAGCCGCTCGGCGACCTCGCGGACGTGGCGCCGGGTGGCGTCCGGCAGTCTGCCCTTGCCGTTGAGCGCGTCGGAGACAGTCGTGATGGAGACACCGGCCGCGGCGGCGACATCCCTGATCCCGGCCCGCCCGTTCAGCCGGGTGCCCCCACGGGGTGGGCGGGCGGACTTCCGGCTCACCTGATGCTTCTCTGCTGCTGTCATGGCGACCCGATCGTAGGCCCGCGTGGCCCGCCGCGAGGGCGCCTCTTGACAACCTGGAGCAGGCACGATTCTGCATGAGCGACAGGTCGAACCGACCATGGAATGACCGGTCTTCCCGCCGCTGACCTGGGCGGGCGGCCCAGGGGAGAGCGGTTGCTCCCGGGGAATGCGCGAGGTTGCGAAGAGGTCTCAACTCACCTTCACGAGCGATGCGCGCCACCGCGCTCGCCACCAGCGCGGGGGCGTACGTCGATGGACGGCGAACGACCCCGTACGCCGGGCGGGGGAATCCTCTTATGGTGAGCAGTATTCGTCGAGCGGTGCGAGGAGGACCAGCGGTGAGTGAGCACAGCGAGCAGAACGCCCCCGTGGAGGCGGCCCAGGCGGCCCCCAGGCTGCGGCAGGCGCTGGAGGGCATTCCCAGCTACAAGCCCGGCAGGCCCGCGGCGGCGGGCGGGCCCGTCTCCTACAAGCTGTCCTCCAACGAGAACCCGTACCCGCCGCTGCCCGGCGTGCTGGAGTCCGCGAGCCACGCGGCGGCGGCCTTCAACCGCTACCCCGACATGGCCTGCACGGGGCTCCTGGCCGAGCTGTCCGAGCACTTCGGCGTCCCCGCCGCGCATCTTGCCACCGGCACCGGCTCGGTCGGAATCGCGCAGCAGCTCCTCCAGTCCACGGCCGGTCCGGGGGACGAGGTGATCTACGCCTGGCGCTCCTTCGAGGCGTACCCGATCGTCACCCAGATCTCGGGCGCCGCCTCCGTGCGCGTGCCGCTGACGGAGGGCGAGGAGCACGACCTCGACGCGATGGCCGACGCGATCACGGAGCGCACCCGGCTCATTTTCGTCTGCAACCCGAACAATCCGACGGGCGTGGCCATCCCCCGCGCCGACCTGGAGCGGTTCCTCGACCGGGTGCCGCGCGACGTGCTCGTGGTGCTGGACGAGGCGTACCGGGAGTTCGTCCGGGACGAGCGGGTGGTGGACGGCATAGAGCTGTACCGGGACCGGCCCAATGTGTGCGTGCTGCGGACGTTCTCCAAGGCGTACGGGCTCGCGGGGCTGCGGGTCGGCTTCGCGGTCGCGCACGAGCCGGTGGCGGCGGCGCTGCGGAAGACGGCGGTGCCGTTCGGGGTGAGCCAGATCGCGCAGGACGCGGCGGTGGCCTCGCTGCGGAGCGAGGAGGCGCTGCTGGAGCGGGTCGCCGCGCTGGTCGAGGAGCGGACGCGGGTCACGCGCGAGCTGCGGGCCCAGGGCTGGACGGTGCCGGAGTCGCAGGCCAACTTCGTGTGGCTGCGGCTCGGGGAGCGGACCACGGACTTCGCGGAGCTGGCGGAGAAGGCGGGCGTCACGGTGCGGCCGTTCGCCGGGGAGGGCACCCGGGTCTCGGTCGGCGAGACCGAGGCGAACGACATCTTCCTGAAGGTCGCGGCGGAGTTCCGCAAGGAGCTGTAGGGCCAGGGTCCGGCGGCGTACGGGGGTCTCTCCTGGGGAGGGGCCCCCGCTCGCATGTCCGAAATGGTGGTGCGCCATAATCCTTGTGAATGTGAACGCATTCACGACCGCGTTCGTTTTGTCTGGTTGGTCCCCGTCATAACGTCATGTAACAGGCAGACTGCACAGTGGCCCGACAGCGCGAACCGAAGGAGAGAGCCACGTGGACCTTGCGCTGGCGCCGGAGACCCTGGCGCGATGGCAATTCGGCATCACGACCGTCTACCACTTCCTCTTCGTCCCCCTGACGATCTCCCTCTCCGCCCTGGTCGCGGGGTTGCAGACCGCCTGGGTCAGGACGAACGACGAGAAGTACCTCAAGGCGACGAAGTTCTGGGGCAAGCTCTTCCTGATCAACATCGCGATGGGTGTCGTCACGGGCATCGTCCAGGAGTTCCAGTTCGGCATGAACTGGTCCGACTACTCGCGCTTCGTCGGCGACGTCTTCGGCGCGCCCCTCGCCTTCGAGGCGCTGATCGCGTTCTTCTTCGAGTCCACGTTCATCGGGCTGTGGATCTTCGGCTGGGACAAGCTCCCGAAGAAGCTCCATCTCGCCACGATCTGGATGGTCTCCATCGGGACGATCCTGTCCGCCTACTTCATCCTCGCGGCGAACTCCTGGATGCAGCACCCGGTCGGGTACAAGATCAACCATGAGTCGGGCCGCGCCGAGCTCACCGATTTCGCGCGGGTGCTCTTCCAGAACACGGCGGTCGCGCAGTTCGCCCACACCATCACCGCGGCCTTCCTGACCGGCGGCGCGTTCATGGTCGGCATCGCCGCGTTCCACCTGATGCGCAAGAAGCACGTCGCCGTGATGCGCACCTCGCTGCGCGTCGGGCTCGTCACGCTCGTCATCGGCGGCGCCCTCACCGCCTTCAGCGGCGACCGGCTCGGCAAGATCATGTACGAGCAGCAGCCGATGAAGATGGCCTCCGCCGAGGCCCTGTGGGAGACCCAGGCACCGGCCCCGTTCTCCGTCTTCGCCTACGGCGACGTGGACAAGGGCCACAACAAGGTCGCCATCGAGATCCCCGGGATACTGTCCTTCCTCGCCCACGACAACTTCCACGAATCCGTCCCGGGCATCAACGACACCAACGAGCAGCTCCAGAAGAAGTACAGGGACACCATCGGGCTCGACGACTACCGGCCCAACATTCCGCTCGCCTACTGGTCGTTCCGCTGGATGATCGGCTTCGGGATGGCCTCGCTCGGGCTCGGCGTCATCGGCCTCTACCTCACGCGCCGCAAGCTCTGGCTCGCCGAGCACCTGCGCACGCGCGAGGACGAGGTGCCGCGCCTCGCGCTCACCCGGGGCCGCGAGCTGGGCGGCACGCTCACCACCTGGTACTGGCGCCTCTCGCTGCTCACGCTCGGCTTCCCGCTGATCGCGAACTCCTGGGGCTGGATCTTCACCGAGACGGGCCGTCAGCCCTGGGTCGTCTACGGCGTGCTGCCCACCTCCTCCGCCGTCTCCCCCAGCGTCTCCCAGGCCGAGGTCCTCACCTCGATGATCGTCTTCACGACGCTCTACGCGATCCTCGCCGTCATCGAGGTGCGGCTGCTCGTGAAGTACGTCAAGGCCGGGCCGCCGGAGCTGACCGAGTCCGACCTCAACCCGCCCACCAAGATCGGCGGCAACGACCGCGATCCCGACCGGCCCATGGCCTTCTCGTACTGAGAAGTCGGGAGGAGAGAGACCGTGCAGCTACACGACGTCTGGTTCGTGCTCATCGCCGTCCTCTGGATCGGCTACTTCTTCCTGGAGGGCTTCGACTTCGGGGTCGGCGTCCTCACCAAGCTCCTCGCGCGCGACCGCACCGAGAAGCGCGTCCTGATCAACACCATCGGGCCCGTCTGGGACGGCAACGAGGTCTGGCTGCTCAGCGCGGGCGGCGCGACCTTCGCCGCCTTCCCCGAGTGGTACGCCACCCTCTTCTCGGGCTTCTACCTGCCCCTGCTGCTCATCCTGGTCTGCCTCATCGTGCGCGGCGTCGCCTTCGAGTACCGCGCCAAGCGCGACGACGAGCGCTGGCAGACCAACTGGGAACACGCGATCTTCTACACCTCGCTGATCGTCGCGTTCCTGTGGGGCGTGGCCTTCGCCAACATCGTGCGCGGCGTGAAGATCGACAAGGCGGGGGAGTACGTCGGCAACGTGCCCGACCTGCTCAACCCGTACGCCCTCCTCGGCGGCCTGGTCACCCTCTCGCTCTTCACCTTCCACGGCGCCGTCTTCACCGCGCTCAAGACGCTCGGCGACATCCGCACCCGGGCCCGCCGGCTG
This sequence comes from Streptomyces sp. NPDC048172, assembly GCF_043202595.1. Taxonomy (NCBI): domain Bacteria; kingdom Bacillati; phylum Actinomycetota; class Actinomycetes; order Kitasatosporales; family Streptomycetaceae; genus Streptomyces; species Streptomyces sp. NPDC048172. Next base: position 461,114 of record NZ_JBIDAT010000002.1, read on the forward strand.
GCCACCCGGCTCGGCGTGCTGACCGCCGTGCTCGCACTGGCGTTCCTGCTGTGGACGCAGGCCGACACGGGTGACGGCAAGAGCCTCGTCGCGCTGGTCGTCGCCGTCGTCGCGCTCGTCGCGGCGCTCGGCTTCAACCTGGCCGGGCGCGAGGGCTGGGCGTTCGCCTACAGCGGCGTCACGATCGTCGCCGCCGTGGCGATGCTCTTCCTCGCCCTCTTCCCCGACGTCATGCCCTCGTCGCTGAACGAGGAGTGGAGCCTGACCGTCACCAACGCGTCCTCCACCCCGTACACACTGAGGATCATGACGTGGTGCGCGGCCATCGCCACCCCCGTCGTCCTGCTCTACCAGGGCTGGACGTACTGGGTGTTCCGCAAGCGCATCGGTACCAAGAACATCGCCCAGGCTCACTAGGGAGTCCGCTGATGAAGCCCGTCGATCCGCGCCTGCTCCGGTACGCCCGTGCCGTGCGCGTCTTCCTCGCCGCCGCCGTGGCCCTCGGGCTCGCCGGAGCGGTGCTGGTCGTCGGGCAGGCGATGCTCATCGCCGACATCGTCGTCTCCGCCTACCGGGAGAAGGAGCTGGAGGGGCGGGCGCTAGCAATGCTCGCCGCCGTGTCGGTGGCCAGGGCGGTGGTGTCCTGGCTCACCGAACTCGCCGCGAACCGGTGCGGGGCCTCGGTCAAGTCCGAGCTGCGCACAGGGCTGTTGCGGCACGCCACGGCCCTGGGGCCCGGCTACCTCTCCTCCCAGCGCACGGGAGAGCTGACGGCTCTCGCGACCCGGGGCGTGGACGCGCTCGACGACTACTTCGCCCGCTACCTGCCCCAGCTGGGGCTCGCCGCGGTCGTGCCGGTCGCGGTGCTCGCCCGGATCGTCACCGAGGACTGGGTCTCGGCCGCGATCATCGTCGGCACGCTGCCGCTGATCCCGCTCTTCATGATCCTCATCGGCTGGGCCACCCAGTCGAAGATGGACCGCCAGTGGCGCCTCCTCGCCCGCCTCTCCGGGCACTTCCTGGACGTCGTCGCCGGGCTCCCCACGCTGAAGGTCTTCGGCCGGGCCAAGGTCCAGGCCGAGAACATCCGCGCCATCACGGCCGACTACCGGCGCGCGACACTCCGCACGCTCCGCATCGCCTTCCTCTCCTCCTTCGCCCTCGAACTCCTCGCGACGATCTCCGTCGCGCTCGTCGCCGTCAGCATCGGCATGCGGCTCGTGCACGGAGACATGGACCTCTACACCGGGCTGCTGGTGCTGATCCTCGCGCCGGAGGCGTATCTGCCGCTGCGGCAGGTCGGCGCGCAGTACCACGCCGCGGCGGAGGGGCTCTCCGCCGCGGAGGAGGTCTTCGCCGTCCTGGAGACCCCGGTTCCGGAGGCCGGTGACACCCCTGTCTCCGGTGTCCGGGACGCCGACATCGAGCTGGACGAGGTCGTCGTCCGCCACGAGGGGCGCTCCGCGGACTCGCTGCCGCGGACCTCGCTGACCGTACGGGCGGGCGAGACGGTCGCCCTCACGGGCCCGTCGGGCGCGGGCAAGACGACGCTGCTCCGGGTGCTGCTCGGCTTCGAACGCCCCGCTGAGGGCCGCGTACGGGTGGGCGGCGTGCCGCTCGCCTCCCTCTCCCCCGCGTCCTGGCACGAGCAGATCGCCTGGGTGCCGCAGCACCCGTACCTCTTCGCCGGGACGGTCGCGGAGAACGTACGGCTCGCGCGGCCGGACGCGGACGACGATGCCGTGTGCGGTGCCTTGCGTTCCGCTGCTCTGCCCGAGGTCTCCCCCTCCCTCGTGCTCGGTGAGGGCGGCGCGGGGCTCTCCGCCGGGCAGCGGCAACGCGTCGCGCTGGCCCGCGCCTTCCTCGTCGACCGGCCCCTGCTTCTGCTGGACGAGCCGACCGCCGCGCTCGACGGGGAGACGGAGGGCGATGTTCTTGAGGCGGTACGCCGACTGGCCGTGGACCGCACGGTTGTCCTGGTGACCCATCGCCCGGCGCTGCTGAGCGCGGCGGACCGCGTGGTGGAGCTCGCGCCGTCGCCGTCCGCCGCCTGCGTCGTGGCCGCTCGCGCAGTTCCCCGCGCCCCTGACGGGGCGCACGCTGATCCGGCGACGGAACGTGCCCCGAAGGGGCGCGGGGAACTGCGCGAGCAAGCACAATCCACCCGCGGTCTGCGGGAGTCGCGAGGGGGCACCCCCTCATCAGCCCCCGAGGAAACGGCGCACCCCCTCTCCCGGCTGCGCGCCAGCGCGAAGGGGCTGAGCGGAAGGTTCGGGCTCGCCCTGTTGCTGGGGGCGTTGGCGCTGCTCAGCGCGGTGGGGCTGATGGCGACCTCCGGCTGGCTCATTTCGCGTGCCGTCCAGCAGCCGCCCGTGCTCTATCTCATGGTCGCCGTCACGGCGACCCGCGCTTTCGGCATCGGGAGGGCCGTCTTCCGGTACGCGGAGCGCCTCGTGTCGCACGACGCCGCGCTCCGCGTCCTGGCCGACCTGCGCGTCAGCGTGTACCGGCGGCTGGAGCGGCTCGCCCCCGCCGGGCTGCGGCGTACGCGGCGCGGGGATCTGCTCACCCGGCTCGTCGCCGACGTCGACGGGCTCCAGGACTACTTCCTGCGCTGGCTGCTGCCCGCGACCGTCGGCGCGACGGTCGGCGTCGTCGCGGTGGCGTTCACCGGCGCGCTGCTGCCCGCCGCGGGCGCCGCGCTCGCCGTCGGGCTGGCGGTGGCCGGGATCGGGGTGCCCGCGCTGACGGGCGCGCTCTCCCGGCGTACGGAGCGGCGGCTCGCGCCTGCGCGGGCCGAACTCGCCACCCGTACCGTCGATCTGCTGACCGGCGCCGCGAGCGGTGAGCTGGCCGTGGCGGGGGCGCTGGACGCGCGGCGCGGCGACGTCGCGGAGGCCGACGCGACGCTGACGCGGCTCGCGGCGGGCTCCGCCGCGCGGACCGGGCTCGCGGCGGGACTGAGCACCCTCGCGGCCGGGCTGACGGTCACCGCCGCCGCGTGGGCGGGGGCCGTGGCCACGACGGGCGGCGCGCTGAACGGGCTGTGGCTGGCGACGGTCGTCCTGACGCCGCTCGCCGCGTTCGAGGCGGTGACGCCGCTGCCGCAGGCCGTGCAGCACCGGCAGCGCGCGCGGCGTTCGGCCGAGCGTGTGCACGAGGTGCTGGACGCGCCCGTTCCGGTGCGGGAGCCGGAGAGCCCGCGCGCCGTGCCGGGCGCGTTCCCGCTGGCCGTACGGGAGCTGACCGTGCGCTATCCCGAGCAGCCGGAGGACGCCGCGCCCGCGCTGGACGGGTTCCGCCTCGATCTGACGCCGGGGCGGCGGGTCGCCGTCGTCGGGGTGTCCGGCTCGGGCAAGACGACGCTCGCGCACGCGCTGCTGCGGTTCCTGGACCCGCAGCCCGGCGGGACGTACACGCTCGGCGGGGTACCCGCGACGGACGCCGACGGCGACGACGTCCGCCGCCACGTCGGGCTCTGTGCCCAGGACGCGCACCTGTTCGACAGCTCGCTGCGCGAGAACCTGCGGCTCGCCCAGCCAGAGGCGGGCGAGGACGCGTTGTGGGACGCGCTCGCCGGTGCCCGGCTCGCGGAGTGGGTGCGCACGCTGCCCCAGGGCCTGGACACGCTCGTCGGCGAGCACGGCGCGCGCCTGTCCGGCGGCCAGCGGCAGCGGCTCGCGCTGGCCCGCGCGCTGCTCGCGGACTTCCCCGTGCTCGTGCTGGACGAGCCCGCCGAACACCTGGACCTGCCGACGGCCGACGCGCTGACGGCCGACCTCCTCGACGTCACCGAGGGCCGTACGACGGTGCTCATCACCCACCGCCTCCAGGGCCTGGAGGCGGTGGACGAGGTGGTCGTGCTGGACGGCGGCCGTACGGTCGAACGCGGGTCCGCGGCGGAGCTGGCCGCCGCCGGGGGGCCGTTCCAGCGGATGCTGGAGAGGGAGCGAGGGCTCGTGCACGTGGGGTGACTTTCGTAACGAAACGGGACCTTCTACGCTCGCCCCATGCCCTCCATGTCCCCCAAGCCCCGCGTCGCCGAGGCCGCCCGCCTGGCCACCACCGACCTGGAGACCCTCTCGCGGGACTCGGCCGAGCGGCTGCCCCGGCTGCTGGAGGCCATGGTCACCATCGGCACGGGCCCGGGCCCCGACCTGCACAGCACCCTCGACCACATCGTGGAGACCGCCGTGCGCGTCGTGGACTGCCGCTACGCGGCCATCGGCGTCCTCGCCGAGGAGGACGACACCGGGCTGAAGGACTTCATCACCTCCGGCATGGACGACGAGGAGATCGCCCGTATCCCGCACCTGCCCGACGGGAAGCACGGGCTGCTCGCCGCCGTGCTGCGCACCGACGAGCCGCTGCGGCTGCCCGACCTCGCCCTCGACTCCCGCTTCGAGGGCTTTCCCGCGCACCACCCCCCGATGCACAGCTTCCTCGGCATCCCGATCAAGGTCGGCGACGAGCTGTTCGGGAACCTCTACCTGACGGAGAAGCGCGGCGCGGAGGGCTTCACCGAGAACGACGTCCAGCTCCTGCGGATCCTCGCCACCGAGGCGGGCATCGCGATCGGCAACGCGCGGCTGCGCGAGGCCGCGCGCATCCGGGAGCAGTGGATCGACGGCAGCGCCGCGATCACCACCGCGCTGCTCGCGGGCGACACGGACGACGCGCTCGCCGTCGTCGCCGAACAGGCCCGGATGCTCGCGGGCGCCTCCGCCGGGCTCGTCCTGCTCCCCACCTCCCTCCCCGGCGACCCCGCCGACGACCACGGGGAACGGCGCGGACTGGAGATCGTCGCCGCCGCGGCCGACGACACCCGCGGGCTGATCGGCACCGTGATCCCGCCCGAGAGCCCCGTCCTGGACCAGCTCCTCGGCGGCAGCCCGGTCTTCGTGGACGACTCGGCGAACGACCCGCGCATGATCACGCCCATCTCCGCCCGCTTCGGCCCGAGCATGATGCTGCCGCTGGAGAGCGGCGGCCGGGTGCTGGGCACGCTCGCCGTGCCGCGCGGGCGGGGCGCGCCGCGCTTCACGGAGGCCGAGAAGTCACTGGCCACGCGGTTCGCGGCGCAGGCCGCGCTGGCGCTGGTGATGGCCGACGCGCTGCACGACCGCGAGCGCCTCGCGGTCTACGAGGACCGCGACCGTATCGCCCGTGACCTGCACGACCTGGTCATCCAGCGGCTCTTCGCCACCGGCATGACGCTGCAGAGCGCGCAGCGGGCCGCGGAGAAGCCGGAGGTCCGCGAGCGGATCAGCAAGGCCGTCGACGAGCTGGACGCCACCATCGCCGAGATCCGCACAGCGATCTTCGCCCTGCAGCAGGATCCCGGCGAGGCCCAGGCGGGGCTGCGTACGCGCGTGCTGCGCGAGGCCGGTCTCGCCGCCGTGCCGCTCGGCTTCCAGCCCTCCGTCCACTTCGTCGGCGCCGTCGACGCGCGGGTCTCCGAGCGGACGACGAAGAACCTGATCGCGGCCTTGCGCGAGGCCCTCTCCAACGCGTTCCGGCACGCGCGGGCGTCCCGCATCGAGATCACCGTCGACGCGACGGTGTCCTTGCCGGACGGTCGGGAGGGGGTCCGCCTCACGGTCGCCGATGACGGCATCGGCATCCCCGAAGAGGGCCGCCGCAGCGGCCTCGCCAATCTGCGACGGCGCGCGGAGAATCTCGGCGGCACCGCGGAATGGGGCCCCGGCCTGGCCGCCGGGGGCGCCGGTACGACCGTCAACTGGGCCGCACCGTTGTAGCCGGGTGCCGGTTCCGAGTGCCGGTTCCGGGTTCGGGGTGCCCCGTTCCGCGCGTCGCGGACTGCGGATGTTCCCTGGCTGAGCGCGCAGTTCCCCGCGCCCCTGAAGCGGCCCCTTCGGGGCGCTTCCGGGCGCCGGAGTGCCCCGTCAGGGGCGCGGGGAACTGCGCGACCGGCCACGACGTATCCGCAGTCCGCGACGCACCGAACGCGGCACCCCGTACCCGGAAAGTATTTGTGTGCGGCACGACAGGCGCGCTGCGAGGATCAACGGTCATGCGCGCATACGAAGAGCTGGTCGGCGAAGCCGACTCCGTGTCCGTCGACGGGTGGGACTTCTCCTGGCTGGAGGGCAGGGCCACAGAGGAGCGCCCCTCCTGGGGATACCAGCGGAGGATGAGCGAGCGCCTGGCACAGGCGCCGTCCGCGCTCGACATCCAGACGGGCGGCGGCGAAGTCCTGAACGGCGCCGCGAAGCTCCCCCGCACGATGGCGGCCACCGAGTCGTGGCCGCCGAATCTGGCGCGCGCCACGCGGACGCTGGGCCCGCGCGGCGTGGTCGTCGTCGCGGATCCCGACGAGCCGCCGCTGCCGTTCGCGGACGGCGCCTTCGACCTGGTCACCTGCCGTCACCCGGCGACCGTGTGGTGGGAGGAGATCGCCCGGGTGCTGGCGCCCGGCGGCACGTACTTCGCGCAGCACGTGGGGCCCGCGAGCGTCTTCGAGCTGGTCGAGTTCTTCCTCGGTCCGCAGCCGGAGGCGCGTAAGGGCAGGGATCCCGAGGCGGAGAGCGCGGGGGCGCGGGCGGCGGGGCTCGACGTGACCGACGTACGGACCGAGCGGCTCCGGATGGAGTTCCACGACATCGGGGCCGTCGTCTACTTCCTCCGCAAGGTGATCTGGATGGTGCCGGGGTTCACGACGGAGGCGTACGACGGCCGGCTCCGTGAGCTGGACGCGCTGATCCGGGCCGAGGGGCCCTTCGTCGCCCACTCGGCCCGGACGCTCTTCGAGTGCGGTAAGCCGGAGTGAACCGCCGGAGCGTCAGCGGTCGAGCAGCTCCTCGATGACGCGGGCCACGCCGTCCTCCTCGTTCGTCGCCGTGCGGTGGGTCGTCGCGGCCAGGACGGCGGGGTGGGCGTTGGCCATGGCGTAGGAGGTGCCGGACCAGCCGAGCATCGCCAGGTCGTTCGGCATGTCGCCGAAGGCGACGACCTCCTCGGGGGCGATGCCGCGCTCCTCGCAGGCGCGGGCGAGGGTGCTGGCCTTGCTGACGCCCCGGCCGCTGACCTCCAGCAGCGCGCTCGGGCTGGAGCGGGTGAACTCCGCGTGCGCGCCCGCGGCGCGGCGGCCCAGGGTGAGGAACGCGTCGGGGTCCTGGTCCGGGTGGTGGGCGAGGAGCTTGATCACCGGCTGGTCGTAGAAGCTCTCGTTGTGGTCGGTCAGCAGCTTCTCCGCGGGGGCGAAGGTCGCGCCCGGGTCGTGGTGGAAGGGCGGGTAGGCCGGCTCGTAGTGGATGCCCTCGGTCCGCTCGATGGCGAAGCTGACGCCGGGGGCCGCGGCGCGCAGGGCGTGGACGGTCGCGAGCGCGTCGTCGCGCTCCAGGGGCCGCACCCGCACGATGCGGTGGCCGTCGCGCAGGTCGGCGATGACGGCGCCGTTCGCGCAGATCGCCAGCCCGTGGCCGTGGACGTGCTCGCTGACCACGCCCATCCAGCGGGCGGGGCGGCCCGTGACGAAGAACACCTCGATCCCGGCGGCCTCGGCGGCGGCGAGCGCGGCGATCGTCCGTGCAGAAACGGTTTTGTCGTCGCGCAGGAGGGTGCCGTCCAGATCGGTCGCGACGAGTCTGGGGCGGGGACGGGGGCGGCGGGGAGCAGGCGGAAAAGTCACGGGCACCATCTTGGCGCATATGCCTGAACATGCGTGCGGGAGTCCGCACAGATGAGTGCCCCAGGGGCAAGCCGAAGGTAAACGGAACTAGGACCTCCATCCGCCGTTGTCCGGCGAAACGGGCACAATCGAAGGGGAACGTTCGAGAGGAGTCGCACATGACTCGATACGCCCCCGATCGCGGGCTGACCACACGCATGGTCACCACGATGTTCTTCATCGGGCTGCTCTACGTCGTCTTCGTCGGCGTCCTGATCGTCCTGCTGGGGCGGGCATGGCCCATGGTGCTCCTGATCGCGGGCGGGCTCTTCGTCGCGCAGTTCTGGTTCAGCGACCGCATCGCCGCCTTCAGCATGGGCGCGCGCGAGGTCACTCCCGAACAGGCGCCCGAGCTGCACGGCGCCGTCGACCGGCTGTGCGCCCTCGCCGACATGCCCAAGCCGCGCGTCGCCATCGCGGACACGGACGTGCCGAACGCCTTCGCCACCGGGCGCAACCAGAAGAACTCCATGGTCTGCGCGACCACCGGACTGCTGCGCCGCCTCAGCCCCGACGAGCTGGAGGGCGTCCTCTCGCACGAGCTGTCGCACGTCGCGCACCGCGACGTGGCGGTGATGACGATCGCCTCGTTCCTCGGCGTCCTCGCCGGGATGATGACCCGCGTCGCCCTCTGGGGCGGCTTCGGCCGGGCGCGGGGGAGCGACAACAACGGCGGCGCGGCCGTGCTGGCGCTGCTGATCCCGCTGATCAGCGCCGTCGTCTACGTCATCAGCTTCCTGCTCACCCGGCTGCTGTCCCGCTACCGCGAGCTGTCCGCCGACCGCGCGGGCGCGCTGCTGACCGGCCGCCCCTCCTCGCTCGCCTCCGCGCTCACCAAGATCAGCGGTGACATGTCCCGGATCCCCACCAGGGACCTGCGCCAGGCCGAGCCGTACAACGCCTTCTACTTCGCTCCCGCCCTCTCCGGGCAGAGCCTCGCGAACCTCTTCTCCTCGCACCCGCCGCTGGAGAAGCGGCTCGACCAGCTCGGCCGCATCTCCGCGCAGCTCGGGCAGTGACCGGACAGGCCGCACCGACCGGACAGGAAGGACTCCCTCCGTGGGCTTCTGGGACGCGATCCTCGGGCGCAGCAAGCCGAAGCGGCCCGATCTCGACCAGCTCTTCGCGCTCCCCTCCGCCGCGATCACGCTCCAGGCCGGTGCCGGGTTCGTGCCCACGGGCACCGGCGCCGTCTGCTTCGCGAGCGTCGAGGGCGGGGCCTTCTCCCGGCTCCAGCAGGACGTACGCGCGCTGCTCGACGCCGACACCGAACGCGGCGGCATCCCCGTCGAGTTCAGCCGGGACAGCTACGGCTACACCTGGCTGCTCGTACGCCACGCGCCGGACGAGACCGAGGGCATGGCCGCGCTGGTGAGCGACCTGCACGCCGTCAACACGCTGCTGGAGGAGGCCGGTTTCGGTCCCCAGCTGCTGTGCTCCCTGGTGACGTTCGAGGACGCGGAGCAGCGCCCCCTCGCCCTCATCTACCTCTACAAGCGCGGCACCTTCTACCCCTTCGCCCCGCTCCCCGGGCAGGGCGAGAAGCGTGACAACGGCCTGGAGCTGCAGGTCAGAGGGCTGCTCTCGAACGACCTCGCGGTCGAGCAGGACCTCTCCCGCTGGTTCCCGGTCTGGGGCGCGCCGGGGCTCGTCAGCTGACGACGTTCCTGGACCGCCCTTCCGGCTGCTCCGGGTCCAGGTGCCAGCTCATGACGCGGGTCGGACGGATGCGGATGATGTCCTTGCCGAACCATTCCGGCGCGACCGGCGGATCGTCCACGGCCAGCGTCTCCGCGCGGCCCCGGATCTCGACCCCGCGCCCCAAACCCGGCCTGACCGCGTCGGGGTCGTCGGGCGACGTCAGGTCGTCGACCACGAACGCGACGCGGGGGTTCTTGAGGACGTTGCGGTAGCGCTGGGTGGTGGTGACGGAGGGGCCGCCGATGTCGATCGTGCCGTCCTCGTTCAGCCGGAAGCCCAGGGGGCGGACCTGCGGCGCCCCGTCCGGGTTCACGGTGGAGAGCCGCCCCAGCCGCTGACTCCTCAGGTACGTCCGTTCGATCTCGGTGAAGATCATGGTGCCGTCCTTCCCTCGTACGGTCGGGTACAGGGCCGACCGTAGAGGTTGAACAAAACTTCAAGTCAAGCCCGTACGAACTCCACCTCGGCCGCGCGCGCCACGATCTCGACCTCGTCCCCCAGCGACCACTCCGCGACCCGCGAGGCCATCGCCGCCGGGACCTTCTCCGTGTCGCCGGGCGCGGGCGGCACGTCGTAGGTGGCGTGCGCGTCGTGCGGGAGGACCACCCGGAAGCCGAGGCAGAGCGCGGTCTCGGCGGTCGCCCGTACGCACATCTCGGACTGGACGCCGCACACGGCCAGGGCCTTCACGCCGCGCCCGCGCAGCTGCTCCTCCAGGTCCGTCTCCTCGAAGCCGTCGTCGGTGGTCTTGCGCACCACCGCCTCGCCGGGCTCGACCGGCAGGTGCAGCTCCCAGCCGGGCGTGCCCGGCTCGTCGGGGGTGCCGGGCTCGCCGTCGTTCCGCAGGTGCACCACGTACGCGCCCGCCTCGCGCGCCCGCGCGAGCAGCTCCCGCGTGCGCGCCACGACCCGCTCGGCTTCCGGCACCGCGCCGCCCTCGGCGGTCCCGTCCCCGCCCCCGGTGACGAACGCCCGCTGCATGTCCACGACGACCAGTGCCTCGACGCCCGCTGCCATGCCGGTCTCCCCTCTCGTAAGACGCCTCTCGTAAGACGCCTCTCGTACGACGTCCCTGAACCGTCCCTGAACAGTACGGTGAAGCGATCGTCGCTGGTGCGGGGCGGTCCCCGCGCGCATGCTGGAACTCATGATCACAACAGGTGCGTTGGCAGGTGTCGCCGCGGTCGCGTTCGGGATGGCGCTCTCCCCGGGACCGAACATGATCTACCTGGTCTCGCGCAGCATCTCCCAGGGCCGCACGTCCGGGCTCGTCTCGCTCTCCGGGGTCGCCCTCGGCTTCCTGCTCTACCTCACCGCCGCCAACCTCGGCCTCTCCGCCGTCTTCACGCTCGTGCCCGAGGTCTATCTGACGGTGAAGCTCGCGGGCGCCGCCTACCTGGGCTGGCTCGCGTGGAAGGCGCTGAAGCCCGGCGGGATCTCGGTGTTCGCGGCGCAGGAGCTGCCCCGCGACTCCACCCGGCGGCTCTTCACGATGGGCCTGATGACCTGCCTGCTCAACCCGAAGATCGCCATCATGTACCTCTCCCTGATCCCGCAGTTCGTGGACCTGGACCGGGGACATGTCGTGGTCCAGGGCTTCCTGCTGGGCGGCGTCCAGGTGCTGATAGGCACCCTCGTGAACGGCCTCTTCGTCCTCGCCGCCGGAGCCATCGCCGTCTTCCTCTCCCGCCGCCCCGGCTGGCTGCGCGCCCAGCGTTACGTCATGGGCACGGTCCTCGGCGCCCTCGCGGTCCGGCTCGCCACCGACTCCTCGCGCCCCACCGCACCCGCGTAGGACCCGCCCGGGAACGCGCGGCGGTACGCCGCGGGGGAGACGCCCAGGTGGTTCACGAAGTGGTGCCGCAGGTTGTTCGCCGTGCCCAGGCCGCTGCGGACCGCGACCTGTTCCACCGGCAGGTCCGTCGACTCCAGGAGCTCACGCGCCCGTTGGAGCCGCTGGCTCAGCAGCCACTGGACCGGGGTCGTGCCGGTGGCCGACTGGAGGCGGCGGTAGAACGTACGGGGGCTGACGGCGGCGCGGCGGGCCAGGTCGCGGACGGTCAGCGGCTCCTCCAGCCGGGCCCGCGCCCACTCCAGCACGGGCGCGAGGCCCTCGTCGTCGTTCACCGGCACCGACTGGTCGATGAACTGGGCCTGCCCGCCGGGGCGGTGCGCGGGCACCACCATCCGCCGCGCGAGCTGGTTGGCGACGTGCGCGCCCAGGTCGCGGCGGACGAGGTGCAGGCACAGGTCGAGCCCGGCGGTGAGCCCCGCGCTGGTCAGGACGTCGCCCTCGTCCACGTACAGCACCGAGTCGTCGACCTCCACCGCCGGATAACGGGCCGCGAGGTCACCGGTGTGCATCCAGTGGGCCGTCGCCCGGCGGCCGTCCAGCAGGCCCGCCTCGGCGAACGCGAACGCGCCCGTGCACAGTGACACCATCCGCGCGCCCGCCCCGTGCGCCCGCCGCAACGCCTCCACCAGCGCGGACGGCAGCGGAGCGCCCTCCTCCACACAGGCGTCCGGCACGGACGGCACGACGACCGTGTCCGCGCGGACGAGATCGTCCAGGGTGTACGGGGAGCGCAGCGAGAAGCCGGGGGCGGCCGGACCCCAGGCCCGGTCGCCCTCCCCGTTCCCGCACAGCCACAGCTCGTACCAGGGGTCGGCCAGGTCCGGCTGGGGCTTCCCGAACACCGTGCAGGGGATGCTCAGTTCGTACAGGTCCCAGGACGGGACGCCGATCTCCTCGGTCACCACCACGGCGACGGTACCCGCGCTCATGCGGCCGCAGCGTATGGCACGAATTTGGCGGTCGCCGTCACGGGTGTCACTGTCCGCGCCGCGGGAGCGCTGCGAGCGTGTTCCCCATGAACGCCAACTCGTCCTCCTCCGCTCCCTCTTCACCTCTCCCGCCCGTCACCGTGCTCGGTCTGGGGCAGATGGGCTCCGCGCTCGCCGCCACGCTGCTGGGGGCGGGCCACCCGACGACCGTGTGGAACCGCACCCCCGGCAAGGCCGCCCCGCTGGCCGCGCGCGGCGCCCGTACCGCCACCGATCCCGGCGAGGCGGTCGCCGCGTCCCCGCTCGTCGTGGCCTGCGTGCTCGACCACGACGCGCTGCGCTCCGCGCTGGCCCCGCACACGACGTCACTCGGCGGCAGGACGCTGGTCAACCTCACCTCCGGCTCCCCGGAGCAGGCCGAGGCGACGGCGGAGTGGGCCGCCTCGCACGGCGCCCGGTACCTCGACGGGGCGATCATGACGACGCCTGACGGGGTCGGGGACGCCGCGATGATGTTCCTCTACAGCGGCGACGAGGCCGCCTTCGAGGAGCACCGCGCCACGCTCGCCGCCCTCGGCGACCCCCTCCTCCTCGGCCCCGCGCCCGGCATCGCCTCCCTCTACGACACCGCGCTGCTCGGCCTCATGTGGTCCGTCTTCGTGGGCTGGCTGCACGGAACGGCGTTGGTCGGCACGGAGAAGGTGGACGCGAGGGCGTACACGCCGGTCGCGCTGCGCTGGCTGTCGGGCGCCGTCACGGCCTTCGTCACGCGCTACGCGGCACAGGTCGACGCGGGCTCGTACCCGGGCGACGACGCCACCGTCGACGTCCAGATCGCGACCGTCGAGCACCTGCTGCACGCCGCCTCGGGGCGCGGCGTCGACACCGCGCTGCCCGAACTGCTCAAGGACGCCATGGTGCGTGCGCGGGACGCGGGTCACGGTTCCGACAGCTTCGCCAGTGTGATCGAGGTGCTGCGGTGAAGTGATCACGGTCCGCGCGCGGCATGATCAGGGCATGAGCACATCTGAATGGACCGCCCCGCCCGCCCGCACCGGCGAGCAGCCGCTGACCGGCGCGCGGGTGCTGGGGTGGGCCGAGTGGGGGCCGGAGGACGGCACGCCCGTGCTGTTCTCGCCCGGTGCCGCGACCTCGCGGGACCTCGGCTTCGGCCCGGACGCCGTGACCGCGCTCGGCGTCCGGCTGATCGCCCTCGACCGGCCGGGGCTCGGCGCCTCGACGCCCGCGCCGGGCCGTACGTTCGCGGACTTCGCCGAGGACGTACGGGAGTTCGCCGCGCGGCGGGGACTGGGGCGGCCCGCGATGGTGGGCAACTCGCAGGGGGCGCCCTTCGCCCTCGCGTGCGCCGCCGAGCAGGGCGTCATCGGCGCGCTCGCCGTCGTCTCCGGCGCCGACGAGGTCGGGCACCCGGCCTTCGCCGCCGGGCTGCCCGAGGGGCTCGCGCGGCTGGTGCGGCTCTCCGTGGAGGACCCGGACGCCGCCGAGAAGGAGTTCGCCGGATTCACTCCGCAGGCCATGTGGGACATGGTCACCGCCCACAGCCCGGCGCGCGATCTCGCCGTCTACCAGGAGCCCGGGTTCGCCGCCGCGTACCGGGGCGCCATGGAACGGGCCTTCGCGCGCGGCCCCGAGGGGTACGCGCGGGACACCGTCCTCGCGATGGGGCGCTGGGAGATCGAACTGTCGGACATCGACGTCCCCGTGGACCTCTGGTACGGCGACGAGGACACCAGCCACTCGCCCGACCAGGGCGTCACGCTCGCCGGGCGCGTGCCCCGCGCCGTCCACCACCTGGTGCCCGGCGCCGGGGGCGCGCTGCTGTGGACGCACGCCGAGGACGTCCTGCGCGTGCTGCTGGAGCGGCACGCGGGCTGACGTACGGGCCTGCTCTCCCTGCCCTACTCCCTGCCCTACTCCTTGTCCGGGCCCGCGAGGCGGAGCCGGTTGCCGTCCGGATCGGCGACCTCCGTCTCGCGGGCCCACTCCTCGTCCCGTACCTCCGTGCCGAACTCGGCGGCCACGGCGTCCACATCGGTCACGCGCAGATACAGCAGCGTGTCCGGGCGGGCGTCCCCCTCGTGCTCGGAGAGGAAGAGCCGGACGCCGCCGCTCGCGATCTCCACGAAGGCGGGGAAGCCCGGCTCGAAGCGGTGCTCCCAGCGCTTCTCGAATCCCAGTCGCGCGTACCACCCGACCGCTCGGGCGGCGTCCGCGACGCGGAGGACGGGCGTGATGTCTTCGACCATGCTCCCCAGCCTCCCACCGGCCACTGACACTCCTCCACTCCTCCCGGAAGAACTGCACACCCGGGGTATACATCATGTGTATACACGTGATGTAGAGTGCTCGGCATGTACACCAGTGACACGTCGCGCGCCCTCCTGTCAGCTCAGGGGCTACGGAAGACGTACGGCTCGACGGACGCCCTGGACGGCGCCGACTTCGCCCTCATGGCGGGCGAGGTCGTCGCGGTCATGGGCCCCTCCGGGTCGGGCAAGTCCACGCTCCTCCACTGCCTCGCCGGGATCGTTCCGCCCGACGCGGGCACGGTCATGTACCAGGGGAAGGAGATGTCCGCGCTCTCCGACGCCGACCGCAGCGCCCTGCGCCGCTCCGACTTCGGGTTCGTCTTCCAGTTCGGCCAGCTCGTGCCCGAGCTGACCTGTCTGGAGAACGCCGCGCTGCCGCTGCGCCTCGCCGGCGCCGACCGCAAGGAGGCCGAGGCGGCGGCCCGCGCCCGGCTCCAGCAGCTGGAGGTCGACGACATCCGTCATCACCGTCCGGGGCAGGTCTCCGGCGGCCAGGGCCAGCGCGTCGCCGTCGCCCGGGCGCTCACGAGCGACCCCCGCGTCGTCTTCGCCGACGAGCCGACCGGCGCCCTCGACTCCGTCAACGGCGACCGGGTCATGCAGCTCCTCACCGACGCCGCCCGGCACACCGGCGCCGCCGTCGTCCTCGTCACCCACGAGGCCCGGGTGGCCGCCTTCGCCGACCGCGAGATCGTCGTCCGCGACGGCAAGGCCCGTGACATGGCGGGTGCCGCATGAGCGCGGGCACCGAGGCGAAGAGCGGCGCGAGCGGCGCGCAGGGTGCGGACTCCTCGGAAGCCGCCGACGCCGGTCCACCAGGGGCGGGCGGGGGACAGGGCGGCGCACGCGCTGCCCGTACCAGCCCCTCGGGGATCCGGCTCTGGGCGCGGGACCTGCGGATGGGCGCCCGTTTCGCCGTCTCCGGCGGACGGCAGGGCTGGACGCGGACGGTCCTCACCGCCGTGGGCGTCGCCCTCGGCGTCGCGGTGCTGCTGCTCGCCGCCTCCATCCCCGGCGTCATCGAGCACCGCGAGGCCCGGCAGCAAGACCGGGGTTACGGCTGGATCATGCCGTCCAAGGTCAAGACCGAGCGCGGCGACAGCACGGTGCTGGTCGCCGACGCCGGGACGAAGTACCACGACGACCGCGTCTTCGGCCGTCTGCTCCAGGCCGAGGGCGACCATCCCGTCAAGCCCGCGGGGGTCGACCGGATCCCGGCACCCGGCGAGATGCTCGTCTCGCCCGCGCTGCGCGACCTCTTCGACACCCCGGAGGGCAAGGGGCTGCGCGACCGGCTCGACGAGCGCATCGTCGGCACCATCGGTGACGAAGGCCTGGAGGGCCCCCAGGAACTCGCCTTCTACCTGGGCAGCGACGGGCTCTCCACGGGGAGCGGCGCCGAGCGCTTCGACGACTTCCAGGTGAAGGGGCAGTCCGAGCCCCTCGGTCCCATCCTGATGCTGCTGATCGTCGTGGCCTGCGCCGTGCTGATCATGCCCGTCGCCGTCTTCATCGCCACCGCGACCCGGTTCGGCGGCGAGCAGCGGGACCGGCGCCTCGCCGCGCTGCGCCTCGTCGGCGCCGACGGCGCCATGGCCCGGCGGATGGCGGCCGGTGAGTCCCTCGTCGCCGCCGTCCTCGGACTGGTCCTGGGCACAGGGGTGTTCCTGCTGCTGCGCCAGAGCGCGAGCGGCATCTCGCTCTTCGGCATGAGCGTCTTCCCCGAGGACATCGCGCCGAGCCCCCTCATCGGCGCGCTGATCGCCCTGGGCGTGCCCGCCGCGGGCGTCGCCGTCTCCCTGCTGGCGATGCGCAACCTCATCATCGAACCGCTGGGCGTCGTGCGCCAGACCCAGCCCCGGAAGCGCCGCCTGTGGTGGCGGCTGGCCCCGCCCGTCATCGGCCTGCTGCTGCTGATCCCGCTGGGCGGCTCCCTCGCCGGAGACGGCGCCGAGCTCAACGAGGTGCAGGTCATCAGCGGCGTCGTCCTGCTGCTCAGCGGCGTCGTCCTGCTGCTCCCCTGGCTCGTCGAGCGGATCGTCGGCAGGCTCAACGGGGGCTCGCTGGCCTGGCAGTTCGCCGTCCGCCGCCTCCAGCTCACCAGCGGCACCGCGACCCGCGCGGTCAACGGCATCACGATCGCCGTCGCCGGGGCGATCGCCCTGCAGATGCTGTTCTCCAGCGTCGAGGCCGACGAGACGCAGGCCACCGGGCAGAACCCCGACAAGGCGCAGATCCTGGTCACGGGCGAGTCCGTGGACAGCGTCCGCGAGGGCGAATCCTTCGCCAAGAAGCTCAAGCAGACGCCGGGCGTCCGCCAGTCCACCGGATACGTCGAGTCGTACGAGTCGGCGAAGGGCGGGAAGGAGGAGGCCACCGCCAGTGTCGTCGTCGGCACCTGCCCCACCCTCCGCGAGCTCGCCGACGTCCGCGACTGCCGTGAGGGCGGGACCTATCTGGTGCCGTCCGAGGAGGACGAGTACACCGTCAACCCCAAGCCCGGCCGCACCACGCTGCTCCTCGGCGACGAGCGCAAGCGCCACAAGGCCAAGCCCTGGACCGTTCCGGCGGACACGCGGAAGGTCACCAGCAAGAAGCTCGCCGACGGCGACAGGGTCAGCGGCGTCCTCGCCACCCCGTCCTCGATCCCCTTCTCCCATCTCAACACCCGCAGCTTCACGGCCTGGGTGAACCTCGACCCGAAGGACCCCGAGGCACTGGAGAACGTCCGCACCACCGCGTTCCACCACGACCCCGGATACTCGGTCATGGAGATGCACTCGGAGGAGACCTCCGGCATCTTCGAGGGCATCCGGCGCGGCATCCTCGCGGCGGCCGTGGGCGTGCTGGTGCTCATCGGCTCCAGCATGATCCTGTCCATCCTCGAACAACTCCGGGAGCGCAAGCGGCAGCTCGCCGTCCTCGTCGCCTTCGGCACCCCGCGCAGCCTCCTGGCCGTCTCCATCCTCTGGCAGACCGCCATCCCCGTCGTCCTCGGCATCGCGCTCGCGGCGGTCACCGGCGGCGGCCTCGGCTGGGCGCTGCTGCGGATGACGGGCCAGCGGGCCACCGACTGGTCCGCGATCCTGCCCATCGCCGGAGTGGGCCTCGCCGTCATCGCCGTCGTGACCCTCGCCAGCCTCCCCGCCCTCTGGCGCATGATGCGCCCGGACGGCCTCCGCTCGGAGTAACGGCCTCCGCTCGGAGGAACGGTCTCCGTCCGGAGGGACGACGTCAACGCCCGGCCCGCAGGCCCCGGATCCGCTCCGGGGCCTGCGGGTGTCCGCGTGCCTCGGCCTCCCGGAAGTACCGCTTCGCCTTCTCGTGCCGGTTCCACCGCTCGTACAGCACACCGAGGTTGAAGACGGCGTTGGTACGGGCGGCGGCGGTGCGCGCGTCCTCCTCGCCCAGGGTCTGGGTCGCCCACAGCTCCTCGAACAGCCGCTCCGCCTCGTCCGGCTCCCTGGCCTCCGCGTGCAGCACGCCGAGGCCGTTCCTCGCCATCGGATCGCCCAGGCCGACCGCCTTACGGAGCCACTCGCGCGCCCGCTCCGTCTCTCCCCGCAGCTTGCACAGGTCGCCCAGCGCGGTCATCGCCGGGGCGGAGTCCAGCTCCGCCGCACGCCGGTACCAGCGCTCGGCGCCCGCGGGGTCGTCGGCCCGGTCGATCATCGTCGCCAGGTCGAAGATCCGCTGCCCGGCGTCCTCCCGTTTCTCCTCCCGTACGCGCTCCAGCCACTCCGCGAGTCCCGCCGAGTCGCCGCGCTCGTACCGCGAGAAGGCGAGCGCGAGCGCCGCTTCCGTGCTTCCCGCCTCCCACGCGCGCCGGAACCACTCCTCCGCCTCCTCGTCCCGCCCGTCCTCGCGGCGCAGGTTCCCGAGGCCGGACATGCCGTTCTCCTCGCCGAGTTCCGCCGCGGCCAGGAAGAGGTGTTCCGCCCGTTCGCGGTCCCCGCGCCGTACGCACCGGATCCCGTGGTTGACCAGGGCGTTCGGCTCGTTCACGGCGACGGCCCGCTCGTACCAGGCGTCGGCCTCCGCCTCGTCGCCCCGATCCCTCGCCTGCTCCGCGAGCAGCGTCATCGCCAGCCCGCACCCCGCGTCGGCGGCGGCCCGGAGCCGACGGCCGGACTCCGCGTGCTCGTCGTTCTCCTCCAGGTGCCCGGTGAACCGGAGGATCACGGACCCCCTGCCGTCCGCCACGGCCCGCTCCAGCAGCGCGTCGACCTCGGCCGTACGCCCCTCCCCGTGCAGGAGCAGCGCCAGATCGGCCGCCGCCCCGTCGTTCCCCGCGTCGGCCGCGCGGCGCATCCACGCCTCGCCCTCCTCCGGACGGCCGCCCTCCAGGTGCAGGACGGCGCCGAGCGCGGCCATCGCGGAGGTGTTCCCCGCCTCGACGTACGGGCGCAGCCAGCGCGCGAAGCGCTCGGTGGGGTCCCAGCCCTCGCCCGTACGCCCCAGGCCGAGGATCATTCCGGAGACGAGGCGGGCGACCGCGTCGAAGTCCCTGTTCCCGTCCAGGTGGGCCAGGCCCAGGTCGGCGACCCGGGGACGGTCGTGGCGGATCGACTCGTGGATCGACTCGTTGATGATGCCCGGCAGCTCCTCCCCGGTCGCCCGGGAGAGGACCGCCTCCCAGACGGCCTCCGGCACCGGCCCCGCCGCCTCGTCCCGCTCCCTGTGGTCCACGAGATAGTCGAACGCGCCGTAGCGCCCATCCCCCAGCGGCAGCAGGCACGAACTCGCGCCGCTCACGGGCTCGGTGGCCCACGCGAGCCCCTCCTCCACGTCGGTGGCCGAGCCGAGCCGCCGCGCGTCCCGCACGTCCAGATAGTGCGGAAACAGCTCCGCCAGCACCTCGCGGGGCAGCGCCCCGAAGTACCCCGTACGGCGCGCGTCGACGGCGACGGACACCAGCGCCGCGCCCACGAGCTGCGCCCCGTCCCGCCCCGTCAGCCACCGGTCCAGCGCCGCGGGCCCGGCGGCCAGGTACTCGGCCATCCCCGCGTCCCCGCCCCCGTCCAGCCACCGGGCGATCCGGGGATCGTCCCGCCGCTCCTCCGCGCGCTCCCGTTCCCCTGCGCTGGGCCGGAACGCGGGCCGTACGATCGTCGCCATCTGGAGCAGCACGCTGAACGACCGCGGACCGTCCGACGGCGAACCGGAACCGCCCATCGGCACGGCCTCCATCCGCCGCCGCTCCTCCGACCGCAGCGTCGCCAGCACGACCACGCCGGACCCCTGTGGTGACAGCCGGTTCATCAGGTGCGTGTCCACCAGGCCCTGACGCCAGTACCGTTCGAGATCGTCCAGCCAGACGACCGCGTCGCGCAGCCGCCCCGGGGGCTCGCCGAGTGCCATGAGCGAGGCCGTGTCCTGCGGCACGTACAGCGTCCGCCGCGCCGCCACCCGCCGCATCGCCTCCGCCGCGGCCCGGCTCTTCCCCGCGGCGGACCGCCCCTCGACGACCACGAGCCCGCCGTGCGCGAACGCCCGCTCGATCTCGCCGTCGCAGTCCCGCGGTACGTACGTGGGAAACGCGTCCGATCCCGCGTCCGCCTCCCACTGGGCCGCAGGGTGCACGCCGAGTTCCCGTAACCCGATCTCGCGTACGAGGGGGATCTCACCCTTGCCGTTCAGCAGATAGCGAGGGGGCGTCTCGATCGCGCTGTGCTGGACGATGGTGATGTCCCGGCCCTGGATCACGGGGCCGTTGATGTCGGAGTCGCGTATCTCGTTGTTCACGGAGTACGCGCGGCGACGAACGAGCGCCAGGCGTCCCGCCGAATCCGCAGGGTCGGCCCTTCGGGGTTCTTGGAGTCCCGTACGTGGACGGTGCCTTGGCCGTTCGCGACCTCGACGCAAGCGCCGCCTTCGCCGTCGCTGTGGCTCGACTTGAACCAGTTGAGTTCGCTGCTCACAGTTCCTCCAGTCGGCGTCGGATGAGGTTCGCCGAGTCTGCGGGGCGCAGCGCGTTCACCTGGATCATGTCGAAACGCTGCGTCCATGTGCTCACCTCGTCTCTGTCCGACACCAGGATGCTCTCCCCTTGGATCTCGGAGTACCCCAGTGTTCGATGCTCTGGCGTCTCCAGAAGGATCATGGGGCCGCTCGCGTCCACCGGCACCTCGCAATCGAGGGGCAGCACCAGGATCTGTACGTGGGGCAGTCGGCCGATCTCCAGCAGGTGCTGGCACTGCTCCCGCATGACTTCGCGCCCTCCGGTGCGGCGCAACAGCACACCCTCCTCCAGGACGAAGCACAGGTCAGGGAGGGGCGTGCGAGTGAAGAGCGCCTGCCGGGCGAGCCGTTCGGTCAGAAGCCGCTCGATCTCGTCGTCGCTGCGATACGGGACTCGGGCCCGGAACAACGCGCGTGCGTACGCCTCGGTCTGGAGCAGGCCGTGAAAGACCCGGCTGTCATAGGTCTTGAGCCGCACAGCGTTCGCCTCAAGGCGGAACAACTCGGCGAACTTGCGCTTCGGATACTGCTCTTTCTCCAGGTCGTCGGCGAGGACGGCGAGGATCTGGTGGGCGTCGAGTGCGGCGTCGAGGGCGCGGATGGCGCGGTCGTCGGGGATCCGTTCCGCCCGTTCGAAGGCACCGACCGTCGAGGCCGCGAACCCTGTCTTCCTGCCGACGTCGTCGCGGGACAACCGCCGATGCTCGCGCCACAGGCGCAACTGGTTCCCTGCGGCCCGCACCAGGGGTGACGGCTCGGGGTCCGGCATGGAGTCTCCCTCCACAACTGCGCTCTGTGACGGCGCCACTACTGTTCAGCGTAGCCGCAGGCCGCAAGCGTGGTGCTCATGAGCGAGGAATCAAGTCCCGTGCTGGAGTGGGCGGTTCACCGGATGACGCTGCGTATCTACCAGGTGAACGGGGACACGGGGGCGCAGACCCCGGTCCGTACCGTCAGAGTCGTGGAGAAGGAGCCGTGGATGCCGCCGGCGGACGGGCGGAATCCGTGCGCGTACCCACCGTGCGAGTGCCCTGGGTGTGAGGGGGACGGTCAGGAGTCATAGGCGTCGGCGCGGTCCTGGGCGGCCAGGACGGCGGAGCCGTACCGCTTGGCCCAGGCGCCCATCGCGCGCATGGGGACGAGGAGCGCCGTGCCCGCTTCGGTGAGGGCGTAGTCGACGCGGGGCGGGGCCTCGGCGTAGGCGTGGCGGGCGATGAGGCCGTTGCGTTCGAGGCGGCGCAGGGCCTCGTTGAGGACCTTGGGGCTGATGCCGCCGATACGGGCGCGCAGCGTGCGCGGGCGCAGCGGCGTACCGGCGGCGCCGAGCGTGAAGACGACGACGCTGTCCCAGCGGTTGGCGAGCACGTCGAAGGCGAGGCGCGCCTCGCAGTCGGAGGTGAACTCGACCTGAGGGTACGGCGGCGACGGCGGCTGCATACGACCAGTGTGCACCGGGCGACGGACACCGGACGGTGTGCGTCGGAACTCCTACGTTCGGGCCATGCGAATAGGAATTCTGGGAAACGGGGCCATGGCGACGACACTCGGCGGCGCCTGGCGGCGGGCGGGGCACGACGTGCTGACCGCGGGGCGCGACCGGCACAGGGAGGCGGCGGAGCACGGGGACGTGGTCCTCACCGCGCTCCCGGCGGACGTCGCGCCGGAGGTGGTGAAGGGGCTCGGCGACGTGCTCGCGGGGCGGACCGTACTGGACTGCACGAACCCGATCGTCCCGGTGGAGGACGAGGGGCTGATGCTCTCGACGGGCGGGGTCACCTCCGTCGCGCGGCGGCTGGCCGAGGCCGCGCCGGGCGCGCACGTCGTCAAGGCGTTCAACCTGTCCCACGAGAGCGTATGGACACAGGAGGAACTCACGTACGAGGGCGCCCCGCTGGCCGTCCCGTACTGCGCGGACGACGCCGTCGCCCGCGAACGTACGGCCGAACTGATCACGTCCATGGGCTGCACCCCGCTGGCCTGCGGGGGCCTCGCGCGGGCGGCGTATCTGGAGGCGACGGCGGCGTTCGCGATCGGGGTGTGGTGGGCGGGAGGGGAGACGCGGCACGTCTTCCCCGCGCCCGCCGAGGCGGTCAGCGGCTGACGGAGGTTACGGGGAGGCGGAGGTCCGGGCGGGGCCAGGTGATCTTCGGGGGCGCCGCCGGGACCGTACCGACGCGTTCGGCGCCCATGCGGAGGTAGAACGGTTCGGCGGGCGGATGCGAGACGACGCGTACGTCCGTGAGCCCGGCGGCGCGGGCGCGTTCGCGCATGTGGGCGAGCAGGGCGCGGCCGATGCCCCGGCCCTGCGCCTCGTCGGCGACGAACGCGAGGTCCAGCTCGGGCGGCGGTTCGAGGAGGAGCGCGTAGAAGCCGAGGAGGGTGTCAGTGGTGGTGTCCGTGGTGGTGTCCGTGGCCTTGAAGACCTCGTGGCGGGCTATGTAGGCGGGGGTGACCTCGTATCCCTCGACCATCGGCGCGTAGACGCCCCCGTAGGCGCGGGAGGTTCGGACCATGGCGGTCAGGGCGGGGGCGTCCTGCGCGGTGGCGCGGGTGAGCGTGACCTGGTGCATCCAGCGATGATAAGGGGTGCAGGTGGGAAGTGACCCTTACTTTCCCCATGGCGGGCATATGCAGGGCCTGTTGTCCCGGTTCCCAGGGGGCGTCGGCGGTGCTGCAATCGGTGGACCGGTACGGCACGGCACTACACGGCACGGCACTTGGATGGCATACCAGGGGGGTAGCCATGAGCATGCTCGTGATCAAGGGGGACTACCGCGTCCACGGGGCCAGCCCGGACGGGGACTCGGTGCGGTTCTACCCGGACAATCCGGAACTGTGGAAGCGGGTGCCGGGGCGCATCCGGCACAACCGCCTCGGCGGCGCCCAGCTCCGGCTCGACGCGATCGACGCGCTGGAGACCCACTACCGGCCGCAGCACGGGCGCGAGCTGCACCAGCCGCGCGAGTTCGGCGACCGGGCGAGCGCCTCGCTGCTGGCGTGGTTCGGGTTCACCTCGGTGGAGCGGGACGCGCACGGCATCGTGACCCGCGCGGAACCGGAGCGCGTCGGGGGCTACATCCTCACGCGCGGCGCCGACGCGTACGGCCGGTGCGTGGCGTTCGCCGGGCGCGGCGAGGCGCCGGGGCGCAGCGGCAGCGGTGTGCGGGTGGACGCGGAGCTGCTGCGGCAGACCGTCAACCACCACCAGATAGCGGAGGGCATGGCCTATCCGACGTACTACCGCAAGCTGTTCTGGGACCTGCGCGAGTCGCTGACCAAGGAGACCGACGCGGCGCGCGAGGCGGGCAAGGGGCTGTGGCCCTCCGACGAGACGCAGGCCGGGGCCAAGATCCAGGGCATCGACTCGCTCACCGAGGACGTCGTCATCCTGCCCAAGCTCTTCCGGCGGCTCGCCGACTACTTCGCGCTGAACGACGGCGACGTCGAGCTGTCCGGCTTCCCGGAGTACCTGGAGCAGCGCGGGGACCGGCTGTTCATCATCTCCAACGGCCAGTCCACGGGCTTCGGTTCGGTCGTGGACGTCACCGACAGCACGGTCAGGATGAACCGGCCGCCGACGGACCTGGTGTTCGAGGAGAAGTGAGGTCCTACGAAGCGAGGTCCCGCGAAGTGAGGTCCTACGAAGTGACGTCCTACGGGGACAGCAGG
Organism: Streptomyces sp. NPDC048172; assembly: GCF_043202595.1. NCBI lineage: Bacteria > Bacillati > Actinomycetota > Actinomycetes > Kitasatosporales > Streptomycetaceae > Streptomyces > Streptomyces sp. NPDC048172. The sequence continues at coordinate 485,249 of NZ_JBIDAT010000002.1, forward strand.
GCCTGGAGCGTGCTCAGGGCGTCGGCGGCGAAGGGCGGATTCGTCTCGCGGTAGTACGGATACTGGGTCGCCGCCATGGACAGGGCCCAGCCGCGGCCCCGTTCCCAGAGCGCGCTCTCCTCCCTCTCCCTCGCGCCCTCACTCTCACCGGGGGACCCGACGAGCGCCGCGCGGAACGTCTCGCGGGCGTCCGGCGGCAGCACGTACCAGGCGGCGACCAGGTCGCACGCCGGGTCGCCCACGCCCAGGGTCCCGAAGTCGATCACCGCGCCGAGCGCGCCGTCCTCGCGCACCAGCAGATTGCCCGGCATCAGATCGGAGTGGACCCACACGGGCGGGCCCGGCCAACGGGGCGCGGCGAGTGCCCGTTCCCATGCCGCCGTCAGCGCGGCCACCTCCTCCGCGTCGAGGTCCACCAGTCCCCGGGCGCTCAGCGCGCCGAGCCGGCCGAGCGCCTCGCGGGTCGGCCCGTCGAGCGCGGCGAGGGGCCCGCCCCGGTGCGCCGGGGGGCCGCCCGTGGCGTCGACGCGGCGCAGCGCCGCGACGAACTCCGCGAGGCCGAGCGCGAGTCCCTCGGGGTCGGCGAGGCCGCCGACGACCGGGTTCGCGCCGTCCAGCCAGCGCAGCACGGTCCAGGGCCAGGGATAGCCGTCGTCCGGCGCGGGGAGGCCCTTGCCCAGCACCCGGGGGACCGGGACGGGCAGCCGGGGTGCGAGGTACGGGAGCCAGTCGTGCTCCCGCTCCACGTCCTCCACACCGCCGGGGATACGCGGCAGCCGTACGGCCATGTCGTCCCCGAGCCGGAACATCGCGTTCACGGTCCCGGTGGACGGCACCCGCGTCACGGGCAGTTCCGCCCAGTGCGGGAACTGGCGGGCGACGAGGTGACGTACGAGGGCGGGGGTGATCTCGCGCTCGTCGTCGTGCATCCGGCCGTCGCGCATCTGGGCGTCGTCGCTCACGCGGCACCACCCTTCCCGCCGTTCCCCTTCCCACCGTTCCCGCCCTTGCGTGCCCAGAAGAGCGCGTGTCCGCCGTCGCCCTCCGGCACGAACTCCTGGCGTACGACGTCGAGTCCGGCCTCCGTCAGCCACGCGTGGCTGGTCGCCGCGTCGGGGTGGCTCCACCACATGGGCACGCCGCCGCCGAGCCAGTCGGGGTCGGAGCCGGTGAGCGCGTGCTCGCCGGTGGTGCAGAGGAGGCGGCCGCCGGGGCGGAGCCAGGCGGCGATCCGGCGCAGGAGGGCGGGGTGTTCAGCCTCGGGGACGTGGATGAGCGCGTAGAGGCAGACCACGGCGTCGAAGGAGCCGGGGCGCGGGTCGAACGCGGCGGGGTCGGTGAGGTCGGCCTCGACGAACGCCGCGCCCGGCACGCGCTCGCGGGCGCGCGCGATCTGCCGAGGGCTGAGGTCGACGCCGGTCACGCGGTGCCCGGCCGCCGTGAGGTCGCGGGCCACGGGGACGCCACCGCCGCAGCCGAGGTCCAGCACGTCGCTGCCGGGCGCGAGCGGCGCGCGCAGCTCGTCGAGCCAGGGGCCGTACTTGGTCGCGGAGCCGAACGCCTCGTCGTACCGCTCCGCGAGCGCGTCGTAGCCGCGCCGCACGATCTCCTGGGGAGAGGTGGCATCGGCGGGACCGGTGGGAATCGGTGGCATGTCGGGACACGGTAGTTCCGAATCCACCGTGACGACATCGAATAGTCACCGCGCCCGGCGATCTTGGGCGGGCGGGGATCCGTGCGGGGCGAGGGAGGAGAACGAGGGATGGAACGCAGAGCTTTCGTGGGGGCCGCGGCGGGCGCGGCGTCGGCCGGAGTGCTGCTGACGGGGACAGGGGCTGATGCCGCGTCCCGTACCGGACAGTCCGCGACGGAACTGTCCGCAGCGGGACGGTCCGCGGCGGGACGGTCCGACCGCGGGACCGTCCGCTTCAACATCATCAGCGACATCCAGGGCGACCTGAACGACTTCGGCAAGGCCCTGGACGACATGGCCGCCGTCAATCCGCACAGCGCGGGTCTCGGCGTCGCGGGCGACATCACCCCGCGCGGCTACGACTTCGAGTACGCGCAGGTGCGCGAGCGGATCAAGAAGCACCCGCACCCGAAGAACGTGGCGTGGGCGATCGGCAACCACGAGTTCTACGTGCCGAAGTACCGCGACCCTGACACCCTCGCCCAGGAGACCTGGCCGAACGGCACGACCGAGGACTCGCTCTTCCGCAGCTTCTACCGGTTCGCCGAACGGGGCCGCGTCTACGACGAGTTCTCCTTCGGCGGCATACCCGTGCTGACGCTCGGCACGGAGCGGTACGCGAAGTACCACGACCCGAAGCTGTGGGACGAGGTGTGGATCAGCGACCGGCAGTTCGCGTGGCTGGAGGACCGGCTGCGGTACTGGTCGCGGCGGCGCAGGCCGGTGATGGTGCTGACCCACCACCCGCTGCCGAACACGGTCTCCGGCACCCGCAACAAGCTCTACATGAGCGACTATCTGCAACCGGATCGTCTGCTGGAGACCCTCGGCCGCCATCCCGACGTCTTCCTCTTCTGCGGGCACACCCACTGGGACCTCGACCTGTCCGACTGGGTCGTACGCCGCGTGGTGCCGGGCACCGCGAACCTCGCCGGATTCACGGTGGTCAACACCGGTGCGATCGAGACGGGTTACCGCGACAACGGTTCAGGCGGGGAACAGTCCGTCGAGGGACCGTTCAACCAGGGCCTCCAGGTGGAGGTGCGCCGGCACGAAGTCGTGATCAAGGCCCGCGACTTCGCACGTCGCACCTGGCTGAAGGAGTTCACCGTCCCGCTGCACCGCTGAGGACCCGGGTCCGGGACTCCGCCGTCGCCGTCTCCTTCTCCCGCTTCCTCTCCCGCTCCCGCTCCTCCTCCATCGTCGGGTAGTCGGTGTAGCCCTCCGCACCGTGCGTGTAGAGGTGCGCCATGTCGATGGGCGTGGCGAGCGGGTCGTTCGCGGCGATGCGCGCGGGCAGGTCGGGGTGCGTGAGGAACGCGCGTCCGTACGACACCAGCTCCGCGTGGCCCGCCGCGAGCGTCCCTTCGCCCTGCTCCTGAGTGGTCGGCTCGTGGTTCTCCCCGACGTTGGCGATCAGCGTGCCGCTCCAGCGCGGGCGCAGATCGGCCAGCGCCGGGTAGTCGTCGTTGTCGGTGAGGTGGAGATAGGCCAGGCCGAGCGGGTCCAGCGCGTCGAGCAGCGCGCGGTAGCGGGGCGCCGGGTCGTGCTCGACCATGCCGAACTGGGGGTTGCCGGGGGAGAGGCGCAGCCCGAGCCGTTCCGCGCCGATCGCGTCGGCGACGGCGGTGACCAGTTCCCGCGCGAAGAGGGTCTTGTCGCGCCCGTAGGCGTCGGTGCGGAGGTTGGTGTTGTCGGCGAGGAACTGATGGGTCAGGTAGCTGTTGGCCCCGTGGATCTCGACGCCGTCGAACCCTGCCCGTATGGCGTTGCGTGCGGCGGCCACGTGATCGTCTATCGCGGTACGAATGTCGTCGACGGTCATCTCGCGCGGTACGGGCGGCTCGGCCTTGCCGTCCTTCACGTGCAGCGGGCCCGGCGTCGGCACGGGCGACGGCCCGGCCGGGACGTCGCCGAGCACCCGCGAACGCGGGTGGCCCTGGCGCCCGCCGTGCATCAGCTGCGCGAAGATCCGCCCGCCCCGCGCGTGCACGGCCTCGGTCACCGCGCGCCACCCGGCGACGTGCGCCTCGGTCTCCAGTCCGGGGATGCGCCACCCGCTCTGCCCTCTGCGGTGCGGCCAGATGCCCTCGGTGATCAGGAGCCCGGCCTCCGCGCGCTGGGCGTAGAAGTCCGCGACGACCGGGAGCGGCGTCCCGTCCTCATGGGCCCGGTGCCGGGACATGGGCGCCAGGACGATCCGGTTGGGGAGGGAGAGGCGGGCGGAGGAGTAGGGGATGAGGAGCGCGGACTTGGGGCTGGGGGAAGAGGATGCGTTCGTCATGCCGGAACCGTAGGATCTGACACCGGTGTCAGATTCAACCCCGGTGAACCTGTGAGCTGGGGTCGCGGTGGCGGACGAGGAGGCCGGATCCCATGCGTATCGGCGAACTCTCGCAGCGTACGGGCGTGAGCGTACGCTCCCTGCGGTACTACGAGCAGAAGCACATGCTCGCCTCCGACCGCACGGCCGGCGGCCACCGGGAGTATCCGGAGGCGGCCGTCGACCGCGTGATCCTCATCCAGCAGCTGCTGGCCGCGGGGCTCAGCAGCGACAAGATCGCGAACATCCTCCCCTGCATGCGGGACCACGACGGCGGCCCGGCGGAGACGGCGACGCCCTGGCTGGTCGAGCAGCTGGAGGCGGAGCGCGCGCGGATCGACTGCTCGATCCGGGACCTGCGCCGTACTCGTTCCGTACTGGACGAAGTGATCACGACGGCGGCGGGCTGACAGCTCCCTTTCCCCCGGGGGGGGCCTCAGTGCTCGTCGGCGAAGAGCTCCTGGCCCCGGAGCCGCCCCCGGCCCGTCAGTACCAGGACGGGCAGCAGGAGCAGCCCGCAGACGGCCTGCTCGACCCTCATCCACACCGGGAAGGCGCCGGGCAGCGCGACGATCACCACGATGGCCACAACCATCACGACGCAGATGATCCGCATCCGTCGGAACGCCGCCCGCGAGCCGCGCGCCGCGCGGGCCGCGAAGAGACACATCGCGAGCGAGCTGACGGCGACGGCGACGCCCCGTATCCAGACCGCGTCGGTCACCAGGTCGTGGTGGTCGCGGAGCAGGACGGTGGCCACGACGGTGAGCACGCTGAGGGCCGCGTAGGCCCCGAGAAGCCGCTTCACGCCACGGAACGTATGAGTACGGGGGTCTTCGAGCGGGCCGGTGTTCCCGGCGTCAAGGGTGTCCATGGCGAACCAGCGTGCGGCGGCGGGACGGTCCCACGCGTCGGCTCCTGGGCAGAACTTCACTGGACCAGGAGCCTCTGACCAGGGGTGGGGCCGTATCCACCCACGGGTGGAGGGTGCGGGCTCAACCCGTGAGGCGATGCCGGGGCGGGCGACGGTCCGTACCGTTCGGGGAGTGACCAGCTCCGCCCACACCCCCGCCCCTCCACCGCTCCGGTCGTCCTCTTCCCCTCCCCCTTCCTCCTCTTCCTCCCTTTCCTCGCCGTCCGTGCTGCGGGCGTCGCGGGTGCGGCAGGAGGAGGCGGTGGTGCGTTGGCTGCGCCCGTTGGCGCCGCTGGTCCTGGCCGTCGTGGTCTGGTCGGCGCTGCACTCCCGGCCGGGTCCGGGGGCGTCGGGCCGCGAGCTGGCCGTCTCGTGCGCCCTGGGCGGCGTGGTCGTCGGGGGCGTGGGATGCCTGGTCACGCTCCGGGGCAGCGGCCGTGGCCGCGCCCGGCTGCCGGGCCGCGATCACGTGCCGGGCTGGGACCACGTCCTGAGCTGGGCGCGCGTCCCCGACTGGGCCCACGCCGCCTGCGTCGGGGTGCTGATGGCCGCTTCGGCGGCACTGGTCTGGCTCCAGCCGGACGGGGTGGCCGTCGCGGGCGTCTTCGTCGGCCTGTCCCTCCTCGCGCCCCGGCTGCGCGGCCACCTCTCGGTGCCGCTGACGGTGGGCGCCGTGGTGCTGCTGGCGACGGTCGTCGCGGTCGCGCAGCGCGGCTCCCTCACCACCGCGCTGCTCAACGCGGTGATGATCGGCGCCTTCTACGGGGCGATGTTCCTCGCCATGCGCCTCGCCGAGGCCAACCGGCTGGCCGAGCGGCTCCTCGCCGAGCTGGAGCAGAGCCGTGCCGCGGAGGCGGAGGCGGCGGGCCTGGCGGAGCGCCAGCATCTCGCCCGCGAGATGCACGACGTGCTCGCGCACTCCCTCTCCGGGCTGATGCTCCAGCTCGAAGGGGCCCGGATGCTGGCCGCCGCCGACCCGGCCGACCCTCGAATACCCGAGGTCATCGACCGCGCGCACCGCCTGGGCCGGTCCGGCCTCGCGGAGGCCCGCCGCGCGATCGGCACGCTCCGCGACGACGAACTGCCGGGCCCCGAGCGGCTGCCCGCGCTGGTGGAGCGGTTCGAGCGGGACCGCGGCACCCGTTGCCGCCTCACCGTCACCGGCGAGCCGCACGAGCTGGGCACCGAGTCCCGCCTCGCGCTGTACCGGGTCGCCCAGGAGGCGTTGACCAACGTCGCCAAGCACGCCCACGCCGACCGCGTCGAGCTGTCCCTCAGCTATGAACGGCCGGGCGCCCGCCTGACGATCGAGGACTTCAGCGGCGAGGGTGCGGGCCCCAGGGACGAGGGCGAGGGCGCCAGGGACGAGGGAGAGGACGAAGTCGAGGAAGAGGGGGGATACGGCCTCACCGGCATGCGGGAGCGCGCCGAACTGCTGGGTGGCACACTCGTCACCGGCCCGACGCCCACCGGTTTCCGCGTCGACCTGGAGGTGCCCGCGTGAGCATGAGCAGGACGCCGATCCGCGTCCTCGTCGCCGACGACCAGCGCGTCGTCCGGGAGGGGCTGACGATGGTGCTCGGGCTGCTGCCGGACGTCGAGGTCGTGGGCGTCGCCGCGGACGGGTCGGAGGCCGTCGCCCTCGCCGCCGAACTCGCCCCGGACGTCGTGCTCATGGACCTCCGGATGCCGCGCTGCGACGGCGTCGAGGCCACGCGGCTGCTGCGGGAGCGTGTGCCGGGCGCCAAGGTCGTCGTGCTGACCACGTACTCGGACGACCGTTCGGTGCTGGACGCGTTGCGCGCCGGGGCGCGCGGCTACCTCACCAAGGACTCGGGCGGCGAGGAGATCCACCAGGCGCTGCGGCGCGTGCTGGACGACCAGGCCGCCATCGACCCCGCCGTGCAGCACCACTTGATCGACGCGCTCGCCGGTGCGGGCGGCGACCAGCCCCCGCGTCCGCCTACAACACCGCCCCGCTTCCCGGCCGGACTCACACCCCGGGAGGCGGAGGTGCTGACCCTCATCGCGGGCGGGCTGTCCAACGGGGAGATCGCCGAGCACCTCGTCGTCAGCGAGGGCACGGTCAAGAGCCACATCAACCGGCTGCTGGCGAAGACCGGCGCCCGCGACCGCGCCCAGGCCGTCGCCTTCGCGTACCGGCACGGCCTGGTCTGACGCCACCAAGCGCCGCAGGTGTCCGCGCTCCTGCGGCGGCCCCCCGCTGCCCCCGGGGAGGGCACCCGTACCGTCCCCGGAACCGGCGGTGGCGTCGCGGTCTTCGGCAGCGCTAGGAAGCCTGGTCGAGCAGGCCCGCCGCGCGCAGCCGGGGCGCGATCGCGTCCCACTCCGCCGGAACGGTCTGCACGGACTCCGTCCCGACCCCGAGATCCTTGAAACCGCTCGAAGTGGACACGCACACCACGGGCCCCTCGGAGACCGGGCCGGGACGGTGCGCGCGGTACGCCGCGAGCCCCGCCGCGCTCGACAGTTCGGCCCACATCCCCTGCCCCGCCAGCTCCCGCTGCGCCTCCCGCAACTGCGCGTCGCTCACGAGCAGCGCCTCTCCCCCGCTGCGCCCCAGCGCGTACCGGGCGCGGTAGCCGCCGACGGAGGAGTCGATGGCGTACGCGTCCGTGGGGCCGACCTCGACGTGCGTGGCGGGTACGCCCGCGCGCACGGCGGCGGCGAGCGGCCCGCCCGCGTCGGGCTCGGCGCTGAACAGGCGCGGCACACGGTCCGTCACGCCGAGGCGGCGCAGCTCCTCGAAGCCCTTGCCGACGCCGAACAGCAGTTCCCCGTACCCGACGGGGACGTAGACGGCCGAGGGCACCGTGCCGAGATCCGCGAACAGCTCGTAGGCCACGGTCTTGTAGCCCTCGGGCCCGAAGGCGTGACCGGTGTGGGTGGGGGTGAGGTTGCTGACGGGGTGCAGCCCGCACCGTTCGACGATCTGCCGCAGCACCGGCCACCGCCCGGCCTCGGGCACGGGCAGCACCTCGGCGCCGTACGCCCGCAGGAACGACAGGACGGCCGGGGGCACGTGCGAGGACGCGATCACGACGCAGGGCAGCCCGGCCCGTGCGGCGTACGCGGCGGCCGACGCGCCATGATTGCCGGACGAGGCGACGACGATCCCCGGCGCCCCCATGCGCACGGCCGCGCTGACGGCGACGCGGTTGAGCCGGTCCTTGTGGCTCCATGTGGGATTGCGGGACTCGTCCTTGACGTAGACACCGTCTTCCAACGGCACGAGCGGCGTCCCGCCCTCCGCGAGCCCCGGCCCGACGAGCGGCGGAAGCAGCGGCGCCCACCGCCCGATGCCGTCACCGCGGGCGCCGGGGGCGGCGAAGAGCGCCGGGCCGTCCACCTCGTCGTACGCGTAGTCGACCTCCACCGGGTAGGAGACCGTCTCCGTGCTCGTCCTCGGACATCCGGCCGTCATCGGCGGCCACAGCGGGTAGGTGAACGCGGGGTCACCGAGCGAGACTTGCCGCCTGGCACGGGAGAGATCGTCCGTCATAGGACGAGCGTACGGTCCGCGAGGAACGCCCCGAGCACACTGCCGCCGCGCCACTGAGCCACTGCACTACTTCGCGATCGCGTTCATCCACCGCGAGAGCCCGCCGTGCGCCATCGGCACGACCTCCTTGTACGTACGGTCGCCCGGCAGCGCGACGATCAGTCGGCAGTACGGCGGCCACCAGGTCATCTTCACGCGCGCCCGCCCGTCGAAGACCGTCTCCAGGAACGCCGGGGCCTGCTCGCGCGGGACGTCATGGAACGTGATCCCGTCCAGCGTGATGTGCGCGTCCCCCTCCTCGAAGACCTGCACGGTGATGTGCGGGGTGAGAGGGCCCTCGGTCGCGGGGATCTCCAGCCACGCCTCGTGCGGCATCGACCCGTCCTCGTCGGTCACGGCGAACGCCCCGGCAGCCGAACGCCGCGACGACTCGTCCGCCCCGATCGCGTGCTCGACGCTCACCGAGTGGCCGTGCCGCTCCGCGACGGCGCGGACGGCCCGGACGGCCGCCTCGGTGCTCGGGAGAGGGCGGTCGGGATCGTGCGAGTGGTCCATACCACCGAATCATGCCAGGTGAGCCCGGCCCGCCCAGCAGCCCAGCGGCCCAGTCGCCCGGCATACGCTCGCACCATGAGACTGAGCACATGCATCCTGCCCGTCGACCGCTGGCACGAGGGCGGGCGCGACACCTGGCGGCGGGCCGAGGAACTGGGCTTCCACGCCGCGTACACCTACGACCACCTGACGTGGCGCGTCCCGTTCCGCGACGGGCCCTGGTTCGGCGCCGTACCGACCCTGACCGCGGCGGCGGGCGTCACCGAACGCATCCGGCTCGGCACGATGGTCACCTCCCCCAACTTCCGGCACCCGGTCACCCTCGCCAAGGAACTCGTCTCCCTCGACGACCTCAGCGGCGGCCGCCTCACCCTCGGCATCGGCGCCGGAGGCTCCGGCTTCGACGCGACCGCCCTCGGTCAGGAACCGTGGACCCCGCGCGAACGCGCCGACCGCTTCGCCGAGTTCGTCCCCCTCCTCGACCGCCTCCTGACCGAGGACGAGGTCACTCACGGGGGCGCCCACTACGCGGCCCACGAGGCCCGCAACCTCCCCGGCTGCGTCCAGCGCCCCCGCCTGCCCTTCGCCGTCGCGGCCACGGGCCCCCGCGGCCTCCGCCTTGCCGCCCGCCACGGCCAGGCATGGCTGACGACCGGCGACGGCGCGGCGAACTCCTCCGGCTCCGCCGCCGACTCCCACACCGCCCTCGCCCGCCAGGCCGCCCGCATGGAGAAGGCCTGCGCCGAGGAGGGCCGCGACCCGGCCGAGCTCGACCGCATCCTGCTCACCGGCTTCACCCCGGACAGCACCGAGGGCGCCCTGGACTCCCTCGACGCCTTCGCCGACTTCGCCGCCCGCCACGCGGAACTCGGCTTCGACGAACTCGTCCTCCACTGGCCCATCCCCGACACCCGCTTCGCCCTCTCCCCCTCCCTCTTCGAACGCCTGGCCACAGAGGGCCTCTCCCGAGCGGGCCTGGCCTGACCGCTGAGCCGAACGCCCCTTGCCGACCTGCTCGGTGCGACACCGCCCCGTACAGCCCCGTACAGCTCCGCTCAGTGCCGCCCCGGTTCGCCCCCGCTCCCCTCCGCCGTGAGGCGGTCCATCGTGCGGGCCTGGACCTCGCGTTCCGTCGCGGCGGCGATGAACGCGGGGGTGCGGTCCTCGCCGACCAGGGTGCGGACCGATTCCACCGTGCCGGAGGGCAGGGGGACCGCTTCGGCACGGGGTCCTGCGGGGTCCGGCGGGGGTGCGGCGGCGGCCGAGCGGAGGTGGTCGCGCAGGTTGCGCGCAGCGAGCTTGCTCATGGCGCGGGCCAGCTCCGCCTCCACGGTCTGCTGCGCGAGCGGGCGCAGCCTGCGCACCAAGTCGGCCGCCTCGGACGCGTCGCTGTCCGAGGGGCGCGTGCCGAGATAGCGGATGAACACGTGCTCGTTCGTGAAGTCCAGGAAACGGGCCGCGATGTGCTCCATCTGCCCCCGCAGCTCCCGGAGATGGTCGGTGATCGCGAGGAGCGGGACGCCCGCCTTGTGCAGCTCCGCCGCCACGGCCAGCTCCTGCGGGCTCGGCACCAGGAACTCGCCGGGCCGGTCGGGCAGCGGGACCAGCACGCCGAGCGAGACGGCCTCGGCGACCGCCGTGTCGTTCTGCTCCCCGGTGAACAGCTCGTCCAGCTCCGCGCGGGTCATCCGCCCCGACTCCTCGTCGGTCCACGGCCCCTCGACCTCCGCGACCAGCCCCAGCACCCCGCCCAGGCCCCGCCCCTCGTCCCAGGCCTGGAGCAGCTCCTTGATGGACGCCAGCGTGTAACCCCTGTCGAGGAGATCGGCGATCTGCCGCAGCCGGGCCAGGTGCGAGTCGTCGTACACATTGGCCCTGCCGCGCCGCTCGGGCTTGGGCAGCAGGCCCTTGTCCTGGTACGCGCGGATCGTGCGCACCGTGGCGCCGCTGCGGTGGGCGAGATCCTCGATCCGGTACTCGGCGTCGGACAGGGACATGGTCGGTCTCCTCGCTCGCCGCGCCGCCCGGGAGGGGGCCGGGGGCGGGGCGCATGGGGCTGCTACATCGGGGGCTTCAGCCGGGCTATCGCGCGGAGCGTACGCGGGGCGAGGCGGGAGAGCACACGGGCCCCGCGGGCCTCGGGCGTCACCGGCACCACGGCCTGGTTGCGCACGACGGCGCGGAGCACGGCGTCGGCGACCTTCTCGGGCGGGTAGTTCCGCATCCCGTAGAACCGGGAGGCGCGACGGCGGCGGCGCTTCTGCTCGTCCTCGTCGACCCCGGTGAAGCGCGTGGTCGCGGTGATGTTGGTGTTCACCAGGCCGGGGCAGACCGCGGTGACGCCGATGCCCTGGCCCGCGAGCTCGGCGCGCAGGCACTCGCTGAGCATCAGCACGGCCGCCTTCGAGGTGCTGTAGGCCGGGAGGGCGCGGGAGGGCTGATAGGCGGCGGCCGAGGCGGTGTTGACGATGTGACCGCCCTGGCCGCGCTCGGCCATCTGGCGGCCGAAGAGGCGGCAGCCGTGGATGACGCCCCACAGATTGACGTCGAGGACGCGCTTCCACTCCTCGGAGCTGGTCTCCAGGAAGGAGCCGGAGACGCCCACTCCCGCGTTGTTCACCAGGACGTCCACCACGCCGTACTCCTCGGCGACCTTCTGCGCGAGCTTCTCCATCTGCTGCTCGTCGGCCACGTCCACGGTCTCGGCCCAGGCCTCCGGGGCGCCCACGAGCCGCGCCATGTCGGCGGTGCGGGCCGCGCTCTCCGCGTCACGGTCGACGGCGACGACGCGCGCGCCCGCCTCGGCGAACGAGAACGCCGTCGCCCTCCCGATCCCGCTGCCCGCTCCCGTGACGAGCACGAGCTGACCCCCGAAGCGGTCCGCGAACGGCCCGGGGGCGGCCGGTTCGCGGGTGGGCGTCTCGGACTCCGCGGTGGAGACGAACTCCCCGATCCAGGCGGCGAGCTGGTCGGGCCGGGTGCGGGGCACCCAGTGCTTGGCGGGCAGCGAGCGCCGCGTCAGCTTCGGCGCCCACATCTCCAGCTCGTCGTAGAGCCGCTGGCTGAGGAAGGCGTCTCCCGTCGGGGTGATGAGCTGCACCGGCACATGGGCGTAGCAGTCGGTACGGGGGCGGCGGAGCCTCGGGCGCACATTGTCCCGGTAGAGCCAGGCGCCGTGTGCCGCGTCCGTGGGGAGGGACGATGTGGGATACGCCGGGCGGGCGTCCTCCGTGCCGGTGCCGGTGCCGGTCGCGGGGACCTTCTCCATCAGCTCCAGGATCCTCGGCCACCTCTTGCCGAGCGGGCCCTTCCACGCCAGCTCGGGGAGCACCGGGGTGTGCAGCGCGTACACGTACCAGGACTTGGCGCCCTGGCCGAGGAGCTGCGCGGCACGGCGCGGGGTCGGGCGGGTCATCCGCTTCTTGATCCAGTGCCCGAAGTGGTCGAGCGAGGGGCCCGACATCGTCGTGAACGAGGCGATACGGCCCTCTGTCCGCTTGACCGTCGCGAACTCCCAGCCCTGCACCGAGCCCCAGTCGTGCCCGACGAGGTGGACCGGCTTGCCGGGACTGACCGCGTCCACCACGGCCAGGAAGTCGTCGGTCAGCTTCTCCAGGGTGAAGCCGCCGCGCAGCGGCTTGGGCGCGGAGGAACGGCCGCACCCCCGCATGTCGTACATCACCACGTGGAAGCGGTCCTCCAGGCGGTCGGCGACCTCGGACCAGACCTCCTTGCTGTCCGGATAGCCGTGCACCAGCACCACCGTGGGCCGCGCGGGGTCGCCCCGCTCCACGACGCATAGCTCGATGCCGCCGGTGCGCACCCGGCGCTCCCGCTCCCCGTGCCGCTCCCGCTCTCCGTGCCGCTCGCTCTCTCCGCCCAGGTCCTTGTCCACGTCGCCCCTGTCCTCAGCCCTCTTCGTCTTCCGCGCCCTGCCGTCCGCCGTCATCGCGCGACCGCCTCCTCCCGCCAGCGCCGCACGTGCGGCAGGTCGTCGTCCAGCCAGAAGGCGCTCTCCTCCGGGTCCTTCGAGTCGGTCACGACGAGGATCTCCTCGAACTTGGCGCCCGTGCCCCGGAATCCGAGGTGCGGCTCGACCGCCCACAGGCCCGGCTCGGGCGGGTGGTCCGAGAAGCGGTACGGACTCCACAGCGGGGACCAGCCGTCCCTGTGCCCGTGCAGGGCGTCCTTCGCCAGGCCCCGCAGGGCGTTGGTGCCGAAGCCGAAGACCGTGGGGGACCAGCGGCGGTCCTTGACCCGGTCGACCTTGTGCGCGATCACGCCGAACGGATAGGCCCGGTGCCGGTTGGCGTGGCCCTGGCGGACCATGAGCCGCTCCACGTCCTCGTATATCTCCCTCAGCGGGCGGCGCTCGCGGACCTCGCGGAGGAGCAGCTCGCGGTGCTCCCGCAGGTCGGACATCAGCCGCTCGTGCAGGGGATTGAGGCCGAGGCAGCCGGAATAGCCGATGTCCGAGGTGAAGCCGCGGTGGATCGGAGCCATGTCGAGGATGAAGGGCATCCCCGGCTCCAGCCGCTTGTCCGTCGGGAAGAACTGGAGCGGGATCCTGAAACCGGCGAACGCGGTGCGGTCCCCGAACCACGCGAAGGGGAGATGGAACCAGTCCCGCACCCCTCTCTCCCGCAGCCACTCGCGCTGCATGCGCGCCGCCTCGCGCTCGGTCACCCCCGGCTTGAGCCGCGCGGCGACCGACTCGGCGCACTCATAGCTGAGCTGCTGCACTTCTCTGAAGCCCCGCAGGTCAGCGGAGGAATAGCCGTGACTCCTCGCAGGCATGGCCCACCGCCCCTCTCCGAATCCCCGAATTCCCGAATCCCTGAATTCCGGGTCTGCCGATCTCCCGGACGCCCCGCTCCGCAACTTGACATCAACGAATGTGACATCGATCCATGGCGCGGGCAAGAGCCCACCCCCGACCTGTGGATAACTTTCGTCAGCCCCCCTGAGAGCGAGCCCCTACGGGTTTCTCCGACCTGAGAGGTACGGAGAAACAGACGCCCTGGCGGACGCGGAGCGTGAGCTGCGCCACTAGCGTCGAGGACGTGACTGTGATCGCGACCGAAAGCCTCAGCAAGCGGTTCCCCCGGGTGACCGCGCTCGACCGGCTGACCGTCGGCATCACACCGGGCGTCACTGGCCTGGTGGGTGCCAACGGCGCCGGCAAATCGACCCTGATCAAGATCCTGCTCGGGCTCGAACCCGCCACCGAGGGCGGTGCCACTGTCCTCGGCATGGACGTACGGACCCACGGCAGCGCCATCAGGGAGCGCGTCGGCTACATGCCGGAGCACGACTGCCTGCCGCCCGACGTCTCGGCGACCGAGTTCGTCGTGCACATGGCCCGGATGTCGGGGCTGCCCCCGACGGCGGCCCGTGAGCGGACCGCCGACACCCTGCGCCACGTGGGCCTCTACGAGGAGCGGTACCGCCCGATGGGCGGCTACTCGACAGGCATGAAGCAGCGCGTCAAGCTCGCCCAGGCGCTGGTGCACGACCCCCGGCTGGTCCTCCTCGACGAGCCCACCAACGGGCTCGACCCCGTCGGCCGTGATGACATGCTCGCGCTGATCCGGCGCGTCCACACGGACTTCGGCATCTCCGTCCTCGTCACCTCGCACCTGCTCGGCGAGCTGGAGCGCACCTGCGACCACGTCGTCGTCATCGACGGCGGAAAGCTGCTGCGGTCCTCGTCCACCGCCGACTTCACGCAGACCACGGCGGTCCTCGCCGTCGAGGTGACCGACACCGACCTGCACCCGGACGGCACCGCCGCGCTGCGCACCGCGCTCGACCGCGCCGGTCTGAGCGTCCACAGCCCCGCGGCCGGGCACGCGGCCCCGGGCACGGGCCACCTGCTGTACGTGGACGCCGACGACGAGTCCGCGTACGACGCGGTCCGCGACGCCGCAGCCGAGCTCGGCGTGGGCCTCGTGCGGATGGAGCAGCGCAGGCACCAGATCTCCGAGGTCTTCACCTCGGACGACGCGGCCGCCCGTTCCGCGCAGCCGCGCCAGGACCACCAGCAGGAGAGGAGCAGCGCCGATGTCGCCTGATCCCACGCCCACGGCACCCCCGACGGCACCCGCCCCGGCCCAGCGCGGCCAGGACGTCATCCACAACATCGGCTACCGCGAGTACGAGGGCGCCCGGCTCGGCCGCGCGTACGCCCGGCGCTCGCTCTTCTCGCAGTCGCTGCGCGGCGCGTACGGCCTCGGACGCTCGGCCAAGTCCAAGGTCCTGCCGATGATCCTCTTCGCCGTGATCTGCATGCCCGCCGCGATCATCGTGGCCGTGGCGGTCGCGACCAAGGCGGACGAACTGCCCGTCGGCTACTCCGAGTACGTGCTGATGCTCCAGCCCGTCATCGGGATCTTCATCGCCGCGGTCGCGCCCCAGATGGTCTCGCTCGACCTGCGGTTCAAGATCACGCCGCTCTACTTCTCGCGCCCCATCGAACGCGGCGACTACGTCGCGGCGAAGTACGCGGCGCTCTCCGCCGCCCTCTTCGTCTTCACCGCCTTCCCCGTCGTGATCATGTACGTCGGGGCGCTGCTGGCGAAGCTCGACTTCGGCGAGTCGACCAAGGGCTTCCTCCAGGGGCTGGTGTTCTGCGCCGTGTTCGCCCTGCTGCACGCGGCCATCGGCGCGTGCATGGCGGCGCTCACCCCGCGCCGGGGCTTCGGGATCGCCGCGATCATCGTGGTGCTGACCATCCCGTTCTTCCTCATCAGCGCGCTCCAGGGCATCGCCATGGAACAGGACGCCGACTCGGCCATCGGCTGGCTCGGGCTGGCCTCGCCCGGCTCGCTCATGGACGGCCTGCAGAGCAAGTTCCTGGGCGGCATCTCCCAGTTCCCGGGCGGCGAGACCCTCACCGACGCGCAGGGCCCGCTCTACCTCGTCGTCATCGCGGCGCTGACCGCGGGCGCGTACGCGCTCCTGCTGCGCCGCTACCGAAAGGCCGGACTGTGACCACGATCCACATCGACCGCACGTCCCGCTGGTTCGGGAACGTCGTCGCCGTCAACGACATCACCATGGAGATCGGCCCCGGCGTCACCGGGCTGCTGGGTCCCAACGGCGCGGGCAAGTCCACGCTCATCCACATGATGGGCGGTTTCCTCGCCCCCTCCAACGGCAGCGTGACCCTGGACGGAGCGCCGATCTGGCGCAACGAGCAGGCGTACCGCGAGATCGGGCTCGTCCCCGAGCGCGAGGGGATGTACGACTTCCTCACGGGGTACGACTTCGTGCTGGCCAACGCCGAGCTGCACCAGCTCCCCGACCCGAAGGCGGCGGCGCAGAAGGCGCTCGCCACGGTCGAGATGGAGTACGCGCAGGACCGCAAGATCTCGACGTACAGCAAGGGCATGCGGCAGCGCGTGAAGATGGCCTCCGCGCTGGTGCACGAGCCGTCCGTGCTGCTCCTGGACGAACCGTTCAACGGGAT
Organism: Streptomyces sp. NPDC048172; assembly: GCF_043202595.1. Classification (NCBI taxonomy): domain Bacteria; kingdom Bacillati; phylum Actinomycetota; class Actinomycetes; order Kitasatosporales; family Streptomycetaceae; genus Streptomyces; species Streptomyces sp. NPDC048172. Next base: position 501,727 of record NZ_JBIDAT010000002.1, read on the forward strand.
GGACCCGCGGCAGCGCATGCAGCTCATGGATCTGCTGCGCAGGATGGGCGCCGAGGGACGCACCGTGCTCTTCTCCTCGCACATCCTGGAGGAGGTCGAGCAGCTCGCCTCGCACATCGAGGTGATCGTGGCCGGGCGGCACGCGGCCAGCGGCGACTTCCGGAAGATCCGCCGCCTGATGACGGACCGGCCGCACCGCTACCTGGTGCGCTCCAGCGACGACCGTCAGCTGGCCGCCGCGCTCATCGCGGACGCCTCCACGGCGGGCATCGAGCTGGACTGGAACGAGAAGGCCCTGCGCATCCAGGCCATCGACTTCACCCGCTTCACCGAACTGCTCCCGCGCGTCGCCCGCGAGCACGGCATCAGGCTCTACACGGTCTCGCCCTCCGACGAGTCCCTGGAGAGCGTCTTCTCGTACCTCGTCGCTGCCTAGCGGCCCGAAGGGAGCCTCATTCCGATGTTCAATCCCACAGTCGCCCGGCTCACCTACCGGGCCCTCCTCGGCCGCCGCCGCGCGCTGATCCTGTGCGCGCTGCCCGTGCTGCTCCTGGTCGTGGCGGCCGCCGTGCGCGCCATGGTCGGCGCGGACGACGAGGTCACCACGCAGCTCCTGGGCGGCTTCGCCCTGGCGACGATGGTCCCCCTGGTCGGCGTCATCGCCGGTACGGGCGCGATCGGGCCGGAGATCGACGACGGCTCGGTGGTCTATCTGCTGTCCAAGCCGGTCAAGCGGCCCAGCATCATCGTCACCAAGCTCGTCGTCGCCACCGGGGTGACGGCCGTCTTCACGGCCGTACCGGTGCTCGTCGCGGGCTTCATCCTCAACGGCAACAGCCAGCAGATCGCGGTGGCCTACGCGCTCGCCGCCGCCGTGGCCTCCGTCGCGTACAGCGCGCTGTTCCTGCTGCTCGGCACGGTTAGCAGGCACGCGGTCGTCATCGGCCTGATCTACTCGCTCATCTGGGAGGCCCTCTTCGGCAGCCTGGTGGAGGGCGCGAAGACCCTCAGCGTGCAGCAGTGGGCGCTCGCGCTGGGCGAGAAGGTCGCGGGCGACGGCGCCGACATCACCTCATCGGTGGGGCTGCCCGTCGCCCTGGTGCTGCTCGTCGTCGTCACCGTGGGCGGTACGTGGCTGGCGGGCCAGAAGCTGCGCACCCTCACGCTCGCTGGGGAGGAGTGAGTCCCCGGTACGGACGAAGGGTTCACCGTACGGTCCGTCCGTACCGCCGAATTCACCGTACGGCGCCGGGCGCACCGCCGATCTTCCGGTCGCGTCCGGCGCCCAGGCCCAGCAGGACCAGGCCCGCGCACACGCACAGCAGCAGCACGATCGGCGCGGTCCAGCCGCCCGTCGCCTGGTGCACCGCGCCCAGCGCCAACGGGCCGACGGCGGCCAGCAGATAGCCCCAGGTCTGCGCCATGCCGGAGAGCCGGGCCGCCGTGTGCGCGTCCCCGGAGCGCAGCACCATCATCGTCAGGGCCAGACCGAGCGCGCCGCCCTGGCCGACGCCCAGCAGCGCCGCCCACACCCACGCCCCGGCCACGGGGGCGACGAGCAGACCGGCGATCCCCGCGGCCATCAGCACCGCGACGGCCGCGGCGAGCGTCCGCTGCCCGCGCATCCGTCCCGCGAGGGTCGGCACCACGAACGAACCGGCCATCTGGACAAGGGTGCTGAACGCGAAGACCAGACCGGCCGTGGCCCTGCTCATGCCGTTGTCGGTGAAGACGGTCGGCATCCAGGCGATGGTCACGTACGCGATGAGGGACTGCGAGCCCATGAACAGCGTGACCTGCCAGGCGAGCCCCGACCTCATGAGAGGGATGTCGTCCGCAGCGCCGTCCGTGCGGTGCGCCGGTACGGCGGCCGACTCCCCGTGGTGGGTGCCGCGCCGGGCCAGCACGGCCTGGGGCAGCCAGACGAGGGCGGCGAGGGCGGCGAGCAGTGCCCAGGAGACGAGCGAACCGCGCCAGCCGCCCAGGGCGTGCTCCAGCGGCACCGCCGCGGCGGCCGAGACGGTCGCGCCGAGGATCATCGCCGTCGAGTAGAGCGCCGTCATACCGGCGGCCTTCTCCGGGAAGTCCCGCTTGATCAGGCCCGGCATCAGCACGTTGAGCAGCGCGATGCCCGTACCGACCACGGCGCACCCGGCGAAGAGCGTGACCACCGGCGGCGCGACCCGCAGGGCTATGCCGCCCGCGAGGAGCACGAGGGCGCCGAAGAGCACCGTCTCGGTGCCCCAGCGCCGCGCCAGCCGGGGCGCCACGGGCGAGGCGAGGCCCATGAAAACGAGCGGAATGGTCGTCACCAGGCTGCTGGTGGTCGAGGTCATCCCGAAGTCGTCACTGATGTCTCCCAGGACGGGGGAGACCCCGGCGAGCGCGGCCCGCATGTTGAGCGAGGCCAGCACGATGCCGACGAGCAGGAGCAGCGGATGCGCGCGCAGCCGGGCGCGCGCGGTCGCGACGGGCGGCGCGGGCGCCAGGTCCTCCTCGGCGTCGATCAGTTCGGCCTCTGCGAGCTCTTGAGAGGTGCGCCCTTCGGTGCGGTGTGACGGCATACGGGGTGGTGCTCTCTTTCAGTTGTCGTGCGTCAGCAGGGCGTCGACGGCCTGCTTGGGCCTGGCGAGCAGCTCCCTGGCCGCCCGTTCCGCCGCGTCCGGGTCGCCGCTCGCGATGGTGTCCACCAGCGCGTGGTGGTCGTCGGCGTGGATGCGCGGCATCTGCGTGTCGTGCAGCGAGGTGACGAGCGCCTCGCGCACGGAGGTGCTGAACCAGCCGTACGTGGCGCTCAGCGCGGTGTTGTGCGCGGCGTCCACGACGGCGATGTGGAACTCGATGTCGTGCTCCGCGTACAGCTCCAGCTGGCCGAGCGAGGGGAAGCCCTCCTCGTCCTTGAAGGCGGCCTGTGCGGCGAGCGCGGCCCGCATCCGGTCCAGGTCCCCGGCGGTGTGCCGCAGGGCCGCGAGACGGGCGCCCTCGGCCTCCAGCGCGATGCGCAGCTCCAGCACGTCGCGCACGTCCGCGAGCCGCACGCCGCGCATCACCTCGCCGGGGTCGGTGTGGGACACCACGAAGGTGCCCTCGCCCTGGCGGGAGCGGAGCATGCCGGAGTGCACGAGGACGCGGACGGCCTCACGGACCGTGTTCCGTCCGACCTGGAGCTGCTCGGCCAGCGCGTGCTCGGTGGGGATGCGCTCGCCGACGGGCCATTCGCCCGCCGTGAGCTGCGCGCGCAGCTCGGTGACCACGGTGTCGACCAGGGACTGCCGTCCCGCCGCCTGGAGGGCCATGCGCGCTTCTCCCACATGATGAGTGTCTGGGTCTGGATTCGCCCGGTTGCCCAGTCATCCTACAACCCCGCGACCCCCATCCCGCGACCCCCATCCCGCGACCCCATCCCGCAACCGGAGGCTCAGCCCTGTTCGCGGTACCAGGCCACCGTCCTGGACAGCCCCTCCTCCAGCGGCGTCGGGCCGGTCCCGAAGCGCCGCTCGAAGGCGGAGGAGTCCATCACCTGGGGCTCGGTGTGCTGGTAGAACAGCTCGGCGTAGGAGTCCATGAACACCGCGTCGAACGGTCCCCAGGGCCGCGCCTCCGTCATTACCTCCACCTTCAGCGGGCCGCCGGTGGCCCCGGCTATCAGCGCGTGCACCTCGCGCGTCGTACGGGCCGGGGCCGTGGGCAGGTGCCACACCCGGCCGTCCGTCTCCGGGGTCTCGCCCAGCAGGGCCAGCCCCAGGGCGACGTCCCCGATGTACGTGTAGCTGTGCGGCAGGTCCAGGTCGCCGAAGCCCAGGACCGTGCCCCCGGACAGCGCGCCGGGGAAGACGGCGCCGCCGAGCGAGGAGTTGAGGACGCCGGGGCCGTAGAAGTCGGCCGAGCGGCCGAGGCTCACGCGCACCCGGCCCGAACGGTGCGCCTCCAGATAGCGCTCGTCCAGGTCGGCCCGCATCCGCCCCTTGCGCGTGGTCGCGTTCCAGGGCGTGTCCTCGGTCATGACGGCCCCGCCGGTCGGCCCGTACGGGTAGAGCGTGTCCAGCACCACCAGCCGCGCCCCGGCCGCCTCGGCGCCCTCCAGCACGGCCCGCTGGATGCCGGGCATGGCCTCGGTCTGGAGGTGATAGGCGACGTTCACGCAGTGGTACGCGACGGCCGCGCCGTCGAGGGCCTCGCGCGCGGCGGCGGGGTCGGACAGGTCGGCGGTGACGTGCTCGGCGCCCGGCACGACGGGGCCGCCGCCCGTGCCCCGGTCGACCGTACGGACCGCGTGGCCGCGCGCGACGAGCGTGGCGGCGAGGGTCCGTCCGGCGGGGCCGGATCCCAGGACGGCGTGGATCTGCTGGGGGTTCTGCTGGGGCATGACGCACTTCCCTTCGGCGCGGTGACGGCCCGTTGGCCGCCCTCGGGATGAGAGTACATCGCGAGAGTTATAAGGTCTAACATTCGCGAGGGGGGGTGACTGGAAGCGGCTGGGAAGTGTGGCGGACGGGCCTCACGGAAGGGCCTCACGGACGGGCCACTCCGGTCCGTAGATCTGAACAGGTGAAAAACGGCGGGCACGCCCGCCCGTGACCCTCCGTGGCGAGCGGCCGGGCGCAGCGTGGGAGGTCCGAGAACGACTGGCCCTGGCACCGGAGAGAGCCGTGCGCGCAGGAAGACCCCGGATCGACCGCCGTCTCGCCATGCTCGCGCTGGCGCTGGTCACAGCGCTGGTGGCGCTCGTGCTGCTCCCGTACGCCCCGGCGCGCGCCGACGCGCGCATGAGCGTGCGGCTCGACCCCGCCACCAGCCCGGTCCCCGCCGGGGACAACGTCACGTACAACGGGCTCATCGAGTGCTCGATCCCGGGCGACTGCCAGAACGTCACCGTGACGTTCACCCCGCCGCCGGGCCACTCCGGCAAGGGCACGGTCTCCCAGCCGTATCCGCCCGGCGTCACCGACGTCACGGCGGACGACGACGGCACGGTCACCGTCACCTACGACAGGATCCCCAGCGGCCAGAGCTCCCAGCTCACCGTGAGCTGGCCGACGGAGGACTACTGGACGCCCCCCGGCGACCAGCGCGCCGGGATGAGCGCCCGCGCGTCCAACGGCGACGGCACGCCCAGCACGGACGACGCCACCGTGCGCGTGACCGCCGAGCCCAATCCGGCCGTCAAGAAGGAGGGCCCGAGCGCGGCCCGCCCCGGCGACACGCTCACCTACAAGCTCACCGCGACCAACGACCCCCGCGACTCCAACCGTCCGCGCGGCAACCTCGCGCTGGAGAACGCGGTGATGACCGACGTCCTCCCGGAAGGCGTCGAACTGGTCGACGCGTCACCCTCGGGCTACCAGTACGATCCGGCGACCCGTACGGTCACCTGGCCCGTCGACACCGAACCCGACCGCGCGGGCGACCAGTTGGCACAGGTGACGACGTATCCGTACGGGGTGGTGCACGAGATCACCGTGCGGGTGAAGGACGACGTCCAGGACGGCGCCCAGCTGACCGACGAGGCGTCCGTCAGCGGCGATCCGTACGGGCCGGACAGTACCAAGGTCACCGAGTCCGACAGCCTGACCACCACCATCGGCACCAGCGGCCAGGTCTCCGGCACGCTCGACAAGTCCGCCGACACCCCGCTCGCGGGCGACGGCCAGCGCATGTCGTACGTGATGCGGTTCGGCAACACGGGCACCGTCGCGGCCGACGCGCGGCTGCGCGACGAGATCCCGCGCGGGTTCGACGCCGAATCGCTGCGCCTGTCGCGTACGGACGGCTCGAACTATCCGGGCGACTGGAGCGTCGTCGTCACCCGCGCCGACGGGAGCACCGAAACGCTCACCCCCAGCAACGGACAGGTGGACCTGCGCGACGCGGGCGACGTGACGGCCGTACGGATCGACGTCCCGGGGCTCGCGGCGGGCACCCGGCTCATCGCCCAGATCAGCGGCCGGGCCGACGCGGACGAGGTGCCGGGCGGCAGCGGCACCGTACGCAACTGCGCCCGGCTGAACCTGGAGGAGACCGGCGGCGGCGCCACCGACGAGCAGGAATCCTGCGCCTCTTTTGAGATCCGGCCCGAGGTCGCGCAGCCGGAGGTCTCCAAGCGCACCGACCCGACCCCGGTCGGGCCCGGCGGCACGCACACCTGGAGCGTGACGGTCCGCAACGACCGCTACCGCAGCGAATCCTCGCCCCTGCGCCCGCGCGTCGTGGACGTCGTCCCCCGTCAGCTCACCTACGTGCGCGGCTCCTGGAAGCTCGCCGACGGGCAGCCCGCCTACTGCCCCGGCGGCGACGACTTCACCGAGACGGTCACACCCGCCGCCGACGGCCGTACCCGTGTCGAACTGGTCGCCAGGCCCGGCGCGGAGATCCCCGCGGACGACTCCTCCTGCGTCTACGAGTTCCGCACCACCGTCAAGCCCGGCGTCGCCAGCGGCACCTACGACGGCTCGCCGGCCGACGACGACTACGCGGGCAACAGGGTCGGCCTGTGGGACGCTCAGCGGCCCGTCAGCACCCGGCAGACCGACGAGCACGACATCGACGGCGACGGCGACACGACCGAGAACGTGGCCGAGGGGAGCGACGACTTCGCCATCGCCCAGTCCGCCGCCTTGTTCGTCTCCAAAGAGGTCAAGGGCGACCAGGACGACGCCTACAAGGGATCGGCGGAAGTGCCCGGCAAGGAGGACCAGGTAGGACGGTCCACGGCGGGCGGCAGCGTCTCCTACCGCACCGTCCTCGGCAACCTGGGCAACACCGACCTGACCCATGTCGTCGCCTACGACCTGCTGCCCGTGCCCGGCAACCACGGCGTCACCAGCGGCCGGTACAACGACTACGCCGGGAACGAATGGCGGCCCGTACTGACCGGTCCGATCGATACGGGCGGCTCCCCCGTCACGCTGACCTATTCGACGAAGGCGGACCCCTGCCGCCCCGAAATGGACAACACCCAGGCGAAGACGGCCCCCTTCTACTGCGGCGGCCAGCAGGACACCTCCTGGAAGCCCGCCTCAGCGGTCACCGACTGGAGCGAGATCCGCTCCGTACGGTTCGACTTCGACGGCCATGTCTTCACCCCGGGCGAGCGCTACACGCTCACCTGGTCGATGAAGGTCCCCGAACGCGCCCCCGACGGCGGCCCGTTCCAGGGCGACGAGCGCACCTGGAACAAGATCGCCGCAGACGGCGACCGCCGTCACTCGGACGGCACGACGACCGAACTGCTGGCCACCGAGGCGCCCTGGGTCGTCGACGAGGTCGGCGCGACCCCGTCCCCGACCCCGTCGCCGACCCCGACGGACACGCCGACGCCCACGGACTCCCCGACCCCCACCCCGTCCCCCACGGACACGCCGAAGCCCACTCCGACGCCCACGGCGGGCCCCTCGGAAGGGCCGCACAAGCCCCCGTCGCAGCTCCCCAAGACCGGCGGCGGATTCGGCTTCTGGCCGCTCCTGGCCGCCCTCGGGGCGCTGCTCGCCCTCTCGGCCGGGGTCTTCCTCAGGGCCTACCGCCATCGCTCGGGAGCCCGGGGCCGGGGGTGAAGCGGAACATGTCCGACGGGTCGAGGGACTCCTTGAGGGCACGCAGCCGGGCCAGGTCCTCCGGCTCGTAGGCGGCGCGTACGGTCTCCGCGTCGTGCTGCCCGTACAGGAAGTTCAGCCGCCGTCCCACGGTGCCCGGGCCCACCGCTTCCAGCGCCTGGGCGTGCAGCCCGCGCACCGTGTCCTCGCCCGTCCCGTCCAGCGGGGAGAGGACGCCGACCAGATAGGCGGCGCCCCGGTGCCCCACCGTGTCCGGCACCTCCGGCTCGCGGGCCAGGGCGCCGCCCATGTGACGGATGCCCACCACGCACATCACGGGCGCCTCCGGGCCCGTCCGCTTCAGCAGGGACCGCACCTCGGCCGGGCCGATCCCGCCCTCCCCCACCAGCGCGTTGACGCCGCGGTACGCGTGGGGCGCGCCCGGCTCGCTGAAGACCGAGGAGGACTCCGTGTACGGCATCTCCCGCACCGTGTCCACCAGTACGGGCCCCGTCTCGCGCAGCGGCGCGATCAGCCGTTCGCCCTCCTCCGGCGTACCGGTGAACGCGAAGTGCAGCTGGGCCAGATAGCGCCCGCGCAGCGCGTCCGGGGCGCCCGGCACGTCCGGCATCGGGAGCAGAGAGACGGCCGACGCCATCTCCTCCGGAACCGTCTCCGTCCACTCCCGCCAGGCGTTCACCACGTCCTCGGCCGCTCCCGTACCGCCGGAGCCCGTGTCCGCGCCCGCACCCGCAGCCGCACCCGCGCCCCCGCCGTCGAAGACGAGCATGCCGCCGTAGATCCGCTCCACGGGCACCAGCTCCAGCTCCAGCCCCGTCACGACGCCCAGGTGCGCGGCGCCGCCGCGCAGCCCCCGGAACAGCTCCGGGTCGCTCTCCGCCGTGACCGTCCGCAGCCGCCCGTCGGCCGTCACCACGTCCACGCGGCGCACCTGGTCCGTCGCGTAGCCGAAGCGCCGCCCCAGGATGCCGACACCGCCCCCGAGGGCGTACGAGACGACCCCCACGCCGGGGAACGAGCCGTTGACCGGCGCCAGGCCGTGCCGTGCCGCCTCCGCCACCAGGTCGCCCGCGCGCACGCCCGCCTCGACCCATACGGTGCGCGCGTCGGGGTCCACCCGGATGCCCGTCATCCGCCGCGTGCTGACCAGCACGCCGTCCCGCGCGGCGCGCGACAGCCCGTGCCCCGTCGCCTGCACGGCCACCGGGAGGCCGCGCTCCCGGGCGTACGCCACGGCCTCCTGGACGTCCTGAGCCGTCTCGGCGACGACCAGGCGGTCGGGGCGGTGCGCGTCGCCCGCCTGGAAGCCCTTGCGCTCCTCGTCGTACCCCTCGTCGACCGCCGTGAGGACCGGGCCGCGCGCCGGGCGCCACTCCGGGTCGCGGCCCATCCAGGCGGCCAGTCGCGTGTGCGCGTCCGCGCCCTCCGGGGCCTCGCGCACCTCCCCGAACGGCACGGGGCCGCCCCGGGCCTCGCGGGGCACCATCGCGGCCAGCTCCAGCGCGAACGCGCCCAGTTCGGCGTTCACGCCGTCCGTCTCGTCCAGTTCGCCGTCCAGGTCCAGGGCGCGCGCCAGGTCCCAGGTGTGCGTGACGACCTCCATCGTCCAGCCGCCCAGCGCGGCACCGCCCGGTGCCGTTCCCCACGGCACCCCGACGGTCTCCGCCAGCTTCGCGTCGTCCGCCCACGCGGCGCGGATCCGCTCCCTCGCCTCCTCGAACGCGCGTGCCCAGTCGTCGTCCCGGACGTCCTCGGCCCACGGGGGCGCGTCCGCGTACGAGCCGCCCTCGCCGACGTGCGCGATCCGGCGTGCCACGCCGACCATGTGCCCCACCAGGGCCCGCACGTCGAACTCCGCGCACGGTGTCGGCCCTCCGAGCTGCTCGGGCCGCACCCGCGCGACCAGCGCCCCGAACCGCTCCGTCGCCCGCGCCAGCCGGAGGCGCGGATCCTGCTGGTCCTGCTGGTCCCGCCGGTCCTGCTGGTCCCACCGACCCTGCTCGTCCGTCGCCCGGCCCGTCCCCGCGGATGTCTCGTTCACGCTCTCTCACTCCCTCGGTCCGTCCGGACCGACCACGGCCCGGACAGAACGAAGTCTCACTGGATAACTGGACACCGGCCGTCAAGTTTTCGCGGCACCCTGGAGAGCGTGAAATCCGACCGTCTCCTGTCGATCCTGCTGCTCCTCCAGACCCGGGGCCGCGTCTCCGCCGCCGAACTGGCCGAGCGCCTGGAAGTGTCCGCGCGGACCATCTACCGCGACGTCGAGGCCCTCTCGACCTCCGGCGTGCCCGTCTACGCCGAGCGCGGCCGGAACGGCGGCATCTCCCTCCTCCCCGGCTTCCGTACGGACGTCACCGGGCTGACCACCGACGAGGCGCGCGCCCTGTTCGTCCTGGCCGCCGAGGGCGCCCATACGGCGCTCGGCCTGGAGGGCGCGCTCGGCTCGGCCCTGCGCAAGGTGATGGCGGCCCTGCCCGCACCCCACCGGCCCGCCGCCGAGCTCACCAGCCGCCGCATCCTCGTGGACCCGGGCGCCTGGCGCTCCGGAGGGAAGCGCGCCGTCGACCTGGAGGTGCTGCACACCGGCGTCTTCGCCGACCGCAGACTGCGCATCCGCTACCGGCACGGAGGGACGACCGAGCACCGGACGTACACGGTCGATCCGTACGGTCTCGTCAACAAGGCCGACACCTGGTACCTGGTCGCCGACCGGCGCGGGAAGCCCTATCCGTTCCGCGCGGACCGCGTCGCCGCCGCGACGGTCACGGACACGCCCGTACGGCGCCGCGAGGGCGTCGAACTGGCCGGGGTGTGGGAGGAACTGCGCCGCTGGGTCGAGGAGTGGCCCGACCCGGTGTATGTGACCGCGCGGGTGCGGCGCATCCGTCTCGACATGCTCCTGCGGGTCCTCGGCTCCAACGTGACGGATGTGTCCGAGGAGGAGCCGGGCGAGTGGGTCCCCGTCCGGCTGGCCTTCCCCTTGCTCCCCGCCGTCAGCCAGCTCCTCCAGTTCTCCACCTGGGTCGAGGTCCTGGACCCTCCGGAGGCCCGCACCTTGCTGGCCCGCCGGGCCGCCGCCGTCCAGGCCCTCTACGACGGGTCCGGGGGCGGGACCGCGGACGGGGCCGAGGACGGGACCGGGGACGGCACTCACAACGCCTCCTACGACGCCTCCTACGACGTCACCCCGGCCCCGACGGACCCGGCGGCCCCCGTGGACCCGGCGGAGGCTCCCGGAGCCGCAGAGGCGCCCTGAGGCCCCTCGGAGGGGGTGCCGGTGCCGGTACCGGCGTCGGTGGCGGAGGGCCGCGGCCCGTGGTCCCCGCCGGGTGCCCGCTCCCGTACGACCAGCAGCACCACCAGGCCCACCAGCAGCGCCGTCACCCCGCTGATCACGAAGATCCGGTCGAGCCCCGAGGTGAACGCCTCGCGCACCTGGTCCATCGGCACGCCCGACGCCCGCGCCCGGCCGCTGCCGACCGCGTCGGCCGCCGCCTCCGGCACCCCGTGCGCGCCCAGCGAGTCCTTCACCCGCGAGGCGAAGACCGTGCCCAGCACGGCGATGCCCAGCGCGTACCCGAGCTGCCGGAAGGTGTTGACCGCGCCGCTGGCCATCCCGGCGCGCTCCGGGGGAGCGGCGCCCAGCGCGGCCGACACCATCACCGTCATCGCCAGGCCGACGCCGCACCCGGTGATCACACAGCCCGGCAGCAGCGCCGTCCAGGACGAGCCGGGGCCGACCAGCGTCATCGTCAGCACCCCGGCGCCGATCACCATCACGCCCACGCCCAGCGGCAGATGGGGCCGCATCCGCAGGAAGTACCGGCCGCCCAGCCCCGACACCAGGAACGAGGCGGCGGCCATCGGCAGCATCGCCGTACCGGCCGCCAGCGGGCTCATGCCCAGCACCGACTGCGCCCACAGGGAGCTGTAGACGAAGTGCGCGAACGCCGCCGCCTGGACCAGCAGCGCGGCGCCCATCAGCACCGCGAACGACGGACGCCGCAGCAGCCCGAGGTCCAGCAGCGGCGACGGGCGGTTCCGCTCGGCCAGCACGAAGGCGACGGCCGCGACCGCGGCGGCCGTCAGCGCCGCCACGGCGCGCGTGTCCGTCCAGCCCGCCTCGCCGCCGCGCACCAGCCCGTACGTCAGCGCGCCCGAGGCCACGGTGAACAGCACAGCGCCCGGCCAGTCGATCCGCGCCCGCCCCGAGGACGGCGCGGGCGCCTTGGACTCCGGGACCGTGCGCAGCGTGATCCACAGGGCGACGGCGCACAGCGGCAGGTTGACGAAGAAGATCGCGCGCCAGCTCACGTACTCGGTCAGCAGCCCGCCCAGGGCCAGTCCGAAGCCGGTCGCCGCGCCGATCACCGCGCCCCACACGCCGAACGCGACCCCGCGGTCCCTGCCCTGGTAAGTCGACGTGATCAGCGGCGCGTTGGCCGCGAACACCGCCGCGGCGCCTATCCCCTGCACGGCCCGCGCGGCGATCAGGGAGCTCTCGCCGGGCGCCAGACCGCAGGCGAGCGAGGAGAGTGCGAAGATCACCAGCCCCCAGACGAACACCCGCCGCCTGCCGTACAGATCGGCCACCGAGCCCGCCGCCATCAGCAGCGCCGCCAGCGCGACCGCGTAGATGTCGACGACCCACTGGAGCGCGGTGAACGAGGCGTCCAGGGAGCGCGCCATCTCCGGAAGGGCCGTGGTCACGATCGTCACGTCGATCAGCAGCATGAAGCCGCCGAGACATATGGCCGTCAGCGGCCACCACTTGTTCCTCATGCCCGTCAGGCTGCGAGTTGCCTCACCGGATTCCCCAGCCAGCGACAGAAGGGCGGTGTTTTCCGACGCGAGCTAGCCTTGGAGAGATGGGATCCGACACCAGCCGCCGCGAGATGCCCCCGCTCGACGACCTCGACCGGAAGATCGGGCACGCGCTCCAGCTCGACGGCAGGGCGCCCTTCTCGCGCGTCGCCGAGGTGCTGGGCGTCTCCGACCAGACGGTCGCGCGCCGCTGGGCCAAGCTCCGCTCCAGCGGCACGATGCGGGTGCTGGGCCTGGCGGAGCCCGAGGTGCTGGGCGAGACCGTCTGGTGCATGCGCGTCCAGACCACCCCCGACGCCGCCGTGCCCCTCGCCCAGGCGATGGCGCGCAGGACCGACACGTCCTGGGTCGCCCTTCTGGCGGGCGGCACGGAGGTCACCGCGGTCGTCCGCTCGGGCGTGCGCCCCCTGCCGGAGGGTCGGCCCTACAGCGACCTGGAAGCCGACAACGTGCTGCTGAGCCAGCTGCCCCGTACGCCCGGCGTCCTGGGCGTGACGGCGCACCTGCAGCTCCGCTCGTACTTCGGCGGCGCCCAGGGGCTCGTCCTCAAGACCGGCATGCTCACCCCCGAGCAGGTGGCCGCGCTCTCGCCGCCCGCGCCCGTACGCCCCGCGGAGCCCGTCGAGCTCGCCCCCGACGACCACAGGATGCTCGAAGTCCTCGCCAGGGACGGCCGCGCCTCCTACGCCGAGATCGCCGACGCCGCCGGATGGTCGCTCACCACGGCCCGCCGTCGCCTCGCCGAACTGCGCGGGACCGGCGCGCTCTACTTCGACGTGGACTACGGCCACAACCTGTTCGGCCTGCGCGTCCGCGCCTCCCTCTGGCTCTCCGTCCCGCCCGCCGAACTGGAGGCCGCGGGCAAGGCGGTGGCCGAGCACCCGGAGGTCGGCTTCGCCTGCGCGATGACGGGCCCCTCGAACCTCTTCCTCGCCGTCGTCGTGCGGGACACGGCCGCGCTCTACACGTATCTGACGGGCCCCATCGCCGAACTGCCCTCCGTACGGCAGGTGGAGACGTATCCGATGATCCGCTCCATCAAGGGCCCGGGGCCTTTTCTGCCGCCTGTGTAGAACGGCCGCTCGTACGCGTCTCTACGCGCGCGACTGGTCGTTGAGCAGTCGCTCAAGCACCAGGGCGATGCCGTCGGCCTCGTTCGACCCTGTCACCTCGTCGGCCACCGAGAGCAGCTCGGGATGCGCGTTCTCCATCGCGATGCCGCGCTCGGCCCAGGCGAACATGGGGACGTCGTTCGGCATGTCCCCGAACGCGACCGTCTCCGACGCGTGCACGCCCAGACGGCGTGCCGCCAGCGACAGCCCCCTGGCCTTGTTCAGCCCCAGCGGCAGCAGCTCGATGATCCCGGGACCGGACAGCGTGACGCTCACCAGGTCACCGGCGGCCAGCCGCGCGGCCCGCGCGAGCGCGTCGTCGTCCAGGCCGCCGGGGTGCTGGATGTAGAGCTTGTTGAGCGGCTCGGCCCACAGCGTCGCCGGGTCCTCGAAGGGCAGGCTGGCCAACCCTCCGTTCCCCACGTCGTACCCGGGGCCGACCACCACCTCGCCGTCCACGCCGTCCCGCGAGGCGGCCACGGCCAGCGGGCCGACCTCGGCCTCTATCCGCTCCAGCGCCGAACCGGCGACGCGCCGGTCGAGCGTGACGGACGTCAGCAGGCGCCCCGTGCCCGCGTCGTAGACCTGCGAGCCCTGCCCGCAGACCGCGAGGCCGCGGTAGCCCAGGTCGTCCAGGATGTGCCGCGTCCAGGGCACGGCGCGCCCGGTGACGACGATGTGCGCCGCGCCCCGCTCGCACGCCTCGTCCAGCGCGGCCCGCGTCCGCGCCGAGACGGTGCCGTCGGAGCGCAGCAGGGTGCCGTCGAGATCGGTGGCGACCAGCTTGTAAGGGAACGCGTCGCTCACTTGGTGATCGGCTCCAGCAGCTCGCGACCGCCCAGGTACGGGCGCAGCACCGGCGGCACCCAGACCGAGCCGTCCTCGCGCTGGTGGTTCTCCAGCAGGGCGACGATGGTGCGCGGAACGGCGCACAGCGTCCCGTTCAGCGTCGCCAGCGGCTTCACCTGCTTGCCGTCCCGCATCCGGATCGACAGGCGGCGGGCCTGGAACTCGGTGCAGTCCGAGGTGGAGGTCAGCTCCCGGTACTTGCCCTGGGTGGGGATCCACGCCTCGCAGTCGTACTTCCGCGCGGCGGAGGAGCCCAGGTCGCCGGTGGCCACGTCGATCACCTGGAACGGCAGCTCCAGGCCCGTCAGCCACTCCTTCTCCCACTCCAGGAGCCGCAGGTGCTCGGCCTCGGAGTCCTCCGGCGCGACGTACGAGAACATCTCGACCTTGTCGAACTGGTGGACGCGGAAGATGCCCCGGGTGTCCTTGCCGTACGAACCCGCCTCGCGGCGGAAGCAGGGCGAGAACGCGGCGTACCGCAGCGGCAGCCGCTCGGCGTCGAGGATCTCGTCCATGTGGTACCCGGCGAGGGCGACCTCGGAGGTGCCGACGAGGTAGAAGTCGTCCTTCTCCAGGTGGTAGACGTCCTGGGCCGCCTGGCCGAGGAAGCCGGTGCCCTCCATGGCCTGCGGCTTGACCAGCGCGGGCGTGAGCATGGGCGTGAAGCCCGCCTCGGTGGCCTTCGCGATCGCCGCGTTCACCAGCGCGAGCTCCAGCAGCGCGCCGACGCCCGTCAGGTAGTAGAAGCGCGAGCCGGAGACCTTGGCGCCGCGCTCGACGTCGATGGCGCCGAGCAGCTGGCCCAGCTCCAGGTGGTCCTTCGGCTCGAAGCCCTCGGCCGCGAAGTCGCGCGGGGTGCCCAGGGTCTCGCGGACGGTGAAGTCCTCCTCGCCGCCGACCGGGACCTCGGGGTGGACGAGATTGCCGAGCTGGAGCTGCAGGCGGCGGGTCTCCTCCGCGGCCTCGTCCTGCTCGGCGCCGGCGGCCTTCACGGCGGCGGACAGCTCGCCCGCGCGGCGCAGCAGCTCGGCCTTCTCCTCGCCCTCGGCCTTCGGGATCAGCTTGCCGAGCTGCTTCTGCTCGGAGCGCAGCTCGTCGAAGCGGACGCTGGAGGACCTGCGCCGCTCGTCGGCGGAGAGCACCGCGTCGACAAGGCCGACGTCCTCTCCACGGGCGCGCTGCGAGGCGCGCGCACGGTCGGGGTCCTCACGAAGCAGGCGAAGGTCAATCACGCCGCCAGCCTACCGGTGGCCGGGGCGGGCGCTCGACTTGATATGGCTTTAGTGGCACTTTGTCCGTATTGGGGGTTGTTTATTCCCGGGCCACTTTCGGGGAATTCCCCTGCGGCGCGTTGACGGCACGGTGCTCCGATCTGCGGGCCGCGCGGGGCGAGTTGGGGAGGCGTCATCCACCAACTTATCCACAGCCGGAGAGTTGTCCACGGGGTTGTCCACAGGCTCTTTCCTCTGGCTGTGGAAATTGGACGTGATCGTTCCGCCGTCTGTTCGGCTGGCGCAGAATTCCCGCCCCAAACCCGAAATACACACTCAATCGAGCGGGTTTTGCTCACTCCAAAGCGTTGATCAAGGGAATTGTGGTGACGGGGGTGAGGTGAGGCGCTGTGGACGGAGATGTGGTCTGCATGCCGCTTTGTCGACAGTGTCCGCTTCGCCTGTCGACTAATCCACAGCTCTCCACCCCACCCTGTGGATAACTCGGGGGGCTTTCCTCAGCCCCCCCCGTCCAGGCACCGCGTCAACCAGTCGGCCGCCGCCACGAAGTCGTCGTCCCCCGTGCCCGCGCGCAGCGTCGGCGGCTGCTCGTCCGCGCGCGGATACGAGCCGAGGAACCGCACCTCGCGGCACGCGCGCTTGAGGCCCATCAGGACGTCGCCGACCCGGCGGTCCTGCACATGCCCCTCGCAGTCGACCGAGAAGCAGTAGCGGCCGATGCCCTCGCCGGTCGGCCGCGACTCGATCCGCATCATGTTGACCCCGCGCGCCGCGAACTCCTGGAGCACCTCCAGCAGCGCGCCCGGGTGGTCCCTGCGCAGCCAGAACACCGTCGAGGTCTTGTCCGCGCCCGTCGGCGCCGCCGGGCGCGCGGGGCGGCCCACCAGCACGAACCGCGTCACCGCGTTCTCCGCGTCGTGGATGCCCGTCACCAGCGGCTCCAGCCCGTACGTGGCCGCCGCGAACTCGCCCGCGAACGCCGCGTCGTACCGCCCCTCCTGCACCAGCCGCGCCCCGTCCGCGTTCGAGGCGGCCGACTCCCACAGCGCGTCCGGCAGGTTCGACGCCAGCCACTTGCGCACCTGCGGCTGCGCCACCGGGTGCCCCGTCACCGTCTTGACGTCGCCCAGCGCGGTGCCGGGCCGTACGAGCAGCGCGAAGGCGATCGGCAGCAGCACCTCGCGGTAGATCATCAGCGGCGAGCCGCTCGCCAGCTCGTCGAGGGTCGCGGTCACCCCGCCCTCCACCGAGTTCTCGATCGGGACGAACGCGGCCTGCGCCTCCCCGCTGCGTACGGCGTCGAGCGCGGCGGGCACCGAGACCATGGGCGTCAGCTGGCGGGTGGCGGCCTCGGGCAGGGTGTGCAGGGCTGCTTCGGTGAAGGTCCCTTCGGGACCGAGGTACGTGTAGCGGCTGGCTGGTGACATGCCGCCACGGTAGTCGCGGGCCGGACGGCACGTCGGCGCGATCTCACCCTTCGAGCAGCCGCACGACACCCCCTCGTGGCGGCGGGTCACCCTTCGAGCAGCCGTTGCCCCACGTACTCGCCCTCGCGCGGCCCGCCCGGCACCGCGAACAGGGCGCTCGCCTCGTGCCGCAGGAACGGCGACAGCGCGTCGCCCCTGTCGAGCTTCCGCTGGACGGGGACGAAGCCGCGCAGGGGATCGGCCTGCCAGGCGAGGAAGAGCAGCCCGGCGTCCGGGGCGCCGTCGTCCCGGAAGCCGTCGTGGAAGGAGAACGGGCGGCGCAGCATCGCCGCGTCCCCGTTCGTCTCCGGCGCCGCCACCCGGATGTGCGCGTTCGCGGCGATGGCCAGCTTGCCCTTGGCGCGCTTCTCCAGGTCCGGCTCCGTGTGCTCCTTGCCGCCCGACAGGGGAGCGCCGTCGGACTTGCGGCGCCCGATGACCTCCTCCTGCTCGTCCAGGGAACGCTCGTCCCAGTCGTCGAGGAGCATCCGGATGCGCCGCAGCACGACGTACGAGCCTCCGGCCATCCACTCCGGGGAGCCGTCCTCGGGGACGAACACCTTCTTAAAGAAGTCCTTCTCGGACGGCTTGGGGTTGTTGGTGCCGTCGACCTGGCCCATCAGATTGCGGACCGTCATGGGGTGCGAGGTCGCGCCGGGCGAGCGGTTGAACCCGTTCATCTGCCAGCGGAGCTTCGCCGCCTTCCCCGCCGCGCGCTGGAGGGCCCGCAGGGCGTGGAAGGCGACCAGCGCGTCGTCGGCGCCGACCTGGATCCACAGGTCGCCGTTCGAGCGCTTCTTGTCGAGCGCGTCGGCCGAGAACTCGGGCAGCGGCGCGAGCTCCCTGGGCAGCCCGCCCTTGAGGCCCGTACGACCGAAGAACGTACGGCCGAATCCGAAGGTGACCGTCAGGGACGACGGTCCCGCGTCCAGGGCGATGCCGCTGTCCGCGCCGCCGCCCTGCCCGCCCTGCACCGGCTCGCCCGCCATCATCCGGCGCGCGGCGTCCGACCAGCGGCGCAGCAGCGCGGCCGCCTCCTTGCGGCCCGCGCCCGGCGCCAGGTCGAACGCGACAAGATGGCCGTGCGCCTGCGCGGGCGTGGTGATGCCCGCCTGGTGGACGCCGTGGAAGGGGACCGAGCCGGAGCCGAGCGTGGTGAGCGCGGCGGGAGGTTCCTCGCGCGTGGCCGCGTGCGCGTAGGCGCCGCCCGCGCCGCCGAGCGCGAGCCCGGCGACACCGGCGGCCGAGGCGGTGCCGAGGAGGCGGCGCCGGGAGACACCGGCCTCCAAAGAGGTCTCACTTTTTCCGGGCGTCTTCTCAGGTGTGTGCTGCGTCATGGTGGTTCAGCCGACCCTCGCGGTCTTCGTCTCCGTGGTCTGGTCGATGTCCGAGGTGCGGACGGTGACCGCGATCTTCCATTCCCCGGCCATCGGGAGCTGCACCGAGGTCGCCCTCCAGTGTCCCTTCTCGCCCTCGACGGGCGCGGGCTTCACCGGCAGCGGGCCCACGTCCTTGGCGGGCAGCGTGAGCGAGACCTTCACCTCGGGCGCGTCCAGCGGCTTGCCGCCGGGCGCGGTCGCGCGCACGTCCAGGGTGTTGTCGCCGCTGCGCCCCGGACTGATGCGGAGCTTCGCGGTCCCCTTGCCCTTCGGGCCCCCGGTGTCGAACGGGACGGTCAGCTTCACGGGCCCGCTCCGCGCCTCGCGCTGCTCCCCGGAACCGCCGGACCCGGATCCGGACCCGGCGGTGCGGGCCTGCTCCTCCGTACGCCCCGGCTCCGTGCTGGTGAGCACGGTCGTGATGGCGAGCAGGACGACGGCGATCGCCGTCTCGGCCGTCACGGAACGGCGCAGTCCGCCGCGGTCGGGGTCGGCGTCACGCTCCTTCCTGCGGGCGGCGGCATTGGTGGCGGCCCGCTGCCGGGCGAGCTGCGCGGCGCGTACGGGATCGCCGGAGGCGGCTTCCTCCCCGTCGTCCTCCCTGCCGTCCTCGTTCCCGGCTCCGACGGTGACGCGTTCCTGGGCACGTTCCTGCGCGCGCTCCCGTGGAGCGTCCGCCAGCCGCCGGGTCCAGCGGCGCGAGATCCAGCCGACGGACACCAGCAGCGCGACCAGCCCGACCTTGACGATCAGGAGCTGTCCGTAGGAGGTGCTGCCCAGCGCGTTCCAGGAGCCGACCTGGCGCCACGACTGGTAGAGCCCGGTGGCCGCCAGGACGGTCACGCAGACGAGCGCCGTCCGGGAGAAGTGGTCCACCGCCGCGCGCGAGGGCTGCGGGCCCCAGCGCAGCGTGACGAGCAGCGCCGCCAGCCCGCCGAGCCAGAGCGCGACGGCCAGCAGATGCAGTACGTCGACGGGCATGGCCAGCGCCGTCTGCATGCCGGTCGAGGCGTGCTCGGCCATCGCCCAGGTCGCGGCCAGCCCCGCCGCGACGACCGCGCCGCCCAGGGTGAGCCCGAAGCGCAGATCGCGGCTTGCCTTCGGGTCGTCGTCCTCGCGCTGCTTGGCGTAGGTGCCGAACAGGACGGAGACGAAGAGCGCCGCCGCGGCAAGGAGCAGCAGCCGCGAGACGAGCGCCGCGCCCGGCTTGGTCTCCACGACGGACTTCAGGCCGCCCAGGTCGAACGTGTCCGCCAGTTCGCCCGAACCCGTGTATGGATTGCGCAGCAGCAGCATGGCGAGGGTCGAGGCGGCGAGCGTCGTCCAGCCCGCGACGGTCAGGCGCTGCACGGACCGCGCGGTGGCGGCGCGCGGCCAGCAGGCGAGCACGAAGGCGGCGCTGCCGACGAGCAGCACGAAGCCCGCGTAGGCGGCGTACCGCCCGGTGTCGTAGAGCACGCCGACGGTGCCGCCGCCCGCCTCGGAGCTCTGCCCCGGCACCCCGGCCGTGGTCTTGGAGGGCTTGCCGATGGAGAAGGTGAACGCGCCCGCGACGGGGTGGCTGTCGGCGGAGACGGCCTGCCAGGCGACCGTGTACGTGCCCTGGGGGAGCCCGGACTTGAGGGCCGCCGCGCGCTTCACGGAGCCGCCCTTGCCGACGTCCTTGACGGTGCCCTTGTCGGCGCGCTTGCCGTGCGGGTCGAGGACACGGATGGCGCCGTCGGACATGGCGACGCCCTCGGAGAACGTCAGTACGACCTGCCGGGGCGCGCTGTCCACCACCGCGCCCTCGGCCGGGTCGCTGCCGGTCAGCGCGGCGTGGGCCGCGGCCGGGGTGGCCGTGGCGACGACGCCCAAGGCGCACAGGGCGCCGAGGAGGACGGCGAGGAGGGCGCGGGGTATCCGCGCGGACCTCCGCACGGACCGTTCAGCGGTGGTGGGCGGCACGCCTGCGCACCTCACTTGTCGCGTCACTTGTCGGGTGTGTGGTTCGTCGCCTCGACCGGCGCCTTCACGGTCACGGCCCCGGACTTGGCGAAGTGGAGCGTGAAGGTGACCTCGTCG
The DNA here is from genome assembly GCF_043202595.1 of Streptomyces sp. NPDC048172. Taxonomy (NCBI): domain Bacteria; kingdom Bacillati; phylum Actinomycetota; class Actinomycetes; order Kitasatosporales; family Streptomycetaceae; genus Streptomyces; species Streptomyces sp. NPDC048172. The sequence goes on from NZ_JBIDAT010000002.1 coordinate 522,206, forward strand.
CCCTTCTTCGGCTTCCGCTTCAGCTCCATGAGCATCAGATGGTTGCCGCCCCGCTCCAGCTTCAAGGAGCCGTCGGCGGGAACGGTGAAGGACTTGACCGCGCTCATCTGCTGCTTGACCGTCTTGTGCATGGTGACGTCGCCGGAGAGGTCGCTCGTGACGGAGGTCAGCTTGTCCGCCGTACCGCCGGAGTTGCGGACGGTGAGGAAACCGCCGGCCATCTTGTCGTCGACGGGCTGCGGGACGTAGGCGCCCTCGATCTTCAGCCTCGGTACGGACTTCGTGGCGGCGGCCTTCTTCTCGCCGTCCTTCCCGCCCTCCCCGTCGGAGGAACAGGCGACCAGGGAGAGCGCCAGGGCGGTCACGACGGACGCGGCGACCGGAAGGACCACGGCACTGCGGCGGGCGCGGCTGGCGGGCCTCACGGGTTCTCCCCCTTGATGATCTTCGGAAGCTCCTTCTCCAGGACCTCAGGCGTGGTGTTGCGCTCGGTGTAGAGCACGTGGGCCTTGTCGTCCTTGGGGGAGAAGGCGAGCAGCTGCGCCCCGTGCGTGGAGACGATGTCGCCGTTCTTCTTCTTGTACGAGGGCTCGATGGAGACGCCGACGCTGCGGGCGCCCGCCTGGATGGTCTCGAAGTCGCCGGTGAGCCCGATGAACGACGGGTCCTGCCCCTTCAGCCACGTGCCGAGCGGCTTGGGCTTGTCCCGCTTGGGGTCGGAGGTGACGAAGACGACGCGGAGCTTCTTCTGCTCGTCCTTGGGCAGCTTGGACTTGGCGACCGCGATGTTGCTCATCGTCAGCGGGCAGATGTCCGGGCAGTTCGTGTAACCGAAGTAGAGCAGGGTCGGGTAACCCTTCGTCTCCTTGATCATGTCGTACTGCTTGCCGTCCGTGCCGGTGAGCGTCAGGTCGGGCTTCTCGAAGGGCGAGTCGAGCACGGAGCCGCCCTTCTTCTGCTCCTTCTCGACGGTCGCGGGCTTCTCGGCGCCCGCGTCGTCGCCCGAGCCGCCCGAGCCGCCGCAGGCGGTGAGCGTGAGGGCGGCCGCGGCGGCGAAGGCGGCGGCCGTGGTGACGGTTCTGGTTGTGCGCATAGTGCGTTCCCGTGGGTGCGGGCGGCGCGGCCCGGGGCCGCGCCGCCATGGGGCAGGGTCAGGCGGAGCGGCGGCGTCCGGCGAGAACGCCGAAGGCCACGCCGGCGACACCGACGACGATGCCGACGACGCCGAGCACGCGGGCGGTGGTGTCGGAGCTGTCACCGGAACCGGAGTCTCCGCCGGTGGCCGACGCCTTGCTCGCGCTCTCCGCGCCGTTCTTGGCGTCGCCGCTCTCGCTCTCGGCGGCGGTGAGCTTCAGGACGGGCGCCGGGTTCTCGGGCTCCTCCTGGCCTTCCTTGGGCTCCTCGATCCACCGTACGACGTCCTTGTTGTCGTAGGTCTGGAGGGCCTTGAAGACGAGCTGGTCGCCCTTCTCGGGCAGTTGGCCCATGGAGACGGGGAACTGCTGGAACTCGCCCGGACCCACCTTGCCGCCGCTCCAGGTGACCTTGGAGACGGCCTCGGTGATCTTCTCGCCGTGCATCTCGATCGGCTTGTCGAGCTTGGTCTTGGTGACCTTGACGTCCCAGCCGGGGACCGGCTGGGGCATGACCGAGGCGAGCGGGTGGTCGGTCGGGAAGGAGACCTCGACCTTGACGGTCGAGGCGTCGTCCTGCTCGTTGGGGACCTTGAAGTTGACCGTGGCGAAGCCGCCCTTGGGGGCCTCCTGCGGGTCGACGCTGACGTGCGCGGAGGCGGGACCGGCCAGCGTGAGGACGGAGGCGGCCGCGACGGCGCCGACGATCGCGGCGCGGCGGTGTGCGTTCTTCATGAGTGTGCGCTCCTGTGCGGACAGGACGGAGTGACAGGGGACGTTCGACGTTGCGACGTTGCGACGTTGCGGACCGCGCGGGGGTGCGGGGCGTGCGCCGTGGCACGCGCGCACGCGCGGTCGGCGGCCCCGTACGCGCGGTTCGTGTACGTCAGGCCGCGAGGGTGAGCGAATCCGCCCGGTCCGCGGGCGGGCCCCTGCGGCGCACGGAGTGCTGCAACGTCACGGAACAGGGCGTACGCGCGTCCCGCTCGTCCGTGAAGGCCATGGTCACCGGCGCGTGGGGCAGCAGCCCGGCGTGCAGCGCCCGTACGTACGCCATCGCGGCGCGCAGTGCGCGGGCCGCGACGACCTCGTCCGCGGTGGCGGCCAGCTCGGCGGAGAGCCGCACCAGGCGCCACAGCGCGGCCTCGCCCCGGCGCAGCGTCCAGCCGAGCAGGACGGCCGCGAGCAGGTGGCCGAGGAGCATGGGCGCGTCGAGCAGGCCGAGCGCGGCGCGCGCGGCGCCGCGCAGGCAGTCGAGCGGAGTGTCCGGGAGCGCGCCGGAGGCGGCGTGCCCCGCGGTGTGCCCGGTGGCGCCCCCCGCCGGGGCCGGGAGCCCGGCCTGCGAGACGACGCGGTGGGCCTCGGCCTGGGTCATCCCGTTCGCCGCGTCGCCGCAGAGCAGCGAGCGTGCGAGGTCCCGTACGTTCCCGCCGGAGCCGCCCTGGCCGTGGGCACCCGCACTCATGTGCCCCTGGACGCCTTGGACGCCCTGGCCGCAGGAGAAGATCAGGTGCAGCCCGAGCTGGCCGAGGGCGAGCAGTGCGGCGATGCCGGGCAGGGACCGCTCGCGCCCCGCGAGCGGCAGCGCGACGGCGAAGGCGGCGGCGAAACCGAGGACCAGGGTGAGCGCGGGCACGCCCGTACCGGCCGCGAGAATGTGACCGGCGGCGGACACCGAGACGCAGACCGCGGCGAACACCGCGGCCCGCAGCGCTCTGAGATCCAGCCCGGCAGTCATGGCGGACTCATTCTCGCACTGGCCCTCCCGGACGATTCCGGGCAGGGTGCCCACTCCGGGACGCGGCAGGAACGGCGCGGGTACGCGCGTGACGCGCGGTGCGCGTGTGGGGGTCGCACTACACACCTCTGGCGGCGTACGCATCCGCCGTACGGGCGGCATCGTCCCCGGGCCGCGTAGCGAGCGGCCGGTGAGGCAATACGTAACCCGTGTGCCAGGCCCCGACGAGCCGGGTGGAGGGTGAGCATGAGCAGCCTGTGGTGGTCTCTCCGGCTGCGGCGCGAGGCCGCCAGCGTGCCGCTCGCGCGGCGGCTGCTGCTGGGGGCGATGGAGGCGGCGGGGGCCGATCCGGAGATTTCCTTCGAACTGTCGCTCGCGCTGACGGAGGCGTGCGCCAACGCGGTCGAGCACGGCAGCGGCGCGTACCGCGTCACCGCCTATCTGGAGGGCGACCGCTGCCGTATCGAGGTCGCGGACTCGGGCCCGGGCTTCCCCACGGGCTGCGGCGGTCAGGTGGAGGACGCGGAGGACGCGGAGCAGGGTGCCGTGCCGGAGACCGGGCGGGGACTCTTCCTCATCGAGACCCTCGCCGACCACGTCCGCTTCCGGAACCGGCCGGGGCGCGGCGGCGCCGTCGTCAGCTTCGACAAGCTCCTGAAACCGGGCGTCGCCGACGAACTGGCGTCGGCGTCATGACGCGGTGACGGCGGGCTCCGTGCAGTCGCGGTAGCGGAGCAGGAGCATCGCCGCGTCGTCGTTGAGCGGGGAGCGCACATGCTCCTCGATGTCCTGGCGGACGGCCTCCAGCGCGGCGTCCGGATCGGTGTCCTTGAGCAGGCCGGCCCGCTCGTCCAGCGGATAGAACGTGTTCGAGCTGTCCCGGGCCTCGGTGACGCCGTCCGTGTAGAAGAGCATCTGGTCGCCCGGCGCGAACGGCACCTCGTGCGGCCGGGGCGGATCGGTCCCGTGCAGCCCCAGGCCGAGCGGAAGGGTCCGCTCCGGCGGCTCGGCGTAGTGCACGGTGCCGTCGTGCCGTATCGCGAGGGGCGCGGGGTGCCCGTAGTTGAGCAGCACGGCCCGGTCGCCGCCCTCCTCCGCCACGGACGTGTCCTTCCCGTGCCCCATGTACGCCTGGCGGACCTCGGCGAGGACGGCGGTGACGAACTTCTCCCCCAGCAGATGCCGGTCCAGGGCCCGCTCCAGGCGCTCCCCGACGGCGACGAGGTCCGGCTCGTCGTACGCCGCCTCGCGGAACGCGCCCAGCACCACGGCCGCCGTCTCGACCGCCTCCAGGCCCTTGCCCTGCACGTCGCCGACGATGACCCGGACGCCGTGCGGGGAGGTGACGACCTCGTACAGGTCGCCACCGATGCGCGCCTCGGCCACCGCCGAGGTGTACGAGACGGCGACGCGCAGCCGCCCCGCGCCGCGCGGCACGGGACGCAGCAGCACCCGCTGCGCCGCCTCGGCGATGGAACGGACGCTGGCGAGCTCGGCCTCGCGGCGCTGCCGCATGGAGGTGGCCAGCAGCGCCGCCACGGCGACGCCGCCGACCGAGATCAGCGTCGCGTCGCCGCGGCGCTCGCCGAACTGCCCGTTGTAGACGCTCAGCGCGATGGAGAGCGCCATCGCGAGCACCCCCACGAAGGCGGTGCGCCGCATGCCGCCGATGAGCCCCGCGAAGGCGGGGCCCAGGGCCATCATCGGCAGCAGCCCGATCCCCGGCCCTCCCATGAGGTCGACGAGAGTGACGCAGCCCATGGCGAGGAAGGGGAACGCGGACAGCAGTCCGGTGCGGAACCGGGATACCAAAGCGTGCTCTCTTCCTCGTCGGGTACGACACCTCAGGGGGCGCGCCCTCTACGGTGCGCCGCGGCTCACGCCTTCAGCTTCGCCATCCACAGCTCGACGTCCTGGCTGGTCCGGGGCAGGGCGCCGGACAGGTTCCGGTTGCCGTCCTCGGTGACGAGGATGTCGTCCTCGATACGGACGCCGATGCCGCGGTACTCCTCCGGCACGGTCGTGTCGTCCGCCTGGAAGTACAGCCCCGGCTCGACGGTGAGGCACATGCCGGGCTCCAGCGTGCCGTCGGCGTAGGTCTCCCGGCGGGCGACGGCGCAGTCGTGCACGTCCATGCCGAGCATGTGGCCGGTGCCGTGGAGCGTGAAGCGGCGCTGGAGGCCCAGCTCCAGCACGCGGTCGACCGGGCCCTCGACGAGGCCCCACTCGACCAGCTTGGCGGCCAACACGCGCTGCGCGGCGTCGTGGAAGTCGGCGTACTTCCCGCCCGGCCTGACGGCCGCGATCCCGGCCTCCTGCGCCTCGTACACCGCGTCGTAGATCTTCCGCTGCAGGTCCGTGAAGCGGCCGTTGACGGGGAGGGTGCGGGTGACGTCGGCGGTGTAGAGCGTGTGGGTCTCCACGCCCGCGTCCAGCAGGAGCAGCTCGCCCGAGCGGACCGCGCCGTCGTTGCGCATCCAGTGCAGGTGGGTGGCGTCGGGACCGGCGGCGCAGATCGAGCCGTAACCGACGTCGTTGCCCTCCACGCGGGCGCGGAGGAAGAACGTGCCCTCGATGTACCGCTCGGAGGTCGCCTCGGCCTTGTCCAGGACGCGCACGACGTCCTCGAAGCCGCGCACGGTCGAGTCGCACGCCTTCTGCAGCTCGCCGATTTCAAACGCGTCCTTCACGACGCGCATCTCCGAGAGGAAGCCGCGCAGCTCCTCGTCGCGCTCCAGGGTCACCTTGTCGGTGAGGGCGGCCTCGATCCCCGCGTCGTACCCGCGCACCACGCGCACCGGGCCCGTGGCCTTGCGCAGGTCGTCGGCGACCGTACGGACGTCGGCACAGGGCAGCCCGTAGAGCTGCTCGCTCTCGGCGAGGCTGTTGCGGCGGCCGACCCACAGCTCGCCCTGGCCGTCGAGCCAGAACTCGCCGTTCTCACGGTTGGAGCGGGGGAGGAGGAAGAGCGTGGCCTTGTGGCCGGTCTCACCCGTGGGCTCCATGACGAGGACGCCGTCCTCGACCAGGTTGCCGGTCAGGTACGCGTACTCCACGGAGGCGCGGAAGGGGTACTCCGTGTCGTTCGACCGCGTTTTGAGGTTGCCCGCCGGGACGACCAGCCGCTCGCCGGGGAAGCGCTCGGAGAGCCTGGCGCGACGGGCAGCCGTCTCGGCGGCCTGCGGTATCGGCTCCAGATCGCGCAGCTCGGTGTCGGCCCAGCCGGACTTCATGTTCTCGGCGAGCTCGTCGGAGACGCCCGCGTACAGGCCGTTCTTCCGCTGCTTGATCGGCTGCTCCTCAGCGGCGTCTGCCACGTGTGCCTCCTCTTGGATGGATAAGACCGTCTTCCATCGTATGGCCGGGGCAGGCGTGGTCCAGAGGCGTGCGGATGTGACCTTCGGCCCCCGCCACGGAGGCAACCCTCCGGGCGACGGCGAGCGTCGGAAAGGGACGTCGGAAGCCGACGTCCGACGAAGACGAACGGTGAACGCGGTGACGTCGGACGAAGACGAGCGCTGACGTCGAACGAAGACGTCAGAAACGGGCGGCGAGGAGGACGACGTCCTCCGGGTGGTCGGTCTGGTCGGCGAGGGGGCCGGGGAGCAGGGTGCGCAGGACGTGCTCGACGAGCGCGTCCGGATCCTCGCGCGCCGCGGGCGGCGCCCCCGCGGCGGCCCCGTGCAGCCGCGCGAAGGCGCGGTCCATGGGATCGCCGGTGCGGTGCAGCAGCCCGTCGCTGTAGAAGAGGAGCGTTTCGCCTTCCCGCAGGGTCACCTCGACGCTGGGCGCCTCCCAGCAGGCGAGCATGCCCAGCGGCGCCGAGAGCGTCGTCTCGACGGGCTCGACGCGCTCGGGCCCGACCACGAGCGGCGGGCAGTGCCCGGCCCCGGCGATCAGGACGCGGCGGCTCGCGGGCTCGGCGTAAGCGAACAGCGCCGTCGCGGAGCGCGCGGGCTCGGTCAGCCGCAGCAGCAGCTCCAGGTCGGAGAGGACGGCGACGGGGTCCTCGCCCTCCATCACGGCGTACGCGCGCAGGGAGGCCCGCAGCCTGCCCATCGCGGCGACGGCCGTGGGACCGCTCCCGGTCACCCCGCCGACGGCGAGGCCCAGCGCACCGTCGGGCAGCGGCAGCGCGTCGTACCAGTCGCCGCCGCCGCGCGGCCCGGTCCGGTGCCGCGCGGCGAGCCGCACGCCGGGGACGCGGGGCAGCGCCGGGGGCAGCAGCTCCTCGCGGAGCTCCGTCATCTCGGCACGCGCCCGTGCGAGTTCGCCGATGCGGGCCGCGTGCTCGGTCGCGTACCGCAGGTACTGGCAGAGCAGGTGGCGCTGGCGGGCGGTGGGCTCGGCCGGGTCGTCGTAGAGCCAGACGGCGGCGCCGAGGCGGGTGCCGTCGCGGGTGTCGAGCGGCACGGCGTAGCTGGCGGCGAAGCCGATACGGGCCGCGACCTCGCGGTGCAGGGGGTCGAGGGCCTCGTCGGTGGCGATGTCGGGGTACGCGATCCCGGCCAGCGAGGGGGCGGCGCGTGCCTCCTCCCCGGAGGCGGGTTCGGGATGAGGATGCTCGGCCGCCTGTTCCTCGGGCTCGACGGCGCGCGCGTGCCCGCCAGGGGACGGGGAGGAGGACGGGGCCTGGCCCTGGGCCTGGGCCTGGGCCTGGGACGTGCTGGTGACCGGTGCGGTGTCGGCCGTCCCGTCGAGGATGCGGGCGTACGCGGCCGAGGCTCGCGGCACCGTCTCGATCTGGCCGAGATCGGCGCGGCCGAGGCCCAGCCCGATGGTGCGCTCCGGCGCGGTGCCGGGCGCGGCTCCGGGTTCGAGCGCGATCAGGCCACGCCGGGCGCCCAGGAGCGCCGCCCCGGCGCGCAGGGTCTCGCGGAGAGCGGAGTCCAGGGATTCCGTACGTGCGAGTTCTGCGGTGAGTTCGTGAAGGGCGGTGAGATCGGAGAGCCGCTCCGACACGTCCGCCGGTTCCGCCGTGTCCGACGAGGAGGCCGCCCGGGACTCGGAGGGCGGAGTCTGCGACGGTGGGGAAAACGCCGGTTGGATTCCAGCCACTTTCGGCGAGCGCGGGGCCGTCATGGGCGGCGGCTCTGACTGCGGAGGAACTCTCTCAATAGCATCGCAAACCCCCATGTCATGCTGCTCCGCTATCAATGGCACTACATGTACACACACCGTTGACGCGATGTCCAGCACTGTGCCAGCAGGGTTGATGGTGTCCGTGGTGGCGTGCTGATTTCACGGGGGCTGGCCGGGGTTGGTGAAGAATGGCGGAAAACAGCCCTCCCGGAGTGCATATTGCTGTCGACTGAGGCCATCCGACAGCGCGTTGGCATGGCTGCTGCGGGTACGGAACCCAGTGGGGAGCCAGAGCGTCTTAGGAACCAGCGAGCGCGTCCCACCCTCTCCTCGGCGGGAATGCACCAGGCGGCACAGTCGCTGTACGAACGGGCGCAGTCAGAGCAGTACCGGCACCGGTGGCAGTACGAAGCGCAAGCGCCAGGCGCGCGCCACCCCCCGCCACGTTCCACGCTCGGCCCGCGGCATGATGCGCTGTCCTGTACGCGCGGTCACGAACGATCCACTCGGTGTGTAGGGCTAGATCTCCGACGAGACGGTCAGTTGGCGTTTGACGGAAAGGAACGAGCGCTCATGCGCGAGATCCTCGGAAGGCGACGCTTCACCTGGGCCTGGGAGCACCTCTCGGGCCGGAGGCTGTGGGGGACTTCTCGGAGGTATCCCCACAGGTCATCGCTGCGGAACGCGGCGCTCACCTGCGCCACGCGATGGCAGTGGCCCGTGGTCCCGGGCGCCGCCGTCTCCGGCAAGGCGTCGGGCAAGGCCGCCGCGGCGGTGTGCTCCTGCCCGGACCCGGCCTGTGTGGTGCCGGGGGCACACCCCTTCGACCCGATCCTGCTCGCGGCGACCACCGACGAGGCCATGGTCCGCTGGTGGTGGACGAACCGGCCGGGGGCCCCGGTGATCCTGGCCACCGGCGGTCGCGCGCCCTGCGCGATCAGCCTGCCCGCCGTCGCGGGCGCCCGCGCCCTGGCGACGTTCGACAGAACAGGTGTCCGCCTGGGCCCCGTGGTCGCGACGCCGACCCGCTTCTCCGTGCTGGTCGAGCCGTACGGGCTGGAGGAGCTGGGCGATTTGCTCTACGCGCAGGACTGGGTGCCCAGTTCGCTGCGCTTCCACGGCGAGGGCGGCTATGTCGCGCTGCCCCCCTCCGAGACCGGTGCGGGCAAGGTGCGCTGGGAGCGCGAGCCGGAGGGCGCCGGGGCTCGTGACGGGGCCCGCGGCAGCGAGGGCGCGCCCTGGCTGCCCCGCATGGAGACCCTGCTGGACGTGCTCGTCGAGGAGAGCGCGGCCACGCCGGACAGCGGCAGCAGGCTGGCGTACTGAGACCTGGGCCTCCGGGCTCGGGTCCTCCCCCTCGCAGGGGGACTTCGGCAGGACCTCCGCAAGACCTCCGCAGGGCTGAAGGCCGCGCGTCCTCGGGGCTTCACTCGTACGGGTAGGAGCTGTCGGGCGAGTACGGGAAACGGGCGGCCGGGCGGCGTCGGCAGCCCCTTTCCCCGATATGTTCACCTCACCGGACCAGCGCGGTCCGCAGTTTCCGCTCTCTCGCCGTCCCCCCCACCTCTCTTCAGCGATTCGCAGGTGTGCCCCTTCATGCAACAGCCGCAGCGCGCTTCCCGTCTCCGCCTGGTCGCGCTCGCCAGTACGGTCGCGCTCGCCGTCGCGCTGCCGCTCGCGGCCGCCACGGCGGGCCAGGACGCGCCCGCGCCCGCGTCCCCTCCCGCGACGGACGGCAAGGGCGGACCGGAGACAGGACCGGAGCCGGAACGGGAGCCGGGGCAGAGGCAGGAGCAGAGGGGCGCCTCGGGGCCGGAATCGGGCGAGGGGAGTGGCACGCTCTCGCGCCGGCTCGCGGACGAAGGACGACCGAACTCCGTCTGCGGGCCCGAAATCACGTCCCCCGAAGGGGTGGAGGCCCAGACCTGCGTGTTGACCCAGGGGGACGCCACCTGGGCCAGGGCGTACTACAGGAACGCCACGAACGGCGAGTTGGCGACGGTCCTCACGCTGATGCGCCCCGACGGCCGTGCGACGCGGGTGCGGTGCGCGATGCCGGCGGCGGGCGAGCCGGGGCTGTGCGAGACGCCGCGCGTGCCGGTGACGGAGGGCGAGGAGGCCACGGCGGTGGCGGAGGTCGCCTCGCGGGACGGGGAGCGGCTTCTGCTGCGCGCTGGGAGCGCTCCCGGCGGTCCTGGGGGCGACAACTCGCGGCCCCTGTCCCGGACATAGAAGAACCCGGTCGCTGGCGACGGGGGATGCACCAGCGACCGGGCTCCTAGAACGGTAACAAGAGATCGGCTGTTCGCAAATTCGATCGTGCAGATCCGGACGCGGATTTACCTGTGAGTACAGGTAGTTGGGCGCCCAGTGTGACGCGAGTCACGGTCACGATTTCTTCGCAAGGCCGTTGCCGAATCCCCCGCCGCTCTCCTCGACATCCCCTAGCTGAGCGTCACCTGACGGTTGGTGAGACCGCTGCGCGCCCGGCGTTCGTCGGCCGTGAGCGGTGCCGTGACCGCCATCGCCTCGGCCAGCCGCTCGGCGAACGCCGCGGCGGGCTTCTCGCAGTCCTCCGAGGTCATACCGACCGGAAGGTCCCACACCGGCACCGTCAGGCCGTGCGCCCGGAACGAACCGACAAGGCGCGACCCCTCGCCCCCGGCGGCGGAAGGACCGTCTCCGAGTGAGGAGGCGCCCGCCGCGTGCAGCCGTGCGAGGGCGTCGAGGAGCTGCTCCTCGGGGTGCGTCATGACCCAGCGCAAATGGTTCTTGTCGCCCGCGTCGCACCAATAGGCGCCCTCGACCGCCGCCAGGCGGGCCGTCGGGATGGCGGCTGAATTGGCACGTTCGAGCGACGCCGCGACCTCTCCCGAGGGCTTCTCCGCGCTGTCCGTACCGTCGAGCCAGAACTCGAACCCGCTGTGGACCTCGGGCACGAACGGCGCGTCGAGGTCGAGCAGATCCTGGAGACGCGGACCGTCCAGGTCCGGACGCTGCCCCTCGACGGGCGAACCGGGCTGCGTGGTGAGCGCGCGCTGGAGCGTGCCCGCGAGGTCGCGGCTGAGGTCGCCCGACGCGGTGTCGTTCTGCAGGCCGAGCAGCACCTCGCCGTTGTCGCGGCGCAGCGCGGGCCAGGCCATGGGGAGCACCGTCGCGAGCGTCACGGACGGCACGTCGTCCGGCAGGCCGTCCTTGAGGGTGAGCCGCACCGTCGCGGCGGGCACCAGCTCGCGCAGCGCCACCCAGTCGCTCTCGCCGGGCAGGCCCTCGAAGGGACGGCGCACCAGCTCGGTGACGGCGTGGGCGGCGGCCCGCCCGTGGCACGCCTTGTAGCGGCGGCCCGAGCCGCACGGGCACGGCTGGCGCGCGCCGACGACGGGGTAGCTTCCCTCGCTTCCCTTCGCCGTCGCGGCCGGGGTCTGAGGTCGGCGCTTCTTTGCCATGACGAGCGGTACTCCAGGTCTGCGGCAGTGGTTGGGGCCGCGATCCTAGTCGCTGTCCGGGGCCCGACGGGCGCGGTCCCGGACCGAAGCGCCCCGGAACGCGCCGCGCGCGCCCCTCCACGGGCCCCTTCGCGCGGGCCCTGCACGAGGTGCGCGACGGGGCCTGTACGTACGAACCTCGTACGTACAGGCCCCGTTCACCCGAGCCTCTTCACGCGCTTCGCGCGAGCCGCGTCGTTCTCTGCACGAGCGCCACGTCGTTCTCTACGAGCGTCGCGTCGTTCTCTACGCGAGCCGCGTCACGCCAGCTCGTCGATGGACGCGAGGTCCAGCTGCAGGCTCGCGGCGAGTCGGTCGCTGAAGCCGCTGCTCGCGGGGAGCAGCGCCCATACGGTCACGCCCTCGCCCGGCGACCCGGACCTGACGCCCCAGTCGCGCGCGAGCGCCGAGATGATGGCCAGCCCCCTGCCACCCCGCGCGCTCACGGAGGGTGTGGCCGGAAGAGGGCGAGTGGGACCGCCGCCGTCCGTGACGGCGATGGTCAGCTCGCCCTGCGCGTCCCGGCTCCAGGACGCTCTGACGGATTGGCTGTTCAGCAGCGGCCGGGCATGCCGGTACGCATTGCTGAGCAGCTCGGAAAGAATAAGAACCGCGTCATCGACCACGGCGTCCGGCGCACCGCTCGCGAGAAGCTCCTCGCGCATCCTGCGCCGTGCCACGCCCACGCCCGCTGGCCCATGGGGCACGGTCATGGTCGACGAAGTTGGCACCTCCTGTGCCACCACCAACGCCACCCCCGAGACCTCCTTTGCCCCACGCCACGGGATGAATGCCCCAAGTGAGTGGGCAGGAAACCGGCCACCCCACCTGTCTTGACGCATTCGCAACCTTCCCCTACGCGGTGAATGCGCCGGTGCACACCCGGTAGGGGGCCGCCGGGCGGCGTCAGCCCAGTTCGTCGAGCTGGGCGCGGACCTGGCGGGGACGGTTGGTGATGACGGCGTCCACACCGAGCCGGGCGCACAGCTCGACGTCGGCGGGGTCGTCCACCGTCCATACGTGCACCTGGTTCCCCGCCTGGTGGGCCCGGTCCACGTAGTCCGGATGGGCCCGCAGGATGCGCATGCTGGGCCCCGCGATCCGTACGCCCGGCGGCAGCCGCCCGTCGCGGTGGCGGGGGAGCAGGAGCTGCATCAGGTAGACGGTGGGCAGGTGCGGGGCCGCGGCCCGTACGCGGTGCAGGGAGCGCGCGGAGAAGCTCATGACCCGGACGGGCGTCGTGAGCCGGTGGCGGTCGAGCAGCTCCAGCAGCTTCTGCTCGACCTGGCCGGCCCAGCGGGTCGGATGCTTGGTCTCGATCGCCAGCTCGACGGGGCGCGGGGCCTCGGCGACGAGCTGGAGCAGCCGTTCGAGGGTGAGGACGGAGGTGCGCTCCGGGTCGTCGGCGTGGGTGTCCACGTCGGTGGCGGTGTCGGGCGACTCGTAGGGATCGGCGTCGCGGTCCTTCCACGAGCCGAAGTCGAGGGCCGCCAGATCGGCCAGCTCCAGTGCGGAGACGGCGCCGCGGCCGTTGGACGTGCGGTTGACCCGGCGGTCGTGCACGCAGACGAGGTGCCCGTCGGCGGTGAGCCGTACGTCGCACTCCAGACCGTCGGCTCCCTCCTCGATCGCCCTGCGGTACGCAGCCAGCGTGTGCTCGGGGGCCGCCACGGAGGCGCCCCGGTGGGCGATGACGGACAGGGGGCGCGCGGGGGACGGGCGCGGGCCGGTGTCGATCTCAGAGCTCACCGGGTCATCGTGCCACTGACCCCCGCTTGCCGGCCCCGCGCCCGCTGGTCCCGGCCGCTGGCCCCGCCTGCTGGTCCCGGCCGCTGGTCCCGCCCGCTGGACCCCGCCCACGGGCGTCCTCCGGGGGCCCGGCCTACTCTTGATCGGAGCGTGCGGCGTTTCCGGCCGCCCGGAGCGGATGCCCGTCGGTGGGGCGTAAGCGTCGGGCGGGTGGGCGCGTACGGCGGCTTACGTCCGTCTGACGTGTCATGGGAAAGGCTGTCTGTGGATACCCAAATATATGAACACCCCGTCCTTGCGATGTCGTGCACCTGATGAGGAGAAAGTTGTGAGCACCGAGAACGAGGGCGCTGCCGTGACGCCTGCGGCGGGGCCCGATCCCACGCCCCCGGCGGCCGACGAAGCGCCGTCGGCCGGCGCCTCGACGCGCGCGGAGGACGAAGACTTCTCGCTGGCCTCACCGGACGCGGCCGAGGCGGCTCCGTCCGAGCCGGCTCCGTCCGATGCGGCTCCTTCTGACGCCGTTCCTTCTGACGCGGTTTCTTCAGATGCGGCGAAGGGGGACACGGCGCTGCTGCGGCGGCAGGAGGAGCCGGGCGGGCCTTCCCCGTCGGAGCCGGCCACGCAGGTGCAGCCGGTGCAGGCCGCCGAGCCCACGCAGCCTCCCCAGCCCGCGCAGCCCTCGCCTCCCCAGGGTGCCGCCGACCTGAGCAAGCACTCCTCCGAGCCGCCGCCCCCGCCCCCGCCCGCCTCCGGCGGCGGCTGGGGTTACGGCGCGTCGGGTGCGGCGGCCGGGGGCGCGGGCACTCCTCCCCCGCCGCCTCCGTACGGCGGCGGTCCGGGCGGTCCGGGCGGCCCCGGCGGTCCGGGGACGCCCCCGCCGCACGACCCGTGGGCCATGCCCTCCGCGCCCGTACCGGCTCCGAACGGAGGCGGACGGCGGGGTGGCCTCGTCGCTGCCATCGTCGTCGCCGCGCTCGTCGCGGGCGGTGTCGGCGGCGGCCTCGGCTTCTGGGCGGCGGACCGCAGCTCCAACGGGGACTCGACGACGATCAGTTCGTCCGCCGACCCCAAGACGCTGAACCGGTCGCCCAAGTCGGTGGCCGGGATAGCCGCGAAGGCGCTGCCCAGCGTCGTGACCATCCAGTCGTCCGGAGGCGGTGAGGAGGGCACGGGCACCGGCTTCGTCTACGACAAGGAGGGCCACATCCTCACCAACAACCACGTCGTGGCGAACGGGGCGCGGGGCGGCCAGCTCAAGGCCACCTTCTCCGACGGCAAGAAGTACGACGCGGAGGTCGTCGGCGAGGCCCAGGGGTACGACATCGCCGTCCTCAAGCTCAAGGGCGCGGACGACCGCAAGCTCACCCCGATCCCCCTCGCGAACTCCACCGATGTCGAGGTCGGCGACGCCACCATCGCCATCGGCGCCCCGTACGGCCTGTCCGGCACGGTCACCACCGGCATCGTCAGCGCCAAGAACCGCCCCGTCGCCTCCAGCGACGGCCAGGGCGCCAGCGCCTCGTACATGAGCGCGCTCCAGACGGACGCGTCCATCAACCCGGGCAACTCCGGCGGCCCGCTGCTGAACGCGCAGGGCGCGGTCGTCGGCGTCAACTCCGCCATCCAGCCGGGCGGCGGGGGCGAGGGCGGCATGGGCGGCGGAGGCCAGTCCGGCAGCGTCGGCCTCGGCTTCGCCATCCCGGTCAACCAGGCCCAGCGCGTCGCGGGCCAGCTCATCAAGACGGGTCAGCCGGTCTACCCGGTGATAGGAGCCACGGTCGACACGGGCGCGGGCAACGGGAACGGCGCCGCCATCTCCCGCTCGGGCCAGGGCGAGGGCCAGGACGCCGTCACGTCGGACGGCCCCGCGGACAAGGCGGGCCTCAAGGCGGGCGACGTCATCACCAAGCTCAACGACACGGCGATCGACAGCGGCCAGACCCTCATCGGCACGATCTGGACCCACAAGCCGGGCGAAAAGGTCAAGATCACCTACGAGCGCGACGGCAAGGAACGCACGACCGACGTCACCCTGGGCTCCCGCAAGGGCGACCAGTAGTCCTTCGTCCCCGCAGGCCACCACACGCTAGGCTGTCCCCGCGCCGTCCCCAGGGACGACGCGGGGAGGTGTGCCCGAGCGGCCGAAGGGAACGGTCTTGAAAACCGTCGTGGCAGCGATGTCACCGTGGGTTCAAATCCCACCGCCTCCGCCGGAGCAAGAGACCTAGCAGGTTCTCAAGGGCCGCCCCTCGCAGAGGGGCGGCCCTTCGGCGTTCGGGGGGGCGCCGCGTTCAGGGGTGAGGTGTGTTCTTCGGGGCTGGTCATCGATAGCCCGGAGTGATCGCAGGGATAAGAAGAGGCCTCTTGATCGGGCTTCTGGGCGCAAGCAAGCTTGCTGGGCATTCCGGCGCAGGTGAATCCGTGGGAGTGCCGATTCCTCACGGCAGCCGAGAACATTCCGGCGGGGCAGGGCATGGCCTTTGGGGCGGTGCGGCCGGCTTTCACCTTGCGTACAGGGCCACACAGTTCAGGAGTAGATCGCGTGAAGTTTCGCAATGCGGCCGTCAAGGCCGTCGCTGCCGGTGTCGCCGCACTCACCATGCTCGGCGTCGGCGCTTCCCCCTCCGTCGCGGGCACGTCCGAGTCCATCAAGGACAAGCGCGCTTCGATGACCTTCTACCACAAGGGTGACAAGTTCAAGATCACCGACAAGAAGAAGGACGGGTGGCACATGAGTGCCTCCATGTGGTGGACGAAGGGCAAGAAGGAGTACTTCGACTCATACGACCTGGGCGACTACAAGCACAGCGTGACGAAGAACTACAACATCAAGGAAGGCACCAAGGTGTACTTCCGGTTCACTCTGTGGAAGAACGGCAAGACGTACGGCACCTCGGTCCACACGGCTCGCGCCTGACGCACCGTCGTGCCCTCCTGGCTCAGCCGCGTCCGAGCTGCCGCGCTCAGTCGTCGATGCCCAGGTCCTCTCGCATGAGGTGGCGCATGGCGGCCAGGAGGGGGTCGCCTTCCGTGGTGAGGGTCTGGAGGAGGGCGGATGGGGTTTCGTCGGGGTGGGGGTGGCCGCGGTCCAGGCGTTTTACGGCGCCGTCGGTCGAGGCCAGGACGCGGTTGACCGCGCGGGACGCCTCCAGGACGCGTTCGGGGACGATCATCTGGGCCTCGGCGTAGCGGTCGCGGTAGTCGAGGCGGGCCTCTTCCAGGGCCGTGCGTTCCTGGTCGGTGTAGACGCCGTCGCGGAGGCGGTGGAGGGCGTCCTTGAGCAGCGTGCTGAACTGGCGCGAGGCGCGGTTCATCGCCGTGTACGAGGCGCGGCGCTCCTCGAAGCGGCGCACGCGGTCGGCCTCGCGCGCCTCCTCGCTCCGTTGCCGGGCGGCCATCCGGTGGGAGAGGAAGGGCGCGAAGAGAGTGCCCAGGACGCCCACGACTGCGGTGATCATTGCGGCTATGACGGCGGTCACGACGCGACCGTACGGGGATGTACGGGGTCACGCGAAATCCAGACAGGGGGTGTCTGGTTTTCCCTGCACAGTGGTGCCCGTACGCAGAGCGGAGGGAGTGCGACGGGTGCCGGGCGAGTACATCGTGGTCAGTGGAGCACGGGAGAACAATCTGAAGGGCGTCACGGTCCGGATCCCCGTGGGGCGGCTGACCGTGGTGACCGGGGTGTCGGGGTCGGGGAAGTCGTCGCTGGTGTTCGGGACGCTCGCGGTGGAGTCGCAGCGGCAGCTGAACGAGGTGTACCCGCTGTTCGTGCGGAACCGCATGCCGCAGTACGAGCGGCCGAAGTTCGAGTTCATGGAGAACCTGGCGCCGGCGATCATCGTCGACCAGAAGCCCGTCGGCGGCGGCTCGCGCTCGACCGTGGGGACGATGACGGAGGTCCACCCGGTGCTGCGGGTGCTGTTCTCGCGGTACGGGGAGCCGAGCGCCGGGCTCTCCCACGTCTACTCGTTCAACGATCCGCAGGGCATGTGCCCGGACTGCGAGGGGCTCGGGCGGACGCTCCAGCTCGATCTGGGGAAGCTGCTGGACGAGGACCGTTCGCTGAACGAGGGGGCGATCCGGCATCCCTCGTTCGCCGTCGGCACCAACTACTGGAAGCGGTACGCCGAGATCAGCCGGTACGAGAAGGGCGAGCCGCTGGATCTGCCGCCTGGCCCGCTCGTCTTCGACCCGGACAAGCCGCTGCGCGCGTACGCGCCGGAGGAGCGTGAACTGCTGCTTCACGGTCACGGGTTCCAGACGCGGCGGCCCCACCGGGACGGCTCCGCCGCCGTCAACGACTTCGAGGGCGTCGTGCCCCGCTTCACGCGCCGCTTCCTCAAGCCCGGACTGGAATCGTTGAACGAGCGTGAGCGGGGGCTCGCCCAGGGCGTTGTCTCCGAGCAGGCGTGCGCGCGTTGCGGCGGCGCGCGGTTGAACGAGCGCGCCCTCGCCTCCCGTATCGGAGGGGAGGGTGGAGCGGGCGGGGCGGCCGGGTCGGGCGGGTCGGCGGGGTACAGCATCGCTGATCTGTGCGGGCTGGAGGTCCGCGCGCTCATCCGCGTGCTGGAGGCCGCCCCGCTCCCCGGTTCCGCGCGGCCCGTGCTCGGCGCCGCGCTCACCGCGCTGCGCCGCGTCGAGTCGGTCGGCCTCGGCTATCTCACCCTGGACCGCCCCACCAAGACGCTGTCCGGGGGCGAGGGTCAGCGCCTCAAGACCGTGCGCCACCTGGGCAGCAGCCTCACGGGCATGACGTACGTCTTCGACGAGCCCAGCGTCGGGCTGCACGCCCGTGACGTGGACCGGCTCAACGCGCTGATGCTCGCCCTGCGCGACAAGGGCAACACGGTGCTGGTCGTCGAGCACGACCGGGACGTCATCGCCGTCGCCGACCATGTCGTCGACATGGGCCCGGGGGCCGGTGCGCACGGGGGCGACATCGTGTTCGCCGGTACGGTCGCGGAGCTCGCCGAGGCCGACACGGCGACCGGGCGCCGCTACCGGGCGCTGCCCCCGCTCAAGACGGACGCGGAGGTCCGTACGCCGTCGGGGGCGCTGCCCGTACGGGACGCCACGCGGCACAACCTGCGGGGCATCGCGGTCGACTTCCCGGCCGGGGTGCTCACGGCGGTCACGGGGGTGGCGGGGTCCGGCAAGAGCACGCTGGTCTCGGGGGTGTTCGCCGAGACGTATCCGGAGGCGATCGTTCTCGACCAGTCGGCCGTCGGGATCTCGCCGCGTTCGACCCCGGCCTCGTACACCCGTGTCTGGGACCCGGTGCGGCGCGCCTACGCCCGGGAGCACGGCGTCGATCCGGGGATGTTCAGCTTCAACTCCAAGGGCGGCTGCCCGGAGTGCCAGGGGCGGGGCGTCCTCACCATGGACATGGCCTTCCTGGAGCCGGTGACGACCGTGTGCGAGGTGTGCGAGGGGCGGCGGTACCGCGCGGAGGTGCTGGAGCACCGGATCGGCGGGCTGAACGTCGCGGATCTGCTGGAGCTGACCGTCGAGGAGGCCCTGGCGGTGGTGGAGAGCGGGCCGCTGGGCGCGGATCCGGCCATTCGCCGCGGACTCGTACCCCTGAACGAGGTGGGTCTCGGCTATCTCACGCTCGGCCGCCCCCTGTCGCTGCTGTCCTGCGGCGAACGGCAGCGCATCAAGCTCGCGAACCACCTCCGGGACGGAGGCGGGAGGAGCGGGCCGCAGGGCGGGGTGTACGTCTTCGACGAGCCCACCACCGGGCTGCACATGGCCGACATCGACACCCTGCTCACGCTGCTCGACCGGCTGGTCGACGACGGCAGCACGGTGGTCGTCGTCGAGCACGACCTCGACGTGATCAAACGCGCGGACTGGATCGTCGACATCGGCCCCGAGGCGGGCGCGCACGGCGGCCGGGTCGTCTTCGCGGGGACGCCCGAGCGGATGGCGCGCGAGGGCGACTCGCACACGGCGGAGTATCTGCGCAGGTCGCTGCCTGGAAGGTGACCGGCCGACATCCACGGGGCCGTCGCCGATGAGTTTCGTACGTCCGTCCGGTCTGTACGGAGAGAAGAGCCCGCGAGGGTTCGGGGACGGAGGCATTTGGTCATGGCAGACACGACGCACACGACCGTACCCACCGTGGATCTGCGGTCGGCCGCGCGCGCGATGGCCACGCTCGTGCGCGGGGTCCGGAACGAGGCGCTGGACGATCCGACGCCGTGCGAGGAGTACGCGGTACGGCACCTGCTCCGGCACGTGGGAGACCTGTCGGTCGCGTTCCGGGACGCGGCACGCAAGGACCTCGGGCCGACGACGGACACCGACCCGGGGGAGGGCGGCATCCGCCCCCTCGAAGCGGACTGGCGGGACCGGCTGCCGCGCGAGCTCGACGCGCTCGCCGAGGCGTGGCGCGCCCCGGACGCCTGGACCGGCATGACGCGGGCGGGCGGCGTGGACCTCCCCGGCGAGGTCGCCGGGCTGATCGCGCTCGACGAACTGGTCCTGCACGGCTGGGACCTCGCCCGCGCCACGGGCCAGGACTTCACCAGCGACGAGGCGAGCCTGCGGGCGGTCCAGGCCCTGCTCTCCCAGCCCGCGGACCTGACCGGGGACGGAGACGGGGACGCGGAGGGGCGCGAGGACGGAGACGGGGACGGGGAGGGCGGGGGGCTGTTCGGGACGCCCGTTCCGGTCGCGGCGGACGCGCCCCTGCTGGACCAGGTGGTGGGTCTCGGCGGCCGCGACCCGGACTGGCAGCCGCCGAAGGTGGGCTAGTTTCTCCCGGATGAGGGACGACGGCGAACGCGCGGCACGGAGCTATCGGTACGTGGGACCGCCCGAACTGCGCGCCGCCGTCCGGCCGGACGAGGGCGGTCGGCGGATCGGCTCGGCGGCCGACTTCGAGGCATGGGCCGGGGAACGTACGGCGGCCGAACTGACCGAGCCGTTCACGTTCGTGGTCGGCACGGAGGGGACGCTGCGGCTGGCCCCGCGCCGCAGCGAGCATGTGGCGTGCGCGGGCGGTGAGCCGGTGCTGGGCGCGGGTGAGATCGCCTTCGCGCGCGAGGAGGGGCGCCGGTCGCGGTGGACGGTGAGCGAGGTCAGCAACCAGTCGACCGGCTACTGCCCGGACGTGAGCACGTGGCACGCGGTCGCCGCGGCGCTGGACCGCGCGGGGCTCGGACGTCCGGACGGCTTCACGCACGAGGTGGTGTTCCGCCGCTGCCCCGACTGCAAGGAACGGGCCATCGTGCGCGAGGGCGACTTCGTCTGCGTCTTCTGCGGCGCGGACCTGCCGCGTACGTGGAACGTCGACCCCGGAGGAGTCAGCCGGAACGGGGGCTGAGGCGGGCCGCGCGGTGGGAGGCCGAGGTCAGCGTGGCGCGGGCCTCCCGCGGCGGCAGCCCCGTCGCGACGGCGGCCTGGACCAGGGCGTCCGCCAGTTCGGAGCCGCGCCCCGTCTCGTACGCGCGGCACGCCGCCCAGAACAGGCGCGCGTTGCGCTGGCCGACGCGGGCGCCGCGTACGAAGTGGACGAGCGCGGCGCCGCCCCGTACCCGGCCGTCGTCCCCGTCCCCTTGCGGGAACGGGCGCGGCGCGGGCGGCGGGGGCAGCAGCAGCGGGAGCAGCCGGGAGGGGACGGCGGCGGGCGCGCGCGTACGGGAGCCGGGGGCGAGGCGGTACGTGCCGCGTACGGTCACCGAGCCGGGGCCGACGAGATAGCCGCCGAGGCCGCGTATGTCGATGCCGGGCGCGAGGCGGCCGGCGGAGTTGGGGATCGTGACGTCGCTCGGCCCGCGCAGCCACAGGTGCCGTCCGCCGCTGGGCGTGAGCACGGTGGTCGTCTCGGGGATGGTGAACCCCCGCTCGACGGCGAGGCGTTCCAGCGCCGCGAGCGAGTCCGTGCCGTTCTTCACGTCGAGGTCGAGCCCGACGAGGTGGAGGGCGGGCCTGCCGCAGGCGATGCCGTAGCCGGTGGCCCAGGGCGCGGCGGCGAAGAGGGCGCGGATGGCGTCGGGGTCGGTGGTGGCGTCGTGGACCCCGTGGCCGGGGAGCCCGCACTCGCCCTGGCAGAGCGGCTCGTCGGGGGGTGCGGGGGAGCCTGGAGTGGCGCTCGCTGTCTCCCGTGCGCGGTGAGGCGAACGTACGGCCGGAAGCTTGGTCCGGGAGAGCGGCAGCACGGGCAGCCCGCGGCTGGCGGCGGCCAGCGCGTGGTCGAGAGCGGCAATGCTCATGCCGTCAGCTTCGTACGCGAGTTCGGGGTCGAAAAGTGGGCGGGAGGGGTGGATTGGCCCGGACCGGCCATGCACGTGAATTTGGCCGAAAAGATGCAGGAACGCTTTACCGCTTGCGGGGCAAGGGCGACCCCTGCGGTGAAACGGGAGCTGTGGGGGGATCGCGGGCGTGTAGGGGGTTTATCGACACGTCGTCATGCTTGCGAGCGAATCATGCCGGTCGGGGTGGTTCGCCGGGGATTCGGTGGGCAACTCTGGTTCCGCGACGTCGTAGCGACACCGAGGCAGTACGGCCAACTGCCTTACGAAACACGGCACTTACGGTTCCTGGAGGAATGAAAATGGCACGCATCCGCACCGCCCGCGTCATCGCAGCGGCCGCTTCCGTCCCGCTGGCCTTCGCCGTCCTCGGCGGCGTGGCGAACGCTGACAACGGCTCTTTCGCGGACGACGGCTCTGCCTCGAACTCGCAGTCGAGCTCCAGCGTCCAGGCGCAGAACGCCGAGGGCGACGGCAACAACACCAACAACGCGAACAACGCGACCGTCAACGGCAACGGTGCCGTCGTCGACCAGTCGAACGAGACCACGAACAACACGGTCACCTACACCGTGGTGTTCAGCAACGTCGGCTGACGCCGGCTGGTTCGACTGACGGCTCCCTAGGAGCCGGGCGTTCATGGGGATGGGCTGAGGCCGCGCGTCCGCACCTGGTGCGGACGCGCGGCTGCTCTGTGTCCTGGGTCGTGCGTCCGGGGCCGAGCGCCCAGAGGTCCCGTGTCTTGACAGGTGCTCTGAATCTGACGGACAGTCAGAAAATGCGTCTCGCACCGACTGAGCGCCAGCGTGCGCTCCGCGCCGAGCTGCGCGCCTACTTCCGCGCGGTGATGCCGCCGGAGGCCCGTACCCCCGGCGGGCTCGCCCCCGATGAGCAGCGCCGACTGCTGCGCCGGATCGGCGCCGACGGCTGGCTCGGGCTCGGCTGGCCCGTCGAGTACGGCGGGCAGGGGTGCGGGCCCGACGAGCAGTTCGTCTTCTTCGACGAGGCGTACCGCGCGGGCGCCCCGGTCTCGATGGTCACGCTGAACACCGTGGGGCCGACGCTGATCAAGTACGGCACCGAGGAGCAGAAGGCGCGCTTCCTCCCCGGCATCCTCAGCGGCGAGACCGTCTTCGCGATCGGTTACACCGAGCCGGAGGCGGGCACGGACCTCGCGTCGCTGCGTACGCGGGCCGTACGGGAACCTGAGCCGCGCCCGGAGACGGTGGGGCCGGGTGGCGTGGGGTGGCGCTGGCGGATCGACGGCGCGAAGAGCTTCACCAGCAACGCCCAGCACGCCGACTGGATCTGGCTCGCGTGCCGTACCGATCCCGAGGCGCCCAAGCACCGTGGCATCTCGATCCTCCTGGTGCCGACCGGCGCGCCGGGGTTCTCCTGGACGCCCATCGAGACCGTCGGCGGGCTGACCACGACCGCGACGTACTACGACGGCGTCCGCGTGCCCGCCTCGCACCTGGTCGGCGAGGAGAACGCGGGCTGGGACCTGATCACCAACCAGCTCAACCACGAGCGCGTCGCCCTCGCCGCGCTCGGCATGCAGGCGGGCGACCACTTCACCGAGGTCCTGGACGCCGTACGCGCCTCCGGCGCCCTCGAACAGCCCTGGGCGCGGGGGCGCCTCGCGGAGGCGTACGCGCGGCTGTCCGCGACCCGGCTGCTCAACTGGCGCCTCGTCGGGGACGTGGGCGCGGGCTCCCTCGCGCCGGGTGACGCGAGCGGGGTGAAGTTCGCGGGCACGGAGAGCACCGTCGCCGTCTACGCGCTCTGCCAGGAGGTGCTCGGCGAGCGCGGACTGCTGCGGGCCGGAGCGCCCGGCGCCTTCGGGGACGGCGAACTGGAGCGGATGAACCGCGCCGCGCAGATCAACACCTTCGGCGGCGGAGTGAGCGAGGTCCAGCGCGAGATCGTCGCGACCAGCCGGCTGGGGATGCGGAGGACGAAGCGGTGAGCGGAGACCGGAGAGAGACCCCTGACCGCACCGGCCCACCTGACGACGGCGGTCCCGACGCGCTCTTCGAGAAGCTCAAGGCGTACGAGGGCCAGCCCGCGGCGCAGGCCGCGCGGGGGCGGGACCCGGTCAACACGCCCATGATCCGGCACTGGTGCGAGGCCATGGGCCACCCCGCGCCACCCGACGGCTCGGCGCCCGCCACCATGCTCCAGGTCTGGACGATGCCGGGCCTCGACCGTGGCCGTAGCGCCCGCGCCTCCGCGTACGACGAACTCCTCGGCGCCCTCGACGAGGCGGGCTGCACCTCGGTCGTCGCCACCGACAGCGAGCAGGAGTACGCGCGCCCGCTGCGCCCCGGCGACGAGGTCGGCTACGACGCGGTGATCGAGTCGGTCTCCCCGCGCAAGACCACCAAGCTGGGCACGGGCTACTTCGTGACGACCCGGATGGACATCCGCAGGGCCGGGGACGGCGCGCTCGTCGGCACGCACCGGTTCCGGATCCTCAAGTACCGGCCGGCGGCCCGGTCCGCACCCAGGGCGCGGCGCCCCCGGCCCGTGGTCAACCGCGACAACGCGGGCTTCTGGGAGGGGGTTTCCCAGCACCGGCTGCTCGTCCAGCGCTGCGACGCCTGCGCGGCCCTCCGCTTCCCCTGGCTGCCCGGCTGCAACGCGTGCGGCTCGGACAGCTGGACGGCGGTCGAGGCGTCGGGGCGCGGCACCGTCTACTCGTACGTCGTGATGCACCATCCGCCCTTCCCCGCGTTCGACGTGCCGTACGCGGTCGCGCTGGTCGAACTCGCCGAGGGAGTACGGATGATCAGCAACATCACGGGTGTCCCGCACGACCGGGTGCGCGTCGGGATGCCGGTCGAGCTGGAGTTCCTGCGCGTGGACGACGAGCTGGAGCTGCCCGTCTTCCGGGCGCGGACGGGGGACGAGGAGGCGGCCCGCTGATGGACTTCACGCCCACGGAGGAGCAGGAGGCGGTGCGCGGTCTGGCCGCCCGCATCTGCGCGGACCTGTCCACGCCGGACCGGCTGGCCGTACTCCGCGCCGACGCCGACACCGACGCCGACGGTACGGAGACCGACCGCGCGCTGTGGAAGACCCTGTGCGCCGCCGGACTGCCCGAGGCCGTCGAGGAGACCGGGCTGCTGGGCCTCGCGCTCGTCCTGGAGGAGCAGGGCCGTACGACCGCGCAGGTGCCGCTCGCGGCGAGCTGCGCGTACGGAGTGCTGACCGTCGCCGCGCACGGTACGGACGAACAGCGCGCCCGTCTGCTGCCGCCCCTGCGCGACGGTTCTGCGGTGGTGGCGGGCGCCCTGCCCCTCCCCGGAGACCCGGGGGACGGTGCGGCCGTTTCGACGTCCGAATGGGGCGAGGAAACGCGGCTGTCCGGGACCGTCCCCGTCGTCCCCTGGCTGCGGGACGCCACGCATGTCCTGGTGGCGGACGGTACCGACCGGTGCCATCTCGTCGAGACGGTACGCCCTGAGGTGACCGTCACCCCCGTCGAGACCACCGCCCCCTGGTCGTGCGGAAGACTCGACCTGGACGGCGCTCCCGGCGAGCCCCTGCGCGAGGGCGCGTACGGACCGACGTTCGCCCGCGCCCGTACGGCGTTCGCCGCGCTCCAGGTGGGCGTGTGCGCCGGGTCGGTGGCCCGCGCGGTGGAACACACCACCCGGCGCGAACAGTTCGGCCGTCCCCTCGCCACGCGGCAGGCGGTGCAGCTCCGGGCCGCCGACGCCCATATGGACACCGAAGCGATCCGCGTGACCGTCCATGAGGCGGCCTGGCGGCACGACCAGGGCCTCCCCTTCCGTACGCACGCCCTCACGGCCGCCTGGTGGGCGTCCGAGGCGGGCCGCCGTGTCGTGCACGCGGGCCAGCATCTGCACGGG
The DNA here is from genome assembly GCF_043202595.1 of Streptomyces sp. NPDC048172. Taxonomy (NCBI): domain Bacteria; kingdom Bacillati; phylum Actinomycetota; class Actinomycetes; order Kitasatosporales; family Streptomycetaceae; genus Streptomyces; species Streptomyces sp. NPDC048172. Next base: position 547,535 of record NZ_JBIDAT010000002.1, read on the forward strand.
GGCGTCGGCGCGGACGTCGGCCATCCCGTGCACCGGCACTTCCTGTGGGGGCGCCAACTGGACGCCCATCTGGGCGCGCCGGGACGCCTGCTGGCCGAACTGGGCGACCTGCTCGCCGACCCCGGGAACGACACCGAATGGCGGGAGGACGTATGACAGGGATGGCCGATGCGCCGGGGACGGCCGGTGGGCCGGGGACGGCCGACGTGTCGGGGACGGCCGATGCGCCGGGGACGGCCGTGGGCGAGGAGTTGCCGCCCCTGGAGATTCCCGTGACGCGCACCCTGATCGTCTCCGGCGCCCTCGCCTCGCGGGACCACCAGGACGTGCACCACGACGCGGAGGCCGCCAGGGAGAAGGGCTCGCCGGACATCTTCATGAACATCCTGACGACCAACGGGCTGGTGGGCCGCTACGTCGCCGAGTGGGCCGGAGCGGGCGCCGAGCTGCGCCGTGTCGCCGTACGGCTGGGCGTGCCCAACTACCCGGGGGACACGCTCACCCTGCGGGGCCGGGTGACGTCCGTCGCGGAGGACGGTGCCGTGGAGCTGGCCGTCACGGGCACCAACGGCCTGGGCAGCCATGTCACCGCCACGGTCACGGTCGTCCCGGCGGGCGGGAACGGGACGGAGGCCGTGCGATGAGCGTCCGGCACCGTGACCGGCTCGGCGGCCGGGCGGCCGTCGCGGGCATCGGCGCGACGGAGTTCTCCAAGGACTCCGGGCGCAGCGAGCTGAAGCTCGCCGTCGAGGCCGTCCGCGCGGCCCTGGACGACGCCGGGCTCGCGCCCGCCGACGTCGACGGCATGGTCACCTTCACCATGGACACGAGCCCCGAGATCACCGTCGCGCAGGCGGCGGGCCTCGGCGAGCTGTCCTTCTTCTCGCGGGTGCACTACGGCGGCGGGGCCGCCTGCGCCACTGTCCAGCAGGCGGCGATGGCCGTCGCGTCGGGCGTCGCGGACGTCGTCGTCTGCTACCGCGCCTTCAACGAGCGTTCGGGCCGCCGCTTCGGCGCGGGCGTCCAGCACCGCGAGCCGACCGCCGAGGGCGCCGCGCTCGGCTGGGCGCTGCCCTACGGGCTGCTCACGCCCGCCTCGTGGGTGGCGATGGCGGCCCGCCGCTATCTGCACGCCTACGGGCTGACGCCGGAGGTGTTCGGCCATGTCGCCGTGGTGGACCGCAAGTACGCGGCGACCAACCCGGCCGCCTACTTCCACGGCAAGCCCCTCACCCTCGCCGAGCACGCCGCCTCGCGCTGGATCGTCGAGCCGCTGCGGCTGCTGGACTGCTGCCAGGAGACCGACGGCGGCCAGGCGCTCGTCGTCACGACCCCCGAGCGCGCCCGCGACCTGCGACACCCGCCCGCGGTCGTCGCGGCGGCCGCGCAGGGCGCGGGGCGGGCGCAGGAGCAGATGACGAGCTTCTACCGGGACGACCTGACCGGGCTGCCGGAGATGGGCGTGGTGGCCCGCCAGCTGTGGCGTACGGCGGGGATCGGCCCCGCGGACGTGGACGTGGCGATCCTGTACGACCACTTCACGCCCTTCGTGCTGGCGCAGCTGGAGGAGTTCGGCTTCTGCGGGCGCGGCGAGGGCGGACCGTTCGTCGCGGAGGAACGGCTTCCGCTCAACACCCACGGGGGCCAGCTCGGCGAGGCGTATCTGCACGGGATGAACGGGATCGCCGAGGCCGTGCGGCAGATCCGCGGGACGTCCGTCAACCAGGTACGGGGCGCCGAGCGGGCCCTCGTGACGGCGGGAACGGGTGTGCCCACCTCGGGCCTCGTCCTCGCGTCGGATGGCTCAGACGGCTGAATCCGGGGCTGCGGCGGGCGTGGTGGCCTGCGCGCGGGGCGCGGGCTCGCTTCACTCGGCGCATGCGCCAGAAAAGTCACACTATGCGACAGGTGGTCGTCTTCCTCGCGGCCCTCGCCTCCCTGCTGACGGGCGGGTCCCTGCCCGCGAACGCCAGTACGGGCGCGGGAGCGGGCCCTGCCACCCCGGATTCCCCCGAGTCCCCCGGGAAGAAGCGGACGGGTGCGGCCGCCGGACCGCCCTCGCTCATCCAGGGCGACCCCCGCCGCTTCGGTGCCAGGACCTTCAGCGGCCACGCCTTCGACGCCTGTCAGGCCCCCTCGTACGCCACCATGCGCGCCTGGCGGAAGTCCTCCCCGTACGGCGCCGTCGGCGTCTACATCGGCGGACGGGGACGCGGCTGCCCGAACCAGAAGAACCTCACCCCCTCCTGGACGCGCGGTGTGCACCGGATGGGCTGGAAGATGCTCCCCCTGTACGTCGGTTCGCAGTCGCCCTGCGTGATCGCGAAGCACAAGCGCAAGTTCGCCATGAGCCACAGCTCGCCCTACACGCGCGGCCGGCGCGAGGGCATGGACGCGGTGCAGCGGGCACGCGCCCTCGGCATGGTGCCCCGCACCACGATCTACCTCGACATGGAGGCGTACCGGCAGAAGGAGTCCCGCTGCGCGGCGACGACCCTGCGTTTCATCCAGGGCTGGGACGCGGCCGTACGCCAGCAGCGGTACATCCCCGGCTTCTACAGCAGCGCCGATTCGGGGATCACCCACATCGAGCGGGCCCGCGCCGCGGGCAGCAGGGGGCTCCCGACGGCGCTCTGGTTCGCCCGCTGGCGGGTGCCCGCCTCGACCGGCTCCGAGCGCCGTATCCACCCCCTGGCCTGGCAGCCGCACCGCCGTATCCACCAGTTCACGGGTAACGTGAAGCGGACGTACGGTGGTCATACGCTCCACATCGACCAGAACCTGGTGGACGCTCCGGTCGCCGTGATGGGCTGAAACCCTGAGCGCGTCCCTGATCCCCTCGGTGGACGGCCTCCACCTTCAGGAGGTGTAGGCAGCACCACCCCTACGCCCTAGGGCGGACGCCTCATCGGGACCTCCGGGCGATCCGTGGCACCCCCCTCGACTTCTAATGTCGAGCCATGACCACGCCTGGGACCGTCCGGCCCGCTCGCACCGAGAGGGCCCGGACCACAAAGACGAAGCACGCGGGTCGTCCTCCCGTGCCCCCAGGCTCGGGGGGAACACCGCTGACGTTCGCGTCGTACGTGCAGGCGCGCGGGCCGGTGCTGCTGCGCACCGCCCGCTCGCTCACCGCCAACCCGTGCGACGCCGAGGATCTGCTCCAGACCGCGCTGACCAAGACCTACCTCGCCTGGGAGCGCATCGAGGACCACCGCGCCCTCGACGGCTACGTGCGCCGGGCGCTCGTGAACACCCGCACCTCGCAGTGGCGCAGGCGCAAGGTGGACGAGTTCGCCGTCGACGAGCTGCCGGAGCCCGACCCGCTGCCCGCTCCCGACCCCGCCGAACAGCAGGCGGTACGGGACGCCATGTGGCGGGCCGTGCTGAAGCTGCCCGCGCGGCAGCGCGCCATGGTCGTGCTGCGCTACTACGAGGACCTGAGCGAGGTGCAGACGGCCGAGGTGCTGGGGGTCTCGGTCGGCACCGTCAAGAGCGCGGTCTCCCGCGCGCTGGCGAAGCTGCGCGAGGACACGCAGCTCGCCTCCGACGTGCTCGGGGGGACCACGGAGGGGACCACGGACGGGGGAACGACGGGGGCGACGGCCGGGGGGCCGTTCGAGGCGCGCGCCGCGGCCTGACGACCGCGGCGCCGCAGCGTACGGCGCCGTGCCGACGCGGCGTACGGCACCCTCGCCACCTCCGCCTCCTGTGCACGACCCCGTGACATACCGCGCGGTCGGTGGCAGGCTTCCGCGAAAACCCGCGCCTACTCACGCGTAGGCGCAGGCAACCGGAAACCTGGGGAGGCCCCGGTGCTGAGCACGATGCAGGACGTACCGCTGACCATCGCGCGCATTCTGCGCCACGGCACGACGGTTCACGGCGGATCGCGGATCACCACATGGACGGGCGACGGCGCGCCGCACCGGCAGACGTTCGCCGAGACGGGCGAACGTGTCGCGCGCCTCGCCCACGCGCTGCGCGACGAGCTCGGGGTGCGCGAGGAGGACCGCGTCGCGACCCTCATGTGGAACAACTCTGAGCATCTGGAGGCGTACTTCGCCGTGCCCTCCATGGGCGCCGTCCTGCACACTCTCAACCTCCGGCTGCCCGCCGACCAGCTCGCCTGGATCGTCAACCACGCGGCCGACCGCGTCGTCCTCGTCAACGGCTCCCTGATCCCGCTGCTGGCGCCCCTGCTGCCCCATCTGGAGACGGTCGAGCACATCGTCGTCGTCGGCTCCGGCGACACCTCCGCCCTGGAGGGCCACGCGGCGCGGGTGCACGCGTACGAGGACCTCCTCGCGGACCGTCCCACCAGCTACGACTGGCCCGACCTGGACGAGCGTTCCGCCGCCGCCATGTGCTACACCTCCGGCACGACCGGCGAGCCCAAGGGCGTCGTCTACTCGCACCGTTCGATCTACCTGCACTCCATGCAGGTCAACATGACCCAGTCGATGGCGCTGACGGACGCGGACACGTCCCTGCCCGTCGTCCCCATGTTCCACGTGAACGCCTGGGGCCTCCCCCACGCGGCGCTGATGACCGGCGTGAACCTGCTGATGCCGGACCGTTTCCTCCAGCCCGCGCCCCTCGCCGAGATGATCGCCACCGAGCGCCCCACGCACGCCGCCGCCGTGCCCACCATCTGGCAGGGGCTGCTGGCCGAACTGGACGCGCGCCCGCGCGACGTCTCCTCCATGCAGCGGGTCACCATCGGCGGCGCGGCCTGCCCGCCCTCCCTGATGACCGCCTTCGAGGAGCGGCACGGCGTGACCCTGTGCCACGCCTGGGGCATGACGGAGACCTCCCCGCTCGGCAGCGTCGCGATGCCCCCCGGCGGCGTGAGCCCCGAGGAGGAGTTCGCGTACCGCGTCACCCAGGGCCGCTTCCCGGCCGGTGTCGAGGCGCGGCTGGCGGCGCCCGACGGCACGTTCGCGCCCTGGGACGGCGACTCCACGGGCGAACTGGAGGTACGCGGCCCCTGGATCGCCGGTGCCTACTACGGCGGCGCCGACGGCGAGCCGCTCCGTCCCGACGACAAGTTCAGCCCGGACGGCTGGCTGCGCACCGGGGACGTCGGCAGCATCTCGCCGGACGGCTATCTCACGATCACCGACCGCGCCAAGGACGTCATCAAGTCGGGCGGCGAGTGGATTTCATCCGTTTTGTTGGAGAATGCCTTGATGGCGCACGACGCCGTCGCCGAGGCCGCCGTCGTGGCCGTACCGGACGAGAAGTGGGGCGAACGGCCGCTCGCCGCCGTCGTCTTCCGCGAGGGCGGGCCCGCCGTCCCCTACGACGAGCTGCGCACGTACCTCGGCGAGAACGTCGCCCGCTGGCAGCTCCCCGAGCGCTGGACGACGGTCGGGTCCGTGCCGAAGACGAGCGTGGGCAAGTTCGACAAGAAGGTGCTGCGCAAGCAGTACGCCGACGGGGAGCTGGACGTCACCCGTATCGACGGCTAGTCCGTACGGCTGGTTCGTACGGTTAGCTCGTACGGTTAGCTCGCGCCGATCTTCGTGAGGAGGTCGACGATCCGGGACTGCACCTCCGTGTTCGTCGACCTCTCCGCGAGGAAGAGCACCGTCTCGCCGGACGCGAGCCGGGGCAGCTCGGCCGGGTCCATGTCGGCCGAGGTGTAGACGACGAAGGGCGTGCGGTTCAGCAGCCCGTTCACGCGCAGCCAGTCGATGATCCCGGCGCGGCGGCGGCGCACCTGCATCAGGTCCATCACGACCAGGTTCGGCCGGACCTGCGCGGCGACGTTCACCGCCTCCGAGTCCGTCGGGGCGTGCGCGACCTGCATCCCGCGCCGCTCCAGCGTCGCCGCGAACGCGCCCGCGATGGCCTCGTGCTCCTCCACCAGCAGCACCCGCGGCGGGTGCTGCTCGCTGTCGCGCGGCGCCAGCGCCTTGAGCAGCACCGCCGGGTCGGCGCCGTACGCCGCCTCGCGCGTCGCCTGCCCGAGCCCGGCCGTGACCAGCACCGGCACCTCGGCGGCCACCGCGGCCGTACGGAGCGACTGGAGCGCCGTCCTGGTGATTGGGCCCGTCAGCGGGTCGACGAAGAGCGCGGCCGGGTACGCCGCGATCTGCGCGTCCACCTCCTCGCGCGAGTGCACCAGCACGGGGCGGTAGCCGCGGTCGGAGAGCGCCTGCTGCGTGGAGACGTCGGGCTCCGGCCAGACCAGCAGCCTGCGCGGGTTGTCGAGCGGCTCCGGCGGAAGCTCGTCGTCCACCACCTGGGGCGGCAGCGACAGACCGCGCCCGTCGGTCACCTCGACCGGACTGTCGGGCCCGTCCAGCGGCTCGGGCCCCTCGGTCACGGAGCCGCCGGGCTTGCCGATGGAGCCGATGCTGAACTCGCGGGGCGAGGCGGTGGGGGCCGGTGCGCTCTGTGTGCCGGGGGTGCCCGGTGTGCCCGGTGCGCCCGGTGCCGTGCTCTCCGTCTCGCTCTTCTCCTGCGGGGTCCCCAGCTTCCGCCGACGGCCCGAACCCGGCGCGGGGAGGGGCGTGGAGGGCGTGGACGGTATGGCGGGCGCCGGTGCGGGCGCGGCGGGCGTCTGACCGTGCCACTGCTGCGCCGCCTGCTCGGCTACGCGCTGGCTGAACGGCATGCCCTGACCGAGCGTGCGTACGCGCGGCCCCTGGTCGTCCCCGTACGGCGCTGCCGCGTTCTGCTCCGGCATGGGCAGGCCCTGCGGCTGCGGCGAAGAGGGCTGCTGCGGGAACGGGCCGCCGCCCAGGATCGGGCTGGCCGCGACGACGGTGTGCTCGACGGACTGCGGCTGCGCCTCGGGCTCCGCCTCCTGCGCCTCCGGGACGGCCTGTTGCGGCTGCTGGGGCTGCTGGGCCTGCTGGGCCTGCTGGGGCGCGAGGCCGTTCTCGCTCTGGAGGGGCGGCTCGGGCTCGACGGGGGCGGCCGGAACGGCCGCCTCGGCGTCGTTCGTGGCGGGCGGCAGCGCGAACGGGGCGTGCTGCGGCCCCTGCTGCGCCTCCGCCTGCGCCCGCGCACGCGCCTGTGCCGCGGCGATCCGGCGCGCCCGGCGCCCGCCCGCGGCCGGGACCTCCAGCTCGCTCCCGGGCGTCCCGGGCGCGAGCTGCTCGCCCTCGCCGATGCTCTGGCCTGCGGCGGTGTCGGGTTCGACGGCACGGCCACGTGCGCGCCGCCCCGTACCGGGCTGCACCTGGAGCTGGGCCTGCTGCGGCTGCTGGGCCTGGGCCTGGGCCTGGGCCGGAATGGCGTGACCCGCGTCCGGCACGTCGCCCTGGGGCTCGGCTTGAGCTTCCCCTTCGCCCGCGGGGAGCGGCATCGGCTGACGGTGCTGGTTCTCGGCGGGGTCGGCGAGGGCGCGCCGGGCGCGCCGCCCCGAACCCTGCGCGGGCACGGGCGCGTTCGCGCCCTCGGAGCCGCCGGGCGGCAGCGCGATGGCGCCGCCGCGCGTGGCGGCCTGCTCCAGCGCCGCCGCCTGCTCGTGCTGCTCCTCGGCGGGGCTCGGCCGCCCGCGCCGCCGTCCGGTCGGCCGCGGTACGGCCTCGACGCCGCCCCCGGCCGTCTCCGGAGCCACCGTCTCCGGAACCACCGTCTCCTGGACCGGCTGCTGGCCCTGAACCTGCTGCTGTCCCTGGACGGGCTGTCCCTGGACCGGCTGTTCCTGGGCAGGCTGGGCCGGAATCATCGGGGCGGCGGGCCCGGGCGTGGGCCCCGGCACGGGCTCGGTCCCGCGCGCCGGTTCGGCGGGGACGGGCATCACCGTCGTCTCGCCGGTCGCCTTCCCCAGCCCGTTCGTGACGCCCGTACCGTTCGTGACGCCGCCCGTACCGCTCGTACCGCCGACGGTGCCGCCCGCGCCTCCCGTACCGCCCGTGGACGCGACCGGCACCTCCAGGACGTACGCGCTGCCCCCGGCCGCGCCCGGCACCTCGTGGGTCTGGAGCACGCCGCCGTGCCGCCGCACGATGCCGCGGACGAGGGGCTCGTGCACGGGGCTGCCGCCGCCGTGCGGGCCGCGCACCTCGATCCGTACGACATCGCCGCGCTGGGCCGCCGCGACCACGATCGTGGGGTCCACGCCGGGCGGCGGCGCGACCGCCGACTGGCCCGTCGCGTCGACGCCCGCGACGTCGGCGATCAGATGCGCCAGCGCCGTCGCCATCCGCTCCGGGTCGACCTCGGCCTCTATCGGCGGCGCGTGCACCGCGAACTGCGCCCGGCCGGGCCCGATCAGCTCGACCGCGCCCTCGACGCCCGCGGAGACCACGCCGTCGAGCGCGACCAGTTCGGTCGCGAGCTTCTCCTGCCCGGCATCGAGGCGCTGGTAGCTGAGCACGTTGTCGACCAGGGTCGTCATCCGGGCGTACCCGGCGGCGAGGTGGTGGAGGACCTGGTTCGCCTCGGGCCAGAGCTGGCCCGCCGGGTCGGCGGCGAGCCCGGTCAGATCACCGCGCAGCTGCTCCAGCGGCCCGCGCAGCGCCTCGCCGAGCAGAGCCCTGAGCTGCTGGTGCCGGGCGACCACGGTCTCGTACGGGCGGCGGTCGGTGAAGGCCAGCACGGCGCCGACCAGCTGCTCACCGTCGCGCACCGGTGCCGTCGTCATGTCCACGGGGACCGCGGTCCCGTCCTTCGACCACAGCACCTGCCCGGCCCGCACGCGGTGCTTGCGCCCCGAGCGCAGGGTGTCGGCGAGCGGCGTCTCCTCGTAGGAGAGCGGGGTGCCGTCCGGGCGCGAGTGGTGGACGAGGGGGTGCAGCTGCTGGCCGCCGAGGTCGCTGGCGCGGTAGCCCAGTATCTGAGCGGCCGCCGGGTTGACGAGCACCACGCGGCCCTCGGCGTCGACGCCGACGACGCCCTCGGAGGCGGCCCGCAGGATCATCTCCGTCTGGCGCTGCTGACGCCCGAGCTCCGCCTCCGTGTCGAGCGTCCCGGTGAGGTCGCGGACGACGAGCATGAGCAGCTCGTCCCCCGTGTACCCGCCGGACGACCCGCCGTGGTCGGCGAACGCGGCCTCGAACGCGGAGGCGTACGGCGTCCGCCCGTCCTCCAGGTTGGCGCTGGTCACCTCGACCGGGAACTCGGTGCCGTCCGTGCGCCGCGCGACCATGCGCGTCGGCTTGGTGCGGACCCGCGCCTGCTGGGCGACCTCTTCGGGGCGCCGCATCGAACCCGGGATGCGCTTGGAGTCGAACTCCGGCAGCAGGTCGAGCAGGCCGCGCCCGACGAGCGCCGTGCCCGGGGTCTCGAATGCCTCAAGCGCGATGGTGTTCGCGTTCACCACCGTGCCGTTGCAGTTGACCAGGAGCAGCGCATCGGGCAGTGCGTCGAGTATGGCGGCGAGGCGAGCAGCGCCTCGGGATGGCCTGCTGCTCACGGCGACTCTTCCTCCCTGCTGACCCCACGGTGCTCGTGACTGTCCGCCCGTCGGGGGCCGGTCGGTCAGATCACGGCAGTCAGTCTGCCGCTCGCCCCGGGCGTGTCACTAGGGGGAGTCTACGGGCAGCGGTTGTGCGCGCGGCGGCGGATGTGGGGGAGGAACGTGAACCGGGGCGGGGAGAAACCCCCGCCACCGGAGCCCGCCGCCACGACCTCGTACGGACGAGTAGGTACGAGTACGAACGAGTGTGAACGAGTACGGATGAGTTCCGAAGGATAGGGACCGGGGCGGATCGGAGAGGGATCGGAGAGGGCTCGGAGGGGGACTGGAGGCGGACCGGCGAGGGCCGGAGCGGCTCTCTGGGACTTCTAGGACACCTTGGGGAGCGCGGGGACGAGCGCGTCCCAGCGCTCGATCTCGCAGCCGTTGCTCCGCTTGAACCGCGCGTCGACGGAACGGCCCTTCCAGACGCCCGTGACGTGGGCCGTCGCGGGTCCGCCGTAGATCATCGTGCACGGCTCGGACCGCGGCACCGGCGCGAAGGGGTCACGCCCTCCTCTGCCCGCCTCGTCGAGCGCCGCGCACGCGCGTTCCGGCTCGGGGTGGTCACCGCCCGTCGGCCGGCACCGCACCGTGTACGTACCGTCCGTCGTGTTCCCCCCGCTGTCCGTGACGGTGACGGTCAGCTCGTCGGCCCCGCCGCGCGCCAGCGCCGCCGGGGCGGACAGCGCCTCGGCCAGCATGCCGAGCGCGGCGAGCGCGGTGGCGGCGGTGAGGGTGGTGGTGCTCGCGAGATGACGGTGGCGGCGCATGGGCACTCCCGGTTCGGGCGTCAGTACGGAAGGGGAACGGACCGAGGGGCGTGCACCCCTCTCTCCCTCTCTTCCGACTAACGCCCATATGCGCGGTTCGTTGCGCCCTCGCGCCCTCCTGGAGAACGCCTTTGCCCAGCGGTCCCCGGACCGAGTACGGTAGGGGCCGATTGGAGACAGCCCGCGCGGCTGTGCCATCATCAGCACACACCTCGTGGTCATGCCCGAGTGTGTCTGGAGGCTTCGCCTAGTCTGGTCTATGGCGCCGCACTGCTAATGCGGTTTCGGGGTAACCCCCTGATCGAGGGTTCAAATCCCTCAGCCTCCGCAGCCTTGATCGCGACCCGCCGATCACCAGAGCCCCGACCCCGGTCGGGGCTCTCGCGTTTCCAGGCCCGTCGCTGGGGATCTGTGCAGGTCAGAAGGGGTATCCGAATCGGATTTCGCCTCGCGCCGCAGGTCATGTAATGTTGTTCTCGCAACGCGCCGCCCGGCCAGACAGGCCGGAAAGCACAAGCGCTCGTAGCTTAACGGATAGAGCATCTGACTACGGATCAGAAGGTTGCAGGTTCGAATCCTGCCGAGCGCGCACCAAGTGAGAGCCCCACTCCGGCTGACCGGAGTGGGGCTCTTTCGTGTTGTGCTGGAGGACGGGTGGGGTGGATACCGTCGGGGGATGAGGGACTTATCGTCCGAGAGCCCGGATCTGCTGGTGTGGGCCGTGTCCTGGTCGTGCGCCACCATCTGTCTCTGGCTCTGCGCCAGGGTGTTCCGGGAGCCGTTGGGCTGGTACGGCAGTGCCGTGCTCGGTGGGGTGCTGGTGGTGGTCTTCGAGATCGCTGAGCGTCAGAAGGAGCGGCGTCGTCGGCGCGGGGGTGGTGTCGCCTAGGATCCTCCTCCCGGCCTGGTTGGCGGGTTCGGGGTCAAGGAGGAGAGTCCCTCGTCTATGCGGGTTACACGTCGGCTGGACACGCCGAGTGGGAAGTGTCTGAACGAGCACAACTGCCCGGCGGTTTTCGCGCTCTCCTCGGGGGACGTCGCGTTCATCGGGCGGCGGGTGCCGGGTGAGGAGCGGGGCGCGTTGCCGGCGGGGGCCGGGGTGGGGGACGGGGAGGAGTTCGTGGTCGTTCCCCGGGAGGTGCTGATCAGCGCGGGGTGGACGCCGCCGGTGGGTTAGGGCCTGATCCGGACGACAGGCCTTAGGCGGTGAGTCCGTCGTCCGCCAGTCGTCGGGCGTAGGCGAGGTCGGCGAGGTCGTAGAACTTCCGCATGGGGCCGCCGTAGGGGGCGGTGCGACCGCGGGGGGTTCTGGTGGTTCCCCAGAACGACCGCAGGATCTCGTTGCCGAAGAGGTGGTGGAGGGAGGCTTCCACTTCGTCGTCGGTGGAATAGCCGAGCTGGTAGCACATGTAATGGTGCGAGACGACGAGGTTGCAGTACATGTACTGCTTGCTGCGTTCCGGGGAGACGTCGGGGCCGTAATCGGGCCAGCACCCCATGAGGAGCGGGTCGTTGATGGCCATTTCGAGGAGTTTCACGTGCTGGCCGCGGACCGCCGCCTCCGCCGAGCGCTGGACGGTCTTGTGCTGGTCCTGCGTGGTCTCCCGCTGCAGGCCGAGCTCCGAGACCTGAGCCTCCATCACCTGGCGGTGCAGATGGGCCTCCTCGCTCTGGTGCCGGAAGGTGCGGGCGAGGTAGACGAGGACGACGACGGACGTGGTGGCGGCCGCCGCTCCGTATGCCTGGCCCGCGTTCCCCATCGACGTCGACTGGATGGCGGGGAAGCTGGTGAGCGCCCAGGTGAGCGCGTACGACCCGAGGCAGGAGACGAGGGTCGTGACGACCAAGAGATAGGTCTCCCGCCTTCCGCTCGGTATCGCCATGATGTCCTCCGGCATATCGGGGTGCCTGCCACGATTCTGGGGCGGAGCCTCCCCCGGGGTATATGCCGGAAACGACGCGGCGGGAGCATGAGGCGGCGCACGAGGGTGCACGTATCGCGCACGCCTGTAAACGGAATTGGGCATTTTCTTTCGCATATTTCTGCGGTGCCCCAAATTCCCCGGAACTCAGGGGAACTGACGGCGACTTATGAGGTGCCGGAGAACTGCGGGAGTCCGGTGGTTACGCGTCCGTGCGCCCGCCCCGCGCCCCCTGTACGCAAGGGGCGTATGCGATTTGGCGCCCACAGCCGACAGGCGTCCGTATAGCGGGACACGGATTAGTATCGAAGGGGTAACGGGGCGGGATCCCTCGAAGGAGCGGGCGCGTATGACGCAGGGCAGCCGCACAGGTGACGGGCGCCGGACCAGCGTGTGGTGGGAGGAGCGGCCCGCGCCGCGGCGGCGGGCCGGCGGGAGCGTGGCGCAGCCCGAGGGGCTGGACCGCGAGCGGATCACGGCCACGGCGGTCCGGATGCTGGACGTGGACGGGCTCGCGCGGTTCTCGATGCGCCGCCTCGCCGCCGAGCTGGGCGTGACGGCCATGTCCGTGTACTGGTACGTGGACAGCAAGGACGAGCTCCTCGAACTCGCCCTGGACGCCGCCCAGGGCGAGTTGGAGGAGCCCGGTGGCGCTGGTGGCGCTGAGGGCGCTGAGGGCGCGGGGGACTGGCGGCCGTCGCTCCGCGCCGTGGCCCATGACCTGCGCGCGCTGCTGCGCCGCCACCCGTGGATCCCCGCCCTGCTGGGCCGGTGTCTCAACGTCGGCCCCCGCGCGATGACGTACGCGGCGGGCGTGCGCGGCCTGCTGCTGCGCGCCGGGGTCCCGGAGCGGCAGGCGGACGGGGCGCTCTCCGCGCTGTTCTCGTTCGTGTACGGGCACGGGGCCGTCGAGACGGGGTGGGACGACCGTTGCCGGAAGGCGGGGCTCAGCCCCGAGGAGTGCCGCCGCGCCCTGCGCGTACGGATGCGGGAGCGGCCTGAGTACGGCGAGTCCGCTTACGGCGAGTCCGTCCCGGTGGTGGGGCAGCGGGACGGACAGGACGCGCGCGAGCGGGAGTTCGCCGTCGCGCTGGACTGTGTGATCGAGGGCATCCGGGCGCTGACCATAGCGGCCGCACCGGCCGCACCGGCCGCACCGGCTGAGCTCAGCCGAACGGCAGTGACTCCCCCTGCACCGCCTGGATGTCCAGCTCGACCTTGAGCGTGGTGCCGATCGCGGCGATCCCCGCGGCGACGACCTGGTTGTAGTTCATCGCGAAGTCCGAGCGGCGCAGCTCGGCCGTCGCGCGGAACGAGGCGCGGACGCCGCCCCACGGGTCGGGCCCGGTGCCGAGGTAGCTGAGGTCGAGGCCGACCTCGCGGACGACGCCGTGCATCGCCAGCTCGCCGTTGACCGTCCAGCGGTCGGGCCCGGCGGGCACGATGCCGGTGCTGCGGTACGTCAGCTCCGGGTACGTCTCGGCGTTGAGGAAGTCGGCCGAGCGCAGGTGCTGGTCGCGCGTCTCGTTGCCGGTGTCGATGCTCGCGGCCCGTATGACCGCCTCGACGCGGGACTTCTCCGGGTCCTGCGCGATCTCCACGCGCCCGCCGAACTCCGTGAACCGGCCGTGCACGCTGGTCATCCCCAGGTGCTGGGCGCTCGCGGCGACCGTCGAGTGCATCGGGTCGATCGTCCACGCGCCCGGCGGCGGCAGCTCCACGCCGCCCTGCCGCGCCAGCACCAGCGTGCCGAGGTCGGCCCGGCCGGAGGCCGTGACCATCGCCGTGGAGGCCGCGGGGGCGTAGCCCACGGCGGTGGCGATGACCGTGTACGGGCCGGACGGCAGCGGCTCCCCGCTGCGTACGAGTCCCTCGTCGTCGGCCTCGGCGCGCAGCACCTGCGTCCCCGTCATGTCCGTGACGGTCAGCACGGCGTGCTGCACCGCCCATCCGTCCCGGGTACGCACCCGTGCGCGTACGCCCGCTCCCGAGGCTGGTCCTGCGGCTGACATCCCTCTTCGCTCCTCAATCGCTCGCATACGGGGCCCCGGCCGCCGTGCCGGCGGGCCGTCCCCTGCCCGCCTCACGGCAGCGGCTGCCGGGGCCCTTCCCCACCCCGGGCCGGACGCCGCGCGCTCCGCTCGATCCGCGCGCCGTCCGGGCCCGGGGGGTCTGGTCGGACGGGTTACTCGTCCGGGTGGTGCAGCTCGATGTCGTACGCGTCCACTCCGGGACCCGTGACGTGCAGGGCGTTGGCCATGGGCGGGTAGCCGCTCGCGATGACCGAGTAGTCGCCCGCGTCCAGGTCGGTGAAGGCGTACGCGCCGTCCTCACCGGTGGTGGACGTGGCGAGCACGTTGCCCGCGGCGTCGACGAGCGTGACCCGGGCGTCGGCCAGCGGCCTGCGGTCGGCACCGGCGCGCACGACGCCCGACACCCGGGCGCCCGCGGCGAGTTCGACGTCCAGGCGGGTGATGCCCTGGCCCTGCACGTCGACCGGGATCGCCGTGGGGCGGAAGCCCGTGGCGTTGACGGCGACCGTGAAGGTGCCGGTGACCAGCTCGTCGAAGCGGAACTCGCCCTGCTCGCCGGTGAGCCCGGTGGCCAGGACCTCGCCGCGCACATCGGTGACGACGACCATCGCGCCCTGGACGGCGCCGCCGTCGACCGCGCTGCGGACCTGGCCCGCGAGGCCGCTGGTGCCGGAGAGCAGCAGGTCGTGGCTGAGCGGCTCCTCGCCGACGACGACCGTCGAGGCCTGCGGCTGGTGGCCGTCGGCGGCGGCGATCAGCACGTACGAGCCCGCGCCGGGCGCGTCGAGTCCGTACGAGCCGTCCTCACGGGTGACGGAGCGGCCCAACTGGCGCCCGCTGAGCGAGATCAGCGTGACGGCGGCGCGCGGGACGCCGACGCCCTCCGCGTTACGGACGGTGCCGTGGATGCCGGAGCCCGACGGGGCGGCCGGGGCGGCCGGAGCCACCGGGGCGGCGGCCGGGGCGGCGTACTCGCGGAGCTGCCGCGTCTGCGCCTCCTGGCCGGTGCCGTTCGACGGGGACGCGCCCACCGCCACCGGCTGCGGCGCGGTCCGCTCGACGGCGGGGACCTCGTCGACCGAGGCCGAGGCCGGGACCGCAGCCGGGACCGGAGCCGGGGCGTCGCCCTGCTTGCCCTGCTCGATGCCGGACTGGGTCTTCAGCGGGACCTCCTTGATGAACAGCACGCAGATCAGCGCGACGAACGCGATCGGTGCCGCGTAGAGGTAGATGTCGCCGATGCCGTGCCCGTACGAGCTCTCCACGACGGTCCTGACCGGCGCGGGCAGCTTGTCGAGGTCGGGCAGGGCGCTGCCGCCGCCGCCCGTCGCGCCGCCGCCCGGCTTCACGCCGATCTTGGTGAAGCCGTCCTCCATGTAGTGGGTGATCCGGTTGGAGAGCACGGCGCCGAGCGCCGAGACGCCGACCGCGCCGCCCAGGGAACGGAAGAAGTTGACGGTGGAGCTGGCGGCGCCCAGGTCCTGCGGGGCCACCTGGTTCTGGGTGGCGAGGACGAGGTTCTGCATCATCATGCCGACGCCCAGGCCGAGCAGGGCCATGAAGATCGCCATGTGCCAGTACTCGGTGTCGTACCGCAGCGTGCCCAGCAGGGCCATGCCCGCGGTCATCAGCACACCGCCGGAGATGAGCCATGCCTTCCACTTGCCCGTACGGCTGATGACCTGGCCGGAGACGGTGGTGGAGACGAAGAGGCCCGCGATCATCGGGATGGTCATGACGCCGGCCATCGTCGGCGACTTGCCGCGCGCGAGCTGGAAGTACTGGCTCAGGAAGACGGTCGCGCCGAACATCGCGATGCCGACGAAGAGCGAGCCGACCGAGGCCAGCGTGATGGTGCGGTTGCGGAACAGCCGCAGCGGAATGATCGGCTCCTTGGCCTTCGACTCGACGAGCACGAAGATCAGGGCGAGCACGATCGCGCCCGCGACCATGGTGTACGTCTGCCAGGACAGCCAGTCGTACTTGTCACCCGCGAAGGTGACCCAGATCAGCAGCAGCGAGGCGGCCGCGGCGATGAAGAAGGCGCCGAGCCAGTCCACCTTGACGCCCTGGCGCTTCACGACGGGCAGGTGGAGGGTCTTCTGGAGGACGATCAGTGCGATGACGGCGAACGGGACGCCGACGTAGAAGCACCAGCGCCAGCCGAGCCAGCTCGTGTCGGTGATCACGCCGCCGAGCAGCGGACCGCCGACGGTGGCGACGGCGAAGGTGGCGCCGAGGTAGCCGCTGTACCGCCCGCGCTCGCGCGGGGAGATCATCGCGGCCATGCAGATCTGGGCCAGGGCGGAGAGACCGCCCATGCCTATGCCCTGGGCCACGCGGAAGCTGATGAGCGTGCCGGGGTTCTGCGAGAGTCCGGCGCCCGCGGAGGCGAGCACGAAGAGGATCAGCGCGGTCTGGACCAGCACCTTCTTGCTGACCAGGTCGGCCATCTTGCCCCAGAGCGGGGTGGAGGCCGTCATGGCCAGCAGCGAGGCGGTGACGACCCAGGTGTAGCTGCTCTGGCTGCCGTTCAGATCGGAGATGATCTTCGGCAGGGCCGTGGAGACGATCGTCGACGACAGGATGGCGACGAACATCCCGAGCAGCAGCCCGGAGAGCGCCTCCATGATCTGCCGGTGGGTCATCGGTGCCGCGTCGCCGGAGCCCGGGGGCGACGACGGGGAGGCCGCGGAGGCCGGGGCCGGAGCTGAGGCGGAGTGCGCGTGGCCGTGTGCCGCGTGCCTCGCTCCGCCCCCGGCCCCGTGTGCTCCCTGCGCCTGGGGACGGGTGGTTGCCATTCGGCGTCCTTCTTACTCGTTACGGTGCGGTCGTTGTGGTCTCGTGGTGGGGGCCGCGTGCGCGGCAGTCCCCGAAGCTCGTGCGGAGCCGCCCCAACAGCGCGTTGAGCTGGGCGACGTCAGTGTCGCTCCAGTCGCTCAGGTGCCGCTCCAGCGCCAGGGCCGTGCGCTCGGACAGGTCGTCGAGCAGGCGGTCGCCCGCCTCGCTGATCCGCAGCAGCCGGACCCGGCCGTCCTGCGGATCGGGATGACGTTCGATCCAGCCGCGCTCCGCCACGTGGGCCACGTGGCGGCTCATGACAGACATGTCGATGGCCATCAGTTCGGCCAGGCCGCTCGTCCGCATCTCCCCGTGCCTGCTCAGCAGCATCAGAACGGCCGCTGAAGCGGGGGGACAGTCCTGCGGAAGCTCGCGCGCCATTCCGCGCTTCACGGCACCGATGGCGCTGATCTGCCGGGCCAGCTCCTCGTACTGACTGCGTTCGGCCATCTGTACCCCATGAACTTGTTGCTTAGGGCAACCATAGAGTCGGTTAGTTGCTGCACGCAAGTTGATTTCGGGCATGCGAGGCAAACAATCAACAAAGGAACCGTGTGCGGATCACCAAGGGAGGGGCAAGGGACGGCCCACTCGCGCACGGCGCCGTGCACGGTCCGGAAGCCCTGAGCCCGGGCTGTCTCGCGCGCGTACGGTTCGCTAGTGTCCTGCCCCATGGCTCACAACCCGCAGGCTCCGCAGGGTCCCGACGGTCACCAGGACCCGGCAGGCAGCACCCAGATGTTCCGCGCCTTCGTCGACGAGGGCGGCCCGCAGCAGCGCACGGCGGCGGTCCAGCCGCAGTCCGGTCCGCGGATCGGCTTGATCGTCGGCATCGTCGCCGCCGTCGTGGTCCTCGCCGCGGTGGGATGGCTGGCCTTCGCGTAAGGCGCCCGTACGCGCGTGGGGGCTAGCGCCAGCCGCTGACCTTCACGTCCCGCGTCTCGACGTGCATGCCGAGCGGCACGCGCCACGCGTCGAGGCAGACGGTCCAGGTCTTCTCCTTCTTCTTCCCCGGTGCGATCGGTACGGGCAGTTTCCGGGTGCTCTCCCGGGTGGCCCAGTCGGTGCCCAGCGCGTCGATCACGTGTGTCCCGAAGGTGACGGTGCCGGAGTCCACGGGGCGCCCTCCGGCGTTCCGGAACGTCACGGTCACCTTCTCGCACCACCGGTCCTCGCCCTTCGCCCGCTCGGGCTTGCCCGTCTTGAGGGCGGCGGGCCCGGGATCGGCGGAGCCGGGGCCCTGGGAGCCTGGGGGCTTTCCGGAGTCGTCGGGTCCGCCCGGTTCCGCGGGGTGCTCCGTGCCGGATGAGGGGCGTCGGGGCGCTTCGCTGGAGGCTCCGCTGGACGCCTCCGGCTCACTCGCCTTCTTCTCCCCCTTCTCCCCGCTTTTCTCGCTTCCTCGTTTCCGGGTGCTGTCCGGGGTGCCGGACGCGCGTTCGCCGCGGCTCTGTCCGGGGAGCGGTACGAGGGAGACCTCGCCCTTCGGGCGTTCGGCCTCCGTGGAGTGCTCCGAGCCTGCCGCCGAGCCGACCGCCACGTATCCGTCGTCCTGGCCCGCGCCGCAGGCCGTCAGCGCGGGGCCGCCGAGACAGACCAGAGCCGCCGAGGCGGTTATCAGGCCGCCCCGGCGGCTCGTCGTATGAGTCCGTCGCATGCGCGCAGTGTTGCTGACGCTACGTCAGATGTGAAGCGTATCCCCCGCAATCAATCCCGCCTCCTCCGCGGCTAGTCCTCGGCGATCAGACCCTCGCGGAGCTGGGCCAGGGTGCGGGTCAGCAGCCGGGAGACGTGCATCTGGGAGATGCCGACCTCCTCGCCGATCTGCGACTGCGTCATGTTCGCGAAGAAGCGCAGCATGATGATCTGGCGCTCCCGCGGCGGGAGTTTGGCCAGCAGCGGCTTGAGCGACTCGCGGTACTCGACGCCCTCCAGCGCCGTGTCCTCGTACCCCAGCCGGTCGGCCAGCGAGCCCTCGCCGCCGTCGTCCTCCATGGAGGGGGAGTCGAGCGACGACGCCGTGTACGCGTTCCCCACCGCGAGGCCGTCGACCACGTCCTCCTCCGACACCCCTAGGCAGGTGGCGAGTTCGGTCACGGTCGGGGAGCGGTCGAGCGTCTGGGACAGCTCGTCGCTCGCCTTGGTGAGCGCGAGGCGCAGCTCCTGGAGGCGGCGCGGCACGCGCACCGACCAGGACGTGTCCCGGAAGAACCGCTTGATCTCGCCGACGACGGTCGGCATCGCGAACGTCGGGAACTCCACGCCCCGTTCGCAGTCGAAGCGGTCGATCGCCTTGATCAGGCCGATGGTGCCGACCTGGACGATGTCCTCCATCGGCTCGTTCCTGCTGCGGAAACGGGCCGCCGCGTACCGCACCAGGGGCAGGTTCAGCTCGATGAGCGTGTCCCTGACGTACGTACGCTCCGCGCTGGGCGCGCCCGAGCCGCCCTCGGCCGCCGCCGCCTTGTCGAGCGCCGCGAGGCGCAGGAAGAGCGAGCGGGAGAGCGTGCGGGTGTCGATCGCGTCGGTGGAGGACGACATCGCGGACGGTGCGGGGACGTCGGCACCGGCCAGTTCGGGGGTGCCTGGGGTCTCCGCGAGGTCGTGCGGCGCGGTCACGGGTGCCGGAGGGCCTGGCGGGGGTCCTCCCGCCGTCGTGTTCTCGGTGAGCACCTTTGAGCTGCCCAGTTCTACGGACATGCCACCCCCTTGAGGTCGCGGACGGGTCGCTGCGGCGCCCTCGGACGAGGGAAGCACCCTCCCCTGCCTACCGGAAGCGCCGCCGCGGCAAACGCAGCTCTTGCAGAATGTCACAAGTAGGCAACGCGACGTAGCCTCATGTCGATAAAACTGCACAGATGAGGGCTGTGGGACCGGGGCGAGGGTCGCCCGATCCGGTTAGGCGTCGATTCGATTTGCGGCTCTCAGCCGGGCGAAGCTGCGCGAGAGCAGGCGCGACACATGCATCTGCGAGACCCCGAGCTCGGCGCTGATCTGGGACTGCGTCAGATTCCGGTAGTACCGGAGGAGAAGGATCCGCTGCTCCCGCTCCGGCAGCTGTACGAGCAGGTGCCGGACCAGATCGCGGTGCTCGACCCCGTCCAGTTCGGGGTCCTCGTAGCCGAGACGGTCCAGCAGGCCCGGCATCCCGTCCTCGCGCTCCTGGGCGGCCTCCAACGACGTGGCGCGGTACGCCCGTCCGGCCTCCACGCAGGCCAGGACCTCCTCCTCGGTGATGCTCAGCCGTGCGGCGATCTCGGCCGTGGTGGGCGAGCGCCCGTGCAGGGTCGTCAGGTCCTCGGTCGCGCCGCTGACCTGCACCCACATCTCGTGCAGCCGCCGGGGGACGTGCACGGTGCGGACGTTGTCCCGGAAGTACCGCCGGATCTCGCCGACGATCGTGGGCATCGCGAACGTCGGGAACTGCACTCCCCGGCCGGAGTCGAAGCGGTCGATGGCGTTGATCAGGCCGATCGTGCCGACCTGGACGACGTCCTCCATCGGTTCGTTCCTGCTGCGGAAGCGCGCCGCGACATAGCGCACCAGTGGCAGGTTCGCCTCGATCAGCGCGCAGCGCACCCGCTCGTGCTCGGCCGTCCCCGGCTGGAGGCCGGTCAACTGCTCGAAGAGTGACTGGGTCAACGCGCGGGTCCGTGCCGCCCGCTCCCGCTGGGCTTCGGCTGGGGAAGGCGGAGCCTCGGTGGTTCCTGTCCCGTCCACTCAGCCACCACCCCTTTACGGTTCGGTCATTCATCCGCCAAAAGCGGTCATAGCATCACAAGACATGTGCACCATGCGCAAGCACCCGATAACTCCGTGTTGCTTGCCAGTTGGGGTGAGGAGGGGTGAAGAGGGGTGAAGACCAGCGAAAACGCCGCGAAGGGCAAGAAAAAGCCCCCCGTGCCGCGAACGGCCGAGGGGGTGGAGCGGAACCGAAGGTTCAGCTGATCAGCTCGGTCATGAAGGTGCCGACGCCCTGCGCGGCGTCCGATATGCCCTCGAAGCCGATCTGGACGAGGTCGGCCGCCCGGGCCGGTGACGTGATGATCGTGTAGAGCACGAAGACGAGAGCCCCGTAGGTCAGGATCTTCTTCGCGTTACCCATCGTCCTGCCTCTCCCCCCGGACGCGGTCCATGCGGCCCCTGTTCCCCGTACGTACATCTGTGCAGTTGTGTGAGTGTAGCGGCCGTGCGCGGTCCGCGAGACAGGCTTCAGGGACCAAAGACCCGGCAAACAAGGTCCTTTGCCTGGCCCGCCCGGCGCGGGCGCCCGGAAGGATGGGGTGCAGGGCCCAGGCAGGATCTGGCAGGAATCCGCCGGCCCGGGACGTGACCCGCACTGCGGGGTCCGGCTGCACGCGGCTTCCCCCTGTGCGCGGAGCCGGACCTGGGCCGCGTCCACGGTGGGGGAAGCGGCTTGTCCCCCCGTAGCCGCTTCCCCTGCCCCTGCGTCTGCCCCTGCGTCTGCCCTGCCCCTGCGCTCCGTACTGCCTGTCAGAGCGTGATGACGGTCTTCCCGCGGGCCCCGCCGGACCGGTTCCTGGCGACCGCGTCCGGGGCCTCGTCCAGCGGCACCCGCGCCTCGACCGGCACGATCAGAGCCCCGCTGTCGATCTCCCGGGCCAGCGCGTCCAGCAGCTCCGCCGAGGCGTCGAGCGAGAAGTTGATCCCCTCGACCCCGGCCGCGTACAGCGCCTCGGGGTCGGCCGCGAACCGTGTGCTGACGGCCACGCCCCCGTTCCGTACGAGCCGCGCGTGCGCCGCGAACTCCTCCGGGCCCGAGGCCAGGTCCACCAGCGCGTCCACGCCGCCGGGGTACTCGTCCCGCACCCGCTCCGTCAGCGGGTGCTCCCTGCTGTTGACGGTGAGGGCCGCGCCGAAGGTGCCCATGCGGCGCTGGTCGTTCCCGTGCGTCGCCGCGACGACCCGCAGGCCGTGCGCCGCGGCCAACTGGGTGAGGAACGTCCCCACGCCCCCGGCGGCGCCCACGACGAGCACGCTCTCGTACTCCCGCAGCGCCGCGGCGCCCACGATCCCGCGCGCCGTCATGCCCGCCGTCGGTACGCCCGCCGAGACGTCGTGCGGCACGGACGAGGGCGACGGCGCGATCGCCCCGTCGTCGGGCACGACCACGTACTCCGCGTACGTCCCGCCCCGGCCGGGGTCCACCACCTGCCCGTACACCGGGTCCCCGATCCGGAAGCGGCGCGCGTCGGGCCCGGTGTCCTCGACGTACCCCGCGAAGTCGACGCCCATCGTCATGGGGAACGTGTACGCCCGCGTGCCCTTCAGCATGCCGTCGGCGATCCGCCAGTCCAGCGGGTTGAGGCCCGCGGCCTCGACCCGCACCAGCACCTCGTTGCCGACGGGCTCGGGCCGCACCACGTCCGTCACCTCGGGCCCGGCCCCCAGCTCCTTCACCGCCACAGCACGCATGGCCCGCTCCTCGCTCCCCCCTGGGAACAGTCGGCCCTCTCAACGTACGCCAGGGCAGGTGACCCAGCACGCGAAGAAGGCCCGGACCCCGTCAGGGATCCGGACCTTCTCCGTGCTGCTCAGAGCGGTAGCGGTGGGATTTGAACCCACGGTGACTTGCGCCACACTCGCTTTCGAGGCGAGCTCCTTCGGCCGCTCGGACACGCTACCGAGAGGAACTCTAGCCCAAGGGGGGCCGTGAGCCGAAATCCGATTCGGGGGACGGGGGGCGGGTGCGGAAGAAGTCGGTGAGGAGGCGGGCGCAGTCGTCGGCGAGGACGGCGTTCACGACCTCGGGGCGATGGTTCAGGCGGCGGTCGCGGAGGAGGTCCCAGAGGGAGCCCGCGGCGCCGCCCTTGGGGTCGAGGGCGCCGTAGACGACGCGGTCGACGCGGGCGAGGACGCTCGCGCCCGCGCACATCGCGCAGGGCTCCAGGGTGACGACGAGGGTGCAGCCGCGCAGCCGCCAGTCGCCGGTGCCGCGGGCGCGCGCGGCGGCGCGCAGGGCGAGGAGTTCGGCGTGGGCCGTGGGATCCCCGTCGGCCTCGCGGGTGTTGTGGGCGCGGGCCAGCGTCGTACCGTCCGGGCCGAGCACCACCGCGCCGACCGGGACGTCCCCGGTCTCGCGGGCCTCGGCCGCCTCCGCGAGGGCCTGGCGCATCGCGGGCAGCCAGGGGTCGCGTACGGGGTCGGGCTCTTCCCGGGGTCCGGTCGATGCGGTCATGGGGACAGTGTCGCCCGGAGGCCCGTCGCGGCGGGAAGGGGCGTCCCCTCCCGCCGCGTGCCGCTTCGGCGGCGGTCCGTCAGCGCACCGCCTCCAGTACGTCCGTGCAGCCCAGCGCGTCGGCGATCTCGCTCAGGGCGTCCTCCGATGTGAGGGAGAGGAGGGATTTCTCCTCCAGGCCGAGGTCGGTCAGGAGGCTCGCGTCGCCGAGGGGGCCGAGAGGGGCCGCCTCCGAATCTCCCGCCTCGCCCCCTTCTTCCTCGTCGTCCGGTCCGGGTTCCGGCTCTCCCTCTTCCGTCCCGTCGAGGTCGACGAGCTGGTCGAGTGCTGCCGGGTCCTCCGGTTCGCGGCCCAGCAGCTCGTCGGAGAGCAGTATCTCGCCGTACGAGCTGCGCATGGCCGCCGCCGCGTCGGAGACGAAGACACGGGGATCGTCCTCGCCGTCCACGCGGACGACGCCGAACCAGGCGCCCTCCTGCTCGATGCAGACCAGCACTGTCTCGTCGTCGGTCGCGGCCTCCCGGGCCAGTTCGGCCAGGTCGGCCAGGGTCTCCACATCATCCAGCTCCGTGTCGCTCGCTTCCCACCCGTCTTCGGTGCGCGCGAGCAGTGCGGCGAAATACACCGTGACTCTCCCACTGATTCAAGATGTGCCCGAGTGCTGACGAGGACCGTGCCCCCGCCCCATCGGAATCGTGGCAGAAACCCGCGCCGCGCGAAGGGTCTTCGACAGTGCGTCGTGCCGGTGTTTGTGCAGATCCGGCGCCGCGGCGACGCACCGTCATCCCTCGCGACTCAGAGATACCTCGCTGCGCGTGAGCTGGTTGAGGATTGGACCACTTCGGCGGAATCCCCGGAGTGCCGCTCCGGGTTCACCAGCGGAACGAGCGCATGCGCAGCGCCTGCTGCCGCATGCGGGCGACGCGGGTGCGGCGCGGCTGGACGCGTTCGCGCAGCTCCCGAGCCTCGTTCAGCTCTCGGAGAAAACGCGCCCTGCGGCGGAGCCGCTCGGCGTCGGCGGCCCGGCGTCGGGCCGCCTGGACCGACTCCCGGGAGTCCGTGGGCTCTTGCGGTTCTGGCATATGCACACCTCCGGCGTACCTGCCTACTTTCCCTCTCCCCGCGGGCGTACGCCAGTGCGGACCGCCGAGCACGCGCGCGGGTCCCGCTCGGGTCCCGCGCGCCACCCCTCCGATACTGTCGGACCATGCGGACCCACGTCGTCGACCACCCGCTGGTGGCGCACAAACTGACCACCCTGCGCGACGCGCGCACCGACTCCCCCACCTTCCGGCGCCTCGCCGACGAGCTGGTGACCCTCCTCGCCTACGAGGCGACGCGGGACGTGCGCGTGGAGGAGGTCGGGATCCGGACGCCGGTGACCGAGACCACCGGCGTGCAGCTCTCGCGCCCGCGCCCCCTGGTCGTGCCGATCATCCGGGCCGGACTCGGCATGCTGGAGGGGATGGTGCGGCTGCTCCCCACGGCGGAGGTCGGCTTCCTCGGCATGATCCGTGACGAGGAGACGCTCCAGGCGTCGACGTACGCGAACCGGATGCCCGACGACCTGTCGGGCCGCCAGGTCTACGTGCTGGACCCGATGCTCGCGACGGGCGGCACGCTGGTCGCCGCGATCCGCGAGCTGATCGAGCGCGGCGCCGACGACGTGACGGCGCTCTGCCTGCTCGCGGCGCCCGAGGGCGTCGAGGTCATGGAGCGGGAGCTGGCGGGCACGCCGGTCACCGTCGTGACGGCCTCGGTCGACGAGCGGCTCAACGAGCAGGGCTTCATCGTCCCGGGCCTCGGCGACGCGGGGGACCGGATGTACGGGACCGCCGGGTGACCCACCGGCAGCTCTAGCAGCGAGTCGCGCTGGGGCTCGGGGAGGGCTTGCTGAGCTTGGCCAGGGTCTTGGTGGCCGCGCCCTCCTTGACCAGCTTCTTGAACTTCTCGCCGATCACCAGGTCGACGTCCCCGCCCTTGCGCGCCTTGTCGTGCCGGATGTCGGCGCCGTCGAGCTGGGTGCCGAGCACCTTGAGGCCGGCCGCGGTGTCCGTGCCGGGGGCGCCGATGAGGACGCCGGTCTTCTTGACCTTCTTGTCGAGGGCCTTCGGCGCGTTCCCCACCTTGCCGATCTTGAAGCCGCGCTTCTTGAGCGCGTCGGCCGTGGTCTTGGCCAGGCCCGCGCGGGACGTCGCGTTGAGCACGTTGACCTTGACGGAGCCGGGCGAGGGGAGCGGTTCCGCCTGCTTCGCGGCGCGGGACGCCGAGGCGGACGCGCTCGCGCAGTCCGTCGTACGGGCGCTCCCGTCGGAGGCGCTCGCGGCCTTGTCGCCGCCGGAGAAGATGTCGATGAGCTGGAGCGTCCCCCACCCGATCACGGCGAGGGCCACGACCGCGGCGACGGACGACGCGATGACCTTTCCCCGCCCCCGCGACCTGCGCATACGCGGGTAACGGTCACCCTTGATGCGGTACTTTCCGCCCATGCCGGGGGGAGTGAGCATGCTCATGTGCGCAGCGTAATGCGCAGAGTGCACACTGCCTATTGAACGATCAGCGAATGGTCGCAGCGCCAACCCGATCGGGCCAACCCCGGCAGGGGGGTACGGGCGTCAGTCCAGCTCCAGGACGCGGGCGTGGAGCACCTGGCGCTGCTGGAGTGCCGCCCGGACGGCGCGGTGCAGGCCGTCCTCCAGATAGAGGTCACCCTGCCACTTCACGACGTGCGCGAAGAGGTCGCCGTAGAAGGTCGAGTCCTCCGCGAGGAGGGTTTCCAGGTCGAGCTGGCCCTTGGTGGTGACGAGCTGGTCAAGGCGCACCGGGCGTGGGGCAACATCCGCCCACTGGCGGGTGCTCTCCCGGCCGTGGTCGGGGTACGGCCGCCCGTTTCCGATTCGCTTGAAGATCACACGGAAAGCCTACCGGGCTTGCGGTACCGGGCGCAGCCTTGTGTCACTGGTGCAATCCCGGCTTTTCGGAGCGAAGAAGGGCAGGCGGCGCGGGATTCGCTCGAAGGGGGTCGCAAGGGTGGGGAGTTGTGCACAGGCTGTGCACAACTCCCCGGGCCTTCAGCGAGGACTCAGTGAGAACTCACTGAGCGCTCGCTCACCTGACGAGCAGGCCGCCCCGGTACGCGGCGGAACTGTCCTTGCCGGAGGCCGACTTCGCCTTCCCGGAGCTCCGCGCGGCCCCGTTGACGCCGCTGGTGTCCCACGCGTAGTGGCCGACGGCGTTCGCGATCACCTTGACGTTGGCGTCGAGCGCCTTGGTGCTGATGTTCTTCAGGGTGTCGCACGCCTGGTGGTAGCAGGAGTCGTACGCGGTGCCCGCCGTGCCGCCCCAGAGCTTGCGCTGCTCCTCCGTCTTGATCCCCTCGGCGCCGGTGAAGGTGCCGCCCGCGGGGATGCCGTTGGCGATGAACGCGCCGTAGTCGGAGCGGCCGTCGAAGTCCGTGCCGCGGGTCTCCAGACCGCGCTTGCCGAGGAAGTCGACGATGTCCTTCTCCAGTTGGGCCGAGCCCTCGGGGCCCGGGCCCGAGCCGGTGCCGTCCGAGTCGTCGCCGTCGTACGCGAACAGGCCGAAGTTCGGGCTCGCGATCATGTCGAAGTTGAGATAGAGGGCGATCTTCTCTCGTTCGGCGGGCGGCAGTTGCGCGACGTAGTGCTCGGAGCCGACCAGGCCCAGCTCCTCGGCGCTCCACAGCGCGAAGCGCACCTTGTTGGCGTGCTTGCCCTTGTGGTCGGCCTTGGCGAGCTGGAGCGCCGTCTCCAGGATTCCGGCCGAGCCGGAGCCGTTGTCGTTGATCCCCGGCCCCTCGGAGACGGAGTCGAGGTGGGCGCCGAGCATGACGACATTGTCCGGGTCGCCGCCCCGGGTCTCCGCGAGGACGTTCGGCGTGGTGCGCTGCTCCTGGCGCTCGCGCACCTCCAGGTTGACGGTGACGCCGCCCTTGGCGACGAGCGCCGAGAGCGCGTCGCCGTCCGCCTTGCTGACCCCGCCGGTGGGGATGCGGGCCGCGGCCGGGTCGCCGATGGTGCCGTTGAGCGGGCCGTCGACGTTGTTGTAGATCACCGCGCCGACCGCCCCCGCGTCGGCGGCCGTGGCCTGCTTCTGCGCGAACGTGCAGCCGCCCCGCTGGATCAGCGCGATCTTGCCGGTGAAGGCGCCGGACGCGTAGTCGCCCGCCTCGCAGCCGGTCGTGCCGTCGGCGTCCACGGGCACCTCCGCCACGGGCGCCTCGATACCCCCGACGGGTGTCGACTTCGTGTACGTCATCAGCGTGATGGGCACGTCACGCTGTTCGGGGGTGAGGACGTTGAGCTTCTCGGCCAGGGTCTCGCGGAACGTGAACTCGAAGTTCTGGTACGTGACCTTGTACCCGGCCGCCTTCAGCAGGGCGCCCGCGTACTTCGCCGAGCGCTCGTGGCCCTTGAACCCGGCGGCACGGTCGCCGCCGCTGGCGTCGGAGATGGCCTGGAGCGCCTTCAGGTGCTTCATGGCGCCCTTGGCGTCGGTGCGCTGGACGAGCTTCCTGGCCAGCTTGTCGCCCTCCTTGCCGGGGTCGCCGCCGGCCGCGGAGGCGGGGCCGCCGTTGGCGGCCGAGAGGAGGAGGGGCGCGGCGAGCGCGGTGGCCGCGAGCGCGGCCAGCGCCTTCGCGCGCCGGGGTCTCTTGCGGAGCGTGACGTTCACAGACCTGGTCCTTCCGTACGAGGGACGGTGCCGCAGTGCTGTGCCGTTCGGCGGGAACGTAGCGGGCCACGGGGGGCGCGCGGAACGCCTGATTTACGGATTGCCACGGGTGCCGATGACTGCTTACGGCCCGTGGTTGGCCGGTGGGGAACGGTGAGGTCGGGGGCCGCGTTGGTAGCGTGTAACCTCCGACTCCGCTCTCCCGTGCCCCTGATCAGGAGCCCTCCGTGACCCAACTCGCACTCGGACCAAGCTGGCTGGATCCTGATTACCTGATCCAGACGTTCGGCGTGGTCGGGATCCTGGCGATCGTCTTCGCGGAGTCGGGCCTGCTCATCGGCTTCTTCCTGCCGGGCGACTCGCTGCTGTTCACGACGGGCCTGCTGATCGTCACCGACCAGTATCTGCACCTCCCGCTGTGGCTGATGTGCGTGATGATCGTCGCCGCGGCGATCCTGGGCGACCAGGTCGGCTATCTCTTCGGCAAGAAGGTCGGGCCCTCGCTCTTCAAGCGGCCCGACTCACGCCTGTTCAAGCAGGAGAACGTGGAGAAGGCCCACGAGTTCTTCGAGAAGTACGGCCCGAAGGCGCTGGTCCTGGCGCGCTTCGTGCCGATCGTGCGGACGTTCACGCCGATCATCGCCGGTGTCTCCGGGATGCGCTACCGCTCGTTCGTGCTCTTCAACATCATCGGCGGCACGCTCTGGGGCGCGGGCGTCACGCTGCTGGGCGCCGCGCTGGGCCAGATCGACTTCGTGCACGAGAACATCGAGGCGATGCTCGTCGGCATCGTCCTGCTCTCCGTCCTGCCGATCGTGATCGAGTTCCTGCGGGCCCGGAAGAAGGGTGCCCCTGCGGAGGCCGCCGCTCCTTCTCCGGCCGGTGAGGTTCCGCCCCGCCGTGGCGGCGGCGGCAAGCACGCGCGTCGCTGACTTGCCGCCGTTCCGCCGTTCCGCCGTCCCGGCGGTGGGGGCCGGGGAGGGGCTGCCCCTAGCGCTGCGTCGCGGACTCCGGCTGTTCCGTGGTTTCCCGCGCAGTTCCCCGCGCCCCTGACGGGGCACTCGTCTCGCCCGGGAGGAAGCGGGCCAGCCAGTGGCTGCGGCCTGCCACCAGGGGGGCGACGACGGCGAGGATCAGGACGTAGCTCGCGATGAACGGGGAGAGGCGGGCGTCGAGTCCCGCGACCGCGGCCATCGTCGCGAGGATGAGCGCGAACTCGCCGCGGGCCAGCAGCGTGGTCGCCACGTTGGCCGCCTGGTCGGGGCCGAAGGAGTAGATCTTCGCGGCGCAGAGGCCCGCCAGGATGTTCATGGCGATCGTGACGGCGACCGCGATGAGGACGGGGACGATGACCGTCGGCAGGTCGCCGGGGTCGATCGAGAGGCCGAAGGCGAAGAAGAAGATCGCACCGAAGGCGTCCCGCAGCGGGTGGACCAGCTCGCGGATGCGCTCGCCGGACGAGGTGTTGCCCAGCATCAGGCCGACCATGAAGGCGCCGATCGCGTCCGCGACGCCGAACTCCTCCGCGATGCCCGCGACCAGCACGGCCGCGCCGAGGAAGGAGATGACCAGCAGCTCGTTGTCCTTGGTGGCGAAGAGCCTGCCGATGATCTTCGTACCGAAACGGGCGATCAGGGCCAGCGCCAGCAGGAAGCCGAACGCCTTGCCGATCTGGAAGACGGCGCTGCCGATGTCCTCGGCGCCCGCCAGCACGGGCTGGAGCGCGGCGAGGTAGAGCGCCAGGAAGATGTCCTCGACGACGATGATGCCGAGGATGGGCTTGGTCTCCGGGTTCCCGATCCGGTTCAGGTCGACGAGCGTCTTGGTGACGATCGCCGAGGACGAGATCCCGAGGACGCCCGCGAGGACCAGGGCCTCGGAGGT
Source organism: Streptomyces sp. NPDC048172 (assembly GCF_043202595.1). Taxonomy (NCBI): domain Bacteria; kingdom Bacillati; phylum Actinomycetota; class Actinomycetes; order Kitasatosporales; family Streptomycetaceae; genus Streptomyces; species Streptomyces sp. NPDC048172. The sequence goes on from NZ_JBIDAT010000002.1 coordinate 577,294, forward strand.
GCCCCAGCCGAGGGCGAAGCCGAAGGCCAGGCCCGCGCCGACGTTCAGCGCGAGGTAGAGGCCGCCCGCTGTCGCCATCTTCCGGCCGCCGGTCTTGAGGTCGTCCATGTGGAACTCAAGGCCGAGGTAGAAGAGCAGCAGCACGAGCCCGAGCGCGGAGAGCATCTCCAGGTCGTGCGGGTCGTGGAGCAGGACGAAGCCGGGCGTGTTCGGGCCGAGGAGGATCCCGGCCAGGATGAACAGGGGGATCGTCGGCAGGCCGATGCGGCTGCCGAGCCGGGCGAGGACGGCGGCGGCGACGAAGGCGCCGCCCATGGCGAGCAGGGTGTCTGCGTGCCCCATGATCACCCGCCTCGCAGGACGGATATGGGCGCGCGGGCAGGCGTCAGCAAGTGGATAGCTCCTCCGGCAAGGTCAAGGGATCGTCAAGAAGGCGTTAATAGTTACTTTACCAAATCATTTACGAAGCCTCTGACCTGCGAAAACGCGACCGTGCCCCGTCGCGCGGGGGGCTCGCGACGGGGCACGGGGTCCGGGAGGGACCGAGAGGTCAGGTCTCGCGCGAACTCCCGCGCGTGACCGTGCTCTTGAGTCCCTTCTTGAGCCAGGGCCAGAGGAGAAGCAGCGCGATCACCGCGTAGACCGTGATCGAGAACGGGGTGTTGACGAGTCCCGTGACGCTGCCGTCGCTGATCTGGAGGGCCCGGCGGAGCTGCTGCTCGGCGGCCGGGCCGAGGATCACGCCGATGATCGCGGGCAGCACGGGCAGCCCGTACCGCCGCATCATCAGGCCGATGAGGCCGATGATCAGCAGGATGACCAGGTCGATCGCCTCGCCGCCCACCGCGTACGCGCCGACCGCGGCGAAGAAGAGGATCCCCGCGTAGAGGTACGGGCGCGGGATGCGCAGCAGCTTCGCCCAGACCGGGGCCAGGGGAAGGTTCAGCACCAGCAGCATCACCATGCCCACGAAGAGGGAGGCGATCAGGCCCCACACCAGCTCCGGCTCGCGCTCGAAGAGCAGGGGGCCCGGCTGGATGCCGTACTGCTGGAAGGCGGCGAGCATGACCGCCGCGACGGCCGTGGTCGGGAGGCCGAGCGTGAGCATCGAGACCAGCGTCCCGGCGGCGGAGGCCGAGGCCGCCGACTCGGGCCCTGCCACGCCCTCGATCGCGCCCTTGCCGAACTCCTTCTTGTGGCGCGAGAGCCGCTTCTCCGTGATGTACGAGAGGAACGTGGGGATCTCCGCGCCGCCCGCCGGGATCGCGCCGAACGGGAAGCCGATCGCGGGCCCGCGCAGCCACGGCTTCCAGGTGCGGCGCAGCTCGTCGCGGCCCAGCCAGGGGCGGCCGACGGGGATCGCCCTGTCCTGCTCCCGGCGCAGATGCGCGGCCACCCACAGCGCCTCGCCGATCGCGAAGAGGCCGACGGCGACGATCACGACGTCGATGCCGTCCGAGAGCTGCAGGCTGCCGAACGTCAGCCGCTGCTGCCCCGTCATCTGGTCGAGCCCGACGAGGCCGAGGGTGAGGCCGATGAGGAGCGAGGCGAAGCCGCGGACGCGGGACGAGCCGAGGACCGAGGTGACGGCGACGAAGGCCAGCACCATGATCGCGAAGTAGTCCGGCGCTCCGATGTCCACGGCCAGCTCCGCGACCGTGGGGGCGAGGGCGACGAGCAGGACCGTGCCGATGATGCCGCCCGCGAAGTGGCCGATGGCGGCGGCGGCGAGGGCCTGCGAGCCCCGTCCGGCCTTGGCCATCGGATTGCCCTCGATCGCGGCGATCACGGCGGCGCTCTCGCCCGGGGTGTTGAGCAGGATCGAGGTCGTCGAGCCGCCGAACATCCCGCCGTAGTAGATCCCCGCGAACATGATGAACGCGGCCGTCGGATCGAGCCCGTACGTGACCGGGAGCAGCAGCGCCACGGCCATCGCGGGGCCGATGCCGGGCAGGACGCCGATGGCGGTGCCGAGCAGCACGCCGAGCGCGGCCCACAGCAGATTGAGCGGGGTCAGCGCCGTGCCGAAGCCGTCGAGGAGGTTGTTCAGGGAGTCCATGCTCAGATCACCTCCATCAGCGGGCCGCCGGGGAGGGGGACCCCGAGGAGGGTGTTGAAGACGACGTACGTCAGAAGGGAGAGGACCGCGGCGATCAGCGGGTCGCGGGTGAGGGTGTGCTGTCGGGAGCCGAGCGCGAAGGCCGAGCCCCAGAAGAGCAGCGCCCCGGCGAGCGGGAAGCCGAGCGGCTCGATCAGCGCGGCGAACGCGAGGAAGACGCCGACCAGCAGCGTGACCGTACGCCAGTCACCCGGCTCGGTCAGGTCCACGTCCTCGCCGCCCTCGGCCTCGCCGCGCCCGCCGCGCAGCACGTCCACGGCGAGCAGGACGGCGACGACGAGCAGCGCGCCGCCGACGACGAGGGGGACGGTACGGGGGCCGACGGGGCCGCGTACCGAGGCGACCGTGTCCATGGTGAGCGCGTCGGTGAGCACGAGGACGCCGACGGCCAGGAGCAGGACGCAGACGCCGAGTTCGGAGCGTCCGCGCAGGAAGGGCGGGATGGTCCGTGCCTCGCTCATTGGCCCAGCTCCTTCAGCACGGTGTCGACGCGTCTGTCCTGGGCCTTGAGGAAGCGGCCGTACTTCTCGCCGGGGAGATAGGCGTCGTCCCAGCCGTTCGTACGGAGCGACTTCTTCCACTCCTTCGAGCGACGCAGCTCGGAGACGAAGTGGACGAGCTTGTCGCGCTGGGCCTCGGAGAGTCCGGGCGGCGCCATGATGCCCCGCCAGTTGGTGAACTCCACGTCCAGGCCCGCCTCCTGGAGGGTGGGCGCCTTGAAGCCCTTGACGCGCTCGGGCCCGGTGACGGCGAGGAGGCGGAGTTCGCCGGACTTGATCTGGTCGCGGTACTCGCCGATGCCGGAGACGCCGAACTTGACCTTGCCGCCGAGGACGGAGGCGAGGAGCTCGCCGCCGCCGTCGAAGGGCACGTAGTTCACGGACTTGGGCGTGATCCCGGCCTCGCGGGCCATCAGCATGGGCGCGAGATGGTCGGGCCCGCCCGCCGAGGAGCCGCCGCCCACGGGGAGGGAGCGGGGGTTCTTCTTCCAGTCGGCGAGGAGCTGCCCGAACGTCTTGTACTTCGAGTTCTTGGCGACGACCACGATGTTCGGCTCCTCGACGAGCCGCGCGACGGGGGTGGCGTCGGCGAGCGTGGAGGGCGCCTTGTTGGTGTGGACGGCGCCGACGACGCCGAGGCCCATGGACATCGCGAGCTTGCCGTTGCCGCGCTCGCCCACGAGGCGGCTGAGGCCTACGGTGCCGCCCGCGCCGGGGAGGTTGAAGACCTCGATGTTGTGGTTGAGCCCGGCGTCCTCGGCGTTCTTGGCCGCCGTACGGGCCGTGATGTCATAGCCCCCACCGGGGGTGTTGGGGACCATGATGCGCAGACCGGGGATGTTCGTCCCGGTCTCGGCGCCGCTGCCGGTGGTGAGGAGCGGGGGCACCAGCAGCGTCGCCGCGAGGGCGGTGAGCGGGGGAAGAAGGGCGCGGGGGCGCACGCTCGGCACCGCCTTTCCAGGGGGACGGGGGTGAGGTGGCCCACATCGTGCCCTGGTGCCGGAGCGGTGTCTGCACGTGCGCGGTAAGGAAAGTATTGGTTGTTGTGGTCGTTGTGTTCACGGAGCCGGGGACGTGGTGTCCGCCGGGGATCCGGGGGCGCTCGGGGCGCTCGGAGTGCTCGGGGCGTCCGGCGGCCGGTGGTGGCCGGGGTTGTGACCGCCGTGGTCGTGACCGCCGTGGCCGTGCTCGTGGAGCCGGTGCCTGACCCGGATCGCCGTGGCGATCTCGACGACGCCCAGCGCGAGCAGCCAGCAGCCGCCGACGACGGTGAGGACGGCGACGGACTCGAACGGGGAGACGAGGAGGACGATCCCCGCCAGCGCGCTGACGACGCCGAGGAAGATCTGCCAGCCGCGCGCGGGCATCCCGGGGTCGGAGGCGGCGGCCACGGTCTGGGTGATGCCGCGGAAGAGCCAGCCGATGCCGATCCACAGGGCGAGCAGCAGGATCGACTGGAACGCGCCGCGGAAGCAGAAGAGGCCCAGCAGGACCGAGAGCGCGCCGCTGATGAAGGCCATCACGCGCAGTTCCGTCGAGGTGTGCGTGCCGAAGGCGGCGACGAGTTGGGCGATGCCGCTGACCAGCAGATAGATGCCGAAGAGGACACCCACGGCGAGCAGTGACACGCCTGGCCACACCAGCACCAGCACGCCGAGGACCAGCGCCAGCACGCCGCCGGCGAGCACCGTCTGCCAGGCGCTCTTCGCGAGTCGGGCGAAGGGCGCGAGAGGGTCGTTACCCGGTATTCCGCTCATACGTCATTGTTGGGGCGGATCCCCCGGTTCCGCCACCGCACGGCGGGCTGCCGCACGAGGGGACGGAGGCCGCGCGTACGGCGTCCCCGACGGACTCGTACGCGGGGAAGAGGTGCTGGAGACGGAGCCTGCGCAGCAGCAGGCCTGTGGGCCGCTCGGCGTGGACGAGGCTGAACCAGCCGCCCCGGCCCAGGACCGCGGCCCGGGTCCGGTGGAGGAGCCGCACGGCCGCGCAGTCCAGGAACGTGACGGGCAGCAGGTCCAGCACGAGGAGCGGCGTCGAGGGCGGCGGGGAGATGCTGAGCGCCTGGAACAGCTCCCGCTCCAGGTCCGGGAGAGTGCCGATGTCGAGCTCGCCCGATGCCTGGACGAGCCAGAAACCACTGTGCTCCGTGGTGGGGTGGTGCAGGGTGGTAACCATGAGCGGCCCTTCATCCCTGGCGGCGGTCCCGGCGCGTGCCGGTGGATGCGCGGCCGGGGTCCAGGGCCGGGACCCGGCAGATTAGTCGCCGCCGTACGGCCCATGGTTCGAAGAGACGATTCATCGCGTCAACCCGGGAGTGAAATCACCCTTTCGGGTGTGAGTTCCGGGAAGGCCTGGACAGGGAGGGGCGCATGCCGTTAAGGACCCAATGCCGGGCGGAGGCGGGACGGACGCGCTGGGCGCGCGGGGTCCGTGGCCCCGGCGTTAGGCTGCCCGGAACATGGGCCCCGGGCCCGGACCCAGGAAGGACAGCGATGGTAGCCAGTGCTCGGATGGCTGCGTTGCTGCACACCCTCAGGGATTCCGCGCCGGAGCAGTTCGTCGGCGGCGACCCCCGGGAGTACGCGCGCGTGCTGGGCGTGGACGGCGTCGCGGTCTCCCTGGCCGCCGGTGACCGGCAGAGCGAGCTGGTGTGGAGCACCCCGGGGGTGAGCGCGCGGCTGGACGACCTTCAGTTCACCCTTGGTGAGGGGCCGGGCGTCGAGGCGCTCCAGAGTCTCTCGCTGGTCCTTGAGCACGACCTCGGCAGAGTGCCCCGTTCCAGGTGGCCGATGCTGCTTCCGGAGCTGACCGCGCTCGCTGTGGGCGCGGTCTTCTGTTTTCCGCTACGGGTGGGTGCGGCGGGCGTGGGGGTGCTTACGCTGCACAGGGGGCGGACCGGGGCGCTGTCCCCGGCCGAGATGGACGACGCGCTCGTGCTCGGCGCCGCCTTGACGGGGGTGGTGCTGGATGGGGACGCGCGGGCCGGGAACCCGGAGGGTGAGGACGGTTCCGGGCTGCACCGGGTCGTGGTGCACCAGGCGAGCGGAATGGTCAGTGTCCAGGCGGGGGTTCCTGTGGCACAGGCGCTGCTGCTGCTGCGTGCGCACGCGTACCGGTACGGCAGGACGGTGGTCGAGGTGGCGGAGGACGTCGTCGCCCGTCGGCTGCGGTTTCGAGACGACGGCCAGGGGACAGGCCCCGCCGTCGAGGTGAGGGGATGAAGGACATGGCCCGCGAGGAACGGGTTCTGGAGATCGTCGTCGAGGCCATCGACACGCTGACCGAGGATTTCGATCTGATCGACTTCCTGCACCGGGTGTCGGTGAGGTGTGTCGAACTGCTCGACGTGGCAGCGGTCGGCGTGGTGATCGCCGACGAGCACGGACAGCTCCAGCCCATCGCCGCCTCCGACGAACACACCCGCCTGCTGGAGCTGTTCGCGCTCCAGCACGACCAGGGCCCGTGCGTGGAGAGCTACCGGGGCGGCGTCGCCCGGCTCGACGTCGATCTGACGTCGAGCCGGGAGACCGCCGGCTTCGTCCCGTTCGCGCGGCGGGCGCGGCAGGCCGGGTATGTGACCACCCACGCGCTGCCGATGCGCCTGCGTGAGCGCTCCATCGGCGCGATGAACCTCTTCCACACCCGGGCGGGGACGCTCACCCCCGCCGACGCGCGGGTGGCGCAGGCCCTCGCGGACGTGGCGACCATCGCCATCCTCCAGCAGCGCACGCTCGCCCAGAGCAACCTGGAGCGGGCGCAGTTGCAGGCCGCGCTCACCAGCCGTATCGCCATCGAGCAGGCCAAGGGCGTGCTGTCGGAGCGCCGGCAGACCAGCCTGGACGAGGCGTTCGCGGTGCTGCGGACGTACGCCCGCGCCAACCGGGTCCGGCTGGCCGACGTCGCGCGGCAGCTCCTCGACGGGGACCTCGATCCCGAACTGCTCCCCCGATAGCCGTTCTTGAGCCCGGTTCAGCCGCCGACGTACTCGCGCAGGTGCGTCGCCGTCAGGGTGTCCGCGTGGGCGACGAGGTCGGCCGGGGTGCCGGTGAAGACGACCTCGCCGCCGTCGTGGCCGCCGCCCGGGCCCAGGTCGACGATCCAGTCGGCGTGGGCCATCACGGCCTGGTGGTGCTCGATGACGACGACCGTGTTGCCGTCGTCGACCAGCCGGTCCAGGAGGGCCAGGAGCTGGTCGACGTCGGCCATGTGCAGGCCCGTCGTCGGCTCGTCCAGGACGTACGTCGTCGCCTTCTCCGCCATGTGGATGGCCAGCTTGACGCGCTGCCGCTCGCCGCCGGAGAGGGTGTTGAGCGGCTGGCCGAGGCGGAGGTAGCCGAGGCCGGTGTCGGCGAGCCGGTCGAGGACGGCGCGGGCCTGGCCGCCGGAGGCGCGCCCCGACGGGAAGAACTCGCGGGCCTCGGCGACCGACATGGCCAGCACCTCGCTGATGTTCTTGCCGCGCAGCGTGTACGTGAGGACCTCGGGCGTGTACCGCTTGCCCTCGCACTGCTCGCAGACCGTGGCGACCCCGGCCATCATGGCCAGGTCGGTGTAGACGAGCCCGATCCCGTTGCACTTCGGGCAGGCGCCCGCCGAATTCGCGGAGAAGAGCGCCGCCTTGACCCCGTTCTCCTTGGCGAAGGCCGTACGCACATGGCTGAGCAGGCCCGTGTAGGTGGCCGGGTTGCTGCGCCGGGAGCCGCGGATCGGGGACTGGTCGGCGACGAGCACCCCGTCCCTGCCCGCGAGGTAGCCGTGGATCAGCGAACTCTTGCCCGATCCGGCGACGCCCGTGACGACGGTCAGCACGCCGGTCGGCAGGGTCACGCTGACGTCCTTGAGGTTGTGCAGCGAGGCGCCCTCGATCGCCAGTTCGCCCTTCGGCGTACGGACCGTGTCGCGCAGCTCGGCGCGGTGGCCCAGGTGGCGGCCCGTGAGGGTGCCGGAGGCGCGCAGGCCGGGGACGTCGCCCGCGTAGCAGACCCGGCCGCCGTCCGTGCCCGCGCCGGGGCCGAGATCCACGACGTGGTCGGCGATCGCGATGACCTCGGGCTTGTGCTCGACGACGAGGACGGTGTTGCCCTTGTCGCGCAGCCGTAGCAGCAGGTCGTTCATCCGCCGGATGTCGTGCGGGTGCAGCCCGACGGTCGGCTCGTCGAAGACGTACGTGACGTCCGTCAGGCTCGACCCCAGGTGGCGGACCATCTTCACGCGCTGGGCCTCGCCGCCGGAGAGGGAGGAGGAGGTGCGGTCGAGGCTGAGGTAGCCGAGGCCGATCTCGACCAGCGAGTCCAGGGTCTGGCGCAGCGTGGCCAGCAGCGGCGCGACCGCGGGGTCGTCGAGGGTCCTCACGAACTCCGCGAGGTCGCTGATCTGCATCGACGAGCACTGCGCGATGTTCGTCCCGTCGATGGTGGAGGAGAGCGCGGCGGGGCCGAGCCGGGTGCCGTCGCAGGCGGGGCACGGGGCGAAGACCACGGCACGGTCGGCGAAGGCCCGGATGTGGGACTGCATCGAGTCGCGGTCCTTGGCGAGCATCGTGCGCTGGATGCGGGTGACGACGCCCTCGTACGTGACGTTCGTGACCCCCGCCCCGCCCGCTCCGGGGTCGAGCTTGATCTTGCCGGTGGGGCGGTGGAGCAGGTCCTCCCACTCCTGCTCGGTGAAGTCGCGCAGCTTCTTGTCCGGGTCGTAGAGCCCGCTGGAGATCATCACCTGCCAGTACCAGTTGCCGACGGCGAAGCCCGGCGCGGTGATCGCGCCCTCGTTGAGGGAGAGGTCGCGGTCGAGGATCTGGCCGATGTCGACCGTGGAGACCTGCCCGAGGCCCTCGCACTCCGGGCACATGCCCTCGGCGCTGTTGAAGCTGAAGGCGGTCGAGGTGCCGATGTGCGGGGTGCCCAGGCGGCTGAAGACGATCCGCAGCATCGTGTACGCGTCGGTGGCGGTGCCCACCGTGGAGCGGGAGTTGGCGCCCATGCGCTCCTGGTCGACGACGATGGCCGCGCTCAGATTGCGCAGCGCGTCGGTGTCGGGGCGGCCCAGGCTCGGCAGGAACGACTGGATGAACGCGGTGTACGTCTCGTTGATCAGCCGCTGGGACTCGGCGGCGATGGTGCCGAACACGAGCGAGGACTTGCCCGATCCGGAGACCCCGGTGAAGACGGTGAGGCGGCGCTTGGGGATGTCCAGGTCGACGCCCGCGAGATTGTTCTCGCGGGCGCCTCGGACCTCGATGACGTGGTGGGCGTCGGCGTGCATCGGGAATTCCTCGCTCGGGATCGGGGCCGGGGAGGCCAGGGGGCAGCGGGCCAGAAGAATTGAGTACACCGTACCCGGTAATGCGGACACCCTCTGTCGTGTTTCTTCAAGAGGGGCTGCGGGCGGCGCCCGTAGCGTAGTCGTCATGAGCGAACAGATGTACGAAAACGGCCTGATCTGCATGCGCGAGGCCGCCGTCGAGGCCGCCCGGCTCGCGCGCGGCGCCGAGGGTGCGCCCCTGGAAGCGCCGAGCCCCTGCGCCGACTGGGACCTCCGGGCCCTCCTCCAGCACTGGATCCTCTACACCGCGCACGGCCTCGAACGGCGCGCCCGGCGCGAGGAGTTGCCCGCGGAGCTGACCGCCCGCGACTTCCCGTCCGAGCCCGGCTGGGCCGCCTCCTACGCCCGCCAGCTCGACCGCGCGGTCGCCGCGTGGGAGAAGCCGGACGCCTGGCAGGGCGAGATCGACCTCGGGCACATGTCCGTACCGGCGGCGGACATCGCGGGCATGGTCGTCAAGGAGATGGCCGTCCACGGCTGGGACGTCGCCACCACGACGGGCCAGGAGGTCCAGGTCTCCGACCGGCTGGGCGCGTTCGTCCTGGGCGTCGTCGAGCGGCACGCGGAGATCTACCGCCAGTACGACGGCTTCGCCGACCCGTGCCCGGTGCCCGAGGGGGCCTCGGACTTCGTACGGGCGCTGGCGCTCTCGGGGCGGCGGGCCGCGTAGTCACCGGGTGGCTGTTCTGACCGCTGCCACGAGCGGGGCGCCGCACGCGAGCGCCCCGAGCACCGCGAACTGGTGGCTTCCCGGCAGCGCGCGCATGGCCGGGAAGCAGTACGCGAGACCGCACGCGGCGCCGCTCACGGCCAGCGCCGCCACCGCGAGCAAGGGGGTGCCGAAGCGGAGCCGCCCCTGTCGTCCCTGTCGTCCCTCTCGTCCCTCCAGGCGTTCGAGGGAGACGCCGAACATCCCCGCGACGGCCATCACGACCAGGGTGCCGAGCGCCCTGACGAACACCCAGGCCAGAAAGCCGAACGACGCCACCGTCACCGCCCACAGCGGCACGCCGACGGAGAGCGCGAACGTCCTTCCGTCATCCATGGACGCAGCGTCCCAGCCGGGGTCGCGGCGCGGATGAGTACGGCTACTCATCCGGGCTCCGGCCCGTCGCCATCGCCGTCGCGACCGCCACCACGACCGCGAGCAGTGCGGCCCAGCCGCAGGTGAGCAGGAGGAGCGCCACCAGGGCGCAGGAGAGCGCGGCGGCGGCCCGGTGGCCGCCGGACAGCACGCGGACCCCGGCCGCCGTGCACGTCAGGTAGACGAGGAGGAACAGCGCCGTCGGCACCGTGACCAGGCTCTCGGGCGTCACCGCGCCCGCTCCCGCGAGCGAGAGCAGGACGGCCCCCGCGACCCCGATCGCCACCGTCATCGCCCGCGTTCCGCCGTGCCCGCCGTGCCTGCTGTGTCCAGTGGGTTCAGTGGTTTCGGTGGGGCGGCGGGAAAGGCTGGAGGCCAGGGCCGCGGCGCCCGTGAGGTAGGCGTTGGTGGCGGCGAGGGTGAGGGCCACGGCCATGGCCGCCGCGACCGCCGGGCCCGCGCTGCCGAGGGCGAGCGCGAGGAGGTCGGCGAGGGGGACGGGGCCGCCTGCCCCGGACCCCAGGGCGCCCACCGTGGCGGCGGCGAGGCCGAGATAGAGGGCGGCCGTCACCGTGAAGGCGAGGAGCATGACGCGCGGCAGGGTGCGGCGGGGGTCGCGCAGCCGGACGGTGAGGGGCGCGACCGCCTCCCAGCCGACGAAGGAGAGCATCAGCAGCGACGCCGCGCGGGCCACGCCCTGCCAGCCGGACGGCGCGAACGGCGTCCAGTGCGCGGCCCGTACCGAGCCCGCCGAGCCCGCCACCGCGACGACGACCAGGACCGTCAGGCCGCACACCAGGGCGAGTTGTACGCCTGTGCCCGTACGGGCGCCCGCCAGGCGCATCGCGAGGACCACCGCCAGCAGTGCCGCGGAGGCGACGAAGGTGCCGGTGCGGCCGGTACCGGTCAGTTCCGCGACGTACGTGCCGCCGATCCAGCAGACGACCGGGGCGCCCGCGACCGCGCCCGCGAGGAAGGACCAGGCCGTGGCGCGTCCGGCGCGCGCTCCGAGCCCGGCCGCCGCGTATCCGGCGACGCCGCTGCCCGAACCGACGCGCGTACCGAGGCCGCTGAAGACCGCGGCCAGCAGCGCCGACAGCGCCAGCAGTCCGGCCCACGCGAGGATCGAGGCGGGACCCGCAGCGCGGGCCGCCAGGCCGGGCAGCAGGAGCAGCCCCGGGCCGAGCAGCGCACCTATGTAGAGGGAGGCGGCACGGGTGGTGGAGAGGGTGTCGTCGCGGGCTGTCGGGCGGGAGCCGCTGCGGACTGTCCGACGGGAGTCGTCGCGGGCCGCAGAGAGGGTGTCGTCTCGTGGCGTAGGCGTCATGGCGGCAGAATGGCGCGGAAGGTGCCGCACGCGGTGGCTTGTTGGCGCCCTCCGGCCCGTATCCGCGCAACTCTGTGCCGCAGATCCCGGATTACGCTGCACAGCATGCCGAAGCCGCCCTCCAGACCCACCTACGACCGTGTGGACCGCGAGATCCTCGCCCACCTCCAGCGGTCCGGACGCATCCCCAACGTCGAGCTGGCCGAGGCCGTCCGGCTCTCCCCCTCCGCCTGTCTGCGCCGCACCAAGGCGCTGGAGGCCGACGGGCTCATCGCGGGGTACCGCGCGGACGTCGACCGGGCCAAGCTCGGCCTCGGGCTGACCGTCTTCGTCTCGCTCAAGGTCGACCAGCACTCGCGCGCCGTCTCCCGGCAGATCGAGGACGCGCTGACCTCGCTGCCCGCCGTCGTGGCCTGCCATGTCGTCTCCGGGGAGTCCGCGGACTTCCTGCTGGAGCTGGCCGTGCCGGACCTCGCGGCGTACGAGAAGGTGCTGCTCGACGACATCCTCGGCATCCATCCCGTACGCGACGCGCGCAGCGTCTTCGCCATCCGGACGACGCTGAGCCGGGGCCCGCTCCCGCTCGACCACTGGCCGCCGAAGGGGGACCCGGCGTGAACCGGCCGATACGCGTCCTCGTCGCCGACGACCAGGAGATGGTCCGGCGCGGCATCCGCCGCATCCTCTCCGGCCAGGACGACATCGAGGTCGTCGGGGAGGCCGCGGACGGCGCGGAGGCGCTGGAACGGGCGCGGGAGCTGCGTCCTGACGTCGCGCTCGTGGACGTCCGTATGCCGCGCCTCGACGGCATCGAGGTCACCCGGCGGCTCTGCGGGGGCCCGGAGGGCGTACGGGTCGTGGTCGTCACCACCTTCGACCTGGACGAGTACGTCTACCCGGCGCTCCAGCACGGTGCCTCCGGCTTCCTGCTGAAGCGGTCGGGCCCGGCGCTGCTGGCGGAGGCGGTACGGGCCGCCGTCGCCGGGGACAGCCTGATCAGCCCCTCGGTCACGGTCCGCCTCCTGAAGCACGTCACCGGAGGCCCGCCCTCCGCCAGGCGGGGTCCCGAGCCCCACGAGGAGCTCACCGCGCGCGAGAAGGAGATCGCCGGACACGTCGCGCAGGGGCTCACCAACGCGGACATCGCCCGCGCCCTCTTCATCTCGCCGGGCACGGTCAAGACCCATGTCGCCGCGATCCAGCGGAAGCTGGGCGTCCGCAACCGGGTGGGCGTCGCCGTCCACGGGTGGGAGCGGGGCTACGCGGAGGGCACCCCGTGACGCACCCCGCGACTGGGCCGCACCCTGTGACGGGGCTGCACCCTGCGACGGGGCCGCACCCCACGACGGGGCCGCACCCCGTGACGCCGGACCGTGGACGGCTGGTTCTCGCCGGGCTCGTGGCCGTCGCCGTGCTGCTGCCCTCGCTGGTGGGGCTGCCCGTGGCCCTGGTCGTCGCCGTCCCGGCGGCGGGCGCGGCGTTCGCCGCGCTGCTGCCGGGCGCCGGAGGGGCCGCTCTGCTCGTCGGCGGTGTCGCGCTGCTCTCCCTCGCCGCCGACGCGGCGTACCACGGGCCGAAGGGGTTCGTGGTGCTGTGGGCGCTCGTGGAATTCCCGGCACTGCTGGTGCTGGTGGGGCGGGTGACGCGGTGTGCGGGGGAGCGGCAGGCGGCGGTCGTGGGGGCGCTCTCCGTGGGCGCGGTGGTCGCGCTGCCGGTGCGGTTCCTGTTCGCGCACCCCGGAGCCGAGGGCCAGGCGGTGGCCCTCACCTGCGCCCTGGCCCTCTTCCCTGCGGGCTGTGCGGTGGGCGCCGGGCTCTGGCTCCGTACGCTCGACAACCGCCGCGCCCGTGCCGTCACCGACGCGCTGCGCGCCCAGCGGCTCGATGTCGCCGCCGACCTGCACGACTTCGTCGCGCACGAGCTGACGGGCATCGTGCTGGAGGCGCAGGCGGCGCGCTTCGGGGGCGGCGAGGAGGACGACCGCGAGGCGCTGGAACGGATCGAGGCGGCGGGGACGCGGGCGCTGGAGTCGATGGACCACACGGTGCGTTCGCTGCGCACCGAGGCGGCGCCCGTACGGATCAGGGGCCTGGCCGATCTTCCGGAGACCGTCGGACATGTGCCGGGCGCCACGCTCGACCTCGCCGACGACGTCCACGGCACCCTCTCGCGCGCGGCCGAGGACACTCTGCACCGGGTGGTGACGGAGGCGCTCACGAACGTACGGCGGCACGCGGCGGGGACGGGTGCGGGGGCGGGGGCGGGGGACGTACGGGTACGGGTACGGGTGCGCGTCGTACGCGTCGCGGAGGGTGTGGAGGTGACGGTGACGGACGACGGCGGGGTTCCCGGCGGGGCGCGGGGCAAGGCCCGGCGGCGGGTCGGCGGCGGCACCGGGCTGGCCGGGCTCGCGGCGCGCGTCGAGGCGCTGGGCGGAACGCTGGAGTGGGGGCCGCACGGCGCGGGGTGGCGAGTCCGCGCCCTGCTTCCCGGCTGACGCTCCCCCCGCCGGTCGGCCGGTGATATCTGCCGTTCGGCAGATGTGGAGGACCGGTTGGCGGGCGGAGGCTTGGAGACGTACGGAGATGTACGGGAAGTGCCCGTGCGGGGCCGAGCCTCTGGGAGGAAGCGCGTGTTCGAGCTCGTCGACGTCACCAAGACGTACCGGGGCGGGAAGCGTGCCGTGGACGGCGTGACGCTGCGGATGGGGCCCGGGATGGTGGGGCTGCTGGGGCCCAACGGCGCGGGCAAGTCCTCGCTCATGCGGATCGCGGCGACAGTGACCCGGCCCTCCGCCGGGCGCGTGCTCTTCCACGGGGAGGACGCGGTCGCGCGCCCCGGGGCGCTGCGGGCCCGACTCGGCTATCTGCCGCAGGACTTCGGGGTCTATCCCAACCTCTCCGCGCGCGAGTTCCTCTCGTACCTCGCCGCGGCGAAGGGACTCCGGGCCGGAGCAGCGCGGGCGCGGATCGAGGAGCTGCTGCACCTCGTGAATCTGACGGAGGCGGGCAAGCGCCCCCTCGGTGCGTACTCCGGCGGGATGCTGCGCCGCGTCGGCATCGCGCAGGCGCTCCTCACCGACCCCCAGGTGCTGATCGTGGACGAGCCGACGGCGGGGCTCGACCCGGAGGAACGGGTGCGGTTCCGGAACCTGTTGAGCGACCTGGCCGCCGACCGCGTGGTGATGCTCTCCACGCACATCGTGTCCGACGTCGAGTCCGTGGCCCGCGACATCGCGGTCGTCGCGGGCGGACGGCTGCTGCGCCGGGCCACGCCCGAAGAGCTGCTGCGCGAGACGGCCGGGATGGTGTGGGAGCTGACGGTCCCGCCGGACGCGCTCACGGCCGTACGGTCGCGGCACCTGGTCAGCCGGATGGTGCGCACAGCTGACGGCGTGCGCGTCCGGGTGCTGTCCCACGGCTCCCCGCAGGCCGGTGCCGCACCGGCCGTGCCCGACCTGGAGGACGCCTATCTGGCGGTCGTGAACGCGGGGGCGAACGCGGGGGCGAACGGGGCCGTGAACACGGGGGTGGCGCTGTGAGCGGGGCCTGGGGCGTCGCCCTCGCCGACTTCCGCGACCGGGTGCGGCGGCCCGCGTATCTGGTGACGCTGCTCGCCGCCGTCGGGCTGGGTTATCTCGCCGTGCCGGACACCGGCTCGCACTGGGCGATCCTCCAGATCGGCCCGTTCCGCGGCCGGTACACGAGCGCGTACGTCGGCTTCGCGACGGCACTCGCCGCGTCGCTGTGGCTGGCGCTCGGCGGGTTCTACGTCGTGCGGGGGCCGGTCACGCGCGACGAGGCGGGCAGCGTCGGCAGACTGCTGGCGGCCACCCCGCTGCGCGCCCTCGCGTACTTCGCGGGGAAGCTGCTCAGCAACGTGCTCGTCCTCGCCTCGATGCTGGGCGTGCTGGCGGTCACCGCGCTGGCGATGCAGCTGCTGCGCGGCGAGTCGTACGCGGTGCGGCCGGGGGAGCTGCTGCTGCCGTTCGTGGTGATCGCGCTGCCGCTGGCCGTGGCGACGGGCGCCGCGGCGCTGCTGATGGAGGCGCTGCCGGGGCTGCGGGGCGGGCTCGGCAACGTCGTGTGGTTCTTCGTCTGGATGGTGCTGGTCCTCGGCGGCCAGGGCGCGCTGGGCACGGACGTCGCGGCCGGGTCGATGCGGGAGGCGCTGCGCGGACGGGACGTGGAGGGCGGGGAGTTCAGTCTCGGCTTCACGTACGTCGAGAAGCCGCTGACGTCCTTCGACTGGGGCGGGTTCACGCCGGACGCCGCCTTCCTGCTGGGACGCGCGGCGCTGATCGCGGGCGCGGTGGCGTGCGCGCTGCTGCCCGCGCTCTGGTTCACCCGGTTCGACCCGGCGAGGGCGAGGGCGAGGGCGAGGGTGAAGGCGAAGGCGAAGGAGGAGGAGAGCGCGGGGGACGGCACGAGGGACGGCGCGGGCGAGCGCGGGCCGGCCCGCGTGGGGTGGGCCGCCCCGGCGTCCGCCGTCGGGCTGCCGGTGACTCCGGCGCGTACCGGCGGGTTCGCGCTGCCACGACTGGTCGCGGGGGAGGTGCGGGTGCTGGTCCGGGGCGTGTCCCCCTGGTGGTGGGCGGGCGCGGCGCTGATCTCGCTCACCGCGCTGGTCGCCACCGGCAGCGGGGCCACGCGAGTCGTGCTGCCCATGGCGTGGGTGTGGCCCGTGGTGCTCTGGTCCCGGCTCGGCACCCAGGCGCGTGAGCACGGCGTCGAGGCGCTGCTGGGCGCCGTGCCCCGCCCCGCCCGGCGGGTGTGCGCCGAGTGGGCGGCGGGGGTGGCGCTGACCGCCGTGCTCGGACTGGGCCCGCTGGTGGCGCTCGTGCGCGACGGGGAGGGGCACGGGATCGCGTCCTGGGCGGCGGGCGCGCTCTTCATCCCCGCGCTGGCGCTCGCGCTGGGCACGGTGAGCCGTACGCACCGGCTCTTCCAGGCCGTCTATCTGCCCCTCTGGTACGTCGTCGTCAACGGCATGCCCCTGCTCGACTACATGGGCGCGACCCGCGCGCCCGGCGAACCGGCCCTCATACCCCCGGCGTTGGTCGCGGGGCTCGCACTGGCGCTGCTGGGCTGCTCGGTGGGTGCCGGGGGCGCCGTGGCGCGGAGGAGGAGCTCGGTGCCCAGCGCGGTGACCGTGTGACGGCTGGTCCTGCCGGAGCGGACCGTCGCGATGAGCCCGCCGCCGCGCAGGACCTTCGCGTGCTCGCTGGCGGAGGGGGAGGAGAGCCCGGCGCGGCGGGCGAGTTCGCCGGTGGACAGCGCGTCGTACGCCGCGATCGTCTCCAGCACGGCCGCGCGGCTGTGCCCGAGCAGCGCGGCGAGCATGCCGTCGTCCGGACCGGCGGGCGCCGCGGACCTCAGGGGGCGGGTCGGCACCTGGTAGAAGAGCGTGGGCTGCTCGTCGTCCGGGTCGCAGGGCAGATACGCGGAGAACGCGGCGGGTGTCAGCAGCAGTCCGCGCCCCCGCAGCGGATAGTCGGGCCCCTCGGCGCCCTCGATCTCCAGGAAGGGCGGGCGCCAGTGGAAGGCGGGCCCGAGCCCGTCGAGCAGGCGCTCGACGCCGCCGTCCCGCCACTGCCTGGTGCGGGCGGCGAGATCGGCGTCGAGGTCGCCCGCCATCCCGCGCCAGTACGGCGCGAGCGCCACGCGGTGGTAGGCGCGGACGGAGGCGGCCAGGCCCTTCGCCGTGCCGTCGTCCCCGTCCGCGAGGCCGCGCACCCAGCCCGGCATCTCGCGGTGCCGCGCCACGTAGGCGAGGTCGGCGCGGAGCGCGGAGCGCGGGGTGGCCCGTAACCGCGCCAACTCCTCGTTCAGCGACGGCAGTCCGTCGTACGGGCGGAGGAAGCGGGGCACCGGGTGCGTGGGGTCGGTGGCCGCCAGTTCGCTGAACATCGGCGGCGCGGGCTGCCGCCACGCGGCCCGTACGGTACGGCGCCACAGGTCGATCGCGGGCTCGGGCCGCGTGGCGGGCGGCTGGGAGAGCCGGTAGGCGCTGAACGTGGCCATGGCGAGCGGGCTGGGACGGCTGCCGAGCCGGGTCCTGGCCAGGTCGCCGACCGTGAAATGGATCCGCAATTCCCTTCGTCCTCCCCGAATCGGGCTCCGGTGCCGTGCGGTCCCGTGCCGTGTTGGGCCGGGCCGGACGTGTCGGGCAGGGCCGAATCGTCTTCCGCGGCACACCCCCTCCCGGCACCGTAGGCCCATGAGGACGCGGAGGAGAACACGGGCGCTCGCCGCGTTCGCCGCGGGTGCCGCCGTCACCTGGCTGCTGGCGGCGGCACCGGCCGCGAACGCCGACGCGAGCACGGGCCCGAAGGCGGGTGGCGGGATGCACGGGCCGTTCGTCACCCACCCGGAGATGAAGCCGCGGGACAACCCGGCGGGGGACGTGTGCCCGTTCGACATGCACACCGAATTCCCCGTCGCGGACCTGACGTTGCGGACGTGGAAGAACGACGCGGGCGATCCCGTCTTCGCGATCGAGAGCGGCCCGCTCGTGGCACGCGTGACGAACACCTGGACCGGGGAGACCGTCGAGCGCGACATCTCCGGCACGGGCACGCACACGTACCCCGACAAGAAGACCGACATCCTCAGCGGCCCCGACTGGGCCGGGGTGCTGCACAAGGGGGACAAGCCCGCGAACAAGCTGCTCATCGCGCACGGCTACATGTCCATCAAGATCACGACCGAGGGCGACCGCACGAAACGTGAGGTCCTCGCGCTCGACGGCGAGTACGAGGACCTCTGCGAGACGCTGTCCTGAACCGTGGGAGGCCGGTGACGGAACAGCGTCGGGCGGCGCCGACCGGGCAGCCGGGGTGCGCTCAGGGGGAGGCATCCCGGCCGCCCGGGAAGGCGCCGCCACGAACACTTCGGCGGGGGCCGAAGCGGGGCGGGCCTAGCGTCGGGGCATGGGCACGTACGAGAGTGATCGTTACGAGGACGTCGTCGCCGCGCTCGCGGACCCGGCGCTGGTCCCGGAGCCGGTACCTCCGGTGGCCGGGGCCGTGGACGGGGCAGCGGGCGGGACCATGGCGTGGCTGCGGGCGACCGTCGCGCGGTTCTGCGCGGGGGAGCCGCACGCGCGGCGGCGGGCGTTGGTCGAGGGCGAGTTGGCGCGGCTGGCGCCGGAGGCGGTACGCCGTGCGGCGCGCGCCCGCGGGGGCTGTGGGGCCGACGACGAGGACGTACGGGTGACCGCCGTCGCGGCGCTCGCCGCGTGCCTCGGGTACGCGGACCCCGAGGGTGTCGCCCGCGCCGTGACCGTCGTCGCGGGCGGGTACTTCGGCGGCGACGGCCCGGACCCCGCGGGCGACGAGGCGGTGCGGTGGCTGTTGCCCCGGGTCGGCGGGGACGCGGAACTCGCCGCGAACCGGATCGGGATCCTCGTGCAGGCGTGCGACGCGACGGCGGCGCTGGTCGCGCATGCCGCGCGGGGGCGGCGTGCCGGTGAGACCGTCGAGGAGCTCCTCGCCCGTACGTTGCGCGAGGACCCGCCCTTGCGGGTGATGCGGCGCCGCGCCGTCGCGGCCACGCGCGTGGGCGGCACGGAGATCGTGCCCGGCGACACGGTGGTGCTGCGCACCGCCGAGGCCGCGCCTCCCTCCGTCACCCTCGCCTTCGGCGCCGCCCCTCGCCGCTGCCCCGGCGAACCCCACGCCCTCGCCCTCGCCACCGGAATCCTGGAGACCAGGCCCCTCGGACGGCCGGGCACGGGCTGCCCCGCCCCCAATCCCCGGCCCGCGACTGCACCGTGCCCACCCGCGCAGTCCCCCGCGCCCCTGAAGCCCCCCGGAGAACCGGAGGGTGCGCCTCAGGGGCGCGGGGAACTGCGCGAGCGGCCACCGCGCACCGGCGGTCTGCGACGCACGGACAGGGGCAGCCCCTGGTCAGACCCGAGTGCCGGGTCCGGAGAAGTGGAGGGTACGTGGTGAGCGGCGAGGGGTTCGCGGCACTGCACCGGGCGCCCCATGCGCCGCTCGTGCTGCCCAACGCATGGGACCACGCCTCCGCCTGGGCGCTGGCGGAGCAGGGGTTCACGGCGATCGGGACGACCAGCCTCGGCGTGGCCGCCGCCGCCGGATTGCCGGACGGGGCCGGTACCGAGGGGGCCCGCGAAGAGACCGTGCGGCTCGTACGGCGGCTGCAGAAAGCACCGTTCGCGGTGTCCGTGGACATCGAGGGCGGGTTCAGCGACGACCCGGCGGCCGTCGCCGACCTCGCGCGCGAGCTGAGCGAGGCCGGTGCCGTCGGCATCAACCTGGAGGACGGCCTCGGCCCGCCCACCGCGCACGCCGAGAAGATCGCGGCCGTCAAGGACGCGGCGCCCGGCCTCTTCGTCAACGCCCGCACCGACACCCACTGGCTCCCGCTCCCCGGCCTCGCCGAGGAACAGCGGCTGGACGAGGCGCTGGACCGGCTCGCCGGATACCGGCGGGCGGGCGCCGACGGCGCGTTCGTCCCCGGCGTCTCACGTCCGGCAGACATCGCCCGGCTGGTCGCCGCGCTCGCCGCGTTCGACGTCCCGCTGAACGTCCTGCACACCCCCGCGCTGCCCCCGCTCTCCGAGCTGGCCTCGCTGGGCGTGGGCCGGGTGAGCCTCGGTTCGCTGCTGTTCCGCCGGGCGCTCGGTGCCGCCGTCGAGGCCGCCGTCGCCGTGCGCGGGGAGCGCCCCGTCACCGGGTACGTGCCGTCGTACGAGGACGTGGCGGCGCTTCAGCAGGGCGTGGCCGTTGATCAGGGCCGCCAGCAGCACGGCGACGAAGGGGACGACGAGCGCGGCGCGGTATCCGTCGAGGGCGGCTGAGGGCGAGTCGCCGTGCGTGGCCGCGACGTTGACGGCCGCCGCGGCCGACAGGCCGAGCGCGGCGCCGAACTGGAAGCAGGTGTAGAAGAGGCTGCCCGCCAGCCCCTGTTCGTCCTCCCTGATGCCGGTCGTCACCTGGATCGTGAGCGGCCCGTAGGTCAGGGCGAAGGCGAGGCCCGTCAGGATCAGGCCCGGCAGCATCGCGAGATACGTCCAGTCGGCGCCGAGCGGCAGGAAGAGCCCGTACGCGAGCGCGGCCGCCAGCAGCCCGGCGAAGATCACCCGGCCGAGGCCGAAGCGCCGCACCAGGACGGGGGTCAGGGTCGGCGACAGGATCGCGTCGGCGCCCGCGACCAGCATCGCGAGGCTGGTCTCCATCGTGCTCCAGCCGCGCAGCTCCTGGAGGTAGAGGACGACGAGGAACTGGAAGCCGAAGAATCCGGCGGCCAGGAGCAGCCCGGAGACGCCGGCGCGGACGAGCGTGGCCGAGCGGAGGATGCCGAGGCGGATGAGCGGCGCGGAGGAGCGGCGTTCGACGGCGACGAACGCGGCGAGCAGCGCGAGTCCGGCGGCCAGGGTGAGCGCGGTGGTGGCGGGTGAGGCGTGCGGGGCGCGTTCCACGCCGAGGACGAGCAGCACGATGGCGGACGTGATGACGACGCCGCCCGCGATGTCGAAGCGCGGGCCCCGCGCCCGTACGGACGACCGTACGGCGGAGGGCCCGGGGGCCGTCTTGGGGATCCAGACGAGCGCTGCGGCGAGGATCAGCGCCGAGATCACGACCGGCGCGAAGAACACCCAGCGCCAGTCGAGCGAGGTGAGCAGCCCGCCGATGACGAGGCCGCTCGCGAAGCCGCCCGCGCCGGTGCCGGAGTAGATCAGCAGCGCCCTGTCGCGCGGCGGGCCCTCCGCGAAGCCGGTGGTGATCAGGGAGAGGCCCGCCGGGGTCATGAACGCCGCCGCGACGCCCGCCACGAAGCGGGCCACGATCAGCATCCAGCCCTCCGTCGCGAAGCCGCCGAGCCCGGAGAAGACGAGGAAGACGCCGAGCCAGCCCACGAACATCCGGCGCCGTCCGAAGAGATCGGCCGCGCGGCCGCCGAGCAGCATGAAGCCGCCGTAGCCGAGCACGTAGGCGCTCATCACCCATTGCAGCTCGCCGGTGGCCATGCCCATGTCGGCACGGATCTCGGGGAGGGCGACGTTGAGCATCGCGATGTCGATGCCTTCGAGGAAGATGGCGCCGCACAGGACGAAGAGGACGCCGATGTCGCGCCGTGACATGCGGACAGGGCGGGCCTGCGGGGGCTGAGAGCTGGTGGTGGGCATGCCCTCCACCCTCCGTCCGCGTGCGGAGGGGGAACAACGGCGATCAGCGCAATGTTCGGTAAGCCAGGCTTACCGAACGTCCCCGGTGGAGGGTGCGGCATGGAGCGCGAAGAGGTCGAGTGCCTGCTGATCCTCGCCGAGGAGCTGCACTTCGGGCGTACGGCGGAGCGTATGCGGCTCTCCCGCGCCCGGGTCAGCCAGCTCGTCCAGCGGCTCGAACGCCGCGTGGGGGCACCCCTGTTCGTCCGTACGAGCCGCCGCGTGGTCCTCACCGCGCTGGGCGCGGCACTGCGCGAGGAGCTGGAGCCGCACCACCGCGCGATCGACGCCGCGCTGGCGCGGGCCGCGGCCTCGGCCCGCGCCGTCGAGGGCACGCTGAACGTGGGCTTCTCCGGCCCGCTGGCGGGCGAGGCCGTGATGCGGACCGCCGACGCGCTGGGGGCCCGGCACCCGGGGGTGGAGGTGCATGTGTGCGAGGTGCCGTTCGCCGACCCGTACAGCGCGCTGCGCGCGGGGACCTACGACGTGCAGCTCGTCGAACTCCCCATCGGGCGGAACGAGTCCGACCTCGTCTCGGGCCCCGGCCTGTTCACCGAGGGCCGGGTGCTCGCGGTCGGCAGGTCCCATCCGCTGGCGGCGCGGTCCGTCGCCTCGCTGGAGGACCTGGCGGACGTCCCGCTCCTCACGGTCGACGCCGACCTCCCGGCGGCCTGCCGCACCGTCCTCGCCCCGGACCGCACCCCGTCGGGCCGCCCGGTGCCGCCGGGCCCCGCGGTGTCCAACGCCCAGGAGGCCCTGGTCTTCGTCGCCGCCGGGAAGGGCGCCTGGCTGACCGCCGCGCACGCCGCGACGTACCACCCCTGGCCCGGCGTCACCTATGTCCCGCTCGCCGACGCGGACCCGCTCACGTACGGGCTGGTCTGGCGCGAGACCCACCACACCCCCACGGTCCGCGCCTTCGCGCACGCGGCCCGCGAGGTGCTCTGACCTGCTGAGATCCGTGTGTTCTCAGCCCTCGGTGAGCGCCGCCAGCAGTGCGGGGCCCTGCCACGCCGGGGGCGTCCCGGCGCGTTCGGCCTCGTGGACGACGGCGGTCATACGGGCGTTGGCGGGGGCCTCCAGGCCGTGTTCGCGGGCCAGCTCGACGATCTCGCCCTGGAGCGTGTCGATCTCGGTGAGGCGGCCGCGCTGGAAGTCCTCCCACATCGAGGAGCGGGCCGTGGCGTCGATGTCGAGGCTGCCGGCGGCGAGCTGGCGGTAGTCGTCGTCGGGGAGGCGGAGCACGTCGATGATCAGGTCCGGCGCGGCCGGGCCCAGGTGCGCGGGCTCGACGCCCGCCGCGCGGAAGACCGCCAGTGCCTCCTCCTGGCACAGCGCGAGGCACTGCCGGTACGCGCGCTGCGCGAGCTGTTCGCGCAGGGGCAGGCCGGAGAGCGCGTTGATCGCGTTGTTGAGGTTCAGCAGCAGTTTGCCGTACTGCACCTCGCGCATGTCGGGCCGCGTCTCCGCCTCCAGCCCCGCGTCCCGCAGCGCCCCGGCGAGCCGCGCGCCCGCCTCGCCCTCGTCCAGCATCAGCGCGCCGCCGACGCCGCGGTGGTACGTGCCGGGCCCGGTGCCCAGCACGTTGTACGGCACCATCCCGGTCAGCACCTCGTGGCCGGGGAGGGCCTCGCGCAGGATGCCGGGGTTGCGCAGACCGTTCTGGAAGCTGACGATCACGGCGCCGTCCCGCAGGTGCGGGCGTATCGCCTCGGCGGCCTCCGCCGTGGCCGCCGACTTCACGGTGATCAGCACGCAGTCGGCGTCCCGTACGCCCGTCGCGCCGTCCGCGGTGCGCAGCGCGCCCGGCTTCACGCGCAGCTCCTCCGCGTCCGAGGCGGTCAGCGTGAGCCCGCGCTCGCGCACGGCCTCCATCGCCGCGGCCCGCCCGACGAGCGTCACGTCGCAGACGCCCGCGAGATGGCCGCCGACGTAGCACCCGACGCTTCCGGCCCCGAACACGGCCACGTTCCACACAGCAGCAGCATCAGTCATGGCCGGAGTCTGTCAGCACCGGAGCCGCCGGAGAACGTCCCGACGGCGAACGCCCGTCCCATTCCTGCCTGTTCGGCTCCGGGCACCGGTCACTCCGCGCCGTGCGTCCGGTACGCGCCCGCGCGGGCCGCCTCGTACGCCGCCTCCGCCGCCCGTTCCGCGCTGGCCTCGTCCAGGGGGTGGCCGCTGGCCAGGAGGCGGTAGTAGAGGGGCGCGGAGACGGCGCGGACGACCTCGTGGGGGTCGGTGCCGTCCGGGACCTCGCCGCGGGCGATGCCCTGGCGTACGCAGGGGGCCCACTCCTCCGCGCGTACCGCGTAGAAGCGGCGGAGGGCCTCCGCCGTGCGCTCGTCGCAGGTCGCCGCCGCGATCACGGCCTTGAACAGGGGGCCCTGGCGCGGATCGGTGAGCGTGCGGCGCACCAGCGCGGCGTTCGCCTTCAGGTCGCCCAGCAGCGTGCCGGTGTCGGTGCGCGGCAGGGAGGACTCGGCCATCTCCGCGAGGAGGTCGGCCAGGAGGCCGGTCGCCGTGCCCCAGCGGCGGTAGACGGTCGTCTTGCCGACGTCGGCCCGGCGCGCGACGTCCGCGAGGTCGAGGTCCGCGAACCCGCACTCGGCCAGCGCGTCCCCCGCCGCGCGCAGCACGGCCTCGCGGACCCGCGCCGTCCGCCCACCGGGCCGCACGGTCCCGGGGCCGGTCCCGGGGCCAGGGCCAGGGCCGGGTGCGTTCTGCTCCGCCTCACGCGCCATAACGGGTCTCCAGTTCCATTAATGCCTCGCTCCTGCTACGGTACTTCTCAGGTTAACGGGAAATCAGTCCCGTTAGAGCCTCGCCCCTCCCCAAGGAGTGAACCGATCATGGAATACCGGCAGTTGGGCGCCTCCGGCCTCAAGGTCCCCGCTCTCAGCCTCGGCACCGGCACCTTCGGCGGGCGCGGCCCGCTCTTCGGGGCGTGGGGCGACACCGACGCCCGCGCCGCCCGCCGCCTGGTGGACATCGCGCTGGACGCGGGCATCACGATGTTCGACAGCGCCGACGTGTACTCGGACGGCGCCTCCGAGGAGGTGCTCGGCGAGGCGATCAAGGGCCGCAGGGACCAGGTGATCCTCTCCACCAAGGCCGCGCTCCCGATGGGCGACGGGCCCGGCGACTGGGGCACCTCCAGGGCCCGGCTGATCAAGGTCACGGACGATGCGCTGCGCCGCCTCGGCACCGACCATCTCGACCTCTTCCAGCTCCACGCCTTCGACGCCTCGACGCCCGTCGAGGAGGTGCTCGGCACCCTCGACCAGCTCGTGCGCGCGGGCAAGATCCGCTACACCGGCGTCTCCAACTTCTCCGGCTGGCAGCTCATGAAGTCCCTGGCCGCCGCCGACCGCCACGGCCTCCCCCGCTACGCGGCCCACCAGGTCTACTACTCGCTCGTCGGCCGTGACTACGAGCACGAGCTGATGCCCCTCGGCCTCGACCAGGGCGTCGGCGCCGTCGTCTGGAGCCCGCTCGGCTGGGGCAGGCTGACCGGGAAGATCAGGCGAGGACAGCCCCTCCCCGCCGGGAGCCGGCTCCACGAGACCGCCTCCTTCGGGCCGCCCGTCGAGGACGAGGCGCTCTTCCGCGTCGTCGACGCCCTCGACGGGATCGCGGAGGAGACCGGCAGGACCGTCCCGCAGGTCGCCCTCAACTGGCTGCTGCAGCGCCCCACCGTCTCCTCCGTCATCGTCGGCGCCCGCAACGAGGAGCAGCTCCGGCAGAACATCGGCGCCCTCGGCTGGTCCCTCACCCCCGAGCAGACCGCCCGGCTCGACGCGGCGAGCGCCCGCCACGCGCCGTACCCGTACTTCCCGTACCAGCGCCAGGAGGGCTTCGCCCGGCTGAACCCCGCGCCGGTGGACGTGACGCCGCCGGTCGCCGCGTAGCGCACGGGTACGGGCACGGGGACGGGCAGAGGTACGGGTCCGATGGAGTGATCATCGGCCCGGCGGCACCCGTACGGCAGTGTCGCTCTCCCGCCCGCCGCCGGTGCGGCGCGATCCTCCTTCGCAGGGCACACGCCTCTGCCGTCACAGGAGGAAGAGGAACACGATGACGCTGTCAGCCTGGCTCTCGGCCGTCCGCAGACGCCACAGGACGACCCGTCGTCCCGAGCGCGCGGCCCGCCCCGTGCGGGCCGGGCTCGCGGGGTTCGCCGTGCTCGTGCTGGGCGGCCTCGGCGTCCTCGCCCCGGCCACCCCGGCCGCCGCCGACCCGCTCCCCGGCGGCCTCGGCCCGTGCGTGGGGCCCGACTGCCCCGACCCGTTCCCGCCGATCAACAACGGGCCCGTAGCCGGGCACGACAACAACCTCAGCGTCTTCGTCGGCGGCGACTTCCTCGTCCGCGAGGGCGCGGCGGAGGCCGAAGGGCGCGTCGTCACGCTCGGCGACTTCGACATGAACAGGACGCGCGGCGGCGACATCTACAACATCGGCGAGGCGGGCGTCGGCTCCCGCGTCCCGCCGCCCGACGGCTCGGACTGGCTCACCACGGGCGGCGGCATCTCCGTCACCAGCGGACAGCGGCTCCTCGCCGAGCAGGGCGTCGTCCGGCACGCGGGCACCGCCACCGGCACGATCCTCGCGCAGGACACCGTGCGGGACCCGGACGCGGTCGCCCCGTACCGCGCGCTGCGCGACCAGCTCACGGACGCGAGCAACTGCTACGCGTACGGCGACGACGGCTCGGGCCGCCCCGCCACCGGTACGGCCGTGAACACCGGCGTCTCCACCGTCTTCACCGGCGACGGCACCTCCGACCTCCAGGTCTTCAACGTCGACTTCGACATGGTCGCCCCGGGCGGCGGCCAGCAGGCGCTGGAGTTCGCGGGCATCCCGGCCGACGCCACCGTCCTGGTCAACGTCATCGGCGGGCCCCGCACCATCAACACCTCCAGCGGCGGCATCGCCGACACCGACCCGTTCAACCAGCTCCGCGACCGGCTGCTGTGGAACTTCCCGGACGCCGACCAGATCAACTTGGAGGGCACGGGCCAGTTCCAGGGCAGCGTCCTGGCCGGCAACCAGTCCAGCACCACCACGCTGAGCCTGCCGGGCCTCAACGGGCGCCTCTACACCGCCGGTTCGCTCACCCACACCTCCAGCGCGAGCGGGGGCGGCGGCCAGGAGATCCACAACTACCCGTTCAACGGCGACCTGCCGAGCTGCGCCGACGTCCCGCCGCCGAACACGCCCACGGGCTCGCTCACGGTGATGAAGAAGGACGCCTCCACCGGCAAGCCGCTCCAGGGAGCCGTGTTCGAGGCGTGGCGCGAGACCAACGGCCGCCCCGGCCTCCAGACCTCGGGCACCGACCCCGACACCCGCGTCGGCACCGGCTGCGCCACGAACGCGCGCGGCAGCTGCACCTGGGACGACCTGATGCTGGACTCGTACTACCTGCGCGAGACGGCCGTGCCCGACGGCTACCAGCTCCCCTCCCGTACGGTCACGGGCCCGTACCGCATCACGGCCGAGAACGCGTCGCAGGGCGTCACCGTCACGCGTGAGAACGAGCGTGAGAAGGGCGGCGGGGGCAAGGGCGGCAAGAACGGCAAGTAGCAGAACCTACGCGGCACGGGGCGCGGATCCTCTGAGGAGGACCGTGCCCCGTACTGCGTAACGGCGTACCGCCGGAGTTAGCGCGCCGTGTCGAATTCAGCCTTCGCGGGGACGGATTCCGCGCCCGTGCGCTGTTTGCGGCGCAGTGGGAGCACGACGCTCTCGTGGAAGCGGTCGATGGCGTCGTCCACGCTGCGGATGAACCCGGACTCGGCGTTCCCCCGCGTGCTGCCCATGCTCCGGAACAGCGAGAGCCGGAAGCCCGTGACCTGCCCGCCGTCCTTCGGCAGCAGATCGGCGGGCTCCGGGCGCAGCCGCTCCAGCGTGCCGCGCGGCCCGCCGCCGTCGCCCTCGACCAGCGTCTCGACATGGAGGTCGGCGGGCGCCTCCGCGAGGTGGCGTATCAGCCGCTTCGCCCAGGACAGCGGGTAGCCCTGCGCGGGCGTCGGCACGTCGATCGACGTGCGCAGCCTGCCCGTACGCAGGTCGGCGGTGAGGCCGAGGATGCCGGGGGTGCCGTCGACGCGCAGCTCCGCGTAGAGCCTGCCCTCGTCGCAGAGCCGGTCGGCGAGCGCCGCCCGCCGCGACTGCGGGTCGGTCCCGCGCCGGGCGCGCTGCACGGGCAGCACCTTCTGGCCCAGCTCGCCGCCGAGCCGCAGCGAGACCTGGCGTACGAGCCGCTCCCAGCTCTCGACGACGGCGACGGCCCGCTCGTCGCCCCGGCAGAGCGTCTCGGCGTCGATCCCGTTGCGTACGGGCACCCAGGCCGGGCCCATGTTCTGGAAGCCGTGGCACCCCGAGTGCTCGTGCTGCAGATAGTGCAGCAGCTCCTGCAGCAGCCAGGCGTGCGCGGCGTTGCCGACGCCCTCGTGGCGGATGAGCATCTGCGCCTGGTGCGCGACCTCCGCCCACGACAGGTGCCAGAGCGCGACCCTGTTCTTGCGCCGCCCGTCGAGCTTCACGTCCACGAGCGGACTGCCCTCCAGGGCCACGTCGTTGGAGAGCGTGATCACGGCCTCGTAGCCACGCCGCGAGGCGATGTCCAGGTACTCGCGCACCTGCTCGGCCCGGAGCGGATTGCCGTTCGTCTTGGTCTCCACGAGCGCGGTCCACAGCTTTCCGGCCCGCTCCACGCGGATCACCCCGTCGGGCCGCCGGGGGCTGTCCCCGTTCGGGAGCGTGACCTCGGTGAACGTCTGCATGTGCCCCGCCGGGGCGCCGAACCCGGCGGTGAGCCGCCGCCCGAACTCCGGCACCTGCGCCATCACCGACAGCAGCACGGACGTCGCGCGCGTCTCGCGCTCCCGGTCGCTCTTCAGCGTCGGGGCGGGGAAGAGCCGCGCCTGCCGCCAGCCGTCGTTGTCGGCGAGCGACTTGCGGACCGTCTGCGGGAGAGTGATCTTCTTCTTCGCCGTACGGGGGCGACGCACGGCCCGCTTGGGGGCGGGGGCGGGCGTTGGCTCCTGCGCGGGTTCGGGTGTGGGTTCAGGCGTGGGTTCAGGCGTGGGGGCGGGGCCCGGCTCGGATGCGGACTCCGGTTCCGGTTCCCGTTCCGGCCCTGGCCCCGCTTCCGCTTCCGCACCCGCTTCGGCGTCGGCGTCGGCGTCGACGTCGATGCCGAAGTCCGTCGCCAGACCGGCCAGCCCCGTGTCGTAGCCCTGGCCGACGCTGCGGAACTTCCACTCCTCCCCGCGCCGGTACAGCTCGCCGAAGATGATGGCGGTCTCCGTTCCCGCGCCCTCCACCGAGTAACCGAGCAGGGGTTCGCCCGTACGGTCGGCGAGCGTCAGCCGGAGGTCGTGCAGCGAGCCGAAGGTGCTGTCCCCGTACTGGCTCGCGGCGACGACGATGCGCTCGATCTCCGGCGGCATGGCCGTGAGGTCGAGGCCGATGCGGTCCTCGCTGCCGTTGGCCGTGGGGGTCTTGCCGAGGAGCTGGACGCTGCCGTCGGGTGCGGCCGGGTTGTTGTAGAAGAAGAAGTCCCCGTCGCCGCGCACCTTTCCGGTGCTCGTGCAGAGCAGCACGGAGACGTCGGCGTCGCCGTCGCCCGCCGCGCTGCTCCAGCCGAGGCTCACGAAGACGGATCCCGTGTCGTCGCTGAGGGCCGCCAGCCCGACGTTGGAACCCTTGACCATTTCGCGCATGCCGCGCCCCCTTGCTCCCTGCTCCCTGATACCGGTACGACCACGGGCAGGGCGGGGCACGGTGGGGCGCGCTGGACCGGCCGTGGCGTCAAGTGCGGCTGAGTGCCTGCGCGGTGAACATTAGCCGTCATGTGGGCATTCGACGACCACTTCGCTCATTCCCGGACACCAACTCCGCCGCCAGCGCACGGGCCCGGCCGAGCCACTCCGCGCGCTGTTCGGCAGTGGCGTCGGTGACCGTGCGGAAGACGGTCCGGCGGACGTCGGTGACGCCGGTGTACGGGAGGACGCAGGCGGCCCAGATGCGCTGGAGGGGGTCGCCGAACTCCTCGCGCTCGCGGTCCTCCGGGGTGTCGGAGGTGTTGAGGACGAGGGCGCGGCCCGCCTGGAGGAGGCCGACGGGTTCGCCGTCGGCGGTGCCGAGCTTGTAGGCGACGCCGGGGGCGAGCACGCGCTGGGCCCAGCCGGTGAGCACCGCGGGCGGCATGCCCCACCAGTTGGGGTGGACGAACACCAGTCCGTCCAGCGTGGGGAGTTCGGCGCGGTGCGCG
This sequence comes from Streptomyces sp. NPDC048172, assembly GCF_043202595.1. Taxonomy (NCBI): domain Bacteria; kingdom Bacillati; phylum Actinomycetota; class Actinomycetes; order Kitasatosporales; family Streptomycetaceae; genus Streptomyces; species Streptomyces sp. NPDC048172. Next base: position 607,123 of record NZ_JBIDAT010000002.1, read on the forward strand.
GCGAGCAGGGGGTCGGGGGAGTCCGCGCCGTCCTGCGTCGCGGCGTCGACGGTCTCCGTCTCGTCCGCGCGCAGGACGGGGTCGAAGCCCTCGGCGTACAGATCGTGCGCGCACACCTCGTGGCCCCGCGTCCGCAGCTCGTCGGCGACGGCGTCGGACAGCGCGTGGTTGAAGCTGCCGGGGCGGGGGTGGGCGAGATAGAGGCCGATGCGCAGGGGTGCCCCGGGCGTCACGGAGGTCACGCCGCTCCCGGGTTGTGCTTGAGGACGGACGCGAGGAGGCCCGGCTCGGACTGCGGGAAGTCGAGGGGCACGATGCCCAGGCCGGTCTTCCCCGCCATCTCGGGGCCGTCGAGGAAGGCGCGGACCTGCGGGTTGAGCCGGTCGGCGTTCCACTTGGGCGGCAGCCCGGCGGCCGTACTCACGAAGTTCACATAGAACGGTCCGGGGCTCCCGGCCGCCTGGCGGAACTGCTCCTCGATCTTCGGGTACTTCGCGAACGGCTCCGACTGGTACGCGTCCTGCACGTCGAACACCGACGGGTCGGCCCAGCGCACGCCCGGCAGCCCGCCGTTGTCCGCGAGCAGCACGACCTTGCCGCGCGCCGCGCCGAGCGCCGGGAGCGTGCCGTCCATGTGGAAGAGGGAACGCCAGCCCTTCTGGTCCAGATAGATGTCGAAGACGCGCCGGAACTCCGCGTCGCTCTCCTCCGAGTACTCCTGCTTGACCCGCATCAGGACGGTCTCGCCGGGGTGCGCGGCGAGGAAGTCGCGGCAGGCGATGAGCACGTCCCCGAACATCAGGTTCTGGAAGAACGCCGCGTGGTGGATCGCGAACACCCCGTCGATCGCTCGGCACCGCACGTCCAGGAAGCGGACTCCCGCGGCCAGTTGGTCGGCTATCACCGTGTCCTGGCACTCCACCCAGGGACCGCCGAAGCGCGCGCCCGCGTCATGCGTGCCCGGGATCGTCAGCGCGCGCAGCGGGGTCGCCGCGTCCAGCCCCGCCATCCAGTCCTGCGGCCCGGCGACCGCCTTCTTCCCAGGTGCCCTGGTGCGTTCCGCCGCGAGGCCCGTTCCCGTACCCGCGTACGCCAGCAGCCCCGTCGCCGGAAGCACCGCCGCGCCCCGCAGAAAACCACGCCTGTCCATGTCGTAACCCCCATATCCCCGTTCCCGGTGCGCACTTGCGGCACACGGTCAGCACGGCTCTCAGCCGTACCGGCCCCCATCATCGGGCAGCGCGTGACGTGGGGGAAGAAGGGAAGGCGTCCCGGACCGGCCCGGGCCCGCCGCTCAGCGGGCCTCCAGCTCCGCCGCCCGCCGCTCCAGGTCCGCCGCGATGCCATCCCAGTCCGGACCGTGCAACCACAGGCTCTGGGCGGCCTCCCGCATCAGCGACGGCTCGTCCGGGCGCTGGAGGAGCACCAGCCGATAGGCCAGGTTCCGCACCCAGACCGGCAGGTGGCCGTCGACCAGGTGCGGGCACAGCTCACGCAGCATGGCCAGGACCGCGTCCGGGTCCGCGAACGTCAGCTCCTCGACGAAATAGCGCTCCCGGTGCTCCGCCGCGCACTCCGGCGCCGGGCGGTACTCGTCGCCGTAGAGACACCGGGCGTGCTCCGTCAGCGTGCGGTGCATACCCGGATGCCTAGCGGTCGCTCGCGTCGTGGGCCAGGAGCGCGAGCTGGATGCGGTTGTCGAGGCCGAGCTTGGCGAGCGCGCTGGAGAGGTGGGCCTTGACCGTGCCCGCCGAGAGGTGGAGGTGCTCGGCGATCTCGGTGTTGGACAGGCCCTTCGCGACGCCGGAGGCGACCTCCCGTTCACGGTCGGAGAGCCGGGCGAGCTGGGTGCGGGCCTCCTCGGCGCGGGTGCCGGAACCCCCTGCCGCGTAGTCGATCAGGGTGCGGGCCACGGAGGGGGAGAGCGCGGGTCTCCCCTTGGCGGCGCTGCGCACCGCCTCGACGATCTCCTCGGGCTCGGTGTGCTTGAGCAGATAGCCCGCCGCCCCGGCGCGCATCGCCTCCAGCACGGTGGTGTCCTTGTCGAAGGTGGTCAGCACGATCACCTGCGGCGCCGGTGCCTCCTGGTCGGCGGCGCGCGCCTGGGCCAGGGCCCGGGTCGCCGCGATCCCGTCGAGCACCGGCATCCGGATGTCCATCAGCACGACGTCCGGCGTCAGCTCCCGCACGGCTTCCGCCACGCCCCCGCCGTCCTCCACCTCGCCGACGACCTCGATGCCGTCCGCCCCGCGCAGCATCAGCTTCAGCCCGGCACGGACCAACGGATCGTCATCGGCCAGCAGTACGCGAATCATGGCTTCACCTCGCGGGCCACGGTAGCCGGGCCCGGAGGATGAACATGCCGCCCGCCCCGTCGTGCTCCAGGACTCCGCCCTCCAGCCCCACCCGCTCGCTCAGCCCGGTCAGCCCCGCGCCCGCGCCCGGGATCCCGGAGGACGACGCCCCCGACGGCAGCGGATTGCGCACCTCCACCGTCAACTCCCCGCCGGGGGTGCCGCCCAGCCGGACGGTGACCTTGGCGCCGGGGGCGTGCTTGCGTGCGTTCGTCAGACCCTCCTGCACCACTCGGTAGACCGTGCGCTGCTGCTGGGGGCGCAGCGGCAGCTCGTCGCCTCGCGGCTCGTCGCCCCGTACACCGTCGCCCCGTACGCCGTCGCCCCGCAGCTCCCCGTCCCGGAAGTCGACCGGCTGGCCCGCGGTCCGTGCCTCCTCGATCAGGTGCCGGACGTCCTCCAGCCGCGGCTGCGGTGCCGCCGTGCCCTCCGTCCCGTCCGTCCGGATGCCCTCGTCCCCTTCCTCGCCGCCCTCGCTGCGGAGTATGTGCAGGACCTCCCGGAGCTCCTCCAGCGCCTGGTGCGCGTTCCCCCTGATGACCTCGGCGCTCTCGGACACCTCGGCGTCGCTGAGCGCCGGTGCCGTGCCCGCGTGCGCCTGCTTGCTGCGGTACGCCAGGGCGCCCGCGTGGACCGAGAGCAGGGAGATCCGGTGCGCCATCACGTCGTGCATCTCCCGGGCTATCGCGCGCCGCTCCGCCCGCCGGGCGTCCGCCAGCCGCCTCGCGTGGTCCGCGCGCTCCCGGTCGGCCTCCTCGCGCAGCTTCAGCACCAGCATCCGCCGGGCCCGCAGGGCGCTGCCCCACGCGAAGAACAACAGGTAGTACGCCACGGTGATCGCGATCGCCATCCCGACGTCGCCGCGCGGGACGGAGACGATCAGCAGATTCGGCACGGAGGCGAGGAGACAGAGGCCCAGCACGGGTATGGAGCGGTTCCACGGAACCCTTATCGCCAGGTTGGCGATGATGACCATCCCTGCGCCGAAGGCGCTGGCGGACATCGATATCGCCGGCAGCGCGAGCAGCGTCACCCCCAGGGGGAAGCGCCGCCGCGCCCACAGCGCGAGGCAGGAGACCGCGCCCAGCAGGGGGTCCAGCTCCTGGAGCCACGGCGGAACCCCCTTGGTGCTCTGGCCGGTGCCGAGCATGAAGAGGCCCACCATCACGGCGCCGATGAACAGGAGCCCGTCCACCACTCCGTCCCGGAACGTCCGCCGCACGTTCCGCCCGCTCACCTCCGCTCCCACGCTCGCCGCCGCCAGCTCACCCGGCAGCAGCGACCGCGGCGCGAAGCCCGTGACACCCCTGCCGTCGATCATTCTTCGAGCGTACGAGGCCCTTCCGGCCCGCCGCCTCTGCCGACTGGCCAGAACTCCCGGCCACCCGGCCAGTGATGAGGCCGGCGCCGTGTCCCGTCGCTCCTCGGCTTCGGAACGGGATTTGAGGGTTCGGCGATCAGATTCCCTCAGAGCCAGTCGAATCCTCGGTGAAAGTCTCAAAAAGCACTTCAATGAAAGAATTGAAGCCATGAAGTTCTCACTAGAGGTCGACATGGACGACGTGCTGTCCGAGGGGGATGCCGCCCGTGAGCTGGGCCGGATCCTCCGGTACTGGGGCGGCAACCTTCACCACTACGAGCTGAAGCCGGGCGACGGATCGGTCATCTACGACTCGGCCTACCGCGAGGTCGGCCGCTGGGCGATAGAGGCCCGGTCCGCCTGAGTCAGTGCACCTGAGTCAGTGCACCTGAGTCAGTGCACCTGAGTCAGTGCACCTGAGTCAGTGCACCTGAGTCAGTGCTCCTGAACCGTCCAGACGCCGGTGGCCGCCGCCTCGCGCGCGTACTCCGCGAAGTCGCGCGGCTCCCGGCCGAGCGCCTCGCGCACGCCGGGCACGAGGTGGGCGTTCCGCCCGTCGAGCACGCTCTCGAACAGCTCGGCGAACTCGCCCGGCATGCCCTGCTGTTCGAGGGCCGCGCGGTACTCCTCCTTGGAGACCGGCACGTAACGGATCTCGCGCCCCGTCGCCTTGCTCAGCTCCTCGGCGACCTGGCCGAAGCTGAGCAGGCGCGGGCCGGACAGCTCGTACGTCCTGCCCGCGTGGCGCGGGTCGGTGAGGGCCTCGACGGCGACGTCCGCGAGGTCGTCGAGGTCCACGAAGGCCTCGACGGCGTCGGCGGTGGGCAGCACGATCTCGCCCGAGAGGACGGGCTCCAGGAAGAAGTCCTCACTGAAGTTCTGGGCGAAGAAGCTGGCGCGCAGCACCGTCCAGTCGGCGCCGGAGTCCTTCAGCGCGTCCTCGCTGACGACGGCGCCCTCCTCGCCCCGCCCGGAGAGCAGCACCAGGCGCCGGGCGCCCCGGCTGACCGCGAGCTTCGCGAACGCGCCGATCTGCTCGGCCGCGCCCGGGAAGGAGAGGTCCGGGTAGTACGTGACGTAGACAGCGTCCACGCCGTCGAGCGCCGCGTCCCAGGTGTCCGGGTCCTCCCAGACGAAGGCGGGCGTACCGGAGCGCGAGCCGACGCGCACCGGCACTCCGCGCGCGACGAGCCGCTCGGCGACCCGGCGCCCGCTCTTGCCGGTGCCGCCGATGACCAGCGTCTTCTGACCGTCCGTCGTGGCGTTCTGCGTGGTGTTCTGGGTGGTGTTCTGCTTCGTGTTCGTCATGCGGATCAGTCAACTCGCCCGCGTACGGGCCCGACATGACGCCGACGCTCAACCGGATGTGCGAGCGTCTCAGACCTGGTTCGTCTCAGACCTGGTTCGCCTCGACGTCGAGCGTGATCTTGATCGTGTCGCCGACGACGGCACTCGCCGGACCGGCCGTGACGCCGAAGTCCGAGCGGCTGATCTCGGTGCTCGCGGAGAGGCCGAGCGCGGGCTTGCCCTCCATGCCCTGCCCGAAGCCGTTCAGCTCCAGGTCGAGGGTGACGGGGCGGGAGACGCCGCGCAGCGTCAGCTCGCCGTCGACCTGGAACCCGGCGCTCCCGTTCGCCCGTACGCCCGTGGAGCGGAAGGTCATCTCCGCGAACTCCTCGACGTTCAGGAAGTCCGGCGTGCGCACGTGCTCGTCCCGCTGCTCGTTCCCGGTCGAGACGGAGGCGGTGCGGATGGTCGCGGCGACGGTGGAGTCCAGGGGGTTCTCCGCGGTGACGATCTGGCCCTCGAAGTCGTCGAACCGGCCGCGGACCTTGGCGATGCCCAGGTGCTTCACGGAGAAGGCGACCTCGGAGTGGATCGGGTCGATGGCCCAGGTGCCGGTCGTGTAGCCGGGGAGGGCCGCTTCGGTGGGAGTGGACATGGTGGCTCCTAGAGCTCGTGGACGGGGGTACGGGCGGGGCGCGGGGTGCGGTGCCCGATGGTGCATGTTGCTGAGCTCTCAACAACCATAACCAGATGATGTTGAGTCTTCAACCACGTGTATCCTGGAACCATGGAAGACCCCGCCGACACCCGCTGGCTCACCCCCCGTGAGCAGCAGATCTGGCGGTCGTACATGGCGGCGAACCAAGCGCTCCAGGCCCGTATCGACCGCCAGCTCAAAGCAGAGTCGGGCATGCCCGTGGCGTACTACGAGATCCTCGTGATGCTCTCCGAGAGCCCCGGCCGCTCCCTCCGCATGACCCGCCTCGCCGAGCTGTGCAACTCCTCGCGCAGCCGTCTCTCGCACGCCGTCGCGGCGCTGGAGAAGCTCGGCTACGTCTCGCGCTGCGGCCTCGCGGGCGGTGACCGCCGCGCCGCCGTGGCCCAGCTCACCGACGCCGGGTACGACGCGCTCGTACGGGCGGCGCCCGGCCACGTCAGCGAGGTCCGCGAGTGCCTCTTCGACGCCCTCTCGCCCGAGCAGCTCGACGCCCTCCACGACATCAGCGAGACGCTCCAGGCGGCGCTCAGGCAGCCCCGCTGAGCGCCTGACCGACCCGCCCGCACCTCCTTCGTTTCACGGTCCCGTGCGCAGCGCGCAGTCGCCGCACTTGGCGCCGCCCGGCGGCACCCGGTAGTAGAGGCAGCAGCTCCGGCGGAGGTAGCCGCCGGGGGTGAAGTCGCCCGCGTCGCGCAGCGGTTCGAGGGCGTGCAGCGCGCGGACGAGCGCGGCCGTACGGTCCCGGCGCCGGGCCGGTGCCGGGGCCGTGTGCACCGTACCGGCCAGCGCGGCGGCGGCGTTGCCCCACAGCAGCGGCTCGGCGATCTTGACGGTCGCCATGAACGCCCCGGCCAGCGGCCGCAGCAGCGCGCCGACCACCGTGCCGTGGAGCGCGGCGACGGGGTCGCCCTCGCCCCCTCCCTCCCCGTACGCCGTCGGCCCGGGCAGCCACAGGGAGAGGCCGTCCTCCTCGGCGTACCGCCAGCGCAGCTCCGCGAGGTCGGGGACGACGCGGTGCGGGCCCGTGGCCGTCGCGAGCACCGGTGTCCACAGCCGGGCGGCGAGCGCCTGGAAGAGGATCGAGGCGGCGACGCGCGGCTCGTCCGTGCGGAGCTTGGCGGCGTACGAGTCGATCACGGGGCGCAGTGCCTCGGGGCCGGAGCGTGCGAGCGGGCGCCACGCCGGGGCGGCCGCCTCCGCGCCCTTTCCGCCCGTGGCCAGCGCGAAGAAGGGGCCGTGCCGGGCCGCCTCCCGCAGGGCCGCGCCGACGTCCTCGCCCGGCGATCTGCTCTCCGGCCCGTTCTCCGTCCCGTTCCGCGATTCGTTCTCTCGCACGTCAGGCATCGTCCCCCGGACCGGCCTCCGTATACGCGTCAGCCCCCGTGGAGCAGTACGAGGAGCGCCGCCGTCGCCGCGAGTACGGCGTACACCGCGGCCGCCACTCGCAGGCCGAAGCGCAGCAAGGTGTGTTCCGCGACGGCCGACCCGCGCCGGGGGAGGCTGTCGCCCGCGACGGCGAGGATCAGCATGATCATCGGCAGCGAGGTGAAGACGGCGTGCCCCGAGGCGCTGTTCTGGAGGGCCGCGAACCAGGTGTCGAGCCCGGCGCCGTCCGGGGCGAGGCGCTGCTGGAGCGGCATCATGAGCGCGTTGCCGCCGACGTTCGAGCCGGTGAGGAAGCCGCTGAGCATGCCCAGCGCGGGCACGGTCACCGCCGTGACCAGCGGCGGAGCCCCCGCGACCGCCTCGCCCAGCTCCCGGATCATGCCGCTGTCCCCCATCAGCCGGCCGAGCACGACGAACCCCGACAGCGCGAGCAACGGCCGTCCCACGCGCCCGAACGCGGCCCGTACGTCCGCGCCGCGCGCGCGTCCCCGGTCCAGCACCAGCGCCGCGGCGAGCAGCGGCAGCCCCGGCGAGGAGAGCAGCGCGAACCCCGCGCCGCCCGCGTGCAGCTCCAGCGGAGGCACCCCGGCAGCGGTCGCCGCGCGGGCGAGCGCGATGCCGCCCAGCACGAGCCCGTACGCGGAGAGGACGACACGCGGCGGAACCAGCCGCCCACCGGGGCCCGTGCCCGTGCCCGTACCCGTACCCCTGCCCGTGCTTCTGGCCGATCGGCGTACGGCGCACAGCGTCAGCCCGAGCGCCGTGGTGCACAACCCCGCCAGTACGCCCGCGGGCTGGACCACGCCCGCGAGGTTCAGGGCGAGCAGCCCGAGGGAGAGCGTGCCGCCCGCGACCGCCGCCACCAGCGTGGCAAGGAGGCGGCGGCGCGGCCGGGCCAGCAGCGCCGCCCACACGGTCACCAGCGGAAAGACCAGGGCGCTGGTCACGGCGGTCGCGGCGCCCAGCTCCGCCGTACCGGTCCCCGTGAGCGCGGCGCCGATCACGGTGGCGAGGCCGAGCGTGCCCCAGGGCATGACGTTCATGCCGAGCATGGCCTGCCGCAGGGCCGTGGCGGGCGGCGCGAGCGCGAGCAGCACCGGGACCGTGACCAGCAACGAGACCCCGAACCCGGTGAGCGCCTCGACCGTCGGCGCGATGCCCGCGACCACCAGGGCGATCTTCGCGGGCCCCGGCAACGGCAGTTCGCGCACCCATTCCCGTAGCGCGCCGTGGACGCCGCGGCGGGTGAGCACCTGGTTGAGATGGACGCCGGGCAGCATCACCGCTGCGGCGTTGAGCACCAGCAGCCCGGCGCCGCCCGCGCCACCGGCCCACGCGCCGCTCGGCAGCGTGAACTCCGGCAGCCACCAGATCAGCGCCGCCGCGAGCGCGACACCGGCCCCGGCCGCCCAGTACGCGGGCTTCCGCAGTCCGGCGATCACCCCCAGCACCATGACGAGCGGAGACACCGCCCAGGCCCACACCATCGTCACCGTCACCCTTCCGTTCGCCGTACGCGTGCTCGTACGGGCGGGCACAGCCTCGCGGTACGGGCGACGGCCGGTCTTGAACGAAAGTCGGACGAGCCCGGCCCGTTCAGCGAAGGGGGTGCATGGCGCCGGGCGTGACCCCGAAGTACCGCTTGCAGACGCGCGTCAGATGCGCCTGATCGGCGAACCCGGTGACGGCGGCGACCTCCACCGGCCGCCGCCCGGCGAGCAGCAGGCGGCGTGCGCGGTTGGCGCGCAGACGCAACAGGTAGGCGTGCGGCGGCAGTCCGTACGCGTGCCGGAACGCGTCGATGAGCGACGCCCGCGGCAGCCCCGATGCGGCGCTGAGCTCCGCCACGGTGACGGGCTCGGTCCACCGGTCGTGCAGCACCTGCCGTGCGAGATCGACCCCGCGTGACGTACGGCCGCCGCCCACGGCTCCGGTTCCGGCGCCGGCTCCGGCTCCGGGCACGAGGTGGCGGACCCGTCCCGTCCGCGCGTGCCGTCGCAGGATCGCGCCCAGCCCTTCGAGCAGCAGGGACTCGGCGGTGAGGGGGTCGTCGGCGTGCTCCTGCTCGCGGTGGACGCGCCGCAGCCGCTCGAACAGCCCGGCGTCCCGTACGGCGGTGTCCGGGAACCAGACGCTCCCCGTTCCCAGGCGCGTGCGGGCCAGCTCCTCGACCATGCCGGTGTCGAAATAGAACATCCGGTACCGCCAGCCCGACTCCCCCGCGGCGAACCCCGTATGGACCTGCCCGGGGTTGAGCACGACCAGCTCCCCGGCCGGGACGACGACCGTCCCTCCGGCCATGTGCAGCCCTTCCGCGCCCTGTTCGATGACGCCTACGGAGAGCTGTTCATGGCTGTGCCGGTCGAAGGCGAACCGTTCGAACCGGGCGGCCAGCAGCTCCACCCGCGCGCTCCCCGCCGCGGTCCACAACCGCGCGTGCTCGCCGCGCCCGTCGCGTCCGTCGCGTCCGCCGCGCCCGTCGCTCACCCGGCCTCCGCGCCGGGGATCCGGCGGCGGATGTCCGCGAGCATGTTCCGCATCGACAGGCGGAAGATCTCCTGCTGATGGCCGCCGAGGAACGAGCCGTGGCCGAACACCTCCAGGACGACGAGCCCGTGCATATGGCCCCACGCGCTCAGCAGCAGCGCGATCGCGGGCGGCGGCAGGCTCCCCAGCCCGCTCTGCGGCAGCCCCTCCAAGTGGCCCCGCAGCGCGGGGGAGAGCGCGTGCACGTCGGCGGCCTCCAGCTGCTCCCTGCTGAACCCGCCGAACATCTCGCGCTCGAAGATCCCGCCGATCCGCCGCATCGCCTGCGTGGTCGGCCCCTCGACGGGCGCCTCGTAATGACGCAGCGGGGCGCCGAAGATGAGCTGGAACCGCTCGGGGTGGGCGATCGCCCACCGCCGGTACCCCTCCGTCGCGATCACCAGACGCGGCACCTTCGCGTCCCCCTCGGCGTCCCCGTCCGCGTCCCCCTCCGCGTCCCCCTCCGCGTCCCCCTCCGGGGTCCCGTCGACGGCCTCCTGCACGGCATCGGCCAGGTCGTCGTACGCCTGCGCGATGAGCGCCGTGACGAGCGCGTCCCGGTTCGGGAAGTAGTGGTACAGCGCCTGCACGGTCATCCCGAGCCCCCGCGCCACCGCCCGCAGCGACAGCGCGTGCGGTCCCTGCTCGGTCACGTGCCGCTCAGCGGCCTCCAGAATCTCCCGACTGGCAGCGGCCCGTCGCCGCTCACGCAGGGAGAGCGGCGCGTCGGCCGTCGACTGCTGAACTGAGGACATGTCCCGACCGTACGACGATCGAACCCCGCTGGGTACCGGCAGGTTGAGCACTGCGCGGAAAATCTAACAGTGCCCGATTCCGGAACGGCCGGGGATCGCGGCTCACTTCGCGGTCGTTCGCTCGATCCAGGCACGGTGGGCGGTCAGGTCCGTGTAGATGCCGGGGCCCGTGGCGCACTTCGGGTCGGCGTCGCCGTCGCGGCTGGTGGCTCCGATCAGTTCCCAGTGCCCGGGGCGGCCCTTGAGCTGCGGGCCGCCGGAGTCGAGGATGCAGGCCTGCGCGTTCTTGGTGGGGCTGTCGGTGCAGAGCTCGTTGGCCGCGTCGTAGTTCTCGCTGCACCGTTCGCCGGGGACGAGTTCGGTGTCCAGTTCCCGCAACGTGACCGGCGGCTTCGGGCACTCGCTGCCGTCCTCGCAGGTCATCCCCCAGCCGAGGATCCGGGTGCCGGTGCCGGCGGGGCCGGACTTCTTGGCCAGCTCGACGGGCTTCGCGTCCACGGGGCGGTCCAGCTTCATGACGGCCACGTCGTCGCGGAACGGCTCGTAGGAGAAGTCCGGGTGCGCGACGACCTTGGTGACCTTCGCCGCCTCACCCTTCGTACGGTCGTGGTCGCCGACCCGTACGGAGAGCTGTTTCGTCTTGACGTTCACCGTGCAGTGCCCGGCGGTCACGACCCAGTCCCGTTTGATCAGGGAGGCCCCGCAGTAGTGCTTGCCGTCCTTCTGCACGCTCGCCATGAACGGGTACTCCGAGGTGGCCTTGTGGCCCCCGATGATCGCCGATGCCGACGGCGTCCCGGCCACGGTGAGCGCGACCGCCCCCGCCACCGCCACCGCGCCCAGCGCCACCTTGCCCCGCTTGGTCATCCCGGCCTCCTTCGTTCTCCCGGACTCCGACACTGTCGAGCCCCTCCCGGTCGGCACCCCCGGCACGTCACCCGTTCCGCTCGCCCGTACTTGCCCGAAAGTCGTACGCCGGGCCGCCGGATACCGTGTGCGGGTGGTGTTGCCCGTACGCGTACGAGGTGGGTGGTGGCGCGAGTGGCCGTCAAGGTGCTCCTGCTCGACGACGAGGAGCTGGTGCGCAAGGGCATACGGCTGATCCTCCAGTCCGACCCGGACATCGAGGTGGTCGCCGAGGGTGATGACGGTTCGGCGGCGGTGGACCTGGTGGCCGGGCACCGTCCGGACGTGGTGCTCACCGACATCCAGATGCCCCGCGTCGACGGCCTGGAGGTCGTCCGGAGGCTCACCGCGCTGCCCGACCCTCCCGCTGTCGCGGTGCTCACCACGTTCGACGTCGACGAGTACGTCTACGCCGCGCTCCAGCACGGCGCCGCCGGGTTCCTGCTCAAGGACACCCCGACGCACGAGCTGACCAGCGCGGTCCAGGTCCTCGCGCGCGGCGAGGCGATGCTCTCCCCGCGCATCACCACCAAGCTGCTGGCCGCCTTCGCCACGGGCACGGGCGCCGCCGCGCCGCGCGCGCGAGCGCGGATGACGGAACTGACCGCCCGCGAGCGCGAGGTCGCCAAGGCCGTCGCCCAGGGGCAGAGCAACTCCGAGATCGCCAGCGGTCTGTTCGTGAGCGAGTCCACGGTCAAGGTCCATCTCGGCCGCATCATGACCAAGCTCGACGCCGTCAACCGCACCCAGGTCGCGCTGATCACCCACGACGCCGGTCTGTCCTGAACGAGTTCAGGGCGTGGGCATGGGCGTCGGCACGGGCAGTGTCGCGTCGATCCGGAAGCCGCCGTCCTCGGTGGGCCCGGACCCGATGGTGCCCCCGGCCAGGCGGACCCGTTCCGTCAGGCCGATCAGCCCGTGTCCCCCGCTCGGCAGCAGCGGCTCGCCGTCGTCCTCGGGCCGCCCGAGGGGGCTCCCGGGCGGGCCGTTGACGATCCGTACGCGCACGGTTCGCGGGCCGAACGTGAGGTGGACGCGCGTCGCGGCGCCGGGCGCGTGCTTGTGCACGTTGGTCAGCGCCTCCTGCACGACCCGGTGCGCCGCCCGCTCGACCGGCTCCGCCAGCGGCTGCGGCGCGCCCTCGACGAGCACGTCCACGGGCAGCCCGGCGGTCCGCGAGCTGTCGGCCAGCTCGGTGATCCGGTCGACGACCGTACGGGGAGCGGAGGCCCCGGTCTGACTCTCCGTGGGTCCATCCGCGGGTCCGTCCGCCGGTCCGTCCGCGGGTCCGTCCGCCGGTCCGCCCCTGAGCAGCCCCAGCATCTCGCGGAGCTCGGTGAGCGCGCGTCGGCCGGCGGTCTGGATGATCTGCGCGGTCTCGCCCGTCGTCTCCGGGTCGTGGGCGACGGCGCTGAGCGCGTTGGCGTGCACGACGATCAGGCTCACCTGGTGGGAGACCACGTCGTGCATCTCTCCGGCGATACGGCGCCGCTCTTCCTCCCGCGCGGCCTCGGCGATGAGCCGCTGCTCCCGCTCGGCGCGCTCCGCCCGTTCGACGAGACCGGCGACGACCGCGCGCCGCTGGCCCACGTAGAGCCCCAGCAGCAGCGGCACGAGGCAGGAGAAGACGAAGTTCACGGCGAACGAGGTCGCCACCGCCCGGAAGCTGGACCACACCTCCGGGTTCCAGGGCGCGAGGGCGAACACCAGTCCGGCTCCGGCCGAGACCCACGCGGCGCGGCGGCTGTGCGGGCCGCGGTAGGCGCCCTCCGCGTAGTAGGCGAAGGGCACCACGAAGGGCGAGACCTGGAGGACCTTGGCGAGCAGGCCGACGGCGAGCACCAGTTCGGGCGCCTTGCGCCGGGCGAGCAGGGGCAGCGCGCTCATCGCGGCCAGCAGCATGTTCGCCCAGTGGGCGGCCGGTCCCATGTAGGGGTTCAGGTAGCTGTTCCACACCGCGAACAGCAGCACGACCGCCGTCAGCGCCACGTCCATGACGCGCGGGGGGACGCGGGGCCCGCGCGGTACGGGCCGTGCCGCGGACTCCCGCGCCGTACCGCCGTAGCCGTAGCCGTTCCCGTCGCCGGGTGGCAGGAGCGCCCAGGAGCGGAGCGTGTGCCTGACCTGGCGGGTGCGACTGGTGGTACTCACCCGGCGAGGATAGAAGCCGGTGCCGGAAGCGGCTGGCAGGGGCTGCCAGCTGTGGGAACGACTCGGACGAACGGAAGAGAACAGCGATGCCCAAGGACCTCGACCCGGTGGACCGGGAGATCGTCAGACTGGTCTCCGCGCAGGGGCGGATCAGCCACGAGGAGATCGCCCGGCGGGTGCACGTGTCGCGTCCGGCCGTGCACGAGCGGGTCAAGCAGTGGGCAGCGGGAGAGGGGGCAGGCCGCGTGGCCTGCCCCCTCCCGGGGGACCCGCTGCCGTTCGCGGCTACTTGGGGGGCATGAGGACGGTGTCGATGAGGTGGACGGTGGCGTTGGCGGTGGTGACGTCGCCGCAGCCGATCTTCGCGCTGCCGTTGACGGTGTAGGAGTCGCCGGAGCCCTCCGTGGTCACCTTGTCCTTCTCCAGCGTGGTGAACGTGCCGTCCTTGAGCTGGTCCTTGCCGACCGGCTTGCCGACCACGTGGTACGTGAGGATCTTGGTGAGCATCTTCTTGTCGCTCATGACCTTGTCCAGGTCGGCCTTCGGGATCTTCTTGAAGGCGTCATTGGTCGGGGCGAACACGGTGATGTTCTTGCTGCTGTTGAGCGTGTCGACGAGTCCGGCCTTCTTCACCGCGGCGACGAGGGTGGACAGTTCGGGGTTGTTCGAGGCCGCGGTGGCCACGGGGTCCTTGGCCATGCCGTTGAAGCTGCCCTTTCCGCTCTTCGGTACGGAGGCGCACGCGGGGCCGAAGGTGCTCATGGCGGAGTCCTCGCCCATGTCCTCCTTCTTCTGGCTCTTGCTGGGCTCGCTCTTCTTCGACCCGCCCGCGTCGTCGTCGTTGCCGCAGGCGGCCAGCCCGAGGGGGAGCACTACGGCGGCGGTGGCGGCGATCAGGGCGCGGGACGCGCGGATGGTGTTCATGAGGGATCTCCTTGCGAGAGGTGGACATCAAGGACCGGGAGGGGGAGTGCGAGGGGTCAGGTCACGGTGACCACCACCGAGTGCCGGCCCGTGGCGCCGTCGGGGACGGTGCCCTGCCGGTCGGGTGTCTGGGTGCGCCCGGTGCGGTCGGTGGCGCGGACCTGGAGGCGGTGGGTACCGGGGGTCGCGTCCCACTCCCACACCCATTGGCGCCAGGTGTCGGTGCTGTCCTCGTCGGCCAGCCGGGCGCGGTGCCAGGGCCCGTCGCCCACCCGTACCTCGACGCGGTCGATGCCCCGGTGCTGGGCCCAGGCGACGCCCGCGACCGGGACCGTGCCGCGCCGGAGTCCGACGAGGGGGCGGGGGGTGTCGATGCGGGACTGGGTCTTGACGGGGGCGCGGCGGCTCCAGTCGCGTTCGACCCAGTAGACGTCGAAGTCGTCGAACGTGGTCAGTTCGAGTTCGCGCAGCCATTTGCAGGCCGAGACATAGCCGTAGAGCCCGGGGACGAGCATGCGGACGGGGAAGCCGTGCGTGAAGGGCAGCGGTTCGCCGTTCATCCCGACCGCCAGCATCGCGTCGCGGCCGTCCATGACGGTCTCCACAGGACTGCCGAGGGTCATGCCGTCCTCGGAACGGGCCACCAGCTGATCGGCACGCCCGCCCCTGGAGGGCGGCCTGACACCTGCTTCGGAGAGCAGGGGCGCCAGTGGGACGCCGAGCCAGCGGGCGTTCCCGACGTAGGAGCCGCCGACCTCGTTGGAGACGCAGGTCATTGTGATGTCCCGCTCGATCAGGCCGCGGCCCAGCAGCTCGTCGTATTCCAGGGTCAGCGGGCGGCGCACGCCCTCGCCGTGGATGCGCAGGCTCCATCCGCCGGTCGTCAGACGCGGTACGCGCAGCAGGGTGTCCACCCGGTAGAAGTCCCGGTTGGGGGTACGGAACGGGCTCAGCCCCTTCACCCCCAGCTCCGCACCGCGCGGCACGGGGGCCGCGGGGGAGACGGGCCGGGGCAGCCGGACGGCGTCGCGCGAGGCGACGGCCTCGCCCCCGCTGGACGCGTTGAGGCCGCGGCCCAGCGCTCCCGCGCCGGTCGCGCCCGCGGCGACGGCTCCGGCCGCGAGCACGAAGCGGCGCCGGGCGGGTCCGCTCCGCGCCCCCTCGCCGTCCGCGTTCGAGTCCGTGCCCTCGCCCGCTTCCCTCCCCTCGTTCCGGGCGGACATCCGGCCCACCAGGAAGTGGAGGACGAGGGCACCGGCCACCGCGCCCGCCAGCGAGGGCACCGCGTCGAGGGTGGCCGCGTCGGGCCTGCTGAGCGCGGCGAACGCGCCCAGCGCACCGAAGCCGAGGACCCCCGCGGCGCCCAGCCTCCGGTGCCGCACGGCCAGCATCCCCACGGCCACCGCGAAGAGCGCGAGCAGCACGACGATGCCGAGCTGCAGTACGAATTTGTCGTCGTTGCCGAAGGTGCGGACCGCCCAGTCCTTGACGGAGACGGGCGTACGGTCGATGACCGCGCCGCCCACCGCCACGACCGGGCCCGCCTCGGGACGTACGGGCACGGACGCCAGCTCGGCGACGGCCAGCGCCGTGTACCCGGCGAGCAGCCCGCTCAGGGCCCCGAGGGCCCAGCGAGCCCCGAGGCCGCGGCTGCCGTCCGCGCCTGATGTCTCGTCTCTCCTGTCACTCACACCCCTGCTTCGGAGCGACGGGTCCGGAGGATTGGTCCGCCCCCCGGAAGAGTGAACGGGGGAGGAAGCGGCACGTCGGCGCGTACTCACACCAATCCCTTACGCGATCGGCTCCGAACTCCTGCCACAGGCATCGCACGCGCCGGACGGAGAGCCGATGCGTCCGGACAGCCGGTACGGACGGAAGGGAGCGCCATGACCGAACGCTCTGCCGGGGCCCGGCGGATCGCTGTCGTGGGCAGCGGTGTGGCGGGGCTCAGCGCGGCCCACGTGCTGCGACAACGGGACGAGGTGACGCTGTACGAGGCGGACGACAGGCTCGGCGGCCACGCCCACACCCACGACGTCGCCGCACCGGACGGCCGGACCCTCCCGGTCGACACCGGGTTCATCGTGCACAACCCGCGCACCTACCCGCTGCTGACCAGGCTCTTCGACGAACTGGGCGTCGCGAGCCAGGAGACGGCGATGAGCATGTCGGTACGCTGCCAGGGCTGCGGACTGGAGTACGCGGGCGCCAAGGGCCCGCGCGGACTGTTCGCCTCGCCCCGGCACGCCCTGCGGCCCGCGTACCTGCGGATGATCGCCGAGGTGCCCGTCTTCCACCGCCGGGCGCTGCGTCTGCTGGCCACCGAGCCGGGCCCGGCTCCGGGCCCAGCTCCGGGGGCGTCGTCGGCCACGACGCCGGGCACGGACCACGCGGCGGAGGCCACCCTGGGCGACTTCCTGCGCGGCAACCGCTTCTCGGCGTACTTCGTCGCGCACTTCGTCACCCCGCTGGTCTCGGCCGTCTGGTCCTGCGCGCCCGAGACAGCGCTGCGTCACCCGGCCCGCCCTCTCTTCCGCTTCCTGGAGCACCACGGGATGCTCAGCGTCGGCTCCTCGCCGACCTGGCGGACCGTCACCGGCGGCTCCCGGACGTATGTGCGGCGTATCGCCGAGCGACTCGCGGCCGTGCACACCTCCACCCCCGTACGCGCGGTACGGCGGCGCGGCGACGGCGTCGAACTGGCCACCGGGGACGGCGAGCCGAGGCAGTACGACGCAGTGGTCCTCGCCGTCCACCCCGACCAGGCGCTGCGCCTGCTCGACGGCCCCACCGAGGACGAACGACGGGTCCTCGGCGCCCTCCCCTACTCCCGCAACTCCGCGCTCCTGCACACCGATCCCGCACCGCTGCCCCGCTCCCGCACGGCCCGCGCCGCCTGGAACTACCTGATGCCCGACTGCCGTACGCCGACCGCGCACGTCCGCGTCAGCTACGACATGAACCGCCTCCAGCGCCTGGACTCACCGAGGGAGCACGTCGTCTCGCTCGGCGCCGAGGACCTCGTCCGGCCCGGCAGTGTGCTGGCCCGCATGGCCTACGAACACCCGCTCCACACCCCGGAGTCGGTGGCGGCGCAGCGACGGCTTCCCGGCCTCAGCCGCTGGCCCGTCGCGTACGCGGGCGCCTACCACGGGTGGGGGTTCCACGAGGACGGCTGCCGCTCCGGTATCGAGGCCGC
Organism: Streptomyces sp. NPDC048172; assembly: GCF_043202595.1. Classification (NCBI taxonomy): domain Bacteria; kingdom Bacillati; phylum Actinomycetota; class Actinomycetes; order Kitasatosporales; family Streptomycetaceae; genus Streptomyces; species Streptomyces sp. NPDC048172. The sequence goes on from NZ_JBIDAT010000002.1 coordinate 624,689, forward strand.
CCGCACGCTGGGGGTGAGCTGGTGACCCCCTCCACCGTGGCCGTCCCCGCCCTCTACCGCTGCGTGGTCACGCACGTACGCGACGGGCCCGTGCGGCACGCCTTCCACCACCGCACGTACCTGTGGTTCCTCGACATCGACCGGCCCCCGCGACTGCCCCGCCCGCTGCACCCGCTGGCCAGGTTCGAGGCCCGCGATCACTTCGGCGGTACGGCGCCCACCCTGCGCGGGGGCCTGGAGCGTTTCCTGGCGGCGCGCGGGCTCGACCTGGACGGCGGCAGGGTCACGATGCTCACTGCCGCCCGGGTGTTCGGCCACGTGTTCAACCCGCTCACCCTCTACTGGTGCCACGACGCGGCGGGAGCTCCGCTGTGCATCGTGGCCGAGGTGCACAACACGTACGGCGAACGGCACTGCCATCTGCTCCACCCGGACGCCGACGGACGGGCGTACGTGCCCAAGGAGTTCTACGTCTCGCCGTTCTTCCCCGTCGACGGCGCCTACCGCATGCGCCTCCCCGAACCGGACGCCCGCCTGCGGATCTCCGTGCGCCTGGAGCGCCGAGGAACCCGTCCCTTCCTCGCCACCGTCCACGGCGACCGCACTCGGGCCACCCCCGCCGGACTGCTGCGCGCGGCCGCATGTCACCCCTGGCCGACGCTCGCCGTCTCCGCGGCGATCCGCGTCCACGGCCTGTGGCTCTGGGCGCGCGGCCTGCGCGTGAGGCCACGCCCGCACCACCCCGTACAGAAGGGAATGCAGTGAGCGCCCCCACCTCCCCCCGTACCGGCCCGGCGCGGCACCACGTGGACAGCCGCCGCTGGCCGGACGTGGCCGTCGTACCCCGCGTCTCCCGGCCGCGTACGGCCGTCGCCCGGCACCTGGTCCGCCGCGCCCTGGAAGCCCTGCCGCTGTGGACCGTCCTGCCCGGTGGCGAGACCCTCGGCACCGGCGGCCCCCGCCTGGAGATCCACGACCCGGACTCCTTCCACCGCCGCCTCGGGCACTCCGGCCTCATCGGTTTCGGCGAGTCCTACATGGCCCGGGAGTGGGACGCCCCCGACCTGGTCGGCGTCCTGCGGGTGTTCGCCGAGCACGCCGAAACGCTCGTACCGCCACCGCTCCAGCGCCTGCGCCCGCTGTGGGCCCCGGTCCGGCCCGCCTCCCAGCGCAACACCCCCGAGGGCGCCCGCGGCAACATCCACCGCCACTACGACCTCTCCAACGAGCTGTTCGCACTCTTCCTCGACGAGACCCTGACCTACTCCTCCGCGGTCTTCCGCAGCTTCCCGCCCGCCTGGCGGGACCTGGCACCCGCGCAGCGCCGCAAGACGGAAATGCTGCTCGACCAGCTCCGTGCCGGGCCCGGCACCCGCCTGCTGGAGATCGGTACCGGCTGGGGTGAACTGGCGCTGTGCGCCGCCAAGCGCGGCGCGGAGGTCGTCTCCGTCACCCTCTCCCAGAAGCAGTTGGAGGTGGCGCGGCGCCGGGTGGAGGAGGCGGGGTTCGCGGACCGGGTGACGCTGCTGCTGCGCGACTACCGCCAGGTGCGGGGGAGTTACGACGCGATCGTGAGCGTCGAGATGATCGAGGCGGTGGGGGAGGAGTACTGGCCGGTCTATCTCAAGGCCCTCGACCGGCTGCTCGCCCCCGGCGGCCGGGTCGTGCTGCAGGCCATCACCATGCCCCACCACCGCCTGCTCGCCACCCGCCGCACCCACACCTGGATCCAGAAGTACGTCTTCCCCGGCGGCATGATCCCCTCGCTCCGGGCCCTGTCCCGGATCGCGCGGGAGGAGACCCGGTTGCGCCCGGCCGCCGACGCCGCCTTCGGAGCGCACTACGCCGAGACGCTGCGGCTGTGGCGCGAACGGTTCACGGAACGCGCCGACGAGGTGGCCGCCCTCGGCCTCGACGACACCTTCCGCCGCATGTGGACCCTCTACCTGGCCTACTCGGAGGCGGGATTCCGCGCGGGCTACCTCGACGTACGCCAGTTGCTCCTCCTCCGCGAGGAGCGAGGGCAGGAGGGCGAGTGACCGGCGGACCGGCGACCGGCTTGACCGGCGGCGTGGACTGGGAGGCGTGCGCCGCCCATCTCGGTGTCTGCGCGGGCGTTGCGCTCGGCGTGATGCTGGTGACCTTCTGCTTCGGGGCCGCCCGCGGCAGACACCGTTACGTCGACGTCGCGTGGGGCCTCGCCTTCACGGCCGTGGCGGTGACGAGCTGCGCCCTGTCCGCGGGGCACGGCGACCCCGGGCGCCGCGCGCTGATCACGGCCCTCACGGCCACGTGGGGCCTGCGGCTCGCCGCGCACCTGGCCCGGCGCGGCTGGGGCAAGGGCGAGGACCCGCGCTACGCCCGTATGCTCGGCAGGTCCAGCGGCCCCCCGGCGCTGGCGGCCCTGCGCACCGTCTACCTGCTCCAGGGCGCCCTGGTCTGGCTGATCTCACTGCCGGTCCAGGCCGGGCAGTACGCGCACGAGCCGCCCGGCGTGCTCGCCTGGGGCGGTGTCGCGGTCTGGCTGGCGGGCATGGTCTTCGAGGCCGTCGGTGACCGGCAGCTCGCCCGGTTCACCGCACGCCCTGAGAACCGCGGCCGGATCATGGACCAGGGCCTGTGGAGCTGGACCCGGCACCCGAACTACTTCGGCGACTTCTGCGTGTGGTGGGGCCTCTACCTGGTGGCCGTCGCCGACGCCGCCGGGGCGCTGGTGCTGCTGGCCGCCCCGCTGACGATGAGCGGACTGCTCACCGTCGGCAGTGGCAAGCGCCTCCTGGAGCAGCACATGGCGGACCGCCTTGGCTACGCCGCGTACGCCGCACGCACCAGCGGCTTCTTCCCCCGCAGGCCCAGGAAACGGACGTAGGACAGGACGGGGCAATGCGGAAAGGAACGGGACGGAACGCTCTCGTCACCCCCCATCCGCCGGGAAGGCCATCAGCGCCACGGGCTTCGAGGTGGGCTGCGAGGAGCCGCCCCCGGGCTCGACCGTGATGCCCATTCCCCGGGCGCCGTCGACCTTGCCGTCGAGGAGCACGGTGTTGTCGCGGCCCATCAGACCGGCGGAGCGCATGGTTCCGTGGTCGTCGAACCAGAACTGGTAGACCTTGCCGCTGGGCGGAGGCGCCATGCCCGAGGCGAGGAAGGCCGCCCTGTCGAGCCGCTGGGAGACGACGGCGGTGCCCGAACCGCCGCCGGGCAGCCTCTTGCTGGAGACCGTCCGCGCGTCGGCCGCCGTCAGCACCTCGGCCACCTTGGTCAACTCGGCGGAACGCGCGCTTTCCCGGGCGCTGTCGCGCCGCGCGTCGTCCGCGTCCCGCTGCTGCCAGACGGCCACGCCGCCCAGCGCGACGGCGGCAACGGAGGCGGCCAGCGCGAAGGTCTGCCACCGCCGCGCCCTGCTCCACCGGCCACCGGCCGTACCGGGGTGGCCCGCCGTTCCCCCGGTGCCGCGCGGGCGCGGCTCCTTCCGGGGCGGTCGCGGCGGCTCCTGCCGCACCGCACCGATACGGCCGAGGACGCGTGCGCGCAGCTCCGGCGGCGGCTGCTCCGCCACGGCGAGGCCCAACCGCGCCCCGGTGGCGCGCAGTTCGGCGACCTCAAGGCCGCAGGAGGCGCAGTCGGCCAGATGCCGCTCGAACGCCTCACTCTCGTCCTCGGAGAGCGCGTCCAGGGCGTAGGCGCCCGTCAGCGTGTGGAGTTCGGCGGCCGTCATGCGCTCACCCCCAGGCAGTCCCGCAGCCGGATCAGCCCGTCGCGGAGCCGTGTCTTGATCGTCCCCAGCGGCTGCGCCAGCAGTTCGGCGACCTCGCGGTAGGTCAGCCCCCGGTAGTAGGCGAGGGTGACGGCCTGGAGCTGGATCTCGGTCAGCATCCGCAGACAGCGCCGCACCTGTTCCCGTTCCAGCCGTGCCTCGATCTGCTCGACCACGTCGTCGTAGTCGGGCGTCCGGTCCAGCCTCGCTGCCCGCCGCTCCCGGTCGCTGGCGGCCTGCGCGGAGCGCACCCGGTCGATGGCCCGCCGCCGCGCGAGCGTCATCACCCAGGTCATCGCGCTGCCCTTGCCCGCGTCGAAGTGCGCGGCGGTCCGCCACACCTCGACCAGCACCTCCTGCGTCACCTCCTCGGACTGGGACGGGTCGCGCAGCACCGAGCGCACGATCCCGAACACCGGTCCGGCGACCTGGTCGTAGACGCGCGCGAAGGCGTCCTGGTCCCCGGTGGCCACCCGCTTGACGAGCTCCTCCAGCGCAGCCTCCTCCTGGCCCCCCGCGTCCACCGCGACGGGCTCCCTCACCGGACAGCCCTCGCCGTACTCCTCGCCCGCGGCATCCCAGCCTCCATACGCTCCTCGTGCCTGCCCATCACCCTGTGATTCGCAGCGGACGACGCACCGGATTGGTCACACGAAGAGAAATCCCGCCGACCCCGACCCCGAAACTACGAAGACCCCGACCGGCGAACCGGTCGGGGTCTTCGTTCAGCCCGGTGAGGCTGGGCGGAGGATACGAGATTCGAACTCGTGAGGGGTTGCCCCCAACACGCTTTCCAAGCGTGCGCCCTAGGCCACTAGGCGAATCCTCCGCCGCAAACAATACAAGACTCCGGGGAGTGCTCGCGAACTCGTAGTCGCCGGTCGGGATCGGGTAGTGTTGGCGCCAGCCCCTCACGTGGCGCTATCTGACTGAACTCCCCCAGGGCCGGAAGGCAGCAAGGGTAGGTTGGCTCTGGCGGGTGCGTGGGGGGCGTTTGTGTGACCGGGACCACTTGTCGGCGGTCCCCTATATCGTCGGGGGTGTGTCGTCCCTCGCCCTGTACCGCCGCTATCGCCCCGAGACCTTCGCCGAGGTCATCGGGCAAGAGCATGTGACCGATCCCCTTCAGCAGGCGCTGCGCAACAACCGTGTGAACCACGCGTATCTCTTCAGCGGCCCGCGCGGCTGTGGCAAGACGACCAGCGCCCGCATCCTCGCCCGCTGTCTCAACTGTGAGCAGGGGCCCACGCCCACACCCTGCGGGGAGTGCCAGTCCTGCACGGACCTGGCCAGGAACGGGCCCGGTTCGATCGATGTGATCGAGATCGACGCCGCCTCGCACGGTGGTGTGGACGATGCCCGTGAGCTGCGGGAGAAGGCGTTCTTCGGCCCCGCGTCGAGTCGTTACAAGATCTATATCGTCGACGAGGCGCACATGGTCACCCCGGCGGGGTTCAACGCCCTGCTGAAGGTCGTCGAAGAGCCGCCGGAGCACCTCAAGTTCATCTTCGCCACGACCGAGCCCGAGAAGGTCATCGGGACCATCCGGTCGCGGACCCATCACTATCCGTTCCGTCTCGTGCCGCCCGGGACGCTGCGTGACTATCTGGCCGAGGTGTGTGAGCGCGAGGCCATCCCCGTGGACGACGCCGTGCTGCCGCTGGCCGTACGGGCGGGGGCCGGGTCCGTCCGTGACTCCATGTCCGTCATGGACCAGCTCCTCGCCGGAGCCGGCGAGGACGGTGTGACGTACGCCATGGCGACCGCCCTGCTCGGGTACACGGACGCGGCGCTGCTCGATGACGTCGTCGATGCCTTCGCCGCCGGGGACGGGGCGCGGGCCTTCGAGATCGTCGACCGGGTCATCGAGGGGGGGAACGATCCCCGCCGGTTCGTCGCCGACCTGCTGGAGCGGCTGCGCGACCTCGTGATCCTCGCCGCCGTTCCGGAGGCCGGGGAGAAGGGGCTCATCGATGCCCCGGGCGATGTCGTGGAGCGGATGCGGGCGCAGGCGTCGGTGTTCGGCGCCGCCGAGCTGAGCCGCGCCGCCGACCTCGTGAGCACCGGGCTGACGGAGATGCGCGGGGCCACCTCCCCCCGGCTGCAGCTGGAGCTGATCTGCGCCCGCGTGCTGCTCCCCGCCACGTACGGCGACGAGCGGTCCGTGCAGGCCCGCCTCGACCGCCTGGAGCGCGGCGCTGCGCTGGGGGCCGTCACCGGTGCCGTGCCCGGTGCCGCGACCGGTGCCGCGACCGGTCCCCCCGCTGGTGCCGCTCCGGCGGCCGTTCCCGCCGCCGTTCCCGCCCCTGTGCCCGCCTCCGCGCCGGTTCCCGGGCCCGATCCCGCCGCCCCGGCGCCCGCTCCCGTCGCGCCTGAGGCCAGCCCCGCGGCCGAGCCCGCCCCGGCGGCCCAGTCCGGTGGGCACCGGCCCGGGGCCTGGCCCGATGCCGCCTCTCCCGGTGGGAGCGGTGGTGGGGGTGCCCGGCCCGGCGCGTGGCCCACCGCGGCCACGCCGCAGGCAGCCGCCACCCCGGAGGCTGTCGCGCCGCAGCCCTCCGCCCCGCCTGCCCCGCCGTCCGCCGCACCGGCCCCGGCGCAGGCCCCGGCTCCGGCCTCGGCGAGCGCCGGTGATCCCTCGCAGGTGCGGCAGATGTGGCCGCAGATCCTGGAGGCCGTGAAGAACCGGCGGCGCTTCACCTGGATCCTGCTCAGTCAGAACGCGCAGATCGTCGGCTTCGACGGCACCACTCTCCAGGTCGGGTTCTCCAACGCGGGCGCGCGGGACAGCTTCGTCAACGGCGGCAGCGAGGACATCCTGCGCCAGGCGCTCAGCGACGCGCTCGGCGTGCAGTGGAAGGTCGAGGCGATCGTCGATCCGTCGGGCGGCACCGGTGGCGCGGGGGGCGCGGGGGGCGGCAGCGCGCCCGGCAGCCCCGGTCCCGGTCCCGGCTTCGGTGGCCCGGCGCGCCCGCAGCAGGCCCCCGCGCCGCCCCAGGCCGCCGCACCGCCCCCGCAGGCCCCGCAGCACCCGGAGCCGTCCTCGTCGCAGGGCGGCCCCGGCGGCCCCGGCGGACCCGGCGGCGCTGTCCGGGACGGCATGGCAGCACCCGCCCCGGCCGCGCCGACCGCCCCGGCCGCTCCCGCGCCCGTTCCCGCCACCGCCCCGGAGCCGGCCGCTCCGCCCGTCGAGGCGCCCCCGGCCCAGGCCGGGCCGTACGTCGGCGTCGAGGACGACATGCCCGCCGAGGACGACCCCGACCTCGACGAGACGGCGCTCTCCGGGCACGACCTGATCGTCCGCGAGCTGGGGGCGACGGTCATAGAGGAGTTCCAGCACGAGTGAGCCGCGTCCCGGGCCCCGGGCCGTACGTCCTGAGCACGGGTGAGCGAGAAGAGCCCCGTGCGGGCGGGTGACCGGCAGGGGGCGGCGGGGCGCCCCGGTGAGCACGTAGGCTCGGACCAGCCAGCAAGACGTCGTCAAGCGAGCCAGGAGCCAAGACGTGATTCCCGGTGGTGGCCAGCCCGATATGCAGCAGTTGCTGCAGCAGGCCCAGAAGATGCAGCAGGACCTCGCCGCGGCCCAGCAGGAGCTGGCCGAGACCCCCGTCGAGGGCTCGGCGGGCGGGGGCCTGGTGAAGGCGACCGTGACCGGTTCCGGCGAGCTCCGGGGCCTGGTCATCGACCCGAAGGCCGTGGACCCGGAGGACACCGAGACCCTCGCGGACCTCGTCCTCGCGGCCGTCCGCGACGCGAACAGCGCCGCGCAGGAGCTCCAGCAGCAGAAGCTCGGCCCCCTCGCGCAGGGCCTGGGCGGAATGCCGGGGCTTCCCTTCTAGTGGGGCTTCCCTTCTAGAGGACCGTACGGGCAACTAACGTACGGAGAGCAGCACGACAGGAAGCCAGCGGCACCGGCAGAGGCATCGGCAGAGGCAGCGGCAGAGCGGGAGCATCCGTGTACGAAGGCGTGGTCCAGGACCTCATCGACGAGTTGGGCAGGCTGCCCGGCGTCGGTCCCAAGAGCGCGCAGCGGATCGCCTTCCACATCCTCCAGTCCGAGCCCGCCGACGTCCGGCGCCTCGCGCACGCGCTGACCGAGGTCAAGGAGAAGGTCAGATTCTGCGCCGTCTGCGGCAATGTCGCGCAGGAGGAGCAGTGCCGGGTCTGTGCCGACCCGCGTCGCGACCCGGCGGTGATCTGCGTGGTCGAGGAGCCCAAGGACGTGGTCGCGATCGAGCGGACGCGTGAGTTCCGCGGTCGGTACCACGTGCTCGGCGGGGCGATCAGCCCGATCGAGGGCGTCGGCCCGGACGATCTGCGGATACGGGAGCTGCTGGCCCGCCTGGCGGACGGCACCGTCACAGAGCTGATCCTGGCCACCGATCCCAACCTGGAGGGCGAGGCCACGGCCACGTATCTCGCGCGCATGGTCTCCGCGATGGGGCTCAAGGTGACGCGACTGGCCAGCGGACTCCCCGTCGGGGGAGATCTGGAGTACGCGGACGAGGTCACGCTTGGGCGTGCCTTTGAGGGGAGAAGGTTGCTCGATGTCTGACGCCACGCTGAACTCGATCAAGGACGCGCCCGACGACTTCGCGGTCCAGATCTCCGACCAGGTCGAGAGCTTCATCGTCTCGGTCGCCGAGGTGGCGAGAGGGGACGACCCGGACAGTGCCGTGCCGTACCTGCTGCTGGAGGTCTCGCAGCTGCTGCTCGCGGGCGGGCGGCTCGGCGCGCACGAGGACATCGTCCCGGACGAGCGGTACGAGCCGGATGTCGGCCCGGAACCGGACGTGGACGAGATGCGCATGCGGCTCGCCACGCTGCTGGAACCGGTCGACGTCTACTCCGAGGTCTTCGATCCGTACGTGCCGCGCACGGCGCCCGTCGCCTGCCGGATCTCGGACGATCTCGCCGACGTCGTCACGGACCTGCGGCACGGCATGGCGCACTACCGCGCGGGCCGGGTCACCGAGGCGCTGTGGTGGTGGCAGTTCTCGTACCTGTCCAACTGGGGTCCGACCGCCTCGGCCGCGCTGCGCGCGCTCCAGTCGCTGGTCGCGCACGTCCGCCTGGACACGCCGCTCGACGAGCTGAACGGGCTGGACACCGACAGCGACGCCGACGGTGACGACGGCAAGCTGGAGGCCGAGGCGGGCAAGGTCATGGCGGCGGAGATCGGCGCGCCGCTCGGCCTCAAGAACGCCTGACCCGCGGGATCTTGCGGGAGCCCGCGGGCTCCCGCACGCCCCTCCGGGGTCTTACGGGGGCGTACGTCTCTGTGGCAAGCTGCCACGGACGTATGCCCCTGGGGCGTCAGTTCGAGCAGTAGCTTGTCATGCACTGGACACGCACTGGACGTGCGCCGGTCATGGGCTGTTCATCCTGCGCTCCTTTCCCGGAAACGGAGAGGCCCCCCACCATGCGCAACCTTCTTTCTACGCGCGTCACTTGGCGCCGCTCCGCCGTGCTGCTCGGCAGCACGGCGCTGCTCGCGGGTGCCCTGACGCAGCTCCCGGCGACGGCGTCCGCGGAGCCGCCGCAGCCCGCGAAGCAGGCCGCGAAGCAGGCCGCGGCCGAGGCGCCCGGCGACTACTACAAGGACGCCGAGGGCAAGACCGGCGACGAGCTGAAGGCGGCCCTCAACACCATCATCAGCGAGGGCGACCAGCTCTCCTACGACCAGGTCTGGGAGGCCCTGAAGGCCACCGACGAGGACCCGGACAACAAGTCCAACGTCCTCCTCCTCTACACGGGCCGCTCCCAGTCCAAGGAGGACAACGGCGGCGGCGCCGACCAGTGGAACCGCGAGCACACCTGGGCCAAGTCCCACGGCGACTTCGGCACCGCGACCGGACCCGGCACCGACATCCACCACCTGCGCCCCACCGATGTCTCGGTCAACAGCACGCGCGGCAGCAAGGACTTCGACGAGGGCGGCGAGGAGCTCGAGGAGGCCCCCGGCAACTTCACCGACGGCGACTCCTTCGAGCCCCGCGACGAGGTCAAGGGCGATGTCGCCCGCATGATCCTCTACATGTCCGTCCGCTACGAGGGCAAGGACGACTACCCCGACCTGGAAGCCAACGACGAGGTCGAGAACGGCTCCAAGCCGCTGCACGGCAAGCTCTCCACCCTCAAGAAGTGGAACGAGCAGGACCCGCCCTCGGACTTCGAGAAGAACCGCAACGAGGTCATATTCGAGAAGTTCCAGCACAACCGGAACCCGTTCATCGACCACCCCGAGTGGGTCAAGGAGATCTGGGGCTGAGCCCTACCAGCTCGACTTGCGCACGCCGGGCAGCTGCCCGGCGTGCGCCATCGTGCGCAGGTTCACACGGGAGAGGCCGAACGCGCGCAGATGGCCGCGGGGGCGGCCGTCCACGCTGTCCCGGTTGCGGACGCGGGTGGCGCTCGCGTCGCGCGGCTGGCGGCGCAACTCGGCTTGCGCGGCGAGGCGTTCGGCCTCCGGCGTGCGCGGACTGCGGATGACCTCCTTCAGCTCGGCCCTGCGCTCCGCGTAGCGCGCGACGACCGCGCGGCGCTGCTCGTTCTTCGCGACCTTGCTCTTCTTCGCCACGGGACGGCTCCCTGCTCTTATTGAAAACGATTGTCGTTTGTGTAGGGTAGCCGACATGGCCCGCAACGACCTACGCCCCGTGACCAAGCTCCGCTCCACGGCGGGCACCGGCTACACGTACGTGACCCGGAAGAACCGCCGGAACCAGCCGGACCGGCTGGAGCTGCGCAAGTACGACCCCGTGGCCCGCCGCCACGTCGCGTTCCGCGAAGAGCGCTGAGAAACCGAGCCGAGAAGGAGGAACGAGCACGATGAAACCCGGAATCCACCCGCCCTACCGCCCCGTCGTCTTCCGCGACCGGGCTGCCGGCTTCGCGTTCCTGACGCGGTCCACCGTGACCAGCGACAGGACGGTCGAGTGGGAGGACGGCGCGACGTACCCCGTCATCGACGTCGAGATCTCCTCGGCGAGCCACCCCTTCTACACCGGCGCGCAGCGCGTCATCGACACCGCGGGGCGCGTGGAGCGCTTCGAGCGCCGTTACGGCCGGGGCGGGAAACGGGAGGCGGCCCGATGACCGGCGGCGGGGAGCGGCTGCCCGTCGTGCTCGTCGCGGGGCTGCACGCCGACGCGCGGCGGGCGGCCGTCGAGGGGCTGCTGCGCGCGGTGCCCGGTGCCGTCGCGCTGCACCACGACCTGTCGGCCGCCGCGTCGGAGGGGAGCGTACGGCGCACCGTACGGTCGCACGCGGGGGCGCTCGACGAGGGCAAGGCGCCGCTCGTCAACGGCTGCGCCTGCTGCGCGCTGCGCGAGGACCTCGTACCGGAGCTGCTGCGGCTCGCGGAGTCCCGTACGTGCGCGCTGGCCGTCGTCGAGCTGTGGGACTCGGTCGAGCCGCAGGCCATGGCCGAGGTCGTCGCCGCGCACAGCGCGGACGCGCTGGCGGTGACCGGCGTGCTGACGGCCGTCGACCCGGCGCTGGTCCTGCCGTACCTGGCCGCCGCCGAAGATCTCGCCGAGGCCGGACTGGCGGCGGCGCCGACCGACGAGCGTACGGTCGCCGACACCTTCGCGCGGCAGCTCGAATACGCGCCCGTACTGGTGCTGGCCGAGGGCGCCGAGGGCGCCGAGGGCGCCGACGGCGAGGAGGAGGCCGACGAGGCCGACAGGGAGCTGCTGCGCCAGCTCCACCCGGTGGCCCGCCGGGTCCGCGCCGACGACGGCGCCGGGCTGGCCCGCGTGGCCACGGAGGGCTTCGACGTGGGCGCCGCCGCGGCGCGGCAGTACCCCGCGTGCGCGCTGCTGCCGCAGGAGGCCGACGCCGAGGGCGTCACGACCCTCGTCTGGCGCGCGCGGCGCCCCTTCCACCCGGCACGCCTGCACGCGGCGCTCCAGGAGCTGGCCTGTGCGGCGGTGCGCAGCCGGGGCCGGTTCTGGCTCGCCGACCGGCCGGACACGCTGCTGTCGTGGGACGCGGCGGGCGGCGCGCTCTGCGTCGAGGAGCGCGGGCCCTGGCTGGCCGCGCTGCCGGACGCGGCCTGGGAGATGGTCCCCGCCGTACGCCGTGCCGCCGCCGCGCTCGACTGGCACCCGGTGCAGGGCGACCGGGGCCAGCACCTGGTCTTCACGGCGCCGGGACTGGACGCCGACGGACTCGGCGCGCTGCTGGACTCCTGCGTGCTGACGGACGCGGAGCACGCGGGCGGCCCCGACGCCTGGCGCCGTTACGCGGGCGCCTTCGACGACCTGCTCAGCACGCCCTCGTAGACCGTAAGGAGAGACCAGCCATGCCCTCGCGCCGTAACGCCGTCGGCCGCAAACCGGCCAAGCCCCGCCGGAACCCGCTCGACGCCGCCGGGATCACGTACGTCGACTACAAGGACACCGACCTGCTGCGGAAGTTCATCTCCGACCGCGGCAAGATCCGCAGCCGCCGCGTCACCCACGTCACGTCCCAGCAGCAGCGACAGCTCGCCCGCGCCATCAAGAACGCCCGCGAGATGGCCCTTCTCCCGTACGCCTCGCGCTAGCGAATACTCGAACGGGTGACCTTCTGTCCGAACCCGTCCCGTGGGCCCTGCCGTGGCTAGCCTGAGCGACGACAAGCCGGTCCCTTCGCCAGCAGTGAGGCCCCTCGATGACTGCACAGCCGCATGAGCAGCCGGGTTCCTACGTGCCCGAGGACCCGGAGACCGCGCTGAAGTACGCGATCCAGCGCATCAAGCGCGACGGTCGTTCTCAGATCATCGAGGGAGTCATCGAGCAGGTGTCACCGACTTGGGATCATGAGAAGGCCGGGGCACGTCTCCAGAGGCAGATCGACCCGGTGGCCGAGGACCTCGGGTGCGTCATCGGGGCCGGGAACCTCGACCTCCCCGGATCCGCCAACTGGTTCGTCCCCGACCTCGCGGTCGTTCCGGAGGACCTGCTGGAAGGCGCCGGGGCCCTCCTCCCCGATCAGACCCTGCTCGTCGTGGAGATCACCTCGGAGTCGAACGCCGACACGGACCGCGTCGTGAAGCGGCGCCGCTACGCCGAGTACGGGGCGCCCCTCTATCTCCTCGTCGACCGCCAGGAGCGGACCTGCACCCTGTTCTCCAAGCCGGGCCCGATGGGGTACGAGGTGAAGGAGGGGCCCCGGCCCTTCGGGGCTCCCGTGCTGCTGCCCGCTCCCTTCGAGCTGGAGCTCGACACCTCGCGGCTCTGAGGGGCCAGGGGGGGGCCGGGGTTGTGAGTCACGCCACGTTTCCGTGTGGCACCCAGGGACGGGGGGCAGGTGCCGGTTCGGACGATGAGTGGCACTGGGTGCCTTTGGCGTCTCACATGCTGAGGCCAGAAGGGACGATTCCGGTCACTCGTTAGACTGAGCCGACGCGGGGCCCGGCTGGAACGGCCCCGGAGTGAGTTACGAGGAGCGAGCACACGTGGGCCTTGTCGTGCAGAAGTACGGCGGCTCCTCCGTTGCCGATGCCGAAGGCATCAAGCGCGTTGCCAAGCGAATCGTCGAAGCCAAGAAGAATGGCAACCAGGTGGTTGTCGTGGTGTCGGCGATGGGTGACACGACGGACGAGCTGATCGACCTCGCGGGAGAGGTCTCTCCCGTCGCCTCCGGGCGCGAGTTCGACATGCTGCTGACCGCCGGAGAGCGCATCTCCATGGCCCTGCTGGCGATGGCGATCAAATCCCTCGGACACGAGGCGCAGTCCTTCACGGGCAGCCAGGCCGGGCTGATCACCGACTCCGCGCACAACAAGGCGCGGATCATCGATGTGACGCCGGGCCGGATCCAGAGCTCGGTGGACGAGGGCAACATCGCCATCGTCGCCGGGTTCCAGGGCGTGTCGCAGGACAGCAAGGACATCACCACCCTCGGCAGGGGCGGCTCGGACACGACCGCCGTGGCGCTGGCCGCCGCGCTGAACGCCGAGGTCTGCGAGATCTACACCGACGTCGACGGCGTCTTCACCGCCGACCCCCGGGTCGTCAAGAAGGCGAAGAAGATCGACCGGATCTCTTTCGAGGACATGCTGGAGCTGGCCAGCTCCGGGTCCAAGGTGCTGCTGCACCGGTGCGTGGAGTACGCGCGCCGCTACAACATCCCAATCCACGTGCGGTCGTCCTTCTCCGGCCTGAAGGGCACGTGGGTCAGCAACGAGCAGCCGGACGGGCAAGGGGAAGAGTCGATGGAGCAGGCGATCATCTCGGGTGTCGCGCACGACACGTCCGAGGCGAAGATCACGGTCGTCGGGGTGCCCGACAAGCCGGGTGAGGCCGCGGCGATCTTCCGTACGATCGCCGACTCCGAGGTCAACATCGACATGGTGGTGCAGAACGTCTCCGCCGCGTCGACGGGACTGACGGACATCTCCTTCACGCTGCCGAAGTCCGAGGGCCGCAAGGCGATCGCCGCGCTGGAGAAGATCCAGGGCTCGATCGGCTACGACTCGCTGCGCTACGACGACCAGATCGCGAAGATCTCGCTCGTCGGCGCCGGGATGAAGACCAACCCCGGCGTGACCGCGACCTTCTTCGAGGCGCTGTCGAACGCGGGCGTGAACATCGAGCTGATCTCGACCTCCGAGATCCGCATCTCGGTCGTCACGCGCGAGGAGGCGGTGAACGACGCGGTGCGTGCGGTGCATACGGCGTTCGGCCTCGACAGCGAGAGCGACGAGGCGGTCGTCTACGGCGGGACCGGCCGCTAGACGCCCCGGGCATCCCGCGTACGTACGCCGTCTACGTACAACGTAGGTACGCCGCTCCGCATGTGAAGCATGTGTGACCGCACGGGCCCTCTGGCCACTGGCGGGTCGCCTGTCTCCTGACGGAGAATTTCGCTCCCCGCCTTCCTGCAACCGGCAGGCAGGCGGGGAGCGTCTTCGTTCCCGCTGCCAGGGACTTCCACGGGGCATTGGGGGACCCCCTGCTCGAAGAGCTCGGGGGAGGTAAGAAGCTGTGGAAATTGGGGCATTGAGGAAGAGCTGGTACGTATGAAGGCATTTGGTGCATGGTTTAACACAGTGCCTTTCGCGTACAACCCTGACGGGGGGAAGTGTGTCCAACAAGCGTGGCAGAGGTACTCGGAATCAGCTCGGCCCCTGGGCGCTCCGGCATCACGGCCGGAGGCATGCCCGTGATCGCGCCATGGCCGGCCGCGCGCCCCGCACCCATGCCCGGACAGCGTGGGGACACTGACGACGCGATGGCAGCGGGCACCACAGTCGACCACCTCACCGAGACCTACCGCGCTCACTACAAGTCCCTGCTCGGACTCGCGGCCCTGCTTCTCGACGACACCGCCTCCTGCGAGGACGTGGTGCAGGAGGCCTTCATCCGGGTCCACTCCGCGCGCAAGCGCGTCCGCGACCCCGAGAAGACCCTCGCCTACCTCCGCCAGACCGTCGTCAACCTCTCCCGCTCCGCGCTGCGCCGCCGCATACTCGGACTGAAGCTCCTCTCCAAGCCGATGCCCGACATGGCGAGCGCCGAGGAGGGGGCGTACGAACAGCTCGAACGGGACCAGTTGATCCAGGCGATGCGTGGCCTCCAGCGGCGGCAGCGGGAGGTCCTCGTGCTGCGCTATTTCGCCGACATGACCGAGGTCCAGGTGGCCGAGACACTGGGCCTCTCCCTCGGCTCCGTGAAGGCGTACGGCTCGCGCGGCATAGCCGCCCTCCGTACCGCCATGGAGGCAGCCTCATGAGCGACGGCCTGAACGGGGGGCCGGGCGGCGGCAGCGGTGACGACCGCGCGAACGGCACGACCGGATTGAACGGGGACGGGGTCGACCCCGAGGAGCAGGCGCTGCGGCGTCTCCTCCAGGACAGCGTCCGCGACATCGAACCCTCCCCCGAATCCCTCGAAGCGCTCCAGCGCGCCGTGCCCGCGCGCCGCCAGCACCGGCGCCAGGCACTGGTCGGCGCGGTCGCCGCCGCGCTCGTCGCGGTCGTCGGCATCCCCGCGCTGCTCTACGGGGGCGTCGTCCCCGGCGTCGGCGACGACCGCCACCCGCTGACCGCCTCCAGCAGCCACGGCCAGACGCAGGGCCCCGGCGAGGGCTCCGAGTCCGGCGGCGGCAAGGAGGGCGAGCACCGCGGCAAGGACGGCGACAAGGGCGGCAAGGACAAGGAGGAGAAGGGCAAGGACAAGACCGACCCCTCCGAGCCGTCCGGCGGCAAGACGAGCGGCGGGGCCGACCCCAGCGACTCCCTCGTGGCCAGCGCGCCCACCTGCGGCCGCGAGCAGCTCGGCAACGGCTCGGCGCAGGCCGGTTCGCCCGACGGAGCCGGCAAGGTCTACGGCAGCTTCCGCGTCACCAACACCTCGGGCGACGCGTGCACGGTCGACGGCGAGGGCATGGTCGGCGCGTCCACGGAGGGGAACGCGCGCGCCCGTGTCCAGGTCGCCGTCCACACCGCGGGCGACCCGGCCACCGGACTGCCCGACCCCGCGGCCGAGAGCGACGAGCTGGTGCTGAAGCCGGGTGAGTCGTATCTCGTCCGCTTCGCCTGGGTGCCGACCCAGAGCGGGAGCTGCTCCAGCACCACGCCCTCGCCCGAGACCAGCCCCGACACCGGCACCGGCACAGACGCGGAGCCCACCGCGGGCGCCGAGACGAGCGGCGGCGGCGAGACCACCGGCGGCGGCGGTACGGACTCGGGCGGCGCGGGCACCGGCGGCGGCAGCGAGGGGCCCGGCGACGGTGGCGCGACGGGCGGCGAATCCGGCGGGGGTACGGGCGAGGAGCCCAAGGTCGTCATCAGCCATACTCCGGACGTCGGCGATCCTGCGGCGGCGGATGCCGTGGTCAACGGCGCCTGCGGCGGCACGGTCTACCGCACAGGCGTCCTCCCCGCGAAGTAGCTTGCCCTCTTCTCCTACGACACATCGGGGCTTGCCCCTGTTCCCTCAGGGGCGCGGGTCTGTGTTTGATGTGCGGCTCCGCCGCGTGGGCGCGACGGGTCACGACACATCGGGGCTTGCCCCTTCTCCCTAGGGGCGCGGGGAACTGCGCGACAAGCCACGACGCACTTGCAGTCCGCGATGCACAGTCCGGGGCTCCCCGGGCGCGGCCCCGTTGCGCGGGGCACCCGGAGTGGGGGGCTGCGCTTGCCAACCCTGCGCCTTGCGCAGACTTCCCAAGCGCTGTGGGGTGGAGGGAGAAGTGGGGGGAGCCCCCGTGCCGGGGGGTAGGGGGGCGGTCGTACCGTAGGGGTGTGTACCGGTTCCTGCTGACTCCACGCTGGTGGGGGATCAACATCTTCGCCGTGCTGGCGATCCCGGTCTGCCTGTTGATGGGAAGCTGGCAGCTCGGGCGGTTCGACGCCCGCGTCGACAATCACCGGGAGCAGCAGGACAACGCCTCGCGCGCCGCGCACGCGAAGGCCGAGCCGTTGGGCTCGTTGCTGCCGATCACGGAGAAGACGGCGGGGCGCACCGCGGAGGCGCGGGGGCGGTACGACACAGATCGCCCGCTGCTCGTCCCGGAGCGGACGCTGGACGGGAGCGGGAAATCCGGCTCTTACGTGCTGTCGTTGCTGCGGACCAGTGACGGGAAGGCGATTCCCGTCGTGCGGGGGTGGATGCCGGGGAAGCCGGATCCCGCCGACGTGCCGCCCATGCCGCGCGGCGAGGTCACCGTGAAGGGCGTGCTCCAGGCGTCGGAGTCGCAGGAGACCGCGGGGCCCGGGGCCTCGGGGGCGCTGCCCAAGGGGCAGCTCGGCTTCATCAGCGCGGCGGGCCTGGTGAACGTGGTGTCGTACGACGTGGAAGACGCCTGGCTCACGGTGCAGCACACCGAGAAGCCGCTGAGGCCGGTGCCGCCGGTCGCGCCCGACAACACCGGCCTCGACATGAAGGCCTTCCAGAACCTCGGCTACACCGCGGAGTGGTTCGTCTTCGCCGGGTTCGTGATCTTCATGTGGTTCCGGCTCTTCCGCCGCGAGCGGGAGATCGCCAAGGACGCCGCCCTCGGGCTCATTCCGGAGTCCCCTGAGTCGTCCCCGGAAGGTGACGAAGGGCGAAGTCGATCTCCAGCCGCACCTGTTTGACCCGCTCCTCCACGACGAGGGAGCCGTGCCCGGCGTCGTAGCGGTAGACCTCGTGGGGGTGGCCACGTTCCTTCAGCCGCTCGACGTAGTTCTCGACCTGCCGGATGGGGCAGCGGGGGTCGTTCACCCCGGCCGAGATGTAGACGGGCGCGCGGACCTTGTCGACGTACGTCAGCGGTGAGGACGCCTCGAAGCGCTCCGGGACCTCCTCGGGGGTGCCGCCGAGGAGGGTCCTGTCCATGGACTTCAGGGCCTCCATCTCGTCGTGGTACGCCGTGACGTAGTCCGCGACGGGCACGGCCGCGAGGCCGAGTGCCCACGCCTCCGGCTGGGTGCCGAGGCCGAGGAGGGTGAGGTAGCCGCCCCAGGAGCCGCCCGCCAGGACGAGCTTCTCCGGGTCGGCGAGGCCGGAGCCGACGGCCCATTCCCGTACGGCCTCGACGTCCTCCAGCTCGATCAGGCCCACGCGGTGCTTGAGCGCGTCGGTCCACTCGCGGCCGTACCCGGTCGAGCCGCGGTAGTTGACGCGGACGACCGCGAAGCCGTGGTCGACCCAGGCGGCGGGCTGGGCCGCGAAGGAGTCGGTGTCGTGGTGGGTCGGGCCGCCGTGCACCTCGAATACGGTCGGGAACGGACCCGGGCCCTCCGGCTTCTGGACCAGGGCGTGGATCGTGCCGCCCGGCCCCTCCACCCACGCGTCCTCGACGGCGACGGAGGCGGGCGCCTTCATGCCGGGCGGGTCCATGACGACCTCGCCCGTCGTCGAGAGCACGCGCGGCGGGCGCTCGGCGGAGGACCACAGGAACTCGACCGTGCCGTCCGGGCGGGCCGTCGCCGAGAGGACGGAGCCCGCGGGCGTCTCGATGCGGGAGAGGGTGCCCGTGGCGATCTCGTACCGCCACAGCTCGTCGCGGGCCTGGTGGCTGTGCGAGACGAGCAGGGCGCTGGCGTCCGGGTACCACTCGGCCTCGACGTCGCCCGGGAGGTCGAACGTCAGCTCGGTCGTGGTGCCCGCCACCGGGTCCCAGATCATCGGCTCCCAGCGGCCGTTGCGCTGGTGGCCGACGAGCAGCCGCTGGTCGCCGGAGACGGGCGCGAAGCCCAGCACCGACAGCCCCAGCTCCTTGGTGCCGCCCTCGCTGTCGTCCAGCTCGGCGACCGCCGTGCCGTCCCCGGCCCGTACGACGCGCAGCGCGGAGTGCATCGCGTCGCCGTGCTCGGTGTGCTCGATGACGAGCAGCGTCCCGTCGTGCGAAAGGTCGCCGACGCCGGCCGACTCGCGGTGCCGGTAGATCTCGCGGGAGCCGGGCTCGCCGGGCCGTACGACGTGGAGGGTCGAGCCGTCCTCGTCGGTGGAGCGGCCGATGACCGCCGTGCCGTCCCTGCCCAGCGCGAGCCCGGCCGGGTACGAGGCGGGCAGCTCCGCCACGGCCTCGTCCTCACCGCCGCCGAACGGCTGCCGCAGCCAGACGCCGAACTCGTCCCCGTCGGTGTCGGAGAACCACCAGATCCACTTCCCGTCCGGGGTCAGCGTGCCGTCGGTCGTCCCGTTCGGCCGGTCGGTGACCTGTCGCTGCTCGCCGTCCGTCCGGTCCCACGCGTACAGCTCGAACGTCCCCGTGGCGTTCGAGATGAACAGCGACCGTTCCGGCGCGTCCTCGGCCCACGAGGGCAGCGATACGCGCGCCGCCCGGAACCTCTTCTCCCAGTCGGGCATCCCCTGGCTCTGACCCAAGCTCTCACTCATGCGCCCATTGTGTCTCCACGGCGGATGAAGCGGAGGTGAGAATCTTCTCCTCTCCCGTTCCCGCGCGTGGCGGCGGCAGCAGACTGGCCGGATGACCTTGCGGAAGGCAGGCCTGATCGCTCTCGCGTTGAGCGCCCCCGTGGTCGGGGGGCTCCTCGTGGGGAGGTTCTGGATCGGCGACGGCGAGCCACCGAGTCTGGGCCCCGCCGTCGTCGTACGGGTCACGGACAGCAGCGCTCCCGCCTCCTCGTCCCCGTCCCCCTCCCCGTCCCCCTCCCCGTTCTCCTCGGCCGACCGGTCGCCCGGCGGCAGCCCTGTCACGACGCCCCCACCGCCCCGGGGTGGTGACGACGACACGGGCGACGAGGACGACGGGGACGAGAGCGACGACGGCGAGGGCGACGGCAGCGACGGCGAGGGCTGAGCGGTGCGCGGGCAGATCGGGCGGATGCCGAGCGCGCGCACCCGGATCGTCGGGTGGATGCTGCTGCTCGTCACCGCGGCCCTCGCCGTGCCCTCCGTCGGCATCACGGTGGTGTGGCAGGAGTCGGTCGACGACGAGCTGGACGCGCGGCTGTGCGGCGAGGCCGACAAGCTGCGCCGGTTCGCGCGCACGGCGCGTGAGCCGGACACCGGGAAGCAGTTCACGGAGGGGGCGGCGCTGCTGACCGCGTTCATGACCGTCCATCTGCCGAGCCGTGAGCAGACCTTCTTCAGCATCGTCGACGGCCGTGCCGACCGGCGCAGCCCGCACCGGGCACCCGCCCGCCTCGACCGCGACCCGGCGGTGGTGGCGCGGCTGTCCGAGGGCACGCGCACCAGGACGGGCTGGCTCGACTCCCCGGCGGGAAAGGTGCGGTACGGGGTCGTGCCCGTCCGGGTCGAGGGCGACCCGCACCGCGTCCGGCTGGTGATCCTGGAGTTCCGCGACCGGCAGATACGGGCGCAGCGCCGGGTCGCCGACCTGTTCCTGTACGCGGGCAGCGGCGGGCTCGTCCTCGCCGGGCTCGCGAGCTGGGTGGTGGCCGGGCGGGTCCTCGCGCCGATCCGGCTGGTGCGGCAGGCGGCCGCGCAGATCGGGGAGAGCGACCTGACGCGGCGCCTGGAGGTCACCGGAGCCGACGACGTGGCCGCGCTGGCGCGTACGTTCAACCACATGCTGGACCGGCTGGAGCGGGGGTTCACGGCGCAGCGGCGGTTCCTCGACGAGGTGGCGCACGAGCTGCGCACGCCGATCACCGTGGTCCGGGGGCATCTGGAGCTGATGGACGAGCGGCCGGAGGAACGGGCCGCGACGCGGGCCCTCGTCGTGGACGAGCTGGACCGCATGAGCCGCATCGTGGACGACCTGCTGCTGCTCGCCAAGGCCGAGCGCCCCGACTTCCTCACGCCCGGCCCGGTCAGCCTCACCGACCTGGTCGTCGACGTGGTCGCCAAGTCGCGGGCGCTGGGCGACCGTGACTGGCGGGTCGCCCATGTCGCGGAGGAGACGGTGCTGGTCGACGGGCAGCGGCTGACGCAGGCGCTGATGCAGCTCGCCGCCAACGCCGTGCGCCACACGCGGGACGGCGATCTGATCGAGACGGGCTCGCTGGTGCGCGACGGGCGGGTGCGGCTGTGGGTGCGGGACACCGGGCCCGGCGTCCCGACCGCGGAACGGGAGCGGGTCTTCGGCCGCTTCGCGCAGCTGGGCGGCGCGGTGCCGGCCGATCCGGCGCGCACCGGCATCGGGCTCGGTCTCGCGATCGTCATGGAGATCGCCCAGGCGCACGGCGGAGCGGCCTCGGTGGTGGAACCGGAGAGCGGCGGCGCGTGCTTCGTCATCGAGCTGCCCGCTCATTTCCCCTGGCATACGGGGTCTTGGCAGAGAGGACACCATGAATCGCATACTCATAGCGGAGGACGAGCCAAGGATCGCGGCCTTCGTCGAGAGAGGGCTGCAAAGCCATGGCTTCGCCACCGCCGTCGTCGGTGACGGGCTCACCGCCTACGAGCGGGCGCGGGGCGGCGACTGCGATCTGCTGATCCTGGACCTGGGGCTGCCGGTCAGTGACGGGTTCACGGTGCTGCGCAAGCTGCGGGAGGGGCGGATCACCCTTCCGGTGATCATCCTGACGGCCCGCGACACGGTGCCGGACATCGTCGCGGGGCTGGAGGGCGGCGCCGACGACTACGTCTCCAAGCCCTTCGCGTTCGAGGAGTTGCTCGCCCGGGTGCGGCTCCGGCTGCGGCGCGAAGTCGCCCCGGAGGCCACCGTGTTACGCGTCGGGGACCTCGCCCTCGACCTGCGGACGCGCCGGGCGCATGTGGACGGGCGGGTGGCCGAGCTGTCCTCGCGGGAGTTCGCGCTGGCCGAGGCGTTCCTGCGCAACCCCGACCAGGTGCTGACCCGCGAGCAGTTGCTGAGCCGGGTGTGGGGCTTCGACTACGACCCGGGGTCCAACATCGTGGACGTGTACGTGCGTTATCTGCGCCGCAAGGTCGGCACCGAGCGGGTCGAGACGGTGCGGGGGGTCGGCTACCGCCTTAAGGCAATGTGAAGGACTCGTGAGCACGGTCTCACTGCCGTCTCACGGGCAACTCACGCTCCTCCCACATGCTTCCGGGACCGGCATCCCCCCGGTGCCGGAGTCCCAGAGACCGGGAGAAGCAGCATGCACGCATTGCTCGAACGGGCACAGACCTTCAGGGACCGGATCGTCCCCCACCGGGAGCGCTTCAGCCGGTTCGCCGCCGGCCAGCGGCCCTCGACCCTCTTCGTCACGTGCTCGGACTCACGCGTCGTCCCCACGCTGATCACCGCGGCGGAGCCGGGCGAGCTGTTCGAACTGCGGAACGCGGGCAACATCGTGCCGCCATACCAGACGGAGACGGGCTCGGGCGAGGCCGCGACCGTCGAGTACGCGGTGGAGGTGCTCGGCGTCGGCGACATCGTCGTCTGCGGGCACTCGCACTGCGGCGCCGTGGGCGCGCTGGTCAGGGCCGAGGACCTGACCGCGCTGCCCTGCGTGGCGAACTGGGTGGCGCTCGCGCAGCCCTCGCTCGGCCCGCTGCTCGCCGACGCCACGGCCGCGGGCACCTCGCCGGGGTCGGGAGCTCCGGCGGGGGCGCCGCCCGAGGACCCCGCGCTCTCCGCGTTCGTACGGCGTCATGTGGCGGCCCAGCTGGAGACGCTGCGCGGCTATCCGTCGATCGCGCACCGGCTCGCGGCGGGCCGGCTGCGGCTGCACGGCTGGTTCTACCGGGTGGACACCGGTGAGGTGCGGGAGCTCGCACCTGGCGACCGGTGAACCGCGGGCGAACGAGAGGATCACTGTGCCGACCATGCCGACCATGCCGACCAGGGGAAAGACCACCGCACGTCATGCCCGCAGAGCGCCCGTGGCGCCTGGCGGCGGTGTCGTCGTCAACGACTCCGTCGCGTCCCTCGTCGTCTTCCTCGTCGCGCTCCCGCTGTGCATCGGGGTCGCCGCGGCGTCCGGAGTGCCGGTCTCCCTCGGCATCATCTCCGGGATCATCGGCGGCCTGGTCGTCGGGCTGCTGCCCGGCAGCAGCCTCCAGGTCAGCGGCCCCGCGGCCGGACTCGCCGCGCTGGTCCTGGAGTTCGTGACCACCCACGGCGTGGGCATGCTCGGTCCCGTCGTGCTCGCGGCGGGGCTCGTCCAGATCGCCCTCGGGCTGCTGCGGATGGGCCGCGTCTTCCAGTCCATCTCCGTCTCGGTCGTCCAGGGGATGCTCGCGGGCATCGGACTGCCGCTGATCCTCAGCCAGAGCTACGCGCTGATGGACGCCGAGCAGCACGGTTCGGCCCTGGAGAACCTCTCCGGCCTGCCCGCGCTGCTGGGCGACACCTTCGCCGATCCCGGCATGGCCCGCGCCCTGGCGCTCGGTGTGCTGAGCCTGGCGGTCTGCTTCCTGTGGAAGAAGGTCCCCGGACCGCCGGGGAAGGTACCGGCGCCGCTGGTCGCCGTCGTGCTCGGCGCCGCCGTCGCGGCCCTGCCCGGCTTCGACGTCCGGCGCGTGGTCGTCGGCGATCTGCTGGGGGCCGTGGACATGCCGGGCCCGTCCGAGTTCTCCGGGCTCGCCGACCCCGCGGTGCTGGGCATGGTCGTCACCTTCGCCGTGATCGCGTCGGCGGAGAGCCTGTTCAGCGCCGCGGCCGTGGACCGTATGCACACCGGCCCGCGGACCGAGTACAACAAGGAGCTGTTCGCGCAGGGCGTCGGCAACTCCCTGTGCGGCCTGGCGGGCGCGCTGCCGATGACGGCGGTCATCGCCCGCAGCTCCGCCAACGTCCAGGCGGGCGCGAAGACGAAGATCTCCCGGGTGCTGCACGGCGGCTGGCTGCTCGGCTTCGGGCTCCTGCTGCCCGGGCTCCTCGGGCTCATCCCCGTCACAGTGCTCGCCGGGATCCTGGTCCATGCGGGGTGGAAGCTCTTCGACCCCGCCGCGTTCCCGAAGATGTGGCGCACCGACCGCGGCGAGGGCGTCGTCATGATCGTCACGACGCTCGCCATCATCGTGGCGAACCTGCTGGAGGGCGTGCTCGCGGGCCTCGCCGTCGCGATCGTCCTCTCCGCGCTGCGCATGTCGCGCGTCACGGTCCGTACGGAGACGGAGACGGAGACGGAGACGGAGACGGGCGACGGTGCCGCCACGCGGTTGGTCCTCGGCGGCAACATGACGTTCCTGCGGCTGCCCCGGCTGAGCGAGGCGCTGGAGTCGGTCGCGGACCATGCGCGAGTGTGCGTGGACCTCACCGGCGTCCACCATCTCGACCTCGCCTGCCGCAGCCGGGTCGAGGAGTGGGCGGAGCAGCGGAGGAAGGCGGGCGCGGAGGAGACGCGGGTGCTGCTGCCCGGCGAGGAGACGGATCCGGTGCCGGAGCGCGGTCCGGATCCGGAGTTCGATCCGGTGCGGGACACGGCGGAGTTCGAGGCCGTGCCGCAGTACGCGAACGCGTACGCCCCCGCGTACCACGGCTCGCCCCCGTACACGCCGCCGCCACCGGTGGCCGGTGCCGCCGCGCACTGGACCCCGGAGGACGAGCGGGCGGCGTACGCGTACGGGGAGGGGACGTACCGATGAGGTGGACCCGCCCCCGGCACGTACCGGCGCTCCGGCACCGGGCGCGCGCGGGGCGCCCTCCCGACGACGCGCTCTTCCTCCTGCTGCGGTCCATGCACCGGTTCCTCACGGCGCCGCAGCCGGAGGAGCCGAGGACACGGGCGGAGGACTGACCCCCGACCGCCGCCCGTGCGCGGGCCCCTCCCCTTCCGCCGGGGGAGGGGCCTGTCGCTCCGGGTCCGTCACCCCGGTCCGTCACTCCGGTCCGTCACTTCTCCACTTCGGCGAAGCGGTAGTAGGCGAGCGGGATCACTCCGAGTGCGACGAAGAAGCCGAGCGTGCTCGACCACAGCACGCTGGTGTTCACCAGGCTGTGGAGGAATCCCACCGCGACCCCGGCCGAGACGCCCCAGGCCGCGGCGCGTGTCTCGTCGGGGAGCCGCCGTGCCTGGTGGCGCAGGACGTGGAAGAGCACGGCGACGACCGCACCGGCCACGACGGCGAGGAGGATCTCGCCGCCGGTGGCCGGTTCGCCCTTGCGCTGGATGGCCAGCGCCCACAGGCCGTAGACGAGGCCGACCAGGACCGGGCCCATGAGCGCGGGCATCCCGGTCCGCGGGCGACGCGCGTGCGCGGAGGCGTGCGCGGAGGAGTGTGCGGGTGCGTGTACGTGTGCGTGTGCCATGGGGCTGCCTCGCGATCCCCGCCCCTCGCCCCCCTCAGGCTCTCCTCCCAGTGCACCTCCGTACCGGGCGCATGGCAACTCAGCCCGCGAGGAAGCGGAGCAGGTCCGCTTCGAACTCCTCCTCGAAGGCCCCGCTCAGCCCGTGCGGCGCCCCGGGGTAGATCTTCAGGTCGGCGTCCTTGACCAGGACCGCGGTCTTCCGGGCCGAGGCGGCGACGGGCACGATCTGGTCGTCGTCGCCGTGCGCGACGAAGAGGGGGACGTCGATCCGGCGCAGGTCCTCGGTGAAGTCGGTCTCGGAGAACTGCCGTACGCAGTCGTACGCCGCCTTCAGCCCGCACGCCATGCTCTGCTGCCAGAACGCGTGGCGGAGGCCCTGCGAGACGGTGGAGCCCGGCCGGTTGGCGCCGAAGAAGCTCTCGGAGAGGTCGAGGTAGAACTGCGAACGGTCGCGCAGCAGCCCTTCCCGCAGCCCGTCGAAGATCTCGACCGGGGTGCCCTCCTGGTTGATCTCCGTGCGCAGCATCAGCGGCGGTACGGCGCCCAGCAGTACGGCCTTGGAGACCCGGTCCGTGCCGTGCCTGCCCATGTAACGGGTGATCTCGCCGCCGCCCGTGGAGTGGCCGACGAGGACGGCGTTCCGCAGGCCGAGGGTGTCGATCAGCTCGGCGAGGTCGTCGGCGTAGGTGTTCATGTCGTTGCCGTGCCAGGGCTGCCCGGAGCGGCCGTGGCCGCGCCGGTCGTGGACGACGGCGCGGTAGCCGTGCTCGGCGACGAGCCGGGCCTGCCGGTCCCACGCGTCGGCGTTGAGCGGCCAGCCGTGGCTGAGGACGACGGGGCGCGCGTCGCGCTCGCCCCAGTCCTTGAAGAAGATCTCGGTCCCGTCGGAGGTCGTGAAGTGGTTCACGGTGTCGTGTTCCCTTCTGCCGGTCCGGTCTCCGCCGGTCCGGCCGGGTCGGGGGGTACGTGACGGCGTACGAACGCGAGCGTGGCGTCGGCGACGTCCTTCCAGCCGCTGTCGACGACGAGGGAGTGGCCGCGCCCCGGCATCTCGGTGATCTCGGTGACGCCCGCGTTCCGCCGCTGCCGCCGGTGGGCGGCGTGGGCGAGCGCCCAGGGGATGGAGGTGTCCTTCTCGCCGGCGAGGATCAGCAGCGGTCCCCGGTCGGGGTTGCGGGTGTCGACCCGCAGCTCGGTCCGGGGGTTGAGGTTCGCCCCCGCCTGCTGGAAGAGCGGGACGCCGGAGGCGGGCACGGCGAAGGTGTCGTACAGGGCGCGGGCCTCGTCGTCGCTCACCGCGTTCGCGAAGGCGTAGCGGAACTGCGGGAACGTCAGCGGCACGGCCCGCCGCCTGTTGAACGGGCTGCCCAGCACCGGCATGGACGCGCGCAGTGAGGAGAGCGGCACCGTCAGCACCCCGCGGAACGGCTCCGGGCCGATCGCGACCGTGGCCGCCGACAGCCCGCGCCCGGCGAGGATCTGGACGAGCAGCCCGCCGAAGTTGTGCCCCACGAGCGCGGGCTTCCGCTCCAGCCGCCCGACCATCCCCGCCAGATGCTCCGTGGCCTGGCCCACGCTCTTGCGCGCGAACACCTCCGGCTTCGCCCGCGCCTCCCGTACGGTCTCCGGCTCGTCCGGCCACGTCAGCGGGACGGGCGCGTACCCCGCCGCCTCGACGTGCGCGGCCCAGGGCGCCCAGCTCCCCGTGAGCAGCCAGAGCCCGTGCACGAACACGATCGGGGTGCGGCCCGACTCGTTGGCTTGCTCGATCGCCTGTACGTCTTTGGAGGACATGTCACGACGCTAGGACGGTCAAGCCCGGCCCGTAATCGGTCAGTTGCGGCGCGTTGTGCGCTGCGCGCGGCGTACGGGAGTCACGCGCGCCGTCTCCGCGCTCAGCGGGACGGCGTGGTCAGCCGGGGCACCCGGGTCAGCAGCTCCGCGAGCCGCGCCGCCGGGGTGCCGCCGCCCTGGGCCAGGTCGGGGGAGCCGCCGCCGCGGCCGTCGAGCAGTCGTTTGACCAGGGCGTCCGCCGCGAGTCCGGCCTCGCGGGCGGCCCGGTTGACGGCGATCACCACGACAGCGCGCTCCCCGGTGGGCACCCCGACCGCGGCCACGCCCGGGGCGCGCGCGGGCAGCCGGTCGCGTACGGCCGTCGCGAGCGCGCGGGCCTCGTCCGTGCCGCCGCCCTCCTCGGCGGTCGCGGTCACCGTGACGACGCCGTCCACCGGTTCGGCCGCGCGGGCGAGCGCGGCGGCGCGCTCCTCGGTGGCCCGCTGCCGCAGCCGCTGGTTCTCGCGGTCGGCGGTCCTGAGGCGGTCGAGCAGCCCCGCGATCCGGTCCGGGAGTTCGGCGCGCGGCGCCTGGAGCTGCTCGGCGATCCGGGTCACCAGGTCGCGTTCGCGCGCCAGGTAGCCGAAGCCCTCGACGCCGACGGCCGCCTCCAGGCGGCGCATGCCCGCGCCGACCGAGGACTCGGAGGTGAGCGCCACGGTGCCGATCTGGGAGGCGTGTCCGACGTGCGTGCCGCCGCACAGTTCGCGCGACCAGGCGCCGCCGATCTCCACGACCCGCACCTGCTCGCCGTACGTCTCGTCGAACAGCGCCAGCGCGCCCAGCTCCTTCGCCTCCGGCAGCGTCATCCACCGCACGCCGACCGGCAGATCGCGGCGCAGCGCGCGGTTCGCGGCCTCCTCGACCTCGGAGCGCACCGTCGCGGAGAGCGCGCCGCGCCAGGGGAAGTCCAGGCGGAGATACCCGGGCCGGTTGTACGAGCCGGACTGCAGCGCCGTCGGGCCCAGGACCTCGCGCAGCGCGGCGTGCAGCACGTGCGTGCCGGAGTGCGCCTGGCGCGCGCCGAGCCGCCACTCGGGGTCGACGGCGGCGTGCAGCGTCTCGCCGGGGGCGAGGGAGCCCGCCGTGATCCGGATCCGGTGCGCCACCAGCCCCGGCAACGGCCGCTGCACGTCCAGGACCTCGGCCTCCACGGAGGCGCCCGAGAGCGTGCCCGTGTCGCTCTCCTGCCCGCCGGACTCGGCGTAGAAGGGCGTACGGTCCAGCACCGCCGTCACGATCTCGCCCTCCCGCGCCGCCGGTACGGGCCCCTCGGCGCCCAGCAGCGCCAGCACCCGGGACTCGGTCGTCAGCGCCTCCCAGGCCCGCCAGTCCGTCGGCCCGTTCGCGTCCAGCACCGCGCGGAGGGCCGAAGTGTCGCCCGTACCGCCCGACTTACGGGCCCGCGCGTCGGCCCGTGCCCGTTCCCGCTGCTCCCGCATCAGCGCGGCGAAGCCCTCGCGGTCGACCTCGACGCCCTGCTCGGCGGCCATCTCCAGGGTGAGGTCGAGCGGGAAGCCGTAGGTGTCGTGCAGCAGGAACGCCTGGGCGCCCGGCAGTTGGCGCGCGCCCTCCTCCCTGACGCGCGCGACGGCCGTGTCCAGCACGGTCGTGCCCTGCCGCAGCGTCGCCCGGAACGCGTCCTCCTCCGCCCCGGCCCGCGCCGCGATCCGCTCGTACGCCTCGGCGACCTCCGGGTAGCTGGGCGCCATGCAGTCCCGCGCGACGGCCAGCAGTTCGACGAGCGCGGGTTCCTCGTGGCCGAGCTGGCGCATCGAACGGACCGCGCGGCGCAGGATGCGGCGCAGCACATAGCCCCGGCCCTCGTTGCCGGGCGCGGTGCCGTCGGCGAGCAGCATCAGGGCCGTACGGACGTGGTCGGCGACGACCCGCAGGCGGACGTCCGCCTGCTCCTCGTCCCCGTACCGCACCCCGGCGAGCGCGGCGGCGCGGTCCAGGACCGGGCGGGTCTCGTCGATCTCGTACAGGTTGTCGACGCCCTGCAGCAGGGTCGCCATCCGCTCCAGACCCATGCCGGTGTCGATGTTGCGGCGCGGCAGGTCGCCGAGGATCGGATAGCCGGACTTGCCGGTGCCCTCGCCGCGCTCGTACTGCATGAAGACGAGGTTCCAGAACTCCATGTACCGCTCCTCGTCCACGGCCGGGCCGCCCGCGCGGCCGTACGCCGGGCCCCGGTCGTAGTACAGCTCGGAGCACGGCCCGCACGGGCCCGGAACGCCCATCGACCAGAAGTTGTCCTCGTCGCCGCGCGCCACGATCCGCTCGTCCGGCAGCTGGGCGATCCGCCGCCACAGGGCGCGGGCCTCGTCGTCGCTGTGGTGGACGGTGACCCAGATCCGGGCCGGGTCCAGCCCGTACCCGCCCTCGGCGACGGGCGTGGTGGAGAGCTCCCAGGCGAAGCTGACGGCCTCCTCCTTGAAGTAGTCCCCGAAGGAGAAGTTCCCGTTCATCTGGAAGAACGAGCCGTGCCGCGTCGTCCTGCCGACCTCCTCGATGTCGAGGGTCCGCACACACTTCTGCACACTCGCGGCCCGCGCCCAGGGCGGCGCCGCCTCGCCGGTCAGGTACGGCTTGAACGGCACCATCCCCGCGTTGACGAACAGCAACGTCGGATCGGGCGTCGGGAGAGGAGCGCTGGGCACGACCGTGTGCCCACGCGCGGCGAAGAAGTCGAGGAAACGCTGACGGATTTCGGCGGTACGCATAGGAGAGGCTCCGGATTGTTGAAACCTAGGGGCGCGGGGAACTGCGCGAGCAACTACGAAGCACTCGCAGTCTGGAACGCACGGCCAGGGGCAGCCTCTGTCCAGCCCCGAGGCTGCAACGCCGCGCGCTCCAGCGGTGCGGAGGGATCCACGGCGAGGTCCAGCGGCGCGGGCTCGGCCCCCGCTCGTACGAGCAGGTCGCCGACGGCGGCGATCATCGCGCCGTTGTCCGTGCACAGCCGCAGCGGCGGCACCCGGAGCTCGATCCCCGAGGCCGCGCACCGCTCCTCGGCGAGGGACCGCACCCGCGAGTTCGCGGCGACCCCGCCGACCACGACCAGCGTGCCCACCCCATGGGCCCGGCAGGCGGCGACGGCCTTGCGGGTCAGCACATCGGCGACGGCCTCCTGCAGCGACGCGGCCCCGTCCGCGACGGGGAGCTCCGCGCCCCCGTACGACTCGGCCCAGCGCGCAGCCGCCGTCTTCAGCCCGGAGAAGGAGAAGGCGTACGGATCGTCGCGCGGCCCGGTGAGGGGACGCGGGAAGGCGACGGCACGCGGATCCCCGTCCCGCGCCGCGCGGTCGATCGCAGGCCCACCCGGATACGGCAGCCCGAACACCCGCGCGACCTTGTCGAAGCACTCGCCCGCCGCGTCGTCCAGCGTGTCCCCGAGGTGGACGACGGGCTCGCGCGCGAGGTCCCGTACGAGCAGGAGCGAGGTGTGGCCGCCCGAGACGATGAGCACGACGCAGGGGTCGGGCAGCGGCCCGTGCGCGAGGGTGTCGGCCGCGACGTGCCCGGCGAGATGGTGCACCCCGTACAGCGGCACGCCCAGCCCGAACGCCAGCCCCTTCGCGCCCGCGAGCCCCACCTGCAGCGCGCCCGCGAGCCCGGGCCCGCTCGTCACGGCGACCGCGCCGATGTCGGAGAGCTCCAGCCCCGCCTGGTCCAGCGCACGCCGGACGACGGGATGGAGCGCGTGCACATGCGCGCGGGCCGCGATCTCGGGGACGACGCCGCCGAAGCGCGCGTGCTCGTCCATGCTCGACGCGACCGCGTGCCCGAGCAGCCGCCCGTCCCGCACGAGCCCCGCGCCCGTCTCGTCGCAGGACGACTCGATCCCGAGCACCACGGGAGAGCCCACGGTGTCCCCTTTCTGCGTGTGCCTCGCTGTTGCAAGCTATGTGCAATAAAGGGTACGACGACGGGCCCCCGGACCGCCCCCAGTAGAGTGCGCCCCTGTGACCTCCGAGAACCGTGCCTTCCGCGTGACCGTCGTCGGCATCGGCGCCGACGGGTGGGAGGGCGTTCCGGACGTCTCGCGCGCGGCGCTCCGCGACGCCGAGGTCCTCATCGGCGGCCCGCGCCAGCTCGACCTGCTCCCCGAGGACGAGTGCGGGGGCGAGCGCCTCGCCTGGCCCGCGCCGTTGCGCCCCGCCGTCCCCGGGCTGCTCGCCGCGCACGCCGGGCGCCGTATCGCCGTACTGGCCAGCGGCGACCCCCTCTTCTACGGGATCGGCCGCGCCCTCGCCGAGGAGTGCGGGCCCGGCGCGCTGCGCGTACTGCCGCACCCGTCCTCCGTCTCGTACGCCTGCGCCCGGCTCGGCTGGCCGCTGGAGGACACCGAGGTCGTCACGCTCGTCGGCCGCCCCGTGGCCCGGCTCGCCGCCGCGCTGCACGACGGGCGGCGGCTGCTCGTGCTCAGCGCGGGCGCCGGGACGCCCGCCGAGGTCGCGGAGCTGCTGCGCGACCGGGGCTTCGGACCGAGCCGCGTCCGGGTCCTCGAACAGCTCGGCGGCCCGCGCGAGCGGACGTACGAGGGGGGCGCGGCGGACGACTGGACGGCGCCGCCCGGCGATCCCGATCCCCTCAACGTCGTCGCCGTCGAGTGCCGCCGCGCCCCCGGATCGCTCCGCCTCGGCGCCGTGCCGGGCCTGCCCGACGAGGCGTACGCGCACGACGGACAGCTCACCAAGCGCCACGTACGGGCCGCCACCCTCGCCGCGCTCGCGCCCGCGCCCGGCGAACTCCTCTGGGACATCGGCGGCGGCTCCGGCTCCATCGCCGTCGAGTGGATGCGCACGCACCCCTCCTGCCGCGCCGTGAGCGTGGAGCGCGACCCCGAGCGGGCCGCGCGCATCGACGCCAACGCGGAGCGCCTCGGCGTACCGGGGCTCAGGATCGTCGCGGGCGAGGCCCCGCGCGCCCTCGCCGGGCTCCCCGCGCCCCACGCGGTCTTCATCGGCGGGGGCCTCACCGCGCCCGGGCTGCTCGACGCCTGCTGGGACGCGCTGCCGCCGGGCGGCCGTCTCGTCGCCAACACCGTGACCCTGGAGTCCGAGGCCCTCCTCGCCGAGCGCCGCCTGCGCCACGGCGGCGAACTGGTGCGGCTCGCCGTCGCGCACGCCGTCCCCGTGGGAGGCTTCACCGGCTGGCGCCAGGCGATGCCGGTCACGCAGTGGTCCGTCACCAAGCTGGGAGATGCCAGATGACCGTGTACTTCATCGGCGCGGGACCTGGCGCCGCCGACCTGATCACGCTGCGCGGCGCCCGTACGCTCGCCGCCTGCCAGGTCTGCCTGTACGCGGGCAGCCTCGTCCCCGAGGAGATGCTCGCCGAGTGCCCGGACGGGGCCCGGCTGGTGGACACCGCGCGGCTCACCCTTGACGAGATCACCGCCGAACTGGTCACCGCGCACGAGGCGGGCCATGACGTGGCCCGCCTCCACTCGGGCGACCCGTCCGTCTACAGCGCGGTCGCCGAGCAGATGCGGCGGCTCGACGCGGCGGGCGTGCCGTACGAGATCGTGCCGGGCGTCCCCGCGTTCGCCGCGGCGGCGGCCTCGCTGAAGCGGGAGCTGACCGTGCCGACGGTCGGCCAGACCGTCATCCTCACGCGCGTCGCGCACCAGGCCACGGCCATGCCGGAGGGCGAGGACCTCGCCACACTGGGGCGGAGCGGTGCGCTGCTGGTCCTGCACCTGGCTGCGCGCCACGTGGACCGTGTGGTGGAGGAGCTGACGCCCCACTACGGTGCGGACTGCCCGGCGGCGGTCGTCGCCTACGCGAGCCGCGAGAACGAGCTCGTCCTCCGCGGCACCCTCGGTGACATCGCCGCGCAGGTGGCCGACTCCGGTGTGCTGCGCACGGCGGTCATCCTGGTCGGCCGCACCTTGACCGCGAGCGAGTTCTCCGACAGCTACCTCTACTCCGCGGGGCGTGACCGTACCGAGGGCTAAGAGGCTGCCCCTGGCGCTGCGATGCCGGGCGCGGGCGCGCCGTGGCCGCTCGCGCAGTTCCCCGCGCCCCTTACGGGGCACCTCGTGCTGCGCACGTTCGCGCCCGCAGTCCGCGGAGTGCCGTACGGGGCAGCCCTTACTCGGCCCTACTCGGTGCTGGTCTCGACCGCTGTTGCGATGCCGTCCAGGAGGCGGTTGAGGCCGAAGGTGAAGTCCGGGTCGGTGGCGGGGTCGTCGTAGGCGTCGTCCGGGGCCGCCTCGAAGATGCCTGAGGTCAGGAGCTGGGCGGTCTGGGGGTAGCGCTCGGGGGTGATGAGGCGGGCGAGGGTTCGGGCGTAGGCCCGTTCGCTCTCGGCCTGGCCCATGCCCGAGTCGCTGAGGCCCTGTTCCTGCTCCTCGGCGAGGAGGGAGGCCTGGCGGACGTAGCCGCTGAGCAGGGTCATCGAGCCGACCTTGGCGGCCCAGTCGAGGGCCGTACCGCTCAGTGCGCCCAGCCCCGCCTCCAGCCAGGCGACCTCGTACGGGCCCAGCGGGGGCCCGGCGACGGGGAGGCGGGCGAGCCAGGGCCGCCGGTGGGTGAGCAGGCGGTAGGCGACGGCCCAGGCGTGCAGCCCCTCGCGCCAGTCCCCGGCGCCGAGCGCGGGCGGCTCGCCCAGCGCGAGGTCCCGCATCAGGACGAGGAGCTCGTCCTTGGAGCCGACGTGCCGGTAGAGGGACATCGGGGAGACGCCCAGCTCTTTGGCGATCTTCGGCAGGGTCGCGCCCTGCAGCCCGTCCCGGTCGGCCAGCTCGACGCCCGTACGCACCACGCGCTCGGTGTCGAGCGCGGCGGGGCGGCCCAGGCCCGAGGACGAGGCGCGGAGCCTCCAGAGCCGGGCGAGCTCGGCCGGTGCGTCCTCCTGGTCGGCCGGCATGGACGCTCCTTCCGTTCCTCGGGGTTCTTTCGGGGCATCATCCCGCACGGAGTTAGTGTATGAGATATAGATTATGGCTTACGCTAATGACTCACGCACCGATGGTTCCGGCAGAAAGAGGTTCAGGTGACAGCCCTCACCCATGCCCACGGCACGAACCCGACCGCGCGCGGCCCCGTGCGCAGGGCGGAACGGGCCCTCGCCCCCGATCTGGCCCGCGGCTCGATGCTGCTGCTCATAGCCCTGGCGAACGCCGCGGTCGCCGTCTTCGGCAACCAGCCGGGCGCCGAGGCGTCCCCGCACGGCTGGGAACGCCCGTTCAACCTGCTGATGTTCGTCTTCGTGCACGCCCGCGCGTACCCGATGTTCGCCGTGATGTTCGGCTACGGGCTGGTGCAGCTCGCCCGGCGGCAGGACGCGTCGGGCGCGGGGTCGGGCGCGGCCCGCTCGGTACTCGTACGGCGCAACGCCTGGCTGGTCGTCTTCGGCCTGGTCCACGCCGCGCTGCTCAACTTCGGTGACTTCCTGGGCGCCTACGGCATCGTCGGCATCGTCTTCACCCTGGTCCTGCTGCGGCGGGGCGAGAAGGTGCAGCGGATGGTGCTGTGGCTGTGGGCCGCGATGACCGTGTACCCCCTCGCGCTGGGCGCCGTCGCCCTCCACCGCGCCCTGAACGGCGGCCCGGGCTCCGCGCCCGCCCCCGCCGTCGGGGTCGACTCGCTCACCGCGCCCGACTACCTCACGTCCATCGGCGACCGGCTCACCGAGTGGCCGGTGCACACGCTGACCGTCCTGCCGTTCATCATCATCGTCTGGCTCGGCGCGTGGGCCGCGCGCCGGGGCGTGCTGGAGGACCCCGCGCGCCACCGGAAGCTCCTCGTCCGCACCGCCGTCGCCGGTCTCGGCATCGCCTTCGCGGGCGGCGTCCCGCTCGGCCTCGTCAGCGCGGGCTTCCTGCACGCGGACCAGGCCGCGGTGGACGCGTTCACGCTCCTGTACGAGGTCAGCGGCCAGTTCGGCGGCCCCGGCTACGTCGCGCTCTTCGGCCTCCTCGCCCTCCGTCTGTCGCGGGGACGCCGCTCCTCGCGCGAGCGGCCCGTCGTGGGGGCGCTGGCCGCGCTGGGCCAGCGCTCGCTGAGCGGCTACCTCTTCCAGTCCCTCGTCTGGGTGGTGGTCCTCTCCCCGTACGCCCTCGACCTCGGCGGACGTACCGGCAGCCCGACGCTCGCCGCCGCCGTGACGGCCGTACTGGCGTGGCTGGCGACGGTGCTCGGAGCCGCGTCCCTGCAGCGCCGCTCGCTGCCGGGCCCCGCCGAGAAGGTGCTGCGGCGGCTGACGTACGGGCCGAGGAAGGGGTGACGTGCTAGTGCCGCAAGGGTGGCGGAGGCGACGGGGCGGTCGTGGCGTAGCGGGTGGTGATCGTGCGGGCCGCTTCCTGGACGGTTCGCGACTGCTCGTCCTCGGTGATCGACCACGTGCCGTGCATGAGGCGCGGCCAGAAGATCGCGGACGCGATCATCCCGAGAAACTGTGCGGACACCAGGTCCGGATCGTCGATGTCGGCGCTTCCCGCCGCGTGCGTTTCCCGCAGGTAGCGCCCCAGCGCCTCCAGCACGGGCAGCGTGCCGAAGTCGAAGGTCCGCTCGCGCAGTTCGGGGAACTTGGGCGATTCGGCGATCACGGTGCGCATCAGGGCGACCATGTGAGGACGAGTCAGTAGTTCCGCGTACGCGCGACCGAGCGCCACCAGGCCCGCGTGGAGGTCTCCGGCCGGGAGGTCGACGGGCTCCGGAGCGGGCGACCCGCCCGCCGCGAGCACCGTTGCCTCGAACAGCTCGGCCTTGGTCGGGAACTGCTTGAAGAGGGTCGCCCTGGACACCCCCGCGCGCTCGGCGACGCGGGCCAGCGGCGTGCGGTCGTACCCCGAGTCCAGGAACAGCCGCGTGGCCGCGGCGAGGATCGACTCACGGTTCGTCGCGGCCATCGCGCGGTGGTAGGAGGAGTGTCCGCGTGTCATGCGCCCAGTGTCCCATAGAGGTAAGTCCATTGACTCACCCCTACGTGTGTGCGTACGTTGCTATAGGTGAGTTGCTCGACTCACCTCTACGGGTGAGGAGCACACCATGGCCAAAGTGATCGTCCACTCCACCGTCACTCTCGACGGATTCATGGCGGAGGCGGACGGCGGGGTCGACTGGATGTTCGGCCGGCCTTCCGCTCCCGAGGACTACGCCGTCGTCGAGAAGGTCATGAGCAGAATCGGTGCCGTGGTCGGAGGGGCGAACAAGACCCGGACCATCGAGGACGGCGAGATCCCCTACGGCGGCATGCTGAAGGTGCCGGTCTACCTCATGACCCACAGCGCCCATGAGCCGGTCGAACGCGACGGCGTCACGTACACCTTCGTGGTCGACGACATCGAGGCGGCGGTCGAGATGGCATCGGAGGCGGCCGGTGACGGATGGGTCAGCCTGCTCGGCGGAAGCATCTCGCGGCAGTGCCTCCGGCTCGGGCTCGTCGACGAGCTTCACCTCGACGTCGCGCCGGTCCTGCTCGGCGAGGGCATCTCGCTGTTCGCGGGCCTGGGGCAGCGCGTCGAGCTGGAACGTCTCGACACTTCAGCCTTCGCCAGCGAGACCCATCTTCGCTATCGCGTCCTCCGCTAGCCAGCGCGGAGAACCGCCACCCCGTCACCTCGACCGCCGTTGCGGTACCCGAGCCTGGACCGTGGTTGCCCCTCGTCTCAGGGCGGGGCAGGGGCTGCCCCGCGCCCCTGGAGGGCACTTCTCGGAGCGCCCGTCAGCGAAGCGCCCCGTCAGGGGCGCGGGGAACTGCGCGACAAGCCACGACGACGGCTGCAGCCTGCAAGGCAGGGCACGGGGCAGCCTCTGCCCAGCCCCGAGACGAGGGGCAACCACGGTCCGCCGGACGCGGCCTAGCGCAGCGCGCTGCGGCCCACCACCGTGCCCGCCCTGTCGATGCAGATCACGTCGACCGCCACCGGGGCCCCTCGCAGCACCGCAAGAGCCTCGTCGCGGGCCGTCTCCGCGACGAGGTCCCCCAGTGGGACGCCCGCGGCGGCGCAGAGCTGGAGGGCCGCGAGGCCCGTGTTGGCGACGGCAACCTCGGCGGCGAGGGCCTCGTCCGCGCCGCCGCGCCGGGCCAGCTCGGCGAGGAATCCCTTGTCGACCTGGGAGCGGGCCGAGTGGAGGTCGAGGTGGCCCGCCGCCAGCTTCGACAGCTTGGCGAAGCCCCCGCAGACCGTGAGGCGGTCCACCGGGTGGCGGCGTACGTACTTGAGGACGGCGCCCGCGAAGTCCCCCATGTCGAGCAGCGCGTCCTCGGGCAGGCCGTACTCGGCGACGACGGTCTTCTCCGACGTCGACCCCGTGCAGCCCGCGACATGCGTACGCCCGGCCGCGCGCGCGACGTCCACGCCGCGCCGGATCGAGTCGATCCACGCGGAGCACGAGTAGGGGACGACGATCCCCGTCGTCCCGAGGATCGAGAGTCCGCCGAGGATGCCGAGCCGTCCGTTCCACGTGGAACGCGCGATCTCCTCGCCGTGGTCGACGGAGACCGTGATCTCGACGTCGGCCCCGTCACGGCCGCGCCCGTACGCCCGTGCCACCCCGGCCACGTGCTCGCGCATCATCTCCCTCGGCACCGGGTTGATCGCGGGCTCCCCGACGTCGAGGGGGAGCCCCGCGCGCGTGACCGTGCCCACGCCGGGGCCGGCGCGGAAGACGACGCCGGAGCCGGGCGGCAGCGCCCGTACGGTCGAGCGGACGAGCGCGCCGTGCGTGACGTCCGGGTCGTCGCCCGCGTCCTTCACGATCCCGGCCATGGCGTACGTCCCGTCCGGCGCGAGCTCCTCCGCCGCCAGCGCGAAGGCCGGGGTCTGGCCCTTGGGCAGGGTGATCGTGACGGGGTCGGGGAAGTCTCCCGCGAGCAGCGCCGTGTACGCGGCGGTCGTCGCGGCCGTCGCGCAGGCGCCGGTCGTCCACCCGGGGCGCAGACCGGTGTGCTTGAGTTGGGCGCCGCGCCCGCCCTTGGCCGCGTCCGTCTCACTCACCAGGGAAACCGATCGCCGTGCACGTACTGATACTCGGAGGAACGACCGAGGCCCGCCGCGTCGCCGAGCTGCTGCACCCCGAGCCGGGCGTCCGCCTCACCAGCTCGCTCGCGGGCCGCGTCGCCAGCCCGCGCCTGCCGCCCGGCGAGGTGCGCGTCGGCGGCTTCGGCGGGGCCGAGGGGCTGGCCGGGTGGCTGCGCGAGCAGCACGTGGACGCGCTCATCGACGCCACCCATCCTTTCGCCGGGACGATCAGTTTCCACGCGGCGGAGGCCGCCGCCATGGCACATGTTCCCCTGCTGGCGCTGCGCCGCCCCGGCTGGGTGCCGGGCGAGGGCGACGACTGGCACGACGTCGGCTCCCTGGAGGAGGCCGCACGGGTGCTCCCGATGCTGGGACACCGGGTCTTCCTGACGACGGGCCGCATGGGCCTCGCCGCCTTCGCCGACCTGGAGACCCCGTGGTTCCTGATGCGGTCCGTCGACCCACCCGAGGGCCCGTGTCCGCCGCGCATGGAGGTGCTGCTGGACCGGGGGCCGTTCACGCTGGAGGGCGAGCGGGAGGTGCTGCGGCGGCACCGTATCGATGTGGTGGTGACGAAGGACAGCGGCGGCACGGCCACCGCGCCCAAGCTGGCGGCGGCGCGTGAGGCGGTGCTGCCGGTGGTGGTGGTGCGGCGGCCCGCTGCGCCGGAGGGCGTACCGGTGGTCACGGGGCCGGAGGCGGCGGCCGAGTGGGTCGGTGCGCGTCTGCGCTGACCCGGGCGCCGGGTGTCGTGCGGCCGGGGGTACGGGGGGTGTCCCCCGGGGGATCGCAGCCTGATGCGGTCCGTCGACCCGCCCGAGGGCCCGTGTCCGCCCCGCATGGAGGTGCTGCTCGACCGGGGCCCGTTCACGCTCGACGGCGAGCGGGAGGTGCTGCGGCGGCACCGTATCGATGTGGTGGTGACGAAGGACAGCGGCGGCACGGCCACCGCGCCCAAGCTGGCGGCGGCGCGTGAGGCGGTGCTGCCGGTGGTGGTGGTGCGGCGGCCCGCTGCGCCGGAGGGCGTGCCGGTGGTCACGGGCCCGGAGGCGGCGGCCGAGTGGATCCGGGCCAGGGCTCAGTCCTCGGGGTAGCGGCGGGGGGTCCAGACGATCTCTTCGCCGGTTCCGCGCCGTACGGTCCTGGTCTGTGAGGAGCCGACGAGCAGGATCGTGCGCATGTCGACGTCCGCCGGGTCGAGTTCGGCCAGCCGTACGATCCGTACGCGCTCGCCCTCGCCGCCCACGTCCCGCGCCAGCACCACGGGGGTGTCGGGGGCGCGGAACTCCAGCAGCAGTTCGCGGGCCTTGCCGACCTGCCAGGTGCGGCTGCGCGAGCCCGGGTTGTAGAGCGCGAGGACCAGGTCGGCCCGGGCTGCCGCCCGCAAGCGCTCCGCGATGACCTCCCACGGCTTGAGGCGGTCCGAGAGCGAAACCGTCGCGTAGTCGTGCCCGAGGGGCGCACCGGCGCGCGCGGCGGCGGCGTTCGCGGCGGTCACGCCCGGCAGGACCCGCACCGGGACCTCCGCGTACGCGTCCTGCGCCGCTGCCTCCAGCACGGCCGTCGCCATCGCGAAGACGCCCGGGTCGCCGCCGGACACCACGGCCACGCGCCGTCCGCGCCGCGCGAGGTCGAGCGCGAACTCGGCGCGCTCGGCCTCGACCTTGTTGTCCGAGCCGTGCCGCTCCTGCCCCGGCCGGTGCGGGACCCGCTCCAGGTACGTCGTGTAGCCCACGAGGTCGTCGGCGGCGGCGAGCGCGCCCCGCGTCTCGGGCGTCAGCCACAACGGCCCGGCGGGCCCGGTGCCGACGACCACGACCTCGCCCTGCTCCCGTGGCGCGGGGGCCGCGTCGACGCGACTCGGCAGCACCGCCACCGAGAAGTACGGCACCGACTCCGGGTCGACGTCCGCGAGCGCGCCCGTGCGCTCGCCCTCCATCGTCGCGCGCTCGACGTAGCGCGCCTCGTCCAGCCGTCCCGAACGCTCCAGCGCGGACCGCACCTTGGGGAACGTACGCCCCAGCTTCATCACCACCGCCGCGTCCGTCGACGCGAGCCGCGCGGTCAGCTCCTCCTCGGGCAGCGTGCCCGGCAGCACCGTCAGCACCTCCTCGGCCTCGCACAGCGGCGTGCCGAGCCGCGCCGAGGCCGCGCTGACGGAGGTGACTCCGGGGATCACCTCGGTCGGGTAGAGGTGCGCGAGGCGCTTGTGCATGTGCATGTACGAGCCGTAGAAGAGCGGGTCGCCCGCGGCGAGGATCGCGACCGAGCGCCCCGCGTCGAGGTGCGCGGCGAGCCGGGCCGAGGCCTCCTCGTAGAACTCGTCCATCGCGCCCTGGTAGCCGCCCGGATGGTCGGTGATCTCGACCGTGACCGGGTAGATCAGCCGCTCCTCGATGTGGTCCTCGCGCAGGTGCCGCGCGGCGATCGAGCGCGCGATCGACCGGCCGTGCCGGGCGCTGTGGTACGCGACGACGTCGGCGCCCGTGATGACCTCCACGGCGCGGACGGTCATCAGCGACGGGTCGCCGGGCCCGAGCCCGACGCCGTAGAGACGCCCTGCGGGGGTGGTGGCGCTCATTCTTCCTCGCTCGCAATCGCGTTGAGCGCGGCGGCCGCGATGGCGGAGCCGCCGCGGCGGCCGCGGACGACCAGGTGCTCAAGGCCGGAGGGGTGCGCGGCGAGCGCGTCCTTCGACTCGGCCGCGCCGACGAAGCCCACGGGCACGCCGATGACGGCGGCCGGGCGCGGAGCGCCCGCCCCTCCCTCCTCGATCATCTCCAGCAGCCGGAACAGCGCGGTCGGCGCGTTCCCGATCGCGACGACCGAGCCCTCCAGGCGGTCGCGCCACAGCTCCAGCGCGGCGGCGGAGCGCGTGGTGCCCAGCTCGGCGGCGAGCGCGGGCACGGAGGGGTCGGAGAGCGTGCAGACGACCTCGTTGTCGGCGGGCAGCCGCTTGCGGGTGACGCCGGAGGCGACCATCTTCGCGTCGCACAGGATCGGTGCCCCGGCGCGCAGCGCCTTGCGGGCGTGCGCCACCGCGTCCGGCGAGTACGCGAGGTCGCGCACGAGGTCGACCATGCCGCAGGCGTGGATCATCCGGACCGCGACCTGGCTGACGTCCGCGGGCAGCCCCGAGAGGTCCGCCTCCGCGCGGATGGTGGCAAAGGACTCGCGGTAGATCGCCGCGCCGTCCTTCTCGTAGTCGAACACTTTGCTCTCACTCACGGGGTCGGGGAGATGGGGGTGACGGGGGTGGCTTTGCCATCGCGTACGACGGAGACCCGGTAGGTCCCGTCCCCGGCGGCGACCACGTCCGTCCGGTCGCCGGGCGGGTGACCGCAGCGCCGTTCGCAGCCGGACCAGTGGACGGGCAGAAGGGGGACGTCCCACGCGAGGGACCGTTCGGCGTCGGCCCGTACGTCCGCGAGGGACTTGGCGCAGCCCGGCCGCCCGACGCAGGCGCTGACGCCGGGCCAGGGCGAGGCGGGGTCGGTGACCAGGCCGGTGGCGGCGAGCCGCGCGAGCAGGGCCTCGGCCCGCTCGCCGGAGACGCCGGGCACGGGGACGACGACCCCGCGCCAGGGGGTCAGCCGGAGCTCGCCGGACCCGGCTTCCCCGGCTTCCTCGGCCACCGTCGTCAACTCCCGCCACTGTGCGGGGGAGAGGCGCCCGAACGGCGCGTGCACGGAGAGGGCGCCGCGATGCGGGCCGGGCGCCGGGCCCTCCGTCAGCACGAGCAGGGGATCAGTGGTGCCGACCTGCGCGTGCGGGAGCCGCCCCGCGACCGTCTGTACCAACGCGTCCGGCGAGAGCGGGAGTTCCGCGACCCGCCACACCCGGCCGCCCTGCGCGCGCGCCGCCTCCACGAAGGTCTCGGCGGCGGTCAGCGCGGCCAGCGGCGCGTCCTCGTACGGCACGCGCAGCGCCTCGGCGGACGTCCCGACGGAGACGCGCGCGTGCCGCCCGTCCTCCGTCGCCCGTACCGTCACGTCCGCGCCGAGCGAGGCCACGTCCCCGCGGCCGTCGTCGAGCGCGAAGAGGAAGCGGCCGGAGAGCGCGGCGGCCGTCGCGCTGCCGCAGAGCAGCGCGTCGAGCCGGGTGAGCCACGGCCGTACGTCCGCCGTACCCTGCCGCCCGTCGAGCCCCGAGAGAGGGGACGCGACGACGTTCCGTACGCGCTCGTGGGCGTACGAGGGGAGCAGCCCGGCGGCGTCGAGCAGCGCGGCGAGTTCCGTGCCGCAGGCGTCGCCGCCCGCGAGGCCGCGGAGCTGGACGTTGCCGCGCGACGTGAGATGCAGCACTCCGTCGCCGAGCCGCCGCGCCGCCTCGGCGAGGGCCTCGGCCTGGCGGACGGTGAGCACGCCGCCGGGGACCCGTACGCGCGCCAGCGCCCCGTCGTCCGCCGCGTGCAGCCGCAGCGCGCCGGGGCAGGCGTCACCGCGCTCACCGTCGTCACGCGAGGTGAGGGGAGGGGTGCCGGGCGCCGTGGACATGGCGGCGAGCATACCGACCCCCACCGTGAGCCCGTTCGAACCGTATGACCCGTGCGTGACCTCCGGCCCTTACGATGCTTCTCGGCGGACCACCCGGTCCGTCATCGCCAGCGACGGCGACAGGGGAGGAAGCCGGTGCGAGCCCGGCGCGGTCCCGCCACTGTGAGCCCGGCCCGTGAACGTGAAGGGGCTGGGCGAGCCAGGAACTCCTGCCGTCCTACACCGCCCGGGGCGCGGACACCCCGAGGAAGGCCAGACGACGCATGCTCCTGCTCCTGTCGACGTCCGACACCGACCTGCTCAGCGCACGCGCGGCGAACGCGGCGGACGCCCCCGTGGCGTACCGCTACGCCAACCCCTCCCGGCTCCCCCTCGAAGAGCTCCCGGCGCTTCTGGACGGCGTCGAGCTCGTCGTCGTCCGCCTGCTGGGCGGTGTGCGTGCCTGGCAGGAGGGGCTCGACCAGCTGACCGCGACCGGCCTCCCCGTCGTCGTGCTCACCGGTGAACAGGCCCCCGACGCGCAGCTGATGGCCGCCTCCACGGTCCCCATCGGCATCGCCGCCGAGTCCCACGCCTACCTCGCGCACGGCGGCCCCGCCAACCTCGACCAGCTCGCCCGCTTCCTCTCCGACACCGTGCTGCTCACCGGGCACGGCTTCGAGCCCCCGGCCCCCGCGCCGACCTGGGGCGAGCTGGACCACCGGACGCTGCCGGGCACGACGCCCGAACTCCCGCTCGTCGCGGTGCTCTACTACCGCGCGCACCACATGAGCGGCAACACCGGCTTCGTGCACGCCCTGTGCGACGAGATCAACCGCGCGGGCGCCCGTGCCCGCCCGCTGTACGTCGCCTCGCTGCGTACCCCCGAGGCGGAGCTGGTCGAGGAGCTGCGCGAGGCCGACGCGATCGTCACCACCGTCCTCGCGGCGGGCGGCAGCCGCCCGGCCGAGGCGTCGGCGGGCGGCGACGACGAGTCCTGGGACGCGGGCGCGCTGGCCGAGCTGGACGTGCCGATCCTCCAGGCGCTCTGCCTCACCTCCTCCCGCGCCGACTGGGAGGAGAACGACGAGGGCGTCTCGCCGCTCGACGCCGCGAGCCAGATCGCGGTGCCGGAGTTCGACGGCCGCCTGATCACCGTCCCGTTCTCCTTCAAGGAGATCGACGAGGACGGCCTCCCGGCGTACGTCGCCGACCCGGAGCGCGCGGCGCGCGTCGCCGGGATCGCCGTCCGGCACGCCCGCCTGCGCCACATCCCGGCGGCGGAGAAGCGCCTCGCGCTCGTCCTGT
Source organism: Streptomyces sp. NPDC048172 (assembly GCF_043202595.1). NCBI lineage: Bacteria > Bacillati > Actinomycetota > Actinomycetes > Kitasatosporales > Streptomycetaceae > Streptomyces > Streptomyces sp. NPDC048172. The sequence goes on from NZ_JBIDAT010000002.1 coordinate 668,607, forward strand.
CCGCGTATCCGACGAAGCACTCCCGCATCGGCAACGCGGTCGGCCTCGACACCCCCGCCAGCGCGGTGGCCCTGCTGCGGCGGCTGCGCGACGAGGAGGGCTACGACTTCGGGGACGCAGAGATCCCCGGCCTGGCCTCCGGCGACGGCGACGAGCTGATCCGCGCGCTCATCGAGGCGGGCGGCCACGACCAGGACTGGCTGACCGAGGAGCAGCTGGCCCGTAACCCCGTCCGTATCGCGGCCGGGGACTACCGCCGCTGGTACGCGACGCTGCCGCAGGAGCTGCGTACGGCCGTCGAGGAGCACTGGGGCCCGCCGCCCGGCGAGATGTTCGTCGACCGCAGCCGCAACGAGCAGGGCGACATCGTCCTCGCCGCCCTCCGCTTCGGCAATCTCCTCATCCTCATCCAGCCGCCGCGCGGCTTCGGCGAGAACCCGATCGCGATCTACCACGACCCCGACCTGCCGCCCTCGCACCACTACCTGGCCGCCTACCGCTGGATCGCGGCCCCGGAGCGGGAGGGCGGCTTCGGCGCCGACGCCATGATCCACCTGGGCAAGCACGGCAACCTGGAGTGGCTGCCGGGCAAGAACGCGGGCCTCTCCGCCGCCTGCGCCCCCGACGCCGCGCTCGGCGACCTCCCCCTCGTCTACCCCTTCCTGGTCAACGACCCGGGCGAGGGCACCCAGGCGAAGCGCCGCGTCCACGCCACGCTGATCGACCACCTCGTACCGCCGATGGCGCGCGCCGACTCGTACGGCGACATCGCCCGCCTCGAACAACTCCTCGACGAGTACGCCCAGATCAGCTCGATGGACCCGGCCAAGCTGCCCGCCATCCGCGCCCAGATCTGGACCCTCATCCAGGCCGCCAGGCTCGACCACGACCTCGGCCTGGAGGCCCGCCCCGACGACGACGGCTTCGACGACTTCCTGCTGCACGTCGACGGCTGGCTCTGCGAGGTCAAGGACGCCCAGATCCGCGACGGCCTGCACGTCCTCGGCACCGCGCCGTCCGGCGAGGACCGCGTCAACCTCGTCCTCGCCATCCTCCGCGCCCGCCAGATCTGGGGCGGCACGCAAGCCCTTCCCGGCCTGCGCGAGGCGCTCGGCCTGGACGAGTCGGCGGCGACCCGTACGACGGCCGACGAGGCCGAGGAGACGGCGCGCGCCCTGGTCCAGGCGATGGACGACGCGGACTGGGAGCTGTCGGCGCTCCCCACCACCCACGGCGACGAGGTCAGGGCGATCCTGGAGTTCGCGTCCCGCGAGGTGGTCCCCCGCCTGGCGGCGACGACGGCGGAACTCGACCACACGGTACGGGCCCTGAACGGCGGCTTCGTCCCCGCGGGCCCCTCCGGCTCCCCGCTCCGCGGCCTGGTCAACGTCCTCCCGACGGGCCGCAACTTCTACTCCGTCGACCCCAAGGCCGTCCCCTCCCGCCTCGCCTGGGAGACGGGCCAGGCCCTGGCCGACTCGCTCCTGGAGCGCTACCGCACCGACAACGGCGACTGGCCCACCTCCGTCGGCCTCTCCCTCTGGGGCACGAGCGCGATGCGCACGGCGGGCGACGACGTGGCCGAGGCCCTCGCCCTGCTGGGCATCCGCCCGGTCTGGGACGACGCCTCACGCCGCGTGACGGGCCTGGAGCCGATCCCGCTGGACGAGCTCGGCCGCCCCCGTATCGACGTGACGCTCCGCATCTCGGGCTTCTTCCGCGACGCGTTCCCGCACACGATCGGCCTGCTGGACGACGCGGTACGCCTGGCGGCGGGCCTGGACGAGCCTTCGTCCTCGAACCACGTAAGGGCCCACGTCCAGCAGGACCTGGCCTCGCACGGCGACGAACGCCGCGCCACCACCCGCATCTTCGGCTCCCGCCCCGGCACGTACGGCGCGGGCCTCCTCCAGCTCATCGACTCCCGCGACTGGCGCACCGACGCCGACCTGGCGGAGGTCTACACGGTCTGGGGCGGCTACGCGTACGGCCGCGATCTGGCGGGGCGCGAGGCCCGCTCGGAGATGGAGACGGCGTACAAGCGCATCGCGGTCGCGGCGAAGAACACCGACACCCGCGAGCACGACATCGCGGACTCCGACGACTACTTCCAGTACCACGGCGGCATGGTCGCCACGGTCCGTGCCCTGCGCGGCACGGCCCCCGAGGCGTACATCGGCGACTCCACCCGCCCGGAGACCGTCCGCACCCGCACGCTGGTCGAGGAGACGTCCCGCGTCTTCCGCGCGCGGGTGGTCAACCCCAAGTGGATCGAGGCGATGCGCCGCCACGGCTACAAGGGCGCCTTCGAACTCGCCGCCACGGTCGACTACCTCTTCGGCTACGACGCGACGACCGGCGTGGTCGCCGACTGGATGTACGACAAGCTCACGGAGACGTACGTCCTGGACCCGACCAACCGCGAGTTCCTCCAGGAGGCCAACCCCTGGGCCCTGCACGGCATCACCGAACGCCTCCTGGAAGCCGAGTCCCGCGGCCTCTGGTCCAAGCCGGACCCCGCCACGCTGGAAGCGCTCCGGGAGATCTACCTGGAGACGGAAGGCGAGCTGGAGCAGGACTGACCACCCGCACGAGTCAGCGGTCCGCGCGCCTTCGCGTGCGGACCGCTGACCGTCACGGCACGGAGGCGGGCTTGTGCCCGGGCCTCGACAGCTGGCGAGTGGCACCCCTACGCCGGCCTCCTTCGGCGTCGCTACGAGTTCCTGGCCAGGGAGATGAGCGCGTACGCATCGTCTGACCGGCGGCCACGCAGCCACACGGCGCGGGCTACCAGTCGTACTGCTGCTGTTGCTGCCGCGCGTCGTCGTCCTGCTGCTGTTGCTGCTGCCGACGGTGATCGTCGTCCGCCTGCTGCTGGGCGTGCCGCCGCGCTTCCTCTTCCTCCTCCTGCCGCCTCCGCCGGCGACGCTCCTCGTCCTCTTCCCGTCGGCGGCGAGCGGCTGCGTCGTCGTTGCCGGACGTGCTGGGCATAGCGGCTCCAAACAACAGTCGGGGCACCTACCTCATGGGAAAACCCCTACCCATGCCGCGGGCGCGGCATGGCAACCAGCGGTTGACCACGCTCGGCGCCCGACCGGCGTTCCGCTACGGCTGGAGGGTCAGGCCGAGCGAACACTCAAGGCCCGCCCTCCCCTCGTCGGTCACCTGGACCGCGCGCGGCACCGCGCCCCAGCGCACCCAGTCCAGCGCGAACAGCCGGGCCGTCAGCGCAGCGCCGAGACCACCGGCGAGGTGGTGGCGGTGCTCGCTCCAGTCCACGCAGTAGCGCACCACGGGGCGGCGCGGCGGCAACCGGCCGGTGTCGACACCGAGTTCGCGCAGCCGCTCCCGGCCGCTCTCGGTGAGCTCGTAGCGGATGTCCCGTCCGTAGGAGGCGGGACGGTCACGCACGGCGTCCTCGGGGCGGTGGACGCCGTCGTAGCCGGTCAGCACGGCGTGGTCGAGCAGCGCGCCCATCAGGCCGACGCCGAGCTGCCCGGCCAGGTGGTCGTAGCAGGTACGGGCGCGGTGCAGCGCGTTGGTGCGGTTGCTCTGCTTCAGCGAGGTGATGGGCAGCGGCGGGGCGATCAGCGCCAGGGCCTCGAGAGCGGCGGAGACGTCCGGACCGGTCAGGCGGTAGTAACGGTGCCTGCCCTGCCGGGTGACCGCGACGAACTCGCCCTCGACCAGCTTGGCCAGATGCACGCTCGCGGTGGCGGCGCTGACACCGGCCTCCCCCGCGAGCGCGCTCGCGGGCAGGGCCCGGCCGTCGGCCAGGCACTTGAGCATCCGCGCCCGCGAGGGGTCGGCGACCAGCGCGGCGGCACGGGCGATGTCGGTCTGCTGCTTGAGCGGCTCGTCCCTCATCACCACAACATACGACGACGACACTTTTACGTACGACGAAGTATCCAGCTCCGATGATCTCCCCATGACAACGCCGACCCCCGCACCCCCCACCGCGTTGGCCACTCCGGCCCAGCCCGAGCAGGCCGCGAGCGCCCGCACCGGGCAGGCCGCAGGCACCGACCCCGCGCCGGTCACGACGGCCCGCACCGCGCAGCCCACCGCGCAGCCCAAGGCTCCGCTGATCGCACTCAGCCTCGGCTACTTCCTCGTCATGCTGGACGTCACCGTCGTCAACGTCGCCATCCCGGACATCCGCACCTCGCTCGGCACCGGCGCCACGGCCCTGCAGTGGATCGTCGACGGCTACAGCACCCTCTTCGCCGGTCTGCTGCTGTTCGGCGGTGCGCTCGCCGACCGCGTCGGGCACCGCAGGACCTTCCTGACCGGCCTCGGCGTCTTCACCCTCGCCTCGCTGATCTGCGCCCTCGCCGGATCCCCCGCGGCGCTGATCGCGGGCCGACTGGTGCAGGGGGCCGGTGCGGCGCTGCTGGTGCCCGCGTCCCTCGGTCTGCTGCAGACCACCTATCCGCACAGTGCGGTACGGGCTCGCGCCGTCGCCGTCTGGGGCGCGGTCGCCTCGGTGGCCTTCGGCGCGGGGCCCGCCGTCGGCGGTCTGCTGATCGCGAGCAGCGGCTGGCGCGCGGTGTTCTGGCTGAACCTGCCCGTCGCCGCGCTCGCGGTCGCGCTGACCCTGCGTCATCTCCCGCCCACGGCCCGGCCGAGGCGCAGGAAGGCGAAGGCGGATCCGCTGGGTCAACTCCTCGGTGTCGTCGGCCTCATCGCGCTGGCAGGCGGCCTCAACGAGGTGGGCTCGCGCGGCTGGACCTCACCGCTGGTGCTCTCGGCGGTCGGCCTCGGCCTGGCCGCCCTCGTCGCCTTCGCCGCCGTGGAACGCGCTCTTGAGGCACGCGTCCCGGCAGGCGGCCGACGGGCCCCGCTGCTCCCACCGTCACTGTTCCGCTCTCGCGCCGTCACCACCACCACAACCATCGGCCTGCTGATCAGCCTCGGTTACTACGGGATGCTGTTCCTGACCACCCTGTACTTCCAGCAGGAGCGCGGTTTCAGCGCCCTGGCGACGGGCCTGGCCCTGCTGCCGTCGGTGTGCATGGGCCTGGTCGCCGCCCCGCTGTTCAGCCGGATGGCCACCCGCACCGGTACGTACGCGGTCATGGCCGCAGGCCTCGTACTGGGCATGCTCGGCTTCCTCGGCTGGCTGCCGGCCGGGCCCCACACCCCGTACCCCGTGCTGCTGTTCGCCTTGATCGCCACGGGCCTCGGCCAGACGATGACTGCCCTCGCCGCCACCGCCACGCTCGTCGACGCCGCTCCCGTCGCGGACGCGGGCATCGCCTCCGCCGTCTTCAACGTCTCCCGCCAGGTCGGCAGCACCATCGGAGTCGCGCTCTTCGGCACCTTCGCCACCACGGCGTCGGGCTTCACCGCGGGTCTGCGCCTGTCGACCGGTCTCGCCGCGGCGGCCTTCGCGACCGGAGCCCTGCTCGCCCTCACCGCCCGGCGCCGCGCCGCCACCCGCACCACCAGCGCCACCTGAGAACGACCGTCCGCCCCCCGACACACACAACCCGTGAACCCGTGAACCCGTGAACCCGTGAACCCGTGAACCCATGAACCCGTGAGAGGAACCTCCACCATGCCGGACAAGACGACGACCACCGCGACCGCACCCGCCCAGCAGCTGACCGCCGAGGTGCTCCACTACACGGCCTTCACCACCAGCCCGACGGGCGGCAACGGAGCCGGAGTCGTCCTCGACGCCTCCTCCCTCAGCGACGCCGAGAGGGTGACGATCGCCGCCGAACTCGGCTACTCGGAGTCCGCCTTCGTCACCCCCGGACCCGGACCCGGCCCCCGACCCGGATCCGGGGGTGCCCCGGACGACGCCCGGTCCTTCACGCTGCGCTTCTTCAGCCCCAAGGCGGAGGTCGGCTTCTGCGGCCACGCCACCGTCGCCACCGCTGTGGCGCTCGGCGAGCGCCTCGGTGCGGGCGACTTCGACTTCCACACCGCCGCGGGCCACGTGCCCGTCACCGTCCGGGAGGAGGACGGCGTACTGAAGGCCACCCTCACCAGCGTCACCCCCCACGTGGACGACGTGTCCCCGGCGGATGTGACGGAAGCCCTGGCCGCGCTCGGCTGGCGGACCGGCGAGCTCGACGCCCTGCTGCCCCCGAAGATCGCCTTCGCGGGCGTCCGCCACCTGGTGCTGGCCGCGGCCACCCGCGAGCGACTGGCCGACCTGGACTACGACTTCGACCGGCTCCTGCGGCTGATGCGGCGGCTCGACCTGACCACCGTGCAACTGGTGTGGCGCGAATCAGCGACCGTCTTCCACGTCCGCGACCCGTTCCCGGTCGGCGGCGTGGTGGAGGACGCCGCGACCGGCGCCGCAGCCGCGGCCTTCGGCGCCTACGCCCGCGAACAAGCCCTCGTCCCGAACGACGCTCGGCTCACCCTCCACCAGGGCCACGACATGGGCCGCCCCTCACACCTGGAGGTCACCCTCCGCGCCGACGACCCGCGCGTACGCGTCACCGGCGCCGCGATCCGCACCCGCCCGGCGGCGGCGCCGGCCTCGTAGCGCCGGTGGGGGGACAGGGAGAGCGCGGGGCGTACGGGCTGACCACCCATGACCACCACCCAAGAACGGCCCAGAGGCCCGACCCGCACTGCGGATCAGGCCCCTGAACCCGGAACAGCTACGTTTCGCTGGTGGGGTGGTGCGGTGTCACGCGGAGGAGGCGGACCGCAGGCGCATGTCGCCGGGGCCTGCCCCCGGCGTGTTGGTGCAGGCGTGGTCGCCGGGGGTCTTCGCGAGCTTGAGGCCGAGGCAGGCGCCGAGGGCGCGCTGGCCGTAGTAGTTGGGGTGCAGGGACTCCTGGCGCTGGCCTTGTCCGTGGCCGGAGGTCACGAAGCGGACCCATTCACTGGTCCCGCCCGAGGGCTGGTGGTCACGGTCGGCCTGGACGGTGGTGGTGGAGCAGATCTCCCGGCCGTCGAAAGCACGGGACAGGTCGAGGAATTCCGCGTCGGAGGTGCGGGCGGCCTCGGCGAGGGTGGTGCTGATCCGGGGGACGAGTTCGTCGTGGGCCCAGGTGAGGTCCTTGTCGAAGAACGGGCAGCCGCCCTGCGTCATACGGTCGTACCCCTCGCCTTCGTAACGCATCCGTGCGGCATCGGGCAGGGGCGAGGGGTAGGACTGCAGGATCAGCCGGTAGCTGCCCTTCGGGTGCCCTGCCCGGTCCATGGCGGTGGTGACGTCGGCCAGCGATTTGCCGGCCGCTTCGCGCATCGCGGGCAGCCGCTCGCCGACCTTGGCGTCTTGATCCGGAGCGCAGGGGGAGGCTCCGAACGGCTTGAGGAAACTGGTGGCGCAGGAGGAGATGACGTCCTCGAAGCCGAGGTCGTTGCCGCCGATGGAGACGACGACCGCGCGTACGGGGTGGCCGGTGACCGCGTCCTGGAGCTGCTGCGCCTGGGAGGGTTCGGTCTTGAAGGGGCTCCCGCCGTTCTCCGGCAGCAGGACCCCGGTGGAGGTGGCGCCCGAGCAGGCGAGGTTGAGCCGGTGGCCCTGGCCGGGCGCGGAGTTGACTTCGGCGCTGTCGGAACGGTTGCACCGGTCGTCGTAGGACGCGCCGTACACCTTGTGCGGATCTTCCGTGTCCGTCGCGGCGTCGTACGCCCGGTCGGTACGGGAGTAGCCGTCGGCACTCTCATTGCTGTTGCCCGCCCAGCGCCCCGCCTCACCGGAGATGAAGCTGTCGCCCACCGACACCACCCACGGCGCCTCGGCCTTGCTCTGCACCGGCGCCGCACCGGCCGGCGTGAGTGCCGCCGCGCTCAGCGCGGCTCCTGCCAGAACCGTCGCTGCCGCGATCCGTCGATGACGCCCAAGAAGATTCATACCCGGTCGAATTAGCGGCAAAGGGACCGGATACTCCCGCACAGGGACGTGACCACTCCAAGGAGTACGTCCCCCGTTGACGCACCCCGCCAGGCCACCCACCGCCCCGCGAGCCCGCCACCCCGACCACCGGGCAACACGGACGCCTAGCAGACGGCCATGGCCCCCCCACACGGCCCCCAGAACGACCCCGCACAACAGAACAGACCCGGCGCTGATCTCTCAGCACCGGGCCTGACCTGGTGTTTCCTCTGTCGGGGTGGCGGGATTTGAACCCACGACCTCTTCGTCCCGAACGAAGCGCGCTGCCAAGCTGCGCTACACCCCGAAGCAACGACGACTACTTTAGCCCAGGTGAGCCGTGAGGCGAAATCCGGTTTCTGGCGGGGCCCGCACCGGGCCCGCGCAGGGCCCGAGCCGGGCCCGAGCCGGGTGCGCGAGGGGCCCGACGGCCCCGCCCCGCTCAGTCCTCGCGCGGAGTCAGGGTGAGGAGCGTGGCCTCCGGGGGGCAGGCGAAGCGGACCGGGGTGTAGCGGTTGGTGCCGCAGCCCGCGGAGACGTGGAGGTACGACTCGTGGCCGCCCGCGCGGTGGGCGGAGAGGCCCTTCACACGCTCCGTGTCCAGGTCGCAGTTGGTGACCAGGGCGCCGTAGAAGGGGACGCAGAGCTGGCCGCCGTGGGTGTGACCGGCGAGGATCAGCGGGTAACGGTCCGCGGTGAAGGCGTCGAGGACACGCAGGTACGGGGCGTGGACGACGGCGAGCGAGAGGTCGGCGTCCGCCTCGGGGCCGCCCGCCACCTCGCCGTAGCGGTCGCGCTTGATGTGCGGGTCGTCGAGGCCGGTGAGGGCGATCTCCTGGCCGCCGTCGAGCTTGATCCGGCCGCGGGTGTTGGAGAGGCCGACCCAGCCCGCCGCGTCGAAGGCGTCCCGCAGGCCCTCCCACGGGTTGTGGAGGGCGCCGACCACGGGCGCGTTCCCGTTCAGGCCGTGCCGCCCGGTCGCCTTCTCGATCAGATACTTCGCGGGGTTGCCCAGCCGCGGACCGTAGTAGTCGTTCGACCCGAAGACGTACGCCCCGGGGAACTCCATCAGGGGGCCGAGCGCGTCCAGGACCTCGGGGACACCCTCGGTGTCGGAGAGGTTGTCGCCGGTGTTGATCACGAAGTCCGGGCGCAGGCCCGCGAGCGACTGGAGCCAGCGCTGCTTCTTGCGCTGCCCGCTGACCATGTGGATGTCGGAGACCTGGAGCACCCGCAGGGGATGCATCCCGCGCGGAAGTACGGGAACGGACACCCGTCGGAGGCGGAAGGAGCGGACCTCCACCCCCGCCGCGTAGCCGACGCAGGCCGCGCCGAGTGCCGTGATGCCAAGGGAAGCTGCCAGGGGAATGCGGTATCGCGCGCGCATCGTCCTATCGTCGCAGACGCCGCCAGCCCGGCGCAGTCGGTCCCCCATGCCGGGCCCCTGGCACACTGAGCGCATGACCACGCTCAAATCCCGTCTCCAGGACGACCTCACCGCGGCCATCAAGGGACGCGACGAGCTCCGCTCCTCCACCCTCCGGATGACCCTCGCCGCGATCACGAAGGAGGAGGTCGCGGGCAAGGAAGCGCGCGAACTCTCCGACGACGAGGTGCAGAAGGTCATCACGCGCGAGGCGAAGAAGCGCCGCGAGGCGGCCGAGGCGTTCGCGGACGGCGGGCGCGCCGCGCAGGCCGAGCGGGAGCAGGCCGAGGGCGAGGTGCTCGCGGACTACCTGCCGAAGCAGCTCTCGGACGAGGAGCTGGACTCGCTGGTGGCCGATGCGGTCGCGGAGGCGCAGGCGGCGGGCGCCGAGGGGCCGCGTGCCATGGGCGCCGTCATGAAGATCGTCAACCCCAAGGTCGCGGGCCGCGCCGAGGGCGGCCGGGTGGCGGCCGCGGTGAAGCAGCGGCTGGCGGGCTAGCCGCACCGGCCAGTGATCGGTACCGATCGGTGCCGTACGACGTGTAAGGGGCGCCCTCCCATGGAGAGCGCCCCTTACCTATGCCCTATAACCGCTTACCGTTTACGGCCAGCCGCCGCCGACGTCCCAGCCTCCGCCGCCGTCGCCCCAATCGCCGCCGTTCCCGCCGCCGTTGGACCAGCCGCCGCCGTTGCCGTTCCCGCCGCCGTTCCCGTTGCCGCCGCCGTTGTCGCCGCCGCCGATGAGGTCCGGCGGGACTGTCACGTCAGGCCACGGGTCCGGATCGGGGTCGGGGTTCTGGTTGTCGTCGTCCCCACCGTCGTCCCCGCCGTCGTCGTGACCGCCGCCGCGCCCCTTGTCGGGGTCGCGGATCTTCACGTGGTTGAAGTCGGGGGCGGGCTTGTCCGCGAGGGCGCCCTGCATCGCGTCCCGCCAGATGGGACCGGGGACCTCGCCGCCGAAGACCTTGTCGTACGGAACACCGCCGATGGTGATGTTGACCATCCGCGTACGGTGCGCGGGGTCGCCGACCCAGACGGCACCGGACATGTTCGGGGTGTAGCCCACGAACCAGGCGGCGTACCGCTGGTCCGTCGTACCCGTCTTGCCCGCGCTGTCCCGCCCGCTGAGCCCGGCCTTCTTGCCCGTGCCGTCCTCGACCACGCCCCGCAGGAGCGAGTTGACCGTGTCGGCCGTCTTCGTCTTCATGGCGCGCTTGCAGGTGGTCTTGGGCACCTTCAGCTTCTTGCCGCGCGGGTCCGTGATGGACTCGATGGCGACCGGCGTGCAGTGGACGCCCCGGTTGGCGAAGGTGGCGTAGCCCTCGGCCATGGTCAGCGGCGACATCTCCTGCGTGCCGAGCGAGATCGACGGCACCTGGTCGATCTTCTTGCCGTCGGCCCGGTCGATGCCCATCTTCTTGGCCATGGAGGTGACGGGGCAGACGCCGGTGTCGGAGATGAGCGAGACGAAGTAGGTGTTGACCGACTTCGCGGTCGCCTCCTTCATCCGGTACGGACCCTTCTCCGACCGGTTCTCGTTCTCGACCGGCGCCTTGCCCTTCCAGTCGCCCTTGCACGTCTTCACCGGCGACGGGTACTGCATCCGGTACGGCGAGGGATACGACTTGTACGGGCTCGTGCCCCGCTCCAGCGCCGCCGCCGCGATCACCGGCTTGAACGTCGACCCGGGCTGGTAGCCCGCGCCGCCGCCCATGCTGCGGTCGACCGACAGGTTGATCTGCGTCTGGTTCTTCCCGAAGCCGTACGGACGGGACTGGCCCATGCCGCGGATCTTCCCCGTGCCGGGCTCGACGATCGAGACAGCCGTCGCGACCTTGTCGGACTTGTTGACGTGCTGCTCTATCGAGTCGCGCACCGACTGCTGCGCCTTGGGATCGAGCGTGGTCCGGACGGTGAGCCCGCCCTGGTTCCAGCGCTTCGCCCGCACCTTGGACGTCTTGCCGAAGGCAGGGTCCTTCAGGAACACCTCGCGCACGTAGTCGCAGAAGAAGCCCGCGCCCTTCACGGCCGTGATGCAGCCGTTCTGCGGCCTGCTGACGTTCAGCTTGATGGGCTTCTTCTTCGCGTCGGCCACCTCGGTCCTGGAGACGTCGCCGTGCGCCGCCATCCGGTTGAGCACGGTGTTACGGCGCTTCTTCGCCTCCTGCTCGTCATTGACCGGGTCGTACCGGCTCGGGGACTGCACGATCCCGGCGAGCAGCGCGGACTCCTCCAGCGTCAGGTCCTTCGCCGACTTGGAGAAGTACCGCTGCGCGGCCGCCTCCACGCCGTACGCCTGCTGGCCGAAGAACGTGATGTTGAGGTAGTTCTCCAGGATCTGCTTCTTGCCCAGCTCCTCCTCGACCTGGATCGCGTACTTCAGCTCCTTGATCTTCCGGCCGACGGTCTGCTGGGTGGCGAGGGCGACCTTGTCCGGGTCGTTGCCCGCCTCCTCGACGAAGACGTTCTTGACGTACTGCTGGGTGAGCGTCGAGGCGCCCTCGGAGACCTCACCCGAGCGGGCGTTCTTGTTGACCGCGCGGAGCACGCCCTTGAGGTCGATGGCGCCGTGCTTGTAGAAGCGCGCGTCCTCGATCGCCACGATCGCCTGGCGCATGTACGGCGAGATGTCCTTGAGGTCGACGACCGTACGGTCGCGCGAGTAGACCTTGGCGATCTCGCCGCCGTTCGCGTCCAGGATCGTGGTGCGCTGGCTGAGCGGCGGGCGCTTCAGATTGACCGGCAGTTCGTCGAATCCCTCGACGGTTCCCTTGGCGGCCAGGCCCAGTGTCCCGATCGCGGGCAGCGCGAGCCCCGCCATCACGGCACCGGCGAGCACACTGACGCCGACGAACTTGGCGGCCTGCTGGGGACCGGTCAGTCCACCACCCGCGCGCTTCTTAGCCATGGGGAGAGCCTACGACGGGAGTGGCCGTCCACCGGGCTCCGGTGCGCCCGGAGCCGTCGGACGGGGGATGCGGGGTGGGGGCGACGGGGTGGGACGACCCGCCGTCGGGGAAAGACGCAAACGCCGGACAGGGGCGCGCCCGGTCGCTTAGGCTGGGCTCAGTTTCGTTCTCACACACGTCACTTCGGCGGTTTTCCGTCACAGACTCTCCCTCGCCCTCGTAGTCACTCAAGTGAGTGATGAGAACTGCCCGGATTCCCGTCATATGCCAGGAGAAATCGGTAAGACGCGTGTCCGGCGGTCCTCGCAACCCCCGTGGAGACCTGGTGAAGGGCATCTGAACTGCCCGGATGCGCCGGGAACGTCGGGCTTGTCACCCGCTCACTCCGTTGGGTGATCTGCCGCATACGCATAGTCCGTTCGGGCCATTCAAGATTGGGCCCGCAGGGGGTGTTGCGCCCTGCCTGCCTTCCGTAACGTCCTCAACTGGCAACGGTGAATATGCCGTTCGCCGCCGTGGGGGAGCCTCGATTCGGGAGAGGACGGCGCCGGCTATGAGCTGGGTGACAGACTGGAGTGCGCAAGCAGCGTGCCGCACTACGGATCCGGACGAACTATTCGTGCAAGGGGCGGCGCAGAACCGCGCCAAGGCCGTGTGCACCGGGTGTCCGGTGCGGACGGAGTGCCTCGCGGACGCTCTCGACAACCGGGTGGAATTCGGTGTCTGGGGCGGTATGACCGAGCGGGAGCGGAGGGCGCTGCTGCGCCGTCGCCCGACGGTCACCTCGTGGCGCCGCCTGCTGGAGACAGCGCGCTCGGAGTACGAGCGCGGCACGGGCGGAATCCTGCCCGTGGACTTCGACGACGAAGAGCAGGACTACGCCGCGGCGGGCTAGCCCCGACGTCCGGACGGCAGACGGGCCGCTCGGACACCGGCAGCACGAGCCACGTCAGCACACGCGGCCTCGGCATCCGAGGCGTCGGCACGAGGCATGCCGACACGAGCTGAGCCCACACGTGCGACATGGGCAACGCGTGCCACACGCGTGCATGCACGGGCCCCAGGGCCACGCCGCGCGGAGCCGCGGCACAAGCGACGGCTACTGACCCACGGACAGCAGCGACGGGTAAGACGGCTCCGGCGACACGCGCAGCACGCAGGACACGCGCGGCTCGTACGGCACGCGGTGCGCAGCACGTGCGGGCGTACCCCGCCCCGGCGCCTCAGCCTCAGAACGTCCGGACGGCAGACGGTGTCGTCGGGACGTGGGCGGGTCAGGACGTGGCGGACTGCCGAGCCAGCCGCTCACCCACGGTGCGCAGGCCCGCGAGATCGTGTACGTCCCCGGGCAGCGCGACGACCTCGGCCACGGGCACCTCGGGGTGCAGGGCCGTGAAGCGGTCACGCGTGCGCCGCTCGCGTGCGAGCAGCCGCATGCGCTCTGCGTGCAGCCGGAGCAGACCGGCGGCCAGCAGGTCCACCTGCGTGGCCCCGTCGGACCCGTCGGGCTCCGTCTCGGTCTCGGGCTCGTCGGTCCCGGTGTTGTCAGCACCCACGGCGTGCGCCGACGGCGACGGAGGAGTGTCGGCGTCGGACGCGGGAGAACCCGCTGAGGAGGCGTCGGCCGTACCGGCCGTGGATGCGCTGTGCGTGTCGTGCGTACGCGGTACCTGGTGTGCTGTCCCCCCGGTCGTGTCTGCCGCGTCTGCGGCGGTGTCAGCGTCAGCGGTCGCGTCCGGCGCGTCGGAGTGCGGCGGGCCGGACTGCGGTGCGGACTTCTCCGTGACGGGAGAGGTCCGTGAATTCCTGGCGGCGTGCGACGTGCCGTCGGCGGGCGAAGGAGTGGTGGCGGGCCTGGCTGGGCCAGGGCCGTCTGTGACGGGGGAGCCGTCCTCGGGAACCATGCCCTCGGAGTCGGCCGACGGGGCGTTTCGCCCTTCACCCTTCCCCGGGCCGCGATCCACAATGCCGCGGTCCTCAAGATTTTCCGCCGCCGCGAGGGCCCGTTCGGCGCTCAGTCCGGCCGCGTCCGTGCCGTGCATCCGGTTGAGCACCAGCCCCGCCAGAGGCATACGGTCGGCCGCCAGCCGCTCCACGAAGTACGCCGCCTCGCGCAGCGCGTCCCGCTCCGGCGCCGCGACCACGAGGAAGGCCGTGCCCGGCGCCTGGAGCAGCCGGTAGGTGGCGTCGGCACGGGTGCGGAAGCCGCCGAACATGGTGTCCATCGCGGCGACGAACGTCTGCACGTCCCGCAGCAGCCCGGCGCCCAGCAGCTTGTTGAGCGCGCCCGTGAACATCGAGAGCCCGGCCATGCCCAGGTTCACGAACTTCATCCCGGCCCGCCCGCCGACCTTCGCGGGCGCCATCATCAGCTTGATGAACTTCCCGTCCAGGAAGGAGCCCAGCCGCTTCGGCGCGTCCAGGAAGTCCAGGGCCGAGCGCGACGGCGGGGTGTCCACGACGATGAGGTCCCACTCGTCGCTCGTCCGGAGCTGGCCGAGCTTCTCCATCGCCATGTACTCCTGCGTACCGGCGAAACCGGCCGACAGGGACTGGTAGAAGGGGTTCTCCAGGATCGCCTTGGCCCGCTCGGGGTCCGCGTGCGCCTCGACGATCTCGTCGAACGTCCGCTTCATGTCGAGCATCATCGCGTGCAGCTCGCCGCCCGCCGAGGTGTCCACCCCGGGAACCTCGCGCGGGGTGTTGTCCAGCTCGGACAGGCCCATCGACTGCGCGAGACGGCGGGCCGGGTCGATGGTCAGCACGACCGTCCTGCGGCCGCGCTCCGCCGCCCGTACGCCCAGCGCGGCGGCCGTCGTCGTCTTGCCGACGCCGCCCGAGCCGCAGCACACGACGATCCGGGTCCGCGGGTCGTCCAGCAGGGGGTCGACGTCGAGCAGGGTCTCCGTGTCGAGAGTGCCGAGGGCGTCGAGGGTGTCGAGGGCGGTCTCGGCCGCCGGTCTGTCCCCGGTGCTCATGGATGTCTCCCCTTCCGCGGCGTCCGTGCCCGCTCTTCGCCCGCTCTTCCGGCCGTCACGGCCACTGCTCGCGCAGTTCGCTGGAGAGCCGGTACAGGCCCGCCAGCTCGACTCCCTCGCCGAGCAGGCTCAGCTCCCGTACGGGCGCGTTCTGCCCGTGCAGCTCGGCGCGGAGCCCGCTCTCCAGCCTGACGCGTTCGGCGTGCTCCTGACCCTGGGCCAGCAGCGGCGCGACCAGGCGCTCGGCACGCCCGCCCCGGCGGGCACCGCCCAGCCCGGCGCGCGCGAAGGCGCGTGCGAGGTCCCCCGTGCGCTCCTCGGCGCCGTCCAGGTGCTCCTCGCCGGGCAGGGAGGGACGCACCATGTTGACCACGAGCGCGCCGGTGGGGAGCCCCGCGGCGCGCAGCTCCGCCAGACCGTCCACGGTCTCCTGCACGGGCATCTCCTCCAGCAGCGTGACCAGATGGACCGCTGTTTCGGGTGACTTGAGGACGCGCATGACGGCCTGCGCCTGGTTGTGCACGGGGCCGACCTTGGCCAGCCCGGCGACCTCCTCGTTCACCCCCAGGAAACGGGTGATCCGTCCGGTGGGCGGCGCATCCATCACCACCGCGTCGTAGACGGGCCGCTGGTGCTTGTCCCTGCGGCGCACCGCCTCGCACGCCTTCCCGGTCAGCAGGACGTCCCGCAGCCCGGGGGCGATGGTCGTCGCGAAGTCGATGGCGCCGAGCCGTTTGAGCGCACGTCCGGCGCTGCCCAGCTTGTAGAACATCTGGAGGTAGTCGAGCAGCGCGCGCTCGGCGTCGATCGCCAGCGCGTACACCTCGCCGCCGCCGTGCGAGACGGCGATCTTCCGTTCCTCGTACGGCAGCGGCTCCGTCTCGAAGAGCTGCGCGATGCCCTGCCTGCCCTCGACCTCGACGAGCAGCGTGCGTCGTCCCTCGCCCGCCAGCGCGAGCGCGAGGGCGGCGGCGACCGTCGTCTTGCCGGTCCCGCCCTTGCCGGTCACTACGTGGAGCCTGCTCACGGCTGGGAGCCTAACCAGCGCGCGCCCGGGCTAGTCGCGAGGGATTAGGGTCGTCCCCATGACGAAGTGGGAATACGCGACCGTGCCGCTCCTCGTGCACGCGACCAAGCAGATCCTGGACACCTGGGGCGAGGACGGCTGGGAGCTGGTCCAGGTCGTTCCGGGGCCCAACAACCCGGAGCAGCTCGTGGCGTACCTCAAGCGGGAGAAGTCCGCGTGAGCGCCGTCGAGGACAAGCTCGCCGAGCTGGGGCTGAGCCTCCCCGAGACGGCCACCCCCGCGGGTGCGTACGTGCCCGCGCAGCGGTCCGGCAGCTACGTCTGGACAGCGGGCCAGGTCCCCCTGGTCGAGGGCGCCCTCCCGGTCACCGGCAAGGTCGGCGGCGAGGTCACCGCGGAGGAGGCCAAGGAGCTCGCGCGTACGTGCGCGCTGAACGCGCTGGCGGCGGTCAAGTCCGTCACCGGCGACCTGGACCGCATCGCGCGCGTCGTCAAGGTCACCGGTTTCGTGGCCTCGGCCCCGGACTTCACCGGCCAGCCGGGTGTCATCAACGGCGCGAGCGAACTGCTCGGCGAGGTCCTGGGCGCCAGGGGCGTCCACGCGCGCAGCGCGGTGGGCGTCGCGGTGCTGCCGATGGACGCGCCGGTCGAGGTCGAGATCCAGGTCGAGCTCACCGAGTGACGGACCGCTGAGGGACGAATGGCGGGCGCCGCGCCCGCGTGCTGATCATCACGGCCCGCTGCCTCTCGAACATCGAGGCGGCGGGCCGTAGCATCCGCCCATGTCGTCTACCAACGGCCAGTGGTACCCGCCGCAGTGGCCGGAGCGCATCCGGGCACTCGCCGCGGGAGAGATCACGCCCGTCACCCCGCGCCGCGCGGCGACCGTGCTGCTCCTGCGCGACACGCAGGACGGGCCGGACGTCTACATGCTGCGCCGCCGCGCCTCGATGGCCTTCGCGGGCGGCGCCTACGCGTACCCCGGCGGTTCCGTCGACCCGAGGGACACCCGGGAGACCCGGTGGGCGGGTCCGGCCGTCGCGGAATGGGCGGACCGTTTCGGCACGGACGAGGCGACGGCACGGTCCATCGTCTGCGCGGCCGTACGGGAGACGTTCGAGGAGGCGGGCGTCCTGCTCGCCGGGCCCGACGCACGCACCGTCGTGGCCGACACCACGGGCGACGACTGGGAGGAGGACCGCGCGGCCCTCGTCGCGCGGGAGCTGTCCTTCGCCGACTTCCTCGCCCGCAGGGGGCTCGTCCTGCGCAGCGACCTGCTGGGCGCCTGGGCGCGCTGGATCACCCCGGAGTTCGAGGAACGGCGCTACGACACCTGGTTCTTCGTCGCCGCGCTCCCTCAGGGGCAGCGCACCCGTAACGCCTCTACAGAGGCCGACCGTACGGAATGGGTGCGCCCAGGGGACGCGGCCGACGGGTACGACGGGGGCGAGCTTCTGATGATGCCGCCGACCATCGCGGCCCTGCGCCAACTGCGTCCGTACGGTACGGCCGCCGCCGCGCTCGAAGCCGCCGTACGGCGCGACCTCACGCCCGTGATCGCACGGGCTCGCCTGGAGGACGGGCAGATCGTCCTGACGTGGCCGGGGCACGAGGAGTTCACCAAGCGCGTCGACCAGCGGGACGACCGGCCGGCCGGCGAGCGGACCGACAAGGGGACCGATACCGCATGACCGACGCCGCAGCACTCCCCGGCCAGCCGCGCGGCGGCGGGATCGACGGCCAGGCGAGTCCCCGCGCGCACTGTGTGCTCGCCCCCAACCCCTCGCCCATGACGCTCGACGGGACGAACACCTGGATCGTCTCCGAGCCCGGTTCCGACCTCGCCGTCGTCATCGATCCGGGTCCGCTGGACGACGCCCATCTGCGCGGGGTCGTCGCCACCGCCGAGCAGCAGGGCAAGCGTGTCGCGCTCACCCTGCTGACCCACGGCCATCCGGACCACGCGGAGGGCGCCGCCCGTTTCGCCGAGCTGACCGGGACGCACGTACGGGCGCTCGATCCGGCGCTGCGCCTGGGGGACGAGGGACTGGCCGCGGGGGACGTCATCACGACCGGCGGCCTGGAGATGCGCGTCGTGCCGACCCCCGGCCACACCGCCGACTCGCTCTGCTTCCACCTGCCCGCCGACGCGGCAGTGCTGACGGGCGACACCATCCTGGGCCGCGGCACCACGATGGTGGCCCATCCGGACGGACGGCTCGGCGACTATCTGGACTCCCTGCGCCGTCTGCGCTCCCTGACGGTCGACGACGGCGTGACCCGCATCCTTCCCGGCCACGGGCCCGTGCTGAACGACGCACAAGGAGCGGTCGACTTCTACCTCGCGCACCGGGCCAACCGTCTGGCCCAGGTCGAGACGGCGGTCGAGGAGGGGCACCGTACGGCCTCCGAGGTGGTCGCCCACGTCTACGCGGACGTGGACCGCACCCTCTGGCCGGCGGCCGAGCTGTCCGTACGGGCACAGCTCGACTATCTGGGCGAGCACGGGCTGATCTGACAGCCCGGGGCCGCCCTCTCCGGGGCACGGGCGCTCAGGGGCACCCACAAGCACCCGCAGGTGCCCGGAGGCTCTCACAGGCGCGTACGCGGCCTCTGACGGCTCTGGCAGAGGTCCGGAGGTGTCCTGGTCCCGGGCGCCCGGTCGCCCGGGCGGCGTGCCCGCGCGGGATCAGCGCGAGCGCTTCGCCAGGCGCTCGATGTCGAGCAGGATGACCGCGCGGGCCTCCAGACGGAGCCAGCCGCGGCCCGCGAAGTCCGCCAGCGCCTTGTTGACCGTCTCGCGGGACGCGCCGACCAGCTGGGCCAGCTCCTCCTGCGTGAGGTCGTGCACCACGTGGATGCCCTCCTCGGACTGCACGCCGAAACGGCGCGACAGGTCGAGGAGCTGCTTGGCGACCCGGCCCGGCACGTCGGAGAAGACGAGGTCGGACATGGAGTCGTTGGTGCGCCGCAGGCGCCGGGCGATGGCGCGCAGCAGCGCGGTGGCCACCTCCGGGCGTGCGTTCAGCCAGGGCTGGAGGTCGCCGTGGCCCAGGCCGAGCAGCTTGACCTCGGTCAGCGCCGAAGCCGTCGCCGTACGCGGACCCGGGTCGAACAGCGACAGCTCGCCGATCAGCTCGCCGGGGCCGAGCACCGCCAGCATGTTCTCGCGCCCGTCCGGGGAGGTGCGGTGCAGCTTCACCTTGCCCTCGGTCACGACGTAGAGACGGTCGCCTGGGTCGCCCTCGTGAAACAGGGCCTCGCTCCGGGCGAGAGTCGTCTCGGTCATGGAGGCACGCAGCTCAGCGGCCTGCTCCTCATCGAGCGCCGCGAAGAGCGGCGCGCGCCGCAGAACGTCGTCCACGAGTTCTCTCCTTGTCGACCTGCCCATGGGATGCGTCAATCCCATGATGCCGGACGGTCAAACAGTGCGATCAGTCACAGCAATCAGTCACAAGTTTGACGTACGCACACCGGGCCCCCCAACGCAGGGGTTGATTGGGGTCGTGAATCGGCTGCGTGCGGGGCGAATGTCGGTCGCCCCCCTTAGTCTGGCCGGGTGTCCAATACCCCGGTGAGCGCACGGAGAGAGGGGGCCGGGCGGGTGACGGCAACGGAGGATTCCGCTGTGGGCGAACACGACCCCGCCAAGAAGGCGAAGGGGACGAAAGCCGCGAAGAAGACCGTGACCAAGAAGGCCCCGGCCAAGAAGACCGCCGCGAAGAAGACGGCCCCCGCGAAGAAGACCGCGGTCAAGAAGACGGCGGCGGCGAAGAAGGCCCCGGCGGCGAAGAAGACGGCCGCCAAGAAGGTCCCGGCCAAGAAGGCCGCCGCTCCCAAGAAGACGGCCGCTCCTAAGAAGACAGCAGCCAAGAAGACGGCCGCTGCTCCTAAGAAGACCGCCGCTTCCGAGTCGCACCTCTCCAAGGTCCGCCGGGCCCGCCGTATCAACCGCGAGCTGGCCGAGGTGTACTACTACGCGCACCCCGAGCTGGACTTCGAGAACCCCTTCCAGCTCCTCGTCGCCACCGTCCTCTCGGCCCAGACCACGGACCTGAGGGTCAACCAGACGACGCCCGCGCTCTTCGCCGCCTACCCCACGCCCGAGGACCTGGCCGCGGCCAATCCGGAGGAGCTGGAGGAGCTGATCCGCCCGACCGGCTTCTTCCGCGCCAAGGCGAAGTCGCTGCTCGGCCTCTCCAAGGGGCTCAGGGACGACTTCGGCGGCGAGGTCCCCGGCACCGTCGAGGAGCTCGTCAGGCTGCCGGGAGTCGGCCGCAAGACGGCCTTCGTCGTGCTGGGGAACGCGTTCGGGGTCCCCGGGCTGACCGTCGACACCCACTTCGGGCGGCTCGTGCGCCGCTGGAAACTCACCGAGCAGACCGACCCCGAGAAGGTCGAGGCCGAGATCGGGGAGCTGCTGCCCAAGAGCGAGTGGACGATGTTCTCGCACCGCACGATCTTCCACGGCCGCCGCGTCTGCCACTCCCGCAAGCCCGCCTGCGGCGCCTGCCCGATCGCCGAGATCTGCCCCTCGTACGGGGAGGGGGAGACCGATCCGGAGAAGGCGAAGAAGCTGCTCAAGTACGAGATGGGCGGCCAGCCGGGCCAGCGCCTGAAGCCCCCGCCGGACTACCCGGGCACCCCGGCGCCCCCGCTCCCGGGACGGCCCGCGCCGACGGCCGCCGGGGCCGCCCGGTGACGGGTGCCCACAGTCGGTCGGCCCGGAGCGCCGATCCGGAGCCGCCGTCGCAGCCGTACGGCCGTGTCGAGGTCAGCGACCGCGACCTGCCCGGCTGGCTCACGCCCGTCCGCGACGCCTCGCGGACGGTCCGGCCCACCCAGCTCAGCCGTTTCCTGCCGCCCGAGGACGGCGGCGGGCGCCCCTCGGCCGTGCTCGTCCTCTTCGGAGAGGGACGGCAGGGGCCGGAGATGCTGCTGATGGAGCGCGCCTCCAGCCTGAGGTCCCACGCGGGCCAGCCCTCCTTCCCGGGCGGCGCGCTCGACCCGGAGGACGGGGACCCGCAGGGCGAGGGGCGGCTCCGCGCGGCGCTGCGCGAGGCCGAGGAGGAGACGGGGCTCGACCCCTCGGGGGTCCAGCTCTTCGGCGTCCTCCCGAGCCTCTACATCCCCGTGAGCGGCTTCGTGGTGACCCCCGTGCTCGGCTGGTGGCGGCGGCCGACGCCCGTCGCGCCCGTGGATCCCGCGGAGACCGCACGGGTGTTCACCGTGCCCGTCGCCGACCTCACCGATCCGGCCAATCGCGCCATGGCGGTGCACCCTTCGGGCCATGCCGGCCCGGCCTTCCTCGTCGGCTCCGCACTGGTCTGGGGATTCACCGCGGGGGTCATCGACCGGATCCTGCACTACGCGGGCTGGGAGCGTCCGTGGGACCGCGACCGCCGGGTCTCGCTCGACTCCCGCGCATGAGACGGTGTCTCTTCCGTTGGAGTAGAGACCGAGGCGAGGGCTGATTCGGTGAACGTGCTGGACGTACTGCTGGTGCTCGCGGCCGTATGGTTCGCGATCGTCGGCTACCGCCAGGGCTTTGTCGTCGGCATCCTGTCGGTGATCGGTTTCCTCGGGGGCGGCCTCATCGCGCTGCTCGTACTCCCGCCGCTCTGGGACGAGTTCACGGACGGCAGCAAGCCGGGCACCGGCGGCGTCATCGCGGCCGTGGTCGTCGTCATCATCTGCGCCTCCGTCGGCCAGGCCCTCACCACCCACCTCGGCAACAAGCTGCGGCAGTACATCACCTGGTCCCCCGCGCGCGCCCTGGACGCGACGGGCGGGGCGCTGGTGAACGTGCTGGCGATGCTGCTCGTCGCCTGGCTCATCGGCTCGGCCCTCGCCGGTACGACGCTGCCGACGCTCGGCAAGGAGGTGCGCGGCTCCAAGATCCTGCTCGGGGTCTCGCGGGTGATGCCGGAGCAGACGGACGGCTGGTTCGCGGACTTCTCCTCCGTGCTCGCCAAGAACGGCTATCCGCAGGTCTTCACCCCGTTCTCCGACGAGCCGATCCAGGACGTCGCGCCGCCCGATCCGAAGCTCGCGGGCAGCCCGGTGCCGCAGCGCGCCAAGAAGAGCATCGTCAAGGTCGTCGGCACCGCGCAGAGCTGCTCGAAGGTCCTGGAGGGCACCGGCTTCGTCTTCGGCGACCACAAGGTGATGACCAACGCGCACGTGGTCGGCGGCGTCGACGAGCCGACCGTGCAGATCGGCGGCGAGGGCAGGCGCTACGACGCCCGTGTGGTGCTCTACGACTGGAAGCGCGACATCGCCGTCCTCGACGTCCCCCAGCTCCAGGCGCCCGCGCTGCGCTTCAGCGAGAAGGACGCGGGCAGCGGCAACGGGGCGATCGTCGCGGGCTTCCCGGAGAACGGCGCCTACGACGTCCGCTCGGCCCGCGTCCGCGGCCGTATCCAGGCCAACGGCCCGGACATCTACCACCGCGGCACCGTCAGCCGCGACGTCTACTCGCTCTACACGACCATCCGGCAGGGCAACTCGGGCGGCCCGCTGCTCACCCCCGACGGCCGCGTCTACGGCGTCATCTTCGCGAAGTCCCTGGACGACGACCGTACGGGGTACGCGCTGACCACCGACGAGCTGCGCGAGGACATCGCGAAGGGCCGTACGGCCACGAAGCAGGTCGACAGCGAGGGCTGCGCGATGTGAGTGCGGGCGCTCGGGGGCGGCGCGCGGAAGTCGCGTCGCGCCGGGCGCCCGCCGCGTATCGGCGGCGCGTCAGCCGCGCGTATGCCGTATCCGCGCGCTGAACCAGCGCGCGCGGCGGCGCAGGATGCGGGGGATCCCCAGCTCCGGGTGCTGGGGTTGCAGCCGGGCCGTGAAGCGCGCGGAATGCTCGCGCGGATCCCCCAGCTGGCTGCGGTTACGTGCCACGTCACGGAAGTCGTGCGTCCAGCCCATACACCGGTCCCTGCCCCCGGCTCAAGGTCAGTAATCGCCCGCGGCTCGCTCAATCGGCCTATGCGGCGGGCATGTGTTCGGTTCTTGGTGACGGGTGTCCGCGCGGGCTCAGCGCGGACTCAGCGGTCCGGCTCGGGATCGCTCAGCCAGTGCACGAGTTCCGTCGTGAAGGCCGCCGGATCCTCCTCGTGCGGCCAGTGGCCCAGCCCGTCGAACAGCCGCCAGCGGTACGGGGCTTCGACGTACTCGCCGGAGCCCGCCGCGCTGCGGGTGCGCGTCACCGGATCGAGGGAGCCGTGCAGATGCAGCGTCGGCACTCGTACGGGTCGTTTCATACGCCGATAGAACTGCACCCCGTCGGGGCGGGCCATCGAGCGCACCATCCAGCGGTACGGCTCGATCGAGCAGTGGGCCGTCGAGGGGACGCACATCGCGCGGCGGTAGTTCGCGACGGCCGTGTCCTCGGCCGGGCCGGCGAGCTTGGGGCCCGCCCAGTCCCGGATGAGCCGTCCGACCAGGGCGCCGTTGTCGGCGACGAGCTGGCGCTCGGGGACCCAGGGGCGCTGGAAGCCCCAGATGTACGAGCTGGCCGCGGTCTGCCGCACGTCGCCCAGCATCGCGGCGCGCCAGCGGCGCGGGTGCGGCATCGAGGAGACCGCGAGCCGCCGGATCAGCTTGGGCCGCATGACCGCGGCCGTCCAGGCGAGATAGCCGCCCAGGTCGTGCCCGACCAGTGCGGCGTCGGGCTCGCCGAGGGAGCGGATGACGCCGGTGACGTCGAGCGCGAGGTTCGCCGGGTCGTAGCCCCGGGGCGTACGGTCGCTGCCGCCCACCCCGCGCAGGTCCATGGCGACCGCCCGGTAGCCCGCGTCGGCGAGCGCGGGCAGCTGGTGCCGCCAGGTCCACCAGAACTGCGGAAAGCCGTGCAGCAGGAGCACCAGCGGACCTTCGCCCATTTCGGCGATGTGGAACCGGGCGCCGTTGGCGGCCACGTCCCGGTGCGTCCACGGTCCTTCGGTGCGGACCACTGCCGCGGGGCTTTCTGCGAGGGTCATACCGACGAGCGTGTCACATGCTCCAGGGCCGGGCTCTCCTTCGCGCCGTCCTCGACGGCCCGCGGATGAGGCTTGACGTTCGAGAGCACGGCCGCGGTCTCCTTGGCGGAGGCGATCGACTTCTGCGCCCCCTGGCTCTTCTTGATCTTCTTGAACTTGAGCCCCGCCCACGCCAGCAGGAGCACCGCCAGCAGGATGTAGGCGCCACCCACGATGAGGAACGACCAGGCCATGCCGAGGCCGAGGTTGTGGATGCCGTACGCCGCGGCGAAGCTCAGCACGGGGAGCGAGAAGAGCAGCAGCACCCCCGCGCCGATCGCGGCCCCGCTGCCGAGCGCGCCGCGCTTGACGTCCTGGCGGAGCTCGGCCTTCGCCAGCGCGATCTCGTCGTGCACCAGCGCGGACATCTCGGCGGTCGCCGAGGCGACCAACTGGCCGAGGCTGCGGCCCTCGTCGGCTGCGCTCATCGCTCTCTCCCTGTGGTTTTCTCGGTTCCTGTGGTCCGGTTCCCGTGTTCTGGATCCCGTGCGCGGTTCCCGCAGGTCAGATCATGCCGGACCATCGTCCGACACGTCCCGGGCCCCCGCTACTTCGGCGAGCCTGCGGTGCTCGGCCGCCTTGGCCTCGTGAAGGGCGGCCATGCGCAGGTGGTATTCCGGCTTGTCCTGCTCGTAGATGTCCGGAATGCCGTCGCCGTCCTCGTCGCGGTCCTCGTCGTCCAGCAGCGAACGGTACTTCTTCGCCCGTAGCTTGAGTACGACCCCCGCGAGAACGGCCGCCAGCAGGGAGCCCGTCAGCACGGCGGCCTTGGCCTCGTCGGCGAGTGCCGGGTCGTCGCTGAAGGCGAGTTCGCTGATCAGGAGCGAGACGGTGAAGCCGATTCCGGAGAGTGCGGCGATGGCCAGAACATCGGCCCAGGCGAGCTCCCGGTTCAGCTCCGCCTTGGTGAAGCGGGCCGCGAGCCAGGCGCCGCCGAAGACCCCGAGCGTCTTGCCCGCCAGCAGACCGAGGACCACGCCCAGGGTCTCCGGCTGCGTGAAGACGTCCGTGAGCGCCTTCTCGGACACCCCCACGCCCGCCGCGAACAGCGCGAACAACGGCACCGCGAGCCCCGCCGAGAGCGGACGCACCAGGTGCTCGATGTGCTCGGCGGGCGAGGTCTTCTCGCCGGGCGCGAGCGTGCAGCGCAGCATCAGGCCCATGGCGACGCCCGCGACCGTGGCGTGCACCCCGCTCGCGTGCATCAGCGCCCAGATGACGAGCGCCAGCGGCACGTACACGTACCAGCCGCGTACGCCCCGGTGGTGCAGGAACCAGAAGAGCGCCAGTCCGGCGACCGAGGCGAGCAGCGCCCAGAAGCTGATCCCCGCCGAGTAGAAGATGGCGATGATGATGATCGCGCCGAGGTCGTCGACCACGGCGAGCGTCAGCAGGAAGGCGCGCAGCGCGGAGGGCAGCCCGGTGCCGAGCACTGCTAGCACGCCGAGCGCGAAGGCGATGTCCGTGGCCATCGGGATGGCCCAGCCCTTCACGTCGCCCCCGCCGCCCAGGGCGAAGCCGACGTAGACGAGCGCGGGCACGACCATGCCGCACAGCGCGGAGACGATGGGCAGCGCCGCGGCCTTCGGGTCGCGCAGCTCGCCCGCGACCAGCTCGCGCTTCAGCTCGATGCCCGCGACGAAGAAGAAGACGGTGAGCAGCCCGTCCTTCGCCCAGTCGGCGACGGAGAGGTTCAGATGGAGCGACTCCGGGCCGAAGTGGAAGCCCTTGACGTCCTCGTAGAAGCCGCTCAGTCCGGTATTGGCCATGACCAGCGCCACGACGGCGGCGGCGAGCAGCAGTATGCCGCCGACGGTCTCGGTGCGCAGGGCGTCGGCGAGGAAGGTCCGCTCGCCGAGGGGGAGCCGCCCGAAGAGGACGGTGCGGCGCTCGCGGTTCTCACGGCTGGGGTCGGGCTTCGGCGCGGTCACGTGCGGGGCCTCCAGGAGCGGCGGCGGACAATAGCGTGCTACGTGCCGACCAGACTTCCCGGCGCCCCATTTTTTGCCGCGCCTTTGACGCGACGCCCCTCACCCTAACCAATACGAGTGAGGGGCACCCGGCGCGGTCGCCGGATGCCCCTCGTGTCGTACGCGTGTACGGGCGTACGGGCGGGCTCAGTCCTCGCTGGCGGCGCCGGGGAGCTGCGCCTGGATGAGGTCCATCACCGAGGAGTCGGTGAGGGTCTGCGTGTCACCCAGCGTGCGGTTCTCCGCGACGTCCCGCAGCAGACGGCGCATGATCTTGCCGGAGCGGGTCTTCGGCAGCTCGGCCACCGGAAGGATCCGCTTGGGCTTGGCGATCGGGCCGAGATGCTTGGCCACGTGGTCACGCAGCTCGCTGACCAGGCCCTCCGCGTCGCCGGCCGCGCCCGCGTCGCCCCGCAGGATGACGAAGGCGCAGATCGCCTGCGTGGTCTGCGGGTCGGTGGCGCCGACGACCGCCGCCTCGGCGACCTTCGGGTGCGAGACGAGGGCCGACTCGACCTCGGTCGTCGAGATGTTGTGCCCGGAGACCAGCATCACGTCGTCCACCCGGCCGAGCAGCCAGATGTCGCCGTCGTCGTCCTTCTTGGCGCCGTCGCCCGCGAAGTACTTGCCCTCGAAGCGCGACCAGTAGGTGTCCAGGTACCGCTGGTCGTCGCCCCAGATGGTGCGCAGCATCGACGGCCACGGCTCGGTGAGCACCAGATAGCCGCCCGCGCCGTCCGGGACCTCGCGCGCCTCGTCGTCCACGACGGTCGCGCTGATGCCCGGCAGCGGCACCTGCGCGGAGCCCGGCTTGGTCTCGGTGACACCCGGCAGCGGACTGATCATGATGCCGCCGGTCTCGGTCTGCCACCAGGTGTCCACCACCGGCGTACGGTCCGCGCCGATGTGGTGGCGGTACCAGACCCACGCCTCCGGGTTGATGGGCTCACCGACCGAACCGAGGATCCGCAGCGAGGACAGGTCGAACTTCGCCGGGATGTCGTCGCCCCACTTCATGCAGGCGCGGATGGCGGTCGGCGCGGTGTAGAGGATGGTGACGCCGTACTTCTGGACGATCTCCCACCAGCGGCCCTTGTGCGGCGAGTCGGGCGTGCCCTCGTAGAGCACCTCCGTCGCACCGTTGGCCAGCGGTCCGTACACGATGTACGAGTGTCCCGTCACCCATCCGACGTCGGCGGTGCACCAGAAGACGTCGCTCTCCGGCTTGAGGTCGAAGACGGCGCTGTGGGTGTAGGCGACCTGGGTGAGATAGCCGCCCGTGGTGTGCAGGATGCCCTTCGGCTTACCCGTCGTCCCCGAGGTGTAGAGGATGAAGAGCGGGTGCTCGGCGTCGAAGTCCTGCGGGGTGTGCTCCTCGGACTGGCGCTCGACGACGTCGTGCCACCACACGTCGCGGCCCTCGGTCCAGGAGATGTCGTCCTGCCCGGTGCGCTTGACCACCAGGACGTTGCGCACCTTCTCGGTGCCCGGGCGGGTCAGCGCCTCGTCCACGGCGGGCTTGAGCGCGGAGGCGCCGCCCTTGCGGTACCCGCCGTCGGCGGTGATGACCACGCGCGCGTCGGCGTCCTCGATACGGGTGGCGAGCGCGTCCGCCGAGAAGCCGCCGAAGACGACGGAGTGCGGGGCGCCGATACGGGCGCACGCCAGCATCGCCACGATCGTCTCGGGGATCATCGGCATGTAGACCGCGACCCGGTCGCCCGCCTGGACGCCCAGCTCCGTCAGCGCGTTGGCCGCCTTGGAGACCTCGCGCTGGAGGTCGGCGTAGGTGAGGTTGCGGGTGTCGCCGGGCTCGCCCTCGAAATGGATCGCGACACGGTCGCCACGGCCCGCCTCGACGTGGCGGTCCACGCAGTTGTAGGCGACGTTCAGCTTGCCGTCCTTGAACCACTTGGCGAACGGCGGATTCGACCAGTCGAGCGTCTCGGTCGGTTCGGTGCCCCAGTCCAGGCGGCGCGCCTGCTCGGCCCAGAAGCCCAGCCGGTCGGCCTTCGCCTGCTCGTACGCCGCCGCGGTCACGTTGGCGTTCGCGGCCAAGTCGGCGGGCGGGGCGAACCTCCGCTCCTCCTTCAAGAGGTTGGCCAGGCTTTCGTTGCTCACGACATCTCCCATTCCCAGGATGTGCGCTGTGTCCCGAGCCATAGCTCATCAGCCGCCCCACCTCTGTGACAAGGGCCTCAGTCGAAAATGGTGTAGACCTCTCGCGGCCTGCCGCCCGCCCTGCCGCCCACCCGCCGCCCGCCTCGCCGCACATGGCCGCACCTGGCCGTACGCCGCCGCGTGCCCTCTTTAGAGGGCACGCGCGTCGGGCCGTACGGCCGCGAACACGGGACGCCGCACGCTCGTCCCGTCCAGGTCCATCACATACGCCTGGGCCTCGCCCACATGGAAGTACATTCCGTGCAGCTCAAGGGCGCCCTCCCGGACCCGCCGGGCCACGCACTCATGGGCCGCCAGATGCTCCAACTGCTGCACCACGTTGGACAGGCAGAGCAGCTCGACCTCGTCCGCCGTGTCCCTGTCGGCGATACGGGGCTCGGTCTCCTCGTCCCGTACGGACAGCCGGTCCAGGCTGGGGCGGCCGTGCCGCAGCCAGCGGCCGAGCGGCGTCCCGCCGCCCTCCGGCGTGTCGCCCTTCCCGGCGCCCCCGTGCAGCGCCTGCATCGCGCCGCAGCCCGAGTGCCCGCAGACGGTGATGGACTCGACCCGCAGCACGTCCACCGCGTACTCGATCGCGGCGGCCACGGACTCGTCGCCCGCCTCCTCGCCGGGGAGGGGCACCAGATTGCCGACGTTCCGCACGGTGAAGAGGTCGCCCGGGCCGCTTGAGGTGATCATGCTGGTGACCAGCCGGGAGTCCGCGCAGGCGAGGAAGAGCTGCGAGGGGCGCTGCCCCTCCTCGGCCAGCCGCGCCAGCTCGTCCCGTACGAGCGGGGCCGTGGTCCGCTGGAAGTTCCGCACCCCGCCGAGCAGCTGGCCCCTGCGGGGCGTGTGGTGCGCGTGGTCCTTGTGCGGACGGGTGCACTGGTGGTTGCGCCACGGGGTCCAGGGCGTGCACGTGTGCGAGGACGCGTGCTCCCCGATGTGCTGCCCCGCGCGGCCGGTGACCTCCACGCTGCCGCCCCGCGCGGTGTGTGCGCTGCGCCAGTCCTCCAGCGTCTCGTACGCCGCGTGGTCCATGAACGAGCCGTTGAGCTCCACCACCGCCTGCTCCCCCTCCGGCACCTGGCCCAGCGCCCGGCTCAGCCGGGGCACCGCCAGGAACGTCAACTGGCCGCGTACGCACACCCGGTGGACGGGGTGGCGCGGGCGGTCCTCCTTCTCGACGGTGATGCGCGTACGCGTCAGGCGGCGCAGCGACAGGGCCACCGCCACCGCGATGCCGATCCCGACGCCCTCCAGGACCCCCAGCACCACGACGGAGACCGCCGTCGCGCCGTAGACCAGCACCTCGCGGTGGCGGGTGACGGTCCTGATGTGCGTCAGGCTCACCATCTGGATGCCGACGATCATCACGAGCGCGGCGAGCGCCGCCAGCGGGATCAGCTCCAGCGCGCCGACCAGCAGCCCGGCCGCGATCAGCACCCAGATGCCGTGCAGCACGGCGGAGTTGCGGGTGACCGCGCCCGCCGCCACGTTCGCCGCGCTCCGTACGGCCACGCCCGCGACGGGGAGGCCGCCGAGCGCCCCGGAGACCACGTTCGAGATGCCCAGGCCGCGCAGCTCCCGGTCGAGGTTCGCGCGGGGCACGCGGTCGTCCCCGCCGCGCTGGGAGACCAGCTTGTCGACGGCGACGGCCGACAGGAGCGACTGCACGCTGGTGACGAGCGTGATGGTGAGCACGGCCGACAGGAGCCCCAGCACGGGCCCTTCGGGCAGCTCCGGCAGCGCGTGGCTGCGCCAGGACGGCAGATGGACGCGCGGCAGCCGCAGTCCGGCCAGGGAGGCGACGGCCGTCGCGGCGCCCACGGCGACCAGCGCGGCGGGCACCTTCCCCAGCGCCTGGCCGAACCGGCCCGAGACGCCGCGCAGCCGCGGCCACAGGAGCAGCAGCGCGATCGTCAGGACGCTGACGGAGAGCGCGGCGGGGTGCGGGTGGGCCAACTGGCGCGGCAGCGTGAGGGCGTTGGCGACGGCGGAGCTGTCGGGGCTGCCGCCGAGCACAACGTGCAGCTGGGCGAGGGCAATGGTGACGCCGATCCCGGCGAGCATGCCGTGGACGATCGCGGGGCTGACCGCGAGCGCGGAGCGGGCGACGCGGAGGAAGCCGAGCCCGATCTGGGCGACCCCGGCGAGGATGGTGATCGCGCAGGTGACGCGCCATCCGTAGACCTGGATCATCTCGGCCGTCACCACGGTGAGCCCCGCTGCGGGGCCGCTGACCTGGAGCGGAGCCCCGCCCAGCAGGCCGCCCACGACGCCGCCCACGGCTGCCGCGACGAGCCCGGACTGGAGCGGCGCACCGGTGGCGAGGGCGATGCCGAGCGAGAGCGGCAGGGCGATCAAAAAGACGGTGATGGATGCCGAAAGGTCGGCTGACCAGCGCTTTCGTGGAGGAGGGCCGGTCGGGTCCGCACGCCTGGGGGGCGGTGGGCGCTCCGTGGCGCCCCTGCGGACGGGGGTGCAGGCGGACATCGTGTCTCCCTTGCTGGATGGCACGGTGAGTGACCGTCTGGTGACTCCCAAGTGGCGGTAAATGGAGAGTAATCCCAAGTAAAGAGCCGGAGAAGCGCAGATCGCGCGTATGGCTCGCGTGTTCCGTCCATCGAGTGAACGGCGGGGTAAGTCGGCTTGTCGTAAATATGTATTTCGTCCCATATGTCACGTTGTGCCCTGCGGGGACCTCCGGCCCTCGGGGCCACCGGCCCTTTGGGTCTGCGGCCTTCCAGGCCTCCGGTCACCCGCGTCGGAGCACGAGGCGAGAGGACGAGGTGAGCCGATGACGGCCGTGCGAAGACGATCCGCGGGCAGCGCGGCCTTGCTGGGAGTGCTGTCACTGACCCTGCTGCTCAACGGGTGCGGAGGCGGCACCGCGGAGCGGCCCGAGGGGACGCAGGAACAGGCCCCCGAGCAGAAGCCCAAGACGCCGGTCCGCCTGCTGGGCGACGGGTCGACGTCGATCACCGGAAGGCAGCCCTCCCAGCCCCGGTTCCGGGAGCTGAAGCCCGGTCAGAAGCCACCGCAGTTCGTGGTCTTCTCCTGGGACGGCGCGGGCGAGGACAGCAAGAAGCTCTTCTCCCGCTTCCGCAAGGCGGGCAAGAAGTACGACGCCTCCCAGACGTACTTCCTCAGTGGCGTGTACCTGCTTCCCGAAGGACAGAAGAAACGTTACGCCGCCCCGGGGCACGGCCATGGGGCGTCCGACATCGGCTACCTGAAGGACGAGAACGTCCGCGCCACCCTGCGGCAGGTGCGCGGCGCCTGGCTCGACGGCAGCGAGATCGGCACCCACTTCAACGGCCACTTCTGCGGCGCGAACGGCGTCGGGAGCTGGTCCGTGGAGCAGTGGAAGAGCGAGATCCGCCAGGCCCGGTGGTTCGTCCAGAACTGGAAGACCACCACCGGATGGCGCGGCGGCAAGGCCCTCCCGTTCAACTACTCCGCCGAACTGGTCGGCGGCCGCGCTCCCTGCCTCGAAGGGCAGCGCAACCTGCTCCCCGCCGCGCGCCAGATGGGCTTCCGCTACGACTCCAGCGGCAACGGCACACAGGTCTGGCCGGGCAAGAAGAGCGGCCTGTGGGACATGCCCCTCCAGCAGGTCCCCATGCCGGGGCGGAAGTTCGAGACGCTCTCCATGGACTACAACTTCCTGGCCAACCAGTCCGTGACCGTCAACGGACCCGTCGAGAAACGCGCGGCCTATGGCAAGCAGATGCGTGACGGCCTGCTCGCCGGGTTCAACCGCGCGTACACCACCAACCGCGCTCCTATGGTCATCGGAAACCACTTCGAGGACTGGAACGGCGGCGTCTACATGGACGCCATCGAGAACGTCATGAAGACGGTCTGCCGCAAGAAGGGCGTGCGCTGCGTCTCCTTCCGGCAGCTGGCCGACTGGCTGGACGCGCAGGACCCCCGCGTGCTGGCCAAGCTGCGCACCCTGGAGGTGGGGGAGAGGCCCGCCGGAGGCTGGCGCTCCTTCCTCTCCCTGGACAGCGGGGACGTACAGGCCCGCTGAGTCCTCCGGGGAAGAAGAAACGGCCCTCCGTCACCGGCCGGATGGATTACCGGTGACGGAGGGCCGCGCTGGGGCCGGCCGGTGGCGGCCGTCCGGTGGGCGGTGTCAGGCAGGTTGCGGCGCGAGGTCCTCGTGCAGGACGAACGAGGGGTCGACCTGGGCGGCGAGATCGGCGCCCGTCCTCTCGTTCCCCCAGCTCTCCGCGTTCCGCAGATGGAAGTGGACCATCTGGCGCGTGTAACGCTCCCAGTCGCGCTGCTCGTACGCGCCTACGGCCGCTCCGTACAGCGCGTCCAGGGCGAGGACGTTGTGCTCCTCCAGCTCTGAGAAGGGACGTGCGCGGCCCTTCTCCATGGCGCGCACCCAGTCCGAATGGCCGACGGTGACGAGCAGGTCGTCCCCCGCCTCCTGGCGCAGGAAGTCGAGGTCGTCCTCGCTCTGCACCTTGTTGCCGACCACCCGGAGGGGGACGCCGAAGTCGCGGGCGTACTCCTTGTACTGCCGGTAGACCGAGACGCCCTTCCGCGTCGGCTCGGCCACCAGGAACGTCATGTCGAAACGGGTGAACATCCCCGAGGCGAAGGAGTCGCTGCCCGCCGTCATGTCGACGACGACGAACTCGTCCCGCCCGTCGACCAGATGGTTCAGGCACAGCTCGACCGCGCCCGTCTTCGAGTGGTAGCAGGCGACGCCCAGATCCGACTCGGTGAACGGTCCGGTCGCGAGCAGCCGTACGGGACCGGCGGCGGGGACGCCCTCCAGCGAGACGGTACGGGCGCACGCGTCGTAGACCGGGTTGTCCTCCGCGATGCGGAGCAGGCGGGAACCCTCGCCCGGCGGAGTCGTCTTGATCATCGTGTCCGCCGAGGTGATCCGCGGGTTGGAGCCGCGCAGATAGTCCTTGATCAGCGGGAGACGCGCGCCCATCGCGGGCAGCGCGGCAGCCTCGTCCTCGTCCAGCCCGAGGGCGACGCCCAGGTGCTGGTTGATGTCGGCGTCCACGGCGATCAGCGGGAGGCCCCGCGCGGCCAGGTGCCGGATGAACAGCGAGGACAGCGTCGTCTTGCCGCTGCCGCCCTTCCCTACGAAAGCGATCTTCATGTTCATTAGCGTAAGGCGCAAGATCCCGGTCATGGGGAGGGGCGAGTGAAGAAGACCACTCGAACGAGGTGTTGGGCCGCGGCGGCCGGTGCGTAGGGTCGTACGCATGAGTAGCACCGCTGACCCCGCCGACCCGCTGGCTCCGCTCGCCGCGCTGCCCGGTGTGCCCGAGGCCGTGGAATCCGTGCGGAAGTCCGTCGACCGGGTCTACGGGCACCGGATCATGCGCCGCCGCAGCAGCGAGGTGAGCGGCGAGGCGGCGCTGCGCGGCGCGCGTGCCTCGGCCGCGCTGGACGGCGCGGACTGGGCCCTGGAGGAGGTGCGCCGCCGGACCGACTTCGGCGTCGAGGGCGAGCCCCGTACGGTCGGCGCCGCGCTGCGCGTCACCGCCGAGGCCGGTCAGATCCTGGACGTCTGGGGCCAGTCGCCGCTGCGCGTGCTGGCCAGGCTCCACCTCGTCGCCGCCGGGAAGGGCGTGGCGGACGACGCCGTGGGCAGGCCCCGGTTCGCCGGCGAAGTGGTGGAGGGGCCGGAGCTCGGAATTCCGGTGCCGGACGTCGACGAGGTGGCCGCGCGGCTGGACGGGCTGGCGGGGATCGTCACGGGCGGAACGTCGGCCCCGGCGCTGGTCACGGCCTCGGTGGTGCACGGCGAGCTGCTCACGCTGCGCCCCTTCGGCGCGTTCAACGGCCCGGTGGCGCGGGCGGCCGAGCGGATCGTGCTCGTCGGCAGCGGGCTCGACCCCAAGGCGATCTGCCCGGCCGAGGTGGGCCAGGCGGAGCAGGGGCGCGAGGCGTACCTGCGGGCGCTGAAGGGCTACGCGTCCGGCACGCCGGAGGGTGTGGCCGAGTGGATCGCGCACTGCGGCCGCGCGGTGGAGCTGGGGGTCCGGGAGAGCACGGCGGTCTGCGAGGCGCTGCAGCGCGGCGCTGCCTGACGCGCTTCGGCCGTTCGGCGCCCGGACATAGAACTGCGGCGGCACCGCCTTGGCGCGTGCCGCCGCTGGCATGTCGGCCGGGTTACCAGTGCGTGCACCTATGTGTGTCCATCAGGACGGGACTTTGCCCGCTTCCTGCTGGGACCTGCCCGATCCGCGGGCTCTGCGTCGCGTGGGTGCCCGGTCTTCATGCGTGCGGTCCGTGGGGCCTTCATGCGTGGACGGGATCCTCGCGGATGCCGTTGGTCTCGCGGGCCGTTGAATCCTTTGTACTCCCCGGTGCCGGTAAGCGGAACCCCTGGACGCAGATCTTTACTTTTCGCTTCAAACAGGAGAAGTAGCTTGCAATGCGCCGTAATCGGTCAGAAGCGGGTCATGCGGGCCATCCGTGTCATCCGTGCCATGCGGGCCACGTGCGGCAAGCGGGAGCGGCGTCGGCTGTTGTACCAGACGAGTCCCGCCGTCGCGGCGGCCGCTCCGACGGCGGCCGCGGTCAGCGCGAGCGCGGGCCTGGACGGCATCGAGAGGCTGGGGATCCGCTGCTTGAGCCGGACGGGACGCGAGAAGGAGAGCACCGGCCAGTCCCGTGCCAGCGCCTCCTTGCGGAGCGCCCGGTCCGGATTGACGGCATGGGGGTGGCCGACCGCTTCGAGCATGGGCATGTCGGTGCCCGAGTCGCTGTACGCGTAGCAGCGCGAGAGGTCGTACCCCTCCGACTCGGCGAGCGCGCGGATGGCCTCGGCCTTGGTGGGGCCGTAGGCGTAGTACTCGATGTCGCCGGTGAAGCGCCCGTCCTCGACGACCATGCGGGTCGCGACGACGCGGTCGGCGCCGATCATCTCCCCGATCGGCTCGACGACCTCGGCGCCCGAGGTGGAGACGATCACCACGTCCCGGCCGGCGAGGTGGTGCTCCTCGATGAGCGAGGCGGCCTCGTCGTAGATGATGGGATCGATGAGGTCGTGGATCGTCTCCGCGACGATCTCCCTGACCTGCTGCACGTCCCAGCCACGGCTGAGTGCCGAAAGGTACTCGCGCATCCGTTCCATCTGGTCGTGGTCGGCGCCGCCGAGGAGATATACGAACTGCGCGTAGGCGGTGCGCAGTACGGCGCGGCGATTGATCAGGCCACCTTGGTAGAAGGACTTGCCGAAGGTGAGCGTGCTCGACTTCGCAATGACCGTCTTGTCCAGATCGAAGAAGGCGGCTGTGCGGGGCATCGCTAGGTTTTCCACGGTAGTGAGCATAGGCGCCAACCATTCGGCGTAAGGTGGGGCGCGTGGGTTTGCCTGAGAAGGCTCTCGGGTACACCATGGAAGTCACGGATCGTTCGCGACCGTGCTAACCCGGCCCGACTCCTCCCCCCCCGAGTCGGCCGTGGGGACGACCCCCGCTCTCCCCCCCGGCGGGGGTCGTCGCATGTCCGGGGGTATTTTCGCGGGGTGTGAGGCGACCACTCCGCTTTTTCGGATCTTCAGGGGCAGCGGTAGACGGCCCACCGGTTGAGTAACTCAGCGTAATCGATGCGCTGCTCTCCGGAAGTCACTGGTATGGGTGACGGAATTTTTCACGACCCCTGAGTTGTCCACAGTTTTGGACCGTGATCCCCAAGTTTTTCCGGTTCGCAGGACGGTGATTCCCGGCGGTGTCCGCAGGCGTTTGCGGACGCGAGGACGCCCGGTGCGAAGGCGGTCGGGATCATGGCTGAAAACATTCTGATTGTGACCGAGGACGAGGAACTCCTCGATGACCTACTGCGACTGTGCGCTGCCGCGGGGACCGGGGCGGACGTCGCGCACGGAGCCCCCACGAGCGGTGTGAGCTGGGCGAGTTGGGGAGGCGCCGTCTCGTGGGAGCGTGCCCCTCTGATCCTCGTGGGGGACGACTGCGCGCGGGGCCCGGGGCTCGGCGGTGAGGTGCCATCGGGGCCGTGCGGCGCGCTGCGCAGACCAGGTGTGCTCCTTGTCGGAAGGGATCTCGACGACTCGGGCGTCTGGGAGCGCGGAG
Organism: Streptomyces sp. NPDC048172; assembly: GCF_043202595.1. Lineage (NCBI taxonomy): Bacteria > Bacillati > Actinomycetota > Actinomycetes > Kitasatosporales > Streptomycetaceae > Streptomyces > Streptomyces sp. NPDC048172. Next base: position 705,039 of record NZ_JBIDAT010000002.1, read on the forward strand.
CACGTATCGGCGCCGAGGGCGTGGTGGTGCTGCCCGACGCGGAGAGCTGGCTCACCGGCCGTATCGCGGACGCGGCCGAGGAGATCGGACAGCCCGCGCTGACCGTCGGGGTCTTCGGTGGGCGCGGCGGTGCCGGGGCCTCCACGCTCGCCTGCGCCCTCGCCGTCACGGCGGCCCGCGCGGGCCGCCGCACCATGCTCATCGACGGCGACCCGCTCGGCGGCGGGATCGACGTCCTGCTGGGCGGAGAGGGGACGGAGGGGTTGCGATGGCCGGCCTTCGCGGAGTCGCGGGGGCGGGTCGCAGGCGCCGCCCTGGAGGAGTCGTTGCCGAGATTGCACGACTTGACCGTGCTCAGCTGGGACCGGGGGGACTCCGTGCTGATCCCGGCGGACGCGATGAAGTCCGTGCTCTCCGCCGCGCGGCGGCGCGGCGGGGTGGTCGTCGTCGACCTGCCGCGCCGGATCGACGAGACGGTCACCGAGGCGCTCGTGCAGCTCGACCTCGGTCTCGCCGTCGTCCCCGCCGAGCTGCGCGCCGTCGCGGCGGCCCACCGGATGGTCTCCCGCGTGCGGATGGTCGTGCGGGACCTGCGGGTGGTGGTGCGGACGCCGGGCGGCCCGGGCGGCGAGCGGAGGTACGGACCGGGGCTGGACGAGGACGAGGTGGCCCGGCTCCTGGAGCTGCCCCTCGCCGGTGAACTGCCCTGGGAGAGCGGCCTGCTGGAGGACATCGACCACGGGATCCCGCCGGGGCACGGGAAGAGCGGAGCCCTCGCCCGTTTCTGCCGCGCCTTCTGGGACCAGGCGCTCAGCGGCGGGGAGGTGGCGGCATGAGCGGGGTGCGGGAGCTCCCGGCGCAGGGGTCACGAGGGCTGCGTACGGCCTCGTGGGGCCCCGGGGCGGAGTGCGCGGTTCCGGGAGCCGGGCTGCTGGACGCCGTGCGGCGCAGCCTCGCCGAGACCGGCGGTGAGCCGACCCCCGCGCGGGTCGCGGCGGCGCTCCGCGCTCAGGGGCGGCTGCTCGGGGACAGCGCGGTGCTCGGCGTGGTCGAGGCGCTGCGGTCCGAACTGGTCGGTGCGGGGCCGCTGGAGCCCCTGCTCGCCGATCCGGAGGTCACGGACGTCCTGGTGACCCGGCCCGACGAGGTGTGGGTGGACCGGGGGCGGGGCCTGGAGCGGACAGGCGTGCGCTTCCCCGACGCCGCCGCGGTGCGCCGACTGGCGCAGCGGCTGGCGACCTCGGCGGGCCGCCGTCTCGACGACGCCAGGCCATGGGTCGACGCGAGGCTGCCCGACGGCACGCGGCTGCACGCGGTGCTGCCGCCCGTGGCCGTGGGCTCGACGTGCCTGTCCCTGCGGGCGGTACGGCCCCGGGCGTTCTCGCTGGACGAGCTGGTGGCGGCGGGCACGGTGCCCCCGGGCGGCGGGCGGCTGCTGCGCGCGGTGCTGGACGCCCGGCTGTCGTACGTGATCAGTGGCGGCACCGGCTCCGGGAAGACGACGCTGCTGTCCACGCTGCTCGGTCTCGTCGGTCCCGAGGAGCGGATCGTGCTCGCCGAGGACTCGGCCGAGCTGCGGCCCGACCACCCCCACGTGGTGCGGCTGGAGTCCCGTCCGGCGAACCAGGAGGGGGTGGGCCGCGTCGAGTTGCGCGACCTGGTGCGGCAGGCCCTGCGGATGCGCCCCGACCGGCTCGTCGTCGGCGAGGTGCGCGGGGCCGAGGTGACCGAGCTGCTCGCCGCTCTCAATACAGGACATGAGGGAGGCTCAGGGACCGTCCACGCCAATGCCGCCTCGGACGTCCCCGCACGCCTGGAGGCGCTGGGTACCACGGCGGGGCTCGACCGGGCGGCGCTGCACAGCCAGTTGGCGGCGGCGCTGGACGTGGTCGTGCACCTGGCGCGGGACCGGAGGGGGCGGCGCCGCGTCGCCGAGATCCACGTCCTGGAGCGCGACCGCGAAGGGCTGGTGACCACGGTCCCGGCCGTGGTGTGGAGCGGACGTGCCGACAGGGCCGTCGCCCGGCGGACGGGCGGGCTGGCCGGGGGCTTCGAGAAGGAGCGTGGCTGGCCGGAGCTGGAGCGGTTGTGCCTGCGCGGTGAGCGGGACCGGCGCGGTGAGTGGGACGGGACAGGCGGAGTCGGCCCGGACGCGACGGGGCGCGCGGGAGCCGGTGCCGGTGCCGGTGCCGGTGCCGGCGTCGCGGGGGGAAGGAGCGCGGGATGACGGGGACGGGGGAAGCGTTGATTCCGGGTGCGGAGGCGACGCCGGTGTACGCGGCGATGCTGTGCGCGGGAGCGGCGGCATGGCTGATGGTGGGGCACGACGACGGGGTGCGGCGGGCGCGGCTGTTGCTGGCCGGTGGAGGAGAGCCGGGCGCCCCGGGGCCCCGGGCGCTGGAGCCGCCCGGGTGGCTGAGGGAGCTCGTGGCCCTGTTCCGGCAGCGGGTCGGAGGGCGGGTCGGCCGTGAGGGCTGGTGCCTTCCGGTGGCGGTGCTGGCGGCCGTGCTGGCGGAGTCCTGGCTTCCGCTCCTCGCCGGTGCTGTGGCGGTGCCCTGCGTGCGCCGCTGGTTGAGGCAGCGGGAGCGGCGCGGCACGGCCGAGGCGAGGGAGACGGCCGTCGTGGACCTGTGCGTCGCCGTCTCTGGCGAGTTGCGGGCCGGATGGCAGCCGGACAGGGCGCTGCTCTCGGCGGGCGCGACGGTGACGCGCGGATTCGGGGAGCCGGGCGCCGCGTTGCTCGCGGCGGCTCGCTTCGGCGGAGACGTGCCCGGGGCGCTGCGCGAGGCGGCGCGGGAGCCCGGGGCCGAGGGGCTGCGGGGCGTCGCGGCCTGCTGGCAGGTGGCGGTCGAGGGCGGCGCGGGCCTGGCCGAGGGGCTGGAGCGTACGGCGTCGGCGCTGCGGGCCAGGAGGGACCAGCGCGAGGAGCTGCGCGCGCAGTTGGCGGGCCCCCGTGCGACGGCCGTGGTGCTGGCGCTGCTGCCGCTGTTCGGGCTGCTGCTCGGCAGCGCGATGGACGCCGACCCGCTCGACGTCCTGCTGCACAGCCCGGTGGGGCTGGTGTGCCTGGTGACCGGAGCGCTCCTGGAGTGGGCGGGACTGGCCTGGGTCGCGCGGATCGTCCGCGCGGCGGAGGGCGAGGACGGTGGTGCGCCGTGACGGGGCTGGGGCCCGGCGGTGTCCCCAGCCTGTGGATGGCGTCCGTGATGCTCGCCGGATCAGGATGCGTGGTCGCCTCGGCCGCCGACTGGCGGAGCGAGAGGGGCGTGCGGCGAAGGATGGCGGCGGTGCTGGGCGTACGAGCGGGGGCGGAGCGGGCCGGACACGCGGCAGGAGGTCCGGGACCGGCCGCACGGGACACGGGACCGGTTGCGCGAGGCAGGGGGCCGGACGCGCGGGGCGCGGGGCCGGACGCGCGAGGCCCGGTCGCCCGTATCGGCCGACGCGTGGCGCGATGTCGGGGGTGGCCGTGGAAGGAGGGCGCGGGCGCGGCGGGCGTCGGGGTGTTCGCGGTGGTGATGATCGGCGGGGTCTGGGGCTGGCTGCTCGGTGCGGTCGGGACGTATGTCGTCTGGCGCTGGCTGCGGCGCCGCGCGGCCGAGAGCGCGCGGGGCGGCGAGGCGGCGGCCGAGGCGCGGATCGCGGAGGCCCAACTTCCGCTGACGGCCGATCTGATGGCCGCGTGCCTCGCGGCCGGTGCCGGGCCAGGACAGGCGGCCGAGGCGGTCGGACGTTCCGTCGGAGGCCCGCTCGGGGTGCGGCTGGTCCGGGCGGCGACGGAGCTGCGGCTCGGGGGCGAACCGGAGGCGGTGTGGGGCCGGTTCGGGGCGCAGCCGTGGAGCGCGGGTTTCGCCCGCTGCCTGGAGCGGGCCGGTACGTCGGGGGTCCCCGCCGTGGAGACGGTGACCCGGCTCGCCGACGAACTGCGCCACCGGCGGGCGCGCCAGGCGATAGCCCGCGCACGCCGGGCCTCGGTGCTGGTGACGGGCCCCCTGGGGCTCTGCTTCCTGCCCGCCTTCCTGGTGGTCGGGGTGGCGCCGGTGGTGCTCGGGCTCGTGCGGTCGCTGTGGTGAGGAGGGCCGGAAGGACACGAGGGAGACCTGAAGGGCTGGGAGGAGCGGGGATGTTGGCAAGGGTGCGCAGGGCATGGCGCGTGGCACGCGGCGAGGCGAGGGACAGGGGGATGAGCACGGCTGAGTACGCGGTGGGCACGGTGGCCGCCGCAGGCTTCGCGGCCGGTCTCTACAAGGTTCTGACCTCCGGGGCCGTGCGCGCGGAGATGCAGCAGCTGATCGAGCGGGCGCTCAGTGTGGGGAGCTGACGGTCGGTGGTGGTCAGGGCGGGGCGGCGGCCCGGGGCGCCGGTTCGATCCGAGCGCGGGCTATGTGACCGCCGAGGCCGCCGTGGTGATCCCGGCGCTGGTGCTCTTCGTCTCGACGCTCCTGTGGGGCGTGATGGCGGCCGTCGCCCGGATCCAGTGCGTCGACGCCGCGCGGGAGGGCGCACGGGCGGTGGCCCGGGGCGAGCCGGCGGAGGGCGTACGGGCGGTGGTGCGGGAGGCCGGACCGGACGGCGTGGCCGTGGAGACGAACAGGGAGGGGGAGCTGGTGCGGGTCACGGTCCGCGCGCGGTCCACGGGCCCGGGGCCGTTGGCCGTACGGCTGACGGAGGAGGCGGTCGCGTCGCGGGAGGGACCGGGAGAGGCCGGGGACGAGGTCCCGGGCACGGACGGCGCGGGAGCGGTCCCGGACGCCGACGCGTATGCGGATGCGGACACAGGGACGGGGACGGGGACGGAAACCGACGCGGATACGGGCACGGACGGGGGCGGCGCGGGTGGGCATGCCGATGCGGATACGGAGACGGACGGGGGCACGGACACGAGTACGCGTACGGGTACGGGTACGGACAGGCGGACGGGCGAGAGGGGTGAGGACGTGGCCCGGGGGTGACCGGGGCTCCGCCACGGTGTGGGTGGCGCTGAGCGCGGTGGCGTTGTGCGGGGTGTTCGGCACGGTGCTCGGGTTCGGCCAGGCCGTGGCGGTCCGGCACCGGGCAGGCGGGGCGGCCGATCTGGCGGTGCTCGCGGCGGCCGATCACGCCCTGGAGGGCGAGCGCCGGGCCTGTGCGCGGGCCCGGCGGGTGGCGGAGGCGCAGGGGGCGCGGGTGGTCCGCTGCGTGGTGCGGGGCGAGATCGCCGACCTGGTCGCGGAGGTGCGCTGGGGGCCGTACGGGCCACGGGTGCGGTCGCGGGCGGGGCCCGTGGACCTGGTGGACGACGGGGACGCGCCGGAGGGTGTCGCTACGGGGCGGCGGAGAGGAGCTGGGTGAGGAGGCGGATGGCGCCGCGTTTGTGGAGAGGGTCGTTGGCGTTGCCGCACTTGGGCGACTGGATGCAGGAGGGGCAGCCCGCCTCGCAGTCGCAGGCGGCGATGGCGTCCCGGGTGGCGGTGAGCCAGGCGCGGGCGGTGTGGAAGGCGCGTTCGGCGAATCCGGCGCCGCCGGGCTGGCCGTCGTAGACGAAGACCGTGGGAAGGAGGGTGTCCGGGTGCTGGGCGATGGAGACGCCGCCGATGTCCCAGCGGTCACAGGTGGCGAAGAGCGGAAGGATGCCGATGGAGGCGTGCTCGGCGGCGTGCAGGGAGCCCGCGAGTATCTCGGGGTTGATGCGGGCGGCGTCGAGCTGGTCCTCGGTGACCGTCCACCAGACGGCGCGGGTGCGCAGGGTGCGGGGAGGGAGGTCCAGTTTCGTCTCGCCGAGGACTTCGCCGGTCATCAGGCGGCGGCGCAGATAGGAGACGACCTGGTTGGTGACCTCGACCGAGCCGTAGCACAGACGGGCGTCGCCCCAGGGGACCTCGGCCTCGGTCTCCAGGATGGCCAGCGAGGTCGTGTCGCGGGCCATCGTCGTCCACGGTGGGCTGGCCTCGTCGACGAGGGCGGCGGAGTCCTCCAGATCGAAGTGCCGGACGACATAGGTGCGGCCCTGATGGAGGTGCACGGCGCCGTCGTGGACGGTGGTGTGGGCCGCCGCCGCGTCCACCGTGCCGAGCAGACGCCCGGTGTCCGCCTCCACGATCTGGACCGGCTTGCCGCCGCTGCCGCGGATGTCGGTGAGGTCCGCCGCGCGCTCCTTGCGGGTCCAGTGCCAGGCGGTGCCCCTGCGGCGGAGCAGCTTGCGCTGTTCGAGCTTGCCCAGGAGGGCGGCCGTCTCGGGGCCGAAGAGGGCGAAGTCGTCCTCGGTGAGGGGGATTTCGGCTGCGGCTGCGCAGAGGTGGGGAGCGAGGACGTACGGATTGTGCGGGTCGAGGACGGTGGTCTCGACCGGGGTGCGGAAGAGAGAGTCGGGGTGGTGGACCAGATAGGTGTCCAGCGGTTCGTCGCGGGCGACGAGGATGGCGAGCGCGCCCTGTCCGGCGCGGCCCGCGCGTCCGGCCTGCTGCCAGAGGGAGGCGCGGGTGCCGGGATAGCCGGTGATGAGGACGGCGTCCAGGCCTGAGATGTCGATGCCGAGTTCGAGGGCGTTGGTGGCGGCCAGGCCGAGCAGTTCGCCGCTGTGGAGGGCACGCTCCAGGGCACGGCGCTCCTCCGGGAGGTAGCCGCCCCGGTAGGCGGCGATACGGGAGGCGAGGCTCACGCGCCCCCCGCCGCCGGGCCCTGACGTGCCGCCCGTGCCACCGGGGCCGCCCGTGCCGTCGCCGTCGTCCCCGTCGTTCCCGTCGGCCCCGTCGTCCGGCGCTTCGCCCGGTGCCAGGGCGCGGGACGTGCGGGGGGCCGGGACGGAGGAGAGGCGGTCCTGGGCGATGAGGGAGATCAGTTCGGCGCCGCGGCGGGAGCGGACGAAGGCGACGGTGCGTACGCCCTGGAGGGCGAGGTCGGTGAGGAGGTCGGCGGTCTCGGCGGTGGCGGTGCGGCGGACGGGGGCGCCGCGTTCGCCCTCCAGGTTCGTGAGGGGCGGCTCCCAGAGGGCGAAGACCACTTCGCCCCGGGGGGAGGTGTCCTCGGTGATCTCGACGGCGCGGTGGCCGGTGAGACGGGCCGCGGCCTCGCCGGGGTCGGCGGCCGTGGCGGAGGAGAGGAGGAAGACGGGGTCCGAGCCGTAGCGGGCGCAGACGCGGCGCAGGCGGCGGATGACCTGGGCGACGTGGGAGCCGAAGACGCCCCGGTAGGTGTGGCACTCGTCGATGACGACGTAGCGCAGGGCGCGCAGGAAGGAGGACCAGCGGGCGTGCGCGGGCAGGATGCCGCGGTGGAGCATGTCCGGGTTGGTGAGGACGTAATTGGCGAAGAGGCGGACCCACTCGCGTTCCTCGAAGGGGGTGTCCCCGTCGAAGACGGCGGGGCGTACGGCCTTGCCGAGCGGCTTGGCCAGTTCGGCGACCGCGCGGCGCTGGTCGGCGGCGAGGGCCTTGGTCGGGGCGAGGTAGAGGGCCGTGGCGCCCCGCCCGTTCGGGGCCTCGGAGCCGTCGAGGACGTCGCTGAGGACGGGGGCGAGATAGGAGAGCGACTTGCCCGAGGCGGTGCCTGTGGCGACGATCACGGAATCGCCGTCGAGGGCGTGCTCGGCGGCACGCGCCTGGTGCTCCCAGAGGCGGTCGATGCCTGCTGCACGTACGGCTTCGATCACTTCTGGTCGGATCCGCTCAGGCCAATCCGCATGGCGACCGCTCCGCGGGGGCAAGTGCTCCGTATGGGTGATGCGCCCAGCGCGATGTTCCCCCTCGGCGAGGCGAGCGAGCACGTCGCGGGGGGTGTCGCGGGCAGCCGTGCGGGTGAGTACGGACCGAGGGCGAGTGGCTGCGGCCCGTGTCGGCTCTTCGTTGGCCATCGGTACCGAGTGTGTCACTGGCGAGACGGACAATGGCTGCAAGGCGTCGTACTCGCCTGCTGGTAAGTGATTGAATGCTTCTGCGGCTGCCGATCCGTCCCCTGCCTTTGGGGGCACCTCTCTCCGTCAGGCAGGGGGAGGGAGAACCGAGGGGGCTGACCGCTCGAACGCAAGGTGCTGGAGGATCTGTGGACCTGTCCCTGTCGACCCGTACCGTAGGCGATCGCACGATCGTCGAGGTCGGTGGCGAGATTGATGTATACACCGCGCCCAAGCTGCGCGAGCAGCTCGTCGAGCTCGTGAACGATGGGAGCTACCACCTCGTCGTGGACATGGAGGGCGTCGACTTCCTGGACTCCACGGGGCTCGGCGTGCTCGTCGGCGGACTCAAGCGGGTCCGTGCCCATGAGGGCTCTCTGCGCCTGGTCTGTAACCAGGAGCGCATTCTCAAGATCTTCCGTATCACCGGTCTGACCAAGGTGTTCCCGATCCACTCGTCGGTCGACGAGGCAGTGGCCGCGACCGACTGAGGGTTCAGGAGCCGGTGCGCGCGCCGTCCAGGCGCGCGTGCGGGCTCGCGGTTGATTGGGAACGCGTGAGTGGGGGTACCGGGTCTGTGAGTCCCGCAGCCCGGCCCCCGCGCAGGACACAGGAAGACCGAGGGGGATGGCATGGCCACCGTGGAGCTCCTATTCAGCGCGCTGCCGGAGCATGTCCGGACGGCGAGGCTGGTGGCTGCCGCCGTGGCACGGCGGGCCGGGGTGGACGAGGCCGTGCTGGACGAGGTGCGCCTCGCCGTGGGCGAGGCGTGCACGCGCGCGGTCGGCCTCCACATGAGCAACGGGGTGGAGACCCCGGTGCGCGTGGCGCTGATCGAGGACGAGAAGAAGTTCTCGATCGAGGTCGGCGACGACGCCCCGCATCCGCGTCTGGCCACGTCGTCCGCGGCCGCCACGGCCCATGCGGCGTCGGCCCACGCGAGCGCGGTGTCCGGCGGCCCCGAGGGCAATGGGGTCGTGGAGGCCGAGGGTGCGCTGCTGCCCGGCGCCCGGGACGAGATCCCGGAGCCGGCCGCCGAGGAGGACGAGGGCGACGGTGAGATGGGCCTCGCCGTGATCAGTGGCCTCGTGGACGACGTCGAGGTCTCCGCCGATGAGAACGGCGGTGTGATCAGGATGAGTTGGCCGACGACGCCGGAGCCCGTCCTGCCCTGAGAGACGCCCGAGCGAGACGCCCGGGAGACGCCCGAGCGGAGACGCCCGGGAGTCACCCGGGAGTCACCCGGGAGACGCCCGAGCGAGACATCTGAGAGAGATCTTGAGAGAGATCTGAGACGGACCTGCCAGGTTCGTGATCTCCGTGATCGAAAGCGCCCGCCGTGCCCACGGCGGGCTTTTTCGATCTTGCGTGCCTATTTTCCGGCTCTTCTCCGGTACGTCAACAGCACTTATCCGCAGGTTCTGACCAGCGATTTCACCGGCTTTCTTGATCCCCGTTGATCGCAGAAGAGATCATTTTCCCGGCGTCAGTTGAATTTGCGGCTTCCCTCATGCGAGGGAATTATCCGGCGCCGCTCCGGCCGATCTTCGCCGCTCGGGGCGAATTCCCGCTGCTGCGCTCTGTTTTGATCTAGTGGCGCTCCCTACAATCCGTCCACATCTTTGCAGCAGGACGCGCCTGAGCGTGCTTGCGCGCGCCCATGTGCCAAACGTCAAGGAGGACGAATGGCGGGGCATCTCAGCCCACTTCAGAACTCCCAGCAACTGGCCGACGCCGCCGAGCTCACGAGCGGCAACCGTGGTCTCGTGATCGTGATCGCGGTTGTGGCTCTGGCAGCCCTCGGTGTCGCGCTGGTTCTGGTACGACAAGTGCTCGCCGCCGGCGAGGGCACGGACAGCATGAAGAAGATCGCGGCAGCGGTCCAGGAAGGCGCGAATGCCTACCTGGCACGGCAGTTGCGCACCCTCGGCGTATTCGCCGTCGTGGTGTTCTTCCTGCTGTTCCTGCTGCCTGCCGACGATATGAAACAGCGGATCGGCCGTTCGTTGTTCTTCCTGGTCGGTGCGGCCTTCTCGGCGGCCACCGGCTATATCGGCATGTGGCTCGCGGTGCGCAGCAATGTACGAGTGGCGGCTGCGGCGCGTGAGGCGACTCCGGGCGAGGGCGAGCCCTCGACGGACCTGACATCCCTTTCGCACAAGGCGATGAAGATCGCTTTCCGTACGGGCGGCGTCGTCGGCATGTTCACCGTCGGCCTCGGACTTCTCGGCGCGGCCTGCGTCGTGCTCGTCTACGCCGCGGACGCGCCCAAGGTCCTGGAGGGCTTCGGGCTCGGTGCCGCGCTGATCGCGATGTTCATGCGTGTCGGCGGCGGCATCTTCACCAAGGCCGCGGACGTCGGCGCCGACCTCGTCGGCAAGGTCGAGCAGGGCATCCCCGAGGACGACCCGCGCAACGCGGCCACGATCGCGGACAACGTGGGCGACAACGTCGGCGACTGCGCCGGGATGGCGGCCGACCTCTTCGAGTCGTACGCGGTCACGCTCGTCGCCGCGCTGATCCTGGGCACCGCCGTGTTCGGCAACGACGGGCTGGCGTTCCCGCTGCTGGTTCCGGCCATCGGCGTGATCACCGCGATGATCGGTGTGTTCGTCGTCGCGCCCCGGCGCTCCGACCGCAGCGGCATGACCGCGATCAACCGGGGCTTCTTCATCTCGGCGGGGATCTCGCTGGTGCTCGTGGCGGTGGCGGCCTTCGCGTATCTGCCGTCCAGCTACGCCGACTTGAAGGGCGTCTCCGGCAGCGACGCGAAGGACATCCTCGGCCATGACGGGGACCCCCGCGTGCTCGCCGTCGTCGCCGTCGCGATCGGCATCGTGCTGGCCGCCGTGATCCAGCAGCTCACCGGCTACTTCACGGAGACCACGCGCAAGCCCGTGAGCGACGTCGGCAAGACCTCGCTGACCGGCCCGGCCACCGTCGTCCTGTCCGGGATCTCGCTCGGTCTCGAGTCCGCCGTCTACACCGCGCTGTTGATCGGCCTGAGCGTCTACGGCGCGTTCCTGCTCGGCGGCGGCACCGTGATGCTCGCGCTGTTCGCGGTCGCCCTCGCGGGCACCGGCCTGCTCACGACCGTCGGCGTCATCGTGGCCATGGACACCTTCGGGCCCGTCGCGGACAACGCGCAGGGCATCGCCGAGATGTCCGGCGACGTCGAGGGCGCGGGCGCGCAGGTGCTCACCGACCTCGACGCGGTCGGCAACACCACCAAGGCGATCACCAAGGGCATCGCCATCGCCACGGCCGTGCTCGCGGCCGCCGCGCTCTTCGGCTCGTACCGTACGGAGCTGGCCAAGGCTCTCTCCGAGGCGGACCAGCAAGCGGGCAAGATGCTGGAGCTGGTGGACATCGCGCAGCCCAGCACGCTGGTCGGGCTGATGTTCGGGGCTGCGGTCGTCTTCCTCTTCTCGGGGCTGGCGATCAACGCGGTCTCGCGCTCCGCGGGCGCGGTGGTCTACGAGGTGCGGCGGCAGTTCCGGGAGAAGCCCGGGATCATGGACTACACCGAGAAGCCCGAGTACGGCCGCGTCGTCGACATCTGCACCAGGGACGCGCTGCGCGAGCTGACGACGCCCGGGCTGCTCGCCGTGATGGCGCCGATCCTCGTCGGGTTCACCTTCGGGGTGGGCGCACTGGCCGCGTTCCTCGCGGGCGCGATCGGTACGGGCACGCTGATGGCGGTCTTCCTGGCCAACTCGGGAGGCGCCTGGGACAACGCCAAGAAGCTCGTCGAGGACGGTCACCACGGCGGCAAGGGCAGCGAGGCCCACGCCGCCACGGTGATCGGCGACACGGTCGGCGACCCCTTCAAGGACACGGCCGGTCCGGCGATCAACCCGCTGCTGAAGGTGATGAACCTCGTCGCCCTCCTCATCGCCCCCGCCGTCGTGAAGTTCAGCTACGGCGAGGACAAGAGCGTCGGCGTACGGGCGGCGGTCGCGGTCGTCTCCATCGTGGTGATCGTCGCCGCCGTGTACGTCTCCAAGCGCCGCGGCATCGTGGTGGGTGAGGAAGACAACAGCGAAAGGATCGCGAAGTCCTCCGACCCGGTGACCGCCTCCTAGCGGACACCCGGCGCGAGCTGGGACAACTCAGGGGCGGACGAGGTGCGTTGGCATCTCGTCCGCCCTTCGTGTGACCGGGCGGTGTGGCGTCTGTGCTTTTGGTGCAAATGGCTGTAATCCCGGACGGAAGATTCCCTCGACTCGTCGTGAGCCCCTCTCCGGCGTGTATGTTCCGGGCCGAACAGCCATGGAAGGGACCGATCCGGTGAACAAGAAGCTTGCGGCTGCACTGTCCGGCTGTGCGGCACTCGTACTCGCGCTGACGGGTTGCAGCGACGACAGCGGCAAGAAGACGGATGACTGGACCAAGAAGATCTGCGACGACATGCAGACCCAGGTCAAGAAGATCCAGGAGGCGAACACCTCGCTCGCCAAGGTGAACCGCGGCGGGAACTCCCCCCAGGAGGTCAAGAAGGCCGACGCGGCAGCCTTCCAGAAGGTCTCCGACGCGTACGGCTCGCTGGCGAACTCCTTCAAGGACGCGGGTGCCCCGCCCGTCGACGGTGGCGAGAAGACCCAGAAGGACGTCGTCGCCGAGCTGGAAGGCCTCTCGAAGGGATACGCCGACCTGAAGAAGCAGGCCGAGAAGCTCAACCCCGACAAGGGCTTCGACAAGGGCCTGGAGGGCATCGCCGCGAAGGTCGGCGAGCTCGGCAAGGGCGGCGCCAAGGCGTTCGACAAGCTCGGCAAGGGCGAGCTGGGCAAGTCCATGGCGGGCCAGGAGGGCTGCAAGAAGCCGACGGGAGCGCCCTCGGCGCCCGCGAGCTGAGCCTCTGCCGGCTGAGCCCCACCGGCTCGGCCCCCCCCACCGGCTGAACCCCCACCAGCTGAGTCTCCGTCATTCCTGAGGGCCCCGGGCTTTCCGCCCGGGGCCCTCGCCGTGGCGGCGGGAGGAGGACGGGCCGGTGTCGGAGAGAATGACCCCGTGATCAACGATGCCCTTCCCGCGGTCCAGGACGAGAACGTACGGCGGCTGCGCGAGGCCCTGAGCGGCGCCCGGTTCACCGCGGACGGGCTGCTGGAGCTGCTCGGCGCGCCCGCGTACGCCGCTCTCGCGCGCGGCGAGACCGTGCCAGCGCTGCGCGCCACGCGCGGCGACGGGCCGCTGGAGACGCTCGTACGCCTCTTCCTCCTCCAGCAGCCCGCCCCGTACGCGAGCGTCGCCGCCGTGCTGCCCGTCGAGGAGGCCCTCGCGGACGGCTGGCTGGCGCGCGTGGGGGACGGCACGGGGGACACCGGCGAACTGTGCGCCACCGTGGACGTACGGCCGTACAGCGGGCCCGAGGGCGAGGACTGGTGGATCGTCTCGGACCTCGGCTGCGCCGTCGGCGGCGCGAGCGGGAGCGCGGAGCGGCGCGAGGACGTCGTCCTCGGCGTCGGCGGCGCCTCGACGACGCTGGCCGGGATCATGGTCCGCAGGCCCGCGAGGCGGGCGCTCGACCTCGGGACCGGGTCAGGGGTCCAGGCGCTGCACGCCTCGCGGTTCGCCACACACGTCACGGCCACGGACCTCAACCCGCGCGCGCTGGACTTCACGCGCCTCACCCTCGCGCTCTCCGGCTCCCCGGCCGCCGAGCTGCGCGAGGGCGCGCTCTTCGCGCCGGTCGCCGACGAGGAACCGTACGACCTGATCGTCTCCAACCCGCCCTTCGTGATCTCGCCCGGCGCCCGTCTGACGTACCGGGACGGGGGCATGAGCGGGGACGATCTGTGCCGCACGCTCGTCCGCGAGTCGGTCGGGCGGCTGGCGGAGGGCGGCTACTGCCAGGTGCTCGCCAACTGGGAGCACCGGGAGGACGAGGACTGGCGGGACCGGGTCTCGGCCTGGGTGCCCTCCGGCTGCGACGCGTGGATCGTGCAGCGCGAGGTGCAGGACGTCACGCAGTACGCGGAGCTGTGGCTGCGCGACGCGGGCGATCACCGCAATGATCCGGCCACGTACGCCGAGCGGTACGACGCCTGGCTCGACGAGTTCGCGGCGCGCGGCACCAAGGCCGTCGGCTTCGGCTGGATCACCCTGCGCCGTACGGAAGCGGAACGTCCGTCTGTGATCGCGGAGGAGTGGACGCACCCGGTCGAGCAGCCGCTGGGCGAGGTGATCCGGGCGCACTTCGAGCGCCAGGACTTCCTGCGCAGGACCGACGACGCCGAGCTGCTCGACCATCACTACGCCCTCGCCGACGAGGTCGTGCAGGAGCAGATCGGGCTGCCGGGCGCGGAGGATCCGGAATATGTGGTGCTGCGCCAGAACCGGGGCATGCGGCGCGCGACGACCGTGGACACGGTGGGCGCCGGGTTCGCGGGCGTGAGCGACGGCTCGCTCAGCGCGGGGCGGATCCTGGACGCCATCGGACAGCTGCTCGGCGAGGACGCGGCGGAGCTGCGCGCCCGTACGCCCGCCTCGATCCGGCTCCTGGTCGAACAGGGTTTCCTCACGCCCGTCGACGTACCGCGCGGGCCCCGGGACTGAGCGGACTCAGCGGACCCAGCGGGCTCAGCCCGTGAGGTTCCGGGCCACCGCCCACACCACCGCGGCCGTGAGCAGGGCCACCGTGCCGCGGCGGCCCAGGTTCGGGCTGTAGCGGCGCCCGCGCAGCCCCTCGTAGAGCCAGCGCCCCGCGAAGTACGCGGCGGCGGGCACGCCGAGGAGGAGGAGAGCCGCGTTGTCGTGCAGCGCGGTGGAGAAGTCGCCGTGCATCAGGTCGTACGCCATGCGCGTACCGCCGCAGGCGGGGCAGAGCAGTCCGGTGGCCCAGTTGAACGGGCAGCGGGGCAGCCAGTGGCCGCCCTCGTGCGGATTGGTGCCGAACAGATACACGGCACCGCCCGCCGCCACCAGGGCGGCGGCGAGCGGCGGTGCTGCCGGATGCTTGACGGTGGCGCGGACACGGGCGATGAAGGGGCTGGGGACTGGCTTCTTCACCGCGGGGTCAACGTTTCCCCCGTGAATCCCCCCGTGATTTTTACCCCCGCTTTGACCCCCGTGATGCCGCGCCACCGTTTTCGCCGGGCGCATGTCAGCCACGCAGAACGCGGCCGTCCTTGTCGGTACGGCTGTCGCTGGTGAGGAAGATGATTCCGTCGACCAGGGACCAGATGCCCATTCCACCGCAGGTGAAGAGCTGTGCGATGCCCATGCCGACGTGGCCGGTGTAGAACCGTCCTATGCCGAGACCGCCGATGAAGAGCTGAAGCACACCGGCGACGATCTTCGACTTGTTCGAGAGCGGGCGGCCGTAGGCGTCGTAGCCGTACGGAGCGTTCGGGTCGTAGCCGGCGGGGGCGCCCATCGGGGCGCCCATGGCCTGCTGGGGATAGCCGTAAGCGGGCTGGCCAGGGGCGGCGCCGGGCTGCTGGGCGTAGGGATTCTGTCCCGGGTCCTGCGGGTAGCCGTAACCGGGCTGGTTGGGATTGGACACCTGGTCCTCCGAGGTCGAGCGGTACCTGAAAGCCCGAGACATGTTGCCAGAGTCACCGGGCGGCAGGATGGCTGGTTGTCGGGTTACCGTTCGAGTGGCGTTGCGGACTTTTCCCGTTTGACATGGGGGCGGGAGGTACCGTCACACTCCGCAGCGACACTGATGCAGAACCGATACCGGACCGCAGTAACCACAGCCGACTGAGAGAAGAGCGAAGTTGTCCCCGACCCACGAGACCGCAAACGGTGGGCGCCGACTCGTGATCGTCGAGTCCCCTGCCAAGGCTAAGACGATCAAGGGCTATCTCGGCCCTGGCTACGTGGTCGAGGCCAGCGTCGGGCACATCCGTGACCTCCCGAACGGTGCGGCGGAGGTCCCCGCGAAATACAAGGGCGAGTCGTGGGCGCGCCTCGGCGTGAATGTGGATCACGACTTCGAGCCGCTGTATGTCGTGAACAGCGACAAGAAGGATCAGGTCAAGAAGCTGAAGCAGCTTCTGGCCGAGTCGGACGAACTCTTCCTCGCCACCGATGAGGACCGCGAGGGCGAGGCCATCGCCTGGCATCTGCGCGAGGTCCTCAAGCCCAAGGTCCCGGTCAAGCGGATGGTCTTCCACGAGATCACCAAGGACGCGATCCAGACCGCGGTGCGCAATCCCCGCGACCTCAACCAGCGCCTGGTCGACGCGCAGGAGACCCGCCGCATCCTCGACCGTCTGTACGGGTACGAGGTCTCGCCGGTCCTGTGGAAGAAGGTCATGCCGCGCCTCTCGGCGGGCCGTGTGCAGTCCGTGGCGACCCGGCTCGTGGTCGAGCGGGAGCGCGAGCGGATGGCGTTCCGCTCCGCTGAGTACTGGGATCTGACCGGCACGTTCGCGGCGGGGCAGGCGGGGGATGCCTCGGCCGCCGCGGGTGCCGCGACGGGCGACCCGGGGACCTTCGGGGCCAGGCTCACGACCGTCGACGGACGGCGCGTGGCCCAGGGCCGCGACTTCGGCGCCGACGGACAGCTCAAGGACCCGTCCGCGGTGCTGCACCTGGACGAGGCGAACGCGCGTGCGCTGGCCGCCGCGCTGGAGGACACGGCCTTCGCGGTCCGTTCCGTCGAGTCCAAGCCGTACCGCCGCTCGCCGTACGCGCCGTTCCGCACGACGACGCTCCAGCAGGAGGCCAGCCGCAAGCTGGGCTTCGGCGCGAAGTCCACGATGCAGGTGGCGCAGAAGCTGTACGAGAACGGCTTCATCACGTACATGCGTACGGACTCCACGACGCTCTCCGACACCGCCGTCCAGGCGGCCCGGGCGCAGGTCACGCAGCTCTACGGCAGCGAGTACCTCCCGGACAAGCCCCGGACGTACGCGGGCAAGGTCAAGAACGCGCAGGAGGCGCACGAGGCGATCCGCCCCTCGGGGGACCGTTTCCGCACTCCGGCCGAGACGGGCCTGTCGGGCGACCAGTTCCGGCTCTACGAGCTGATCTGGAAGCGGACCGTCGCCTCCCAGATGAAGGACGCCGTCGGCCAGTCGGTCACCGTCAAGGTCGGCGGGCGCTCCGCCGACGGGCGGGACGCCGAGTTCAGTGCGACCGGCAAGATCATCACCTTCCACGGCTTCCTCAAGGCCTACGTCGAGGGCGCCGACGACCCGAACGCGGAGCTGGACGACCGCGAGCGCCGCCTCCCGCAGGTCGCCGAGGGCGACCCGCTCTCCGCGACCGAGATGTCGGTCGACGGCCACGCGACCAAGCCCCCGGCCCGCTACACCGAGGCGACGCTGGTCAAGGAGCTGGAAGAGCGCGAGATCGGCCGCCCGTCGACCTACGCCTCGATCATCAGCACCATCCTCGACCGGCGCTACGTCTTCAAGAAGGGCACGGCCCTGGTGCCGTCCTTCCTGAGCTTCGCCGTGGTCGGCCTGCTGGAGAAGCACTTCGGCCGCCTGGTCGACTACGACTTCACGGCCAAGATGGAGGACGACCTCGACCGCATCGCCGCCGGGAACGCCGAGGCGATCCCGTGGCTGCGCCGCTTCTACTTCGGCGAGGAGAGCGACGGCACCGTCAACGGCACGGCGGCGGACTCCGGGAACGGGGACGGCGACCACCTCGGCGGCCTGAAGGAACTGGTGTCCGACCTCGGCGCGATCGACGCCCGCGGCGTCTCCTCGTTCCCCGTGGGCGAGGGCATCACGCTCCGCGTCGGGCGCTACGGGCCGTACGTCGAGGGCCCCAGCGAGACGGAGGGCGAGCCCGGACAGCGCGCGGACGTGCCGGACGACATGCCGCCGGACGAGCTGACGGTCGAGTACGCGAAGGAGCTGCTGGCCAAGCCCAGCGGCGACTTCGAGCTGGGCACCGACCCGGAGAGCGGACGGCCGATCGTCGCCCGCGACGGGCGGTACGGGCCGTACGTGACGGAGGTGCTGCCCGAGGGCACGCCCAAGACCGGCAAGAACGCGGTCAAGCCGAGAACGGCCTCCCTGTTCCAGTCGATGTCGCTGGAGACGGTCACCCTGGAGCAGGCGCTCAGGATCCTGGCGCTGCCCCGCGTCGTCGGCACCGACCCCGAGTCGGAGCAGGAGATCACCGCGCAGAACGGGCGCTACGGGCCCTACATGAAGAAGGGCACGGACTCGCGCTCGCTGGAGAGCGAGGAGCAGATCTTCACGATCACGCTGGAGAAGGCGCTGGAGATCTACTCCCAGCCCAAGCAGCGTGGCAGGGCCGCGGCCAAGCCGCCGCTCAAGGAGCTGGGCACCGACCCGCAGACCGAGAAGCCGGTGGTCGTCAAGGACGGCCGGTTCGGTCCGTACGTGACGGACGGCGAGACGAACGCGACCCTGCGGCGCGACGACGACGTCGAGACCATCACGCCGGAGCGGGGCTTCGAGCTGCTCGCCGAGAAGCGGGCGAAGGGGCCGGCCAAGAAGGCCGCGAAGAAGGCTCCCGCCAAGAAGACGGCCGCGAAGAAGACCACGGCCAAGAAGGCTCCCGCGAAGAAGGCCGCCGCCAAGAAGACGACGGCGAAGAAGACCACGGCCAAGTCCGCGGCCAAGAAGACGGCCACGAAGGCCACCGCCGCGAAGAAGTCGTCTTCGGACGAGTGACGACGCCGTCTTCGGACGGGTGATGGCGCCGTCTCCGGACAGGTGATCGCGCCGTCTCCGGACGGGTGCACAACGGACGCACAGGGGCCTCGCATCGTCGGCCGACGATGCGAGGCCCCTGTGCGCGATACGCGGGCGGCTCGTGACGGACACGTGGGGGACACGTAGGGAACAACCGTCCCGTTGCCGTTCGCACGGGGCGGAATCCGGGGAACCGGGCACTTGTTCGGGGGCGCGGCAGCGTGTCGGTCACTCCCTATACGCTGGCGGAATGACCGGTGCAGAGCAGCCAACGGGCGCGGACCACACCCCCCACGACGCCCCCGACGACTCCCTCGCCACGGAATCCCGCGAGAACGCGGTCGGCGCGCTGCTGCGCTTCCCCCCGCTGCGGCGGTTGTGGAGCGCGCAGTTCACGGGCGGCATCGGCGACATGCTGGCACTGCTGGTGCTGCTGTTGCTCACGATGCAGGCCGCGGCCGTACGGTCGGCCGGGGGTGACGCCGTCTTCGGCGGCGGATACCGGGGCATGGCCTTCGTCGTCGCCGCGGTGTTCGGGGTGCGGCTGCTGTCCACGCTGCTGTTCGGCGCCGTCCTGCTGGGCCCGGTCACCGCGCTGGTGAACCGGGGACCGGACCGGGACGGTTCGGGCGGGGAGAAGAAGATCCTCGACCGGCGCTGGACCATGTTCGGCGCCGATGTGCTGCGGGCCCTCGCACTGATCGTCGCGCCCCTGTGGATCGACTGGACGGCGGCCAACGCGTTCACCGTCCTGCTCGTCACCGTCTTCGTCCTGGGCGCCGCCGAGCGCCTCTCGACCGCCACCCGGGACAGCGCGGCGCCCGCGCTGCTGCCCGCGCCCCCGCCGGAGGGCGCGGCCGTACGCCCGCTGCCGGACCACCACGACGCGCTGCGCCGCCTCTGGCTCCGTACGAGCTTCGTGGCGCTCCCGCTCGCGGCGGCCGGGATGGTCGTCGTCACCCTGGTCAGCAATCTGCTGGGCGCCGGGATCGACTGGTTCGACAGCCACCAGGCCGCCCTCGCCTCGTACGTCGCGGCGGGGCTCTTCGCCGCCGCCGCCTCGGTCGTCTATTTCCTCGAACTCCCCGACACCACGACGCCCCGCCCCCGCTCGCCGCTGGAGGGGCTGCGCAGGCCGAAGACCAGCACGGGCACCGGCACCGACAAGGGGCGTACGGGGGCCATTCCGCTGCTCGTGCTCGCCAGCGCCGCCGTCGCCGGGGCCATCGCCTCGGCGGTCGCGCTCGCCCCGCTGCACGCGGCCGATCTGGGCGGCGGGCCCGTCACGTTCGGCCTGCTCGTGGTCCTCCTGACGGGCGGTACGGTCGCGGGCATCCGCCTCGCGCCCCGTACGCTCCCCTCGCTCTCCCGGCGCAGGCTGCTCGCCCTCGCCCTCTCCTGCACCGGCGTCGCGCTGCTCGCGGCCGGGCTGGTGCCCGACACGGCGACCGTGCTCGGCCTCGCGCTGCTCGCGGGCGTCTCGGCGGGCGTCGCCGCCAACACCGGGCACACGCTGCTCGACCAGGAGACCGAGGACCACCGCCGCGCCCGTACGACCGAGCACCTCCAGGCCGTGGCGCGGCTCGCGCTCGCCGTGTGCGCGCTCGTCGCGCCCGTACTGGCCGCGCTGATCGGGCCGCACCGGGTCGAGCGGGGCGCGTTCGTCTTCGACCACGGGGGCGCGTCGTTCACGCTGATGCTCGTCGGCGCCCTGCTGCTGCCCGTCGCCGCGCTCTTCCTGGGCCGCGCCGACGACCGCCAGGGCGTGCCGCTGCGGCGCGACCTGCGCGAGGCGTTCGGCGGCGGCCAGCCCGTACAGGCACCGGCCGCCACGGGCTTCTTCATCGCCCTGGAGGGCGGCGACGGCGCGGGCAAGTCCACCCAGGTCGAGACCCTCGCCGAGTGGATCAGGGGCAAGGGCCACGAGGTCGTCGTCACCAAGGAGCCCGGTTCGACGCCCATCGGGAAGCGGCTCCGCTCGATCCTTCTGGACGTCTCCTCGGCCGGACTCTCGCACCGCGCGGAGGCGTTGCTCTACGCGGCGGACCGCGCGGAGCACGTCGACACGGTCG
This sequence comes from Streptomyces sp. NPDC048172, assembly GCF_043202595.1. Taxonomy (NCBI): domain Bacteria; kingdom Bacillati; phylum Actinomycetota; class Actinomycetes; order Kitasatosporales; family Streptomycetaceae; genus Streptomyces; species Streptomyces sp. NPDC048172. Next base: position 725,606 of record NZ_JBIDAT010000002.1, read on the forward strand.
TCCGCCCGGCCCTGGAGCGCGGCGCCGTCGTCCTCTCCGACCGCTACATCGACTCCTCGGTGGCCTACCAGGGCGCCGGGCGCGACCTGTCGCCGACGGAGATCGCCCGTATCTCCCGCTGGGCCACGGACGGCCTGGTGCCCCATCTGACGGTGCTGCTCGACGTCTCCCCGGAGACCGCGCGGGAGCGCTTCACGGAGGCGCCGGACCGGCTGGAGTCGGAGCCCGCGGAGTTCCACCAGCGGGTGCGGTCCGGCTTCCTGACGCTGGCCGCCGCCGACCCCGCGCGCTACCTCGTCGTCGACGCGGGCCAGGAGCCGGACGCGGTCACCACGGTCGTACGGCACCGGCTCGACCAGGTGCTGCCCCTGTCCGAGGCCGAGAAGAAGGCCCAGGAGGAGGCCCGTAAGCGCGCCGAGGAGGAGGCCCGCCGCAAGGCCGAGGAAGAGGCTGCGCGGAAGGCCGAGGAAGAGCGCCAGGAGCGCGAGCGGCAGGAGCAGCTGGAGAAGCTCCGCCGCGAGGAGGAGGAGCGCAAGAAGCGCGAGGCCGAGCTGGAGCGCCAGCGCGAGGAGGCCCGGCGCGCGGAGGAGGCCCGCAAGCAGGCCGAGGAGGCCCGGCGGATCGCCGAGGAGGAGCGCCAGCGGCGCGAGGCCGAGGAGCGCGTCCGCGCGGAGGAGCAGGAGCGGCTGCGCCTCCAGCACGAGGAGGAGGCCCGGCTGCGGGCCGAGGCGGAGGAGCGCCGCCTGGAGCGCCAGCGCAAGGCCGAGGAGGCGCTGATCCGCGCCGAGCAGGCGCGGGCCGAGCAGGCCCGGCTGGAGCGGGAGCGGGCGGAGCAGGAGCGCGCGGAGCAGGCCGAGCGTGCTGAGCGGGCCGAGCGCGAGCGCGCCGAGCAGGCCCGGGCTCAGGCTCAGTCCGCGGCGGCGCCGTACACCATGCAGAAGGGCCGGGAGCAGGCGCCCGGAGGCGCGCACAACCCGGACGGGACCGAGGCGGACACGGCGCAGATCCCCCAGGTGACGCCCGAGGGCACACCGGGGACGCAGGGGACGCCGGGGGCGTCGGACGCGGAGGAGACCGCGCTTCTTCCGCAGGCCCAGGTCCCGTCGGACGCCGAGGAGACGGCCCTGCTGCCGCAGGCCCAGCCGTACGAGCCCGGTGAGGCCGAGGAGACGGCGATGCTGCCGAGCCACTTCCAGGAGCCGGACGAGGCGTACGACGGGGGGCGCGACCGCAGCGACCGTACGCACGAGCTGCCCCGGCCCGAGTGGGCCGAGGAGACGCCGCTCGACGACGTACCGTCGCTCGCCGACGAGCTGCTGGGGCCGCGCGCGGACGAGGACGACGACGGCAAGGGCGGCACCAGGCGTTAGCGGGGCCGGTTGTCAGTGGCGTCGGTTTGTCAGTGGCGTCGGTGAGAATGGGAAGCCGTACGTCACGCACGGGGCGGACGCGCGGACCTGGGAAGGAGGGCTGAGCCCATGGCGGTCTGGGACGACATCGTCGGCCAGGAGCGGGCCACGGCGCAGCTCGGCGCCGCCGCCCGGGACGCGGACGCGTATGTGACGGCCGAGGCGGCGGGCGCGGGCAGCGCGGAGCTGTCCGGCTCGTCGATGACCCACGCCTGGCTGTTCACCGGCCCTCCCGGCGCGGGGCGTGCCGCGGCGGCGCGCGCGTTCGCCGCCGCGCTCCAGTGCGTCAGTCCGGACCGCGCCCTCGGTGGCGCGCCGGGCTGCGGCTTCTGCGAGGGCTGCCACACGGCGATGGTGGGCACGCACGCCGATGTCGAGGTCGTCCGCACCGACCTGCTGACCATCGGCGTGAAGGAGACCCGCGACCTGGTGCGCAGGGCCCAGATGTCGCCCGCGGGCGGCCGCTGGCAGGTCATCGTCCTGGAGGACGGCGACCGCCTCACCGAGGGCGCGGGGAACGTGCTGCTGAAGGCCGTCGAGGAGCCCGCCCCGCGCACCGTATGGCTGCTGTGCGCGCCGTCGACGGAGGACGTGCTGCCGACGATCCGCTCGCGCTGCCGCCACCTCTCGCTCCGTACGCCGCCGGTGGACGCCGTCGCCGACCTGCTGATGCGGCGGGACGGCATCGAGCCGGAGATGGCGGCGTACGCGGCGCGGGCCACCCAGGGCCACATCGACCACGCCCTCCGCCTGGCCACCGACGAGCGCGCGCGGGCGCGGCGCGAGGCCGTGCTGAAGCTGCCGGGCCGGGTGGACGACGTGGGCGCGGCGCTGCGCGCGGCCCAGGAGCTGATCGACGCCGCGACGGAGGACGCCAAGCAGGTCGCCGAGGAGCTGGACGCCAAGGAGACCGAGGCGCTGCGCGCGGCCCTGGGCGGCGCCGAGGGCAAGCGGATGCCGCGCGGCACGGCGGGCGCGATGAAGGAGCTGGAGGACAAGCAGAAGCGCCGCTCGACGCGTACGCAGCGGGACTCGCTCGACCTCGCCCTCACCGACCTCACGGGGTTCTACCGGGACGTGCTGGCCCGCCAGTTGGGCTCCGAGGTCGCCCTCGCGCACACGGACAGCGCCGACACCGTGCGCCGCCTCGCCACCACCTCGGGCCCCGAGCAGACGCTGCGCCGGATAGAGGCGGTGCTGGAGTGCCGCCGGGCGCTGGACCGTAACGTGGCGCCGTTGCTGGCGGTCGAGTCGATGACGATGGCCCTGCGGGCGGGCTGAGCGGGCGGTTCTTCCCCCTCCCCGTACTGGCTCCCCGCACTGGCTCCCTGTACTGGGTCACTCGTCCGAGGAAGAGGACGGGCGCCCGGGCATGGTCCGTGCGCCCCCGGATACGCTCCCCAGGACGCGCCGCGAGCGAAGGGACCCAGCTCATGCAGCCCATGCAGGCCACGGACACGGACGCCAGGCGCATGATCCGCCGTGCCTCCCCTGCCGGGAGGGCGGCGGCTGCGGTTGCCGTGGCCGCGCTGCTGCTGCCGGTCCTGGCGGGCTGCTCGGACGAGGGCTCGTCCACCGAGCCCCGTACGGACGCCTCGGCGCGCGGCGCGAGCGCGAGCGCCGGTGCCTCCGCCCCCGCCCTCAAGCCGCTCCCGGCCAAGGTGCCCGAGGAGCTGAAGCCGTACTACGGGCAGAAGCTGAAGTGGCGCTCCTGCGACTCAGAGGGCTCCGGGGGCTCCGGGGACGCCGGGAGCTCCGGGGATGCCGGGGGCTCGGGCGGCTTCCAGTGCGCGGAGCTGCGCGTCCCGCTGGACTACGCGCACCCGGGCGCCGACGACGACAGCGATCTCGGCCTCGCCGTGACCCGTAAGAAGGCCGAGGGCGGGAAGAAGGCCCGCATCGGCTCCCTCCAGGTCAACCCGGGCGGGCCCGGCGGCTCCGCCGTCGACTACGTCGAGCAGGCCGCGGGCCTCGCGTACCCGCCCGAGGTGCGCAAGCGGTACGACATGGTCGGCATGGACCCGCGCGGCGTCGCCCGCAGCGAGCCCATCGAATGTCTGAGCGACCGCCAGATGGACGCCTTCACGCGCACCGACCAGACGCCCGACAGCGGCGCCGAGACCCGCCGCCTCTCCTCCGCGTACGAGCGCTTCGCGAAGGGCTGCGAGGAGCGTACGGGCAAGCGGCTCGGCCATGTCTCCACGACCGAGGCGGCGCGCGACATGGACGTGCTGCGCGCGGTGCTCGGCGACAAGAAGCTGCACTACTTCGGCGCCTCGTACGGCACGTACCTCGGTGCCTACTACGCCGGCCTCTTCCCCCAGCGCTCCGGCCGCCTCGTGCTGGACGGCGCGATGGACCCCACGCTCTCCTCCCTGCGGGTCAACCGTGAGCAGACGGCGGGCTTCGACACCGCGTTCCGGGCGTTCGCGCGCGACTGCGCGGGGCGCGACGACTGCCCGCTCGGCACCGGCGGCGTGAAGGCGGCGGGGCGCGAGCTGAGCGCCCTCTTCAAGAAGATCGACGCCGACCCGGTGCCCACGGACGACAGCTCCCGCGACCTGACGGAGTCCCTCGCGACGACGGGCGTGATCCGCGCGATGTACGACGAGGCCTCCTGGCCCACCCTCCGCGAGGCCCTCGCCGCCGCGAAGAAGGGCGAGGGCGCCCCGCTGCTCGCCCTCTCGGACGACTATTACGAGCGCGGCGCCGACGGCAAGTACACCAACATCATGTTCGCGAACCCGGCCGTGAACTGCGTGGACCTCCCCCCGGCGTTCTCGTCGTCCGCCGACGTCGAGAAGTCCCTCCCCTCCTTCGAGAAGGCGTCCCCGGTCTTCGGCCGGGGCTTCGCCTGGGCGGCGTTCAACTGCGGCTCCTGGCCCGTGAAGCCCACCGGCAGCCCGCACCACATCAAGGCTGAGGGCGCGGCCCCGATCGTGGTCGTCGGCACGACCCGTGACCCGGCCACCCCCTACCGCTGGGCCCGCGGCCTGGCGGGCCAGCTCGACTCGGCCCGCCTCCTCACGTACGAGGGCGACGGGCACACGGCGTACCAGCGCGGCAGCAAGTGCGTCGACGAGGCCATCGACGCCTACCTCCTCGACAACCGCCCGCCCAAGGACGGCACCACCTGCTCGTAAGCCCTCCCGACCATGGTCAGGAGCACCCCCATAAACCATGTAGACTTATCGCCGCTGCGGCTGCCACGCTGGTCGCACGCAGCTTGCCGCCTTAGCTCAGTCGGCCAGAGCGACGCACTCGTAATGCGTAGGTCAGGGGTTCGACTCCCCTAGGCGGCTCCGACAGAGGTCCAGGTCAGCAACCTTTGGGTTGGTGACCTGGACCTTTTCAGTTGCGGCGGGCGTTGCGGTGGGGCTGTCGGTGGTGGTGTGGCTCGCTCGTGGCCTCGGCTGTTCCTCTCGTCTTTCCTTTGAGTCGCAGGAGCAATGGTCGGGCGTGGGGGTGGGTGGGGTGGTCGCGCGGGGCAACTCTGTTTACCAGGTGCTGGTTTGGTGCTTTACTCAGCTTCGCTCGGGCTTCTCGGTGATCGAAAGCTCGGTGCTTTGGCGTTCTCTCTGGCAAAGAAGGATGGCTTCATGAAGCGCAAGTACGTCGGGGCCCTGGGGGTTCTGTCGTTGGGTGCGGCCTCTCTGCTGGGTACGGCCTCGGCCGCGTATGCCCAGGGGGAGGAGGGCGTCTCGGCTCAGGACGTGCAGGTGCAGTTCTCCTGTCCGTCGGTGAGCCTGTGCCTCTTCCAGTACGACAACTACGGGGGCAGCAAGCTCGTCATACCCGAGAACAAGAAGACCCCGTCCCTCGCGGCGCGGGGCTTCGACAACAAGGCGAGCTCGATGGCGAACCAGACGGGTTCCGAGGTCATCCTGTTCCAGCTCGCCAACTACTCGGGCGTCTCGTACACGGCGAAGCCCGTCAGCTACGACAAGACCTTCTCGAACAACAACTTCGACAACAGGGCCAGTTCCGTCTACTGGCGCTGACGTCGCGCGTCGGAGCGCTGCCCGGGCCCCACGTGTGGGGCCCGGGCAGTGTGTTAGTGGGTGGCGATTGCCGGGTCGGTCACGCCCGGCTTGCCCGTCTCCACGTGGCCTGCCAGGCGGCGGAGGTACGTCGGGGCCGAGTCCGTTGTGATGCGGACGTCGTACCAGTGGCGGGTCGGGGCCAGGGGGAGGGTGTGGGTCGTGGTGGTGCCGGGGCGGAGGGCCAGCTTTCTGGGCTTGCCGCCGTAGGCGTTGGTGACGTTCAGCGTCACCCTCTTCTCCGTGGGGTTGGTGAGCGTCAGCTCCAGGGCGCCCCCCGCGGCGACGTGGCGGGCGGTCACCTCCGGGGTCTGCTGCTTCGCCGGGCCCTGGAAGGTGCGGAGGAAGCCGTTGGGGCCGTGGACCGTGAGGTCGTAGGAGCCGTCCGTGCCGTCCGTCGACCAGGTGTCCGTCAGGGTTTTGGCCGCCTCCGTCGAGTAGACCCAGGGTCCGTCCGTACGGTTGCCGGAGGTGACGTGGAAGTGGGCGCCCGCCTTCTCGCCGCCGCCGAAGGTGAGCGTCACCTTGCCTGTGGCGGGGTCCGGTGCGATGTCCGTCAGGGGGGCGTAGGGGAGGGGGCGGGTCCGGCGTGCGCCCTTCTCCTGCTTGAGGGCCTGCGGGACGTCGGGGCGCGCGGGGTTCCAGGAGTCGTGGCGGTCGTTGTCCGGCGGCTCGTACGCGTCGACGTCCGGGAGCTCCGGGCGGTCGGTGTCCTTCAGGGAGAAGTCGAAGGCCGAGGTGAGGTCGCCGCAGACCGCGCGGCGCCACGGGGTGATCTGCGGCTCCTCGACGCCGAAGCGCTCCTCGATGAAGCGGATGATCGAGGTGTGGTCGAGGGTTTCCGAGCAGACGTAGCCGCCCGTCGACCAGGGGGAGACGACGAGCATGGGGACGCGCGGGCCTAGGCCGTACGGGCCGGCCTCGTTCTCCGCGTCGCCCTTGTAGATCTCGGCGGCCGTGTCCATGGTGGCCTTGCCCTGGTCGGGGGAGGCGGGGGCGTAGGGCGGGACGACGTGGTCGAAGTAGCCGTCGTTCTCGTCGTACGTGATGAACAGCGCCGTCTTGCTCCACACCTCGGGGTCGGAGGTGAGGACGTCCAGGAGCTGGGCGATGTACCAGGCGCCGTAGTTCGTCGGCCAGTTCGGGTGCTCGTCGAAGGCCTCGGGCGCGGTGACGTACGAGACCTGGGGCAGCTTGCCCGCGCGGATGTCGGCGCGCAGGTCGTCGAGGAGCTCGCCGCTCTTCTTGATCTCGGTGCCGCCGCGCGCCTTGTCGTAGAGGGGCTCGCCCGGCTTCGCCTTGCGGAAGGTCTCGTTGTAGAGCAGCGTGTTGCAGCCGTAGCAGCCGATGTAGGCGTCCTCGGTCCAGCCCCACTCGCCCGCGCCGTTCAGGCCGTTGCCGATGTCCTGGTAGTACTTCCAGGAGATCCCGGCCTCCTCCAGCCGCTCCACGTAGCTGATGCCCGGGTTGCCCGGCTTGTCGCCGGAGACGACCTGGCCGCCGATGCTGTCCTTCTCGCCGCCCTGGTAACCCGTCCACATGTAGTAGCGGTTGGGCTCGGTGTTGCCGATGTACGAGCAGTGGTACGCGTCGCACACGGTGAACTTGTCGGCGAGGGCGTAGAAGAACGGGATGTCGTCCCGGTTCATGTACGCCATGGTCTCCTCGGACTTGGCGGCGATCCAGCCGTCGTACTTGCCGCCGTTGAGGGCCTTGTGGCTGCCGTTCCAGCTGTGGTCGAGGCCCGCGAGGAACTTCATGCCGAGGTCTTCCTCGTCCGCCCGGTAGGGCAGCACCTCGGTCGCGTCGCCCGGCTTCTTGGGCTGGTGGAAGACGTTCTTGCCGCCCGGGAGCGTGACGGGGCGGGGGTCGCCGAAGCCGCGGACGCCCTTCATGGCGCCGAAGTACTGGTCGAAGGAGCGGTTCTCCTGCATCAGGACGACGATGTGCTCGACGTCCTTGAGCGAGCCGGTGCGGCGCGCGGCCGGGATGGCCGCGGCCCGCTCGATGCTGCTGGAGAGGGCTGCGAAGCCCGCGGTCGCTCCCGTTATCTGGAGGAAACGCCGCCGGTTGAGTTCAGGCATGACTGAGGACCTTTGGAAGGCGCGGGACAGCAGGGACACGCGGAGTCTGCCAAGGTCACAGGCATTCCGGAAGGGCTGTGACGGCTAAGAGGCCATTTGTGCCGCTTCTTCCGACGGCCTATGTGACCTGCGGTTTTACGCTCGTCGCCGCGCGTTCACTCAGCCCTTCTTGTACGTGTACCCCGCCGTGTACGACGCCGGGTGGTGCCGCAGTACGGACGCGGAGTCGAGGGTGAAGTACGAGGGGTCGTCCTTCTGGCAGAAGCCCGGGGTGCTGGAGCCGGTGAGCTTGGTCGTGCCGATGTTCAGGCGCTTGCCGCCGTCCGCCGTCCCGGTGAGGGTGGCGGTGGCCTCGCAGCTCAGCGACGGCTGGCCGTTGTCGGAGATGAGACGGGCCGCCAGCTGGCCCGGCGCCGCCTTGTAGATGCGGATCTCGGTCGGCCTCGGGCCCCCGAAGCCGGTGCCGAGCTTCCAGGTGCCGACGAACCGCTGCGGGACCCGGTTCCCCGACGGGGCGTCCCCGCCGCCGCCCGAGCCGCCGCCGGAGCTGCCGCCGCCGGAGCCGCCGTCGCCGCCGCCCGTGTCCCCGGAGCCGGAGCCCTTTCCGCCGTCCCCGTCCCCGCCCCCGTCGCCCTTCCCGCCGGAGGCGTCCTTGCCGTCCTTCCCGTCCTTGCCGTCGGCGCCCCGCTCGCCGCCCTTGCCGCCCTTGGCGTCGCCGGACGCGGCGCCGTCGTCGGCGCTTCCGGCGTCCCGGCCCTTCCCCTCGTCCTTGCCCTTGCCGTCCTTCTTGCCGTCGGCGTCCTTCGCCCCGGGGTGGTCGGGGGCCGCCGGGGACGCGTCGGAGCCCGGCGCGGCGGAGTGCCGGCCGCGGGAGTCGGCGCGCGCGTCGCCGTCGCGGTCGAGGAGGGCGAGGGTGCCGCCCGCCGCCACCACGGCGACGACGGCGCCCACCACGGCCCATCTACGGGCGGTGAGCCGGGGGCCTGTGGTCCGCGCGGTGGCGGTGCTGCCGTCCTTGTTCCCGCCGGTGTTCCCGTCCTCGCTCGCGTTCGCGCTCGCGCCCGTACTTCCGGCCGCGGCCATGGCCGCCGGCCCCGCGCCGACGGGCATGGCCTCCACGTCGAGGAGCCGGGCCGTCTGCTGCGCCAGGTGCGCCACGAGGCGCGGCGGTAGCCAGGGCCCCGCCTCCTCGGCCTCGGTGTCCGTCGTCGCGGCGAGGTCGTCCAGCAGCTCGTCCACGCCGGGGCGTTCGTCCGACTCCTTCGTCAGGCAGCGGCCGATCAGCGTGCGCAGGGCCGCGTCCTCGACCGTCGACAGGTCCGGGTCGGACTCGACGATCTTGTAGAGCACCGCGTGCTGGTTGCTCGCGCCGTGCCCGAACGGGAGGCGGCCCGTCGCCGCGTACACGAGCACGCCGCCGAGCGCGAAGACGTCGGCCGCCGGGCCGGGCTCCTCGCCGAGGATCTGCTCGGGCGCCATGAAGCCGGGCGAGCCGACGGCTGTTCCCGTGCTGGTCAGCGGGCCCTCGTCGGAGGGTTCGAGGGCGTAGGCGATGCCGAAGTCGATGACGCGCGGGCCCTCGACGGTGAGCAGCACGTTCGACGGCTTGAGGTCGCGGTGCACGATCCCGGCGGCGTGGATGCCGCGGAGCGCGCGCAGCAGCCCGTCGGCCAGCGCCCGTACGGAGTGGGCCGGCAGCGGCCCGTACTGCTTGACGACCGCGTCCAGCCCCGGCCCCGGCACATAGCCCGTGGCGACCCACGGCTGTTCGGCGTCCGGGTCGGCGTCGAGCACGGGCGCGGTCCAACGGCCGCCGACGCGGCGGGCCGCCTCGATCTCACGGCGGAAGCGGGCGCGGAACTTGGTCTTCGCGAGGTGCTCCTCGTGCACCGCCTTCACGGCGACGGTACGGCCGCCCTCCGACCTGGCCAGATAGACCCGGCCCATGCCGCCGGAGCCGAGCCGCCCGAGCAGCGGGTACGGGCCTATGCGGCGCGGATCGCCGGGCCACAGCGGCTGGACGCCGCCGAGGTCCTGGAGGCCGTCGCTGTCGCCCTCGCCGTCACCCTGGCCGTCGCCATTCCCGCCGTGGTCCTCGTAGTCCTCGTGTGCCTCGTGGTCCTCGTGTGCCTCGTCGCGGTTGGTCATGCCGCTGTCCTCGCCCCGTCCCATCCGTCTCAACGGGACAATCCCGTCCCCGAGTTGATCGGTACTATAGAAAAACTAAGTGCCAACTATCAATGCGGAAGGCGTACTCGCGTATGGCCCGCAGCTACGACCAGTTCTGTCCCGCGGCGCGGGCCCTCGATGTCGTGGGCGGCCGCTGGACCCTGCTGATCGTGCGGGAGCTGCTGCTCGGGCCCCGGCGCTACACCGACCTCGCCGCGGGCCTCCCCGGCATCGGGCCGAACGTACTGGCGGAGCGGCTGCGCGACATGCGGGAGACGGGGATCCTGGAGCAGACGAAGCTGCCGCCGCCCGCGGCCGGTTCCGCGTACGTGCTCACGGAGCTGGGCGAGGCCATGCGCCCGCTCGTGGACGAGCTGACGCGCTGGGGGACGCGGCTCGGCGGCCCGCCGGGGCCCGGGGCGACCTTCCAGCTCAACTGGCTGCTCAACGTCCTGCGCGCCACGTTCCGGCCCGAGGCGGCCCGGGGCGTCCGGGAGACGTACGAGTTCCGGATCGCGGGCGAGACCTTCCACCTCGCCGTGGACGACGGCACGCTCGACGTACGGCACGGCCCGGCGCCCGAGGCGGTCTGCTTCCTCACCGCGGACCTCGGTACGTTCATGGCGCTGGGCGCGCGCCTCGTGGGCCTGGACGACGCCGTCGCCCGCGGGCTCGCCGGGCTGGAGGGCGACCGGGCCGCGGCGGACCGCGCGGTGGAGATCGTCGGCTCGCACCCGGAGGCGATGGGCGGGCGCCACGGCCTTATCGGGGCCATCGGCGCCTCCTTCCGGCCCGAGGCGGCGCGGGGGGTCCGGGAGGCGTACGAGTTCCGGATCGACGGCACGGTCTTCCACGCCCGCGTCGACGACGGCACCGTCGAGATGGAGCTGGGCCCCGCACCGGCCCCCGGGCCCGACGCCGTGCTGGCGACCAGCCTGGGCGTGCTCCTCGAATTCGGCGCGGGCACGCTCCACCTGGAGGACGCGTTCATCGCGGGGTCGATCGAGGTGGAGGGCGAGCCGGAGGCGGGCCTGCGGATGGCCGACGCCTTCGGCGTGGTCCGCACGGGCACCTTCGGGACCTAGCCGTGTCCGGCGGCTGCCCTCTTCTCAGGGCTGGGCAGGGGCTGCCCCGTGCTGTGGGTTGCAGGCTGCGGCCGCGTCGTGGCTTGTCGCGCAGTTCCCCGCGCCCCTGACGGGGCACGTCTGACTGAGGCGGCACAACTAGGGGCGCGGGGAACTGCGCGAGCAACCACCCAACAACCCGCAGCCTGCGACCGGCAGGCGGGGCAGCCCCTGTCCAGCGGCCACGTCGGCCGAGGGATTACGGGAAGCGCAGGGTCCGGTCCATCGGCAGGACCAGGTGCCAGCGCAGCGTCGTGTCGTCGTACGGGCCGCAGGCCAGCACGCGGACGTCGACGGGGTCGGGGGAGACCAGGGGGAAGAACACCGGCCGTACGTCGTCGGCCGGGGACGGCTCCGGCGGGGCCGGGGTGCGCGAGTCCCAGAGCGCGGGGACGCCGGGCTGCGCGCGGACCTCGCGCACGACCTCGTCCAGCCGGGCGTTGTCCGGCCAGCGCTGCCAGGCCAGCCGGAGCCGGGTGAGGAGGGGCCCGGCCCAGCGTTCCTCCCAGTCGCGGAGCTGATAGCGGGCCTCGGGGGAGAACGCCCAGGCCATGACGTTGGCGCCGGGGCGTACCAGCCAGGGGCAGTGGCGGGCGGCGACCGTATTGGCGTCGACCACGTCCCACGCCTGGTCGCACAGGTAGCTGACGTGGCGCTGCTCGCGCATCAGATGGACGAGCGCCGGGTCGGGCTCGCGTGCCACGTCGTCCGCGCGGCGGGCCGGGGGCTCCAGGCCCGTGCCCCGGTGGAGCGCGGCCGTCTGGCGCGGCGAGAGGTCCAGGATCCGGGCGACCCCGGCGATCATCTCGCGGCCGTACCGCCGGTCCTCGCCCTTCTCCAGCGCCCGGTACCAGCGCTCGGAGACGCCGAGCAGGAGCGCCATGTCGAGCTGGGTGAGGTACGTACGGTGACCGCGCGCCCGTACGGTGCCGGGCACCTGGGAGGGGTCCCGGGCCATGCGCCAGGAGCGCAGCATCCGGCCCAGGTCCTCGCGTCGCGCGTTCGCCACGGTAAAGACCTCGCAAAGACAGTCGCAGGGGCGGGGACAGGGACGGGCGGGGATCCCCGTACGGCGGGACCGGAAGGGGCGCGGAGTCGCAGCATCGCACGCCGCACGCGGACCGGCACTCCGGGGTTCCGGAACCGTGGCGTGCCGATCTCGGGTCGCCGAGGGCGTCCAGGGTGAGGAGCGTCGCAGTCGAGCCACGTCCACGGAGAGTTCACCGATGAGCTACTTCCTGCCGGAAACCGACCCCGTGCTGACCGCCGCGCGCGGTCTGGCACTCGCCCACCCCGGCATGATCGAGGTGAACCCGTCGCCGCTGTACCTGCGGGCCCGCGCCCCGCACCCCGGCCGCAGGGTCGGCCTCGTCTCCGGCGGCGGCTCAGGGCACGAGCCCCTGCACACCGGGCTCCTCGGCCGCGGCGGGCTGGACGCGGTCTGCCCCGGCGAGGTCTTCGCCTCCCCGCACAACCGGCAGATCTACGAGGCGAGCGCGCGGGTGGCCGCCGGCATGAGCGACGGGGTGCTGCTCGTCGTCAAGAACTACACGGGCGACGTGATCAACTTCCAGATCGCCGCCGAACGCCTCCGCCACGACGGCATCCCCGTCGCCACCGTCCTCGTCGACGACGACCTGGCCACCGACCTCGCGGACAGCGCCACCGGCCGCCGGGGCACCGCCGCGACGGTCGTCGTCGAGAAGCTGCTCGGCGCCGCCGCCGACCGGGGCGCCTCGCTGGAGGAGCTGCAGGCCCTCGGCACCCGGATCGTGGAGCGCTCGCGCAGCGTCGCCGTCGCGGCCCGCGCCCAGACCTCGCCCACGACGGCGGCGCCCGCCTTCGACCTGGAGCCGGGCGTCCTCGACTACGGCGTCGGCATCCACGGCGAGCGCGGCACCCGCGAGATCGCGCGCCCGGCGGTCGGTGAACTGGTGCGGCGCATGACGGACGATCTGCTCGACGCGCTGCCGGAGGGGGCCGACGAGGGGTCCGACGGTCCCGACGACGTCCTCGTCCTCGTGAACGGCCTCGGCGCCACGACCGACCTCGAACTCCACTCCGTGGGCGTCCTGCTCCACGAGGAGCTGACCGCGCGCGGCCTCCGGCCCGTACTGACCGCCTCCGGCACCTTCACCTCGGCGCTCGACATGGCCGGGTTCTCGCTCACCCTCACCCGCCTCGAAGCGGGCTGGGCCGAGCTGTGGACGGAGCCGACGGAGACCCCGCTCGTCCTGCCGCGCCCGCTGGACACGGCGGCGGTGCCGGACACGGCGGCGGTGCCGGAGACGGCCGCGCCTGTCGCCGAACCCGTCGAGGTTCCGGCCACGGCGGGCAGCCGTACGGTCCTCGACCGGTACGCGGACGTCGTCGCGCAGGTCCGCGACAACCTCACCAAGCTCGACCAGCTCGTCGGCGACGGCGACTTCGGGGACAACCTCAGCGGCGGCGTACGGCGCGCGGTGAAGCTGGCCGACACGGCGGGCACCGCCGGGGCCGCCGCGCTCGCCCAGGCGTTCCTGGACGACGTCGGCGGAACGAGCGGCCCCCTCTTCGGGCTCCTCTTCCAGCACCTCGCCGTCGCGGAGGCGGACTCCGCCGAACCCTCGCTCGCGGCCCTGGCCGAGGCCGCGACCGGTGCCCACGCCGCGATCCACCGCGTGGGCGGCGCCCAGGTCGGCGACTGCACCCTGGTCGACGCGCTCGCGCCCGCCGCCGAGTCGCTGACGGCGAGCGCCGCCTCGGGCACCGAGGAGGCCCCGCTCACCACCGCGGCGCAGGCCGCCATCCGGGGCGCCCTCGCCACCGCGACCCTGCGCCCCCGCCGCGGCCGCGCCAGCTACGTCGGTGACCACGCCCTCGGCGTGCCCGACCCCGGCGCCCTCGCCGTGGCCCTCCTCTTCACCTCCCTGGCCGACATCCACGAGCCCGCCACCGCCACCCGCCTCCCGGCCCCGGGCTACGTCACGGTCCTCTGACCCCGGGTTCTCCTCCGTCCCTCCGCTCGTTCCGCCCTTCCGTCCACACCCGTGTGAGGTACAACGGAAGGGCGGCTCGCTGCTGCTCTGGACTGGTCGAGGGGAACGTGGTGGTGGAGTCGTACGGAGGCCGGGTGCCGTTCGTCGGACGGACCGCGGAGCTGCGGGCGCTCGACGTGGCGCTGGACGGCGGCGGGTCCGCCGTCGTGGACCTCACCGGTGACCCGGGGACCGGCAAGTCGCGGCTGCTGGCCGAGTTCGGGGTACGGGCGCGGGCGCGCGGCGCCGTCGTGCTGGGGGGCCGGGCCACGGAGGCGGGGCGGCGGCACGCGTTCCAGCCGTTCGCCGACGCCTTCGCGGATCTGGGGAGCCTCGGGCACGCGCGTACGGGGGCGCTGCCTCCGGAGGTGCTGCCTCCGGAGGTGCTGGGCGAGCCGTCCGCGCGCGAGAGGTTCGCGGTGTGCCGGGAGACGGCCGCCGCGCTGGCCCGTCTCCCCCGCCTCCCCCGTACGGCGCCGGGCCCCGTCCTCGTGCTCGACGATCTGCACTGGGCCGACGGCGCCTCCCTGGAGCTGCTCGACCACCTCGTACGGCATCCGGTCCCGCCGCCGTTCCTGCTCGTCGTCGCGCGCCGCCCCCGGCAGACGCCGCCCGCGCTCGCGTCCGCGCTGGCGCGCGGCGACATGACGGGCGCGGTCACGCGGATCGCGCTCGGCCCGCTCACCCGGCGCGACTGCATAGCGGGCCTGGCAGGCGGGCTGCCGCCCGAGCGTGCCGGGCGGATCCACGAGGAGGCGGAGGGCAACCCGCTCTACGTCCTCGCGCTGCTGGACGCCGCCGCGCGCGAGGAGGGCGAGGGGCTGCTCGCCGGGCCCCTAGGGCTGGTGCTGGACGAGCTGGCGCCGCTGTCGCCGCACGAGCGCGGCGTCGTGGAGGCCGTCGCCGTGCTGGGCGAGCACGCCGGCACCGACCTGCTCGCCGCCGTGACCGAGGGCGGCCCGGGGGCCGGGATCGGGACCGGTGGCGGGGCGCCGTGGCTGGGCGCGGCCCTGGCCGAGGCCGTACGGCGGGACCTCGTACGGACCGACGGGCGCGGGCGGCGGCTGGCGCCGCGGCATCCGCTGGTGGGGCGTGCGGTGCGGGCCGCCATGGACCCCTGGCGGCGGCAGGACCTGCACCGCCGCGCCGCCGACGAACTGGCCCGCGCCGGGGCCCCGCTGGTCGACCAGGCGCACCACATCGAACGTTCGCTCACCCGCTGGGACCCGGAGGCGGCCGGGACGCTGGCCTCCGCCGCCGAGCAGACGGCGGGCTCGGCGCCCGCGCTCGCCGCACGCTGGCTGGACGTGGTGCTCGGCGTCCTCCCGGACGTGCCCGAACACCGCGGCATCCGCTGCGAGCTGATGCTCCAGCGGGCCCGCGCGCTCGGCGCCGCCGGCGAGGTGCGCGAGAGCCGCGACCTCCTGCACCGCCTGCTCGCGCTCCGCGACACGGGGCCGGGGCCCGGGGCCGACGGAGTGCGGGCCTCCGCGCTCGTGCTGTGCGCGTTCATGGAGCGGCACCTGGGGCGCTACCCGGAGGCGGGCGCGCTGCTCCAGCGCGAGGTGGACCGGCGCCCCGGGCCGCCTCCGGAGCGGCGGCTCGCGCTCGTCGTCGAGTGGGGCAACCACGCGCTGTTCGCCACCCGCTTCCCCGAGGTGCGCGAGGAGCTGGCCCGGACGCTGGCCGGTGCCCGCGAACGGGGCGACGAGCCCGGCACGGCCGAGCTGCTGACGCTCGCCGCGATGGGCGAGGCGTACGAGGGCGCGACGGAGACCGCGCGCGGGCACGCGACGGAGGCGGCGGCCCTCACCGACGTGATGACGGACGGCGCCCTCGTACGGCAGGGCGAGTCGCTGGTCCGGCTGGGCTGGAGCGAGGTGTTCCTCGACCGGTACGCCGACGCCGAGCGGCACGCGGGGCGCGGCGTCGACGTGACGCGGCGCACGGGGCGCCCCTTCGCGCTCTCGCAGCTCCTGCTCTGCGCCGCGTACACGCACTGCGTGACGGGCCGCGTCACCTCGGCCGTCGCGCTGGCCGACGAGGCGGTGGCCGCCGCGCGGACGCTGGGCGGCGGCGAACTGCTGGGCTTCACGCGCGCGATCCGTTCCATGATCCTGATGCAGTCCCGGCCGCCGGGCGATCCGGAGGTGCGGGCGGCGGCGGAGGAGGCGGTGGCCACCGTCGAGGGCGAGGGCGGTTTCGAGGCGGGCCACGAGGGCGGCTGGTGGACGACGCTGGCCCGCTGCATGGCCGCGTACGCCGTGCTCGGCGCGAGCGGTCCGGGCGGCGCCGGAGATCCGGGGCGTGCCCGCGAGATGCTGCTGCGGGCGGGCGGCGGCCCCGCGCTGCCCCGCGTCCAGCCGTCCGTACGGCCGAACTTCCTGGAGCTGCTCGTCACCGCCTCCCTCGCCACCGGCGCGTCGGACGAGGCGGAGCGCGCCGCGGCCCTCGCGGCTGAGGAGGCCGAGCGGCTCGGGCTGCCCACGCAGCGCGGCGCCGCGCTGCGCGCCCGCGGCCTGGTCGCGGCGGCGCGCGGCGGGCCGGAGGGGGCGGCGGAGGCGGCACGCGCGTTCGCCGGGGCGGCGCGGGAGAGCGCCGCCTCGGGCGCGGCGCTGCGGGAGGCGCAGAGTCTGCTGCTGGGCGCCCCGTACGCACGGGCGGCGGGCGACGCCGAGCGGGCCGCGGCGATGTGGCGGCGCGGCCATCAGCTCGCCACGGCGGGCGGCGCGCGGCTCCTGGCGGGCCTCGCCGCGCACACGCGCACCGCCGCGCTCGGCGCGGACGCGTCCGGGACCGCCGGGGGCAGGCTGGCCGAACTGACGCGGCGCGAACGGGAGATCGCCGGTCTCGTCGCCGAGGGCCTCACCAACCAGGCCGTGGCCGAGAAGCTCTGCCTCAGCACGCGCACGGTCGAGAGCCATGTCGCCCGCGTCTACCGCAAGACCGGCGTCTCCTCGCGCGCCGCGCTCGCGACCCTCGTCGCCGTCACTTCTCCCGCGGATACGTATCGATGACCTCGCCGCGCGGGGTCGCCTTCAGATAGCCGGAGCCGTAGTCGTCCGAGAGGTAGAGGCTCATGCTCGGGCCGGTGTCGAACGTCTTCGAGGGCGGGGTCACGACGAGGTACCGGCTGGTGGGCTTCGCGACGCCCAGCTCCCGTTCGGCCCGCTTGAGCAGCTTCGGCACCGCGTCCCAGTCGTACGTCCGCAGATCCACGGGTGTGTTGCCCGACATGACCGTGCCGCCCGGGCCCTCGCGGGTGGCGACGTCACCGCCCCGGTAGCTGAAGCGGTCGTAGCGCTTGGTGCTGCCCTTGACCAACGCCTCGGCGGACACGTGCTCCTCGTGCACCGTGAAGCCGGTGACGCGGGTGCCGCCCATGACGGGCTTCAGCTTCCTGACGGCCGTACGGATCGCGGTGGGCGTCAGCAGCGTCTTCTCCGCGGCCTGTTCGGGCCGCGCCGCCGCGGAGCCGGAGCCGGAGCCGGTGCCGCGCTCCGTCGTCGGGGGCTTCTCCGGCTCCGTGCTCATGTTCCACGCCAGCAGCCCGGCGGGTACCGCCACGGAGAGCAGCAGCCCCACCCCCAGCACGGCCACCCGGAACCGCGACGGCCGCGAGGGCGGTGGTGGAGGCGTCGGCGGTGTCGGCGGTGTCGGCGCGGACGGGGGAGCCAGCCGGTACGAGGTCGGCACGCGCGCGTCCTCCGGCTCGGGTTCCGCCCGCGCCGCCACGTCCACGGTCGCCCGCTCCAGCATCCCGTCGAGCGTCGCGGCGTCCGGGCGCGCGCCCGGGTCCCGTACGAGCAGTGCGGTGAGCGCCGGGGTGAGCGGCCCCGCGCGGCGCGGGGGCGGGAGCGGGTCGCTGAGCACGGCGGCGAGCGTCGCGAGGGTGTTCTCGCGGCGCAGCGGGTGGTGGCCCTCGACCGCGACGTACAGCATCATCCCGAGCGACCACAGGTCGGAGGCGGCGCCGACGTCCCGGCCGCTGACCCGCTCCGGCGCCATGTAGTCGGGCGAGCCGATGACGGAGCCGGTGGCGGTGAGCCGGGTGGACTCGCGGATCGCGGCGATGCCGAAGTCCGTGAG
Organism: Streptomyces sp. NPDC048172; assembly: GCF_043202595.1. Taxonomy (NCBI): domain Bacteria; kingdom Bacillati; phylum Actinomycetota; class Actinomycetes; order Kitasatosporales; family Streptomycetaceae; genus Streptomyces; species Streptomyces sp. NPDC048172. The sequence continues at coordinate 743,538 of NZ_JBIDAT010000002.1, forward strand.
GACGGGGCGGCCGTCGGGCCGCAGCAGCACGTTGGCCGGTTTCACGTCCCGGTGCTCGATGCCGGTCGCGTGCGCGGCGCGCAGCGCGGAGAGCAGCTCGCGGCCGAGCTCCGCCGCCTCCCCGGGCGGCAACGGGCCGCGGTCCAGCCGGTCCTGGAGCGAGCCGCCGGTCACCAGCTCCATGACCAGCCACGGGTACGTGCCCGCGCCGCCGTCGACGATGTGGTGGATGGTCACCACGTTGGGGTGGTCGACGCGCGCCAGGGCCTGGGCCTCGCGCAGCACGCGGGCGCGCAGCGTCGCCGCGCCCTCCGGGTCGTACTCGGCGAGGTCCGGGTCCGGCGGGCGTACCTCCTTCAGGGCCACGTCCCGGTGCAGGGCCAGGTCGCGGGCGTGCCAGACCGTGCCCATGCCTCCGCCGCCGAGCCGCGCCACCAGCTCGAAGCGGCCGTCGACCACACGCGGCGGCACGGTCACCAGGGGAGCCGGGTCCAGGGGCTGTCGTCCCTGGTGAGAAGCTCCTTTCCGGCCTCCTGGAACTTGCGGCTGTCGTCGTTGAGGCCCTCGATGTCGCAGCCCTTGGCGTCGTGCTGCCAGAAGAGACGGCCGATGACGAACGCGTGCTGGAACTCCTCCCACGAGCGGTACGCGGGACGGGAGAGGTCCACGGCGGCGGCGATCGCCGACCACGCCTCCTCGGGACGTACGAAGCCCGCGTCGAGGAAGATCCGGCTGGTGTGCACCACGCGCGCCGCGTCCCACGCGGCGATCGAGCGCGGCAGCCGCTCCCACCCGGCGGTGTGCTTGGCGCGCAGGCCGAAGTAGGTGGCGCTGTTGGTGAACCAGCGTTCGGCCTGCTTCGGGTCGAGCCCGTGCCGCGGGGCGAGGGCCGTCAGCTCCCGAGTGCCCCGCGTGAGCGCCTCCTTGAGGTCGCGGCGCCCGCCGCCCGTGTGCGCCGCGAGGCACGGTTCGAGGTGGAGCAGCATCAGCGCGTAGATCCGCTGGTGGCCGCCGTCGAGGAGGTAGCGGTAGGTGGCGTGGGCCGAGGCGTTGTCGGTGGTGCCCCAGGGGCCCTTGGCCAGCTTGGCGGCCGTACGCGGATCGGCCTCCATGGTGGGCGCGTTGACCGGCAGGTGGCCCTCGGCCGCGTACACCGCGCCCAGCGCCAGCCCTCTGTCCTGCTCGGGGGAGAGCGCGGGGGCGCCTTCCAGAACGTTGAACGAGGTGTCGAAGAAGTTCTTGAATCTGCCCAGCAGGCCCATGCGCGCGCGGTCCGTTCCCATCCGTGTCGGTCGTCGGTCGTCGGTCGCCGGCCGTCGGTCGTCGGTCGTCGGCCGGAGAGTGTCGGTGCCGAGCGGCAGGGGGTCCGCTCGGCACGCCCGTCGAGCCTGCCGGAGGGCGCGCGCCGCGACATCCGTAGAACTACGGAATCCACTACGTAAAACGTGCGGGCCGTCGCGATTTCCGGGTGTCTCACTTTCCCGTCGCCCGACGGCCCCGGCTTTCCTAAGGTGCGGGCAAGGGGAAGGGGGGGCAGACATGGATGAAGCGGACTCCTCCGTCGCACTGCCGTGCGCGGAGGTCGTGGAGGTCTGGCCGCGCGACGGCCGGATCACGCTGCGGCTGACGCTGGTGGGGGCGTCGGCCGGGGCCGCGACGCTGCTGCTCAGGACGCGCGGGGCCGCGCGGCACCGCGAGGAGCTGCGGGTGGCGGCGGAGGGGAGTGGCCGGGAGTTCACGGCGACGGTGCCGCTGGAGCCGCTGGTGAGGGAGCCGGGCGAGGACTCCGCGACCGGCTCGTGGACCTGGGACCTCTACCTGATCCCCGAGGGCGGCGCACGGCTGCTGCGCGTCGGCCGCCACCTCGACGACGTACGGGGCAAGAAGCACATCTTCCGCTACCCCGTGCAGCACGCCCACGGGACCGCCGTCGAGCCCTACTTCACGGTGCGGGACAACTTCTCGCTCGCGTGCCGACGGGACGGCGGACGGGCGGCGCCATGAGGATCCGCTTCCTGCTGCTGAACGCGTACGCCGTCGGCGGTACCGTCCGCACCGTCGTCAACCAGGCGAACGCGCTGGCCGCCGCCGGGCACGAGGTGGAGCTCACCAGCGTCCGCCGCCACCGCGCGGAGCCCCGCTTCGCCCTCCACCCGGACATCCGGCTGCGCGCGCTGGTGGACGACACGGCGCTCACGGCCCGTACGGCCCGGCTGGCCGCGCGCCCGAGCAGGCTGGCGGAGCCCGCCGACGGGAAGTACGACCGCTTCAGCCGCCTCTCCGACCGGCGCCTCGTGCGCCATCTGCGCGGCCTCGACGGCGGCGTCCTGATCACGACCCGGCCCGCGCTCAACCTCTTCGCGGCCCGCTTCGCGCCGTCCGGCGTCCTCCGCGTCGGCCAGGAGCATCTGCACTACGGCCACCACGGGCCCGAGCTCGCCCGCCAGATCGACCACTGGTACCGGCGGCTGGACGCCGTCACGGTCCTCACGGCCGCCGACCGGCGGACGTACGAGGAGCGGCTCGCGGGCTCCGGCGTCCGCGTCGAGCAGATCCCCAACCCGCTGCCGGACACCGAGCCGCTGCGCTCGGCGCTCGACCGTCCGCTGATCCTCAGCGCGGGGCGGCTGGTGCGGACGAAGGGCTTCGACATCCTCATCCGCTCCTTCGCACCGATCGCCGGGCGGCACCCCGACTGGCGGCTGCGGATCTACGGTGCCGGGCCCGAGCGCGACCGGCTGCTCGCCCTCATCCACCGCCTCCACCTCTACAACCACGTCCACCTCATGGGCCTCACCCCGCATCTGGAGCGGGAGATGGCCAAGGCGTCGGTCTTCGCGCTGGCCTCGCGGCACGAGGGCTTCGGCATGGTCCTGGCGGAGGCGATGAGCCACGGCGTACCGCCGGTCAGCTTCGACTGCCCCGTCGGGCCCCGGGAGATCATCACGGGCGGCGACGGCCTCCTCGTCTCGCCGCCCGGCGACACGGAGGCCCTGACCAAGGCCCTCGGCCTCCTCGTCGAACGCCCCGAAGCCCGCCGCGCCCTCGGCACCCGCGCCCTCACCTCGGCCCGCCGCTACAGCACAGCCCGCGTCCGCGCCCACTGGGAACGGCTACTCACGGAACTGACCGCGGACCCGTAGAGCCCTAGGAGGCGTCCTCCGGCTCCGTGCGGCTGACCAGGCGTTCGTAGCGCTGGCGGGCGGCCTGGGGGGTGCCGAGGCCGAGGCCGAAGGCGATGTCGGGCCAGGTCATCCCGCGGCCCCGGGCCATCTGGAGGAGCCCGGCCTCCAGCTCGTCCATGTCGCCCCGGGCGCGCGGCACCAGGGTCAGGGCCGCGGTGATGTCGGCCCTGTCGACCTCCGGCTCGCCCTCCTCGCGCCGGGCCACGCCGCTGAGCAGGAACGACACGAGCCGCACCGCCTCGTGCGGGGACAGCACGGAGGGGTGCGTCTGACGGGCGCGCTGCGCGTCGCTCGCCGCGTGCCGCTCCGCGATACGGAACAGCGAGGCGTGCACGCGCTCGGCGCGGGCCTGGTCGGGGTGCGGGGGCGCGAAGGGGTCGGGCGTCGTCTCCATGCGCCCAGCGTGTGCGAGGGTGTGTGTCGTTGTCAACGACTACTTGCAAACACTTTGTTTGTATACGTGTTCGTGTACAGCCGCACGAACTCCGGGTCGTCCGTGAGCGGCGACTCCGCGCGGACCGCCGTGCGCTGGACGGCGATGACCGCCGTGTCGTCCTCGGGGGCGCCCGTGCGGTGCGCCGCCAGGTCGGTGAGGAGGCGGTCGACCAGCTCGCCCGGCGAGCCGACGCCCTCGGCGGCGAGCGCCGCCACGCGCTCCTCCAGCGGGTAGAACGCGCCGTCCGCGTCCCGGCACTCGGTGACCCCGTCGGTCGTCATCAGGACCAGGTCCCCGGGACGGAACCGCAGCCGGTACGGCTCCGCCGTGCCCGGGGTGCCCAGCGGGGCCATGCCCAGCGGCAGGCCGGGCTCGGCCGGGACGCGGGTGACCCGGCCGTCGCGGATCAGCAGCGGCGGCTCATGGCCGAAGCTGAGCACGTCGAGGACGCCGTCACGCTCGTCGACGTTCAGCAGCAGGCCCGTCGAGAACAGGTCCTCGCCGTCCTCCTCCCCGGCCACGTGCCGGTCCCACAGGTTCCGGCGCCGCATCCGGGTCTCCAGCCGGTCCGCGACCGTCGCGAGGTCCGGCTCGTGGAACGCCGCCTCCCGGAACGCGGACAGCAGCGCCGCCGACGCCGACACCGCCGCGAGCCCCTTCCCGCTCACATCGCCCAGCACGATGCGGGTGCCGTGCGGGGACGGCTGGAAGTCGTACCAGTCGCCGCCGACGCGCGCCGCGCGGGCCGCCGGGAGGTACGCGTCCGCCAGCCGCAGCCCCAGGAACCGGTCCGGCATCGGCCGCATCAGCGCCCGCTGGCTCGCCTCCGCGACGGCGTCGACGTCCGCCAACCGCTCCTCCGCGCGCGTACGGCTCCGCGCCAGTACGACCGCGAGTACGCCCGAGGCGGCGGCCACCGTCGTCCCCACCAGCGACCAGTGGTCCTGGCCCGCGTTCCCGGGGGTCGACACGTACAGCACGCCCCAGCCGGCCGCCACCACGACGGCGGTGAACGCCGTCACCACCCACGACGACACCATCGCGATCACGAAGGGCAGCAGCCACAGGAGGGAACGGGGCCGGAAGTCGGCGGGCGTCAGGGCGTCCAGTGCGAGCACGGCTCCTACGGTCGCCGTCGCGAGTGTGGCGATTCCCAGTCGTGTCCTGCGGACGGCGTGCGCCGTGCCCAGCTGGGGCCCCTGGGCCCACGTGGTGCGTCGCATACCCCCGACCCTCCAATCCGCCCCCGACCCCCCGGTAGAGCCAAACGTCCCCACCCCCGAGGGCTGACGCCCTCCCCTGTATTCGTAGTGCGGCTCCGCCGCGGGTCAGGGCTTGCCCGTTAAGGGGCGCGGGCCTGTGCTTGTTTTGCGGCTCCGCCGCGTGGGCGCGCCGGGTCCAAGACGTCGGGGCTTGCCCCTTCTCCCTAGGGGCGCGGGGAACTGCGCGCCAAGCCACGACGCGGGCGCGGCCCGCGAAGCACAGCCCGGGGCACCCCGGGCGCGGCCCTTGTACGCGGGGCACCCGGCGTGGGGGGCTGCGCTTGCCAACCCTGCGCCTTGCGCAGACTTCCCAAGCTTCGCAGGGGTGGAGGGAGAAGCGAAGGTGCCCCGTTAGGGGCGCGGGGAACTGCGCGGCCAGCCACAGCGCAGGCGCGCCCGGCGATGCACGGAACGGGGCAGTCTCTGCCCGCAAGGCACAAGCAGAGGAGGGCTCTCTAGGCTGCCGGGGGTTCCGCCGACGTCGTGGAGAGGAGGCGGGTGGTGGAGCGGCCTGCTACGAGGGGGATCTCCCAGACGTGGGCACCGAGTTCGGCCGCCGCCCGCCGCTTCGCGTCCGCATGCGGATCCCCCTCCGTGAAGGCGAGCGCCCCCGGCCGCAGCGGGACGAGCGCACGCTCGTAGGACTGCCAGTCGACCACCGTGGGGTCGCCGTGGACGAGACACACGGCGTCCACCACCCGCAGCGCCGCGAGGAGTTCGGCACGCTCGTTCTCGGAGTTGACCGGACGGTCGGGCCCCTTCCAGGCGCGCGTACGGGCGTCGTCCTCGACGCCGACGATCAGCCCGCCGAGCCCGGCCGCGACCGCCCGCTCACGCACGGCCCCCAGGAACCGCGCGTGCCCGACGTGCAGCAGGTCGAACACTCCGGTCACCACGGCGGCGCCCACGGGCGCTGCCTGCGGCTCCTCGGGCGTCCACCACTCCAGTCGTAGCTCCTGCACGGCCCCACCTCGTCTGCGATCCGTTCGGCACTGTCGAGTCAACCATGAGCGGGCACGGCCCCGCCGGAGCGGGCCTCGCCCGCGAGCAGATCCCATGCCTGGTCGAGTGCGTTTTCGACCGGAGGGGCTGTGGTGTCGCTCACACGGCAGAGCGCGCCGGGCCCCGCGAGGCGCGTCAGATGGGGGAGGGGGAGGGAGGGGAGCGGCACCGTCCCGAACGCGGCGACCGCGCCGACGCATCGCGCCACCGCCCCGGCCCCCGTGCCCAGGCCGAGGACGCCGGGCAGGGCCCGCAGCCCCGGGTCGCGCAGGTCCAGGTCCTCGACGAGGAGTTCGGCGCCCGCGTAGCTCACGCGGGTGAGCGTCCGTACCGCGCCGCCCGTCTCGCCCGTACGCCCCAGCGACAGCAGCTCGCGCCAGCGCATGCGGGCGCCCTCCGCGAGGTTGGCCGTCAGGCGGCGTTCGACGTGCGCGCCGTCGGAGACGACGAACGGGCGCGAGGGCCAGCACAGCTCCGCGCCCTCGCCGAGGCGTACCTCGGCGCTCCAGGAGGACGCGGGGCCGCCCCGGTGGTCGTAGGCGACGAGGCCCGCGGCCTCCGTCAGCTCCAGCCGCGCGCCGGGTCCGACCTCGACGCGCAGGGCGAGCGCGTCGCCCGCGAGCAGCCCGGCGTGGGTGCCGACGAGCGCGAGGCGCAGCGGGCCGCCCGGCGGCGAGTGGAGCGGGCGCGGCGCGAGGAGGTCGCCGGTGCGCAGCTCGCGCGCGAGGTGGCGCCCTTCGCCGTCGCGCTCGACGGCGATCACGGTCTCCACGGCCCAAGACCTCAGTGCGCGTGCGAGTGCGGGGCCATCGGGCCCGGGTCCACCGGCGTGTGCTCGCCCGCGCGGTGCCGGGCGAGCAGCGTGCGTACCCAGTCGGCGAGTTCGGCGACGGAGGCCGGGTCGTTCTTCGAGAGCGCGAGGACGGGCGCGCCGTCCCGCGCCGCGCGCGCGTCGGCGACCATGCGGTCCACGTCGACCTCGACGTACGGCGCGAGGTCCGTCTTGTTGATCACCAGCAGGTCGGCGCCCGTGATGCCGGGGCCGCCCTTGCGCGCGACGTCGCCGCCGCCCGCGACGTCGAGGCAGAAGAGCTGCGCGTCGGCGAGCGCGGGGCTGAAGGTCGCGGTGAGGTTGTCGCCGCCGCTCTCGATGAGGACGAGGTCGAGCGGACCGTACGCCTCCGCGAGGTCCTCGACGGCGTCGAGGTTCACGCTCACGTCGTCGCGGATCGCGGTGTGCGGGCAGGCGCCGGTCTCGACGGCGCGGATGCGCTCGGTGGGCAGGACCCCGGCGGAGCGCAGGAAGCGGGCGTCCTCGTCGGTGTAGATGTCGTTGGTGACGACGGCCATCGCCAGCTCGTCCGCGAGCGCGCGGCAGAGGGTGGCGAGGATCGAGCTCTTGCCGGTGCCGACGGGCCCGGCGACGCCGAGCCGCAGCGGGGGGACGACAGGGTCGGGGCTATGCAAGGAACAGTCTCCGTTCTCGTTGTGCGTGGGCGAGTGCCCACTCTTCGGTGAGCGGCGCCGAGCGGGCCGGGAGGCCGCCGGGCGTCCGTACGGCCACGGCCTCGGCCACGGCCGCCTCGACGTCCGGCCCGGCTGCCAGCAGCCAGGCGGCCGAGTCGAGCGGGTCGCCGGGCAGCAGCTTGAGCGCGGCGGAGGCGACGGCCTGGAGGTCGTCGTAGACCGCGACCCGCGCCAGCTCCTCCTCCCCGACGCCGAGCGCCGCGCCCAGCGCGCCCAGCGCGACGGGGCGGTAGGGGCGGGACGGGAGGCCCGTCACCGCCGGATGGCGGGGCGCGAGGCGCCGCGCGAGCCGCCGCACCCCCCGCCCGAGTGCCACGGACGCCTCCCGCAGCGGCTCGGTCGGCGTACGCGCCGCGAGCGCGCGCTGAACCGCCCCGTAGTCGGCTTCGCCGAGGCCGCCAGCGCGCAGTGCCAGGACCGTGGCCGCCGCCTCCGTCACGCACACCGTGCGCAGCCGGGCCCGCAGCAGCGCGGGGACCCGGTCGCGGGTGAGCCCGGCGGCGACGGCCGGTTCGAGCCCGGCGCTGTACGTGTACGAGCCGACCGGCAGGCGTCCGTCGGCCAGCAGGAGCGAGGCCAGCGGGCTCATCAGCGCCTCATCAGAAGAGGCTGTACCGCTGGGCGAGCGGTACCTCGTGCGCGGGCTCCGGCTTCACCAGCTCCCCGTCGATGCGGATGTCGAACGTCTCGGGGTCCACGTCGATCGCGGGCGTCGCCGTGTTGTTCGGCAGGTCGGCCTTGGTGAGGTGCCGTGTCGGCCGTACGGGCACGAGCTCGCGCTCCAGGCCGAGGCGCCCGGCGAGGCCGTCCTCCAGCGCGGCGGGCGCGACGAAGCTGACGGAGAGGTGCGGCGCGGCAGCGGCGGCGGCCGAGGGGCGCAGCAGGACGGGCTGGGTGGTCGGGATCGCCGCGTTGGGGTCGCCGACGGGCGCGTGCACGACCATGCCGCCCTTGATCACGGCGGCGGGCCTGATGCCGAAGAACGCGGGCTCCCACAGCACGAGGTCGGCCAGCTTGCCCGGCTCGACGGAGCCCACGACGTGGTCGATGCCGTGCGCGACGGCGGGGTTGATCGTGTACTTGGCGACGTAGCGGCGGGCGCGGGCGTTGTCGGCGAGGGACGTGTCGCCGGCACGGCGCCCGAAGCGGGCCTTCATCAGGTCGGCCACCTGCCAGGTGCGGCAGATGACTTCGCCGACCCGTCCCATCGCCTGCGCGTCGGAGGACGTGATGGACAGCGCGCCCAGGTCGTGCAGCACGTCCTCGGCGGCGATCGTCGTCGCCCGGATCCGGGACTCGGCGAAGGCCAGGTCCTCCGGCACGCGCGGGTTGAGGTGGTGGCAGACCATCAGCATGTCGAGGTGCTCGGCGACGGTGTTGACGGTGTGCGGCAGCGTGGGGTTGGTGGAGGCGGGCAGCACGTTCGCGTGCGCGGCGACCGTGATGATGTCCGGCGCGTGGCCGCCGCCCGCGCCCTCGGCGTGGAAGACGTGGATGCCGCGCCCGGCGATGGCGGCGACGGTCTCCTCGACGTACCCGGCCTCGTTGAGGCTGTCGGCGTGCAGCGCGACCTGGAGGCCGTACGCCTCGGCGGCGCGCAGGGCCGCGTCGATCGCGGCGGGGCCCGCGCCCCAGTCCTCGTGCACCTTGTACCCGGCGGCGCCGCCGAGGGCCTGCTCGCGCAGTGCTTCGTCGCCGTCCGGGCCCCGGGTGCTGCCCTTGCCGAAGAGGAGCACGTTGAGGGGGGCCCGGTCGAGGGCGCGGTGCATCATCGCGAGGTTGCGCGGGCCCGGCGTCACGGTCGTCGCCTTCGAGCCCTCGGTGGGCCCGGTGCCGCCGCCGATCACGGTGGTGGTGCCGGTGGCCAGGGCCTCGTGCAGGGTCTCGGGGATCAGGAAGTGGACGTGGGTGTCGACGGCCCCGGCGGTGAGGACGCGGCCCTCGCCGGAGATCACGTCGGTCCCCGGGCCGACGAGGAGCCGGGGGTGGATCTCCTCGCCGGCGGTCTCGGGGTTCCCCGCGTGGCCGAGCGCGACGATGCGGCCGTCGCGCACGCCGACGTCGGCCTTGACGACGCCCCAGTGGTCGAGGACGACGACGTTGGTGATCACGAGGTCGAGCGCGCCGCGCGCGTGCGGCACGCCGCCCTGGGCCATGGACTCGCGCAGGGACTTGCCGCCGCCGAACACGGCCTCGTCGCCGCCCGCGCAGCGGTCCTCCTCGACCTCGATCCACAGGTCCGTGTCGCCGAGCCGGATCCGGTCGCCCGTGGTGGGCCCGTAGAGCGCGGCGTACGCCTCTCTGGTCAGTCGCATTTCTGCCGCGCTCTCCCTGTGAATTCGACCAGTACGACATCCGTCGCGATTCCGGGCTCGAATCGGAGCGAGGTCCCGGAGGGAATGTCGAGCCGGAATCCACCGGTCGCCGCCCTGTTGAATTCCAGGGCCGGATTGGCGTCCGTGAACAGCAGGTGCGAGCCGACCTGCACGGGCCGGTCGCCGGTGTTCGTGACGCGTGCCGTCCGCCGCTCGCGGCCCGCGTTCAGCTCGACCCAGCCCTCGCCCGTACGGATCTCGCCCGGGGTCACGGGATCGGCTCCGTCAGCGTGACGAGCTTGCGTCCGTCCGGAAAAGTGGCCTCGACCTGCACGTCGTGCAGCATCTCGGGGATGCCGTCCAGCACGTCGTCCCGGGACAGCACGGAGCGCCCGCGCGTCATGAGGTCCAGGACGCCCGCGCCCTCGCGCGCCCGCTCCAGGACCCAGCACGAGAGCAGGGCCACGGCCTCCGGATAATTGAGCCGAACTCCCCGGGACAATCGGTCCCTGGCCACCATTCCGGCGACGCTCAGCAGCAATTTCTCCGTGTCGGCAGGAGTGAGCAACATGAAAAGGAAACCTCCGAAAGGACGTCTCTCTTATAGCTCTGTTTCCTTGTATCCGGCAAGTTGTAAAGCACCGCAAGAAGTCTGCTTTTGCCCCTATGCCCGCTTATATACGGGCATAGGGTGCAAAAAACCAAGGTAAAGATCCGGTCACACGGTCCGGTCACACGACGGCGCCGGTGTCCTCCCGTCGCCGCTCCCGGGGCCGCGCCTCCTCCGACTTCGCCGGCGCCGGCTTCCACCGCTCCAGCAGCACCGCCAGCGGCGTGGCCGTGAAGACCGTCGAGCCCATGCCGAAGGTGACGCCCGCGAGCAGGGCCACCGCGAAGTCGGTCAGCGAGTCGCCGCCCAGCACCGCCAGCGCGGCGAGGATGAACATCGCGCCCATGCCCGTGTTGACCGTGCGCGGGACCGTACGGAGCACGGCCTGGTCCGCCAGCTCCGGCAGCGGGGTGGCGGGCTTGCCGCTCGCGCTGCCGTCCGCGCGCCGCATGCCGCGCAGCCGGTCGAAGACGACGACCGTGTCGTTGACCGAGTAGCCGATCACCGTGAGCAGCGCGGCCAGGAAGACGCTGTCCACCGGCTTGCCCAGCCACGCGAAGAGCCCCACGACCAGCAGCACGTCCTGCACCATCGCCACCACGGCGGCCGTCGCGAACGTCCAGCGGAAGCGCACGCTCAGATAGAGGAGCTGCGCCCCCACCGCCACGCCCAGCGCGATCAGCGCCTTGTCGCGCAGCTCGCTGCCGAGGCTCGGCCCCACCAGTTCGTCGCGCTCGACGGTGACCTCGCCGCCCGCGGGCTCCAGCGCCGCGCGCATCGTCTGCTGCTCGTCGTCGCTCAGCTTCTCCGTCCGTACGGAGATGTCGCCGTCCCCGGACTCCTGCACGACCGCGCGCGGGAAGCCCGCGTCGGAGATCGCGTCGCGCGCGGTGTCGGCGTCCACCGTCTTCGTCGTGCTGTACTCCACGAGCCGTCCGCCCGTGAACTCGACGCCGAACTCCAGCCCCCGCAGCCCGACCCCGGCCAGCGCGACCAGGACCAGGGCCGCCCCCGAGGTCAGCCAGACCCGGGCCCGGGAGGCGAGCCGGGGCCTGCGCTCGGCCAGCCAGCTCCGGAAGCGGGAGGCCGCGGCCATGCCCGTGATGCCGGGCCGCCGCCGCACGGGGCCCCGGCGCACCGCCCACTCGGCCAGCACCCGCGTGATCACCAGCGCCGAGATCATCGAGGCCAGCACGCCGACCGAGAGCGTCACCCCGAAGCCCTTCACGGGGCCGGTGGCGAAGAAGAAGAGCAGCCCGGCGGCGAGCAGCGTGGTGACGTTCGAGTCGACGATCGCGGTCCAGGCGTGCGCGAAGCCCTTGCGCAGCGGGCCGCTCAGATCGCCCCGGCGATCGCTCCGGCGCTTGTCCCGCAGCGTCGGCCGCAGATACTCCTCGCGTGCCCGTTCGAAGACGAGAACGTTCGCGTCCACGGCCATGCCGATCGCGAGCACGAACCCGGCGAGCCCCGGCAGCGTCAGCGTCGCGCCGAGGGCCACGATCGCGGCGTACGAGATCAGCCCGTACAGCGCGAGCGCGACCGTCGCCAGCGCGCCCAGCAGCCGGTAGACGGCGATCACGAAGAGCCCCGTGCACACCAGGCCGATCACGGCCGCCTTCGCGCTCGCCTCGATGGCGTCGGCGCCGAGCGCCGGGCCGACGGTCTGCTGGTTGATGACCTCGACGGGCACCGGCAGCGCGCCGCCCTTGATCAGCGCGGCGAGGTCCTGGGCCTCGGAGTCGCTGAAGTTGCCGGTGATCTGCGTGGAGCCGCCCTTGATCCCTGCCTTGCAGGCGACGTCCTGCTGGATGTTCGGCGCCGAGATCACCTTCTTGTCCAGCACGATCGCCACGCGCCGCTTCTGGTCACCCGCAGGCGCGCAGGCCGCCTCGCCGGTCAGCTCCGCCCATTTGTCCTTGGCGCCGCCCCGGAAGTCGATCCCGATGCTCCAGCCGTTGCCCTGCTGGTTGTCGAACTGGGGCTCGGCGTCCTTCACCCCGTCCCCGGTCAGCGTGGAGGGCCCGAGCCGCAGGTAGGCGCCCTTGGCGTCGGGATCGGCGAGCGTACGGTCGTCGCCCTTCTTCCGCTCGGCCACCGCACCCTCGACGGGGTGGAAGGTGAGCTGCGCCGTACGGCCGATGACCTTCGCGGCCTCACGGGGGTCCTGCACCCCGGGCAGCTCGACGACGATCCGGTTCTCGCCGGAGCGGGAGAGGGAGGGCTCGGCCACGCCGAGCGCGTCGACGCGCTGCCGCAGCACCTCCAGCGCCCGGTCGGTCGCCCCGGCGTCGGCGCGTACGCCGGAGGGCGCGTCCTTGGTCTCCAGGACGATCTGCGTCCCGCCCTTGAGATCGAGTCCCAGGCGGGCGGGGGTGGTGAGGGCGAAGAAGAGTGAGACGCCGACGACGGCGAGAGCGATCAGCGCACGCCAGAGGGGCGCACGCGAGGTGCGGGAAGACATGGGTGAACTCCACGAGAGGACGAGAGGCGTGCGGGACGCGTCAACTGCTCGTGGTGGCGGGAGGCCCGCGCGTGCTGCGCGGCGAGTGGGAGTGGGACGGCGGCGCGCGGCTCTTGCCGGGCCGCTCGGCGATCCGGCCGGTCAGCGGGGGCGTCGCCCAGGCGCGGACCGGTGCCGCGGCGTGCGCGGGCGGCAGGAGCGGGGGGCGCACCTCGTGCGGCGCCGTCGCGCTGACGCCCGCCGCGTGCTGCTCGCTCGCCTGGCGGCTCCGGCTGCTGGTCTGGCCGCCGGATCCGGAGTGGGCCTGCGCCTGCGAGGTGACGGCGACCGGGGCCACCGGCGCCGACGGGGCAGCGGAGGCCGAGCCTCCGCCCGCGGCGCACGCGAGAAGAAGAGCCAGCAGAGCGAGGAACCGCCGCACCATGCGCCGCCCCTCTCTCCCTGACCGTCCGAGTGTGAACGGCCCATCCTACGGATGGCGCCCGCTCACCGTCCCCGGACGACCAACGCGTCCAGCAGCTCCTGCGTCGCCGCGGTCACCTTCTCCACGGCGGCGTCGAACGCCTCCTCGTTGTGCGCGGCGGGCTGGCGGAAGCCGGAGATCTTGCGGACGTACTGGAGCGCGGCGGCGCGCATGTCCTCCTCCGTGACCATCTCGGCGTACGGCGGGCGCAGCGTCTTGATGCTTCGGCACATGGGAACGACCGTACGCCGGGGGTACGACACCCGCGCCCGCTCGCCGCCCGCTCTCCTCGCTCGCCCGTCCGGGTGAGGCGATGTACCGTGAATGGACCGTGACGTGCGCAAATGCCGGTTATGGGGAGGTGTCGCCATGCAGACCATGTCCGGGCTGCTCGGGGAGCTCGCACCGGAACAGCGGGAGAGGCTGCGCGCGCTGGGGCGCGAGGTCGCCTTCGAGTCCGGGGAACGGATCTTCGAGGAGGGCGCGACCGCCGACCGCTTCTGGATCCTGCACACGGGGACGGCCACCCTCGACATGCATGTGCCGGGGCACCGCACCGTCGTGATCGACAACGTCCGCCACGGCGAACTGCTCGGCTGGCACTGGATGTTCCCGCCGTACGTCTGGACGCTGGGCTCCGAGGCCGCGAGCCCGGTACGGGCGCTGGAGTTCGACGCGCACTCGGTGCGGGTGCTGTGCGACGAGGACCAGGGCCTGGGCCTGGCCCTCACGCGCGCCGTCGCGGCCGTGATCGGCGAGCGCCTGCACCGGTCCCGCACACGCCTGATCGACCTCTTCGGCCCGTACGCGCCGCACTCCCGTATATAGGGGAAGGCTACTGAGGGGCCTGGACCCCGGCCTCGGCCTCGGGCACGTCCGCCTTCACGTCCGCCTCCGTCTCGTCCCGCGCAGCGCCAAGCCGGGCCGGACCCACCCGGCCCTCCAGCATCGCCGCGAGGCCCTGGACGGGGTTCAGTTCGGGCTGGTCGGCGACGTGGACGGTCATGCCCGTGCTGTCGCGCAGCCGCTCCGCCAGGCCCGGCATCAGCGCGCTGCCGCCGGTGAGCACCATGCCGCGCTCGGCGAGGTCGGCGACCAGGTCGGGCGGGCAGCGGTGCAGGACGGCGCGGATGGTGTCGGTGAGCCCGGTGAGCGGCGTCTGGATGGCGCCCCGTACGTCGGCGGGGTCGATACGGACCGTCCGCGCGAGCCCCGTCACCACGTCCCTGCCGAGCACCTCCGCGGTCTCGCCCTGCGCGTCGCCGCCGGTCAGCGCGAGGTGCAGCGGGCGTACGGCCTGGCTGGGCAGCAGCAGCCCGAGCTGGTTGCGCACGTACTGGACGACGGCCTGGTGGATGGTGTCGCCGCCCAGGCTCACCGTGCCCGCGGCGACGATCGAGCCGAGGGAGAGGACGGCGACCTGGGTGGTGGCCGCGCCGCAGACCAGGATCATGGTCGCCTCGGGCTGCTCGACGGGCAGCCCGCAGCCGAGCCCGGCGGCGGTCGGCGCGTCGACCAGCTCCACGCGCCGCGCCCCGACGCCGGTCAGCGTCTCGTACGCGGCACGGCGGGCCAGCGGGTCGGCGTCGTGCGGGATGGTGACGGCGGCCCGCAGCAGCGCCCGGCGGCGGGCGATGCCGCGCAGCTTCTCGCCGACGAGGGAGCGCAGCATGCGCTGCGCCATGTCGATGTCGACGACGGTCCCGCCGGAGACCGGCCGGACGACGCGGATGTGCTGCGGCGTACGGCCGTCCATCCGCTCCGCCGCGTCGCCGACGGCGATGAGCGCGCCGGAGAAGGTGTTGACCGCGACCACGGAGGGCTGGTCGACGAGAAGACCCGCGCCCTTGACGTAGACACGGGTCCGCGCGGCGCCCAGGTCGACGGCGACGGAGCAGCGGCGCAGGTCCTCAAGGCTGGAGCTCATGGAGGCTCGGTCCTTCCGGGGGTGAAACGGCGACGACTTCAGCGTGTGCGCCGCGCGACGGCGCCGCGCGCCGGAGGGGACCGGTCGGGTGAGGACAGGGTGAGGACAGGGTGAGGGAGCGTCAGGCGGCTCGCGTGACCTCCTTCTCCGTGCCCTGCTCCCCGTCCTGGAACTGGGTCCGGTGGAGCTGCTCGTACCGCCCGTGCGCGGCGAGCAGTTCGGCGTGCGTGCCGCGCTCGACGATCCGGCCGTCCTCGACGACGAGGATCTGGTCCGCGGCCCGTACGGTCGAGAGCCGGTGCGCGATCACGACCGAGGTGCGCCCCTCCAGCGCCTCGCCGAGCGCCTCCTGCACGGCCGCCTCGGACGTCGAGTCGAGGTGCGCGGTGGCCTCGTCCAGCAGTACGACGCGGGGCTGGGCGAGCAGCAGCCGGGCGATGGTGAGGCGCTGGCGCTCGCCGCCGGAGAGCCGGTAGCCGCGCTCGCCGACGAGAGTGTCGAGCCCGTCGGGCAGGGAGGCGATCAGCTCGTCCATGCGGGCCCGGCGCAGCGCCTCCCACAGCTCCTCCTCGGTGGCCTCGGGGCGGGGCAGCAGCAGGTTGGCGCGGATGGTGTCGTGGAAGAGGTGGCCGTCCTGGGTGACCATGCCGAGCGTCGTGCGCAGCGAGGCGGCGGTCAGGTCGCGCACGTCCTTGCCCCCGAGGCGGACGGCGCCGCTGTCCACGTCGTAGAGCCGGGGCGCGAGGGAGGCGAGGGTGGACTTGCCCGCGCCGGACGAGCCGACGACCGCGATCATCTGGCCGGGCTCGGCGCGGAACGAGATCCCGTGCAGCACCTCCTCGCCGCCCCGGGTGTCGAGGGTGGCGACCTCCTCCAGGGAGGCGAGGGAGACCTTGTCGGGCGAGGGGTAGCTGAAGCGGACGTCGTCGAACTCGATCGAGACGGGCCCCTCGGGGACGGCCTCCGCTTCGGGCTTCTCCTCGATCAGCGGCTTGAGGTCGAGCACCTCGAAGACCCGCTGGAAGCTGACGAGCGCGCTCATGACCTCGACCCGGGCGTTGGCCAGGGCGGTCAGCGGCGCGTAGAGCCGGGTCAGCAGCAGCGCGAGGGAGACGACGGTGCCCGCGTCGAGCGAGCCGCGCAGCGCGAACCAGCCGCCGAGCCCGTAGATCAGCGCGAGGGCGAGCGCGGAGACGAGCATCAGCGCGGTGAAGAAGACCTCCTGCACCATCGCCGTACGGACGCCGAGGTCACGGACGCGTCCCGCGCGCCGCGCGAACTCCTCCGACTCCTCCTGGGGCCGCCCGAAGAGCTTGACGAGCGTGGCGCCCGGCGCGGAGAAGCGCTCGGTCATCTGGGTGCTCATCACCGCGTTGTGGTCGGCGCGTTCGCGCTCCAGCCGGGCCAGGCGGGCGCCCATGCGGCGCGCGGGGAGCACGAAGAGGGGGAGCAGGACGAGCGCGATCAGCGTGACCTGCCAGGAGAGCCGGAGCATCACGACGAGGGTGAGCAGCAGCGTGACGAGGTTGCTGAAGACCTCGGACAGGGTGCTGCTGAACGCGCGCTGGGCGCCGATCACGTCGTTGTTGAGGCGGCTGACCAGGGCGCCCGTGCGGGTGCGGGTGAAGAAGGCGACGGGCATCCGCTGCACGTGGTCGTAGACCGCGGTGCGCAGGTCGAGGATGAGGCCCTCGCCGATGCGGGCCGAGAGCCAGCGCGTGACGATGCCGACGGCCGCCTCGGCGACGGCGATCAGCGCGATGATCCCGGCGAGCCCGAGGACGGTGCCGGTGGTGTCGCCCTTGGTGATGGCGTCGATGACGCTCCCCGCCAGCAGCGGGGTGGCCACGGTGAGGACGGCGAGGACCGTGCTGAGGGCGAGGAACGCGTACAGCTTGCGGTGGTGGTGGTGCGCGAAGCGGAAGATCCGCCGCAGCGTGGCCGCGGAGAACGGGTGGGTGTCCTGTTTGGCGTGGGTCGAGTGGTAGAGCGCGTTCCACGCCGTCATCTCCATGCTCATGCCGTGAAGGTAGAACTTGAAGGAAGCTTCAAGTCAAGGGTACGGACCGCGCTCCCGCCCTCGGATAAGGCAGAAACGGCCCCGCTGCGTCTCACAGGGAGAAGTGAGGGGGAACGGGTCCGGCATGCGCGCCGTCCAAGACCCCGCGTGACGATCGCGAAGCGGTGTGCAACCCGCTTTGACCGGCTGTGATGGGCCCGCGACGGCGCGTCGTGCACGTGCATTAGCACATGCATCAGCACGTGAACACAGTTATGATCCCGGGCAGTTGACAGTTCTGACACTGATCAGCCAGTACCCCCCACACCTGACTAGTCCGGGAGATCCAAGTGCCTCACGCGTACAACGGCATGGCCGCCAGGGACCTCCAGGGGGTCGTGTGGCGAAAGAGCCGGCACAGCAACTCCCAGGGAACCTGCGTCGAGTTCGCGAAGCTGCCGGGCGGTGACGTCGCCGTGCGCAATTCGCGCTTCCCCGACGGACCCGCGCTCGTCTACACGCCCGCGGAGATGGAGGCGATGCTTCTTGGCATCAAGGACGGCGAGTTCGACTACCTGATACGGGACTGACCCCCGTACGGCCCGCCCCAAGACGGCCGCCCCCCGTGCGGCGGCCGCCTCTCGCGGCACGGCGCCGAACCGGCCCCGGCCCCTACAGGGGACCGAGGCGGAACAGCGCCCAGACGACCTTGCCCGCCAGCGGCCCCGACAACGGGTGCCACCCCCAGTTGTCACTGAAGGAGTCGACGAGGCAGAGCCCTCTGCCTGATTCGGCGGTGAAGCCCGGAAGGCCGGGCACGCCGGGAAGGTCCGGGAACTCTCCGTCCACGGGGCCCAGCTCGGGAACCTCCGTCACCTGAGGAGGCTCGCTGCTGGGGTCCCGGACCGCACATACGAGCCGCGCGGACCAGCGCATCAGATGCAGCCGGACCGGCGGGTCACCCTCGCTCCCCGGCACGGAGCCCGGCCCCGCGACCGGGGGCAGGCCGTGCCGCATCGCGTTGGTGACGAGTTCGGAGACGACGAGTGCCACGTCGTCGAATTCTTCGGTGATCCCCCACCGGTGGAGCGTCTGCCGCGTGAAGTCCCTGGCGCTCTTGACCGCCTCGTACCGCGGCGGCAGCGCGCAGGACGCCGAACCGGAGACTGAAGCGGCATCCAGCGTCGGGAGACCTTGCCATAAGGGCTCCAGCACCGTTGATCCTTCGGTCCCCATGACGGGCCACTCCTGGCGTTAGCGGCAGTGATGATCCTGTGCGGATCCTGTCGGCTGTGCTCCCCGGGTAGGTTCCGGCGCCACAGTGCTACCTGTGCCACAACTGGCATGGCACTGGGTGCACTTGTGCGATCCCCATGGTTCCCAATGCCCACAGCAGATGCAAGGGCAGATGCACGTGCACGAGAGACTTTCGATCGTGTGTAACCACACGGGCACGCAACGGAGCGCAAAGATGGCACACTTCCCTTCAAGCAGGGGCGGAGGGTTGATCGAAATGGCCACAGAACCGGCAAGTCGCGTCACCGGAGGAGCAAAGGGGGCGAGCAGCTCAAGCGGATCCATGGTCCGGCGCATCCTGCTCGGATCCCAGTTGCGACGGCTCCGGGAGTCGCGCGGGGTGACCCGTGAGGCCGCCGGTTATTCGATTCGAGCGTCCGAGTCCAAGATCAGCCGGATGGAGCTGGGCCGCGTGAGTTTCAAGGCGCGTGACGTCGAAGACCTGCTGACTCTCTACGGCGTGACCGACGAGGCGGAGCGTGAGCCGCTGCTGGGCCTCGCCCGGGAGTCCAGCATCGCCGGGTGGTGGCACAACTACAGCGACGTGCTGCCCGGATGGTTCCAGACCTACGTCGGTCTGGAGGGCGCCGCGGAGCGCATCAGCACCTACGAGGTGCAGTTCGTGCACGGCCTGCTGCAGACCGACGACTACGCCCACGCGGTCGTCACCGCCGGCCACCGCACCCCGATCGCGGACGAGGAGATCGAGCGCCGCGTCGCGCTGCGCCTGGAGCGGCAGAAACTGCTGCTCGGCGAGAACGCGCCCCGCCTGCTCTGCGTGCTCGACGAGGCCGCGCTGCGCCGCCCGTTCGGCTCCCCCTCGATCATGGACGGCCAGCTCAAGCACCTGGCCGAGGTCTCCGAGCACCCGAACGTCACCGTCCAGGTCGTCCCGTTCGAGTTCGGCGGGCACGCGGCGGAGAGCGGCGCCTTCACGCTCCTGCGCTTCCCGGAATCCGATCTGAACGACGTCGTGTATCTGGAACAGCTCACCAGTGCGCTGTATCTCGACAAACGGGATGAGGTCGCGCAGTACGACCAGGTGCTGGATCGGCTGGTGGATATCAGCCTTTCACCGGAACGCACCCGGGACCACCTGCAAAGGATCCGACAACTGGCCTGAAGTGGCAGTACGATGACGTGCCATCAGCACGTCCTTCCACCCCCCGAAGGAATGGCATGTCCTACTTCACGGATCTGGCGCTCCAGTGCATAGACGGTGAGTGGCGCCCCGGGACCGGTTCCTGGGACATCATCGACTTCAACCCGTACAACGGCGAGAAGCTCGCCTCCATCACCGTCGCCACCGTCGACGAGGTGGACCAGGCGTACCGTGCGGCGGAGCGCGCCCAGCGCGACTGGGCGGCGACCAATCCCTATGCGCGACGCCTCGTGTTCGAGCGTGCGATCCGCGTGATTGAGGATTCCGAACCCCAGATCACCGAGGCGATCATCGCGGAACTGGGCGGGACCCGCCTGAAGGCCGCCTTCGAGATCGCACTCGTCAAGGAGTTCTTCCGGGAGGCGATGCAGCTTTCCCTGCACACTCAGGGAGAGATCCTGCCGTCCGCGATCGACGGCAAGGAGAACCGTGTCTACCGTTCTCCGCTCGGCGTCATCGGAGTTATTTCGCCCTTCAACTATCCATTCCTGCTCGCGGTGAAATCCCTCGCTCCCGCCCTCGCGCTGGGGAACGCGGCCGTGCTCAAGCCGCACCAGTCCACCCCCGTCTGCGGCGGCACCCTGGTCGCCAAGGTGCTGGAGGAGGCGGGCCTTCCGCCGGGGCTGCTGAACGTGATCATCACGGACAGCGCGGAGATCGGGGACGCGCTCATCGAGCACCCGGTCCCCAAGGCGCTCTCCTTCACCGGCTCCGACCGCGTGGGCCGGCACGTCGCGACCGTCGCCGCGCGCAACTTCAAGCGCGTGATCCTCCAGCTCGGCGCCAACAGTGCGCTGATCGTCCTGGACGACGCCGACATCGACTACGCGGTGGACGCCGCGGTCTTCAGCCGCTACGTCAACCAGGGCCAGCTCTGCATGGCGGCCAACCGGATCATCGTGGACCGGAGCGTGCAGGCCGAGTTCACCGAGAAGTTCGTCGCCCGCGTCCGCGAGCTGAAGGTCGGCGACCCCGAGGACCCGGCCACCCACATCGGCCCGCTCATCAACTCCCGCCAGGCCGAGCGCGTCACCGCCATCGTCGAGCAGGCCATCGCCAGCGGCGCCACCCCCCTGCTGCACGGCGAGGCGCACGGCAACGTCGTCTCGCCCAGCGTCCTGACCGGCCTGCCCGCCACCTCCTCGCTGCTGCGCGAGGAGATCTTCGGCCCCGTCGCGCTGATCATCGGCGTCGACGGCGAGGACGAGGCCGTCCACGTCGCGAACGACACTCCGTACGGGCTCGGCGGCGCCGTCCACAGCGGCGACATCGAGCGCGGCATCGAGGTCGCGCGCCGCATCGACACCGGCATGGTGCATGTGAACGACTCGACGGTCGCGGACGAGCCGATCGTCCCCTTCGGCGGCGAGAAGCACTCCGGCCTGGGGCGGCTCAACGGCGAGCAGATGGTCGACGCCTTCACGACGACGAAGTGGATCTCGATCCAGAGGGGTCGCAGCGCGTTCCCGTTCTAGGACAGAAGCTGACCGCGACCCTTCATAACGTGTTCTTCAACGGCCCACCGGGAGGGCGGGCCGGGGAACCGAAGGGGAGCCATCATGCCGGTAGTCGTTCAGCCCGAGGCCCGCGGTGACGAGCGTGGAGCGCTTCTCGCCTATCTGGAGGCCCAGCGCGGCGCCTTCCGCCGCGCCCTGCACGGCCTGACCGAGGAGCAGGCGCGCAGCGCGCCCTCCGCGAGCGAGTGCTCGGTCCTCGGGCTGCTCAAGCATGTGACGCTCGGCGAAGAGGGCTGGGTGCGGAAGTTCAAGGGCGAGGAGGACCGCCCCGCCGCCGAGCAGATGAAGGAGTGGCAGAGCGGCTGGACCCCGGCGCCCGAGGAGACGATCGAGGTCCTCATCGCCCGTAACGAGCGCGTGGCCGCCGAGACCGAGGCGGCCGTACGGGCACTGCCCTCGCTCGACGAGACGTTCGTCTCGCCCAAGTACCCCTGGGACGAGGGCGGCGAGCGCTCGTGGCGCTGGGGTCTGCTGCACCTGATGGAGGAGCTGGCCCGGCACGCGGGCCACGTGGACGTCATCCGCGAGACGATCGACGGCAAGGGCGCCTTCGACCTGGTCTTCGAGACGGGCGCGATGCCGGAGCCCGACTGGCCGACGGTCCCATGAGGCGCCGTTTCATCGGGCGCATGGTGCTGGGCGTGGGGCGGGGCTCACGGGAGAGTCGTCGAGCCGGAGTTCCCTCACTGGTCGCCGTGGGCGACTAGTCAAGCTGAACTAGAATGCGCTGACACAGTGTGCCCCCGTGGTCAAGGAGCCAGGAACGATGTCGGCGATCCGGTTGCTCGTCCTGGGAGCCGTGCGGCTGCGGAAGCGGGCGCACGGCTATCAGGTCCGGAACGATCTGGAGTTCTGGGGCGCCCAGGAGTGGTCCAACGCCAAGCCGGGCTCGATCTACCACGCGCTCAAGCAACTCGCGAAGCAGGGACTGCTGCTCGCCCACGACGTCGCGCCCAGCACGGTGGGCGGCCCGCCCCGTACCGAGTACGAGCTGACGGACGAGGGCGAGGCGGAGTTCCACCGCATGCTCCGGCACGCGCTGACCGCGATCGACGAGAAGCCCGACGTGCTCACCAGCGGCGTCGGGTTCCTCGTCGACCTGGAGCGCGCGGAGGCCATCGCGCTGCTCAAGGAGCGGGTGGCCGCGCTGGAGGCGTGGCGGGCCGAGGTCTCCGAGCACTGGACCCCGGGCCCGCCGGGCGAGAGCCAGCCGGAGTGGGACTACATCGGCGAGATCATGCGCCTGTGGGTCTCCACCGCGGACAGCGGCGCCACCTGGGCCCGCGCGCTGATCGAGCGGCTGGAGAACGGCGCGTACGTGATGGCGGACGAGGGCAAGCGCGACCTGTCCGTACTGACGCAGGACGGGCCCGACGACCCCGGCACTTCTTAATCAAGTTTGACTAGTCGCGGAATCCCGGTTACCTTCGTCCGCCGCTAGTCAAGTTTGGCTAGTGGCTTGCGGGTGGGAGGAGAGGACATGACGACGGGCGAAGCGATCCTCGTCGAAGGGCTGCGGAAGGAGTACGGGGAGAAGCAGGCGCTCTCGGGGCTCGACCTGGCCGTGCCGCGCGGCACGGTCCGGGGGCTGCTGGGTCCCAACGGCGCGGGCAAGACCACGGCGGTGCGGATCCTGTCGACCCTGCTGCGCCCCACGGCGGGCCGGGCGCTGGTCGCGGGGTACGACGTGAGCGCGCGGCCCGACGAGGTGCGCCGCCGCATCGGGCTGCTCGGCCAGCACGCGGCGGTGGACGAGGAGCTGAGCGGGCGGCAGAACCTGGAGATGTTCGGGCGGCTCCACCACCTCGGCGCGCGCCGGGCCGCGGCCCGCGCCGGGGAGCTGCTGGAGCGGTTCGGCCTGGCCGACACCGGCCGCAAGGCGGTCGGCAAGTACAGCGGCGGCATGCGGCGCCGCCTGGACCTCGCCGCCTCGCTGATCGGCAGCGACGACCGGGGCGACAAGTCGCTGATCCTCTTCCTGGACGAGCCGACCACCGGGCTCGACCCGCGCGGGCGGACCGAGGTGTGGGAGGCGGTCAGGGCGCTGGTCGGCGGCGGCACGACCGTACTGCTCACGACCCAGTACCTGGAGGAGGCCGATCAGCTCGCGGACGCCATCACCGTGATCGACGGCGGGCGCGCGGTCGCCGAGGGCACCGCCGACCAGCTGAAGGCCAAGCTGGGCGCCGACCGTATCGACGTCGTCGTGCGGGACGCCGCGCGGATGGAGGCCGCGGCGGCCGTCGTCGGGATGGCGGCCGGGTCGGCGGGCGTCGAGCGCGACATGGACCGGCGGCGGCTGAGCGCACCCGTCGCCGACCGGATGGAGGCGCTCGCGGAGACCGTACGGGCGCTGGAGGCGGCGGGGATCGAGGCCGAGGACATCGCGCTGCGGCGGCCGACGCTGGACGAGGTCTTCCTGCACCTGACCGGAGGGGATGCCGCATGAGCACGCACACGCTGACCGACGCCTGGACGATGACCCGCAGAGAGCTGGCGCACTGGCAGCGGCAGCCCGTCCAGGTCGCGGTGAACCTGTTCTTCCCGCTGATGATGCTGGTGATGTTCGTCTACTTCATCGGCGGCGGGATGAAGGTCGACAACTACGAGGAGTACCTGGTCCCCGGGATGTTCGCGCTGAACATGGCCTTCGGGCTGGAGTCGACGATGGTCGCGCTCACCCAGGACCTCAACAAGGGCGTGATCGACCGCTTCCGCTCGATCCCCATGTCCCAGTCGGCCGTCCTGGTCGGGCGCAGCCTGAGCGACATGCTGGAGTCCACGGTGGGCATCGTCGTGCTGGTGCTCTCCGGACTGGCCGTGGGCTGGCGCGCGCACGGGAACGTGGCCGAGGGGCTCGCCGCGGTGGGCCTGCTGCTCCTGCTGCGCTTCGCGATGCTGTGGGCAGGCATCTACCTCGCGCTGGTCGCGGGCAGGCCCGAGCTGGTCTCCGCCGTCCAGATCCTCGTCTGGCCGGTCGCCTTCTTCTCCAACGTCTTCAACTCGCCGGAGACGATGCCCGCCTGGATGGGCGCCGTCGCCGAGTGGAACCCCATGTCCGCCACCGCCAGGGCCGTACGCGAACTCTTCGGCAACCCCGTCTGGGGCGCGGACACCTCCTGGGCCGCGAGCCACTCCCTGCTGCTCGCGGTGGCGTGGCCGCTCGCCCTGCTGGCCGTCTTCTTCCCGCTCGCGGTGAGGAGGTACCGGGCCCTGGGCGACGATGGCTCGTGAGCGGCCCGCACGGAACGGGCTTGCACCTCACGCGACGTGAGGACCGAACGTAGGGGCGTACCGAAGGACCGGACGGTCCGGACGGTCCGGACCAAGGAGGCGGACGTGGGTCATTCCGTGGGAGAGGTCTCGCGCGTCGCCGGTGTCACCGTGCGCACCCTGCACCACTACGACGGGATCGGTCTGCTCGCGCCCAGCGAGCGGACCCCCGCCGGGCACCGCCGCTACAGCGACGCCGACCTCGACCGGCTGCAGCGCATCCTCTTCTACCGGGAGCTGGGCTTCTCCCTGGAGGAGGTCGCCGAACTGCTCGACGATCCGGAGGCGGATCCCCACGAGCACCTGCGCCGCCAGCACGCGCTGCTGGAGGCCAGGATCGGCAGGCTGCGGGAGATGGCCGCCGCCGTGGAACGCGCCATGGAGGCACGCAGGATGGGCATCAACCTCACCCCCGAGGAGAAGTTCGAGGTCTTCGGCGACTTCGACCCCGACGCGTACGCGGAGGAGACGGAGCGGCGCTGGGGCGGGACGGAGGCGTACCGCGAGTCGCAGCGGCGCGCCGCCTCGTACACGAAGGAGGACTGGAAGCGGTTCAAGGAGGAGTTCGACGGCATCCACCGGCGGATCGCCGAGGCGATGGAGCGCGGCGCCGCGCCGGACTCGGAGGAGGCCACGGACCTCGCCGAGGAGCACCGGCTCTTCATCTCCCGTACGAGCTACGAGTGCGGCCACGCGATGCACACCTCGCTCGGCGAGATGTACGTGGCCGACCCGCGGTTCACGGCCACGTACGAGGCCGTACGGCCCGGCCTCGCGGTCTATCTGCGTGACGCCATCAGGGCGAACGCCGAACGGCGCGCCTGACCGTACGCCAGGCCGTACGCCTGACCTCTCGTCAGCACCCTTCTGTGGCGGGGCTCGCACCCATCGGGGCGAGCCCCGCTTTTATTCCGTGCGCCCCGGGGGATCTTTGGGGGGAGCGTCACGTTCCTGGGGTGCAACCAGGGCGGTTGGACGTCGCGTGAAGCATGTGGCACTAAGTGGAGGCATAGGAACTACACCGCGTAAGAGAGTAAGGAGCGGACAAAAGTGGCCGGCGAGCCCAGGGGCAACGGGGATTCAGCGGAGAGGGACGACAGGAACGAGGACGCGAAGCCCGCATCGGACGAGGCGCGGAGCGCGTTCTCGCATCCGCTGGGCGTACCGCTGCCGCCCGTCCCGGAGGACGAGCACCCGACCTCGGAGTTCACCGTGCCCGAGGGGCTGGTCCCGCCCGCCTCGTTCGAGCACGGCAGCGCGTTCACCCCGCCCGAGGGCATCCCCGTCATCGGGCCGCTCGCCAAGCCGGGCTCGCCCTGGCAGGACCGGATGCGCACGATGGTGCGGATGCCGCTCGCCGAGCGGCCGGTGCCCGAGCGCGTGGCCCGCACCGAGGACGTCGAGACCGGGCCCGCCGTGCCCCGCGTCCTCGACCTCACCCTCCGCATCGGCGAGCTGCTGCTCGCGGGCGGCGAGGGCGCCGAGGACGTCGAGGCCGCGATGTTCGGCGTCGCCCACGCCTACGGCCTGGACCGCACCGAGCCCACCGTGACCTTCACGCTGCTCTCGATCACGCACCAGCCCTCGCTGGTCGACGACCCGGTGACGCTCAGCCGCACCGTACGCCGGAGGGGTACGGACTACACGCGCCTCGCGTCCGTCTTCGGGCTGGTCGCGGACATCACGCAGGGCGAGGTCACGCTGGAGGAGTCCTACCGGCGGCTGGCGGAGATGCGGCGCAACAGGCACCCGTTCTCCAAGGGCGCGCTCACGGTGGCCAGCGGCGCGCTCTCCGGCGCCGCCTCGCTGCTCGTCGGCGGTGACGCGCTGGTCTTCGTGCTCGCCGCGCTCGGCGCGATGCTGGGCGACCGGCTGGCGTGGCTGTGCGCGGGGCGCGGACTGCC
Organism: Streptomyces sp. NPDC048172; assembly: GCF_043202595.1. NCBI lineage: Bacteria > Bacillati > Actinomycetota > Actinomycetes > Kitasatosporales > Streptomycetaceae > Streptomyces > Streptomyces sp. NPDC048172. The sequence goes on from NZ_JBIDAT010000002.1 coordinate 769,877, forward strand.
GGAGTTCTACCAGTTCGCGGCGGCCGCGATGCCGCCCGCCGCGATAGGGGTCACGGTCGCGCTGACCAAGTCCGGCGTGATGGCCTCCGCGGTGATCACCGGTGGCCTCTTCGCGCTGATCCCCGGGCGCGCGCTGGTGGCGGCCGTGCACGACGGGCTCACGGGCTTCTACATCACGGCCGCCGCCCGCCTGCTGGAGGTCGTCTACCTCATCGTCGGCATCGTCTGCGGCGTGCTGATGGTGCTCTACGTGGGCGCCGAGCTGAACGCCAACCTCACCCCGGACGCCGTCCACCAGGTGAGCCGCCCCGTGATCCAGCTCTTCGCCGCGATGCTGCTCGCGCTCGCCTTCTGCGTGCTGCTCCAGCAGCCCCGCGCGACGGTGCTGCTCGCGACGCTCAACGGGGGAGTGGCCTGGCTGATCTTCGGCGCGATGACCAAGGCCAACGTGCCGCCGGTGCCCTCCACGGTCTGCGCCGCGGGCCTGGTCGGCCTCTTCGGGCAGCTGCTGTCGCGGTACCAGTTCGCGTCCTCGCTGCCGTACATCACGGCCGCGATCGGCCCGCTGCTGCCCGGTAGCTCGACGTACTTCGGGCTGCTCAACCTCGCGCAGGGCGACATCAACCAGGGCTTCGAGAAGCTCGCCACCGCCGGTGCGCTGGCCCTGGCCATCGCCATCGGCGTCAACCTCGGCGGCGAGCTGGCCCGGCTCTTCATCAAGACCCCGGGCGTGGAGACCCCGCTGCCGGGACGCCGCGCGGCGAAGCGGACGAGGGGCTTCTAGCCGCCCTCCGGCCGGGCCGGGAAAAGCCGGGGGCCCCGCTCGCCGAGCGGGGCCCTCATACGGCTGTCTGCTCAGTGGCCGCCTTCGGAGGCCAGGCGCTTGACCGAGGCCTCGACCTCGGCCTCGGCCTCGGAGCGGCCCACCCAGTCGGCGCCCTCGACGGACTTGCCGGGCTCCAGGTCCTTGTAGACCTCGAAGAAGTGCTGGATCTCCAGCCGGTCGAACTCGCTGACGTGGTGGATGTCGCGCAGGTGCTCCATGCGCGGGTCCGACGAGGGGACGCACAGCAGCTTGTCGTCGCCGCCGGCCTCGTCCGTCATACGGAACATGCCGATCGCGCGGCACTTGATGATGCAGCCGGGGAACGTCGGCTCCTCCAGCAGCACCAGCGCGTCGAGCGGGTCACCGTCCTCGCCCAGGGTGCCGTCGACGAAGCCGTAGTCCGCCGGGTACACGGTCGAGGTGAAGAGGTGGCGGTCAAGACGGATGCGGCCGGTCTCGTGATCCACCTCGTACTTGTTCCGCGAACCCTTCGGGATCTCGATGGTGACGTCGAACTCCACAGGGAGGCTCCTCCGTATAGATCATTAATAGATCAGCACTCGATTGCCCTGGGGGCCGTCCCCCAGAAGAACTCCAGTCTGGTGATTAAGTGTCCCCCACGCACATGTGTGCTCGCGAAAGGGGCTGGTCGAGGTGCGGATCCTGCAGCGCTGGCAGGACACGACGCCGCAAAAGCGGCAGACCGTACTGCTGACGGCGGGTTCCGCCGCACTCGGCCTCGCGGTCGCGCTCACGACGGTGGCCGCGACGGGACCGTGGGACTCCGGCCAGCGTACGGCGGAGCGCGCCTGGGCCGCGCGGCAAGGCGACGGGAGTGGCACGGAGCACACCGGGCCCGGAGGCGGAGGCCCCGGCTCCGAGCTGACCGCGCCGCAGGTCCTCGCCGAGGCCGGGCCCGTACGGGGCCGTGACGGCGACGGCAAGCGCGCGGGCAAGGGTGAGGGGCGCCACGGCGGGAGCGGGGGCGCCCGCGCCGACCAGACGCCCGCCCCCACCGTCTCCGCGCTCGCCGACACCCTGGAGCCGCTGCTCAAGGACGGGGCGCTCGGCTCGGTCCGTACGGCCTCGGTCGTGGACGCCGTGACCGGCAAGGAGCTCTTCGCCACCGAGCCGCGCACGGTCGCCACCCCCGCCTCGACCGTCAAGATCGCCACGGCCGTCGCCGCGCTCAGCGCCCGCGGCGAGGACCACCGGATCCCGACCCGCGTCGTCGCCGAGGACGACGGCGGTGACAGCACGGTCACGCTCGTCGGCGGCGGCGACCCGACGCTCGACGAGGACGGCCTCGACGCCCTCGCCGAGAAGACCGCGCGCACGCTCCGTAAGAGCGACACCGAGAAGGTCACGCTCCGCTACGACCTCTCCCGCTACGAGGGCACCGACCAGCACCCCATCGGCCCGAACGAGAACCTCGCCCCCGTCGTCCCGCTGATGCTGAACGAGGGACGGCTGGACGACAGCGAGCACGGCCCCGCCGACCGTTCCGGGGACCCGGCGGGCGAGGCGGCCGAGGCGTTCGCGAAGAAACTCAAGGACGAGGACATCGAGGTCGAGGGCGCCGCCGAGGAGAAGACGGCCCCCAAGGGCGCGAAGCGCCTCGCCACCCACGACTCGGCCCCGCTCGGCGACCTCGTCGAGCGCATGCTCACCCACAGCGACAACGACATCGCCGAGGCCCTCGCCCGCCAGACCGCGATCGCCGAGGGCGAGCCCGCGAGCTTCGAGGGCGCCGGGAAGGCCGTCGAGCGGCGCCTCGACGAGCTGGGCATGCCCCTGAAGGACGCCCGCTTCGCCGACGGCAGCGGCCTGGACCGCGAGGACCGGGTCTCGGCCGCGCTGCTCACCCGTCTCCTCGCCCACGCCTCGGACCCGGAGCGGACCGGGCTGCGCCCCGTGCTGACGGGACTGCCCGTCGCCGGGTTCACCGGCACCCTCGGCGGCCGGTACGACAGCCCCCGCGAGGAGCCGGGCGCCGGGCTCGTACGGGCCAAGACCGGCACGCTGACCGGCGTGAACACCCTGGCGGGCACCGTCGTGGACGCGGACGGGCGGATGCTGGCCTTCGCGTTCATGACGACCGGGGCCCCGGACCGCGACACGGCCCAGGAGTCCCTGGACGAGCTGGCGTCGGCCCTGGCCAACTGCGGCTGCCGCGAATCGCCTTCGGGCCCCTGACCGAAGACCTCCCCTAGGGGGCGGGTGGTCCCCACGTCTCCTCCCGCTCGGCGCGAGCGACACGTACCGTGAAGGAATGACGAGCCTCGGTGGTGTGGAGATGGTCGACTGGAATCTCGCGGTCGCGACCGCGACCCGGCTCGTGCGGCCGGGGCCTGAAGTCAGCAGGGAAGAAGCGCGCGACATCGTCGCCGAGCTCCGGCGGCACGCGAAGGCGTCGGAGGAGCACGTGCGCGCTTTCACGCGCATGGAGGCGGCGAACCCCGAGGAGGCGGACACGCCCGTCCTCGTGGTGGACCGGCCCGGCTGGGTCCGGGCCAACGTCGCCGGTTTCCGCGAGCTGCTCTCGCCGCTGCTCGGCAAGGTCGAGGAGCGGCGGGCGAACATCCCGGGCGGGGCCGTGCTCGGCGCCGTCGGCGGCAAGGTGACCGGCGTCGAGGTCGGCATGCTGCTGTCGTTCCTCGCCTCGCGCGTCCTCGGGCAGTACGAGACGTTCGCCCCGGCCTCGCGCGAGCTGCCGGGCGCGACGGAGAGCGGGGGCAGGCTGCTGCTCGTCGCGCCGAACATCGTGCACGTGGAGCGCGAACTCGACGTGGAGCCGCACGACTTCCGGCTCTGGGTCTGCCTCCACGAGGAGACGCACCGCACCCAGTTCACGGCCGTGCCCTGGCTGCGCGACCACATCCAGATGGAGATCCAGTCCTTCCTCGGCGAGACCGAGATCGACCCCTCCACCCTGCTGGAGCGGCTCCGCGAGGCCGCCCAGTCGCTCACCGGCACCAAGCCGGAGGCGGAGGAGGGCGCCGACGCCGAGGACGAGCCCTCGGGCGAGGGGCGCGGCGAGCGCGGCAGCATCGTCGAGCTGGTCCAGACCCCGGCGCAGCGCGAGATCCTGGGCCGCCTGACCGCCGTGATGTCCCTCCTGGAGGGCCACGCCGACTATGTGATGGACGGCGTGGGCCCGCAGGTCGTGCCCTCGGTCGCGGAGATCCGCGAGAAGTTCCAGAAGCGCCGCGCCAGCGGCGCGGGCCGCCTCGACCAGGCCCTGCGCAAGCTGCTCGGCCTGGACGCGAAGCTGCGCCAGTACCGCGACGGGGAGCGCTTCGTGCGCGCGGTGGTCGAGGAGGTCGGCATGGACGGCTTCAACAAGGTGTGGACGTCGCCCAACACGCTGCCGACCAAGTCGGAGATCGCCAAACCGGCGGACTGGATCGCGAGGGTGCACCGAAAGGCCGACTGAGGGCTACGGAAATCCTCGCCAATCACCCTTCTGAGGGACCGTAAGGGGCGGGTATGCGTGCGATGCTCGGGGAACACGGCACTCCTCTGTCACCATCAGTGCACATAGCGTGACGAGAAGTCTCTCGTATTCCCCGCCATCCTCCACACCACATGCATCCCCTCAGTCCCCCAATGAGGAAGTGAATCGGACATGGGTCCCCACCCCGCGGTCGCCGCGATACGCCTGGCGGTCCGCCGCGCACTCCACGACGTGCTCACCGCGCACCCCGCCCCCGCGCACTGCCCGGCCCCCCTCGTCCTCGTCGCCTGCTCCGGCGGTGCCGACTCCATGGCCCTCGCCTCGGCGCTCGCCTTCGAGGCCCCCCGCCTCGGCGTCCGCGCCGGAGGCGTCACCGTCGACCACGGCCTCCAGGACGGCTCCGCGGAGCGCGCCCAGGACGTCGCGGTCCGCCTGACCTCGCTGGGCCTCGCCCCGGTCGAATCGGTCGCCGTGCGCGTCGCGCGGACGGCGGCGGGCCCCGAGGCCGACGCCCGCGAGGCGCGGTACGGAGCGCTGGACGAGGCCGTCGAGCGCCTCGGCGCCGCCGCCGTCCTCCTCGGCCACACCCGTGACGACCAGGCCGAGACCGTGCTGCTCGGCCTCGCGCGCGGCTCCGGCACCCGCTCCCTCTCCGGCATGGCCGCCGTCTCCGGCGCCAGCGGCCGCTATCTCCGCCCCTTCCTCTCCGTGGACCGGCAGTCCACCCGCAAGGCGTGCATGGTCCAGTCGCTCCCCGTCTGGGACGACCCGCACAACGCCGATCCGGCCTACACCCGCTCCCGTGTGCGGCACGAGGCCCTGCCCACCCTGGAGAAGGCGCTGGGCAAGGGCGTCGTCGAGGCCCTCGCGCGCACCGCGCAGCTCTCCCGGGACGACGCGGACGCGCTGGACGCCTGGGCCGCCGAGGCCGAGCGCTCGGTGCGTACGGACGAGGTGCGTACGGACGAGCCGGGCGCGCGGGAGCGGGTCACGCTCGACACCGTCGGGCTCTACGCGCTGCCGCCCGCCGTCCGCCGCCGGGTGCTGCGCCGCGCGGCGATCGAGGCGGGGGCGCCCGCGGGCTCGCTCTTCGCCCGGCACATCGAGGAGATGGACCGTCTCCTCACCGCCTGGCGCGGTCAGCGCGCGCTCAACCTGCCCGGGCGTGTGGAGGCCGAGCGGCAGGGTGGCAGACTGGTCATCCGGCATGGCTCACCGCGCTGAGCCTGGACTCGACGAGCGAGAGCGGCACGGGTGGACGAGAAAGACATGGGCGACGACCTTCAGTCTGTGCTCATCAGCAAGCAAGAGATCGACGCGAAGCTGGCCGAGCTGGCTGCCAAGGTCGACGCGGAGTACGCGGGCAAGGACCTCCTTCTCGTCGGTGTCCTGAAGGGCGCCGTGATGGTGATGGCGGACCTGGCCCGCGCCCTGTCGAACCCGGTCACGATGGACTGGATGGCGGTGTCCTCCTACGGGGCCGGCACCCAGTCCTCCGGCGTCGTGCGGATCCTCAAGGACCTCGACACCGACATCAAGGGCAAGCACGTCCTGATCGTCGAGGACATCATCGACTCCGGGCTGACGCTGTCCTGGCTGCTGTCGAACCTCGGCTCCCGCGAGCCCGCCTCCCTCAAGGTCTGCACACTGCTGCGCAAGCCGGACGCGGCCAAGGTGGCGATCGACGTCGAGTGGGTCGGCTTCGACATCCCCAACGAGTTCGTCGTGGGGTACGGGCTGGACTACGCCGAGAAGTACCGGAACCTGCCCTTCGTCGGCACGCTCGCCCCGCACGTCTACGGCGGCTGAGCGACCCCCGGCACGGCGCCCCCGTCACCGGTCGGCGCAACCGTTCGCACATGCTTCGGGCCCGGGAACACTGGGCCGGGGCGCGTCGTTGGAGCATCGAAGGGCGGTTGTGGTTGACCGTCCTCGGCGGCGCCGGGTGACAATGCTGGGGTACCGTCCGAAGGTCAGGCTTTTCAACTCACTGTGGCAGGAGGGACGGGGCCCACGCGCTCCGTATGGATGGACGTGAAGCGATACTTCCGCGGGCCGGTCATGTGGATCGTGCTGGCCGTCCTTGCCGTGGTCGTGTTGATGCAGGTCGTCGGCTCGTCCGGCGGCTTCAAGACGGTCGACACCGGTCAGGTCGTACAGGCGATCGCACAGGACAAGGTGAAGTCCGCCGAGCTCACCACTGGCGACGAACAGATCGTCAAGCTGGAGCTCAAGGACGGCGCCAAGGTCGAGGACAGCGACAAGATCAAGGCGAGCTACATCGACGACCAGGGCGTCGACCTCGCCAAGACGCTCCAGACCAAGTACGAGCAGAAGGAGATCCCCAAGGGGTACACGGTCGCGCCGCAGAAGCAGAACCCGTTCGTCGGGATGCTGCTCTCCCTGCTGCCGTTCGTGCTGATCATCGTCGTCTTCCTGTTCCTGATGAATCAGATGCAGGGCGGCGGCTCCCGGGTGATGAACTTCGGCAAGTCGAAGGCCAAGCTCATCACCAAGGACACGCCGAAGACGACGTTCACCGATGTCGCCGGGTCCGACGAGGCCGTCGAGGAGCTCCACGAGATCAAGGAGTTCCTCCAGGAGCCCGCGAAGTTCCAGGCCGTCGGCGCCAAGATCCCCAAGGGTGTGCTGCTCTACGGCCCGCCCGGTACGGGCAAGACCCTGCTGGCCCGCGCCGTCGCGGGTGAGGCGGGCGTCCCGTTCTACTCGATCTCCGGCTCCGACTTCGTCGAGATGTTCGTCGGTGTGGGCGCCTCCCGCGTCCGCGACCTCTTCGAGCAGGCGAAGGCGAACGCCCCGGCGATCGTGTTCGTCGACGAGATCGACGCCGTCGGCCGCCACCGCGGCGCCGGCATGGGCGGCGGTCACGACGAGCGCGAGCAGACGCTCAACCAGCTCCTGGTCGAGATGGACGGTTTCGACGTGAAGGGCGGCGTCATCCTGATCGCCGCCACCAACCGTCCGGACATCCTGGACCCGGCGCTGCTGCGCCCCGGCCGTTTCGACCGGCAGATCGCCGTCGACCGTCCGGACATGCAGGGCCGCCACGAGATCCTCCAGGTCCACCAGAAGGGCAAGCCCATGGCGCCCGACGTGGACCTCGGCGCGGTCGCGCGGCGCACCCCGGGCTTCACGGGCGCCGACCTGAGCAATGTGCTCAACGAGGCGGCGCTGCTCACCGCGCGCAGCGACCAGAAGCTGATCGACAACAAGTTCCTGGACGAGGCGATCGACCGTGTCGTGGCCGGACCGCAGAAGCGGACCCGGATCATGAGCGACAAGGAGAAGAGGATCACCGCGTACCACGAGGGCGGACACGCCCTGGTCGCGGCGGCCTCACCGAACTCCGATCCGGTCCACAAGATCACGATCCTGTCGAGAGGCCGTGCCCTCGGGTACACGATGGTCCTCCCCGACGAGGACAAGTACTCGACCACGCGTAACGAGATGCTCGACCAGCTCGCGTACATGATGGGCGGGCGCGCGGCCGAGGAGCTGGTCTTCCACGACCCGACCACGGGCGCTGCCAACGACATCGAGAAGGCCACGGCAACGGCCCGCGCGATGGTCACGCAGTACGGCATGACCGAGCGGCTCGGCGCGATCAAGTTCGGCTCCGACAACTCCGAGCCCTTCCTGGGCAAGGAGATGGGCCACCAGCGGGACTACTCGGAAGAGGTCGCCGGGCTGGTGGACGAGGAGGTCAAGAAGCTGATCGAGACGGCGCACAACGAAGCCTGGGAAATCCTGGTGGAGAACCGCGACGTCCTCGACAACCTCGTGCTGGCCCTGCTGGAGAAGGAGACGCTGAACAAGGAGGAGATCGCCGAGGTCTTCGCCGCCATCGCCAAGCGTCCCAGCAGGCCCGCGTGGACCGGTTCCTCGCGGCGCACCCCGTCCACCCGGCCGCCCGTCTCCGCGCCGCCCGCGGCGCTGACCAACGGGTCGTCGACGCTGGACATCGGCAAGGAGATCGGTCCCCGCGACTCCGACGCGATCGTGGAGCCGGCCGACCCGGAGGACAGCGCCGGGCGGTCCTGAGCCGACGGCCCCGGCCGCCCCGGAATGTCAGCCGCGTCCCACAGGTTCTAGCCTGTGGGACGCGGCTTTCGCTTTATTCCGCGTTGTGCACGGTGCACGGAAGAGGAACGAGGGACCACATGACCGACCCGGTGACGCTGGACGGCGAGAGCCCGATAGGCGAGTTCGACGAGAAGCGGGCGGAGAACGCGGTGCGCGAGCTCCTGATCGCCGTGGGCGAGGACCCGGACCGGGAGGGCCTCCTGGAGACCCCCGCGCGCGTGGCGCGGGCGTACAAGGAGATATTCGCCGGACTGCGGCAGCAGCCCGAGGACGTGCTGACCACCACGTTCGACCTCGGGCACGACGAGATGGTGCTGGTCAAGGACATCGAGGTGTTCTCGACCTGCGAGCACCACCTGGTCCCCTTCCGCGGGGTCGCCCACGTCGGGTACATCCCCTCGGCCTCCGGGAAGATCACCGGCCTCTCGAAGCTGGCCCGCCTCGTGGACGTCTTCGCCCGCAGGCCCCAGGTCCAGGAGCGGCTGACGACCCAGGTGGCGGACTCCCTCATGCGGATACTGGAGCCGCGTGGCGTGATCGTCGTCATCGAGTGCGAGCACATGTGCATGTCGATGCGGGGCATCAGGAAGCCCGGCGCGAAGACCGTGACCTCGGCCGTGCGCGGCCAGCTGAGGGACGCGGCGACGCGCTCCGAGGCCATGAGCCTGATCCTCAGGTAGGGGCGCGGCGTGGGGGGATCGGTCAGAAGAGGGCGGGGGAAGGCCGCGGCGCCCTCGCTGCGGTACGCGCGCGAGCCCGGCCCCAGAGCGGGGAGCGGGGAGAAGAAGGGCCGGGACCGGAAGGACACGGTCTTCGGCTGCCTGATCTTCCTCGCCGTCGCGGCCGTCATCGTGCTGCTGGCCCTCACCGACATGTGGTGGGGCGAGGACACCTGGCGCTGGGCGGCGGACAGCTGGCCCGGCGGGGCCTACTCCTTCGCCGCCTTCCTCGGCGCGCTGCTGCCGTGCGCGGTGGCGCTCTTCGGGCTCGCGCTGGCCCGGGGCGGCCGGGGCGGCTGGAAGAAGAGCTGGCGCGAGCGTCCCGTACGGCCGCTGCTGGGCGGACTGGGCGCAGCTGGCTCCGCCGTGGTGCTCTTCGGGCTCACGGTGCTGATCTTCGACGCGCAGGACAACGGGCGCAGCCGCCGGGGCTCCGACGGGCCGCCGAGCTGGGTGTACGCGCACTTTCCGTGGCTGTGGGCGCTGGGGCTGGCGGTGACGCTCGTCGTCGGGGCCGTGCTGATCGCCGTAGCGGTCGCGGTGGGGTCGAAGAGGGACAGCGGCGCCGCTACGCCGTAGCCGCCGGGGGGTGGTCGTCGTCCTGGTCCTCCGGGAGGCGGCAGACGCGCTGCAGGAAGACCGCGGCCGCGATCACCGCGATGCCCGCGACGACGGCCAGGCCCGCGTAGAGCGCCTGGTCGCCGCGGGCAGGGACGTCGGAGCGCTCGGTGGCGAGAAAGAGCCCCGCACCCCCGTACATCCCCGAGACGAGGGCGGCGACCAGGGCGCTCGCCTGGCCGAAGAGCAGGGCGCGGGCCGCCATCATCGGGTCCACGCCCTTGGCTCCCGGCACCCGCTCGCGCTGGGCCTTGAGGCGGGAACGCAGGGAGAGCGCGGTGGCCAGCAGCACGGCGGCGATGGCGCCCAGCACGATGGGCGCCGCCACCGGGACGCTCGGGAGAGTGCCGAGCGAGTCCCAGAGCCGCGCGCCTGCCCAGGAGAGCACCCCGGCGACGGCGAAGACGCCCACCAGGATGCGGATGCGGAGTTCCTTCACTGCGTTCCCAACGCTCAGGCGGGCAGGCTGAGTTCCAGATCGGGGCGGGGAGTGACGCCCTCCCTGCCGAGGGAGGCCAGCAGCGCGTCGACGCTGCCGCGGCCCGGGACCTCCGCCGAGGGGTCGATGTCGTGCCACGGCACGAGCACGAAGGCCCGCTCGTGGGCGCGGGGGTGGGGGAGGGTGAGCTCGGGGTCGTCCGAGATCACGTCCTGGTAGGCGACGATGTCCACGTCGATGGGGCGGGGGCTCCAGCGCTCGTCCCGCACGCGCTCCAGGGCCTCCTCGATCGCGTGGCCGCGTTCGAGGAGGGAGCCGGGCGGCAGGGTCGTCTTCACGACCACCACCACGTTGAAGTACGAGGGCTGGGTGCCGGGGTCGACGCCCCACGGCTCGGTCTCGTAGACCGGAGAGATCGCCTTGACCCGCAGGCCCGGGGTGTCCGCGAGCGCGTCGACGGCGCTCTGGAGGGCTTCCAGCCGGTTTCCGAGGTTGCTCCCGAGAGAGAGCACGGCGCGTTTCGGGTTGTGCAGGGTGGCATCGGCCTCGTCCACCTTGCGCACCACGGAAGCGGGCACCGGCTGTACGGTCGGGTCACTGTTCGGCGTCATGCGCGGCTCCGCTTGATAGTGATGGTCACGTCTTCGAAAGGCACCGAGATCGGGGCGTCCGGTTTGTGGACGACCACCTCGACCTCGCGGACGGCCTCGTGCCGCAGACAGGTGTCGGCGATCCGCTGCGCGAGGGTCTCGATCAGGTCGACCGGCTCCCCCGCGACGACCGCGGCGACCTCCTCCGCCACGATGCCGTAGTGGACGGTCTTCGCGAGATCGTCGCCCTCGGCCGCCTCCCGCGTGTCCAGGCCCATGTCGAGGTCCACGACAAAGGTCTGACCCTCTTCGCGTTCCCATTCGAACACGCCGTGATGCCCCCGCGCTGTGAGGCCGCGCAGTGCGACACGGTCCACGCGAATCACTCCCGTTCCCGTCGGTCGTACGGACAAGGCGCGGCTGGGCACGCCAACGAATCGAATCTACCTGCGAGCGACAGCCGCCCCCGGCGAGGGGGCCAGCTCGCGGCGCCGCATACCCCACAGCGACCCCCGGCACTCACGCATTCCCCGGGGAGTGCCACGAATGAGGGAGGAGAGGGGGCCGGGGTTCACATCGTGATGTCGCCGTCGTCCGGGGAGGTGCCGTCCTCCTCGTCGTCCTCGCTCTCCACGAGCACGGGGGAGCCGTGGTGCGACCAGACCTTCCAGTCACCGTCCTCGGTGCGGCGGAAGACGTTCGTCGCGACGACGAGGCCGCCCACGAGCGGGCCCGCCGAGCCGTCCTCCTCCGCCGGGCCGCCGCTGAGGATGTTCTCGGTGCAGCTCACCAGCGCGGTGTCGCCCAGCACGGAGATCTCGACGTCGGTCAGGAAGAACTGGATGTACTCCGTGTTGGCCATGATCAGCGCGTACGAGCGCAGCACCTCGCCGCGGCCCGTGAGCACCGGCCAGCCCGGGTGGACGACGCTGATCTCGTCGTCCAGCCACAGCTCGGACAGCGCGTCGACGTCGCCCCGCTCGACCGCCTCGTACAGCGCGGTGTTGGCCGCCTCGACCGCCTCGATGTCGGTACGGGCCCCGCTCACGGGGCGGCCGCCTCGACCGCGCGGGCCACCCGCACGGCGTCCGCGCTCGCCCGCACCTCGTGGACGCGCACGGCCCAGGCGCCCTCACGCGCCGAGAGCGCGGAGACGGCGGCTGTCGCGGCGTCGCGCTCGCGGGCCGGGGGCGGCGTCGCGTTCTCCCGCTCCGCGGCCAGCACACGGCCCAGGAACCGCTTCCTGGAGGCCGCGACGAGCAGCGGGCGGTCCAGCTCGGCGCGGAGCCGGGAGAGCTGGGCGACGAGCCTCAGATCGTGCTCGGCGTTCTTCGCGAAGCCGAGCCCCGGGTCGACCACGACCCGCTCGGGGGCGATGCCGCCCTCGACGGCGCGGTCCACGCTCACCCGCAGCTCGTCGATGACCTCGGCGACGACGTCCTCGTAGACCGCGCGGTTGTTCATGTCGATGCTCTGGCCGCGCCAGTGCATCACGACGAACGGAACGCCCGTCGCGGCCACCGCCGGGACCATGCCGGGGTCGGCCTGACCCCCGCTCACATCGTTGACCAGCACCGCGCCGGCCGCGACCGCCTGCTCGGCGACCGAGGCACGCATGGTGTCGACGCTGACGACGACGCCCTCCTCGGCCAGCCCGCGCACGACGGGCAGCACGCGGCGCAGCTCCTCCGCCTCGTTCACACGCTTGGCCCCCGGGCGGGTGGACTCGCCGCCCACGTCGACCAGATCGGCGCCCTCGCCCACGAGATCGAGGCCGTGCTTGACCGCGGCCTGCGTGTCGAACCAGCGGCCGCCGTCGGAGAAGGAGTCGGGTGTGACGTTGACCACGCCCATGACGGCGCAGCGGTCCCACGAGGGGAGCCCGGTGACCTGGCCACGCGTTGCGTTCATGCGTCCAGCGTAGGCGGTGGGGGCCGGTCCGCGACCGGCCCCCGGAACCTCAGGCCGCGGGCGCCTGCGCGGGCACCCGCGCGGGCACCGGCAGCGGGCGGGTCTGCGCGGGCGCCGTCAGCGCCTCGGCGCCCTCCGGCACCGGCACGGCGGCGAAGATGCGGCCCTGTTCACGCTGGAGCTCCGCCTTGCGCGCGGGCGGCGTGCTGGGCAGCCGCTGCTCCTCGTAGATCTTGTGCGTCCGCTCCTGCGCGGACTTGCTGGCGGGGGTGTGGAACTGGATCTCGAACTTCTGGTCCCGCAGCGGGTCGCGCCAGGCCGAGTTGATCCCCTTGTAACGGTCCTTGCTGTCCCAGGTGTTGGACCAGCGGACGCTGTTGTACTGCCAGGCGGTCAGGTCGTGCGAGGCGCCCCGTACGCCCTTCGTGTACTTCTCGTCGTCCCAGACGAAGGTGTAGCGGACCGCGTCGTTGACCTGCTTCAGCGCCTGGTCGACGTTCGTCGGCGCGTGCTTCTCGTCGCCCTTCATGTACGTGGCGACCTTCCGCTTCAGCGAGTCCGGGGACTTCAGGCGCTGGCCGAAGCCGACCAGTTCGGCGCCGTTGCGGCGGGCCGCCTCCCGGATCTGGGTGCTGATCACGCGCTCGGCGCCGCGGGCGCGCTCCAGGTAGCGGTCCACCTGACGGTTCTCGACGGCGTCGAGGGAGAGCCCCTGGGAGTGCCAGCTCCCCGGCTCGTCGGCGGGGGCGATCGGCGGGGCCGCCGAGGGCGCGGGAACGGCGGGCGCCGCGCTTGCGGCCCAGGCGCCGCCGGTCTGGAGGGCGCCGAGGGCGAACGAGGCGGCGAGGAGAGTGCCGGCTAGGCGTGCGCCTGTGCGGCGGTGGCCGGGGGTGGGGGTGACGTTCATGGCGATTCCGTCCTGCTCATGAGTCGCCGCCCGCGCTTGCGCGGGCGACCTGCCGCGAGGCACAACGAGCCACCCCTCCTGAGGTCAGCCCCCCATTGCCCCGAGCGTGTCGGGCCCGTGCCGCACAACCCTTCTGGGCTTGCCCCTTCTCCCTCAGGGGCGCGGGCCTGTGCGGTTCGGGACTTCTGGGCTTGCCCCTTCTCCCTAGGGGCGCGGGGAACTGCGCGCCCAGCCCCGACGCGGCGGCAGCCCGCGAAGCACAGCCCGGGGCACCCCGGGCGCGGCCCTGTACGCGGGGCACCCGGCGCAGGGGGCTGCGCTTGCCAACCCTGCGCCTTGCGCAGACTTCCCAAGCTCAGCGGGAGGGAGAAGCGCAGACTTCCCAAGCTCAGCGGGAGGGAGAAGCGCAGACTTCCCAAGCTTCGCAGGGGGCGGAGGGAAGAGCAGACGTCAGGTGAGCCAGCGGTCTGGCAAGGCCGTGTGGCGGCTCGTTCGGGAGCGGGACGCTTGGGCGTGGACCAGGGCGTACGCCTCGTCGGCGGGGCGTTGGCGCGCCGACGTCGCGCCGTTCGCGCCATTGTCGACGGCGACGTCCGCGACGCCCATGCGGCGTTGCCACGGCCCCTGCTCCAGGCGGACGCTCTGGACCTTGGCGTGCGGGACGAGGACGGTCGAGCGGACGACGAGGCCCTTGCGGGTGACGAAGACCGAGTCGGTCACCCCGTGCCCGTAGCCCCGCCAGAAGAGCGGGACGCACCAGCGGGCGCGGCGTGGCGCGGGGGAGAGGGAGGCCAGGGCCGCGTCGAGGTCGGTGCCGGGCAGGACGCGGGCGAGGATGTCCGCCACGTCCTCCCACACCGCGACCGGCACCAGCACGCCGTCCTTCTCCTTGTCCGTGCCCGCGATCTCCAGCTCGACGCGGAGCCACCCGCGGCGCCGCCACAGCACGGGCTCGACGAGCCGTACGGCCTGTACCCGCCCCGGCGGCACCGTCGCGTGCTCGCGGTCGAGGAGACCGTGGTCGAGGCGGAGGCCGTCGGGGGATTCGGCGACCGTCCAGTCGTACTCGGAGACGAACTTGCCGAAGCCGCTCGCCCAGAATCCGCCCAGCAGCGGCAGCCCCGTGGCGAGCGCGGGCCACAGGCTGTCGGTGGCGAGGTAGATCAGGGGCGGTACGACCACGACGGCGGCCAGCGTGACCCAGCCGCTGGCGAGCAGCAGCAGGGCGGTGACCAGGGTGCGGGGCGGGACGCGCAGCAGTTCGCGGGCGGGGGCCTCGCCCGCCTCGGGGGCGGCGTCGGGGGCGATGCCCGCGGCGCGCGCGAGGAGTTCGGCGCGCAGGGCGACGGCCTCGCGCTCGCCGAGGAACGCCAGTTCGTCCTTGTCCTTGTCGGCGCCGACCACGTCGAGCTTCAGCTTGGCGACCCCGGCGACGCGGGCGAGCAGCGGCCGGGTGACGTCCACGGCCTGGATGCGGTCGAGCCGGATGTGCGCGGTGCGGCGGAAGAGCAGGCCGGTCTGGATGCGCAGCTCCGTTTCGGTGACCGCGTAGGCCGTGAACCACCAGGTCAGAAAGCCGTACGCGGCGGCGATCGGCAGCAGCGCGGCGAGCGCCAGCAGCAGCCAGCCCAGCGTGAGGTGGGAGGCCCAGTCGCGGGCTCGTTCGAAGTCGTGGACGGAGAACGCGAGCAGCGCCGCGAGAGGCGCCCAGGCGCGCCGCCACGGCGTGATGGGGTGCAGCCTGCGCCCCTCCGGACGGCGGGGCAGCCAGCGGGGTCCACGGGACGGGCCGGTCTCCGTACTTACGGTCTCCGTACTCACAGGCCCGCCGAGCGGGCCTCGCCCAGTTCGGTCAGCCGGTCGCGGAGCCGTTCGGCCTCCTCGGGGGCGAGCCCGGGGATCGAGGCATCGGTGGTCGCGGCGGCGGTGTGGAGCTGGAGCGTGGAGAGCCCGTACTTCCGCTCCAGGGGGCCCGAGGTGACCTCCACGAGCTGCATACGGCCGTACGGCACGACCGTCAGCTCGCGCCAGAGGACGCCGCGGGCGATGAGCAGGTCGTCGTCGCGCTCCGCGTACCGCCACGAGCGCCAGTTGCGGGCCAGCGCGCCCCAGCCCCAGGCGGCGAGCGCGAGCGGCAGTACGGCGAACGCGGCCCACGGCGGACCGGCGGTCAGCCAGAGCAGCGCGGCGAGCCCCAGCGCGAGCGGCAGCAGCCAGCAGAGCAGCACGAGCCGCCGCATGGGCAGCAGGGCGCGCTCGACGCCGCGCCAGGCCGTGGTGTCCGGCCGGGCGCCTGGGGATGTCGACATACTGCCAGCGTAAGAGTGGTTGTGACCGTCTGTATCCACCTGGAGAAGGAAGCTGACAGACTGAGGTTCATGACGCAGACGGAGACGACCGTTGGTATTGGCGGTGCGGCCGAGAGCACCGACATGGTGCTGAACATCGGACCGCAGCATCCGTCCACGCATGGCGTGCTGCGGCTGAAGCTCGTCCTGGACGGCGAGCGCATCGGCGCCGCCGAGCCGGTGGTCGGCTATATGCACCGGGGCGCGGAGAAGCTGTTCGAGGCCCGTGACTACCGCCAGATCATCGTGCTCGCCAACCGGCACGACTGGCTGTCGGCCTTCTCCAACGAGCTGGGCGTGGTCCTCGCCGTCGAGCGCATGCTCGGCATGGAGGTGCCGGAGCGCGCGGTGTGGCTGCGCACGCTGCTGGCCGAGCTGAACCGGGTGCTCAACCACCTGATGTTCCTCGGCTCCTATCCGCTGGAGCTGGGCGGGATCACGCCGATCTTCTACTCGTTCCGCGAGCGCGAGGACCTCCAGGCCGTGCTGGAGGAGGTCTCCGGCGGCCGGATGCACTACATGTTCAACCGCGTCGGCGGCCTCAAGGAGGACCTGCCCGCCGGGTGGACGCAGCGGGCGCGGAGCGCGGTCGCGGCGGCGCGGAGCCGGATGGACGTCTTCGACGACCTGGTGCTCGGCAACGAGATCTTCCGCGGCCGTACGCGCGACGTGGGCGTCCTCAGCCCCGAGCTGGTGCACGCGTACGGGGTGAGCGGGCCCCTCGCCCGCGCCTCCGGCGTCGACTTCGACCTGCGCCGCGACGAGCCGTACCTGGCGTACGGGGACCCGGCGCTGCGGGACACCCTCAAGGTCGTCACGCGCGAGGAGGGCGACTGCCTCGCGCGGTTCGAGGTGCTGCTCGGCCAGGTGCACAACTCCCTGGACCTCGCCGACGCCTGCCTGGACCGGCTCGCCGAGCTGCCGCCCGGGCCCGTCAACCAGCGGCTGCCGAAGGTGCTGAAGGCCCCGGAGGGCGCGACGTACGCCTGGACGGAGAACCCGCTCGGGCTCAACGGGTACTACCTGGTCTCCAAGGGCGAGAAGACGCCCTACCGGCTGAAGCTGCGCTCCGCTTCGTACAACAACATCCAGGCGCTGACGCGGCTGCTGCCCGGGACGCTAGTTGCGGACATGGTCGCGATCCTCGGCTCGTTCTTCTTCGTCGTCGGCGACATCGACAAGTAGCGTCGCGTCCTCGTCCTTCTTCTCGTCCTTCTCCTCGGGCTCCGGCTCCGGCTCCGGCTCCGGAGGAGGAGTCGGCTCCGGTTCCTCCCCCTGGGCGGGGAGGCCGAGGCCGAAGAAGTCGAAGCTGCTGGTGTCCGCGTTGCTGCCGTCCGGCTCCAGGGGCGGGGGCACCACCGGGGTGGCGCGGACGGTGCGGGCCTTGCGGTGGGCGCGCTGGCGGTCGGCGTTGCGCGCGAGGTGGTTGAGCGCCTCGTTCGCCTGGAGGTACGTCAGCGGGGTCGGGGCGCCGGAGCTGAGCCGGTGGTCGGTCGCGGAGACGGTGAGCGCCTTCGCGGGCTCGGCGGCCTCCAGCTCCAGCTGGCGGCGGCCCTCCAGGGCGCTGGCGCGCTCGGTCTCCGCGTTCGCGTAGCGGCGCAGCAGGTCGGCGTGCTCGGAGCGCAGCCGGGCCAGCTCGGCGCGCTTGTCGCGCACCTTGCTCTCCAGCTTGGTGCGGCGCTCGCGCAGGTCCTCGTTCTCGTCCTCCAGCTCGGCCTGGCGCTCCTCGGCCCGCCACGCGGTGCTCGCCTGCTGGGCCTTGAGGTCGCCGACGCGGCGGCCGGCCGCGCGGTCCCACCGGCGCAGGAGGACCGCGCCGGTGACGGCGGCGGCAGCGGCGGCGGCGGAGAGGCCGCGGAGCACCACGGTCTCCACGTCCCCGACGCCCGCCTCGCCGACCAGCCAGGAGCCACCCGCGCAGGCCAGCGCCGTCGCCGCGACCGCGACCGGGGAGAGCAGCCGGTGCAGGGGCGGTGAATGGCGATGACGTCCACGTGGCATGGCCTGGAATTTACCGTGTGTCGTTCCGCTCCCGACACCGGGCATTGCGCTTTGTTACCGCCTCACAACTCGGCGCCCGGCTCACAGGCCCTTGCTGTCGAGGTATTCCTTCGCCACGTCCCCGGGCTTCTCACGGTCCTTGTCGACCTTGCGGTTGAGGTCGGTGAGGTCCTTCGTGGTGAGGGTGCTCGTCAGCTTGTTCAGGGCGGTGGCGGCGGCCTTGTTCTTGGAACCGGCGGCGTCCTCGGTGTTGAGGACGGGGACGATGTTGTCGGCGTTCTGGAGCTTCTTGTCGTCCTTGAGCAGCACCAGGTCGAACTGGTCCAGTGTGGCGTCCGTGGTCGTCGTCAGCACGAGCTGGTCCTTGCCGTCCTTGACGGCCTGCTTGGACTGCACGGTGCCGACGCCCTTGGGGTCGATTCCGGCCACCTTGATCCCGTAGGTCTTCTCCAGGCCCGGCTTGCAGAACGGCCGGGTCTCGCACTCGTCGCCCGCCGCGACGGTCACCTTCTCCTTGGACTCGCCCAGGTCCGAGAGGGTCTTGAGCTTGTGCTCGTCGGCGTACGACTTCGAGACCGCGAACGCGTTCTGGTCCACCGCGTCGCCCGCGGGGAGCACCGTGAGGCCGCGCGGCCCGGCGAGCTTCTTCAGCGCGGCGACCGTCTTGTCGCGGTCGCTGGAGGCGACGGGCTTCGCCTTGGGGCCGTTCTCCTTGGCGTTGAGGAACTCGGCCATCGTCGCCGCGTACTCCGGTACGACGTCGATGCGGCCCTTCTCCAGCTCGGGGGCGTACAGCTCGCGGTTCTTGACCTTCTTCACGGTCGTGTCGTACCCGGCGCCGGAGAGGACCCCGGAGTAGAGCTCGGCGAGTATCTGGGACTCGGTGAACCCGGCGGAGCCGACGACGAGCTGGCCCTTCCCCTTGCCGCCTCCGCCGTCCTTGCCGCCCTCGTCCTCCAGGTCGTCGCCGCAGGCGCCGAGGGAGAGGACGAGCGCGGCGACGGCACCGGTGGCGGCGAGGGAGCGGGGGAACGTGTGCATGGGGATCACCAGTTTCGAGGGGTTCGCGGAAGTTCAGGGGCGTTCGGGGGCGTTCGGGGGGAAGAGCTCAGGAGACCTTCAGGCCGGGTGCCGCGGGGGCCGCGGCGTCCGTGCGGTGCCGTCGGCGCATCGGGTCGAGCAGCTTCTCCGTCAGCGTCAGCAGCCGTTCGACCAGCAGTGCCAGCAGCGCGACGAGCACGGCGCCCGAGACGACCTGCGGCGTGTCGCGGTTGCCGAACCCGGCGGTGATGAGGCGGCCGAGGCCGCCGCCGCCCGGGAGTGCGGCGAGCGTCGCGGTGGCGACGAGCTGGACGGCGGCCGTCTGCACGCCGGTCATGATCAGCGGGACGGCGAGGGGCAGTTCGACCTGGCGCAGGAGCTGCCAGTGGGTCATCCCCATGCCGCGCGCCGCCTCCACCACCTCCCGGTCGGCCTCGCGTACGCCCGTGTACGCGTTGGTCAGCAGCGGGGGCAGCGCGAACAGCACCAGCGCCACGATCGTGGCCCAGTCGCCGTGCCTGCCGAGCGGGCCCATGCTGAGCAGGACCAGCACGGCGAACGTGGGGATCGCGCGGCCCGCGTTCGAGAGGTTGACCGCCAGCGCGCCGCCCTTCCCCAGGTGCCCGAGCCAGAGCGCGAGCGGCAGCGCGAGGGCGCAGGAGAGGGCGAGGCAGACGACGGTCAGGTACGCGTGCTCGCCGAGCCGTTCGAGCACGCCGCCCTCGTCCGTCCAGTGCGCGCCGGTCGTCAGCCAGGCCCACACGTCCGCGAAGATGCCCATGGGGCGCTCACCCGGCCTTTCGCGCGTTACTAGCGGTACTACGGGTACGGGTACGGGCACCGGTACGGGTCCAGGGCGTCAGCGCCCGTTGCAGCGCCAGCAGCAGGAGGTCGGCCGTGACGGCGAGCAGCACGCACAGCACCGAGGCCGTCAGCACCTGGGCCTTGAAGTAGTTCTCCATGGACTCGTAGATGAGGTTGCCGAGGCCGCCGTAGCCGACGATCGCGCCGACCGTCGTCAGCGACACCGCCGAGACGGTCGCGATCCGTACGCCCGCGAACAGCGCGGGCAGCGCGAGGGGCAGTTCGACCTCGAACAGCAGCCGCACGGGCCCGTATCCCATCCCGCGCGCGGCCTCCGTGGCCTCGGCGGGGACGGCTTCGAGCCCGGCGAGGATGTTCCGCACGAGGACCGTCAGCGAGTACAGCACCAGGCCCGTCACCACGACGCCGGCCGACAGGCCGAAGACCGGCAGCAGCAGCGCGAACATGGCGAGCGACGGGACGGTGTAGAGCACCGTGGTGAGCCCGAGCGCGGGGCCGCGCGCGAACCGCCAGTGACGTGCGGCGAGGGCGATCGGCAGCGCCAGGAGCAGCGCGAGGGCGATCGAGGCCGCCGTGATCCAGATGTGCTCCACGGTCGCGTCCACCAGCTCGCTCTGGCGGGTGCGCAGATACTCGCCGCACAGCCAGTCGTTCGCCGCGAGGCAGTTGTCACTCACGCCGCTCACCCCATTCCCCCGTCTCGACCGGCGACCCTACCCATGGCGGTCTCGTTAACGCGTGCGATTTACGCTGCGGTTCACAGGGAATTCGCGTCAGACTGCTCACAGTGTGAAGTGCGCGACGAGGGACGGGGAACGGGGCAGGCAATGATCCGCTTTGAGAACGTGACGAAGCGCTACCCGGGCGGGGCGCTCGCCGTCGAGGGCCTCTCCTTCGAGGTGTCCGAGGGCGAACTGCTCACGCTGGTCGGCCCGTCGGGCTGCGGCAAGACGACGACGCTGAAGATGGTCAACCGGCTCGTGGAGCCGACCTCGGGCCGGATATCCGTCGACGGCCAGGACATCTCCGGCGTCGAACCCGTCGACCTGCGGCTGCGCATCGGCTACGTGATCCAGCAGGCGGGCCTCTTCCCGCACCGCACCGTCCTCGACAACACGGCCACCGTCCCGCACCTGCTCGGCTGGCCCAAGGCCAAGCGGCGCGAGCGCGCCCGCGAGCTGCTCGACATGGTCGGCCTCGACCCGTCCGTCTACGGCGACCGCTACCCCGACCAGCTCAGCGGCGGCCAGCGGCAACGCGTCGGCGTGGCCCGCGCGCTGGCCGCCGACCCGCCCGTGCTGCTCATGGACGAGCCCTTCGGCGCCGTCGACCCGGTCGTGCGCGAGCGGCTCCAGACGGAGTTCCTGCGGCTGCACTCGACGCTGGGCAAGACCGTGCTCTTCGTCACGCACGACATCGAGGAGGCCGTCCGCCTCGGCGGCCGCATGGCCGTCTTCGGCGAGGGCCACATCGAACAGCTCGACTCGCCCGCGCAGATCCTCGGCGCCCCCGCCACCCCGTACGTCGCGGACTTCGTCGGCGCCGACCGCGGCCTCAAGCGGCTCTCCGTCACGCCCGTCGAACGCGGCGACCTGGAGCAGCCGCCGGTCGTGCACCTGGACGACCGCGTCGACAAGGCAGCCGCGCGCATGCGCAGCGAGGACGCGCGCTGGGCGGTCGTCCTCGACGACGCGGAGGAGCTGCACGGCTGGATCTCCGCGCAGACGGTGACCGAGGTCCTGGAGGGCGACACGCCGCCCGAGGCCCCGACCGTACGGGCGTACGCACGCCGCATGGAGGCCTGGCTCCGCCTCGGCTCGCCCCTCAAGCACGCCTTCAGCACGATGCTCCAGCACGACGCCGGGTGGATAGCGGTCCTGGACGACGCCGACCGCTTCACGGGCGTCCTGACCCCCGCCAGCCTCCACGAGGCCCTCCGCCGCTCGATCGACGCGGACGGCCGCCAGGTGCCGAGGGACGGCGTGGAGGTGGAGACGGTGACGGGCGCGTAGCTCTTTCAGACGCGTGCGTCGGGATCCACGGCGAGCAGGACCTCGCTGAGCGAGCGCACGATGTGCTCGGCCCCCGCCTCGCGCAACTCCCCGTACTTGTCCTTGTGCGGCCTCTCCGGCGCGTACCCGATGAACCGCACCCCCGCGGCCCGCGCCGCCTCCAGATCCCGCGGCGCGTCCCCGATCATGACCGCGTCCCCCGCCGAGGCCCCGGTCGACTCCAACGCCCGCTCCAGACACCAGGGATCAGGCTTCACCCGCAGCACCCCCTCGGGCGTACGACCGTGTATGTGCCCGTCGAACAGCTCCCGCAGGCCCCGGGTGCCGAGATAGCACTCGACGGCCGCCTGCGAGTTGTTGGTCGCGACGGCCAGGGTGCGACCGGTGGCGTGCAAGGTGCGGATGAGCCGGTCGGCGTAGGCGGTGGGCAGGGCGCTGGGCGCGGTGGCCAGCTCCTCCCGGGTGAGCGCCGCCTCCAGGGCGCGGGCGGTGCCGTCGTCCACCAGACGCGGGGAGCGGAAGACGAGCGGCAGGTAATCCTGGGGGTCCGGGGAGCGGGGGAGCTCCGCCTGGGGGAATTCGTCGCGCAGCCGTCCGGCGATGTCGGATGCGGGCCGCAGCCTGAACAGGTGGCAGACGGGGCCGTCGAAGTCGAACAGCACGCACTTCGCCGACTCGATGAGCTCGTGCATCGCGGTGGTCCTTCGGTTCGGTGACGCCCCCACTATCTACGCGGGGGAACCCCGGAGTACAGCGCTGAACGGCCCATAGGCGTACTCCACTTCGGCAGGTGTGGGGACCTCGGTCAGCCGGAGGTCGTGCCGTGCCCGCCACAGCGCCTGATGGACGGCCTTCGCGGAGGCGCCGAGCTGTTCCGTACGCCGTTCGGAAGGCGGGAGCGACTGGAGCATCCTGACGTGCCGTACGACGTCGGTGTAGACGGACTGGATCCGCTTGTACGCGCGGTAGCGCGGCAGGTCCGTCTCCAGTCCCGCGACGGCCTCCGGAAGTTCGGCCGAGACGGCGGCGCGCCAGGCCTCGACGACGGCGGGCTCCTGGTCGGCCGGGTATTCCATGAGGTGGAGGTGCGTGGCCAGGTCGTACAGGGGATCGCCGAGCATGGCGAGCTCCCAGTCGATGGTCCACAGCTGGAGCGACTCGCCCACGATGAAGTTCGCCCGGTGCAGATCGCCGTGGAGCAGGCAGAAGGGGCGGCGGGTGAGGCGGCCCGCCTCGGAGTCCAGCCGCGTGCCGCGCCGCAGCACGTCCTTCGTCAGCCCCAGCTGCCGGAAGAGCCCGCCGAACTCGTCGGCGTGCGGCAGGAAGCTCTTCTCGTGGGTGAAGCGGAGGAGGGTCCGGAGGAAACCCTCACTGTTCCCGTCCTCCGGGCGGTCCTTCTCCTTGCACAGCCGCGGGGCCGGGAATCCCCAGGGCCGGATGGCGGCGAGCTTCCGGAACACGGCCATGATCTGGCCGAGATGGACGAGCGGGACCCTGTGGCCCCGCGGGTGGAGCAGGTTCAGCGGCGTCCCCTCGATGAAGCCGTGGATGAGCGGGCCGTCGGGCGCGAGCCGGTGCACCGGCGGAATGCGCGGGACGTCCCGCTTCGCCAGCTCCACCAGCAGCAGGTCCTCGGACGCGAAGCACCGTCTGTCGTACCAGAGGACGTCCTCGCGCGGCTCGCCCACCTTCAGCCTCCCTTTGCCGGGGAAGTCCGGGCCCGGCCGTACGACGTACCACTCGCGGTGATAGCCCTGGAGGGGGCCGTCCACCCTGCCGATGTCGGTGGCCTTCTGCAACGTGGTGGAGGACATCGGCGGGACCTCGGATGGCGGTCGGCGGTCGGAGTGGGTGGAACAGTAGCGGTGCGGTGCTTCGTGCCCCTCGCGGGTGGCTCGGCTGTCACCCGAAGGGAGGCGCGGGCCGGGCGGTCAGCCGAGCGGGAGGGGCTCGGCGATGGTGTTCCAGAGGGAGTCGAAGAAGAGCTTCGACTCCCTCACGTAGGCCGCCTCGTGCACGTCCCTGCTGTCCTGGCCCGCCGAGGAGCGGAAGAGCTTGGCAGTGAGGCCCAGCAGATCGTAGAACTCCAGCGGGTCGCCCTGGAATTCCGCCGAGTTCTCGGTGATCGCGTAGAAACCGGACAGGGCCTCGTCCCCGTTGAGGACGTAGAGCTTGGTCATCGGCGTGATGCGGACGGTGCGGATCGAGGTGCTGACCTCGATCCCGTAGCGCTCCAGGGACCGGAGCGTGCGCGTGACGGCCTGCACGTACGTGCGCTGGATGTCGTGCAGGCGCTGCAGCGGGCGGGAGTCCTCCGCGTCGGGGTCGTCCTTCAGCCGGGGGAGCGCCAGCCGTGCCTCGAAGCTGGGGACCAGCATCCGGGTGGTGACGGACCTCGGGGTCGCCGTGCCCGCCGTGACGTCGCGCAGGGGCCACGCCAGGGCGTTGTTGAAGGTCTCCGTGGTGAGCGAGAAGGAGTCGATGGTGACGTGCTCGGCCTGAAATGCCTCATGGAGACGCTCGGTCAGCTCGACTCCGGCTATGCGGGGCGCCTCCGGGGCGGCCTCGGGCGCGGCCACTGTCGGTGACGCGCCGCGGCCGACCGAGTCGAGGAGGCCCTCCTGGGCGAGGGCACCCAGTGCCTCGCGGACCGTGCTGCGGCCGACGCCGAACTCCGCCTCCAGCTCCCGCTGGGTCGGCAGCCGCGTGCCCGGGGCGAAGTCACCGCTCCGGATCCGCTCACGGAGGGTGTCGGCGACCAGGTCACGAGGTCGCTTGCGCTGTGTGCCCGCCCTCTTCTTGCTCACGCCAAGACCCTACAACTTCAGGCCAGCAAGTGGGAGTTGTTCGCCAAGTGTTTTTAGGTGGTGACCAACTGGGCATGTAGACAGCGAGGTTGGTGACCAACTCAACAAGGTGGCAGACAAGTTCGCCAACTGCCGCTTCGGCTCGGACCGTCCCGCGCATTCCCGAGCCCCCGCCCGTCCAATGGCGTATGGGCCGCTGTCCCCCATCCCTCCGCACAGCCCGTCGTTCCGTGTCTCCGAAGGAGGGACCACCATGCCTGTTGTCGCGCTCGTCATCGCCGGAGCCATCGTCGCGTTCGAGCAGTTGGTGCAGCTCCAGTTCGGCGTCATGGGGCTCATCGGCTTTCTCTTCCTGACCATCGGCGTGAAGGCCAAGCACTCGGGATGCAGCGCCGTCGGCGCGATCGTCCTGGCCACGCTGCTGCTTCAGACATGAGGGGCCAGTGAGAGCCCGTGCACCCGTTCTGCGGTGATCATGCCGCCTCCCCCTCCCTTCTACCCACGCCTCGGGGGAGGCGGCTTGAGCATGCGCAGAGCACAGGCGGACGTTCAGAACATGTCCGGGCACCAGGGGCGGCGCGCCGTGCGGAAGAGCGTGTCCGCGCGGGCCGCCGCGCCCTCGCGGTGCTCGGCGATCCGGCCGAGCGCCGCGAGCCGCACCGCCGACTCGTCGCCCAGGTACAGCGCGCCCAGCTCGCCGATGTCCATCGAGAGGCCGGGCTCGTCGCGCGTCGTCCGGCACGCGGTGCCGTCCGGACCGGCCTCCAGCCGGTAACGGCCCCCGGCCAGACCCGCCTTGTCGCGCAGCTCCAGGACCAGCGTCCCGGACACGGCGTACGTACGGGCCTCCAGCATCGCCGGGACGTCCAGCGGGCGCAGCCACAGGAAGTCCGCGTGCGTGAGCACCCGCGCGGCGCGCGGGTCGGGCAGGAGCAGCGGAAGGATGTCGTCCGGCGCGCGCGGGCCCGTACGGACCTTGAGTACCCAGTCCATCGCGAGCACGTACCGCCACAGCGCCCGCTCACCCGCGGGCGTCGTGGCGAACAGGTCGTCGACGGTCGCGGTCTGCTGGGGCTGCTTGCTCTCCCAGCGGCTGTCGACGGTGTACGCCACCGCGCCCTGCGGCTCGCCGTCCGCGTCGCGGTAGACCGCGAAGAACGGGGAGTCGTAGCCGTCGCCGGGGAAGCGGAGCGCGCCCGTGAAGATCCGCCACCAGCGGTCGGTACGGTCGATGGCGCCCTGCCGCTGCGGCTGCGCGCGGAACCGCTCGTGCGCCCCGGCGGCGGCCTCCCGGTACGCGGCGGCGTCCAGCAGCTCCACCCGGCCGCCGTCCCCGTCGTCCGCCGGGCCCGAATAGCGCCGGTCGAGGCCCGCGCGGGCCACCTCGACCTCCCACTCGGTGGTCCAAGTGGCGGCGCCGAAGCCGTGACGCCCGTAGATGGGGTACTCGGCGGAGACGAGCGAGGCGAACGCGTCGCCGCGCTCCCGTGCCGCCGCGAGCCCGTTCGCCATCATCTCGGTGAGCAGGCCGCGACGCCGGTGCGTGGGCGCGACGGCGACGTTGGTGACCGCGCAGGAGGGGAGCGCGGCACCGCCCGGAACGGTCAGCCGCTGCGGCGTCGTGCGGAACGTCGCGACGCAGCGGCCCCCGTCGTACGCCCCCTGCGTACGCTCCGGGTCGGTGCCGCCCCTGCGCCTCTCGGTCTCCTCGGCGGAGACCTCGGCGCTCCGGTAGAAGCCGGTGTTGAAGGCACGGAGCCAGTCGTGCAGCGGGTCAGGAGCGTCAGGGGTGCCGGGTATGTCGGCTAGCGTCCGGACTTCCGGGCGCGGGCGGTCGGACATGGGGTCACGCTAGGCGCGGGCCCCGGCGGGCGCACCCGAATAATCTGAGAGCCGGTTCAGGGGAGCAGGTCGTCCACCTGGGCCTCGCCCTCGCGGTAGCGCCGCGCGATCTCCGTGCTGCACCCGTCGGCGGTCCGCTGGAGCGCCTGCCGGTGCCGCGAGACCTGCTGCTCGTACCGCACGAGGCGGCCCATCGCATCGTGCAGCTCGTCGTCCGTACGGGCCGTGAGGTCGCTGAGCTCGACCTCCGCGAGCATGTCCTCGGCCAGCCGCCGGTACTCCTCGCTGCGCGGCGCCCCCAGCGTCACGTGCCGCGCCGAGGAGCGGTGGGTCGACGGGCCGTCGGTCAGGATCTCCGGCAGCAGGTCGAGCAGGGGCGAGCCCGGCGACGTACGCCGCGCGAGCTCGGCCCTGAGGATGTCGATACGGCCCTGGAGGAGCCTGCGGACGTAGCTGAGGTCCGCCTCGTCCTGCTGCGCGCTGCGGCGCAGCGTCCGCAGCTCGGGCAGCCGCAGCGTGTGCAGCTCGGGCCGGCCGGGCTCGCGCAGCGCCTCGTGGTGCCCGCGCTGCTGCGGGGTCCGCGCGCGCACGGAAGCGGCGGGCGTGGCGGGCGTGGTGGCGGACGCGGCAGGTGCGGCGGACGCGGTGGCGGGCGCCGCGCCCGCTCGGGCGGCCGGTACGCCGCCCGGTGTCCGTCCGGCTCCGGTTGTACTCATGGGCTTGTGTCCCCTCATCCCCGTCGCACAGTGGCAGCGGCACACACCGCGTGTGCGCATCGTGCCACTGCGTGGCTACCGCGCGCAGCGCCCTTGGCACCCATCCGGCGGCGGCGCACGGTGGCGAATGGCGGCACGGCATCATGGCGGGATGCGAGCTGTGGTGCAGAGAGTGGACGGTGCGAGCGTCGACGTGGACGGCCGGACCGTTGGTCGGATAGTCGGCGAGGGCTTGTGCGCGCTGGTCGGAGTCACGCACGGGGACACGGCGGCGGAGGCCGAGCGCCTCGCGCGCAAGCTGTGGAGCCTGCGGATCCTGCACGGCGAGAAGTCGTGCTCGGACACCGGAGCGCCACTCCTCGTCATCAGTCAGTTCACTCTCTACGGTGACGCGCGAAAGGGGCGCAGACCGACATGGAACGCCGCCGCTCCGGGTGAGGTCGCCGAGCCGCTCGTCGACGAAGTGGTCGCCCGGCTGCGTGCGTTGGGGGCCGAGGTCGAGACCGGCGTCTTCGGCGCGCAGATGAAGGTGAGCCTGACGAACGACGGTCCGTTCACGGTGCTCGTCGAGGTCTGACCGGGTTGCGTCGGGGCGGCTTCCGGGGTGCCCTCTGGCGTGCTTCGCCGGGTGCGGGAGCGTCCTGGCCGGTCGCGCAGTTCCCCGCGCCCCTTCGGGGCGCTACGGCTCGACCACCGTCTCCTGCGCCGCCGCCGTCGCGTCCGGGCCCGCGATCAGTTCGGCGTCCACCGGGACGTTCCGCTTGACCAGGGCCAGGGCGATGGGGCCCAGCTCGTGGTGGCGGGCGGAGGTGGTGACGAAGCCGATCTGGCGGCCCTCCACCCCGTCGGCGGCGAGCCGGACCGCGTCGCCGTGCACGGGGATCTTCACCTCGCTGCCGTCCAGGTGCAGGAAGACCAGGCGGCGCGGGGGCTTGCCCAGGTTCTGCACGCGGGCCACGGTCTCCTGGCCCCGGTAGCAGCCCTTCTCCAGGTGAACGGCCGTGCCGATCCAGCCCAGTTCGTGCGGGATGGTGCGGTGGTCGGTCTCCCTGCCCAGGCGCGGCCTGTGGGCCTCGACGCGCAGCGCCTCGTAGGCGAGGACGCCGATCGCCGGGCCGTGCGCCTCGGCGAACGGGCGCAGCTGATCGCGCGGCAGGAAGAGGTCCCGCCCGTGCGCCGTCTCCCGGACGGCCGCGGCGCCGGTGACGTCGGCGATCGAGCCCGCGGGGAGGTGGACGACGGCGAAGTCGTCCGTACGGTCGGCGGTCTCCACGCGGTAGAAGAACCGCATGCTCTCCAGGTAGGCGACCAGCTCTTCCTGCTTGCCGGGCTCGGTGTGCATCCACACCGTCTCCCCGTCGTCGACGAGGGAGAGCGCCTGCTCGATGTGGCCGTTCGCGGAGAGGATCAGCGCCTCGGTGGCCCGGCCGGGCGGCAGCTCGGTCATGTGCTGGGTCAGCAGCAGGTGCAGCCAGGAGAGCCGGTCGTCGCCGGAGACGGTGACCACGCCGCGGTGCGAGAGGTCCACGAAGCCCGTGCCGTCCGCGAGCGCCCGTTGCTCCTTGAACAGGTCGCCGTAGTGCGCCGCGACGCCCTCGTCCGGCGCCTCGGCCGCGACGGCGCCGGGGAGCGACAGGAGCGGGCTCTGCTGAGGGCTCTGGCTGGTGCTGCTGGAGGACATACGACCAGCCTACGACGGTGGGTCGGCGTCCTCCGAGGCGCAGTTCGCGCAGCGCCCGAAGATCGCGAAGTGCTTCATGTCCGTCTCGAAGCCGAACTTCTCGCGCAGCGTCACCGCGAACGGCTCCGCCACGGAGAGATCGGCCTCGATGACCTCGGTGCAGTCCCGGCACACCAGGTGCATGTGGTGGTGCCGGTCCGCGAGGTGGTACGTCGGGGCGCCGTGCCCGAGGTGCGCGTGGGAGACGAGGCCGAGCTCTTCGAGCAGCTCCAGGGTCCGGTACACCGTCGAGATGTTCACGCTGCCCGCCGTGCGGCGCACCTCGCACAGGATCTCGTCCGGAGTGGAGTGCTCCAGCTTGTCCACGGCCTCCAGCACGAGCTGGCGCTGCGGGGTCAGCCGGTACCCGCGCGCCCTGAGGTCGCTCTGCCAGTCGGTGGTTGCCACGGGCCCAGTGTAAGAGAGACCACGGAGTTGTTAGGCATGCCTTACTTGAAGAAGGCGATTCCGTCGTCGGGGAGATCCGCGACGTCCTTGGCCCACTCCTTGGGGTCGACGACCTTCTTCAGGTGCGCCGACATGTACGGCCGGAGCGGGACCTCGGGGGTGGCCTTCTCGCCGACCCACATCAGGTCG
This sequence comes from Streptomyces sp. NPDC048172, assembly GCF_043202595.1. NCBI lineage: Bacteria > Bacillati > Actinomycetota > Actinomycetes > Kitasatosporales > Streptomycetaceae > Streptomyces > Streptomyces sp. NPDC048172. Next base: position 799,357 of record NZ_JBIDAT010000002.1, read on the forward strand.
CTGTTCACGTACCCGTAGAGCCGCTTGCCGCCGCTGTACTCGCCCGCCGAGGCCGTACGCGCGATGGCGTCGGTCGCCAGGTCGATCTGCGGCTTCTGGTCGGCCAGCTCGCCGTACCAGACCTCGGCGATGCCCTGGTCGCGGATCATGACGACCTCGACCTTGCGGTCCGCGTCGATCCGCCAGTAACCGGTCTCGGTCTCCAGGGGGCGGACCTTCTTGCCGTCCGCGTCCAGCTCCCAGGAGTGCGAGGCGTACTCCAGGAAGTCACGCCCGTCGTGGGTGAAGGTGACCTCTTGGCCGAAGTTGCACTTCTCCTGGCCCGGGAACTCTGCGACGCCCGCGCCCGTCCAGTTGCCCAGCAGAAAGGCGAGGGGGACGAGGTCCGGGTGGAGGTCGGACGGGATCTCGATCATGTCAGCGCTGACCCTGGTAGAGCTTCTTGAAGGTGAGACCGGCGAAGGCCACGGTGCCGACGCAGACCAGGACCATCAGGGCGGTGAAGAATGCCTCAAGCACGGGGCTCTCCTTTGCGGTGTGCACGTACGCCGCCGAGTCTAGTCGGCGGCCGGAAGGCGGCGGGACGGGGTCAGCGGACGGGTCAGTAGACGACCGCCTGGACGCCTTCCTCCATGATCTCCCCGACGAACACCTGAGCGCCCGCGATGCGCACCCCTTCGAGGACGTCCTCCTGGGTGATGTCCCGGCGGGCGGCGCACTGGGTGCACAGCGTGATACGGCCGCTGCCCTGGATGGTCTCCATCAGGTCGGGGAGCGGGGCCGCGTGCGGCAGCGCGAACTCCGCCGCCTTTCCGGGCAGCGCGAACCAGGCCGACTCGCCCGTCAGCCAGAGGGAGACCTCGATGCCGCTCGCCGCGGCCACGGAGGCGACCGTGAATGCCTGCGAGCACCTCTCGGGCGCGTCAGCGCCCGCTGTGACCTTGATGACCAGCTTGGTGTTTGCCATGCCGGTCAGCCTAGGTCTGCCGGGGGCCGGGCAGGGGCTGCCCCTTGCTGTTCCGTCGCGGGGCGCGGGCGTCGTCGTGGCTTGGCGCGCAGTTCCCCGCGCCCCTTCGGGGCGCGCCCTGAAGGCGCCCGCGAAGCGTGGCGGCGCCCCGAAGCACGCCCCGGAGGGGCGGCTTCAGGGGCGCGGGGAACTGCGCGGCCGGCCACGATGCGGCGGCAGCCCGCGAAGCAGCGGGCGGGGCAACCCGTACCCGGCTCTTACGCAGCCGTACCCGGCATCGGGGCTGCGCTTGCCAGCCCTGCGCCTTGCGCAGACCTCCCAAGCACAGAAGTCGCGAAGGTCACGTCATACCGCGATGGCGACCTCCGAGAGGCCGCCCTGCTGGGCGACGACCGTACGGTCGGCCGAGCCGCCAGGCACAAGCGCGCGCAGGGTCCACGTGCCCTCGGCCGCGTAGAAGCGGAACTGGCCGGTCGCGGAGGTCGGGACCTCCGCCGTGAACTCGCCGGTCGAGTCCAGCAGGCGCACGTAGCCGGTGACGGGCTCGCCGTCGCGGGTCACGCTGCCCTGGATGGTGGTCTCGCCGGGCTTGATGGTGGAGGCGTCGGGGCCGCCTGCCTTCGCTCCGCACATGGTGATTCCTCAGTCCTTTCGGAGGGTCAGTTGGAGCCGAGCTCGACGGGGACGCCGACGAGGGAGCCGTACTCGGTCCAGGAGCCGTCGTAGTTCTTGACGTTGGGCTGGCCGAGCAGCTCGTGCAGGACGAACCAGGTGTGGGCCGAGCGCTCGCCGATGCGGCAGTAGGCGATGGTGTCCTTGGCCAGGTCCACGCCCTCGCCCTCGTAGAGCGACTTCAGCTCGTCGTCGGACTTGAAGGTGCCGTCGTCGTTGGCCGACTTGGACCACGGGATGTTACGGGCGCTGGGCACGTGGCCCGGGCGCTGCGACTGCTCCTGGGGCAGGTGCGCGGGGGCGAGCAGCTTGCCGCTGAACTCGTCGGGGGAGCGCACGTCGACCAGGTTCAGGGCGCCGATCGCGTCCACGACCTCGTCGCGGAAGGCGCGGATCGAGGTGTCCTGCGGCTTGGCCTTGTAGTCGGTCGCGGCGCGCTCGGGGACCTCGACGACCAGGTCGCGGGAGTCCAGCTCCCACTTCTTGCGGCCGCCGTCCAGGAGCTTGACGTCCTGGTGGCCGTAGAGCTTGAAGTACCAGTAGGCGTAGGAGGCGAACCAGTTGTTGTTGCCGCCGTAGAGCACGACCGTGTCGTCGTTGGCGATGCCCTTGGCGGAGAGCAGCTTCTCGAAGCCGGCCTGGTCCACGAAGTCACGCCGGACCGGGTCCTGGAGGTCCTGCTTCCAGTCGATCCGGACGGCGTTCTTGATGTGGTTCTTGTCGTAGGCGGAGGTGTCCTCGTCGACCTCGACGATCACGGTCTTCGGGTCGTCGATGCGGGCCTCGACCCAGTCGGCGTCTACGAGGACGTCGCTGCGGCTCATGCTGTGTCTCCTCATGCGGTGGGCGGCTGAAAGGCGAGGGGTGCGCGGAGGGGGTGCCGGGCGCGGGACGCGGGGAGGCGTGTGCGCGGCGAGTACCCCGGATACGCGGCGGTGCGCGCACTGCGCTGTGCGGCGCGGGGACGCGGCGTCGCGGATCGGCTTCGTACGGCTGGGCGCGCGGCCGTCAGCGGGAGGGGCGACAGAGCATGGCGGCGACGCGGCACAGATCGACTGCCCGTCGCTTCGTGAGGTCCGCCTGTCGCTTCATGAGGTCCGATCGTAAGGACGCGAAGGGGGGCCTGTCACCGGGGATCCGGATGATGAGACAAATGTGTCCGCGATACGGGATGTGACCGCCCTGACCAGGGCCGGGAGGGCGGGCGGCGCGGCGGGTCGCCGCGCCGCCTTCTGGGGTGCGGACGCGGGCGTCTCGCTCCGTGGACGGGGTGAGGGGAAAGGGGGGCGGGCGGGGGTCAGCCCGCGAGGTTCACGTCCGTGCCGGAGATGGAGACGTCGATGCCGGTCTCGGTGGTCACGACCTTCTTCAGCTTGAGCCCGTCGGGCAGCTGGCTGATCTTCCGGTCGAAGTCGATCTTCTTGCGGATCGCGTCCTCGACGCCGGGGATCCGCGAGCCCGGCACCTTGTCCGCGTGCAGCCGCACCGTGTCGCCGCCCTCGACGGTCACCGAGCTGTAGACGCTGCGCTCCAGCGTCTTGCCGACCATCGGGACCGTGACGGCCGCGGTGACCTTGACCTGACCGCGGCCGGACTTGTCCTTGCCGCCGTAGCCGACCCGTACGCCCTCGTCGGCGGCGCGGGAGAGGTCCGCGTACGAGATGTGGACCGTGCCCGTCGCCTTGCTGGCGACCGCCGAGGAGTAGCCGTCGGAGAGGTGCACGTCGCTGCCGCTCAGCTTCACCTCGGTGAGCGTCACCTGACGGCCGCCCGCCTCGGCGGTGATGCCGCTGAGCTCGGCCTCGACGCTGTCGAGGTCCTTGGAGGCGACCTGGGTCAGGAAGGGGAAGCCGTCGATCGAGACCGAGGCGTCGCCGTCCGAGGGGACCTCCAGCTCCGTCATGAGCTTCTTGGCCACCTCGTCCTCGGCCATGTTCACCGCGACCCTGTCGGCGGCGACGAAGAGCCCCGCCAGCACGATCACGATCACCAGCACGATGCGTAGCGCGCGCATTGCCTGCGTTCCCCCCATGGGTGGTCGGTTTGCAGCCCCCTCAGCGGTGGAGCGTAACGCGACGTCAGACGAGCGCGCGTCCCAGGAGGTACACGGCCGGGACCGCCAGGGTCAGGGGGAGCGCGACGCCCGCGGTCATGTGGACGAAGCGGGACGGGAAGTCGTAGCTCGCCACGCGCAGGCCGATCACGGCGCAGACGCCCGCCCCGAGGCCCAGCAGCGCGCCGCTCGCGCCCATGTCCGTGAGCTGCCCCACGGCCACGCCCGCGCCCGCCGCGGCGGCCACGGCGACGACGGGCGAGACGTACGACGGCAGCGGCAGGGCCCGCGCGAGCGCGGCCACCGCCACGGCGGCGGCGCCGACCGTCACGGCCTCGCGCTCCGCCGCCAGGTGCCCGGCGGCCAGCACGGTCAGACCGCTGGAGGCGAGGCCTGCGGTGAGGGCGTAGAGGCGCTCGTCGGGGCTGGAGTGGTTACGGAGCTGCAGGATGAGGGAGAGGACGCACCAGACGCCGAACGTGCCGATGAGCACGGTCGGCGCCTTGTCCTCGTCCGCGAGCAGCAGGCCTACGACGGCCACGACGCCGCCGAGGAAGGCCAGGGCGATGCCCTGCCGCGCGGGCCACATCCCGTTCAGCCGGAACCAGCCCGCCGCCGTGACCGCCTGGAGCAGCACCACGCAGACCGCGAGCAGGCCGGTGCCGACGCCGCCGTCGAGCGAGGCGGAGCCCGCGAGCAGCGCGCCGAGCACGGCGGTCAGCGCGGCGGGGCGCAGCCCCGGGGCGATGATCGGCGACCCGGACCGCGCGGGCGACGCCGACGCGGCGGGAGAGGCGGGGGAGGCGGGGGAGGCGGGGGACGCGGGGGAGGCGGGAGCGGCACTCGGGCTGACGGCGGCGGGGGACGACCACTGGGGCTGCGGCTGCGGCTGGGGCTGGGCGTGGGCCTGTGCCTGGGGGAGGGGCTGGGCCTGCGGCTGCGGCTGGGGCTGCTGCTGCTCGTAGAGCTGGTGCTCGGGGGGCAGCGGGCCCGGGTGCGGGTGCTGCGGGGGGAGCGGTGTGGAGGGCGCCTCGTACGGGGGCGTCTCGCGGGTCACCTCGTACTGGACGTCGTACGGGTCGTGCGCCTGCGGGTACCCGTAGCCGTGCCCGTACTCGTACGGGTACTGCGGCTCGGCGGGCGGCAGGGGCTGCGCGTACGCCTCGTACTGCTGGGGCTGGGGTTGCGGCTGGGGCTGTGCCTGCGGCTGGGCCTGCTGCTGGGGGAGGGGCTGGCGCTGCCAGTCCTGCTCGTACCCCTCGTAGCCCTCGTACCCTTCGTAACCCTCGTACGGCGTGCTCATGCCGCACCGCCCGCGAACGGCGGGAGGACCTCGACCGTGCCGCCCTCGCTGAGCCGCACCGACTCGTGCTCGCGGGTCCCGACGGGGGCGCCGTCCACGAGGTACGAGCAGCGCAGCAGCACCCGGGCGAACTCGGGCCGCTCCGTGTGCGCGTCGCGGGCGCGCTGGAGCGCTCCGGCGAGTGTCGTGGCCTCGTATGGCTCCTCCGCGGTACCGGCGGCGGCCTTCGCCGCGGCCCAGTAGCGGATCGTGCCGCTCGCCATGGTGGGGGTCCCTCTCAGCCGTCTGCCGCTTTGCGCGTCCCATGATGGCGCCTCGCGCGGGCGGCCGGTGCACCGGTGGAGAGGATCCAGGCGCCGATGCGGTCGAGGAGCGCGGGCTCCGCCGCGTTCTCCGCGTGCCCGAAGCCGGGGATCAGCCACAGCTCCGCCGACTCCGCTCCTGCTGCCTCCGCGAGGGAACGGGGGTGGTCGAGCGGGAAGTACGGGTCCTGGTCGCCGTGGACGACCAGCAGCGGCGTCGGCGCGACGAGCGCCGCGGCGGCGACGGGGGAGAGCGGCACCGGGTCCCAGTCCTCCGGGTGGATCCGGGTGCGCAGCGCGTGCCGGGCGACCAGCCGTCCGAGCGGGCGCTGCACGGCCCAGTGCAGCCGCCGCATGGGCGCGGTGCCGTTGTAGTACCAGCGGGCGGGCGCGCTGACGGCCACGGCGACGTCGGCGTGGCCGTCAACGGCGGTCGTGCCGGTACCGGCCGACGGCATACGCGCGCCCGTGCGCCCCCCATGCTTCGTGGCGCTCTCCTCTGACTCTGTGTTCCCGGCGGCGGGACCGGAAGCGGGGTCCGGGCGGTGGAGGGCGGCGTGGCGGACGACCACGGAGCCGCCCATGGAGAAGCCGACCGTGGCGACGCGGGCGTGGCCGAGCGCCCGCGCCCAGCCGACCGCCGCCGCGAGGTCGAGGACTTCGCGGTCGCCGACCGTGGAGCGGCCGCCGGAGCGGCCGTGCCCCCGGAAGGAGAAGGTGACCACGGCCGCACGCTGCCGGAACACGGCGGCGGCCCGGCGCAGCGCGGGGCGGTCCAGCGAGCCCGTGAAGCCGTGCGCGAGGACGACGGCGGGGGCTTCGGGGCCCGCTCCGGGGCCCGCTCCCTGGCCCGGGGTGCCGGGGGCGCTCGGCGGAAGGGGGACGGCGCACGGCTCGTACCGCGCCTCGATCCGTATGCCGTCCGCCGTCCGCAGTACGGCACGGATCGACCCGTCTTCGTCACTTTCCGTGACGGAATCGAGGAGTGGGCGAGCGATGTCACACCCCGCGCGATGCCTCATGTCGGTATTCTTTCTCGACAAGAAGGATCCGGGCAGCGTCGCCCCCGGGTCCTTTTGTGCTTTCTGGACGAAGCAGTGCCGCCACACTTCCGAGGGAACTCGACGTCATGGGCAAGCGAAATCCGCATCAACAAGACCGTACGACTCCGACCCCGGCCCCGATGAGGGAGGGCGTACGCGCATGAGCTCGCTGCTTCTTCTGACCAATGCCCTCCAGCCCTCCACCGAGGTGCTCCCCGCGCTGGGCCTGCTGCTCCACAACGTGCGGGTCGCGCCCGCCGAGGGGCCCGCGCTCGTGGACGCCCCCAGCTCCGACGTGATCCTCGTCGACGGCCGCCGCGACCTGCCGCAGGTCCGCTCCCTCTGCCAGCTCCTCCGTTCGACGGGCCCCGGCTGCCCGCTCCTGCTGATCGTGACGGAGGGCGGGCTCGCCGCCGTCACGGCCGACTGGGGCGTGGACGACGTGCTCCTCGACACCGCGGGCCCCGCCGAGGTCGAGGCCCGGCTCCGGCTGGCGACCGGGCGGCAGCAGATCGTCGCCGACGACAGCCCCATGGAGATCCGCAACGGGGACCTGTCCGTGGACGAGGCGACGTACAGCGCGAAGCTCAAGGGCCGCGTGCTCGACCTCACGTTCAAGGAGTTCGAGCTGCTGAAGTTCCTCGCCCAGCACCCGGGCCGGGTCTTCACCCGCGCCCAGCTCCTCCAGGAGGTGTGGGGGTACGACTACTTCGGCGGTACGCGCACGGTGGACGTCCACGTACGGCGACTGCGCGCCAAGCTGGGGCCCGAGCACGAGGCGCTGATCGGCACCGTGCGGAACGTCGGGTACCGGTTCGTCTCCCCCGAGAAGCCCGAGAAGGAGAGGCCGGCCCCGGCCGGTGGCTCCGTGGCGGACGAGGCCGCCCGCGTCGCGCGCGAGGCCGTGACCAAGAGGTCGTAGGCCGTGACCAAGAGGTCCTGACATAGGACGACTGGACCCCTCCTGCCCCCGCACCGCGCGTGATCCGGCGAGGTGCGGGGTCTGGGGCTGGCTCTGTTGGCGCGCGTAGACTTCGCGGCGTGGCCAAGGTGACGCGGGACGATGTGGCAAGGCTGGCGGGTACGTCGACCGCGGTCGTCAGTTATGTGATCAACAATGGTCCCCGCCCGGTGGCTCCGGCCACCAAGGAGCGGGTGCTGGCGGCGATCAAGGAGCTGGGATACCGGCCGGACCGCGTCGCGCAGGCGATGGCGTCCCGCCGCACCGATCTCATAGGCCTGATCGTCCCCGACGCGCGCCAGGCCTTCTTCGCCGAGATGGCGTACGCGGTGGAACAGGCGGCGGCAGAGCGCGGCAAGATGGTCCTCGTCGGGAACTCCGACTATCTCGACGACCGCGAAGTCCACTACCTCCGCGCCTTCCTGGGCATGCGCGTCTCCGGCCTCATCCTCATCAGCGCGGGCCCCAGCGAGCAGGCCGCCGCCGAGATCGACGCGTGGGACGCCCGCGTCGTGCTGATGCACCGGCGGCCCGAGGCCATCGACGACGTCGCGGTCGTCATCGACGACACCGGCGGCGCCCAGCTCGCCACCCGCCACCTGCTGGAGCACGGCCACGACTACGTCGCCTGCCTCGGCGGCGTCGAGTCCACGCCCGAGTACGGCGACCCGGTCACCGACCACATCGAGGGCTGGACGCGGGCCATGAAGGAGGCCGGGAAGTCGGTCGAGGGCCGCCTCTTCCAGTCCCCGTACAACCGGTACGACACCTACCGCGTGGCGCTCGGCCTGCTCAGCGGCCCCGACCGCCCCACCGCGCTCTTCTGCTCGACCGACGACCAGGCCATCGGCGTGCTGCGCGCCGCGCGCGAGCTGGGCCTCGACGTGCCGGGCGAGCTGGCCGTCGTCGGCTTCGACGACGTGAAGGAGGCGGGGCTCACCGACCCGCCGCTGACCACCATCGGCTCGGACCGGGTGGAGATCGCCAAGGCCGCCGTCGACCTGGTGCTCGACGACTCGCTGCGGGTCTCGGGCGGGACGCGCAGCCCCGGGGTCGCGGGCGGCAAGGGCCGGGTGCGGCAGTTCCCCTCGCGCCTCGTGGTGCGGCGCTCCTGCGGCTGCGACACTCCGCCGTCGTGCAATTACGAGGTTTCTTAGCGCTCACTCAGATTGTTCTCAGGTTGCCGGGCCACTCTCAAAGGCATGGACGAGAACACCGTGAGCAGCACCGGCAGCCCTCTCGGCGGCGCCTACCCGCCGCCTCCCCCTTCCGAGCCGCCCGCGCCGGGTCCGCGTCGCGTCCGTAAGCCCGTCGCGCTGATCGCCGCCGTGGCCGTCGGCGCCGCGGTCGTCGGCGGCGGGACCGCGTTCGGCGTCGAGCGGCTCCTCAGCGACGACCCGACGACCACGGCCTCCGCGCCCGTCACCGGCAGCAACGCGTCCGCGAAGGGCGGCGTCTCGGCCGTCGCCGACGCCATGGACGAGAGCGTCGTCGAGATCAAGGCGTCCTCCGGCAGCGGGCAGTCCACCGGTTCCGGCGTGGTGATCACCAAGGACGGCGAGATCCTCACCAACAACCACGTGGTCGCGGGCGCGGACACCGCGAAGGTCTCCTTCGGCGACGGCAAGACCGGCACCGCCGAGGTCGTCGGCACCGACCCCGACCGCGACCTCGCGCTGATCAAGGTGCGCGGCGCCGACAACCTCAAGCCCGCCTCGCTCGGCGACTCCGACGGCGTGGGCGTCGGCGACCAGGTCGTCGCCTTCGGCTCCCCCGAGGGCCTCTCCGGCACCGTCACCAGCGGCATCGTCTCCGCCAAGGACCGCGACGTGACGGTCCAGAAGGAGGACGGGGACGGCGGCGGCCAGGGCGGTCAGGGCGGCGGGAACCAGGGCGACAACTGGCCGTTCGAGTTCGGCGGAGAGCAGTTCAACGGCGGCACGGACGGCGACACCACCACGTACAAGGCCATCCAGACGGACGCCTCCCTCAACCCCGGCAACTCCGGCGGCCCGCTCGTCAACATGAACGGGCAGGTCATCGGCATCAACTCCGCGATGTACCCGGCGGGCGGCGGCCAGGGCGGCGGCGGCGCGCAGGCGTCCTCCTCGTCCGGCAGCATCGGGCTCGGCTTCGCCATCCCGATCAACGACGTGAAGAAGGACCTGGACAAGCTGCGGAACGGGGATGGCTGACAGCGCCACCGCTACCGCCGGTGACAAGCTGGAGACCATGAAGGTCCTGATCGTCGACGACGAACCCGCCGTGCGGGACGCGCTGCGGCGCAGCCTGAGCTTCGAGGGGTACGACACCGTGCTGGCCGCCGACGGCGCCGAGGCGCTGGAGAAGGCGGCCGAGCACCGGCCCGACCTCGTGATCCTCGACGTGCTGATGCCCCGCATGGACGGCCTCACCGCCGCCCGGCGGCTCCGTGCCGCCGGACAGCGCGTGCCGGTGCTGATGCTGACGGCGCGTGACACGGTCGGTGACCGCGTCACGGGGCTGGACGCGGGCGCCGACGACTACCTCGTCAAGCCGTTCGAGCTGGACGAACTGCTCGCGCGTGTACGGGCGCTGCTGCGCCGGAGCTCGTACGCGCGGGAACAGGCCGAGGCCGAGGCGGAGGCGGAGCCCGCCGCGCTCACCTTCTCCGACCTGCGCATGGATCTGCGGACCCGCGAGGTGACGCGGGGCTCACGCCCGGTGGAGCTGACGCGGACCGAGTACACGCTGCTGGAGATGTTCCTCGCCCACCCGCGCCAGGTGCTCACGCGTGAGCAGATCCTCAAGGCGGTCTGGGGCTTCGACTTCGAGCCGTCGTCCAACTCGCTGGACGTGTACGTGATGTATCTGCGCCGCAAGACGGAGGCCGGGGGTGAGCCCCGGCTCGTCCACACGGTGCGCGGAGTCGGCTACGTCCTGAGGGACGACGCGTCGTGAGTGCCTCTCCGGGCGCCTTCCCGGCTGCCCCTGTGCGCTGTCGCGCGGGTGCGCCTGCTCTGCGGCCGTGCGCCTTCCGGGCTGCCCCTTGCCGCCGGTGCGCGGGTGCCGGTGCGTCGTGGCTTGTCGCGCAGTTCCCCGCGCCCCTGACGGGGCGCGTCTCCTCCGCCCAGCCCGTGGGCCGGGCGCGCCCGCGCGGCGGAGCCGCATATGGACACAGTCCCGCGCCCCTGACGGGGCGCGTCTCCTCCGCTCAGCCCGTGGGCCGGGCGCGCCCGCGCGGCGGAGCCGCATATGGACACAGTCCCGCGCCCCTGACGGGGCACGTCTCCTCCGCCCTGGCGGGGCAGGTCCCTGCTTCTCCCTTCTGTGCTTGGGAGGTCTGCGCAAGGCGCAGGGCTGGCAAGCGCAGCCCCTGTGCCGGGTGCGGGCTATGAGTCCTCGGCTTACTTTGGCCCGGCTTCGCCGGGAGGGGGCGCGCGCTGTCTCGATGCCCCTCAGAGGGCGGCTTGCCCTCATGGCGGCGCTCACCGTGGCCGTCGCCGTCGCCGCCTGCGCGCTCGCGTGCTGGTTTCTCGTGCGGGCCCAGCTGCTCAGCTCCCTCGACGACTCGCTCAAGGAGAGCAGCGTGCGGCCCAGCGACGTGGTCAACCGCGTGGAGGCGGGGCAGTGCAGACCCCCTGAGCAGCACGACCCGAACCCGTTCAGCGCCGTCGTGCAGGTCGTGGACCCGTCGGGGACGAGTTGCGTGATCGTCGGCGACAAGCTGGACGTCTCCGCCTCCGACGTCGAGGTCGCCCAGCGGGACCGCGCCGTGACCGTGCACACCACGCGCGCCGAGGACGGCACCGGGTACCGCGTACGGACGACGCCCGTCGTCGGCACCAACCTCGCCGTGTCGGTGGCCCGCCCCATGACCGAGGTCGACGAGTCGCTGCGGAAGCTCGCGCTGATCCTCGCGCTGGTCGGCGGCGCGGGCGTGCTGGGCGCCGCGGGCGCCGGCGTGGTGCTCGCGCGCGCCGGGCTGCGGCCCGTGGACCGGCTGACGCACGCCGTCGAGCACATCGCGCGCACCGAGGACCTCGCCGTCCGTATCCCCGTCGAGGGCGACGACGAGATCGCCCGGCTCTCGCGCTCGTTCAACTCGATGACCGGCGCGCTCGCCTCCTCGCGCGAGCTCCAGCAGCAGCTGATCGCCGACGCGGGGCACGAGTTGCGGACGCCGCTGACCTCGCTGCGGACCAACATCGACCTGCTGGTGCGCAGCGAGGAGACCGGGCGTCCGCTGCCCGAGGAGGACCGCAGGGAGCTGCTCGCCTCCGTCCGCGCGCAGATGACCGAGCTGAACGCGCTCATCGGCGACCTCCAGGAACTGTCGCGCCCGCAGGGCCAGTCGCAGAGCGGCGGGATCGTGGGGCTGCACGAGGTCGTCGAGCGCGCGGTGGAGCGCGTACGGCTGCGCGGGCCGCAGGTGACGATCGCCGCCGGGGCCGCGCCCTGGTACGTGCGCGGGGAGCCGTCGGCGCTGGAGCGTACGGTCGTCAACCTGCTGGACAACGCGGTGAAGTTCAGCCCCGACGGCGGGACCGTGGACGTCTCGCTGAGCGGCGGCACGCTGCGGGTGCGGGACCACGGCGCGGGGGTACCGGCCGAGGAACTGCCCCATGTCTTCGACCGGTTCTGGCGGTCGCCGTCCGCGCGGAGCCTGCCGGGCTCCGGGCTCGGCCTGTCGATCGTCGCGCGTACGGCGCGGCAGGCGGGCGGCGACGTCACGCTGCGCGCCCCCGCCGACGGGGACGGCGGCACGGAGGCCGTGCTGTGGCTGCCGGGCGCGCCGACGCCCCCGCCGGACGTCCCGCCGGACGGCCCGCCGGGCGGCGGGGACGGTGACGGTTCGGCGCGCGCCGAACCGTGAGCCGGGAAGAATGGGGGCCATGTCCCCCCACGCCCAGGGTCCCGACCTCGCCGCCGTCGCCTCGCTGCTCGCGGACCGTACGCGCGCGACGTTCTGCATGGCCCTGCTCGACGGCCGCGCCTGGACGGCGACCGAGCTGGCGCGGGCCGCGGGTGTCGCCGCGCCGACGGCGACCGGGCATCTGAACCTGCTGGTCAAGGGCGGGCTGCTGAGCGAGGTGCGGCAGGGCAGGCACCGTTACGTGCGGCTGGCGGACCCGCGCGTCGCCGAGGTGATCGAGAACCTCGCGGCGCTCGGGCCGCGCCGCGAGGACGTACCGCCCCGTTCGTTGTCGGCCGCGAGCCGGAACAAGGCGCTGGCCCGCGCCCGTACCTGCTACGACCATCTCGCGGGCACCGTCGGCGTGGCGGTCACCGACGCGATGACCGGGCGGGGGCTGCTCGACTGGGCGGGCGGGCTGCGGCTGACCGGGGACGGCGCGGCGTGGCTGGACGCGCTCGGCGTCGCGCTCCCCGCCTCCTCGCGCCGCCCTGCCGTGCGCGCGTGCCTGGACTGGACGGAGCGCCGCCCGCACCTGGCGGGCGCGGTCGGCGCCGCGCTGTGCGGGCACGCCTTCGACGCGGGGTGGATCACCAGGATCGGCACCACACGTGCCGTCGCGCTCACGGACGCCGGACGGGCGGCGCTGCACGAGCACTTGGGGCTCACGGACCCCGAGCCCACGGTCTGAGAGCCGTCGGGGACGGGGGCAGAGCCTGTGAAGCCGTGACGGTGCCGCCCCGTCGCCGTCGGTGCGGTCGTAGGGTCGTTCCCATGAGCGACGTGGTTGTTGTGGACGAGGTACCGGCGGACGGCGTACGCGAGGTGCTGGAGCTGATCGAGACCGCAGCGCGGGAGGACGGTCAGCCCGCGGTCTCCGAGCAGGGCCGCCTCCAGCTGCGGGGCGGGCGGCGCACCGGCGTGCGCCATCTGCTGCTCCGCGCCGGGGAGGGACGGCTCGCCGGATACGCGCAGCTGGAGGACACCGACCCGGTGGAGGCGCCGACCGGCGAGCTGGTCGTAGCCCCCGACCAGCGCGGGAAGGGGTACGGGCGGCAGCTCGGCCAGGCCCTCCTCGACACCTCGGGCAAGCGGCTGCGGGTCTGGGCGCACGGCGGTCACCCGGCGGCCCGGCACCTCGCGCAGGCCCTCGGCCTGACCCTCTTCCGCGAGCTGCGCCAGCTCCGCCGCCCGCTGACCGGGCTGACGCTGCCGGACCCGGTGCTGCCGGACGGCGTGACCGTACGGACGTTCCGGCCCGGCGAGGACGACGCGGCGTGGCTGCGGCTGAACGCCGCGGCGTTCGCGCACCACCCCGAGCAGGGCGGGCTCACCCAGCGTGACCTGGACGACCGCGAGGCCGAGTCCTGGTTCGACCCCGCGGGCTTCTTCCTCGCCGTACGGGGCGAGGAGCTCGTCGGGTTCCACTGGACCAAGGTCCACGCGGACGAGGGCCTCGGCGAGGTCTACGTGCTGGGGGTCGGCCCCGACGAGCAAGGTAACGGTCTGGGCAAGGCGCTCACCACGATCGGCCTGCGCCACCTCGCCGACGAGCGCGCGCTGCCGACCGCGATGCTCTACGTGGACGCCGACAACGCGGCGGCGGTCAAGGTCTACGAGGGCCTGGGCTTCCGCACCCACGAGACGGACCTCATGTACCGCACGGAGAGCTGAGCGCCGCGCCCGTACCGCCGCACAACCACCGCGGCACCTGGGCAACCCCGAGGCGCCACCCTCGCGTAACCGGGCATTCAAACCCGAGTGCGACGCTCACGCAATGCACCCAGCAGCCCCCCGCCCCCTCTCCGCGCCGCAGCCCGAGCGCGGGCGGGAGAATGCCCGGAACAATGGGGCCATGAGCCAGCCCGCCCCGCACGCCGCCCAGCCCTCCGTCGGATCGATCGCCGCCCACCGCGCCCAGCCGGTCGCGGGCGGCGGCGCCGAGCTGCGCCTCGACCCCGACATCGACTCGGACGTCGACCTCTACGAGGAGGGACGCGGGCCCGACGAGGCCGACAGCTCGCTCCCGGCCGGGCGCTTCCTGGACCGGGAGCGGAGCTGGCTGGCGTTCAACGAACGGGTGCTGGAGCTGGCCGAGGACCCCGGGACGCCCCTCCTCGAAAGGGCGAACTTCCTCGCGATCTTCGCCAGCAATCTGGACGAGTTCTTCATGGTCCGCGTGGCCGGGCTGAAGCGCCGCATAGCGACCGGCGTCGCGACGCGCAGCGCCTCGGGGCTCCAGCCGCGCGAGGTGCTGGACCTGATCTGGACCCGCTCGCGCGAGCTCATGGCGCGGCACGCCGCCTGCTACCAGCACGACGTCGCCCCCGCGCTCGCCGAGGAGGGGCTGCACCTGATCCGCTGGGCCGAGCTGACCGAGAAGGAGCAGGCCCGGCTCTTCTCGCTGTTCCGCCAGCAGATCTACCCGGTGCTGACGCCGCTCGCCGTCGATCCCGCGCACCCCTTCCCGTACATCTCGGGGCTCTCGCTGAACCTCGCCGTCGTCGTGCGGAACCCGGTCAGCGGCCACAACCACTTCGCGCGGGTCAAGGTGCCGCCGCTGCTGCCCCGCTTCCTGGAGGCGTCGCCGCAGCGGTACGTGCCGCTGGAGGACGTGATCGCGGCGCACCTGGAGGAGCTGTTCCCCGGCATGGAGGTGCTCGCGCACCACATGTTCCGGGTCACGCGGAACGAGGACCTGGAGGTCGAGGAGGACGACGCGGAGAACCTGCTCCAGGCCCTGGAGAAGGAGCTGATGCGCCGCCGCTTCGGGCCGCCCGTCCGTCTTGAGGTCGAGGAGTCCATCGACCCGTACGTCCTCGATCTGCTGGTCCGCGAGCTGAAGGTGAGCGATGCCGAGGTCTATCCGCTGCCGGGCCCGCTCGACCTGACAGGGCTGTCGGGGATCGCCTCGGCGATGGACCGGCCCGAGCTGAAGTACCCCAAGTTCGTGGCCGGGACGCACCGGGACCTCGCGGAGGTCGAGTCCGCCTCGGCGCCCGACATCTTCGCCGCGCTCCGCGAGCGCGACGTGCTGCTGCACCACCCGTACGACAGCTTCTCCACCTCCGTCCAGGCGTTCCTGGAGCAGGCGGCGGGCGACCCGGACGTGCTCGCCATCAAGCAGACGCTGTACCGGACGTCGGGCGACTCGCCCATCGTCGACGCGCTGATAGACGCGGCCGAGTCCGGCAAGCAGGTGCTCGTCCTCGTCGAGATCAAGGCCCGCTTCGACGAGCAGGCCAACATCAAGTGGGCCCGCAAGCTGGAGGAGTCCGGCTGCCATGTGGTGTACGGGCTGGTGGGCCTGAAGACGCACTGCAAGCTCTCGCTGGTGGTGCGGCAGGAGGGCGACGTGCTGCGCCGGTACGCGCACGTCGGCACCGGCAACTACCACCCCAAGACGGCCCGGCTCTACGAGGACCTCGGGCTGCTCACCGCGGACCAGCAGGTGGGCGCCGACCTCTCGGACCTCTTCAACCGGCTCTCCGGGTACTCGCGGCGGGAGACCTACCGGCGGCTGCTGGTCGCCCCCAAGTCGCTGCGGGACGGGCTGGTCTCCCGTATCCACCAGGAGATCGAGCACCACGAGGCGGGGCGCGAGGCGTACGTCCGGATCAAGGTCAACTCGATCGTGGACGAGGCCGTCTGCGACGCGCTCTACCACGCCTCGCGCGCGGGCGTCCCGGTCGACGTGTGGGTGCGCGGCATCTGCGCGCTGCGCCCCGGCGTCCCCGGGCTGAGCGAGAACATCCGGGTGCGCAGCGTGCTGGGGCGGTTCCTGGAGCACTCGCGGGTCTTCGCGTTCGGGGGCGGCGGTGAGTCCGAGGTGTGGATCGGCAGCGCCGACATGATGCACCGCAACCTCGACCGCCGTATCGAGGCGCTGGTCCGGGTCACCGACCCCGCGCACCGCGCCTCGCTCATCCGGCTGCTGGAGACGGGGATGTCCGACACCACCGCCTCCTGGCACCTCGGCCAGGACGGCGAGTGGACGCGGCGGGCGCACGATCAGGAGGGGCAACCGCTCCCGAACGTGCAGGAAATGCTGATCGACGGGCGGAGACGGCGCCGTGGTCCGGCGACGTGACGGCGGCGCCGTGACCGGTGCCTCGGCGGGGAGGGAAGTGGCGGTGACGGCCGGAGCGACGGCAGCCGACGTCCTCGGAACGTATCTGAGGGAGCGCGCGGCCGAGTTCCTGCGCGGGCTGCGCACGCACAGGGAGAGCGCGGGCGGCGCGGAGAGCGCGGCGGAGGCGGCCGAGGCGGTACGCGCGCTGCGCGCGGCGGCCCGCAGGCTGGGCGGGGCCCTGCACACGTACCGGCCGTTCTTCGACGCGGTCTGGGCCGACCAGTTGCGCACGGAGCTGAGCTGGCTGTCGGGCACGCTGGCGCGCGAGTACGCGTACGCGGCGCGGCTCGACCGGCTGCTCTCGGCGCTCCACCGGCTGGCCAGCGGCGGCCCGGTGAACAGCCCGGTGACCGGTCCGGGCGGCCCCGGAGGCCCCGGAGGCCCCGGAGGTCCCGGCGGCAACGGAGCCCCCGGGCACGCGGGCGGCGGCAAGCGCGAGCGCGGCTCGCTGCCCGTCGGCGCGGCTCGCGCCGGGGCGCTGCTGGAGCGGCAGTTGACGCTCTCCCGGACGCGCGCCCACTCGGCGGCGCTCCAGGCGCTCGGCTCCGCGCGCTTCCACGCGGTGGCCGACGAGGTCGCGGTGCTCGCCTCCGAGGTGCCCTTCCGTACGGACGACAAGGACGGCGGTCCGGGCGACGGGGCCGTGCCCGTGCTGGCGCCGCTCGCGCAGCAGGCGCAGTGGCGGTTGACGGAGGCCGTCGAGGCCCTGCCCCTCTCGCGCGCCGGGGCGCCGTACAACGCGGAGGCCCTGGCCCGCTCCCTCGCGGCCGAGGCCCGGCAGGACGCCGCCTGGCACCACGTACGGACGCTGCTGCGGGTGCACCGGTACGCGCAGGAGGTGCTCGCGCTCGGCGGCGCGGGCGGCGGCGACCCCCGGCTCGTGCCCGCGAGCCGCGCGCTGGACCGGCACCGCGACGCGGCGGAGGCCGCCGCCGCTGCCGCCTCGGCCGCCGCGACCCCGCGCATCGCCCCCGCCACCGCCTACGCGCTCGGCGTCCTCCACGCCGACCAGCGCCACGAGGTCGAGGCCGCGCGCTTCGCCTTCGGCCGCCTCTGGGTCTCCACCGCGGCGCCACCGGAACGGCTGGAAGGGCGGGCCTCCTTATGAGCGGAGCGCACGGAGCGACCGGAGCGACCGGAGCGACCGGAGCGAACGACGATCTCGTACGGGCCGCGGGCTGCGTCGTCTGGCGCCGCGCGGAGACGGGCGAGGGCATCGAACTCGTCCTGGTCAGGCGCCCGAAGTACGCGGACTGGTCCTTCCCCAAGGGCAAGCTGACCCGCTCCGAGGCCGCCGACCCGCTGACCGGCGAGCGCCGCGCCGCGCTGCGCGAGGTGCGCGAGGAGACGGGCCTGGAGTGCGAGCTGGGCGCCCCGCTCTCCACGATGCGCTATGTCGCGAACGGCCGCCCCAAGAAGGTCCGTTACTGGGCCGCCGAGGCCCGGGGCGGCGCCTTCGTGCCCAACCGCGAGGTCGACCGCGTCCTCTGGCTCTCCCCCGAGGCGGCCCGCCGCACCCTCTCCTACGACCGCGACCGCCCCCTCGTGGACGCCCTGCTGGCCGCCCTCCGCACGGCGTGATCCAGTAAAGCCCGCCGTCGCGAACGCAAAGTCCGGGGGAATATGCCCCCGTCGGCGCCGGGCGGTGACCCCCTTTCACACATTCCTCTCGTGGGCGGTCGCGGTATTCGCCGCAGGGGCGGGAATCGGGGAGATCCGGTGAAGGCCGTAGTGGCGCGGGATTTCCCCCGTTCTGATGAATGCTTTCCGCACCCGTTCCCCCTGTGATCTGGCGGGAGTGGGAGTTGACCTGTTGAGACCGTTCCTGTCTCTCTGAGGATCGTCCTGCACATCCGTCAGGCGGAGGTGCGCGGTCGCGCCGGTGAGTGCTCCGGCAGCCCGGCGCACGCCGCTGCCGGTCCCCGGGGTTGTCCTCTATTCATGGGACAGGGGCAATACCCAGGGGCACGAGGCCGTTGACGAATGCAAGGGTCATGATCTGGGTAACTCCTTGGCGAACGCGGGGCGGCGGCGGTCCAGGGCTGAACGATGGCTATGCCCTGGTGGAGTGCGTGACGGAGCGCGTGACGGAGTGCGCGACGGATACCTCCCGGTCTTGAGGCGACCGGCCGGCCGGCCTGCCTGTGCAGTACACGCTCGGTACGGCGGGACCCGAGATGGGGGAGGAATTCCATGTTGTCCTTGCAGCCGGAATCCCGGACGTCCGCGGCTGTGACCTTCTCGGACTACGGGATCGCCACCGCCACGCGACTGTTCGACAGCGCGGGCATGGACGTCGCCGGGGGCACGGCGACACTGCGGCGGATGCTCTCCCCCTGGGGCGCCCGGCGCATCGGGGAGCGCCCCGACTGGCACTCGGACGTGTGCGCCGACGGCTCTCCCATCGAGTTCTCCGCGGCCTTCGCGGACGACCGCGTGCAGATACGGGCGCTCGTGGAGTCCCTCCCCGAGGTGCCCAGCACCCCGGCGGCCCAGCGCTCGGCGGCCGGTCTCACCCAGGGCCTGATCCAGGAGTTCGGCGCCGACGGGGGCCGGCTCGCGGCCGTATGGGACCTGTTCCTGCCGCACGAGGACCCGGCCGGGTTCGCGATGATGCACGCCGCGGTCTTCGCGCCCACCGGACGCCCCGAGTTCAAGGTCTATCTGAACCCGGAGGCGAACGGGACGCTGAGCGGCGTCGACAGGACGCGCGCGGCGCTGGAGCGCGTCGGCCTGGCGGACGCCTGGGCCGCGGTCAGCGCGTACGCGGGCAGGGGCTTCGACCTCGACCGGATCGTCTACTTCGGCCTGGACCTCGTCGAGGGCTCCGAGGCGCGCGTGAAGGTCTACTTCCGGCACTACGAGGCCGTGCCGGAGGAGCTGGACGCGCGCATGGAGGTCGCGGCGCAGCACGAGTCCGGCCTGCTGGGCGACTTCTGCCGCGAACTCACCGGCAAGGAGGGCGAGCTGCGCGAGCAGCCCCTCGTCAGCAATCTGACCTTCACGGCCTCCGGCGGCACCGCGCCGGTCTCCGCCACGGTCTACGTCCCCCTGTGGCTGTACGCGGACAGCGACCGGACCATAGAGCGCCGCGTCAGCGCCGTGATGCGCGACCTCGGCCTCCCCGCCGAGCAGTACCGGACGCTGCTGGACCACGTCGCCCGCCGCCCGCTCGCCGACGGCCGCGGCATCCACACCTACGCGTCCCTGCGCGTGGGGAGCGCACGCCCCCGGGTCGCCACGTACTGGTCCACGGAGCTGTACGACCGCTACCCGTCCGCCCGTTACCAGAGAGGCTGATCCCCGTGTCGCTGCGGAACACCGCCGGATCGCTCTTCGACGACGCGCGGATCCGACCGGATCTGCTGCGCGACCGCTCCCACATGCGCTGGGGCGCCTACCCGCCCGGCGTCATCCCGCTGACGGCGGCGGAGCCCGACTTCCCCGGGCCCCGCGTCGTCAAGGACGCGATCGTCTCCGCCGTCGCCGACGGCTACTTCCCGTACGAGTCGCCGGAGGGGCTCGACGAGCTGCGGGAGACGGTCGCCGACGTGGCGGAGACGCGCTACGGGATCAGGACGGTGCCCGAGCGTGTGGTCCTCACCCCCGGCACGGCCGCCGCGCTGTGGGGCGTGGTGCGGCTGCTGTGCGGGGAGGGCGACGAGTGTGTCCTGCTGGACCCGGTCGACCTGCTCTTCGGCGAGGCCGTCGACGCGGCGGGCGCCCGCAGGGTCCACTGTCCGATGGACAAGCGCACCGGACGGCTCGACCCGGAGCTGCTCGCCTCGCTGATCACGCCGCGCACCGCGCTCATATGCCTGTGCAGCCCGCACAATCCGCTGGGCACGGTCTTCCCCGAGGAGACGCTGCGCGCCGTGGCGGAGGCGGCGGCCGAGCACGGGGTGCCGATCCTCTCCGACGAGGTGTGGAGCGAGATCGTCTACCCGCCCGCCCGGCATGTGAGCACCGCGAGCCTGGACATCCCGCGCCCGCCGCGCGTCTACACGGTGACGGGGCTCTCCAAGTCCTTCGCGCTGCCGGGCCTGCGGATGGGCTTCGTGATCGCCCCGGGCGCGCGGGAGGCGGCGGCGCTCCAGCGCACCTTCCAGAACCTGGGCGCCGCGTACAGCCTGACCCCCCTCGCGCAGGCCGGAGCCCTGGCGGCGCTGCGCCACGGCTGGGCGTGGAAGGACGCCTTCCTGGCCCATCTGCACGGGATACGGGACTACTGCGTGGACCGGCTGAACGCGATGCCGGGCCTGACGTGCCCCCGCCCCGACGGGACGTTCGTGCTCTTCCCGGACGTGACGGCCACCGGTCTCACGAGCCGGGAGATGGGCGAATTCCTCCTGGAGAGGGCCCGGGTGGCCGTGGTCGCCGGGACACCGGAGTGGTTCGGTCCGGGAGCCGAGGGCAACATCCGCCTCTGCTACGCCACGTCCCGGGGGGTCGTGGAAGAGGCCCTGGACCGTATCGAGGGGGCGGTCACGGAGCTCACCGGGGCCTCCTCACCGTCGGCGTCGTCAGCCGCGTAGCCAGGACTTGAGGGAGTCCCACCACGGCACGCGCCCGCGCGGGACGGCCGGGGCGTGGGCGGGCGGCGTGGGCGCCGTGGGCAGGGGCTCCGCAGCCGCGGGGGCGGGCGGGGCGGACGAAGCGGTCGCCGTGGCGGGCTGGAGGTCCGGCTCCTCCTCCTCGTCGGCCAGGCGCAGGGACCGGGGCGGGGTGAACCGCACGGGGAGCCGGGTGAGATGGCGCGTCATCCAGCCCGACTGCCAGGTCAGCTCGGTCTCGGAGATGTTCAGCGAGGTGTCCGGCAGCAGCGCCAGCAGGGTGTCGATGCCGGTGTCGGCGATGGCACGGCCGATGTTCTGGCCGGGGCACTCCTGCGGCCCGCTGTTGAAGGCGAGGTGCGAGCGGTTCCCGAACAGGGGCGCCGAGGGATCGGGCCGGATCGCCGGGTCCTGGTTCCCCGCGGCGAGGCTGAGCAGCAGCATGTCGCCCGCCTCGATCTTCTGGCCGCCCAGCTCGGTGTCCACGGCGGCCCAGCGCCCCGGCACGGTCATCAGCGGCGGCTCGGTCCACAGCACCTGCTCCACCACGTCGGGCAGGACCATCTGCCCCCCGGCGAGCGAGGCGTGGCAGCGGGGGTCGGTGAGCACGACGCGCAGGGTGCTCTTGAGCAGGTTGACCGTGGTCTCGTTCGCGGCGATGAGGATGACCCGCAGGTGGTTCCAGACTTCCTCGTCGGTCAGCCCGGAGCGGTGGTCGATCAGCCAGGACGTGATGTCGTGGCCGGGACTGCCGCGCTTGCGCCGCACGTGCCGCTTGAGCGTCTCGACGATGAACTCGTTGCTGGCCACCGAGGTCTCGGTGCCCGCCACCATGTCCCGGCTGGCCTTCACCAGCCGGGGGCCGTAGTCGTCGGGCATCCCCAGCAGCTGTGTGAGGACGAGCATGGGCAGGTGCTCGGCGAACTCGTCGGCGAGGTCCGCCTCTCCCCGCTCGGCGAACTTCGCGACCAGCTCCCGGGTGAAGCGGATGACGTGCCGCCGGACCCCCCGGCGGTGGTACCGGTCCAGGCTCTCGGTGACCGCCAGCCGCAGCCGGTTGCGCTCCTCACCGTCCAGGAAGAGGCAGACCGGCTGCCAGGCCATCATCGGCAGCAGCGGGAAGTCGGGCGGGACCCGGCCCTCCCGGAACGGGGTCCAGATGCGGGAGTCGCGGCTGAACCGGGTGGTCGTGCCGGAGACTTCGAGGATCTCGCGGTAGCCGAGGACGAGCCAGGCCGGGAGGTCCCCGTCCAGCCGGATGGGCGCGACGGGCCCGTGCTTGGCGCGCAGGTCCTCGTACCAGGCCAGGGGGTCCCGCGAGGCCTCGGGACCGAGCAGCCACGCCAGGTCGTCGACCCTCCCGAAGTGGGAGTGCGCCGGGCACCCCGGGGGCGGCTGGGGCGGTGCGGAGGTGCGGGGCTGGGGGGAGAAGGAGGCAGTCACCGTGGCTCCGGGGTCTTGGTGGTGAGGGCGTGCAGGTAGCGGATGAGGGTGAGCAGGGTGTCCCGGCTGGACGTACGGTCCCGGGCGTCGCAGTCGATCACCGGTACGGCCTCGGGGATGTCCAGCGCGGTACGGATCTCGGACTCCGGGTACGAGGGCGCGTCGGGGAAGGCGTTGAGCGCGACGACGAAGGGCGTGCCGCGCTCCTCCAGCCGCTCCATCACGTCGAAGCTGTCCTCCAGCCGCCGGGTGTCGATCAGGACGACCGCGCCGAGGGAGCCCTGGAAGAGCCCGTTCCACAGGAACCAGAAGCGCTGCTGCCCGGGGGTGCCGAACAGGTACAGCACCAGCTCCTCGCTGAGGGTGATCCGGCCGAAGTCCATCGCCACGGTCGTCTCGGTCTTGCGCTCGATCCCGGCGAGGTCGTCGACGCCCGCGCTGGCCTGCGTCATCGTCTCCTCGGTGGTCAGCGGGCGGATCTCGCTGACCGAGCCGACCAGGGTGGTCTTGCCGACCCCGAAGCCGCCGACGACCACGATCTTCACCGCCGAGTTCACGGTGTGCGGGAGGACGTCCTCGCTCCGGGGTCCGACCACGGGCTCAGAGATTCTGAAGTCCATGCATCACCGCCTCCAACAGTTGGATATCGGGCAGGGATTTGCTCTGGGTGGCCGGAGCGCGGGCCTCGACATGGCCGCCCGTCAGCAGCTCCGTGAGGATCACCATGACGACGCTGACGGGCAGCTTGAGATAGGCCGAGAGCTCGGCGACGGACAGCGGGTACTCGCAGATCTGGACGATCGACGCCTGCTCGGGCTGGAGGCTGGCGCTGGGCTCGCCCCGGCTCAGGATGAGCGAGACCACGTCGAGGGGGACGTGCTCGTCGGGTTTCTTCTTCTCGTCGGCGAGGAGATAGAGCCGTTCGGGGCCGCCCTCCTCCCGCCAGGACCGGCCCTTCTCCTGTTCGGGATCGCTCATGGAACCTGCTGATCGGCACGGGGCGGGCTGGTGAAGTGCTGCCCGATCCGCAGCACCAGGTCCCGCATGCGCTGGCCCATCAGGCCCGCGTCCACGTCGTCGTCGGCGAGGACCGCCAGATAGGCTCCGGCGCCCGCGGCCATCAGGTAGAAGAAGCCGCCGTTGACCTCGATGACGACGAGCTTCATCTTCCCGTCGCCGTGGGGGAATTCCGCGCCGACGGCCGCCGACAGACTCTGGAGCCCGGCGCAGGCGGCGGCGAGACGATCCGCGGTGTCCTCGTCCGTACCGTGCTGCGCCATGCAGAGGCCGTCCGAGGACAGCACCACGACATGACGGGTCTGAGGAACGCTGGACGCGAGATCCTCAAGCATCCAGTCCATATTGAGCCGCTGCTTTGTCGCCACTTGCTTACTCACCCTTACGTACTGGCTCAGTTACTGCTCGGACTCTTCATCGCTCGGGCCATGAGAACGAGGTGCCGAGGACCCGATGTCGGGTTCGCCGGAGATCCCTTCGTGGAAGGCGGCCAGCCACAGGCCGGGTGGCGGCGGGGGCTTCTCGGCCGACTCGTGGGACGAGGAGCCGGCCGTGCTCCCGGCGTTCCCGGCCGCGTGCCATTCCCGCATGGAGGGAACGGCCGCGCGGGAGCGCCGCCTGCGCTGCGGGAGCCCGTTGGTGGTGCGAGCGCCGCTGGTGGCACCGGCGGCGCCCGTGGCCGCGGGCTCCGCCTCCGCCGCCTCGGCCGCGCGCCTGCGCGCGTCGAGGATGTGCTTCGGCGGAGGCAGGACCTGTGCCCTGGCGATGTCGCCGCCGGGCACCGGCGTGACGCAGACGACGTCCGGGGGGACGATCAGGACGACGCGGACACCGCCGTACGCCGAGGAGCGCAGGGCGATCTTGTAGCGGTTCGTGTGGGCGAGCCGTCCGACCACGGCCAGGCCGAGCCGGGGCGTCTCGCCCAGGTCGTCGAGGTCGATGCCGTGGGTGGTGGCCTGCGCGAGGGACTCCTCGGCGCGGCGACGGGCCTCGTCGGTGAGGCCGACGCCCGCGTCCTCGATCTCGACGGCGACGCCGTTCTGGACCTCGGTGGCGGTGAGATGGACCTTGGTCTCCGGCGGGGAGTACCGGGTGGCGTTGTCCAGGAGCTCGGCCACGGCGTGGATCAGCGGCTCGACGCCGGGCCCGGTGATGCCGACCTCGGCCACGGAGTGCAGGTTCACCCGCGAGTAGTCGGTGATCCGGGACATGGCGCCGCGCAGCACGTTGAAGAGCGGGATGTCGTTCTTCCACTGGCGGCCGGGACGGGCGCCGCCGAGGACGGCGATGCTGTCCGCGAGCCGCCCGATCAGCGCGGTCCTGTGGTCGAGGCGCAGCAGGTCGTGGAAGACGTTCGGGTCGTTCCCGTGCTTGTCCTCCAGCTCCCGCAGCTCGTAGGCCTGTTGGTGCACGATGGCCTGGACGCGGCGGGCGATGTTGACGAACGCGCGCTGGGCGGAGTCCTTCAGGTTCTCCTCGGTCTCCACGGCGTACAGCGTGGCGCGCAGCACCTCTTTGTGCGCCGCCTCGAAGCCGGGGCTGACGCGGGACACGACATCGGTGCCCTTGGAGGACTCCTCGAACGGGATGCCCTGCTGGAGCTTGGCGATGGCGGCGGGCAGGGACTTCCGCGCCAGCCGTTCGGTCTCGGCCTGCTGGTCGTTCAGGTACTGGCACAGCAGGGCGTCCCGCTCGGCGAAGCGCCGTCGGAGCCCGGCCAGCTCGCGGCCTCGGCGCACCGCTTCCCAGGTCACGGCGGCCACCGCGACGGTCGCGGCACCGCCGATCCAGGCAACATGGGGACGAACTTCCGAGGGCGCCAGCAACATCGTCACGGCCGTACCCAGGGCCAGGAACACGGGCGGCAGCAGCCACCCCGTGACGGAGGCGGACCTCGGCTCTCCGGGTGGCGAATCAGCACTAACCATCGGCATCCTCAGAGCGCTAATGAAAGGGGACAGGGCGTTGTGCACGGCACATACGAGCGCCGGGGAGACGGGGATATGAACGAGAGCGACGACCGTCCGGCCGTACTCACCCACGCCTGACAGTGGCGCGCTCCCTCGGCGTTGCACGCGCGGAGCCGGGTCCCAGGACTCCCGAGCCCACGTGCGACGAGTGGCGTCACAGCATCACCGGTCACGTGCTGTAACCCTCACAACTCGCTGCGCGACAGCGAGCATAACGGGGTCGGTCAGGCTCTGTGGGCCGAATGCGTATAACACATGAATGCACTCATGTGTGAAATTCTGGACACGTGTTCTACCTGACCCTGGCGCCCGTGGTCAGCGCGGTGCCAGCGCCTCCCAGCGCACCGTGACCTCGCCCTGCCGCCAGCGCCGGACCCCGTCCGCCACCGGCCACTCCCCGGCCAGCGCCCGCACGGCCCGGACCCAGCGCTGCCGCGCGCCGAGCGAGGCGTACGGCGCCGCCGCGGCCCACGCGCGGTCGAAGTCGCGCAGGAAGGCGTGCACCGGCTCCCCCGGGACGTTGCGGTGGATCAGCGCCTTGGGCAGCCGCTCCGCGAGATCCGAGGGCGCGCCCAGCGAGCCCAGGCGCGCGGCGAAGGTGACCGTGCGCGGGCCCTCGGGGCCGAGCGCCACCCAGACGTGGCGGCGGCCGATCTCGTCGCAGGTCCCCTCGACCAGCAGCCCGTCCGGCGCGAGCCGGGCGCGCAGCCGGTCCCACACGCGCTGCACCTCGTGCTCCTCGTACTGCCGCAGCACGTTCGCCGCGCGGATCAGCAGCGGGCGCTCCCCGTCCGGCAGCGGCACCTCGAAGCCGCCGCGCGTGAAGCGCAGCCCCTCGCGGACGTAGGGGAGGGCCGCCGCGACGCGCTCCGGGTCGATCTCGACGCCGTGGACCCGCACGTCCGCGCGGACCGTGCGCAGCCGGGCCAGCAGCTCGACGGCCGTCCACGGCGCGGCCCCGTACCCGAGGTCCACGGCGACCGGCGGCGCGTCGGCGCGGCGCAGCGCGGGGGCGTGGACGGCGGCGATCCAGCGGTCCATGCGGCGCAGCCGGTTGGGGTTGGTCGTCCCGCGCGTCACCGTCCCCACGGGCCGCCGGGCGGCAGGCGGAGGCGGCGTGCGGGCGGGCATGTCACGAGGGTACGGCCAGGCGCCGCGCCCTACGCGATGTCAAGATTTGGCAAAGTGGAAATGGGAAGCAACCCTTCCGCTGTTGTACGTCGAGGGCCGTTCACACGCCCCGCCCCGATCGGAGGAGGCAACGGCACCGTGAGCCAGTCAGTGTCCCGGCTCGGCCAGCGGCGTGCCCGGTCAGAGCGCGCGCCCCGACAGCCCTTCCTGCGGCTCCCCGGCCCCCGCCGGCCGCGCCGCGTGGCCATGTTCAGCGTGCACACCTCTCCGCTCCATCAGCCGGGCACCGGCGACGCGGGCGGCATGAACGTCTACATCGTGGAGCTGGCCAGGCAGCTCGCCGCGCAGGGCACCGAGGTCGAGATCTTCACCCGCGCCACCACGGGCGCCCTCGCGCCCAGCGTCGAACTGGCGCCCGGCGTCCTCGTCCGGCACATCGACGCGGGCCCGTACGAGGGACTGGCCAAGGAGGAACTTCCCGCGCAGCTCTGCGCGTTCACCCACGGCGTGATGCAGGTCTGGGCGGGCCACCGCCCCGGCTACTACGACCTGGTGCACTCCCACTACTGGCTCTCCGGCCACGTCGGCTGGCTCGCCGCCGAGCGCTGGGGCGTCCCCCTCGTCCACGCCATGCACACCATGGCCAAGGTCAAGAACGCCGCCCTGGCCGACGGCGACACCCCCGAACCCGCCGCGCGCGTCATCGGCGAGACGCAGATCGTGCGCGCCGCCGACCGGCTCATCGCCAACACCGAGGAGGAGGCCGGCGAGCTGGCCTTCCACTACGGCGCCGAGCCCTCCGGCACGGCCGTCGTGCACCCCGGCGTCAACCTCGACCGCTTCCGCCAGGCCGACGGCCGCGCCGCCGCGCGGCACCGCCTCGGCCTCCCCCAGGACGCGCTGATCCCGCTCTTCGCCGGGCGCATCCAGCCGCTCAAGGCGCCCGACGTGCTGCTGCGCGCCGTCGCCCTGCTCGTCGACGAGGACCCCTCGCTCCGCTCCCGGCTGGTCGTCCCCGTCGTCGGCGGCCCCAGCGGCAGCGGCCTCGCCAAACCGGAGGGGCTCCAGAAGCTCGCCGCGAAGCTCGGCATCGCCGACCTGGTCAGCTTCCGCCCGCCGGTCGGCCAGGAGCAGCTCGCCGACTGGTACCGCGCGGCGTCCGTCCTGGTCATGCCCTCCTACAGCGAGTCCTTCGGCCTCGTCGCCGCCGAGGCGCAGGCCTGCGGCACGCCCGTCGTCGCGGCGGCGGTCGGCGGCCTGCCGGTCGTCGTCCGGGACGGCGTCAGCGGATACCTGGTCGCGGGCCACGATCCCGCCCCGTACGCGCGGGCGCTGCGCCGCTTCGCCGCCGACCCGCACCTCGCGCCCCGCCTCGGCGAGGCCGCCGCCCGGCACGCGCAGGGCTTCGGCTGGGGCGCCGCCGCGTCCGCCACGGCGGAGGTCTACGCCGCCGCGATGCACGAACGGCGCCGTCGCCTACGATCGCTCCATGGGCTCCATGGCTGAGGGGAAGGACCCGGCGTACGCCGGGGCATGCGAGGCGATCGAACGGACGCTGGAGGACGCGGACCTGGAGTGGGAACACCCGTCCGAGGGCACGTACGTGGTCACCCTGCCGGGCACCCGCAAACTCTCCACGACCTGCGCCCTCTCGGTCGGCGCCCACTCCCTCTCGGTCAACGCCTTCGTGGTCCGCAACCCCGACGAGAACCACGCGGCGGTCCACCGCTGGCTCCTTGAGCGGAACACCCGGCTGTACGGGGTGAGTTACGCGGTGGACCGCATGGGCGACATCTACCTCGTCGCCCGCCTCCCGCTCGCCGCGGTCACCCCTGATGAAGTGGACCGGCTCCTGGGCAGCGTCCTGGAGAACGCCGACGGCTCCTTCAACACCCTTCTGGAGATGGGCTTCGCGACCTCCATCAAGCGGGAGTACGCGTGGCGTACGTCACGCGGAGAATCCACCCGAAACCTCGCCGCGTTCACCCACCTGACCAACGCCGCGTCTCCTTCGGACGCCGGGTAGGCCTTCGCCGAGCAGGGGCTGCCCCGGGCTGTGCTTCGCGGGCTGCCGCCGCGTCGTGGCTTGTCGCGCAGTTCCCCGCGCCCCTAACGGGGCACATCTTCGCTCCTCCCTCGCTGTGCTTGGGAAGTCTGCGCAAGGCGCAGGGTTGGCAAGCGCAGCCCCCCACGCCGGGTGCGTCGGTGCAAGGGCCGGGTTCGGGGTGCCCCGGGCTGTGCTTCGCGGGGTGCGAGTGCGTCGTGGCTGGGCGCGCAGTTCCCCGCGCCCCTTAATGGGCAAGCCCAAAAGTCTTGAACCCGGCGTGCCCGCGCCCCTGAGGGCAAAGGGGCAAGCCCTGGTGCGGTTGTGTCCTGCGTGGGATGCTGCGGCAACGGCCTACTACATGAACGCAGTTCATATTCATGAAAGGCGAGCTCATGGCACTCACGCGCAGGCAAGCACTCGGTACGGCCATCGCCACGGCCGGTGCGACCCTCGCCGGAACGGCGACGGCCACCGCCCGATCGTCCCTCTGGCAAGAGTTCACGGCCCACCCGTACACGCACCCGCAGATCCCCTACATAGGCCGAGCCGGCGCCCGCCAGAAGGCGGGGCGCGGGCCGACCATCGTCGTGCGCCACCCCGGCAAGGGGGACGCCGCGCCCGCGATCAACCGGGCGTTGCGGGAGGCGGGCGAGGCAGGCGGCGGCACCGTCACGCTGGAGCCCAAGACGTACGAGATCGGGGACGTCCTACGGATCGCCCACAGCGGCGTCACCCTGCGCGGCGCGGGCAGCGCCCGTACGACGCTGCGCCCGACCCGCAGCCTCACCGAGCTGATCGGCCCGTACGGCAGCCGTTACGGCGGCGACAAGTCGTCCTGGTCATGGGCGGGCGGGCTCGTCTGGGTCTGCCCGGACGCGCGCTGGAAGAGCCTCACCGGCGCGATACGGGCGAAGGAGTGGCCGTTCGAGGGCTGGACCGGGAACGCGCGGGACGAGTGGCGGGCCCTCACCGCACTCACAGAAGGCAGGCGCGGTGACTGGAGCGTACGCGTGTCCGACCCCGCCGCCCTCCGCCCCGGTCAGCTCGTCCTGCTGCGCCTCTCCGACGACGCCGACCACACCCTGCTCCGGCACATGGCGGGCGACGTCCCCGGAGCGGCCGGCTACTCCTGGTCCGACAAGACGAAACTCGTCAGCTACGTCCCGTACGAGTGGCCCGTACGGATCGAAGAGGTCAAGGGGAACGACGTACGGCTGGAGCGGCCCCTGCCGCTCGACGCGCGTACGGAGTGGCGGCCCGAACTCACCACCCTCGTCCGCCCGGTGGAGCGGTCGGCCGTCACGGGGCTGACCGTCGCGTTCGAGGAGACGGAGCAGTCGCCGCACCTGCTGGACAAGGGGTACAACGGCGTCGCGCTGCAGTGCGCGTACGACTGCCGCGTGGAGGACGTGCGCGTCGTCAACGCCGACAACGGCTTCGGGCTCGTCGCCGCCTCCGCCTGCACCCTGCGCCGCACCCGGGTCTCCGGACGGGGCAGTCACCACCCGTACTTCTGCCGGGAGGGCTCGCACGACAACCTCGTGGAGGACTTCCGTGTCGACCGCCGCACCGTCCCCGCCCCTCCCGGCACCCAGCTGCACGGCATCAACGTGGAGGGGCTCAGCAGCCACAACGTCTGGTCGCGCGGCACGATGGAGACGGGCACCTTCGACACGCACCGGGGCATGCCGTTCGCCAACGTCCGTACGGAGATCACCGTCCACAACGACGGGCGGCACGGCGGCGACGCCTCCGCCGGGCCGCTCTACGGAGCGCGGTTCACCCACTGGAACGTCACCGTCACCAACGAGCGCGCGGGCTGCGTGAAGATCGACGGGATCGCGCCGCGCAGCGCGACCGTCGGCATCAGCGAGGTCCGCGAGTTCGACCAGATCGACGAGCCGGACTTCGCGGGCGAACTGGGCGCGCGGGCCGAGTCGTACGGCGATCCGGGCGGCGTCAGGCCACGGAATCTGTACGAGGCGCAGCGGACTCTGTGACCTCCGCGGGGGCGGCGGGAGCGGCGGCGACGGGTGCCGTCTCCTCGTTCCCGAGCCGCCGCAGCAGCAGCGCGTACCCGAGTGCGGCGATCACGCCGATCACGGCGCTGGCCGTCCACAGCGTGTCCGCGCCGAAGCGGTCGATCACGAAGCCGCCCGCCAGCGGGGCGCTGAGGTTCGCCGCCGCCCAGGACATGCTGTACATGCCCTGGTAGCGCCCCCTGCCGTGCACCGGCGAGAGCCGCACGACGAGCCCCATCTGGGTCGGGGTGTTGATGACCTCGCCGACCGTCCAGACGAGGACGGCGAAGACGAAGAACGGCACCGTGTCGGCGAAGGCGTTGAGTCCGAAGCCGAAGCCGACCAGCAGCGAGGAGACCACCAGCACCCCGCCCGGTTCGCGCTTCTCGATGAGCCGGGTGACGGGGAGCTGGATGAGGACGATCAGCACCCCGTTGACGGCGATGGCCATGCCGAAGTCGCTGCTGGAGAAGCCCTGGCGGCCCATGGCGACGGGGAGCGCGACGAAGGCCTGCTGGATGAGCGTGGCGACGAGCAGGCTCAGCGCGACGACCGTCATGAAACGGCCGTCGCGCAGCACCGTTCCCATCGACACCCGCCGGTCGTCCTGCTTCTCGCCCGCGAGCGGCACGGCCGAGCGGTCCGGGCGCGACTCCGGGATCTTGACGAAGACGAGGATCGCGCAGGCCAGCACCATCGCCGACTCGGTGAAGAAGAGCAGGTGGTAGCTGTACTGCGCGATCAGCCCGGCTGCCGTCGAGGAGACCGCGAAGCCCAGATTGATCGCCCAGTAGTTGAGCGCGAACGCCCGCACCCGGTCCCCGGGCGCGACCATGTCCGCGATCATCGCCTGCACGGCGGGCCGCGAGGCGTTGCTGGACATCCCGACGAGCGCCGCCACGGCCGCGATCGCCACCGGGTGCGTCATCAGGCTCAGCGCCGCCACCGAGGCCGCCGTCGACAGCTGCGCGAGCAGCAGCGTGGGCCGCCGCCCCAGCCGGTCGGTCAGCACCCCGGCCCCGATCGAGGAGACGACCCCGCCCGCCCCGTAGAGCGCGCCGACGAGTCCCGCGTACGAGGCCGAGTAGCCTCGCTCGATGGTCAGGTACAGCGCCAGGAAGGTCGACACGAAGGCGCCCAGCCGGTTGACGAGCGTGCTCGTCCACAGCCACCAGAACGCGCGCGGCATGCCGCCCACACTCTCCGACAGGCTCCGTCTGAGCCCGCTCAAGGACAGGTGCGCGGTGGCCATGGTGCTCCCCCTGGGACGCCGTGGATCATGGAATGTAAGTGGCGGTCAGCTGCTGCGTAAATTACGCACGGACCAGGGGGAACGCCATCGGATTGACGGGCGCCGTCAATCCATCATGTGAGACCCCAGTCGCGCGTGATGTACGCGCTGGAGCAGAGGGTGTCGAGGAAGTGCGCGCCCGCCTTGCCGCAGCCCTCGGAGGGCTTGACCGGGGTGCCGTGGGTCATGCCCTCCACCCGGTAGTCGCGTACGACCGTGGTGCCGTCGGCGTCCTGGTGGTCGGACTGGGTGGTGCCCCCGGGGAGGTCGTGGGTCGCGTCAGGCTTCTGGTCGGCGCCGAGGACGTCGGTCCACTGGTCGACCGACTCGGTGGCGTTGGCGGGCGCGACGGTGGTGTCGGCCGTGCCGTGCCAGACGGAGACGGTGGGGCGCCGCCCCTCGTACCCCGGGTGCGCATTCCGTACGAGGTCGCCCCAGGCGGCCGGGGACTTGTCCACGCCGGGATTCATGCAGGTGAACGCCCCGACGACCGAGGTCGCGCAGCCGTGCGGGATGCCCGCGACGACCGCGCCGCCCGCGTACGTGTCCGGGTACGAGGCGAGGAGCGCCGAGGTCATGCCGCCGCCCGCCGACAGACCTGTCACGTAGACGCGGGACTTGTCGGCCTTCAGGCTCTGGACGGTGTGGTCGACCATCTGCTGCACCGAGGCGGCCTCGCCCTTGCCGCGCGCGGTGTCGCCGGACTGGAACCAGTTGAAGCACTTGTTCGCGTTGTTCGCCGTCTCCTGCTGCGGCGCGACGACGGCGAAGCCGCGTTCGTCGGCGAACTTCTTCCAGCCCGCGCCGTCGAAGTACGTCGCCGCGTCCTGCGTGCAGCCGTGCAGGACGACCACGACGGGACGGTTCTCGGCGAGGCCGTCGGGCACGTAGCGGTACATCGAGAGGGCGCCGGGGTTCGCGCCGAAGTCGGAGATCCGTTCGAGGGCCGCCTTCGGGGCCTCGGCCGCGTTCACCGCTGTGACTGTCGTGGCGAGCGTGAGAGTCGTCAGCAGCAGGGCCGTCGTGCGCGGTACGGCTCGCATGCGGGGGCTCCTTCCGGTGTGGGGGTGGAGGGACCGCCGTACCGTAGGGCGGCGCGCCCCACCGGCCGAACGGGCCGTCGCGCCACGACGGTTGGGGCGCGGATGTGCGGGGGCCACATTGCGGGGCGCGCTGTCGGAGGCGACGTTCATACTGGCCGGATGAGTGAGCGCCGCCGATCACCACACCAGTTCGCCGTCCCCGTCCGGGGCGGTGACCTCTCCGTCGCGCACTGGGCGGGGGCCGAGGGTCCCGCCGACGGGCCCGTGCTCGTCGCCCTGCACGGCATCACCGCGAACGGACACATGTTCGCGCCCCTGGCGGATGCCCTCGGCGACGGGCCGGGGCCGTACGTGCCGGGGCTGTACGCGCCGGACCTGCGTGGCCGCGCGGAGAGCGCCGCGCTCCCGGGGCCGTACGGGCTGGGGGCGCACGTGGCCGACGTGATCGCGCTGCTCGACCACATCGGGCGCGAACGGGCCGTGCTGGTGGGGCACTCCATGGGCGCCTTCGTCGCCGCGCTCGCCGCAGCGCGGCATCCCGACCGCGTCGCGGCCACCGTCCTGGTCGACGGCGGGCTCGGCTTCCCGCCGCCCGAGACGGACGAGGGCGCCGGGATCGACGCCCTGCTGGAGGCCGTCATCGGCCCCGCCATGCGCCGCCTGTCCATGACCTTCCCGGACCGCGACAGCTACGCGGGCTTCTTCGCCGAGCACCCGGCGCTCCGCCCCCTGTGGAACGAGAGCATCCGTGCGCACTTCGACCGGGACCTCGTCGGCACCCCGCCCGAGCTGCGCAGCAGCTGCGTGGTCGAGGCCGTGCGCGCGGACGGCGCCGATGTGCTGGCCGACCCCGAGACCCTCGGCGCGCTGCACCGGCCGGGCCCGCCCGCGACGCTGCTGTGGGCCGAGCGCGGCATGCTGGACGAGCCCCAGGGGCTGTACGACGAGGGGCGGATCGCCGCCGCCGGGCTCGACCCGGCCCGGGTCACGGCCCGCAGGCTCGACGGCACCAACCACTACTCGGTGCTGCTCGCGCCCGGCAGCGCCCGCCTGACGGCCGACGCCGCGCGCGTGTACCTCGGGCACACCCCCGAGGGCTGAAGAGTGGCCGCCGGGCACATCGGGGGAGGCCTCCGCGCTGCCTAGGTTGGCCGTATGACGCCTGACGCGCCCGTCCCGCCTGCCCTGCCCGCTCCCCTCTCCGTCCCGCGCTCCGTCCGCCTCGACCTCTCCGGCCGTACCGCGCTCGTCACCGGCGCCGCCAGCGGCATCGGCCGCGCCTGCGCGCTGCGCCTCGCCGCCGCGGGCGCCACGGTCCGCGCCGTCGACCGCGACGAGCGGGGCCTGAAGGAGCTGCGGGAGGCCGAGGGCACGGGCGCGGTCGAGCCGTTCCCGCTCGACCTCACCGCGCCGGACGGGCTGGACGCCGCGGAGGACGCCGCCCACGGCACCGACGTGCTCGTCAACGGCGCGGGCACCCAGCTCGTACGCCCCCTGGAGGAGTTCCCGCCCGAGGTCTTCCGGGCCATGCTCACGCTGATGCTGGAGGCGCCGTTCCGGCTGACCCGGGGCGCGCTGCCGGGGATGTACGGGCGGGGCTGGGGCCGCGTCGTCCACCTCTCCTCCGTGCACGGCCTGCGCGCCTCCGCGTACAAGGCGGCGTACGTCGCGGCCAAGCACGGGCTCGAAGGGCTCTCCAAGGTCACCGCGCTGGAGGGCGCCCCGCACGGCGTGACCTCGAACTGCGTGAGCCCCGCCTACGTCCGTACGCCCCTGGTCGAGCGGCAGATCGCCGACCAGGCGGCGGCGCACGGGATCACGCCGGAGCGCGTGGTCACCGACGTGATGCTCGCGGACTCCGCGCTGAAGCGGCTGCTGGAGCCGGAGGAGGTCGCCGAGGCGGTCGCGTATCTGTGCGCGCCCGAGGCGTCGTTCGTCACCGGCGCCTCACTGCCCCTCGACGGCGCCTGGACCGCGCACTGATCATGTGTCCGTGCCCATGAACGACGTCCCCGACCACGACTGCTCGGGCTGCCGCGCGCTCCGCGCCGAACTGGAGGGCACGCGGCGCCGGGAGGCCGAGCTGACGGCGCTCTTCGAGACCGTGCACGACCTCGCGGGGCTGCGCGACCTGGACGATGTGCTGCGGGCGATCGTGCGCCGCGCCCGCGCCCTGCTGCGTACCGAGGTCGCGTACATGACGCTGACCGACCCCGAGCGCGGCGACACCTACATGCGGGTCACCGACGGCTCCGTCTCCGCCCGCTTCCAGCAGCTCCGGCTCGGCATGGGGGAGGGGCTGGGCGGCCTCGTCGCGCAGACGGCCCGCCCGTACGTCAGCGACGACTACCCGCGCGACGCCCGCTTCCAGCACACCGACCTCATCGACACCGCCGTCGGCGAGGAGGGCCTGATCGCGATCCTCGGCGTGCCGCTGCTGCTGCGCGGGCGCGAGGTCATCGGCGTGCTCTACGCGGCCGACCGCAGGGCACGGGTCTTCGAGCCCGAACAGATCGCGCTGCTGCGCTCGTTCGCCGCGCACGCGGCCGTCGCGATCGACAACGCGCGCCTGCTCACCGAGACCCGGCAGGCCCTCTCCGGGCTGCGCGCCGCCAACGGGACCATCCAGCGCGCCGGTGACGTGCACGACCGCCTCACCGAGCTGGTGCTGCGCGGCGGCGGCGTCACCGAGGTCGCCACGGCGCTCGCCGAGGTGCTGGGCGGCCACGTCGAGTTCACCGAGTTCACGGAGTCCCCGGGCGCGGCCTGGGCCGGGCCCGTCGAGCGTTCCCGGCGCGACGGGCACGCGGTGCGCGAGGGCGACACCTGGATCGCCGCCGTCTCCGCGAGCGGCGAACTGCTGGGCGCCCTCGTCCTGCACGGCCACGCCGACCTCGCCCCCGTCGACCAGCGCACCCTGGAGCGCGCCGCGATGGTCACCTCGCTCCTCCAGCTCGCCCGCCGCTCCGCCGGGGAGGCCGAGCACCGCGTACGGGGCGAACTGCTCGACGACCTGCTGGACGCCTCCAAGCGCGACCCGCGCCTGCTGCGCGAACGGGCCTCCCGCGTCGACGCCGACCTCGACACCGCGCACACCGTCCTCGCCGCCCGCCTCGACGCGGCCGACCCCGCCGACCGGCAGCGCCTCTGGTCGGCCGCCTCCCACCTGGCCGCCACCCGGCACGGCCTGGCCGCGGCCCGCGACGGCGGCACGGTCCTGCTGCTGCCCTCGGGGGACTCGCCCGAGGAGGTGTCCCGCCTCGCCCGCCAGGTCGCCGTCCAGCTCGGCACGGCCCTCGCCGCGCCCGTCACCGTCGGCGCCTCGGCCCCCGTCGCCGCGCCCGCCGCCGAGCCGGGCGCGGTGGCCGCCGCGTACCCGGAGGCGCTGCGCTGCCTGGACGCGCTGGTCCGCCTCGGCCGTACGGGCGAGGGCGCCGCCGCCGACGACCTGGGCTTCCTCGGGATGCTGCTCACCGACGGGCGCGACGTCGGCGGCTTCGTGCGCCGCACCATCGGCCCGGTCCTCGACTACGACGCGCGGCGCGGCACCGAACTGGTCGCGACCCTGGACGCCTACTTCACCAGCGCCATGAGCCCCGTACGGGCCAAGGACCTGCTGCACGTCCACGTGAACACCGTCGCCCAGCGGCTCGACCGGGTGGCCAGGCTGCTGGGCGACGACTGGCAGTCCCCTGCCCGCGCGCTGGAGATCCAGCTCGCGCTACGGCTGCACCGCCTTACGGGCACGCTCACCGGCTGAGGTCTCGTCGACGGGCCCGTCCGCGGGCTCATCGGCGCCCACCGAGTCCAGGTCCCGGAACCGCGTCTCCTTTGCGCACGCGAGGGCCAGGACCGTGAGCAGCGCGGCGGCGATCACGTACACCCCGACCATCGCGGGCCCGTCGTACTCGGCGAGCAGCGCCGTCGCGATCATCGGCGCGGGCGCCCCGGCGGCGACGGAGGAGAACTGCGCCCCGATCGAAGCCCCCGAGTACCGCATCCGCGTCGCGAACAGCTCCGAGAAGAAGGCGGCCTGGGGCGCGTACATCGCCCCGTGCAGCACCAGCCCGACGGTCGTCGCGAGCACCATCGACCCGAAGCTCTTGGAGTCGAGCAGCGCGAAGTACGGGAAGATCCACGCCCCCACGCCCACGGCCCCGAGCAGATAGACGGGCCGCCGCCCCACCCGGTCGGAGAGCGCGCCCCACATCGGGATGACGGCGAAGTGCACGGCGGAGGCGATGAGGACGGCGTTGAGCGCGGTCTGCTGGGAGAGGTCGAGGTGGTCGGTGGCGTAGACGAGGATGAACGCGGTCAGCACGTAGAAGCTGATGTTCTCCGCCATCCGCGCGCCCATCGCGACCAGCACGTCGCGCCAGTGGTGCCGCAGCACGGCGAGCAGCGGCATCTCCTCGGCGGCCGTGTCCCTCTCCTTCTTCCGGGCCTCCTCACGGGCCCGGGCCGCCTTGAAGACCGGGGACTCGTCCACGGCCAGCCGTATCCAGAGCCCGAGCAGCACCAGCACGCCGGAGAGCAGGAACGGCACACGCCAGCCCCAGCTCTCGAACGCCGCGTCCGACAGCAGCGCGGTCAGCACCGCCAGTACGGCCGTGGCCAGCAGCTGCCCGGCGGGCGCGCCCGTCTGCGGCCACGAGGCCCAGAAGCCGCGCCGCCGCGCGTCCCCGTGCTCGGAGACCAGCAGCACGGCGCCGCCCCACTCGCCGCCCAGCGCGAAGCCCTGCACGAGGCGCAGCGTCGTCAGCAGTACGGGCGCGAGCCCGCCCACCGTCGCGTGGGTCGGCAGCAGGCCGATCGCGAACGTCGCGCCGCCCATCATCAGCAGGCTGACCACCAGCAGCTTCTTCCGGCCGATCCGGTCGCCGTAGTGCCCGAAGACGAGCGCGCCGACCGGCCGCGCCGCGAAGCCCACGGCGTAGGTCAGGAACGACAGCAGGGTGCCGACGAGCGGATCGGAGTCGGGGAAGAACAGCTTGTTGAAGACCAGCGCCGCGGCCGAGCCGTAGAGGAAGAAGTCGTACCACTCGATCGTGGTGCCGACGAGGCTGGCGGCGACGACGCGGCGCAGCGAGCGGGAATCCGGTGGGGAGGAGGTCATACCGCGGACCGTAGAAAGGAATCCCCGCCCCACCCATGTGTGCGGGGACCACAGCGGGTGGCCCGGACACCGGCGCGCACCACACCCAGTACGCTCGAAGGCATGGCCGACGCACCGTACAAGCTGATCCTCCTCCGCCACGGCGAGAGCGAGTGGAACGCGAAGAACCTGTTCACCGGCTGGGTGGACGTGAACCTCACCGAGAAGGGCGAGAAGGAGGCGGTCCGCGGCGGAGAGCTGCTGAAGGACGCCGGCCTGCTGCCCGACGTCGTCCACACCTCGGTGCAGAAGCGCGCGATCCGCACAGCCCAGCTCTCCCTGGAGTCCGCCGACCGCCACTGGATCCCGGTCCACCGCAGCTGGCGCCTGAACGAGCGCCATTACGGCGCCCTCCAGGGCAAGGACAAGGCCCAGACCCTGGCCGAGTTCGGCGAGGAGCAGTTCATGCTCTGGCGCCGCTCGTACGACACCCCGCCGCCGGAGCTCGCCGACGGCGCCGAGTTCTCCCAGAGCGGCGACCCGCGCTACGCGAACATCCCCAGCGAGCTGCGCCCCCGCACCGAGTGCCTCAAGGACGTCGTCGAGCGGATGCTGCCGTACTGGTACGACGGCATCATCCCGGACCTCCTCGCGGGCCGCACCGTCCTGGTCGCCGCCCACGGCAACTCGCTCCGCGGCCTGGTCAAGCACCTCGACGGCATCTCCGACGAGGACATCTCAGGCCTGAACATCCCCACCGGCATCCCCCTGGCCTACGAGCTGGACGCCGACTTCCACCCGCTCAAAAAGGGCGGCACCTACCTCGACCCGACCGCCGCCCAGGCGGCCATCGAGGCCGTGAAGAACCAGGGCAAGAAGTAGCCGTACCGCACAGCCAGTCGCGAGCGGGCCCCTGTCCTCGGACAGGGGCCCGCTCGCGTGCGGGGGCGTCAGGGGGTGCAGGCCGCGGCGACCGAGAGGCTGTTCTCGTAGAGGTGGTGGCGGGTGATGCGGCCGTTCTCGACGGTGAGGCGGAGGGCGAAGGGGCCCTCGAAGGACTTGCCGGTCGCGCGGACGGTGCCCGCCAGGTGGCCCATCAGGACGGCGTCGTGACCGTCGACGAGGATCGTGTCGATGGAGACCTTGGCGTCCTCCGGCACCGTGTGCTCGGCCATGTCGTCGGCCTGGACGGCGCAGTCGGCGGCGGTGGTGCGGGGGCGTATCCAGGGCACGACCGGGTTCTCGGCGAGCAGCCAGTCGACCTCGTCGGCGAAGAGCGCGGTGAGCCCCTCGGTGTCCCCGGCGATGCGGAGGTCGAAGAACTTCTGGACGGCGGCCCGGGTGGCGTCAGCGGCGGTGTCAGCGGCGGTGGTGTTCATGGGGATCAGCTTGCCCGGGCGCCCCGGAGGTGTCGATTACGCCGAAGGTAAGGCGACCGGCCGCCGCTTTCCCCATAGGCTCAAGAGGTGAGCTTCTTCCTGCCCGGTGAGCTGGTGGACGGCGGCACCGGCGGCGGGCGGCCGCGCCGTACGGCCCGTGACTGGGTGGTCGACGGGCTCCTGTTCCTCTGGGCCGTCGGCTGGTGGATGGGCATGACCGCGCTCCTCCAGGAGCACGCCTACCTGCCGCACTGGCTCGTCCTGCTCGACCCGTGGCTGGGCGGCGCGCTCTGCCTCGCGCTGTGGTGGCGCCGCAGCCACCCGCTGGCCGTCGCGCTGCTGGCCGTACCGGCCGGGGCGCTGACCGACAGCGCGTTCGGGGCGCTGTCCGTCGTCATCCTCAACACGGCGATGCGGCTGCCCTTGCGCCGCGCCGTGCTGGTGCTGGTGGCCTACCTGGTCACCGTCGCCCCGTACCTGCTGGTCTACACGGTGCCGCACGAGGGCGGCTGGCCGGTCGGCGCCTTCGCCCTCGCGTACTACCTGGTCTTCTTCGCCTGGGGGCGGGCCGCGCGGGCCCGGCGCCAGCTCGTACTGCGGCTGCGGCAGGACGCCGAGCGGGAGCGCGCCGACCACGCGCGGCGCCTCGTGGACGCGCGCCGCGCCGAGCGCCGCGCCATCGCGCGCGAGATGCACGACGTGCTCGCGCACCGGATCTCTCTGCTCTCCGTGCACGCGGGCGCGCTCGCGTACCGCACCAAGCAGACGGCGGCGGGCGCGGGCTCGGCGCTGGACGAGGCGGAGATCGCCGAGAGCGCCGGGGTGATCAGGGACAACGCGCACCAGGCGCTCGACGAGCTGCGCGAGGTGCTGCACGTGCTGCGCGCCGACGAGGAGGACGACGAGCACGGCCCGGCGTCCGGCGCGACCGTCGGCACCGGCGGGGCCGCCACCCGGCCGCAGCCGGGGCTGTCCAGCATCGCGGCGCTGGTCAGCGAGGCGCGGGAGGCGGGCCAGCGGGTGCGGTACGAGGACGCGCTGCCAGAGGGCGCCGCGCCGCCGCGCCCGCAGCTCCAGCGCACGGCCTACCGCGTCGTCCAGGAGGGCCTGACCAACGCCCGTAAGCACGCGCCCGGCAGCGAGGTCACCGTCCGCCTCACCGGCAGTCCGGGGAACGGCCTGACGCTGCGGGTCAGCAACCCGCTCCCGGCGGGCGTCCCCCGTACGGGCACGGGTACGGGCACGGGCATCCCCGGCGCGGGCGCCGGGCTCACGGGACTGCACGAGCGCCTCGAACTGGAGGACGGCACGCTGCACCACGGCGTCGACCAGGGAGCGTTCACCCTGCTCGCACGCCTGCCCTGGCCGCTACGCGCCCCGTAAGGCAGGAGAACGCCCACGTCGCGGGGCCCTGACCCGTCGAACCGGCCAGGGCCCCGCGAGGCCCCGTGGGGGGGCTGGGAAGCAGTACGGATTTCCCTGAGACGCCTCAGCCGCTCAGCGCTCAGCCGCAGCAGCCGCCGCACTGGCAGGGGCCTCCGGACTGGCATCCGCACCCGCACCCCGGACCGCACCCGCACGCGCCGAGCAGGGGGAGCACCTGCCGCCGACGGGGCGTGGGGGACGGGGGCGGTCCGGACGAGCGGAGCGACTGCGGAGTGGTCGGGGCAGGCTTCCGGGAGTCAGCCATGGTTCCCTCCTTGGCCTCCTGGCCTCCATGAATCAGGCGCGGGCTCTCCCATTGCACGCCCCCCGACCACGGGCGCATCAAGGGCGCAGAGGAGCACACGCCGCCCTGCGTCAGTCCGGAAACCGCCCGGGGCGCGTCCGCGCGCTACGCCGACTCGACGGGCGCCGTGCCGTCGTTGTTGGCCCCGAGCGCCGGGTCGATCTCGTCCGCGTAGTCCCCGGTGACGAGGTAGACCACGCGGCGGGCCACCGACACGGCGTGGTCGGCGAACCGCTCGTAGTAGCGGCCCAGCAGCGTCACGTCGACGGCGGTCTCGATGCCGTGCTTCCAGCGGTCGTCCATCAGGTGCTGGAAGAGCGTGCGGTGCAGCAGGTCCATGGCGTCGTCGTCCTGCTCCAGTTGCATGGCCAGGTCGACGTCCTTGGTGATGATGACCTCGGCGGCCTTCGCCATCAGGCGCTGCGCGAGCTGCCCCATCTCCAGCAGCGTGGCCTGGAGGTCGCGCGGCACCGGCGACTCGGGGAAGCGGAGCCTGGCGACCTTGGCGACGTGCTGGGCCAGGTCGCCGGAGCGCTCCAGGTCCGCGCTCATCCGCAGCGAGGTCACCACGATCCGCAGATCCGTGGCCACGGGCTGCTGGCGGGCCAGGAGCTGTATCGCCCGGGTCTCCAGGTCACGCTGGAGGTCGTCCACCTTCTCGTCGGCGGCGATGACGCTCTCGGCGAGCTTCAGGTCCGCGTCCAGCATCGCCGTGGTGGCGCGGCCGATGGCGGAGCCGACGAGCCGGGCCATCTCGACCAGGCTGTCCCCGATCGAGTCCAGCTCCTCGTGGTACGCGTCCCGCATAGCTGTCCTTCTTTCGTTCCTGAGTTCCTGGTTCCTGGGCTCATGAGTACTGCATTCCGGGGGTGCCGGAGGTACCGAACCCCTGGACAACTGTGATCGTCACACCGGGCTCCCGCCCTACGCTCCCACGGTCCGCCCGAAATGCGACCGGCTCCGGCATCCACGGTGAACCCGAGGCCCCCTCCGGGTTAACACTGGGCGACAGCTCTCCGCGTCAGCCCAGGGAGGGCTGGGGAGCTCTCCCCGAAGGCGCATAACCTGGATGTATGGACGTGAACGCGGCGGTCGCCGCAGCGGCAGCGATAGCCGGGCTCTGCACCGGCGTCATCGCCATGCTGGCGTTCCGCTGGAGCGAGCGTGAGCAGGCCCGCCCCACGCGGACCTCGCTGCACACCGCCACCGGCGGCCCCGCGCTGCCCCCGGGCGTCGACACCGTCCTTTCCGTG
Source organism: Streptomyces sp. NPDC048172 (assembly GCF_043202595.1). Taxonomy (NCBI): domain Bacteria; kingdom Bacillati; phylum Actinomycetota; class Actinomycetes; order Kitasatosporales; family Streptomycetaceae; genus Streptomyces; species Streptomyces sp. NPDC048172. The sequence continues at coordinate 841,656 of NZ_JBIDAT010000002.1, forward strand.
CTGCGCTCCTCCGCCGTGGTGCTGGACGAGAGCGACGCGGTGGTCAAGGCCAGCTCGGCGGCGTACGCGCTGGGGCTGGTGCGCGGCGGCAGGCTCGCCGTCGAGCCGATGCTCCAGATGGCGCGCGACACCCGCCGCGACGGGGAGATACGCCAGGTCGAGCTCGACCTCCCCCGGCGCGGCACGGGAAGAGGTGATGCCCTCGCGGTCTCCGCACGCGTGGCTCCGCTCGGCTCCCGTCTGGTGCTGCTCCTGGTGGAGGACCTGACGGAGGCCCGCAGGATCGAGGCCGTACGCCGCGACTTCGTCGCCAATGTCAGCCATGAGCTCAAGACCCCCGTCGGCGCCCTCTCGCTGCTCTCCGAGGCCGTCATGGACGCCGCCGACGAGCCGGACGCCGTGCAGCGCTTCGCGGGCCGGATGCAGAACGAGGCGACGCGGCTCACCAGCCTCGTCCAGGAGCTCATCGACCTCTCCCGGGTGCAGAACGACGACCCGCTGGAGGACTCCGAGTCCGTCCGCGTCGACGAACTGGTGACCGAGGCCATCGAGCGCAGCCGCCAGGCCGCCGAGGGCAAGCAGATCACGCTGGGCGCGGGCGGTACCGAGGGCCTGCACGTCTGGGGCAACCGCGGCCAGCTCGCCGCCGCGCTCGGCAATCTCGTCGAGAACGCGGTCAACTACTCACCGGCCCGCACCCGGGTCGGGCTCGCCGGGCGCCGGATAGCGGCGCCGGGCGGAGACCTCGTCGAGATCGCCGTCACCGACCAGGGCATCGGCATCTCGGAGAGGGACAAGGAGCGGATCTTCGAGCGGTTCTACCGCGTCGACCCGGCCCGCTCCCGGGCCACGGGAGGGACCGGTCTCGGTCTCTCCATCGTCAAGCACGTGGCCGCCTCGCACGGCGGGGAGGTCACCGTCTGGAGCGCCGAGGGCCAGGGCTCCACCTTCACCCTGCGGCTGCCGGAGGCAGGCAGCGCCCGGGAGAAGGCCGAGGCGGACCGGCAGGGCCGGAACCGTCTGTCAGGCGCGCTCAAGGAACCTGCCGCCTTCGAAGACGAGGAGCGGCCCCATTTCGAATCCGAAGAAACAGACGAACCCCTGTCTGCCCCGGAGGTCCGGCCGTGACCCGAGTGCTCGTCGTCGAGGACGAGGAATCGTTCAGCGACGCACTGTCGTACATGCTGCGCAAGGAAGGTTTTGAGGTCGCTGTGGCGGCCACGGGTCCGGATGGGCTCGACGAGTTCGAGCGGAACGGGGCCGACCTCGTGCTGCTCGACCTGATGCTGCCGGGGCTGCCCGGCACGGAGGTGTGCCGCCAGCTGCGCGGCCGCTCCAACGTCCCGGTGATCATGGTGACCGCCAAGGACAGCGAGATCGACAAGGTCGTCGGGCTGGAAATAGGAGCCGACGACTACGTGACGAAGCCCTTCTCCTCGCGCGAGCTGGTCGCGCGCGTACGGGCCGTGCTGCGCCGGCGCGGCGAGCCGGAGGAGGTCACCCCGGCGGCCCTGGAGGCGGGCCCCGTCCGGATGGACGTGGACCGGCATGTGGTGACGGTCGGCGGCGGCAAGGTCGATCTGCCGCTCAAGGAGTTCGACCTGCTGGAGATGCTGCTGCGCAACGCGGGCCGCGTGCTGACCCGTATGCAGCTCATCGACCGCGTCTGGGGCGCCGACTACGTGGGCGACACCAAGACCCTCGACGTCCACGTCAAGCGCCTCCGCGCCAAGATCGAGCCCGACCCGGGCGCCCCGCGCTACCTGGTCACGGTCCGGGGGCTGGGCTACAAGTTCGAGCCGTAGGCCGCGGCCGTAAGCCGTACGCACACGACGGAGCGCCGCCACCCCGAGGAGGGGGGACGGCGCTCCGTCGTACGTGCCTACGGACCGGGCTCAGTGCCCGGCGTTCGCGCCCTGGGTCGCGGAGGCGGTGGCGTTGGCGCCCGGCGAGGCGGACGCGTCCGCGCCGTCGCGGCCCTTCTCGTCGGCGTTGGGGTTCGGCTCGCCCTCACGGACGCCCTCGCGCTCGCCGTTCTGGCCCTTCTCGCCCTTCTCACCCGGCGAGGCGTTCTCGGTCGGCTTCGCCGTGCCCTCGGGGATCGAGGGGCCCACGCTCGGGCCGACGTTGTCGTGGCCGTGCTTCGCGGGCACGACCGTGACGCGCATCTTCACGGTGCCGGTGCTGCTGAGGTCGAAGGCGACCGCGTGCGCGTTGCCGTCCCGGACCCCGGCGGCCTTGGAGTCGGTGAGCAGGGCCGAGGCGTTGTTCTTGCCGCCCAGCGCCAGGGAGCCGCCCGCCGGGACGGTGAGCCGCTTCTCGCCCTTGGCGGGGCTCAGCTCGGCGCGGCCCGCTGAGCCCACGGTCACGGTCCTGAGGACCTGGTCCTTGTTCCCGTCGTTGAAGATCCGGCCGGTCACGGTGGCCGGACCGGAACCCTCCGGCTCGGTGACGATGTTGACGTTCTGGATCTTGATGTCGCCGACCGTCTTGGCGGCGTTGTCGGGCTTGACCTCCAGCGTCTGAGCGCTGTTCCCCGCACCACAGGCGGTCAGCGTGGCGACGGCGAGCGCGAGGGTGGTGGCGGCGAGGGTGCCGCGTCGAAGGCTGCTGCTCACGGCGGCGGCAACTCCTAGGCGAGCTTGGGCGGCGGCACCGGGGATCGCGGGCGAGCGCGGTCGCGCACGTGCCGAGCGCGTACGGATGGGCGTTTCGTGCGCGCTCAGGTTACCGACAGCCCGGGGGCGTCCCGCACCCGACCCTCCAACTCGCCCGCGTGTCACCGCTGAATACGCCCCGTACGGCATCACCGGAGGCATCCGTACGGGCGATTCCCGGGAATACGTGGGGGCTTCAAGAATTGATCAACAGCGCTCTCTCGGGGGCTCTCGGGACGCCTTTGATCAATTCTTGGGAAAGGCGTAACAACGGCCGAAGTGGAGTCTCGCTACAGCGGGACAAAACGGTCAACAGGCGGCGCGTCAGGGGGCTTCCCGGAGCGTGAGAGGCGCGTTTCCCGGCGTGTGCAGACCCGCTCCCACCTGCGAATACCCGCTTGCAATGACCGGCCGATGCACGATACGGGGCCCGTTGTCAAGCCCCGAGATATGCCCTGACCTGCGAAAACGCCATTCAGAAGAAGGCGTTCTCGTGTTACCCTGGATAGCCACGGAAGGGGTACCTGACACATGACGTTCAAGGTTGGCGACACCGTGGTCTATCCCCATCACGGGGCCGCGCTGATCGAGGCCATCGAAACTCGCCAGATCAAAGGCGTGGACAAGACCTACTTGGTTCTGAAGGTAGCGCAGGGCGACTTGACGGTTCGTGTGCCAGCGGACAATGCGGAGTTCGTGGGCGTGCGCGACGTGGTCGGTTCGGACGGGCTGGACAGGGTCTTCGAGGTGCTCCGCGCGCCGTATGCCGAGGAGCCGACCAACTGGTCCCGCCGCTACAAGGCGAATCTTGAGAAGCTCGCGTCCGGCGACGTGATCAAGGTGGCGGAGGTCGTGCGCGACCTGTGGCGCCGTGAGCGCGAGCGTGGCCTGTCGGCGGGCGAGAAGCGCATGCTGGCGAAGGCGCGCCAGATCCTCGTGAGCGAGCTGGCCCTCGCGGAGAACACGAACGAGGACAAGGCCGAGGCACTTCTCGACGAGGTCCTCGCGTCTTGATGAACACTGCTTGACGGACGCCGCTTGATGGACACTGCGTCCTGATACACACTGCCGCGGTGCCCGGGTGACCCTGTCGTCACCGGGCGCCGCGGCATGTTCATTGCCGGGCGGCCCTTCTGGTCCTGCTCATACTGTGCTGCTGTGGCGTGCCGGGCCCGGGCGGCTAGCTCGACCGGAGATCACGGAAGGGTTCGGTCGGCGCGTCGCGCCCGGCACGGTGTGGCCATACCCAACTCGGCTGAGGACACAAACCTGAACGCGCAACCGATGTCAATCGAATCGCCGGAATCCAGCGGATCCGGAGCGTCCGGCGGCCCCGGGGCCGACCGCGGGCGCACCGCGGTCGTGATCCCCGCCGCGGGCCGCGGCGTGCGGCTCGGCCCCGGCACGCCCAAGGCGCTCCGCCCGCTCGGCGGCATCCCGATGCTGGTGCACGCGGTCCGCGCGACCGCGCGTGCCCGCGCCGTCTCGCTCGTCGTCGTGGTCGGCCCGCCGGACGGCTCCGCCGAGGTCCGCCACCTGCTCGACGAGCACGGCCTGGAGGACGTCGAGGTCGTCCCCGGCGGCGAGACCCGGCAGGACTCCGTCCGCCTCGGCCTCGACGCCCTCCCCGCCGACATCGGCGCGGTCCTGGTGCACGACGCGGCCCGCCCGCTCGTCCCGGCCGACACGGTGGACGCCGTCGCCGCGGCCGTACGGGAGGGCGCGCCCGCGGTCGTACCGGCGCTGCCCGTCGCGGACACCGTCAAGGAGGTCGAGCCGCGCGGCGACGGCGCCGCCGAGCCCGTCACCGGCACCCCCGACCGCTCCCGGCTGCGTGCCGTCCAGACCCCGCAGGGCTTCGCCCGCGAGGTGCTCGTGGAGGCCCACGCGCGCGTCGCGCGCGAGGGCGAGGGCGCCACGGACGACGCGGGGATGGTCGAGCGGATCGGCGTGGAGGTCGTGGTCGTCCCCGGCCACGAGGAGGCGTTCAAGGTCACCCGCCCGCTGGACCTCGTCCTGGCCGAGGCGGTTCTCGCACGCAGGAGGGCGAACGTTGGCTACTGAGGTCACACTCCCGCTGGTCGGCGTCGGCACCGACGTGCACGCCTTCGAGGAGGGCCGCGAGCTGTGGTGCGGGGGCCTGCTGTGGGAGGGCGAGCGGTACGGCCTCGCCGGGCACTCCGACGGCGACGTCGCCGCGCACGCCGCCTGCGACGCGCTCTTCTCCGCCGCCGGGCTCGGCGACCTCGGCGCCCACTTCGGCACGGACCGCCCCGAGTGGTCCGGCGCCTCCGGCGTCACGCTGCTCGCCGAGGCCGCGCGGATCGTGCGCGAGGCCGGGTTCGGGATCGGCAACGTCGCCGTCCAGGTCATCGGCGTACGGCCCAAGATCGGCAAGCGGCGCGCGGAGGCCCAGCGGGCCCTCTCCGCCGCCGTCGGCGCCCCCGTCTCCGTCTCCGGCACGACGACGGACGGCCTCGGCCTGACGGGCCGCGGCGACGGGCTGGCCGCCGTCGCGACGGCACTGGTGGTCCGGACGACGCGCTAGCGGGGCCGGGGCCCCGGGGAACACTCACGCGGTGTCCCGTGTTGGATACGGTCCGAAGCACGTAATCCGGTTCCAGCGCAGTGTGAGGGAAGGACCAGTTCCGTGGCAGTGCTCTCCGACGAACTGAAGAAGGTGCTCGACGGCCAGGTGTTCGTGGCGGTCGCGACCATCCAGCCCGACGGCAGTCCCCAGGTCTCCCCGGTCTGGGTGAAGCGGGACGGCGACGACGTCCTGATCTCCACCACCGTCGACCGCCGCAAGGCCCTCAACCTCAAGCGCGACCCGCGCGTGACGGTGATGGTCGAGCCCGCCGACAACCCGTACACGTACGCCGAGCTGCGCGGCACCGCCACCCTGAGCACCGAGGGCGGCCAGGAGCTGATCGACGAGCTGGCGCAGAAGTACGTGGGGAAGAGCTACGCGGAGTTCAACCCCAACGCGTCCCAGGACGGCGAGCGGGTCGTCGTCCGGATCAGCGTCCGCAAGGTCGTCGGGCGGCTGTGAGCCACCGCTGACCCGCCCCGGGAGAGCCGTCGCGACGGCTCTCCCGGACTTGCGCGCGAGCAGGTACGTGCGCCTACTACCCTTTGAGGCGTGACTCTTCGCCTGTACGACACCAGCGCCCGGCAGATCCGTGAATTCAGCCCCCTCGTGCCGGGCTGCGTCTCGATCTACCTGTGTGGCGCCACCGTCCAGGCGGCCCCGCACATCGGCCACATCCGCTCGGGGCTGAACTTCGACGTGATGCGCCGCTGGTTCGCCCACCGCGGCTACGAGGTCACGTTCGTGCGGAACGTGACGGACATCGACGACAAGATCATCGCCAAGTCCGCCGAGCAGAACCGCCCCTGGTGGTCGATCGGTTACGAGAACGAGCGGGCGTTCAACGCGGCCTACGACGCGCTGGGCTGCCTCCCGCCGACGTACGAGCCGCGCGCGACGGGGCACGTCCCCGAGATGATCGCGATGATGAGCGCCCTGATCGACCGCGGCCACGCCTACGCGGCGGACGGGAACGTCTATTTCGACGTGCGCTCCTTCCCCGACTACCTCGCGCTGTCCAACCAGGACCTCGACCACCTCCTCCAGCCCGAGGGCGAGGGCGAGACCGGCAAGCGGGACCCGCGCGACTTCGCGATGTGGAAGGCCGCCAAGCCGGGCGAGCCCGCCTGGGAGACGCCCTGGGGGCCCGGCCGTCCCGGCTGGCACCTGGAGTGCTCGGCGATGGCGCACAAGTACCTGGGCGCCGCCTTCGACATCCACGGCGGCGGCGTGGACCTCGTCTTCCCGCACCACGAGAACGAGATCGCGCAGTCCAAGGCGTTCGGTGACACCTTCGCGCGCTACTGGGCGCACAACGCGTGGGTGACCATGAGCGGCGAGAAGATGAGCAAGTCGCTCGGCAACTCGGTGCTCGTCGCCGAGATGGTGCGCCGCTGGCGCCCCATCGTCCTGCGCTACTACCTGGCCTCCCCGCACTACCGCTCCACGATCGAGTACAGCGCGGAGTCCCTGGGCGAGGCCGAGTCCGCCTTCTCCCGCATCGAGGGCTTCCTGCAGCGCGCGGGCGAGACGGTCGGCGAGGTCGCCCCCGCCGCCGAGGTGCCCGAGGCGTTCGCGCAGGCCATGGACGACGACTTCGCCGTCCCGCAGGCCCTCGCGGTCGTCCACAACACCGTCCGGCAGGGGAACGCGGCCCTCACCGAGGACCAGAAGGACGCCGTCGTCCGTGCCGTGGCCGAGGTCCGCGCCATGCTCGGCGTCCTCGGCCTCGACCCGCTGGACGAGACCTGGACGCGGGGCGGCTCGGGGGACCGGGGCGCGGAGCTGCACTCCGTCATCGACTCCCTCGTCCGGCTCGTCCTCGACCAGCGGCAGGCCGCCCGCGCCCGTAAGGACTACGCGACGGCCGACGCCCTGCGCGACGAGCTGAAGCAGGCCGGCCTCGCGATCGAGGACACCCCGCACGGCCCCCGCTGGGAGCTCACCGCCGAGTAGGCGGAGCGGTGCGGCGGCCCAGTACCGTTGACAGTCTGATGTTCGAACACCGCGCTGACCGCGCGCCAGGAAACAGGTAGGTGCCGTGATGGCCGGGAACAATCCGCGTTCCAACCGGAGCGTGTCCAAGAAGAAGGGCGCGCAGGTCGGCAGTGGCGGCAACCGGCGCCGTGGCCTGGAGGGCAAGGGGCCGACCCCGCCCGCCGAGATGCGCAAGGGGCACGCCAAGCAGCGCGCCGCGCAGGCCAAGGCGCGCCGCGCCCAGGGCCGCCCGCAGCACAAGGGCGCCAGGGGCGGCAAGGGCACCTCGGAGCTGGTCGTCGGCCGTAACTCGGTCGTGGAGGCCCTGCGCGAGGGCGTCCCGGCCAACGCGCTCTACGTCCAGCAGTTCGTCGACAACGACGAGCGCGTCCGCGAGGCCGTCCGCGTCGCGGGCGAGCGCGGCGGCATCCACCTGGTCGAGGCCCCGCGCCCCGAGCTGGACCGGATGACCAACGGGCTCAACCACCAGGGCGTCGTCCTCCAGGTCCCGCCGTACGAGTACGCGCACCCGGAGGACCTCGCGGCGGCGGCGTACGACGAGGGCGAGGACCCGCTGATCGTCGCCCTCGACGGCGTCACCGACCCGCGCAACCTGGGCGCCGTCGTCCGCTCCGTCTCCGCCTTCGGCGGCCACGGCGTGGTCGTCCCCGAGCGCCGCGCGGCCGGGATGACGGCGGGCGCGTGGAAGACCTCGGCGGGCACGGCGGCGCGTACGCCGGTCGCGCGCGCCGCCAACCTCACCCGTGCGCTGGAGGCGTACCAGAAGGCCGGTCTCATGGTCGTCGGCCTCGCGGCCGACGGCGAGGTCGAGCTGGACGAGCTGGCGGCGCTGGACGGGCCGCTCGTCGTGGTCGTCGGCAGCGAGGGCAAGGGCCTGTCGCGGCTGGTCGGCGAGACGTGCGACGCGCGTGTGCGGATCCCGATGCCGGGCGGCGCCGAGTCGCTCAACGCGGGTGTGGCCGCCGGGGTCGTGCTCTACGAGGCGGCACGCCGCCGCCGCTGACCGAGGGGCGTGTCCCGGGCCCGGTGATCTTGACGGGTCTCGGACAGATCGGGACGGTCAAGGCAGTGTCCTAAACGTCCATCACTCGGTTAGATGAGTGTGGACACCAGAACACCCCGCGCTGGCGCCGCGGGCCCGAGCGGTTTCTTCGACGACGAGCCGGTGCTGAGCACGGTCAAGGTTCCGTCCGACCCCGCTGAGGTGGTCGTCAATCACGCGAGCTTCCGGGTGCGGCTCGGCCCTGCGGCCGCCTCAGGGCCCGCGCGCCCGCACGTGGCCGAGGAGACCCAGCCCATGCCCGCCGTGGCGACCGCGGGTGCCGCGGTCGGAGCGGGCGCCGGGGCCGCCGTCGGGGCGGGAGCCGGAGCGGCGGCGGGCGGCAGGCGCCGTACGCCCGTCGTGTGGAGCGGCCGCGCCGAGCCCGACGACACGGGCGCGACGCGGCTGGTGCAGGCCGTCCGTACGGCCGAGGCGGAGCGGACGCACGGCGTGGAGGGCGGCGTGGGAGGCGGCGACGCCACGGCCACCCAGGTGCTGCCCCAGGTCGGCGACCCCGTCGCACGCCCCGGCTCCGCCGGCCCCCCGACGGGCCCCGCCACGGTCGTCGGCCCGCCCCGCGGCCCCCAGCCCTCGGAGGCCCAGCCCCCGCTGCTGAGCGGCGTACGCCCGGCGCGCGGCGCCTTCGACGAGCCGTTCGACGAGCCGGAGGACACCGGGGAGTTCGAGACCCTCCACGGCGGCCCCGGCGGTCCCGGCAGCATGCAGGCCGTCGTGGTCGGCCCGGCGGACGCCGACGGCGGGGAGCGCCGCCGCGGCGACTCCGTACGGCACGGCTTCTACCCCGACCGGCGCATGAACCTCGGCGTCGTGCTCCTCCCGCTCCGCGTCTTCCTCGGCTTCATCACGGTCTACGCCGGGATGGGCAAGCTCTGCGACCCCGTCTACTTCGACGGCGGCGAGCGCGGCTCGATGGTGACGTGGCTGCGCTCCCTCGACCCCTGGGCGATCGCCTCCCCGCTGCGCGACTTCGCGCTCGCGCACCCGGTCGGCGCCGGGCTGACGGTGGCGTTCCTCCAAGTCATCGTCGGCGTGCTGACGATGTTCGGCCTGTGGCAGCGGCTGGCGGCCTCGTTCGGCGCGCTGCTGTCGGTGGCGCTGCTGCTGACGGTCAGCTGGAGCAGCGTCCCCGTGTACGACGCGCCGGACATCATCTATCTGGCCGCATGGAGCCCGCTGATCATCGCGGGCGCCCCGGTCTACTCCGTCGACGCGCGGCTCGCGGGCGACGCCTGGCGCAAGCTCGGCCCCCGCGTCCCGCTCTGGGACCTGCGCCGCCGCGTACTGCGCCGGGGCACGGTCCTGGCCACGCTCATCGTCGGCTGCGCCCTGCTGATCGGCTCGCTGCTCGGCAGCGCGGTCCGCTCCTCGCAGGTCGCGACCGTGCCGAGGAAGGGCGAGACGCCCACCAACCAGCTCCCCGGCTCCCCCCTCCCGAAGCGCCCCGGCGCGAGCACCACCACGGGCCAGGCGTCCCAGGGCCCCGGCGAGGCGACGGGCTCACCCGAGGGCACGGACTCGCGCCGTAAGACCCGCCCCTCGTCCCGCGCGACCCAGCCCGGCGACCAGCAGCGCGCGACCACGGGCCCGGAGACGACGCCGAGCCAGCAGCAGGAGACCACCACCAGCCCCGCGCAGCGCCAGACGGCGCCTCCCGCCCAGGAGCAGCCCGCGCAGCCCGAGGCCACCTCTGGCGGCTCCGCGGGCCCTGACGCGGGCAGCGCGGCCCGCAGCACGTCCACGGCGGGCAGCGGCGGCGGCACGTCCTCGTCGGGCGGCAGCTCGTCGGGCGGCGGCGGCGACAGCGGCGGCGGTGGCGGCCGTACGCTGGGCGGCCTGCTGGGCGGCCAGTGACAGGGGACTGAGCAGTGCTCTGAACGCCGTGAGGGCTGCCGGGAGAGGATCCCGGCAGCCCTCACGCATGCGCGTACGCAGGTACGCGTACGGAGCCCTTGTACGGAGGCTCTATTCGCCCCTGTGCTGGGCGAGTTCGCGTGCGGCCTCGGTCAGGTCCTTGGCGGTGTCGATGGCCCGCCAGTACGAGCCCTGGGGCAGCGGGAAGCCCGCGAGGCGGCGCTCCCTGGCGAGGCGCGGGAACGTGGCGCGCTCGTGGTCGCCCCGGTCGGGCAGCAGGCCGGTGAACGACGGCGAGAAGACGTAGACCCCCGCGTTGATCAGATACGGGGACGGTGGGGCCTCGATGAAGTCGAGGACGTGCCCGAACTCGTCGGTCTCCACCGCGCCCCACGGGATGCGCGGCCGGGCCAGCGCGAGGGTCGCGGTGGCGTCGCGCTCGGCGTGGAACGCGGCCATCTCGCGGAGCGAGAAACGGGTCCAGATGTCGCCGTTCGTCGCGTACCAGGGCTCGTCGGCGCGGGGCAGCTCGCGCGCGGCGAACTTCAGCCCGCCGCCGCGCCCCAGGGGCTCGCGCTCGATCACGGTCGTGACGCGGAGCGGCAGTTCGGTGCCCGCCAGCCACTCCTGAAGCACCTCGGCGAGGTGCCCGCAGGAGACGACGGCGTCGGTGACGCCCTCGGCGGCGAGCCAGGCCAGTTGGTGGCCGATGATCGGTGTCCCGGTGCCGGGGATCTCGACCATCGGCTTGGGACGGTCGTCGGTGTACGGCCGAAGCCGTGATCCCTGGCCACCGGCGAGGATCACGGCTTGGGTCGGATGCGCGGTCATGAGCCGCAGCCTATGCGCGGGGTGTGGTGCGTGGTGCGTGGTGCATGGTGCGTAGTGCGTGGTGCGGGGGCAGGCGTGCCCTCAGTTCATCTGGGCGACCCCGTAGGCGAACGAGGTGTCGCAGACGGGGCGCGAGTAGCGGTGCGCGCGGTGCGCGGCGCCGTACTTCTTCACCGCCGCCCTGCCGAGCGCCCGCGCGATGGACGAGCAGTGCTTCGCGAGGGACGGCTTGCGCGCCATCTCCTTCTGGAGGCTGGTGAGCGCGGCGGAGGGGTTCTCCTCCTGGAGCTCGGCGACGAGCCGGTCGCGGAGCATGTCCTGCGGGGCACGGGACTTCGCCTGTGTGGACGCCTTCTCGGCGGAGGCGGTGAGCACCTGCGAGTCGCTGGGCGCGGTCGTGGCCCAGGGAACGCGGGTGACGGCGAGTGTCCCGGAGAGAACGAGGACGACCGGGAGGACGAGGGCGAGGGATCGGCCGATACGGCGGGCTGCGTGGTTCACGCCCGCGATCGTAGCGAGGGGTAGTGATTTGGCGACATTTTGTCACCGTATCGAGGGACGGGAATTTTGGGTTGTTCGGGCGTGCGCTCGTAAAGAGGGGCCGGAAACATGAGTGCGGCGGGCCGTGGAAGGGCCCGCCGCACTCGTATGTCCTGCTCCTGCTCCTGCTCTCCTGTTACGTCAGTCGGAGAGGCGCTCGCCGGAGGAGGTCGAGAACACGTGGGTCTCGCCGCCGCGCGGGACGACGTGGACGGTGGAGCCCTTCTCGGGCACGTTCCGCCCGGAGACGCGGACGACCAGGTCGCGGGTCTCGCCGCCGATGTCGGCGGTGCCGTAGACGTAACCGTCGGCGCCGAGCTCCTCGACGACGTTCACGGTCACGGCGACGCCCGCGGGCTCGTCCTTGGAGAGCGTCGAGCCCTCGCCGTTCGCCAGGTCGAAGTGCTCGGGGCGGACGCCGACCGTCACGGTCCTGTCGCCCTTGTCGGACGCGGCGCTGAGGGCCTCGCGCTCGACGGGCACCACGCTGTTGCCGAACTTCACGCCGCCGTCGGTGATCGGGACCTCGACCAGGTTCATGGCCGGGGAGCCGATGAAGCCGGCGACGAAGAGGTTGTTCGGGCGGTCGTACATGTGGCGCGGAGTGTCGACCTGCTGGAGCAGACCGTCCTTGAGGACGGCCACGCGGTCGCCCATCGTCATGGCCTCGACCTGGTCGTGGGTGACGTAGACGGTGGTGATGCCGAGGCGGCGCTGGAGGCCCGCGATCTGCGTACGGGTCTGGACGCGGAGCTTCGCGTCCAGGTTCGACAGCGGCTCGTCCATGAGGAAGACCTGCGGCTCACGGACGATCGCGCGGCCCATCGCGACGCGCTGGCGCTGACCGCCGGAGAGCGCCTTGGGCTTGCGGCCGAGGTAGTCGGTGAGGTCCAGGATCTTGGCCGCGTCCTCGACCTTCTGCCGGATCTCGGACTTGTTCACGCCCGCGATCTTGAGCGCGAAGCCCATGTTGTCGGCCACGGACATGTGCGGGTACAGCGCGTAGTTCTGGAACACCATCGCGATGTCCCGGTCCTTCGGCGGAAGGTGCGTGACGTCGCGGTCACCGATCCGAATGTTGCCCTCGTTGACGTCCTCGAGACCCGCGAGCATCCGCAGGGAGGTCGACTTTCCGCAGCCGGAGGGGCCGACGAGGACGAGGAACTCGCCGTCCTCGATGTCGATGTTGAGCTTGTCGACAGCGGGGGTCTCCGCACCCGGGTACACCCGGGTCGCCTTGTCATAGGTGACCGTGGCCATGTTGTTTTTCTCCTTCACCGGCAGGTACGTGCCGGACGATCCGTCGTAAAGGGGTCTGGCCCGCTGGCTGGAACCACATGGAACCGAGCGAACCTGACGTGACGCTAACCCCAAGGCTCCGGTTTTGTCAGTACCTCCGGTCACGTCCGGGTCCGTACCGTGGCCTGCACTGCCCCGGAAACCACCTCGCGGGCGGCGGTACGGGGGTGGGTACACTGCACGGGCACGCCATCCGCGCCCGTGCGCGCCGCCTTAGCTCAGCTGGTTAGAGCATCTGTCTTGTAAACAGAAGGTCGTCGGTTCGAATCCGACAGGCGGCTCGGTTTGTCTACGCAGGTGAGAGGCCCGTCCCGGGGGTTTGGGGCGGGCCCTTTCCGTGCCCTGCGGCAGCGCTCCGGCAGCGCGCGCAGGCGCACGGCGGGAAGCCGTCGGAGAGCGGGAGCCGGTCCCGTGCCGGGTCGCGGGTGATCGTTCGCGGAGTGGTCCACGTCCTTCCGCCGTCGCGCGAGATCCGGATCGTCAGCCGTGACACGTCGCGGTTCATGAGGAGGCCGGGCTCTGGGGCAGCACGTACCCGCGAGCGGTGAGCACGCGCTCGTACGCGGTGCGCTCCGTGCTGGTCGCCTCGCGTACGGTCAGGTGGCCGGTGGTCCACTCGTACCCGGTGGCGGTGATCAGGCGATAGCGGGGATGTTGTGGTTCGCCGAGCGCGATGACGACCATGCCCGTCCACGCGGGGGAGACTGGTGGCGCCGCAGTGCTCTCGTCCACGAGCAGCGTGCCTCGGTCGTACGGATGCTCACTCATCGCCTTGTCCTTGCCGTAGGTATGCGGTGCGTTCAGTCAAGACCGGGCGGATTCCATGGCTCCACGAACTTGCACGGACTTGCACGGCAATAAAGGGGCAAGCCATCCCGCAGGTGCCCCGGTGACGGGACGATGGGCGGGCAAGCTCAGGCAAGTCACTCGCTGTGGGAGGACGCCATGCCGCTGAGGTTCGTCGGGATCGACCCGGAGACCAATGAGGACCACTGTCCGACCGTGTGGGTGGACGAGGCGAAGGGCGAACTCGTGGTGCACGGCTGGAAGGCGAGCTCCGCGCTCCGGAACGAGTGCGAGGCGAACTTCCCCGCCAACGGCCCGATCCCGGAGTACGAAGACGTGGTGAGGCTTCCGGCACGCATGATGCCGATGATCAGGAAGGCGTGCGATGCCCTCGACGGTTCCCGGCACCGGCATTCGGTGAGCTGCTGCTCGGCACCCGCTCCGATGCTGTCCACCTGGAGATGAGGGACAGCTATGCCAGCAACCCCCAATTCGAGGCGTGGCGGCGGGGAGAACGGATCGACTGGGACGCGCGCGCGTCATGGTGGCGCCCCTTCCACGACCACATCGCGCGGGCCATCGCCCGTGGGGTCAGCGTCCGGAGGGCCCGCGTCGTGTCGGAGCCGGTGAGCGAGTACATCCGCTGGGAGCACTACGTCACGCGTGCCAACGTCGAGGCGGGTGAGGAGGTCCGCTGGCTGCCGCGCCGGAACGCCTCGGACCTCGCGCTGCCCGGCAACGACTTCTGGCTCTTCGACGGCCGCCTCGCCCGCCTCCATCACTTCTCGGGGGAGGGAGAGGTGGTGGAGGACGAACTGACGACGGATGCGGGGGTGTTGGGCCTGTGCGCGACGGCGTTCGAGGCGGTGTGGCAGCGGGCGGTGCCGCACGAGAAGTACGAGCTCTGACGCCCCCCTCGCAACCGATGCCGACGTCACCGTCCTCCAGCGCCCAGGCCGCACGCGAGGCTCTCGCCGCACGTCTACGGGAAGTCCGCCTCGACGCGGAACTGACGAGGCGGGAGGTGGCCGCGCGGTGCGGCTGGAGCGAGTCGAAGTCGTCCCGTATCGAGGCGGCCAGAACGGCGCCGTCGGACGCGGACGTACGGGCATGGTGCGCCGTCTGCTCCGCGGGGTCCGAGGCAGCCGACCTGATCGCGGCGAACCGCCAGGCCGACTCGATGTACGTCCAGTGGAAAAGGCTCCAACGGGCCGGCCTGCGCCGCCTCCAGGAGTCCAGCGTCCCGCTGTACGAGCGGACCCGGCGTTTCCGTATCTACTGCTCCCACGTGATGCCCGGCATCTTCCAGACCCCGGAGTACGCATCCGCGCTTCTCTCCGGTATCGCGGGCATGCATGGGACGCCGGACGACGTGGCCGACGCCGTGAGGGCCCGGATGAAGCGCTCACAGGTGATCCGCGAGGGCGATCACTGCTTCGCTGTCCTCATCGAGGAGTCCGTACTGCGCTACCGGATCGGCACGCCTGAGGTAATGGCGGGCCAACTCGGCCAGTTGCTGTCCCTGATGACGCTGCCCGCGGTCTCCGTCGGCATCATCCCGTTCACCGCAGCTCGCTCCGTCTGGCCGCTGGAGACCTTCACCGTCTTCGACGACCGCCGCGCACACGTCGAGTTGCTGTCCGCCCGGGTGACGGTCACGGCTCCTGGCGAGGTCGAGCTCTACCGCAAGGCGTTCTCGCGGCTCCGGGAATCGGCGGTCTACGGTGCGCAAGCCCGATCCCTGATCACAGCCGCGCTCGGCGCGCTCGAACCGGCCTCTGGCTGAACCGAGTTGCTTGTAGCTCACTTCGAGAGCGGGCGTGCGTAACAACTTTCCCGACGACTTCAAGGCGGCCCGCTCACGCGGGCCACGCGCGGCCCGGCGGGCCCGCGCCGCCGCTCCTGTCTCCGCCCCGCTCCGGCACGCCCCCGCCGCCCCGCGCGACAACAGGAAGCTGCTGCGACGGGCTGTAGCCCAACGTGGCACTTCGACAGTCTGGTCAGCAGTCATGCGGTCAAGTCAAGTTCCTCTTCCGCTCCACCGGAATCACATGTAATTCTCGCGGCGAGGTCTAACTTGCAGCTTCCCCCTGTTACTCCCCGGCGGCTGAGAGGTCAGCAATTCCCATTCAATTTCGAAACCTCCGACCGCTTCGCCTGGGACAGGGTGACAAACTAGGATGGAGTCAGGAACTGGCAGAGACTGCCCTTGTCGAACTTGTTCAAGGGTAATGCTGGCGACACGTCTATCGTCTTCGATCTGCCAAGATTCTACCCCCGGAATTGGCAAACTGGGCTCCCATGCCTGGATACCGCTGATATTCGAAAAGAGGTTAATCCCGAACCTGCTTGGCTTTTGAGGTGGCTGTGGACTCTCCGGAAGCTTGAAATCGTCTTCCTGGGAGAACTTGAGAGCGTCCTTCGCGGACCGAATGGATACCTGCAATCGGATGTCTCCGATTGGGATTTTATCCGAGTTGACGAGAATTAGCGGTAGCTCCACGGCGCGATATCTAACCGAGCAAACCCGTTCGCATTTCTCGGCCCACTCTCGCACTTCTTGGTACCAGTCATCCAGTTTGCGATTGTATTCCTCTGCGTCACTTGCGCTGTATTCAGACAATGCCGAGTAGGCGCGCCGACCCGGCATTGCGAGAGGCTCCCGGTCGCCGATCACTTCAGCCATTTCGGACTCAATTTCAAAAATCTTTGTTGTGCTGCTCCCGGGGTCTAGAAATTGGCTGTTCTCGTGAAACAGCAGTTTCATTTTTACCTTACTGGAGTCCTCCCTTCCGTCGGAGGTGTCAACTGGCCGGTACTTATCCTCCAGCCTGAGTGTCCGGAGACCCCGCTGGCTTGCCCGCAGTCGTACTCCGGTGTCGTCACTTACCACCGTTATCGGATTTTCCAGCATCTGTGAAACATATCGAGCTTCGTCCAAGATAGCGTCGTCGGCGTTCACAGGGGAAGTAGCAGTGCCCGTGCGGTCCAATACTTCAATTGTTACGTCTTCACTCAATACTGCTGGACTGGAAGCCGAGTTCTCCAGCAGGTTACCTAGCTCGACTATTACTCGCTGGGCCCTCTTGCGGAGGCTATTCTTGGGCGACGTTTTTTTGTCGTCCAACTCGGTTAGCACTTTCAAGGGTACAATTATTCTGACTTTTTCGGCGCCAAGCGCCTCGCGCCAGTCAATATCAGTGAATAGTTGGAATTGAAGGAAGATGTTACTGTCAAGTATGAAAGCGGTTCCCTCGCGTGCCTGAAATCTGGCTATCTGAGCAGTCATCGACTGCTGGATCCGGTTCAACCATCTGCATTGAGAGTGAATTTCGGAGATGATCAGTTCGACGCAGTGTGTGCTGTCATCTGCCTCGGCTCGAATTCTCCAGTGTCTGTCTGAGAGTATTCGATCAGCGGAATCATCTTGGGTCAGCTCTCCAATGACTCTCTCTGCTGAAAGAGCCCAGTTTAGGTATGCCTCCTTGAGTTCACGAGGGGACTTTGCGGTTTGTTCTTCGGCTATTGCAGAAGCTGTTTCTGAGAGCCCTCTCAATTTTTCTGCGGCTTCGCTAGAAGTAACCTGATCTGAGATCTCCATTTGCCGCCCCGCATATTGTTGGCTACCTCGGGCGGGTCAGCTTGCTTGCCCACCGCTTGATAACAGATTACGACCAACACGCTGTCCTTGCCTCTCCCTTCGCGTGCTTCGAGCATGTCGATTCATGCTGCGCGGGATCTTGGCACCGCTTGACGCACCTGATGCATAGCCTTCTGTTGATCGTGTTGCGGGACGAGAAGAGCACGACAGCGTGGCTGAGCCCGGCGGCCGGTGCGGCGAGCCACACGCGCGCCTGGTCGTTTGGCGCTCCCGCCGTCGTGGCGGGCTGTCTGTGGCTGAGGTCCAGGCGGGGGCCGTTGCGGTACAGCAGCGAAGTACAGCAACCCCGCCAACCGCCATCGTCCGGCGCCGCCCCTCCGGCACCCCGCAGCGACCGGTATGACCCCCACCGCCCGACCCACCTACAGCTTGTAAACAGAAGGTGGACGGTTTGATTCTGTAGGTGGGTCTGATCCTCTACGCAGGAGGCTCGCTCTGGGATTCCGAGCGTGCCTATCTGTGCCGTGCGGCAATCCATGGGATGGGCTGGGAGCGATGTCTGATGGGGCATCAGCGCGCTCGGTCCCGCGGTCAGCGCTCCCGCGTGGATATCGCCAGGTCCGCTCGTGCCGTGTCGTGGAGTTTGTTCAGGGCGTGGATGACTGCGGGGCTCGCGGCCTGGCGGTCGGTGGGGGAGAAGTCGGCTGGGGCGCTGGCGCATTTCAGGAGTGCCCACAGGCGCTCGTTGACGTGGGCGGCGGCCTCGGTTGAGGCCTGGTCCGTCAGGAGCACCAGGCCCTCGAAGGCGATGGAGCGTCGGGCCTCCGCTGCTTCCATCGCCGCCAAGGGCTCGGTGGTGTCCGCGCCGCGCTCGTGGGCGTCGAGGAGCTGCTTCGCGGCGCGGTTCGCATCCTTCACGCACGCGCTGTACTCGATGTAGGCATCGAGTTTGCGGTCGTCCCACCGTGTCGCCAACGTCTGCCTGAACTTGGCACGTTCCACCATGCTGGTGGCGAAGAACGACGTCACCGCGCCCAAGAGGACGCCGACCCAGGCGATGATCTGGCTCGTCATGCGGGGCTAGTTTGCCAGTCGCCCCGCGCCCCCGTTGGCCTCGTCGGGGCGAGGCGTCCCGTACTACGCGGTGGGCTCCTCCGCCGGGGCTTCCTTGCCGAGGACTGCCCCGTGGACCAGGGAGTTCAGGCCGAACTGGCCGAGGAACTGGCAGGTGTCGACCGTGTACTTGTACTCCTTGCCCGAGTCTGCCGGGACCGTGCAGGGACCCGTGTTGGTCGTGGGCTGGTCGGCGGCCACTGCCGGGGCGGCGTTGCCTGCGGCGGCGAGCGCGGCGAGGGTGAGTGCGGCAGTGCGTACGCGCATGCGTTTCTCCAGGTCAGAGAGGGGGAGGATCGTCGCGTGATCAACGATGTCCGCAGTGCGTGGTTACGTCTGAGGAGGGGGCAGGGCGTGCGGTGGGGCGTCGCCGGGGTGGTGGTCCTCGGTGGGGTCCTGGTCGTGCTCGGGCCCGTCTCGTGGGTCGTTGCCGGGGACACCGTCCAAGGGCTCGCGGGGAAGGAGCGGGCTGAGGCGATCAATGCCGTGCGGCAGACCGTGCTTGCGGCGTTGGCGGGGGTCACCGTGGTTGCCAGTCTTGGTTATACGGCCCGTACCTATCTGCTGTCCCGGCGTGGGCAGGTGACCGAGCGGTTCCGGATGGCCGTCGAGAGCCTCGCTTCGGAGAAGGTCGAGGTGCGGCTCGGGGCCGTGTACGGGCTTGAGCATGTGCTGGTCGAGTCGGCTACCGAACATGGTGCCGTGACCAAGGTGTTGGCCGGGTTCGTGCGGAATCAGAGAGGGAGGGGGCGGGGGTGGGATCCTTCCGCGCTTCCTGCCGGGCGTGGGGCGTTCGAGGGCGGGCCCGAGTGGGGTGTTGAGGTTCCGGTTGATGTACAGGCGGCTGTTGAGGTGCTGGCGCGTCGGCCCGCGAGGGAAGAGGCCCGGCGCATCGATCTTCGGCATGCCGATCTCGCGGGGCTCAGTCTGCGGGACTTCGAGTTCGAGTCGCCGCCGCGGCTGGAGTGGATGTTCTTGACGGCTTCCGATCTGCGGCGGGCTGATCTGCGGGGCGTCAGCATGGTGGGGAGCATCCTGAACAACGCCGACATGTGCCGTGCCGCTCTGCATCGGGCGCGGTGTGCGGGTACGGCCCTGGCTCGGGTCGATCTGCGGGGCGCGATGGTGAGCCACGCCGATTTCACGGGGGCCGATCTTCGGGGCGCCGATCTCCGGGAGAGCGAAGGGCTCACCGCTGAGCAGCTCTCCGTCGCGCACATCGACGACGAGACGCGACTACCGGGCTTCCTCGACGGTGACCCCTGGGTCGTCGCCCGGCTCGCCGAGTGCCGGGCGACGACGCGGTCCTGCCCGCCTCCTACGCCCCGGCCTTGAAGGAAGGCGTCCCCCGGACGGCGTAGTTGCGATGGCGGGGCGGGGGAGGGGCGGTGATCGTTTAAATGTCAGTGCACCCTTTTCTTGGAGGCGCAATGCGTATCCGTACCGGCATTGTCAGCGCCGCCGTCGTGACGGCGGCTCTCTTCTCCAGCGCCGGCGTCGCCCTCGCGGCCGACACCCCGGAGGACGTGGTCCAGAACCGTCCGACCAGCGTCACCGACGACGGGCCGACGGGTCTCGGGCTGAACCTGCTCTGCGGGCTCGGTGTCCTGGGGCAGGGTTCCTGCAGCAACTGAGGCCGCCCCAGCCTCTGGAAGGCCCCATTCGGAGTTCGATCTCCGGATGGGGCCTTCCCCATGAAACCGACGGTTACGGCTGCCTGCCCAGGAGCGTCAGGAGGCGGGTGTGGGCGTCCGCGTTCTCCGGCGGAGTCACCGGCGCTTCGAAGAGGCCCGGCTGGCCCGTCGGGGAGACGAAGGCGCGGGCCTTCTCGTAGAGGGGGTCGGCCAGGGAGTCCTGGAGGTGGACCTTGGTGCCGGTCGCGCGGCTGAGGTCCCAGGCGTGGACCGCGAGGTCCGTCGTCATCTGCCAGGCGTAGTCGGTGGCGGGGATGGTGCCACCCGTGACGTGGACCTCGCCCTCCAGGGCGTGCGGGGCGTGGAAGGCCTCGTGGGAGGCCGCGCTCGCCTCCTCCCACGCGCGCGTCGGGTCGTCGCCGGTGACGTCGCCGTCGTAACGGGTGCCGACCTCGGCGAGGGTCTCCTTACGGAGCAGGTGCGGGGCCCAGAGGTGCTCGCTGACCAGGTGGTTCACCAGGTCGCGGGCCGTCCAGTCCGCGCAGGCGGTCATCTCGGTCCACTGGTCGTCGCGCACCTGGTGGACCGTACGGTCGAAGAGCGTGAAGGCCGCGTCGAAGGCCCTGATGACTTCTTGTGTCATGTCTTCCAGCGTGCCTTATTTCGGGCGTTTGTTCGCGTCCACCACGTCGGCCCCCTCAGTTCTGGCTCCGCTGCTGCCGCTGGTTCTCGTTGAACTCCTCCACCCACTTCTTGTGCTGCTCGTAGTCCGCCGTGAAGCGGGTGTCACCCGGCGCGACGGTGACGAAGTACAGCCAGTCGCCCTGCGGCGGCTTCGCCGTGGCGCGGCGGGCGTGCAGGCCGGGGGTGTTGATGGGGGTCGGGGGAAGGCCCTTGTAGCGGTAGGTGTTGTACGGGGAGTCGAGGCGGGTGTCCTCGGCGGTGGTGTCGAGGGTGGAGCGCTTCAGGGCGTAGTTGATGGTGGAGTCCATCTGGAGGGGCATGCCCTGGGCGCGGCGGTTGGCGATGACGCGGGCGACCTTGCCCATGTCCCTCGGGTTGTCGGCCTCGGCCTGGACGATGCTGGCGGTCGTGAGCGTCGCGTAGTCGTCGACGCCGTCGCGCGCCAGGCGCTTCTCGTACGTACGGACCATGGCGGCCAGCAGGGTCGTCGGGGTGCGGTCCTTGAGGTTGTACGTGCCCGCGGCGAGGTAACCCTCCGGGTTGTCCTTGGCCTCGGGCGGCAGCCGGAGGGTGCCCTTGCGCGCGGCGCGCTCGGCGGCCTTGCGCGTCGTGCCCTCGCGGACGTCGAGCGCCTGATCGACGGCTGCGTACACCTGGTACGCGCGCCAGCCCTCCTGGATCTCGACGGTCGCCGTCTCCTCCTTGTGCTGTCTGAACAGCAGGAATACGGCCGCCGCCGCGGCCAGTGCCAGCACGCACAACAGGGCCACGCCGATGGGCCAACGCTTCCGCCTCGTGGTCATAGTAGGGAACCGTAGGCCCTCGCCATGGGCCCGTGTGGGGCGGGACCCCGAGTTCCGCTTACGCGACGATCACGGGACGTCTACGGGACCAGGACCACCTTGCCCGTCGTCGCCCGGGACTCCAGTGCCGCGTGGGCCTCCGCCGCCTCCGCGAGGCGGTACGTGCTGACGAGCGGCACCAGGACGCCCTTCGCCGCGAGCGCGAGGGACTCCTCCTCCAGCTCGCGCTTGTGCCCCTGGACCAGGGCGGCGGGCAGCGGCTGGACGGTGATGCCGCGGGCGCTCAGCTCCTCGTCGGTGAGGGCGGGGGTCGCGTCGTCGGAGACGAGGGACGACGAGCCGCCGTAGGCGTGGTGGACGCCGCCGGGGGCGAGCAGGTCGAGCGCCGTACGGGCGAGGACGCCGCCGGGGCTGTCGAAGAGCTGGGTGACGGGGCGGTCGCCGCCCAGCTCGGCCCGTACGCGGTCCGCCCAGCCCGCGCGGGCGTAGTCGACGGCCAGGTCGACGTCGAGCTCGCGGACGAGGGCGGTCTTGGCCTCGCCGCCCGCCGCGCCGACGACGAAGGCGCCGCGGTGCTTGGCGTACTGCGCGAGGAGCGCGCCCATGCCGCCCGCGGCCGCGAGGACCAGGACCGTGTCCTCGGGGGCGATCCGCGCCGACCGGAGCACGCCCATGACCGTACGGCCGGTGCCGATCATGGCGACGGCGGCGGGCGCGGAGAGCGCGTCCGGTACGGGGTGGAGCGCGGCGGCGTCGGCGACCGCCAACTCGGCGTAGCCGCCCGGGACCTGGCCCAGGTGGACGGTGACGCGGCGGCCGAGCCAGCTCGCGTCGGTGCCCTCGCCGAGCGCGTCGACGGTGCCCGCGACCTCGCGGCCGGGGATCGTCGGCAGCTCGGGGAGCGGGAAGGGGCCCAGCTGCCGTCCCGCGCGCAGGACGGAGTCGATGAGGTGGACGCCCGCCGCCTCCACGGCGATCCGGACCTGCCCAGGGCCGGGCACGGGGTCGGGGGCCTCCTCGTACGTGAGGTTCCCGGCGGGGCCGAAGGCGTGCAGACGGGCGGCGTGCATGAGGGCTCCTCGTGGTCGGCGCGGCAGGTGGCGTGTGTGAGTCTGCTACTTGAAGTTACGTTCAAGTCAAGGGGTGCCGGAGGCCGTCCCGGGCGATGTCAGTGGTGCGGTGCAGCATGGGTGGATGGCGAAGGCGAGTGGAGCGGCGGGGGTACGTGAGGCGCGGCGGCCGGAGATCGGGCTGCCCGAGCTGCGGCCGTACGAGGGGCACGAGGGAAGGGGTGGCGCGGGCCTGGAGCCCGACGGGGACTACGACGGGGTGGGTTTCGAGGATCTCGACCTGGGCGGTGCGGAGGCCGCGGGGGCGACCTTCCTCGACTGCGGGATCTACCACTGCGGGCTGGACGAGGCGGGGCTGGAGCGGGCCCGGGTGCTCGATTCGGTGCTGGACGGCGTGTGGGGCGTCGGCACGCGCCTGGCCGGGGCCGAGCTGCGGGACGTGGAGCTGCGCGACGCGCGGCTGGGCGGGACGCAGCTGCACGGGGCGCGGCTGAACCGAGTGCTGGTGCGGGGCGGGAAGGCGGACTTCCTGAATCTGCGTCAGGCGAAGCTCAGGGACGTCACGTTCGAGGGGTGCGTGCTCGTCGAGCCGGACTTCGGCGGGGCGGTGCTGGAGCGGGTGACGTTCGTCGACTGCGTGCTGCGCCGGGCGGAGTTCGGGCAGGTCACGCTCAAGGATGTGGACCTGCGCGGGGTGACGGAGCTGGAGATCGCGACGGGGGTGGACCGGCTGGCGGGCGCGGTGATCAGTCCGGCCCAGCTCATGGAGCTGGCGCCCGCGTTCGCGGCGCAGATCGGGGTGCGGGTGGAGTAAGAGTCTCCAGAGGCAACGGAAACAAACAATTGTCGGCAGGGTTCCACACGTGCGAACACGGTCGTACGGTGACTTCGCGGGGGGACTTGTTGCGTTCATGTCCAATGTGCGTGTCGAGCGAGGTTGGAGGAACGGATGAAGAGAGCGGTAGGAACGCTCGCCCTCACCCTGTTGTGCACCTTGGGGCTGTCGGTGCCCGCGCAAGCGGAACCGGCACCAGCGTCGGACCCGGCCCCCGCAGCCCCCGCTGCTTCCGCGCCCGGTGACGGGCTCGCCAAGACCCCGCCCATGGGGTTCAACAACTGGAACTCCACGCACTGCCGCGCCGAGTTCAACGAGGACATGGTCAAGGGCATCGCCGACCTGTTCGTCGAGAAGGGCCTGAAGGAGAAGGGCTACGAGTACGTGAACCTCGACGACTGCTGGGCCGAGCCCGGCCGCGACGCCGAGGGCAAGCTCGTCCCGAACAAGGAGCGCTTCCCCAACGGGATCAAGGCCGTCGCCGACTACGTGCACTCCAAGGGCCTCAAGCTCGGCATCTACACCAGCGCCGGGACGTGGACGTGCAACACGGAGCCGGGGATGCCCGGCGCGCTCGGCCACGAGGAGAGCGACGCCCAGCAGTTCGCGGACTGGGGTGTCGACTACCTCAAGTACGACAACTGCAACAACCAGGGCGTCCCCGCCCAGGACCGCTACGAGACGATGCGCGCGGCCCTGGAGAAGACCGGCCGCCCCATCGTCTACAGCATCTGCGAGTGGGGCGAGAACAAGCCCTGGGAGTGGGCCGGGGACGTCGGGCACCTGTGGCGCACCACCGGCGACATCTCCGACAACTGGGACAGCATGCTCGGCATCATGAAGCAGAACCTGCCGCTGGCGCAGTACGCCAAGCCGGGCGCCTGGAACGACCCGGACATGCTGGAGGTCGGGAACGGCGGCATGACCGACACCGAGTACCGCACGCACTTCTCGATGTGGTCGATCATGGCCGCGCCGCTGCTCATCGGCTCCGACCTGCGCAAGGCGAGCGACGAGACGCTGGAGATCCTGGAGAACGAAGAGGTCATCGCCGTCGATCAGGACCCGCTCGGCAAGCAGGGCGCCGTCGTCTCCCAGGAGGGCGGCCGCTGGGTCGTCGGCAAGGAGATGGAGGACGGCAGCCGTGCCGTCGCGCTCTTCAACGAGACGGGCGAGGAGCAGTCCATATCGACGACCGCGAAGGCCGTCGGCCTCCCGGACGCGGACGCGTACAAGGTCCGTGACCTGTGGAAGCACGAGGACGGGACCTCGAAGGGGGAGATAGCGGCCAAGGTCCCCGCGCACGGGACGGTGCTGGTCCGGGTGTCCCCCGCCGGGGACGGCGCCGCCGGGGGCGCGGCTCAGGACAGGTAGCCCTCGACCTCCGAGGAGGGGCGCACGGACGCGTCGGCCGGGTTCTCCCCGGCGTCGCGCCTCGCGCGGCGCTGGCGGAGCAGGTCCCAGCACTGGTCCAGCTCGCGCTCCAGCCCGCCCAGGACCTCGTGCTCCTCCTCGGCGGTCACGCGGCCCTGGGCGAGCTGCTCGCGCAGCCGGTGCTCGTCGGCCACGAGCTGCTTCACGCGCGCGAGGATCTCGCCCTCGGCACGCCGCTCGCGCTGCTCCTCGGGGGGCTGGCCCATGAGGTCCCACCACCTTCGTGCGGTTCGCTCTCCAGCGTAGGAAGGCGGGCGCGGGCGCGCACTCCGGAGGGGCCGACGCTCGGATGCGGGGTCGGATGCGGCGTCAGACGCGGGGGAAGCGGGCCATCAGGTCCCAGACGGCCGGATTGGCGTCCAGGCCCTCGTGCATGTCGGTGAGGTCCGCGAGCAGGTCGCGGAGGAAGTCACGGGTCTCGCGGCGCAGCTCGCTGTGCGAGAAGGAGAGCGGGCGCTCGTCGGAGGCGGTCCAGTCCGCCGTGATGTCCACCCAGCCGAAGCGGCGCGTGAAGCGCAGCCTGTCCGCCGACTCGGTGAAGTCCAGCTCGGCCCGGTGCGGGCCGGGGGAGCGGGCGCCGAGGGGGTCGCGGTCGAGCTCCTCCGCGATGTCGCACAGCGCCCACGCGAAGTCGAGGACGGGCACCCATCCCCACGCTGTGGACAGCTCGCGGTCGGCCTCGGTGTCGGCGAGATAGACGTCGCCGCAGAAGAGATCGTGCCGCAGCGTCCGTACGTCCGCCGTGCGGTAGTCCGTCTGGGGCGGGTCGGGGAAGCGGCGGGAGAGCGAGTAGCCGATGTCGAGCACGGCCCGATGGTGTCATGGGCCTGGACACGTCAGCGGGGTGGTGCTCCCCCAAGAGCACCACCCCGCGTCGGTCACGGCGCGGACGCCGTCCGCGAACCTCAGACGTTGACGCCGAAGTCCTGGGCGATGCCGACGAGACCCGAGGCGTACCCCTGGCCGACGGCGCGGAACTTCCACTCGGCGCCGCTGCGGTACAGCTCGCCGAAGACCATGGCGGTCTCGGTGGCGGCGTCCTCGCTCAGGTCGTAACGCGCGATCTCGGCCTCGCCCGCCTGGTTCACGATGCGGATGAACGCGTTGCGCACCTGGCCGAAGTTCTGGCTGCGGGACTCCGCGTCGTAGATCGAGACCGGGAAGACGATCTTGTCGATCTCGGCGGGCAGGCCCGCGAGGTTGACCTTGATCTGCTCGTCGTCGCCCTCGCCCTCACCCGTGACGTTGTCACCGGTGTGGACGATGGTCTGGTCCGGCGTCGCCTTGTTGTTGAAGAAGATGAAGTGCTGGTCCGAGTAGACCTTGCCCTCGGCGGTGACGGCGATGGCGCTCGCGTCGAGGTCGAAGTCGGTGCCGGTGGTGGTGCGGACGTCCCAGCCGAGGCCGACCGTGACGGCGGTCAGGCCCGGTGCCTCCTTGGTGAGCGAGACGTTGCCGCCCTTGGACAGGCTTACAGCCATGGGAGGAGCCCTTCTTGTCGTGTTCCTGGGGGTCGGTCCTTGGTGTCGCGAGATCCACGGGACACGATGCCTTGATCCGGTCCCGTGACCTCACACCTTCCACAACGCAGCCGGGGGACGGGCGGGTTCCAGGTTTCTTTGCCTTCTTTACGTTTCCCTGTCGCGATGCCCGGTCAGGGGCGGTGCGTGCCCGGAAAACGGGGTGACGCGAGAGCCGCGGAACGCGACCATGGACACATGTCCGGTCCCTATGTCATCCGCGGTGCGGTCTCCCTGCCGGAGGCCGAGCTGGTGTGGCGTTTCTCGCGCTCCTCGGGCCCGGGCGGCCAGCATGTGAACACCAGCGACAGTCAGGCCGAGCTCCGCCTCGACCTCGCGAAGACCGAGGCGCTGCCCGAGGTCTGGAAGCGGCGCGCGCTGGAGCGGCTCGCGGGGCGCCTGGTCGACGGCGTGCTCGTCGTACGGGCGAGCGAGCACCGCTCCCAGTGGCGGAACCGGGAGACGGCCGCCGTGCGCATGGCGGCGCTGCTCGCGGAGGCCACGGCACCGCCCCCGCCGCCCCGCCGCAAGAAGCGGATCCCGCGCGGGATCAACGAGCGCAGGCTGCGCGAGAAGAAGCGCCGCGGCGACGTGAAGCGGGGCCGTTCGGGCGGCGGCTGGGACTAGCCGGGACCAGAGGCGTCAGCCCAGGTTCCGGTAGCGGCCCTGGTAGTAGAGGAGCGGGCCGCCCTCGCCTCCGGTGCGGGTCGTGGCGAGCACGCGGCCGATGACCAGGGTGTGGTCACCGGCCCGTACGCGCTGCTCCGTGCGGCACTCGACGGCGGCGAGCGCGCCGTCGACCAGGGGGGCGCCGGAGACCGTGCCGCGCGAGTGCGGCAGGTCCTGGAAGAGGAGCCGGTCGCTGAGCCGCCCCTTCATTGCGAAGCGACCGGCGGCTTGTCGTTGTCCCTCGGTCAGCAGCGAGACGGCCCAGAGGTCCTGGCGCTCCAGCACCTCGTCCATCCGGGAGCCGTCGCGCAGGCTCACCATCACCAGGGGCGGGTCGAGGGAGACGGAGACGAAGGCCGTCGCGGTCATGCCGACGTCCTCGCCGCGCGGGCCCTCGTCGGGGTCGTGGACGGTGACGAGCACCACCCCCGCCGCCAGCCGTGCCATGGCGGCCCGGAACTCCTCGTCGCTCACTCCTCCAGCATGGGGCATCTGCCGGGGTACGTGGGTCTGGGACGCGTGGGCCGTCATCTGCTGCTGCACTGGGTGGGACACGTGTACACGCTAACGATCTCCGCGCGGGGCCCGCATCGGGCTCGGGGACCAGACCGGGCCTAGGACCACCGGTCGCATTGCGGGTGAAACGGGCGGTATGCGAGGCGGTTACGACCGGATTTTCCGGCTCCGGTCTCGATTGCCGACCGCGCGGCGCAGTCAACCGATAGCACACTGTTGTGACTTGAGTCACAGAGGGCATTAATTGTTGACCCTGTGTACCGGGTGAACAGCTCGCTGTGATTCAGTGGCCGTGGCAGTCGGACCCGCGACGTGACGAAGTCCCGCGAGCACCTGGAGATGACGTACAAGGCTCAGGGGGAGGGCGATGGAAACCGAGTCGGAGCCCTATGTCCGCCTCGCCAGTCTGCGTATGTTGCACCATGTCGTGGCGCAGCTCAACACCGCCCGTAGTCTGGCCGACACGCTCCAGACCGTGGCGGACGGCGTGGTCGAGGGGCTGGGCTTCGAGATCGCGGCGGTGAACCTGGTGCGGGCCGACGGCGATCTCGTCGTCGCGGCCGTGGCGGGCAGCCCGGCCGCCGAGGCGATGATGGCGGGCCGTGTCGGCTCCCGCGCCTCCTGGGAGCGCCGTCTGACGATGGGCGAGCAGTGGGGCTCGCTCCGCTTCATCCCGTACACCGAGGGCTGGGTGCTCGACGACGACGACGTGCCGCAGTGGCACGCGACGGGCATCGTGCCGCAGCACAACGACGGCTGGCACCCCATGGACCGCCTCTTCGCCCCGCTCTACGCGTCGGACGGCGAGCTGCTCGGCGTCCTCTCGGTCGACAAGCCGCGCAACGGCCGCAGGCCGGGGGCCTGGGGCTGCGAGGCCCTGCAGATGTACGCGTCGCAGGCCGCCATCGCGATCAGCAACGCCCGCCTGCGGTCGAACATGCAGCGGGCCCTGGTCCGGCTGGAGCGCGAGCAGCAGGCGCTGCGCGCGAGCGAGGAGAGCTTCCGCCAGGCGTTCGAGTACGCGCCGAGCGGCATGGCCGTCGCCGAGATGGGCGGCGACCAGCACGGGCGGCTGCTGCGGATCAACGACGCGCTGTGCCGCCTGCTGGGCCGCCCCGCCACCGCCATGCGGCGGTACTCGTTCTCCGACCTGGTCCACCCCGAGGACATCGGCACCCTGCTGCGTACGTCCGCCGAGGGCGGCCGGGCCGAGCTGCGCCTCGCGCGGCGCGACGGCTCGTACGTCTGGGTCTCGCTGCGCAACTCCGTCGTGGCCGACGCGGCGGACGGGCCGCGCTATCTGCTGACCCACGTCGAGGACATCGAGGAGCGCAAGCGGCACGAGCTCCAGCTCGCCCACCGCGCCAGCCACGACTCGCTCACCGGGCTGCCCAACAGCGCCGAGCTGCGCGCCCGGCTCGGCAGCCGCCTGTGCGCGCAGCCGGGCCGCGGCACCGCCGCCGTCTCGGACGTCGCGCGCCTGGAGGCCGCGGGCAACCACGAGATGGGCGCCGTCGACGCCCGGCACGGCTGGGGCACCCACGACCGCACCCCCGGCCTCGGCGCCTTCGAGGCGGCCCGGGGCTACGGGCCGGGGCCGGAGGTGCCCTACGACGGCTCGGATGGGTACGAGGGCGCCTGGCAGCCCCAGGACCCCAACGCCCACCCGCACGGGGCGTACGGCGCCTACGGCGGTCACGCGGGCCACCAGGGCCACCAGGTTCACCCGGGCCACCCCGGCCACCCGGGTCACGCGGCCCCCGGTGCGTACGAGGGCTACGAGGGCTATGAGGGGTACGACGGATACGCCGCGGACGGCTTCGCCGTGGACGGCTCCCTTCCCGGCGTCGAGGTCCCCGAGGAGTTCGGGGGCCCCGTGCCGCCCGGCGCGCTGCCGTTCACGGTGGGCGGTCCCGGCATGCCAGGGGCGGCGTCCGGGCCCGGCGGCAGGCCCGACCCCCACCATGTGCACGCCAGGCCGCCGGAGGGCGACGGGCCCGGGGAGAAGGGGCTCGCCGTCCTCTTCTGCGACCTGGACGGCTTCAAGTCCATCAACGACCGCTTCGGGCACCACAGCGGCGACGCGGTCCTCGTCGAGGTCGCCCGCCGCCTCTCCGGCGGCGTGCGGGACAACGACACGGTGGCCCGGATGGGCGGCGACGAGTTCGTGGTCCTCGCGGACGGGCTCGGCCCCTCCGAGGCCCAGGACCTCGCCGTCCGCCTGCGGAACGCGATCATCCCCCCGATCCGGGTGGACGGCCGCGCGGTGCGGGTCGGGGCCAGCTTCGGCATCGGCTGGGCGGCCTGCGGCATGACGCCCGAGGAGATCCTGCAATCCGCCGACCAGCGGATGTACGTCGAGAAGCGCTCCCGGTCGAAGGGGCAGCGCCGGGCGGGTTGAGGGCCCGGGGCGCGGGACCAGTAGCCTCCAGGTGAACTTGCGATGAGTCCCGCGTTGGGCCCCTGCGGCCACGTGTGGATGGTTTGTGGATCATTCTGGGGCAGGCGTCCGGGTAGTCCGGGGGCGGTAGGCTCGCCGGATACCTGACGCAGTAGGGAGTGAAGGGATGACCGCCGAGAGCAACGGCACGGGGGCGGCGCCGGAGGGCGACGAGGACCCGTTCGCCTACCTGTACCGGCAAGAGGGCAGCACGGGCGCGACGGCCCAGCAGCCCGGCGTCCCGCGTCGGTCGTACAACCAGGTGCGCGCGGTCGGCGAGCGGCAGTACGGGGGCCCGCAGGCGCAGACGTACCAGCCGCCGGCGCAGCCCCCGACCGTTCCCCCGCAGCAGCCCAACGCGCACTACGCGGCGCCGGAGACCATGCCCGGCGGGCGCGCGGCTGCGCGGCACCCGGGCGGTCCGGGAGGCGGCCAGGGGCGCGGCGCCAGGCGGAACAGGAACGGCCTGCTGATCGGCGCGATCGCGGTCGTCGCCGCCGTCGTCGCGGGCATCGGCGCGGCCATCGTCTTCAACGACGACGGTGACACGGCGCAGGGCGCGGAGAAGCCCAGCGGCCAGGAGCAGAAGGACAAGGGCGGCCAGGACGACGCCAAGGACAAGGGCAAGAAGAAGCCCGCGCCGCAGACCGGACTGCCGCCGCGCAAGGACGCCGCGGGCGCGACGCTCGCGGGGGGAGCCGCGCCCGCCAAGGACGTCGCCAAGGCACAGGGCAAGGGCGGCACGTACGTCGGCGGCATGAACCAGACCGGCGCCTCGGTCACCTGGACCATGAAGGACATCCCGAAGTCCGGCAAGTACACGGTCTTCGTGCGCTACGGGGTGCCCGGCGAGGACGCCAACTCGACCCTGACCGTGAACGGGGAGAAGATCCCCCGGCCCGTCAGCATGAAGAACTTCACCGGCGCCAAGAAGGGCGACTGGGAGGCGGGCTGGACCAAGACGTTCGCCTGGGTCGACCTGGAGAAGGGCCGGAACCGCGTGCAGATCTCCTGCGGCGACGGCAACAAGTGCAACTTCAACCTCGACCAGTTCTGGCTCAAGGAAGGCTGGGTCAAGAACTGAGGTTCTGACCACGGCCGACCCGGCGACCCGATCTCACGCCGGCGCTTCCGGCTCCTCCGGTTCGCTGATCCGGACCAGGGGGAGCAGCCGCGCGTACGTATCCGCGTCGAACTCGCCCGCCACCGGGGCCCGTACGGTCGCGGCCGACAGGGCGACGGCGCGGGCCAGCATGTCCCGCCAGGACAGCCCCTCGGCGAGCCCCGACAGCAGCGCGGCGACGGCGGAGTCGCCCGCGCCCGTGGGGTTGCCCGCCAGCCGCTCGACCGGGTCGGCGTGCCAGAGGCCGTCCGGGGTGACGAGCAGCATCCCGTCGGCGCCGAGCGAGGCGGCCACCGAACGGGCGCCGCGCCGCTGGGCCCCGCGGGCCGCGCGCAGCGGATCGGTGGTGCCGGTGATGTCGGCGAGTTCCTGGCCGTTCGGCTTGATCAGCTCGGGGCGCGCGGCGAGGCCCCGGCGCAGCGGCTCGCCGCTCGTGTCGAGGAGCGCGGGCACCCCGGCGGCGCGCGCCTCGCGCACGAGCGCGGCGTACGCGCCCACGGGCACGCCCGGCGGCAGGCTGCCGCAGAGCGCGACGGCGCGGACGTCCTCGCGCAGCAGCTCGCGGTAGGCGCCGAGGAAGGCGGTCCACTCGGCGGGGGAGATGTGCGGGCCCGGCTCGTTGAACTGCGTGGTGTCGCCGGTCGTCTCGTCGACGACGCCGACCGTGCGGCGGGTGGTGCCCGCCACGGGGACGAGCGCGTCGCGCACCCCCGACGCCGCGGGCTCCTCGGTGAGGTGGCCGCGCAGCTCCGCGCCCGTGCCGCCGCCGACGAAGCCGGTGACGGTCGCCTCGTACCCGAGCGCGGCCAGCACCCTGGCGACGTTGAGGCCCTTGCCGCCGGGGCGCTCCGTCACCTCGCGTATCCGGTGCGAGGCGTGGGGCTCCAGCCGCCGTACGCGGTACGTGAGGTCGAGCGCGGCGTTGAGCGTGACCGTCAGGAACATCGTGCTGCGCACCGTCCTCTCCGAGACGACCTTTCGTGCGCTCTTTCGCGAACGCCCGAGCGATCATGCCAGGGGGACCGCGCCTCTTCTAGCCCGTGCCCGGCATCGGGGCTGATCAGAGGCTGCCTCGCGCTGCGCTTCGCAGGCTGCGGCTGGTGCCGTGGCCGGTCGCGCAGTTCCCCGCGCCCCTGAAGCCGCCCCTGCGGGGCGCTTCGGGGCGCCCCGAAGGGGCGCGGGGAACTGCGCGCTCAGCCACCGTGCAAGCCGCGGACTGCGATGCTCCGCAAGGGGCAGTTCCGTCTCAGCCCCCAAGGGGGCGGACCACCCACTCACCCCGTCGCATCACGCCCGCCAGGGCGAAGTCCTCGTCCAGGACGACGAGGTCCGCGTACTTGCCCGGTTCCAGGGTGCCCACCTTGTCGTCGACGCCGAGCAGGCGTGCGGGGTTGGTGGAGATGGCCTGGACGACGTCCGGGACCGGCAGTCTGTCCACGGTCACCGAGCGGCGGAACGCGGAGTCGAGCGTGAGCGTCGAGCCCGCGATGGAGCCGCCCTCGATCAGCCGGGCCACGCCGTCCTTGACCTCGACCTCCAGCGGGCCGAGCGGGTAGCGGCCGTCTTCCATGCCCGCGGCGCCCATCGCGTCGGTGATCAGCGCGACGCGCCCCGCGCCCGCGCGGTCGAAGGCCAGCTCCAGCACGGAGGGGTGCAGATGGGTGCCGTCGTTGATCAGCTCGACGGTGACCCGCTCGTCCTCCAGGAGCGCGGGGACCGGGCCGGGCGCGCGGTGGCCGAGCGGCGGCATCGCGTTGAAGAGGTGCGTGGCGACCGTCGCGCCCGCTTCGATGGCCTCCAGCGTGCCGTCGTAGTCCGTGTCGGTGTGGCCGACGGCCGCGATGACGCCGCTGTCGGCCAGCAGCCGCACCGACTCCAGGCCGCCGGGGCGCTCGGGCGCGAGCGTCACCATCTTCGCGGTGCCGCGCGCCGCGTCGAGCAGCTTGCGTACGTCCGCGGGGTCGGGGTCGCGCAGCAGCGAGGGGTCGTGGGCGCCGCGCCGCTCGCAGGAGATGAACGGTCCCTCGAAGTGGACGCCCGCGAGCTCGCCCTCCTCGGCCAGCTCGCTGAGCGCCGCCGCCTGGCGGCACAGGTCGTCGAGGTCGCCGGTGACGGTGGAGGCGACCATGGTGGTGGTGCCGTGCTCGCGGTGGGTGCGGATGCTGGTCAGGGCCTCCTCGGGCGTCCCCGCGGAGAAGGAGGCGCCGCCGCCGCCGTGGACGTGCATGTCCACGAAGCCGGGCACGATCCAGTGGCCCGACAGGTCGAGGACGTCGCCCTCGCCGCCGGGGGATTCGGCGGCGAGGGTGGTGCCCTCGACGACGAGTCTGCCGTCCTCCCGCACGCCTTCCGGCAGCACCGCACGTGCCCCGGTCAGCACCGTTCGCTTGGTCATCGGCTCGCAACCTCCGCGGAGTGAAGATCCCAGGCGAGAAGACCCGCGCCCAGGCAGCCCGCGGCGTCCCCGAGGGCCGCGGGCACGATGGCCGGGAGGGGCTGGAACGTGACCTTCTCGCGGACCGCCTCCCGGAGCGGTACGAAGAGGGTGTCGCCTGCCTCGGCCAGGCCACCGCCGATGATCAGTGTGCGGGGATCCAGCAGGGTGAGCCCCGTGACGAGGCCGGTGGCGAGCGCGTCGATGGCGTCGCGCCAGACGGCGACGGCGCGGGGGTCCCCGGACTCGACGGCCTTCGCCGCGTCGGCCGCCGTGGCCTGCGGGTCGCCGCACGCCTCGGCCCAGGCGAGGCCGACGGCGGAGGCGGAGGCCAGCCGCTCCAGGCAGCCGCGCTGCCCGCAGCCGCAGGGCGGCCCGTCGGGGCGCACGACGATGTGGCCGATCTCGCCCGCGGCGCCGTGCGCGCCGGGCTCGACCTTGCCGTCGATGCCGATGGCCCCGGCGATGCCGGTGCCGAGCGGCAGGAAGAGATAGCGGTCGACGCCCTCGCCCGCGCCGATCCGGCCCTCGGCGAGGCCGCCCGTACGGACGTCGTGGCCGAGCGCGACGGGCAGCGGGGGCATCCCGGCGGGGCGGCCGTCGGCGAACCGCTCGCGCAGCAGCGCGCGGAACGGCACGTCGCGCCAGCCGAGGTTGGCGGAGAAGACGGCGACGCCGTTCGCCTCGTCGATGGTGCCGGGCACGGCGACGCCCGCGGCCAGGGGCTCCGTCCCGTACTGCTCGACACCGAGGGCGCGCAGTTCGGCCGCGAAGGCGAGGACGCCCTCGACCGCCGCCTCCGGGCCGTGCTCGCGCACGGTGGGCCGGCGCGCCTCGTGCAGCAACTCGTTGTCCGCGCCGATCAGGGCGGCCTTCATTCCGGTGCCGCCCACGTCCAGGGCCACGACGTACGGGACTGCGGCGTAGTCAGAGGTACTCACACGTAGCAGTCTCCCGCGAGAGGACAGAATAGGTCTAGTCCACTTCAGGGGATCTTTCCGGCGGTGTGCCCGTGCGCGGGGGAGGAATGAAGGATTCCGTGTCGATGGGCACACTGGTGTAGACCTATGAGGGCGCACAAGAGAGACTCGGCGCGCGACACCGCGCAACAGTGCGCAAGTGAACGTACATCGAACATTTACGGGCGCTCAGCACGATCGGCACGACCCGTGACAGGGAGACACCAGGTCACGGCAGGGGTTTGAGGGGTATCGGAATGATGGAACGACGGCGATTCCTGAGCCTGGCCGCCGCCACCGGCGCGGCCGGTGCCGTCGGGATGACGGCGGCAGGGTGCGACTCCGGGCCGGGATCCGACGAGGCGACCCTCAAGCTCGTCGCCGCCGACTACGGGGACTCGGCCGACAACAGCTCCGAGAAGTACTGGAAGGGTCTCGCCGCGTCCTTCACCAAGAAGCACCCCGGCATCCGCGTCGACGTCTCCGTCTACAGCTGGTCCGACGTGGACCGGAAGGTCGCCGAGATGGTCGAGTCGGGCGACTCCCCGGACCTGGCCCAGATCGGCGCGTACGCCGACTACGCCGCGCAGGGCAAGCTCTACAAGGCCAACGAACTGCTCTCGATCCCCGTCCAGGCCGACTTCCTCACCGGCCTCGCCGAGGCGGGCGAGGTGCGGCGCGTCCAGTACGGGCTGCCGTTCGTCTCCAGCACCCGGCTGCTCTTCTACAACAAGGACCTCTTCGCCAAGGCCGGGCTCGACCCCGACGACCCGCCGCAGAGCTGGAAGGCGCTCAAGGAGGCGGCCGCGAAGCTGAAGGACGCGGGCGTGAAGTACCCGTACGGGCTGCCGCTCGGGCGCGAGGAGGCACCCGCCGAGACGCTGATCTGGATGCTCGGCGGGGGCGGCGGCTACACCGACACCGTCGGCAACTACACGATCAACTCCGCCGCCAACATCGACACCTTCGCCTGGATCCGCGACAACCTGGTCAAGCCCGGCCTCACCGGCGGCAAGCCGGGCCGCATCGACCGGCAGACCCTCTTCGACGCCTTCAGCGAGGGCGACGTCGGCATGCTCAACGGCCACCCCACGCTCATGCAGCAGGCCGACCGCGGCAAGATCTCGTACGGCACCGGCCGCATCCCCGGCAAGGGCGGCCCCTCCGAGGCCACGCTCGGCGTCGCCGACTGGATGATGGCCTTCAAGGAGAACGGGCGCAGGCTGGAGGCCCGTAAGTTCCTCGACTACGTCTACCGGGAGAAGAACCACTACGCGTTCGCCGACCGCTACGACCTGATGCC
Source organism: Streptomyces sp. NPDC048172 (assembly GCF_043202595.1). Classification (NCBI taxonomy): domain Bacteria; kingdom Bacillati; phylum Actinomycetota; class Actinomycetes; order Kitasatosporales; family Streptomycetaceae; genus Streptomyces; species Streptomyces sp. NPDC048172. The sequence goes on from NZ_JBIDAT010000002.1 coordinate 877,409, forward strand.
GGTCACCACCTCGGCCACCGAGCGGATGCGGGGCGACCGCAGGCACAAGGAGCTGTGGCGCTTCCTGGACCAGCTCCCGGACGCCGAGTTCTACCCCGCGGGCAAGGTCTCCTGGGCGCGGGCGAGCGCCGACGTCAAGAAGAACATCGGCAAGGCCGTCGAGCCCGGCGGCGACCCGGCGTCCGTCCTCGGGGCCATCCAGCGGGCGGCGGAGTCGGAGGAGCGCTCGGAGTAGGCCCGTCAGGAGGGCCCGGTACGTTGGAAGGCATGAACGAGCAGGGGCAGGGGCTGTCCGACCAGGACGAGGCGATACTCGCCCTGGAGCGGGTGGGCTGGTCGGCGCCCGGCACCAAGGAGCGGGCGATACGGGAGCGGCTGGGCCTCTCCCCTACTCGGTACTACCAGCTCCTCAACGCGCTCCTCGACGATCCTCGCGCCCTCGCCCACGACCCCGTCACGGTCAATCGCCTCCGAGCCCGCCGCCAATCCCGCCGCGACCGCACACGCTAGCCCCGGGTCACGACACCTCGGGGCTTGCCCCCTGTTCCCTCAGGGGCGCGGGGCTGTGTCTGATGTGCGGCTCCGCCGCGTGGGCGCGACCGGTCACGACACCTCGGGGCTAGCCCCTTTTCCCTAAGGGGCGCGGGGAACTGCGCGCCCAGCCCCGACGCGGCCGCAGCCCGCGAAGCACAGCCCGGGGCACCCCGGGCGCGGCCCCGTTGCGCGGGGCACCCGGCGAAGTGGGCTGCGCTTGCCAACCCTGCGCCTTGCGCAGACTTCCCAAGCACAGCGGGAGCGAGAAGCGCAGACTTCCCAAGCGCTGTGGGGCGGAGGGAGAAGCGCAGACTTCCCAAGCGCTGTGGGGCGGAGGGAGAAGCGCAGACTTCCCAAGCGCTGTGGGGTGGAGGGAGAAGCGCAGACTTCCCAAGCTTCGCAGGGGGCGAGGGAGAAGCAGGGGCTGGGGCTTGCGCCGTAGGCTCTGGGTATGGGTATTGGTGAGCCTCTGACCGGTGTCGGGCGGGAAGGGCTGGGGGCGTTGCTTCGGGGGCCCGGGGAAGCCGTGCTTGGGTTGGACTTCGATGGGACGTTGGCGCCCATCGTGGGGGACCCCGCAGACGCGCGGGCGCACCCCGGTGCCGTGCCCGCGCTCGCGCGCCTCGCGCCAAGGCTGCGGGCCGTCGCCGTGATCACCGGCCGCCCCGCCGAGGAGGCCGTCGCCCACGGGGGGTTCAAAGGCGTCGCCGCACTCGCGCACCTCACCGTGCTCGGCGCGTACGGCGCGGAGCGGTGGGACGCGGCCACCGGCGAGGCGCACGCCGCCCCCGCGCCGCCCGGCGTCGCCGCCGTACGGGCCGAACTGCCGCCGCTCCTCGCGGAGCTGGGCGTCCCCGAGGGGACCTGGACCGAGGACAAGGGGCGGGCGCTGGCCGTGCACACGCGGCGTACGGCGGACCCCGACCGAGTCCTCGACCTCCTGCGGGAGCCCCTCGCAGGCCTCGCCGCGCGGCATGGGCTGCTCGTCGAGCCCGGCCGTATGGTGCTCGAACTCCGGCCGCCGGGCGCGGACAAGGGCGCCGCGCTGAAGGAGTTCGTACGGGAGAAGGGCGCGCGCTCCGTCGCGTACGCGGGGGACGATCTGGGCGATCTGGCCGCCTACGACGCGGTCGAGGAGATGAGAGGGCAGGGGGTGAACGGGCTGCTGGTGTGCAGCTCGGCAGCCGGAACGGGCGAGTCCGTGCCCGAACTCGCCGCACGGGCCGACCTGTTGGTTCCGGGCCCCGAAGGAGTCGTCGCGTTCCTGGAAGGGCTCGCGGAGGAGATCTCAGGCGCGTAGGGCGTCGAGCTGGTCCAGGAACCACTGCGTCGGCGGCAGTGCCGTGGCCGCCGTCGCGAGCCGTTTCGTCCGCTCGGCGCGCACCGACCGCTCCAGGCCGAGCGCCGCGCCCAGCGCCTCGGCGGTGGCCGTCACGTCGTACGGGTTGACCTCGATCGCGTCCTCGCGCAGTTCCTCGTACGCGCCCGCCTCGCGGGAGAGGACCAGCGCGCAGCCCTCGTCGGAGACGACGGGGACCTCCTTGGCGACGAGGTTCATCCCATCCCGGATCGGGTTGACGAGCGCGACGTCCGCGAGGCGGTACGCGGCGAGGGAGCGCGCGAAGTCGTCCTCGACGTGCAGGAGGACGGGGGTCCAGCCGGGGACCCCGAATTCCTCGTTCACGGCCTCGGCGACGCGCGCCACCTCCGCCGTGTAGTCGCGGTAGACCCGCAGGTCCTGGCGCGAGGGGTAGGCGAAGGCGAGGTGCGTGACGTGCTCGCGCCACTCGGGGTGGTCGGCCAGCAGCCGCCGGTACGCGTGCAGGCCGCGCACGATGTTCTTCGACAGCTCGGTGCGGTCCACGCGGACGATCGTCCTCCGCGCCGCACCGTCCGGCCCGTACCCGATCTGCTCGCGCAGCTGCGCCATCCGCTCCGCCACGTCGTCGCGGTGCGCGCGCTCGCGCAGGAAGTCGGCGTCGGCGCCGAGGCCGTGCACGCCGATCTCCGTCGTGCGGCCCTCGTGGATCACCCGGAACGGCTCCCGCCGCACCTCGGCGCCCAGCACCCGCGCGCAGCACTCCGCGAACGCCTCCGCCCAGCGCCAGGTCAGGAACGCGGCGCGGTCCGCGCCGAGGATTCCGCGCAGCACCGCCTCGGCCACCGCGTCGGGCAGCAGCCGGTAGTAGTCCGGCGGGGCCCAGGGCGTGTGCGAGAAGTGGCCGATGCGCAGGTCGGGCCGGCGTTCGTGGAGCAGCCGGGGGACGAGCGTGAGGTGGTAGTCCTGCACGAGGACGGCGGCGCCGTGCCCCGCCTCCTCGGCGAGCGCGTCGGCGAACGCGGTGTTGTACGCCTCGTAGGCCGCCCACTCCCGCGCGAAGTCCGCGTCGAAGGACGGCTCCAGCGGCGTCTCGTAGAGCATGTGGTGGACGAACCACAGCACCGAGTTGGCCACGCCGTGGTACGCGGCCTCGAACACGTCCGGCGCGAGGTCCAGCATCCGTACGGCCTGGCCGCCCGTGTCCTCGGGGGCCAGTCGCTTCCCCGCCCGCCGGGCCGCCTCCCGGTCGCCCTCGCCGAGCGCCGCGCAGACCCAGACCGCCCCGGCCTCGGGGCCGATCGCCGAGAGCCCGGAGACGAGGCCGCCGCCGCCGCGCCGGGGGGCGAGTCCGCCGTCGGCACCCAGCGCGTACGCCACAGGGCCCCGGTTGGACGCCACAAGTACCTGGGAAGTTGCGCCAGCGGCCATGCGCGGAGCTTAGCCGTCGGCCCTCGAACTCAAACGTATGTGCCGCGCGGCGCGTACTCCGGGACGGTGCGCATCGGCGGGCGCTCCTCCGTGACCAGGACGTGGTCGCGCGGGACGAACGCGCCGGAGGCGTCCCGCTCGAACTGGGTGAGCGGGGTGAGCGGGGTGAGGCTCCGGGCCCGGGCGCTCCCCTGGGGCAGCCTGCGCTCCGCCGTCGCGTAGATCGCCGCGGCCATCCGGCCGAGCGCCTGGCCGTCCTGGTGGCGGTGGTGGCGGACGCCGACGTCGACCTGGGCGAGCGCGTCGAGGCCCGCCGTCTCCAGGGCGTCGATGAGCAGGGCGAGCTCCACCCCGTAACCCACCGGGAAGGGGAGGCGCTCCAGGAGCGAGCGGCGCGCCGCGTACTCCCCGCCGAGCGGCTGGACGATCCCCGCCAGGCGCGGCCAGTGCAGGTTCAGCAGCGGGCGCGCCACCAGCTCGGTCACCCGGCCGCCGCCTGCCGGGACGCCGTCCAGCGGGCGGTCGTACATCGCCTTGACGAACGCGACGTCCGGGTCCGTGAGCAGCGGGCCGACGATGCCGGAGACGAAGGAGGCGGAGAACTCGCGCAGGTCCGCGTCGACGAAGCAGACCACGTCACCGTGCGTGGCCAGCAGCGAACGCCACAGCACCTCGCCCTTGCCGGGGCTGGGCGCCAGCCGGGGCAGCACCTCGTCGCGGTGGATCACCTTGGCGCCCGCCGCCGCGGCGACCTCGGCGGTACGGTCGGTGGAGCCGGAGTCCATCACCACCAGCTCGTCGACGAGCGCGGACAGGTCGCGGCGGATGACGGAGACGATCCGGCCGACCGTCTCCTCCTCGTCCAGCGCGGGCAGCACCACGCTGACCGTGGTGCCGGTGCGGCGCTTGGCGGCGAGGAGCTGGTCGAGCGGCCGGTCGGCGGCGCGCCAGGAGCGACGCCGCAGCCAGTGGCCCACTTCGTCGAGCACGGGCCCGCCTTCCTGTGATCCATCTCGCGGTTCGGACGACTATCTCAAGGGTCAGAGGTGTCGGTTACAGTCTTGAACAACGCACGTGAACCTCGCATGCCGGGGTTCGCGGGTGATGTGTGACAAACGCCTGGCCTGCGGGTCAGCGCCATAGCAGCTCATCCAGAGGGGCAGAGGGAACGGCCCGTTGAAGCCCCGGCAACCATCCCGCGAGCCACGCCATTCTTCCGACGGCGAGGCCCCGCGTGGGGACGGTGCCAATTCCGTCCCGTGACGAGATACGCCACGGGGAAGATGAGGAGAAAGGGCCTCGCCTCCATGGCTGTGCAAGCAGTGGAAAGCACCACCACCTCCACCACCTCCACTTTTGATCTCGGTCCCGCCGTGGCGCTCTCCTGCCGCGAGTGCGGCACCCGCACCCCGCTCGGCCCCAGCTTCGTGTGCCTGGAGTGTTTCGGGCCGCTGGAGGTGGCGTACGAGCTGCCGGGCGGCGACCCCGAGGCGCTCCGCGCCCGTATCGCGTCCGGCCCGTCGAACATGTGGCGGTACGCGCCGCTGCTCCCCGTCCCCGCGGACGTCGCGGCGAAGCCGAATCTGAACCCGGGCCTGACCCCGCTCGTCCAGGCCGACCGCCTCGCCGCCGAGCTGGGCGTCACCGGCGGGCTCTACGTGAAGGACGACTCCGGCAACCCGACGCACTCCTTCAAGGACCGCCCGGTGGCCATCGCGCTGGAGGCCGCCCGCGCCTTCGGCTTCACCACGCTCTCCTGCTCCTCCACCGGCAATCTGGCCGGTGCCGTCGGCGCCGCGGCGGCCCGCGCGGGCCTGCGCTCCTGCGTCTTCATCCCGGACGGCCTGGAGCAGTCCAAGGTCGTCATGGCCGCGGTCTACGGGGGCCAGCTGGTCGCCATCGACGGCACCTACGACGACGTGAACCGCTTCTGCTCCGAGCTGATCGGCGACCCGCTCGGCGAGGGCTGGGGCTTCACCAACGTCAATCTGCGGCCGTTCTACGCCGAGGGCTCCAAGACCCTGGCGTACGAGATCTGCGAGCAGCTCGGCTGGGAGCTGCCGGACCAGATCGTGATCCCCGTGGCCTCGGGCTGCCAGCTCGTGAAGATCGACAAGGGGCTGCGCGAGCTGGTGAAGCTCGGGCTGGTCGAGGACAAGCCGGTCCGGATCTTCGCCGCGCAGGCGGAGGGCTGCTCGCCGGTCTCGCGCGCTTACAAGGACGGCACCGACGCGGTCCGTCCCGTCAGGAAGCCGGACACGATCGCCAAGTCCCTGGCCATCGGCGACCCGGCGGACGGGCCCTACGTGATCGACATCTGCCGCCGCACCGGCGGCGCGGTGGACGATGTGAACGACGAGCAGATCGTCGACGCGATGAAGCTGCTGGCCCGTACGGAGGGCGTCTTCGCGGAGACCGCGGGCGGGGTCACGCTGGGCGTCACCCGCAAGCTGATCGAGAGCGGGGCGATCGACCCCGCGCTCACGACGGTCGTGCTGAACACGGGGGACGGGCTGAAGACCCTGGACGCCGTGGCGCCGTCGTCGCGGCCCACCGCCGTCATCCGCCCCAGCCTGGACGCGTTCCGCGACGCCGGTCTGGCCTGAGCCCCGTCCCCGCCTTGAGAGAGGAAGCAGAAGCATGAGCGTGAACGTCCGGATCCCCACCATCCTCCGCACCTACACCGGCGGGCAGGCCGAGGTGAGCGCCGAGGGCGCGACCCTCAGCGAGGTCCTGGCCGACCTGGAGAAGAACCACGCCGGTATCGGCGCCCGCGTGCTCGACGACACGGGCAAGCTGCGCCGCTTCGTGAACGTGTACGTGAACGACGACGACGTCCGCTTCGAGCAGGGGCTGCAGACGCCGACCCCCGAGGGCGCGGGCGTCTCGATCATTCCGGCGGTCGCGGGCGGCTAGAAGCTAAAAGATCAACTGACGTCGAACGGTACGGAGTCGCCCCTCCCGGCCCAGAGCCGGAAGGGGCGATTCCGTGTTTCAGGAGACGGTAGAGTGACGGGAGTCCCTCCCGCGCGTTTGCCGAACGCATATGAGACCGCGACAAGTTGTGCCCGAAATCGGGGAGCTAATTGTCGTGTAGGTCCTCTATGTCCGGCCCGACTTGCCCTGCTTTCCGCGCAGTTGAGGGGAATCATCCGATCGGCCGTGCCCAGAATTCTCGTCCGATTGACCTGTTGCGGAGGGCGTCCGTGCAGATACATTCAGCGGCGGTCGACGCGTTCCGGCGCACGCCCCCTCCGGATTGGTCCCGGTTTGGGGGTGAGGTCTGACCCGGGTTCGCGAGGTGCGGGCTCGTGCAAGGGCCAGTAATAGGGGAGTTAGGAATGGCTCAGGGCACCGTCAAGTGGTTCAACGCGGAGAAGGGGTACGGCTTCATCGCGGTCGACGGTGGTGCGGACGTGTTCGTCCACTACAGCGCGATTCAGATGGACGGTTACCGCACCCTGGATGAAGGGCAGCGGGTCGAGTTCGAGATCTCGCAGGGTCAGAAGGGGCCGCAGGCGGACATGGTCCGCGTGACCGGCTGAGCGCCGACCAGACTGCGCGAACTGAGAGGAGGGGCCGCACCCCGAGGGGGTGCGGCCCCTCCTGCTGTGCCCGGGGGCTCCGGGACGTACTCTGAGCCGCTTGCACTCAGGGGGGTCGAGTGCTAATTATTGGCGTTAGCACTCTCCGCGTGAGAGTGACAGAGAGGACCGGGTCGGTGAGGTCCGCAGGCCGGGTGGGGCAAGGAACCGCCGGGTCGCAGACCGTCCGTCGCGGGCGCCAGCGCGGTCCGGAGAAATCCCATCCCGTCCGGGAGGACCACTTCACATGGCCAAGATCATCGCCTTCGACGAGGAGGCGCGGCGAGGGCTTGAGCGCGGCATGAACCAGCTCGCCGACGCCGTCAAGGTCACCCTCGGCCCCAAGGGCCGTAACGTCGTGCTGGAGAAGAAGTGGGGCGCCCCCACGATCACCAACGACGGTGTCTCCATCGCCAAGGAGATCGAGCTCGAGGACTCCTACGAGAAGATCGGCGCCGAGCTGGTCAAGGAGGTCGCCAAGAAGACGGACGACGTCGCCGGTGACGGCACGACGACCGCGACCGTCCTGGCCCAGGCGCTCGTCAAGGAGGGCCTGCGCAACGTTGCCGCCGGTGCCAACCCGATGGCGCTGAAGCGCGGCATCGAGAAGGCCACCGAGGCCGTCTCCGGCGCGCTGCTGGAGCAGGCCAAGGACGTGGAGACCAAGGAGCAGATCGCCTCCACCGCCTCCATCTCCGCCGCCGACACCCAGATCGGCGAGCTCATCGCCGAGGCCATGGACAAGGTCGGCAAGGAAGGCGTCATCACCGTCGAGGAGTCGCAGACCTTCGGTCTGGAGCTTGAGCTCACCGAGGGCATGCGCTTCGACAAGGGCTACATCTCCGCCTACTTCGCCACCGACATGGAGCGCATGGAGGCGGAGCTGGAGGACCCGTACATCCTCATCGTCAACTCCAAGATCAGCAACGTGAAGGACCTCCTTCCGCTGCTGGAGAAGGTCATGCAGTCGGGCAAGCCGCTGCTGATCATCGCGGAGGACGTCGAGGGCGAGGCCCTGTCCACGCTGGTCGTCAACAAGATCCGTGGCACCTTCAAGTCCGTCGCCGTCAAGGCCCCGGGCTTCGGCGACCGCCGCAAGGCGATGCTGAACGACATCGCGATCCTCACCGGCGGTCAGGTCATCGCCGAAGAGGTCGGCCTCAAGCTGGAGAACGCCGGTCTCGACCTGCTGGGCCGCGCCCGCAAGGTCGTCATCACCAAGGACGAGACCACCATCGTCGACGGTGCCGGTGACAGCGAGCAGGTCGCCGGTCGCGTGAACCAGATCCGCGCCGAGATCGAGAACTCGGACTCGGACTACGACCGCGAGAAGCTCCAGGAGCGCCTGGCGAAGCTGGCCGGCGGCGTGGCCGTCATCAAGGCCGGTGCCGCCACCGAGGTCGAGCTCAAGGAGCGCAAGCACCGCATCGAGGACGCCGTTCGCAACGCGAAGGCGGCCGTCGAGGAGGGCATCGTCGCGGGCGGTGGCGTGGCCCTGCTGCAGGCCGCCACGGTCTTCGAGAAGCTGGAGCTGGAGGGCGACGAGGCCACCGGTGCCGCCGCCGTCAAGCTGGCCCTGGAGGCCCCGCTCAAGCAGATCGCGGTCAACGCCGGTCTTGAGGGCGGCGTCGTCGTCGAGAAGGTCCGCAACCTCACCCCGGGCAACGGCCTGAACGCCGCCACCGGTGAGTACGTCGACATGATCGCCGAGGGCATCCTCGACCCGGCCAAGGTGACGCGCTCCGCGCTGCAGAACGCCGCCTCCATCGCGGCGCTCTTCCTCACCACCGAGGCCGTCATCGCCGACAAGCCGGAGAAGGCCGCCGCGGGCGCCGACGCGGCTGCCGCCGGTGGCATGGGCGGCATGGACTTCTGAGTCCCCCCGCTCGACCCCGCACCAACTGAGGGCGGTGTCCCTTCCCTTCGGGGGAGGGGCACCGCCCTTCGGTGTTGAGCCGTGAGCTGTTCCGAATGATCAACGCAGCGTCACCGCAGGGGCTTTACAGGATTCACACCACCCCCATATGGTCACTCAAGGCAATCGCCTGACGCCACGGCGTGCAATGCCGTGTGTCGAACGGGGGGCTCTGCAGGTATCGCCTGACCAGCGATGCCTTCTGCCGATTTCCGGCGAACGACATCACGCCCTCGGGTGCGCGCTGCCGTCGTACGGACGACGTGGCGCTGCACCGTGCAACCCGGTCATGTCATGAACCACCGTTGCCACGAGCTCAGGAGTTCACGTGACACTCACACCGGAAAGACGGCGGAAGTTAGGGATCGCGGCCAAGACCTGTGCGCTGGGAGCTGCCGCGTCGGCCGTGATCGCGCTGACCGCTCCGATGGCCTTCGCCTCGCACGAGAGGAACTGGACCCACGGTTGCCGCGGGTACTGGTACAGCACTACGGGGCACGCGTACTGCAAGAGTGCCAGCGGGGGGACGTACGGCGTGAAGTACGACTGTGCGAGCCAGCCCGACAAGTGGGACAGCGAATTCCTGGACCCGGGATACAGGGGCAAGTTCAGCACGGCCGAATGCCGATTCGACCTCAGGAAGACGCGAGTGAGCTGACCTCGACCTGACCGGACGCGGTGGGCCCGTCATGGCGGTGGGCCCACCGCCCGCGCACACGGAGTACGTCGTATGAACGCAGCCATCGCGCAGGTCGTCGGGCTTGTGCAGGGGTATGGGCGGGAGCCGGTGATCGAGGGGCTTGATCTGGGGGTGCCGTCCGGGGTCACCGGGCTTCTGGGGCCCAACGGGGCGGGGAAGACCACGCTGTTGCGGACCTTGAGCACGTTGCTGCCGCCGCGTGACGGCAGGCTCGTGCTGTTCGGGCAGGAGATCCGTACCGAGCGGGACGCGCGCCGGGCGCGGCGGCGGATCGGGGCCCTGCCGCAGGACTTCGGGTACTACCCGGCCTTCTCCGTCGAGGACTTCGTGCACTACTGCGCCTGGCTCCGGGAGGTGCCCAAGCGGGCGAGGGGGGACGCCACGCGGCGGGCCCTCGCCGCGGTGGGGCTGGAGGACCGGGCGCGGGAGCGGATGAAGGTTCTGTCGGGCGGGATGCTGCGGCGGGCCGGAATCGCCGCGGCGATCGTCGGGGCTCCGTCGCTGGTGCTGCTCGACGAGCCGACGGTCGGGCTGGACCCCGCGCAGCGGCTGGACTTCCGCCGGCTCATCCGGTCGCTGGCCCGGGAGGGGACGGCCGTGGTGTTGAGCACGCATCTGGTGGAGGACGTCCAAGCGGTGTGTGACGGGGTGACCGTGCTGAGTGAGGGGCGGGTCCGTTATCGGGGGACTCCTGGGCGGCTGGCGGGGGAAGCGGTGTGGGGGGCTGCTGGGGACACCCCGTTGGAGCGGGGGTACATGTCCGTGCTCGGGGAGCGGGAGGGGGTTTAGCGTGTGGCGCGTCTACCGCATCGAGCTGCGGCGCTCGCCACTGCTGGCCGTGCTGCCGGTGCTGCTCGCTGTGGACATGCTCGTACTGTTCGGGCGGCAGCGGTACTGGATCGGGGTGTGGCCGGAGGCCAGTGCCGCCGCGCAGGTCGTCACCCTGTTCCTCGGGACGGTTCTGGCGGCGGTCTCGGCCTGGCAGGCCGGGCGCGGTTCGCGCGCGGGCATGCCGGAGGCCGTGCTCGGTGCCGCGCGTCCGGGCTGGCAGGTGGAGAGCATGCGGCTCGCCGCGACGCTGACCCTCGGCTTCGCCGCGTACGGCTCCGGCTGCGCCGTCGCGGCCGCGGTCTCCTTCCCCGACGCGGGGCCGGGGTTCCTGTGGCCCTCCTACCTCCTGCTGGGCGCGGCGACGCTCGTCGTGTTCGCGGCGGCCGGTCATCTGGCGGGCCGCTTCTGGCCCTCCCCGGCGTTCACCCCCGTCCTGGCCGGGGTGGGCGGCTTCCTTCTCATGCTGGGCGTCGGCGACCCCTGGGGCTGGTCCGCGCTGTCCGGGGCGCCGGACCAGATGCTGCGCCCCGGTCGGGTGGCGGTGCGCGTGGCCTTCGCGCTGGCGCTGGCGGCGCTGGCCGTTCTGGTGCCGCACCCCCGTCGGCGGTCCGGGGGCCTGCCCCGGCCGCGGTCCACCGTCGCCGGGCGGCTCGCGGTGCTGGCCGCCGCCGCGGCGTCGCTCGCCACGCTCGCGGGCGTCGCCGTCAGCAGTGAGATCCAGGTGGAGCGCCCGTCGACGGCCGTCGAGCCGCTGTGCCGGAAGGCCGGGGCGGACGCGCCCCGGGTGTGCGTATGGCCGGAGCACCGCCGGTACCTGCCCGAACTGACCGCCATGGCCGACCGGTTGTCGCGTATCCCGCAGGACTGGGTGAGGACGCCGGAGACCTTCCGGGAGTTCGGGCTGCGGCGTACGAGGCTGGGTGACGCGGGCTTCGACATCACCGAGGGGCACGTGCGGACCGCGGCGATCGCCATGGCCGTCGAGGTGTCGCGGCAGAGCTTCGGGGACTGCCGGATTCCCGGCGGTGACGAGCGGGGCTGGCGGGCGTCGGACCGCATCGACCTCTGGCTGGAGTACCGGGCCATGGGGGTGGATCCCGGGGAAGCCGACGACGGGCTGCACATGTCCGGGGCCGAGGGGGCCCAGGGTTCGGCGCGCCGGATCGTCCGCGCGACCGAGGCCGATCAGCGCGCGTGGACGTCCCGTCAGCGGGCCGTGCTCGCCAGGAGCCTGCGCGGCTGCGGGGAACAGGGGGAGTGACGTCCCGCGCCGATCTCCTGCGGCTCGCCCGGACCCGCCGCGCGGCGCCCGTGCTGACCGGCGTGGCGGCCGTGGCGCTGGTGTCGGCCGTGCTGGGCGGATGGCTCGTCCCCGTCCCCTCGTTCGGAGCCGGGACCGAGACGCGTGGCGTTCCCTTCCGTACGGAACTCCCGCTGCTGGCCGCGGTGTTCCTGGCCGCCGCGTTCAGCGGGCCGATGGACGACTTCGAGGCGCTCGCCGGAGCGCGGTTCGCCCGCGTCCGTCGCGGATACGGGGCTGCCCTGACGGCCCTCGCCTGCGCGTTCTCCTTCGTCACGGAGAGCGTGGCCGCGGGGCCCGGCGCAGGGGTCGTCTTCGTACGCTCCCTGCTGCTGTGGCTGGGGCTCGCCCTGCTCTCCCGGCGGCTGCTCGGACAGCATCTCGCCTGGGCGCTGCCGGTGGCGTCGGCGCTCCCGCTCGTCTGGTTCAGCTCGGGAACGGAGTGGTGGGACTGGACGTGGGCACCGGCCGGGTCGCCCGTCGGCTGGGGGATGGCCGCCGCGGCGCTGCTCGCCGGTACGGCGGCAGCGGCCGCCACGAGGTGGCGGCTGCGGGGTTGTCCGCCGGTCAGGCGGCGTAGCAGAGGGTCGCGGGCGTGAGGGGGGTGCGGGGGGTGGCCGGGAGGGGGAGTACGGGGTTCGGGTGGGGGCGCTTCGTGAAGGTGATGAGGCGCAGCACCGCGAAGCGTGCGACGCCCGCGAGAGCGGAGGACGTCAGGAAGACGGCCTGTTCGAGCAACGCGCCCGGCGCCGCGACCAGTTGCTGCAGGGTGAGCATCGCCAGGCACGTCGCCGCGTACGCGGCCACGGCGGAGCCCGCCGACTGTACGTGCTGGCTCCAGCTCGCGTGCCTGCCCGCGCCGAAGGTGAAGCGGGCGTGCAACTCGGTGGCCAGGAGCGTGGAGACCGCGGTGATCAGGGCGTTGGCCAGGGCCCAGGGGATCCAGGAGGCGAGGGCCGCCACGGCGAGGCTGGAGGCGAGCCCCACTCCGCCGCCGCAGAGCACGAAGCGGGCGAAGGCGGTGAGGGCGCCGGGCGCCGCCTGCTGCTGGCTCTGCGTTGACTCCATGATCCGACTCCCTGACGCCGCACGCTGCGGGGCTGGTGCCCCGCGGCTCTCTGTCACTTAGTGACAGTGTCACTAAGTGACAGAGATGGCAAGTCCCCGTCGGATTCCGGTCGGGTCCTCAGCGCCACTCCAGGACCTGGCCCGCGCGGAGCGCCTGGTCCGCGCCCTTCGCCGTGATCTTCTTCGGGGCCGCACCCGGGGCCGTACGGGCCGTGAAGTGCTCGGTGACCGTGCCCTGGCGGGAGGTGAGGATCATCTGCTTGCCGTCCGGGGAGAGGGCGCGCAGCGTGTTCTTGCGGCTGGTCTTCGGGAGGATCGGCTTGCCGATCGCCGCCGAGGGCGGCTCCTCGTCCTTCTTGAGGCGGGTGGAGTCCACCGTCCAGAAGTTGTTCTTCCTGGCCGGGTCGTCCTCCGTCATCTCGCGCTCGCCGCACAGGACCGTCGTGCTGTCCGTCCAGCCCAGCGGCATGCAGCTGCCGAGGGGGTGGAGCGGGGCGTCGTCGTCGCGCTGGACGGTCGTACGGCGGGGGACGTCCACCACGTTCATGCCCTGCATCTCGTGGAAGCCCGCCGCCTTGCGGCTGTCGGGGCTGAGGCGCAGCACGCTTGCCGTGAGCGCGCTGGCCGGGCCGGCCGGGCTGCCCGCGAGGGTGAAGCCGGGGCGCTGGGCGCTCAGTTCGTCGCCCTTGCCGCGCCGCTCGGCGGGGGCGGTGAAGAAGGTGGGCTTGTCCTCGTTCTCGGCCTTGGTCATGTACCAGACCTGGTCGGAGCCGCCCGGCGCGAAGACCGGGTGCTGCTCGGTGGGGGCGTCGGCGAAGTCCGAGCCCCCGGACTTGTTGACCATCGTGGGCTTGGCGTTCCCGGGCGTGACGACCGCGGCCCGGGTGCCCTCCGTCTCGGTGTCCTTGAGGACGACGGCCAGCTTGGTGAAGTCGTCGTTGAAGAGCTGGCGGACGCGGGGCTCCGCGAGGGCCTTGGGGCCCTCGTCCTCGGTGCCGGTGCCGGTGCCGGTGCCGGTGTCCTCCGGGGTGACGACGTCGCCCTTGCAGAGCTCGGCGAGCGGGGTGCTCGCGTTGTCCTCCTCCGTCATGACCGTGGTCGTCGGGAGCGTGAACGTGGTGGTGGCCACCTTCTTCCAGGACCCGGGGTCCCACGCCTCGACGACGACGTCCGCGGGCTTGTTCGCCGGGACGGCGCACCACGCCTTGACCACGACGCCCTTCGCCGGGATCGCGCCCTTGGACTTCCCCGAAGGCCCCGACGGGTCGGCCTTCGCCGCCGCGTCTCCCTTGCCGTTCTTCCCGCCGTCCTTCTTGCCGTCGGCGGACCCCCCGTCCTCGCCCCCGCACCCGGTCAGCGCGACCGCGGCGGTGAGGACGAGTGCGGCGAACTGCTGTTTGTGGTGCCGGTGTTCACGCATGGTGCGGGAGTTTATCCGTGGTGAGTGACGGTCTTCCTGTCTCTTTCCAACTGTGCTCCCGGGGGCCGGTGTTGACCTGGGACGCCCCAAGGGGTGGTGTTAGCTACACCTTCCGAGACGCCACTCAGGCGGCTGCTCTCCGGGCCCGCGCGGCGGGATCGTAGAGACATGACGACGACGATGGAGTTCCAGATGGCACCGACGGTCACCGACCAGCACATGGGCACGGCGGCCCGCGTTCCGGGCCGGTTCCGGCGGGAGGTGGCGTACCTCCTCTCGGGTCTGCCGCTCGGCATCGCGGCCTTCGTGCTGATGGTGACCGGCTTCTCCCTCGGTCTCTCCACGCTGATCCTGCTGGTCGGCCTCCCGGTCCTCGGCGGCACGCTCGCCATGGCCCGCTGGTTCGCCCGGGTCGAGGCCGCGCAGATCGAGCGCATCAGCGGCCGTCCGCTGCCCGCCGAGCCCGAGCGCACCCCGCGCGGCGGCTGGGGCATGCTGGCCGACGCGCAGGGCTGGCGCGACCTGGTGCACGCGGTCGTCGCCTTCCCGGTCCGGGTCGCCACGTTCTCGATCACGCTGACCTGGCTGGTGGGCGGCATCGGCGGGCTGACGTACGGCCTGTGGTCCTGGTCGATCCCGCGTGACGAGAACGACGGGCTGATGGACCTGGCCTTCGGTCTCACCGGCCGCGGCCCCGACATCGCCTTCAACACCGCGCTGGGCGTCGTGCTCCTCGCGACCACGATCCCCGTGATCCGCGGCCTGGCCACCGCGCAGGCCGGCCTGGGCCGGGTCATGCTGCGGAGCGGCAGCCTGTGACCCCGGCGGGTCCCCGACACCGTCCTCCACCCCGCGCATCGCTTCCGTACATAAGAGCACCCCGGTCACCGGGGTGCTCTTTCGTGTGGGCGTGTGAGAAAGCGCATGGTCAGCCGCTTCCTACGGGTTCGCGCCGGGTCCGTCCGGACACGTACGCTACGGAAGATTTGCCGTAGTTACCGTCATAACTTCCAAGGGCGCCGTGTGGACTCGCTGAACTCCCTCATCCTCGACGTCAACGACGTCTTCTGGACGTATCTCCTGATCCCGCTGGTCGTGGGCGCCGCGCTCTGGTTCACCCTCCGGTCACGGGGCGTGCAGATACGGATGCTGCCCGAGATGATCCGGGTGCTCGGCGACAAGGCGGAGACCGGGCCCGACGGGCGTAAGCAGGTCTCCGCCTTCGGCGCCTTCACGATCTCCGCCGCCGCCCGCGTCGGTACGGGCAACATCGCCGGTGTGGCCGCCGCGATCACGGCGGGCGGGGCCGGGGCCGTGTTCTGGATGTGGGTCATGGCGCTGCTGGGCGCCGCGTCCGCGTTCGTCGAGTCCGCGCTCGCGCAGCTCTACAAGGTGCGCAACAGGGACGCGGGCGGCAACGACTCCGGTACGTACCGGGGCGGGCCCGCGTACTACATCCAGCGGGGGCTGGGGAAGCGCTGGGCGGGGGTGCTGTTCGCCGTCGTCATCACCGTGACCTTCGGCTTCGTCTTCAACGCGGTGCAGTCCAACACCATCGCCTCGGTCGCGCGGGGCTCGTTCGGCGACAGCTTCCCGGCGGCGGGCGCGGGCGCCGGGCTCGTGGTGCTGCTCGGCATGGTCGTCTTCGGGGGCGTGCGCCGCATCGCCACGGTCACCTCCCTCGTCGTCCCCGTCATGGCCGTGCTCTACCTGCTGCTCGGCCTCGCGGTCGTGCTGCTCAACGTGAACGACGTGCCGCGCGTCTTCGCCGACATCGTCGGCGGCGCCTTCGGGGTGCGCGAGGTCGCGGGCGGCGCGCTGGGCGCGGCGATCCAGCAGGGCGTGCGGCGCGGGATGTTCTCGAACGAGGCGGGGCTCGGCTCGGCGCCCAACGCGGCGGCGACGGCCGAGGTCACCCACCCCGTGAAGCAGGGCCTGGTGCAGACGCTGGGTGTCTTCTTCGACACGCTGCTGATCTGCTCGATGACGGCGTTCATCATCCTCACCTCCAACCCCTCGCTCTCCGAGCGCGGCGGGGCCGACCTCACGCAGACCGCGCTGACGGACACGCTCGGCGGCTGGGCGGGCCATGTGCTCACCCTCGTCGTCTTCCTGCTGGCCTTCTCCACACTGATCGGCAACTACTACTACGGCGAGTCGAACATCCGCTTCATGACCGGGCGCCGCTGGGTGCTGCCCGGGTACCGGGTGCTGGTGCTGGCGGCCGTCTTCGGGGGCGCGCTCGGCTCGGTCGACGTCGTGTGGAACCTCGCGGACGTCTTCATGGGCGGCATGGCGCTCGTCAATCTGCTCGCGATCCTGCCGCTGTCCGCGATCGCGTGGAAACTGCTGGAGGACTACCTCGCCCAGCGCCGCGAGGGCCTCGACCCGGTCTTCACCCGGGACCGGGTGCCGGGGCTGCCGGGCGAGATCGAGTGCTGGGACGAGCGGACCGAGTCCCGCGAGGTTGACCCTCACACCGTGTGAGGCCGTGGAGTAGGGGGCGTCATGTTCACCATCGGAGACTTCGCCGCCCACGGCAGCGTGTCCGTACGGATGCTGCGGCACTACGACGCGGTCGGACTGCTGCGCCCCGCCCACGTCGACGCGTTCAGCGGCTACCGCTACTACGCCGCCGACCAGCTCACCCGCCTCAACCGGATCATCGCCCTCAAGGACCTGGGCTTCACGCTCCAGCAGGTGCGGGTGATCCTCGACGAGCGCGAGCCCGTCAGCGCGGCGGAGCTGCGCGGCATGCTGCGGCTGCGCGAGGCCGAACTGGAGGCCGAGCTCGCGGCGGACGCCGCCCGGCTGGCGCGGGTCGGCGCGCGACTCCGGATGATCGAGAGCGAGGGTCATATGTCGTCGGACGACATCGTGGTCAAGCGGCTGCCCGCCGTACGGCTGGCCGAGCTGACCGGCGTCGCCGAGCACGCCGAGCCCGGGTCGATCGGACCTGTCATCCAGCCGCTGTACGGGGAGCTGTTCCCCCGGCTCGCGAAGGCGGGGATCCCGCCCGCGGGGATGGGGCTCGCGTACTACGAGAGCGCCGGGCCCGACCATGGCGAGGACGCGGTCGTCGTGCACGCCGGGGTGCAGATCGCGCCCGGCGCTGTGGCAGAGGGCCACGACTTCGCGGTCGTCGACCTCCCGGAGGTCGAGTCGGCCGCCACGATCGTCCACCACGGGTCGATGGACGACGTGATGCCGTCCCTCCAGACCCTCGCCCGCTGGATCGAAGCCAACGGGTATCGCTCGGCGGGGCTGCCGAGAGAGCTTCAGCTCTCTTGCGAGGGCGGGCCGGAGAACTGGGTCACGGAGCTGCAGGAGCCGGTGGTACGACGCGGAGAGTGAGGGTTTCCCTCCTTCGCCGGTTCCGGGCAGGGGCTGCCCCGGACTGTGCTTCGCGGGCCGCGCCCCTGAGCCCCGAAGGGGCGCGGGGAACTGCGCGACAAGCCACGACGTACGCGCACTCCGCAACGCACGGGACGGGGCACCCCCTAACCGACCCCCAGGGACCGCTGCATCAGCACAGTGTCGATCCACTGGCCGTGCTTGCGGCCCACCGCGGTGAGACGGCCCGTCTCCTTGAAGCCGTGGCGGGCGTGGAGGGCGATCGAGGCGGGGCCCACCTCCTCGTCCACGTCGGAGATGACGGCGATCATCTGCCGTACCCCGGCCCCCGCACTCCGCAGGAGCAGCGCCGCGAGCAGTGCGCCGCCGAGCCCCTGCCCCGTACGGCCCGGCGCCAGATAGACCGTGTCCTCGACCGTGTGCCGGTAGGCGGGCTTGGGGCGCCAGGGCGCGGCGTACGCGTACCCCGCGATCTCGTCCCCGGGCCCGGCGGCGACGAGGAAGGGGAGGCCGCGCGCGGCCAGGTCGTCGTACTTGCGGCGCCACGCGGCGGCGTCCAGCGGCTCCTCGTCGAACGTGACGACCGTACGCGCGACGTAGTGCGCGTAGATCGCGGCGACGGCCGGGAGGTCGGCGGGGCGCGCGGCCCGGATGTGCGCTGACTGCATGGACGACTCTAGGCACAGCGGTGTTTCACGGCCGTTTCGCAAGAGAATTCGCAAGAGAGGAGGCCTTCCCGGACGGGCGGGGGTCCAGTCCGGGAAGGCCGTTTCCGGGTGCGTGGCTCACGCGCGCACGCGCGGCTCCGCGCCCGGGTCAGCGGGCCGGGGCGAGGCGCTTCTCCTCTGCCCCGGCGTCTCCGTCGGTACGGTCCTTCTCCCGGCGGTAGAGCTTGCCGGGAGACCAGATGCGCGGCCCGATGTCGTAGGACAGCGCGGGCAGCAGCAGCGACCGGACGACGAAGGTGTCCACGAGGACACCGAAGGCCACGATGAAGCCCATCTCCGCGAGGTTCACCAGCGGCAGGGTGGCCAGCGCGACGAACGTGCCGGCGAGCACCAGTCCCGCCGAGGTGATCACGCCTCCGGTGAGGGCCAGCCCGCGCACCAGGCCCTCCCGGGTGCCGTGGACCTCCGTCTCCTCCCGGACGCGGTGCATCAGGAAGATGTTGTAGTCCACGCCCAGTGCGACCAGGAAGATGAAGGCCAGCAGCGGGAATCCGGCGTCCGTGCCCTCGAAGCCGAACACCTCTTGGAAGATCAGCCCGCAGACGCCCAGCGACGCGAGGTAGGAGAGCACGACCGTCGCCATCATCACCAGCGGCGCGATCAGCGCGCGCAGCAGCGCGACGAGGATCAGGAAGACCACGACCAGCACGACGGGGATGATCACCTTGTTGTCGCGGTCCGCGGCCTCGATCATGTCGTGCGTGGTGGCGGAGGTGCCGCCGACGAGGGCCTCCCCGCCCGGCACGTCATGGACCGCTTCCCGCAGCCGCTCCACGGTCTTGCGCGCCGCCTCGCTGTCCGCCGGATCGCGCAGCGTCGCGTCGAGCTGCACATACCCCGCGGCCTTGGCCGATTCCTTGACCTCGGCCACGCCCGAGGTGCCCGCGGCGGCCTTCCGCACGTCCTCGGCGGCGGCGGCCTTCGCGACGATCTCGGCGGGCACGCCGGAGCCCGCCGGGAAGTGGTCCGCCAGGACCGCGGCGCCGGTCACCGAGTCGGGCTTGCCGGTGAACTGGCCCGCGTCGGAGAGCCCTTCGGCCTTCAGCGAGACCAGCGAGAAGGACATCGCGACCAGCACCACACTGACGCCCGCCCACAGGGCGCGGGGACGCGCGGCGACGGCACGGGCCACGCGGTACCAGACGCCGTGCCGGGCCGCGGCCTCGTCCGTCGGGCCCGCGGCCGCCGCCTCCGGCTCGAAGCGGGGGACGACCGGCCAGAACACCCAGCGGCCGAAGATCACCAGCAGCGCGGGCAGCAGCGTCGTCATCGCCGCGAGCGCGACGAGCACACCGGTGGCGGCGACCGGGCCCAGCCCGGAGGTGGAGTTCAGGTCGGCGGCGAGCAGGCACAGCAGGCCGACGGCGACGGTGGAGGCGGAGGCCAGCACCGCGGGGCCCGCCTGGCGCAGCGCGTAGGCCATCGCCTCGTGCCGGTCCTCGTGGCGGTGCAGCTCCTCCCGGTAGCGCGCGACGAGCAGCAGTGCGTAGTCGGTGGCGACGCCGAACACGAGGACGGTGAGGATGCCCGAACTCTGCCCGTTCACCGTCTGGTCGGCGTACTTGGCCAGCAGATACACCACGCTCTGCGAGACGGCCAGCGCGAACAGCGCGCTCAGCACGGGGATGAACCACAGCACCGGGCTGCGGTAGATGAGCAGCAGCAGGACGATCACGATGCCGGCGGCGGCGAGGAGCAGCAGCCCGTCGATGGACTCGAAGACCTCGAACAGGTCGGCGGCCTGGCCGCCGGGGCCCGTGACGTGGCTCTCCAGCCCGGGCGGTCCGCGCTCGGCGATCTCCCGCGCCTTCTCGACGGCCTTGTCCACCTTGTCGTCCGTCATCGGCACCACGGTCTGGAGCGCCTTGCCGTCCTTGGACGGGAAGGGGCCCTGCGCCTTCTCGGCGCCGGGGAGCCCGGCGAAGGCGGCCGCGTCCTTCTGGGCCTTGGCGGTGTCGGCCTTGGTGATGCCCCCCTCGCGCTCGTAGACCACGAGGGCGGGGATCGTCTCGTCGTCGCGCAGCTTCTCCTGGAGCTCGACGACCTTGGTGGACTCGGCCTGGCCGGGAAGCCACGCCGCCGCGTCGTTCTCCTCGACGTCGGCCAGCTTGCCCGCCAGCGGGCCCAGCGCCGCCAGCAGGACGATCCAGATCGCCAGCACGGCCCACTTCGTGCGGCGGCCCACGAGGAACCCGGTCAGGCGATGGGTCCATCGCGGGGGCCCCTCCGCGGCCGGGGGAGGGCCCTCTCCACTCGGGGGAGACTGGCTCGTGGTGCTCATGGAAATTTCTCTCCTGACTTCTCGTGTGCGGTGCGGGACGTGTTGACGCCAAGTGCGTTGGCCCTCGCATCCGGAGGGCGCGAGAATGGACGTCGCGATTGCGAGACACGATCTGGCGGACGGCCGAACGACCTGGCCACACCGACTCCTTGGGGGGACAGAGCTTCGTGGACACACCAGCGCTGATCGGCCGCGAGCACCCCGCCCGGCTGTTGACGGCCGAGCTGGACCGCACGTCCGGCAGTCACGGGGGACTGGTGCTCGTCACGGGCGAGGCGGGGATCGGGAAGACCGCGCTCGTCGCCGAGGTGCTGGGCCGGGCGCGCGGCCGGGGCGTGCTGGTGGTGAGCGGCACGTGCTGGGAGCGCGAGGGCGCCCCGGGGTACTGGCCCTGGGTCCAGGTCGTGCGCGGCCTGCGGCGGGCGCTCGGCGAGGAGGAGTGGCGACGGGCGGCGGCAGCGGCCGGCGAGTCCCTGGCCTTCCTGCTGGGCGAGGCCGCCGCGCCCGCGAGTACGCCCGGTACTCCCGCCGGTACGTCCGCAACGTCCGCCGGTACGTCCGTCGGGACGTCCGCCACGTCCGCCGGTGCGTCCGGCGTCGGGCGGTCGTCGGACGAGCGGGGGTTCCGGCTCAGCGACGCGGTCACCACGCTGCTGGTGACCGTCGCGCAGGAGCGTCCGGTGGCGGTCGTACTGGAGGATCTGCACTGGGCGGACACGGAGTCGGTCCGGCTGCTGGAATTCGTCGTGCAGCACACGTGGTTCGAGCGGCTGCTGGTGATCGGCACCTATCGGGACGCCGAGATCGAGTCGGGCGACCATCCGCTGGCCCCGCTGCTCCAGCCGCTGGCGGCGAAGGCGCGCACCGTCACGCTGACGGGGCTCGGACCGCGCGAGGTCGCGGCGCTCATGGCCCGGACGGCCGGGCGGGAGCCGGCCCCCGATCTGGCGACGGAGGTCCACCGGCGCACCGGGGGCAACCCGTTCTTCGTCGAGCAGAGCGCCCGGCTGTGGCACAGCGGCAACTCCATCACCGCCATCGCGCCCGGTGTCCGCTCGGCGCTGCGCAGCCGTCTCGCGCTGCTGCCGTCCGAGGTGGCCGTCGCTCTCACGGCGGCCGCGGTGCTCGGCCGCGAATTCCATCCCGAACTGGTCGCGGCCTGCGTGGATCTGCCCGCCGAGGACATGGACCGGCTGCTGGGGCAGGCGGTGGCCGCCCGGCTGGTGGTGCCGCTGGACGAGGGGCGGTTCGCCTTCGTGCACGACCTGGTGCGGGAGACGCTGTCCGTGGGACTGGAGGGTGCCGAGTCCGTCCGGCGGCACGCGGCGGTGATCCGGGCGCTGGAGCGCGCGCCCGCGCTCCGGCGGCACGCGGGGCCGTCGGAGGTGGCCCGGCACGCGTACCTCGCGGCCGGGGAGCTGGACGTGACGGACGTGGTGGAGCATCTGCTGGCCGCCGCGCGCGACGCCTCGGCGCGGCTCGCGCTGGAGGAGGCGGTCGGCCACTACGGCCGGGCGCTGGAGCTGATCCCGGCCGACCTGCCGCACCGGCGCGCGGCCGTCGCACTCGACCTGGGCGCGGCGCAGTATCAGACCAACGACCTGGAGGGCGGGCGCCGGACGCTGGAGGAGGCCGCCGCGGCGGCGCGCGTGCTGGGCGACGACGAGCTGCTGGCGCGTGTCGCGCTGACGCTGCACAGCCTGGCGCTGCACGGCGGCGACCAGGGCGGGCAGGGCCGGGTGGGGGACGACGTGCTCGCCGACGCCTACCGCACCCTGACGCCGGAACCGGGCGAGGCCCAGGCGCCGCCCGCCGCCCCGTCGCTGACGCCGTACGACCACGCGCAGGAGCTGAGCGTCCGCGCGGTGGTGCTGGCCAGGAAGGGGCAGGACGACGAGGCGCTCGCGTTCAGCCTGCGGGCACGGCACGACGCGATCTGGTCACCGGGCAGCGTGCCCGAACGGCAGAAGATCATCGAGGAGATGGCCGCGGTGGCCCGCCGTACGGCCGACGCCGAACTGGAGCTGCACTCCTCGTCGCTGTACGCGGGCACGCTGCTGGAGCAGGGCGATCCGCGCTTCCTGGAGGAGCACCTCGCGTTCGTCGGCCGGGCCGAACGCTCCGGCCTGCCCCGCCATGTGCACGCCGCCCTTTCCGGCCAGGGCGCGGTCGCCACGATGACCGGGCGGTTCGCGGAGGCCAGGGAGTTCATCGACCGGGCGTACGACCTGGGTGAGCAGCCCTACATCGACCGCGCGGGTGTCTGGTACCACCAGCGCTGGGCTCTCTGCGCGCTCCAGGGCCGCTACGAGGAGATCGACGGGCTGCTGGAGTCGGCCGGCCGCGAGGACACGCACCTCTACCCCCGGCTGATCGAAGCCACCACGGCGGTGCAGCGCGGCGACGTCGGACCGGCCTTGCGCTACCTCACCGGGACGGCGGCGCTCGGCGAGCCGCACGTGCCCTGGTTCACGCCGCTGTGGCTGCGGTTCCAGGCCCAGACCGCCGCCGCCTCCGGCGATCCGGAGCTGGTGGCGGAGGCGCGGGCCGCGCTCGCGCCCTATCTCGGACAGTGGGCCGTCTCGGTCGCCGCGTACGACATCCAGGGGCCGTACGTGCTGTGGTCGGCGATGCTCGACGCGGCGCAGGAGCGCTGGGGCGCGGCGGTCGACGGGTTCACCGCGGCGTGCCGCGCGGCCGACCGGTTCCGGGCCCGTCCGTGGGCCACCGAGGCGCGGGCACGGCTTGCCGCCGCGCTGGTCGCGCGCGGCGCCGGAGGGGACGGCGAGACCGCGGCCCGGCTGCTGGACGAGGCCGAACAGGAGGCGGTGGAGCTGGGGATGACCGACGTCCTGCAGCGCGTCCGCCGGACCAGGGACGGTGAGGGCACCACGGCCGGTTCGGCGGTGCCGGGGGCGGGGGCGCCCGGGACACCGGAGGTGTCTGAGGTGTCTGAGGTGTCTGAGGCGTCCGAGGTACTTGAGGTGCGTGAGGCATCCGAGACCCCCGAGGCACCCGAGACGCCCGAGGTCCTGGAGTCGCCCGAGGCGCTTCAGGCGTCCGAGGAGCGGCGTCCCGAGGAGGGGGAGCCGGACGGAACCACGGCCGTCTTCCGGCTCGACGACGGGATGTGGACGCTCAGCTTCGCGGGCCGCACGGTCCATGTGCCGGACGCGAAGGGGCTGCGCGACCTGCACGTGCTCATCAGCAGCCCGGGCACCGAGGTGCCCGCCGCGCGGCTTCTCGCCCCGGAGGGCGGGGACATGGTCGTCGCGGCGCGGAGCCTGGGCGGGGACGCCGTGCTCGACGAGGAGGCCAAGACCCGCTATCGCCACCGGCTGACGCTGCTCGACGAGGAGATCGAGCGCGCCCTCGACCTGGGCCAGGACCGGCGCGCGGCGACCCTCGACGAGGAGCGTCAGGCGCTGCTGGACGAACTGCGCGGCGCCGCCGGGCTCCTGGGCCGCACCCGCAGGCTGGGGGACGAGTCGGAGCGGGCCCGCAAGACGGTGACGGCCCGCATCCGGCACGCGCTGCGACGGCTCGGCCAGCGCCATCCGGAGCTGGCGGCGCATCTGCGCGAGACCGTCTCGACGGGCGCGACGTGCTGCTACCGCGCGGGCGGCGGCACGCGGAGCTGGTCGCTGTGAGGGCGTAGGAGCGGGCTCCGGGCCTGCCGGGGTGCTATCTCTTGCGGTTGTAGAGCAGCATCGTGACCGAGCCGAACACGGCGGTCATCAGGGTGCAGGACAGCAGGACGAGGCCGATCCGCCCGGCGTCCACGTCACCGTTCATCAACCCCCGCATGGCGTCGACGAGATGGGTGACGGGACTGGCCTCGACGACGGCCCGGAGCCAGTCGGGCATGGTGTCGGGCTCCACGAAGACGTTGCTGACGAAGGCGAGCGGGAACAGAACGCTGAAACTCACGCTCTGCACCGACTTCTCCGTGCGCATCAGAAGGCCGAACGCCGTCCAGATCCACGAGAAACTGAAGGAGAACAGCAGCAGCAGCGCGACGGCACCTAGAACGCCCAACGGCCCGCCGTCCGGCCGGTATCCCAGAACGAGCCCGAGAGCGACCATCACGGCAGAGGCGAGCGTATAGCGCACGAGGTCGCCGAAGAGCGCGCCCACGAGTGCCGCCGGGCGCCAGATCGGCAGCGTGCGGAACCGGTCGAATATGCCCTTGTTGACGTCGATGTTCAGGGCGATGCCCGTGTACATCGTCGTCATCATGACGCTCATCACCATCATTCCGGGCAGCAGGAAGGTCAGATAGTCGCCGGTCGATCCCGCCAGGGCGCCGCCGAAAAGATGCGTGAACATCAGCATCATCATGGCCGGAAAGAGAGTGACGTCGAAAAGCTGCTCCGGGACGTGCTTGATCTTGAGCATGGCTCGCCAGCCGAACACCAGCGAGGTGCGCAGCGCATGGGGCCGGGAGGGGCGGGCGCGGTCGGCCAGCACGGCACGCAGCGCCTCGTCCTGGCCGCTCGGCGCCGTCGCTGTTCGGGTCATCGCGCACTCGTCCTCTCCGCCCGGGCGGGAGCCCCGTCCGACTCCTGACCCTGGGGCGCGACATCGCGTCTGGCTCCCGCTACATGCCGTCTCGCAGGGGTGTTTGGGCAGGTCGGAGGGCATGCGAGACGGTCCTGCGGGCTTCCGGGGCCGACTTCGTGTTCCGCACTTGGGCTCCCAGTACCGCACTTGGGGGCGCTTCGCACGGCTTCTCGATTACGCTCGCGGTCTCCGCCCATGGCCGAAAGGAAGCGAGGATGGCGGTTTCGATTCCGCCGATGTGTCGCATCTGTCCGCGCCGCGGACAGCCCGTCCCGTGCCGTCGCCGAACCCGTCCGTCGATCCCACAGAGTGTCGCGCCAACTGCGAAAGGTGAGGAGTGCGGTGGAGTCCGCAGGTGCTCCACGGGGCACCCGGACGCATACAGTCCGGTACCGTTCCGGATTCCCGTGGTACCGTACCCGGTAATTTTTAACAATTGGACACGCGGGGGAGTGTGTCAATGGTGGCAGAAAGCGGTATACCGGTCGAGCGATCAGCGGATTCAATCTCACGTCTCGCCGGAATCATTTTCCTGGGAATCGGTCTGACCGTTGGGCTCTACGGGAAGACGATATGGGCCGCCAGTGGCCCCCCTTCCTCTCACCTCCTTTTCGCACTCTTAATCGTGCCGATTTTCTGCTTCACTTACGCGCGAGTAACTTGGAGCGTGGTGAGGAATGGAATCGGCCACAACGGGCGTCCTGGAGAGCTGTTCGCCTGCGGAATCTGCACCATTCTTCTGGCGGTGGTGCTCCAGGGTTACTGGGTCAGTCTCACCGTTCCTTTCTCCGGCCTCGCGGTGCTGAATCTGCGCATGCGGGCCGCGCTCCCGGTCATCGCCATGACCCTGGGACTGGCCGCCGTGGTCCTGCTGCTCCAGGAGTCGCACGTCGTCGACGTGGTGAACCTCGTCCTCGGCGGCGCGAGCATCGTCTTCATCTACTTCTTCGTCGGCTGGCTCGGCGCCCTCTACCGCGAGGTCGTCCAGGCCAGCAAACGGTTCACGTACATGGCCGTCCTGGAGGAGCGGCTGCGCTTCGCCCGAGACCTCCACGATCTCCTCGGGCACAGCCTCTCCGTCATCGCTCTCAAGAGCGAACTGGCCACCCGGCTCATCCACGAGCAGCCGGAGCGCGCGCGGGGCGAGGTCGAGTCGGTCACCGCGCTCTCCAAGCGCTCCATAGCGGATGTGCGCGAGGTGGCCCGCGGCTACCGCACGCTGTCGCTCGTCACCGAGATCGAGGGCGTGCGGGGAGCGTTGCAGACGGCGGGCATCCGGGTCACCGTCTCGGACGTGCCCGAGGGGCTGGCCGAGCCGGTCCAGGAGGCGTTCGGCTGGGTGGTGCGGGAGGGATGCACGAACATCCTGCAGCACAGCAGCGCCGTGAGCTGCGACATCCGGGTGTGGATCGACGGGTCGCACGTGCGGTTCCGGATGACGAACGACGGCGCCGACCCCGGCGTCCCGCGCCGCGGGCAGGGCAGCGGTCTGGCCGGGCTCGCCCGCCGTATGCGGACCGTGGGCGGCGAGCTGAGCCACGGCTACGGACCGGGCGGCACGTACGCCGTCGACACCGTCGTGCCGCTGCCGCAGGAGGAGCCGCCCGGCCCGCCCGGCCCGGCCGACCCGCCCGGCCGGTCCGGTACCGCACGGCGCGTCCGCGCGGAGGACTTCATGCGGAAGGTGCAGAGGAACGTCCGGATCCGGTCCGAGGAGAAGGGGGTACTGGGATGATCAAGCTGGTCATCGCGGAGGACGAGGCCATCACCCGCGAGGCGTTCATGACCCTGCTCAACCTGGAGGACGGCCTCGAAGTGGTCGCCGGAACCGGGCGCGGGGACCAGGCGGTGGAGCTGATCGGACGGCACGACGCGTCCCTGGCCATCCTCGACGTCGACATGCCCGTCATGGGCGGCATCGAGGCGGCCGAGCGGATCCAGGCCGAGCGCAGCGGCTTTCCCGTCATCATCCTCACCAGCTACGGCCGTCCGGGGCAGGTGCAGCGCGCGCTCCGTGCCGGAGTGCGGGGCTTCCTCTCCAAGGACATCAGCGCCGACCGGCTGCTGAGCGTGATCCGGGACGTCCACGACGGCGGCCGCTACATCGACCCCGAGCTGGCCGCCGACGCCCTGACGGCCGGCCAGAACCCGCTCACCGTCCGGGAGACGGAGATCCTGCGGTGCGCGGAGGACGGCCGGACGCTCAGCGCCGTGGCCCGGCAACTGGGCCTCAGCGAGGGGACGGTGCGCAACCACATGTCCTCCGCCATCCGCAAGCTCGTGGCGAGCAACAGGACGACCGCGTTGCGCCGGGCCCGGGAAGCGGGCTGGATCTGAGAAGGGCGGCCGGGACGGAACGGGACGGGGCGCCCTCACCCCGCCCGTGACGCGGGCCCCGGAGCGGTCCGGCCCCGGCTCACGGTGAGACAGGCGTGCGCGAACATGGCCAGCGTCATGTGGCGGTACCACGCCCGCCACTGACGGACCGTGTAGCGGCCCAGGCCCGCCTCCTGCCGGGCGGAGCCGAGCGCGAGCCCCGCCGCCGCGCCGGTCTCCGCGGCCTCCACGAGGCGGTCGTGCCCGGCTGTCCAGGGCAGGAAGGCCACGTAGGAGCCACCGCCCCAGCGCGGGGTACGCCACCGGACGAAGCCGTTCTCCAACGGGACGCGCGGGGAGTGCCCGGATTCGGCGCAGGCGAGGACGTACGGCGTCCGCCGTGCCTCCAGCGCCGCGCGCAGCCGGGCACTGTCGCCGAAGCCGGGAGTGTCCGCGAGCACCCAGCGGGCCGGCACCCGCGCGGCGAACGCGCGGTCCAGCATCGCGAGGGCGAGTTCGTCCCGGGCACGGGCACCCGCCTCCGCGGGCACGCCGGCGCGCTCGCGGCGCACGGTGCCCCGGGTCCAGCTGGGCGGCAGCAGCAGTTCGCGGTCGATCGCGGAGGCGGTGCCGTGCCGGTCGGCGTAGAGCAGGAAGACCCCGATCTGGTAGTTGTCCGTGCGGTTCGACGCGGCGCAGTGCTGCCACTCGACCCCCGCCGAGTGGCGGCCCTTCTTGAGGAAGCCCTCCTCCGCGAGCACGAGGGCGCCCTCGGGCGAGCCCAGGTGCTCCACCACCGTGTCGCGGACCAGGTCGCGCACCCCGTCCTCGTCCCAGCGGGACGTGGTGAGCAGCCGGTTGCGGCCGTCCTCCCAGCCCGCGCGCGTCTCGACGGGCTGGGAGAGCAGATGGCACAGGTAGGCGTAGGCGTGCTCCCGGGGCTCGGTACGGCTGAACCGGTTCTCCACACGCCGGAAGAAGCGGCGCAGTGCGGCTCCACCCGTCCTGTCGGCATCCGTGAGCCTGCTGGTCCGCGCGCTCATGAAATCCTCCCCCGAGTAGCTGTCCCGAAGCGGTCCGTAATTCTACCGGGGGACACGCTGAATCGCGGGTGGTTATCCGTCACGATTTTCCTGACGCCTTTTCCCGGGTCCCCGCATTATTTTCCGCTCACGGGTGACCATGACGAACGTCATGGTCACCCGTGAGCGGAAGTAATGGAATTCAGCTCCTTCCTGCGGTAATTGACATTGCCTCGACCGACGTGTCACGCTTTTCCGGCGGTCGAGGTGTGCCTGAATCCGCCCGGCCGATCGCGCCCCCTTATCGGGGGCTTTTTTCATGTGCGAGGTGTACGTATGGGAAATGCCTCCTCACGGCTTGCCGAATCCGTGCTCTCCCCCGGGCGCGTGGTCGCGGACCTGGCCGAGTTCCACCGTCGGCGCGAGGAGCTGCAGAGCCGTGTCTACGCACGCGCCGAGCGGGTCCCGCTCGGCGCTCTGGACGGCTGGGACAGCGATCCGGAGACCGGGGACATCCGGCATCACAGCGGAAAGTTCTTCGCCATCGAAGGGCTCTCCTTCCGCGCCTCCGACGGCCCGGTTCCGCGTTGGGACCAGCCGATCATCAATCAACCCGAGGTCGGGATCCTCGGCATCCTGGTCAAGGAATTCGACGGAGTGCTGCACCTGCTGATGCAGTTGAAGGCCGAGCCCGGAAACCGGGACGGCCTTCAGATCTCCCCCACCGTCCAGGCGACCCGGAGCAATTTCACGGGAGTTCACCGCGGCAAGGCGGTCCCGTACCTGGAGTACTTCACCTCCGCGTCGCCCCGGCAGACGCTCGCCGACGTGCGGCAGTCGGAACAGGGCGCCTGGTTCCTGCGGAAGCGCAACCGGAACATGGTCGTCGAGACCACCGACGACGTCGAACCGCTCGAAGGCTTCCACTGGCTGACGCTCGGTCAGGTCCACCGGCTGCTGGCCATGGACGACCTCGTCAACATGGACGCGCGCACGGTGCTCTCGTGCCTGCCCCTCGACGACCACGCGCCGGAGGGGCCGGGCCTGTACACCGACGCGGAGATCCTCGGCTGGATCACCGACGTCCGCTCCCGCGCGGACACCGGCGCCACGAGCGTGCCGCTGCGCGGGCTCACGGGCTGGCGGCGGGACGAGGAGCGGATCGCGCACGAGAGCGGCGCGTTCTTCGAGGTGATCGGCGTCCGGGTGGAGGCCGCCGGCCGGGAGGTCGGCCGGTGGAGCCAGCCGATGATCGCCGCCCCCGGCACCGGGCTGCTCGCGCTGCTCGTCGCCCGTATCGACGGCGTCCCGCACGCGCTGATGCATCTGCGGGTGGAGCCGGGCCTGGTCGACGTCGCGGAGCTGGCGCCGACCGTGCAGTGCCTGCCGCGGAACTACGCGCATCTGCCTGCCGCCGCCCGGCCGCGCTTCCTCGACACGGCGCTGTCGGCCGGCCCGGAAGCGGTGCTGTTCGACACCGTGCTCTCCGACGAGGGCGGGCGCTTCCACCATGTCGTCAACCGTCACCTCATCGTCGAGACGGATGCGTCAGACGTGGGGCTCCAGCACCCCGAACACCGCTGGATGACCGTCCATCAGCTCACCGGTCTGCTGCGGCACAGCCACTACCTGAACGTGCAGGCGCGCAGCCTGCTGGCGTGCCTGCGCACCACAAGGAGGCTCTCGACATGACGGGCGACACGGCCCGCGACACGGCCCGCGACACGGCCCGCGACCCGGTCGGCACCGCGCCCGCGGGGCCGGACCCGGAGCAGCTGCCACTCATCACCGTCCTCGGTGCCACGGGCTTCATCGGCTCCGCCGTCACGGCGGCGCTCGCACGGCGCCCCGTGCGGCTGCGGGCCGTGGCCCGCCGCCCCGCCACCGTCCCGCGGGACGCCCGGGCCCGGGTGGAGATCCGCACCGCCGACCTCACCGAGCGCCGGTCGCTCGCCGAGGCGGTCGAGGGCTCGGACGCGGTCTTCTGCCTGCTGCTGTGCGACGGCGGCTGGCGCGCGGCCGAGAACGACCCGGCCAGCGAGCGGGTGAACGTCGGCGTGATGCGCGACCTCGTCTCCGTACTGGGCACACGGAGCGGGGACGGGCAGCCGCCGCTGGTCTTCCACAGCGGCTCCGCCTCACAGATCGGCGTCCCGCCCGAACGCCCCATCGACGGCAGCGAACCCGACCGGCCCGAGACCGCCTACGACCGGCAGAAGCTCACCGCCGAGCAGGTGCTGAAGCAGGCCACAGCCGACGGCCTCGTGCGCGGCGTCAGCCTGCGCCTGCCCACCGTGTACGGCCGTTCCCCGGCCCCGGACGCGCACGACCGCGGCGTGGTCTCGGCCATGATCCGCAAGGCGCTCGCCGACGAGGAACTGACCATGTGGCACGACGGCACCGTCACCCGCGACCTGGTGCACGTCGACGACGTGGCCGCGGCGTTCCTGGCCGCGCTCGACAGGCCCGACGGGCTCGTCGGCGGCCACTGGCCGCTCGGCGCCGGGCGCGGGGACCGGCTCGGCGACGTCTTCCGCACCATCGCCGGGACCGTCGCGGAGCGGACCGGCAGCCCGCCGGTCCGCGTCGTCTCGGTTCCGCCGCCCGAGCACGCGCCGGTCACCGACTTCCGCGGCGTGACCATCGACTCCTCCGGATTCCGGTCGGCCACGGGCTGGACGCCCGTGGTGTCCGTCAGCGAGGGCATCGACCGCACGGTCGCCGCGCTGGCCCGCCCCGCCGACACCGTCGCCGACGCCGCAACCGTCGCCGAGAAGAAAGGCTGAATCAGCCAGATGTACGGAGAAGAGTTCTCCACGATCTACGACGCCGTGTACTCGCTGCGCGGCAAGGACTATCCGGCAGAGGCCGCCTTCCTCACGGAGACGGTCCGCTCGCGCGCCCCGGGAGCCGCCTCGCTGCTCGACGTCGGCTGCGGCACGGGGTCCCATCTCGTGCACTTCGCCGAGGACTTCGGTCACGTCGAGGGGCTCGACTACGTCGAGGACATGCTCACCGTCGCCAAGGGCCGCCTCCCCGACGTGCCCCTGCACCACGGGGACATGCGCTCCTTCGACCTCGGCCGCCGCTTCGACGCCCTGGTCTGCCTCTTCGGCACCGTCGGACACGCCTGGACCCACGGCGAGCTGCGGGACACGTTCGCGTGCTTCGCCCGTCACCTGGAGCCCGGCGGCGTCGTGGCCGTCGATCCGTGGTGGTTCACCGAGCGGTTCATCGACGGCTACGTGTCCGCCGACGTGATCAGCCCCGACGGCACCTCCATCGCGCGCGTCTCGCACACCCGCCGCGACGGCGACGTCTCGCGGATGGAGGTGCACTACGTCGTCGCGAACGCCGCCGACGGCGCCCGGCACTTCCAGGAGAGCTACACCCACCGGCTGTTCTCGCGCGCCGAGTACGAACAGGCGCTGCGCGAGGCCGGGTTCGACTTCGACTACATCGACGGCGTGCAGAGCGGCCGCGGCCTCTTCGTCGCCACCCACGCCCCGACGTCCAGGAAGGAGCAGGCATGACCACCCGGGTCTGGGACTACCTGCCGGAGTACGAGAAGGAGCGCGAGGAGATCCTCGCCGCCGTCGACTCCGTCTTCAGCTCCGGCCAGCTCGTGCTCGGCAAGAGCGTGCGCGGCTTCGAGGAGGAGTTCGCCGCCTACCACGGCGCCGCGCACTGCGTGGGGGTCGACAACGGCACCAACGCCGTCAAGCTGGGCCTCCAGGCTCTCGGCGTCGGCCCCGGCGACGAGGTCGTCACCGTCTCCAACACCGCGGCGCCGACCGTGGTGGCCATCGACTCGACCGGCGCGACCCCCGTCTTCGTCGATGTGCGCGAGGACGACTTCCTGATGGACACCGACCAAGTGGCCGCCGCGATCACGGACCGTACGAAGTGCCTGCTGCCCGTGCACCTGTACGGGCAGTGCGTGGACATGGCGCCGCTGCGCGCGCTCGCCGAGCGGCACGGGCTGGCCGTCCTGGAGGACTGCGCCCAGGCGCACGGGGCCCGCCACCACGGCGCGCTCGCCGGGACGATGGGCGACGCCGCCGCGTTCTCCTTCTACCCGACCAAGGTGCTCGGGGCCTACGGGGACGGCGGTGCCGTCGTCACCTCGCGCGACGAGGTCGAGGCGAAGCTGCGCCGCCTGCGCTACTACGGCATGGAGAAGCAGTACTTCACCGTCGAGACCCCCGCGCACAACAGCCGCCTCGACGAGGTGCACGCCGAGATCCTGCGCCGCAAGCTCACCCGGCTCGACGCGTACGTCGAGGGCCGCGAACGGGTCGCCGCGCGCTACGAGGAGGGGCTGGGCGACACCGGGCTGGTACTGCCGCGGGCGAATGAGGGCAACACCCACGTCCACTACGTCTACGTGGTCCGGCACCCCCGGCGCGACGAGGTCATCGAGGCGCTGAAGGCGTACGACATCCACCTCAACATCAGCTACCCGTGGCCGGTCCACACCATGACCGGCTTCGCCGGGCTGGGCTGGTCCGAGGGTTCCCTGCCGGTCACCGAGCGGCTCGCGGGCGAGATCTTCTCGCTGCCGATGTACCCCTCGCTGTCGGAGGACGACCAGGACAAGGTGATCAGCGCCGTGCGCGAGGTGCTCGCGGCGCTGTGAGCAGCCGCCGTCCGGAGTTCCGCACACCGAGTCACGGAGACCACGGAGAGAGACCATGGACGCACGCAAGCTCGCCGTAGACGGCGCGCTGGAGTTCACACCCAAGGTGTTCGACGACGACCGGGGACGGTTCATCTCCCCGTTCCAGGAACCCGCGTTCAGCGCGGCCACCGGCCACACGCTCTTCCGCGTGGCCCAGACCAACCACAGCGAGTCCCGGCGCGGAGTGGTGCGCGGCATCCACTACACCGCGACCCCGCCGGGCACCGCGAAGTACGTCTACTGCGCGCGGGGGCAGGCGCTCGACATCGTCGTCGACATCCGTGTCGGCTCCCCGACCTTCGGCCAGTGGGACGCGGTGCTGATGGATCAGCGCGACTTCCGCACCATGTACTTCCCCGTCGGCGTCGGCCACGCGTTCGTCGCGCTCACCGACAACACCGTGATGTCGTACATGCTCTCCAGCAGCTACGTGCCGGAGAACGAACTCGCCCTCTCGGCCCTCGACCCCGCACTGGGCCTCCCCGTTCCGGACGACATCGAGCCCGTGCTGTCCGAACGGGACAGCGTCGCGGAGACCCTCGCCGAGGCCGAGGCCCGCGGCGCCCTCCCCGACTACGGGCGGTGCCAGGAGATCGAGGCCGAGATATGCCGCCGGCCGTGAAGGGGGGTACGGACATGGACACCGACGTGATCGTGGTGGGCGCGGGGCCCACCGGACTGATGCTCGCCGGGGAGCTGCGGCTCGCGGGCGCCCGGGTCGTGGTCGTGGAGCGGCTGGCCGAACCCAGCGGGCAGTCCCGGGGACTGGGCTTCACCGCCCGCACCATGGAGGTCTTCGACCAGCGCGGACTGCTCGGTGCGTTCGGCGAGATCGCGACGTCCTCCGCGGGCCACTTCGGCGGACTGCCGGTGGACTTCAGCGTCCTCGACGGCATCCACTTCAGCGCCAACGGCATCCCGCAGTGGCGCACCGAGGCCGTGCTCACCGAGTGGGCGGAGCGGCTCGGCGCCGACATCCGGCGCGGCCGGGAGCTGACCGCGCTGAGCGAGAGCGGCGACCTCGTCGAAGCGGACGTCCAGGGCCCCGACGGGCCCGAGCGGTTGCGCGCCGCCTACCTGGTGGGCTGCGACGGCGGCCGGAGCACCGTGCGGGGGCTGGCGGGCTTCGGCTTCCCCGGCAGCGAGCCGACGCTGGAGATGTTCCTCGCCGACGTCGAGGGATGCGGCCTCCCGGCCCGCCCGATCGGCGAGCGGGTCCCCGGCGGCATGGCGATGAACGCGCCGCTCGGTGACGGCGTGGACCGGATCATCGTGTGCGAGCGCGGAACGGCCCCGGCCCCACGCACCGGGCCGCCCGCCTTCTCCGAGGTGGCCGCCGCCTGGCAGCGGCTCACGGGGGAGGACATCAGCGGCGGCACCGCGCTGTGGGCGAGCGCCTTCACCGACTCGGCACGCCAGGCCGACACGTACCGCAGGGGCCGGGTCCTGCTGGCCGGGGACGCCGCGCACATCCACCTCCCGGCTGGCGGCCAGGGCCTCAACGTGGGCGTCCAGGACGCGGTCAACCTCGGCTGGAAGCTGGGGGCCGTGGTGCGCGGCGACGCGCCGGACGCGCCGGGCGCGCCGGACGCGCCGGGCGCGCCGGGCGCGCTGCTCGACACGTACCACGACGAACGGCACCCCGTGGGCGCCCGCGTCCTGATGAACACCCAGGCCCAGGGCCTGCTCTACCTGAGCGGCACCGAGGTGGAGCCGCTGCGCGCGGTGATGTCCGAGCTGATGGCCTTCGACGACGTGAACCGGCACCTCGTCGGCATGGTCAGCGGCCTGGAGATCCGCTACGCGGCGGAGGGCGACCACCCGCTGCTCGGGCGGCGCATGCCGCCGCGCGACCTGATTCAGGAGAACGAGAAGACGAGCGTCACGGAGCTTTTGCATTCCGGGCGGGGCGTGCTGCTCGATCTGGCGGCCAGCCCTGAGGTCCGGGCCGTTGCCGAGGGCTGGGCCGGGCGGGTCGACGTCGTCACCGCCGCGGCGCATGTCGCCGGGGACGACGATCCTGTGGCCTCCGCGGATGCCGTGCTTGTACGGCCCGACGGCTATGTCGCCTGGGTCTCTCCGGGTTGCGGGGACCTGCGGGGTGCGCTCAGCCGTTGGTTCGGGCCCCCGGCGCCCGCGTAGCGGGGCAGGGGGAGCCCCTTTCCGTGCGTTGCCGGGTGCGGCTTTCGCCGTGGCCGGTCGCGCAGTTCCCCGCGCCCCTGAAGCGGCCCCTCCGGGGCCTGCTTCGGGGCGCTTGTCGCGCCCGCGCGGCGGAGTCGCATATCGGCACAGGCCCGCGCCCCTGACGGGGCGCCCACCCACACGTCGCTACAGGAATGGACGCACGCACATGCACAGCACCTTGATCGTGGCCAGGATCCACCCCGAGGCCGAGGGGGACATCGCTCGGATCTTCGGGGAGTTCGACGACACGGAGATGCCGCACCGCATGGGCACGCTGCGGCGGCAGCTCTTCAGCTACCAGGGGCTCTACTTCCATCTCCAGGACTTCGCCGACGACGGCGGTGGCCGGCACATCGAGGAGGCCCGTTCGCACCCCCTCTTCCAGAAGGTCAGTGCCGACCTCCGGCCGTTCGTCGACCCGTACGACCCCGAGACCTGGCGGTCGCCCGCCGACGCGATGGCCACGCGGTTCTACCGCTGGAGCCCGTCTTCGTGATGCCGAGCCCGAACCGGAGGAGTTGACGGTGGAACGACGCGTAGCGATCACCGGAATCGGAGTGATGGCGCCGGGCGGTACCGGCACCAAGAACTTCTGGAACATGCTCAGCGAGGGGCGCACGGCCACACGGGGCATCACGTTCTTCGACCCGTCGCCGTACCGCTCGCGGATCGCCGCCGAGATCGACTTCGAGCCCGAGGCGCACGGCCTCACCCCGCAGGAGATCCGCCGCATGGACCGCGCCGCGCAGCTCGCGGTCGTCGCGGCGCGGGAGGCGGTGGCCGACAGCGGCATCGAGCCGGGCGAGCTGGACCCGGTCCGTACCGGCGTGACCGTGGGCAGCGCGGTCGGCGCCTCGATGAGCCTGGAGGAGGAGTACCGCGTCGCCAGCGACGACGGCCGACTGGAGCTGACCAGCCACGAGTACGCGGCACGTCATCTCTACCGGCACTTCGTGCCCAGTTCGTTCGCGGCCGAGG
The DNA here is from genome assembly GCF_043202595.1 of Streptomyces sp. NPDC048172. Classification (NCBI taxonomy): domain Bacteria; kingdom Bacillati; phylum Actinomycetota; class Actinomycetes; order Kitasatosporales; family Streptomycetaceae; genus Streptomyces; species Streptomyces sp. NPDC048172. Next base: position 913,617 of record NZ_JBIDAT010000002.1, read on the forward strand.
TGGCCTGGGCGGTCGGCGCGGAGGGGCCCGCCACGGTGATCTCGACCGGCTGCACCTCCGGGCTCGACTCGGTGGGGCACGCGGCCGAGCTGATCCGGGAGGGCTCGGCCGACATCATGATCGCGGGCGGCACCGACGCGCCCATCTCACCGATCACCGTGGCCTGCTTCGACGCGATCAAGGCCACGTCGCCGCGGAACGACGATCCGGGCCACGCCTCGCGGCCGTTCGACGGGACCCGCAACGGCTTCGTGCTGGCCGAGGGGTGCGCGGTGTTCGTCCTGGAGGACCTGGAGCGGGCGCGGCGGCGGGACGCGACCGTCCACGCCGAGGTCGCGGGCTTCGCCTCGCGCTGCAACGCGTACCACATGACCGGGCTGCGGGCCGACGGCAAGGAGCTGTCCGAGGCGATCCGGGCGGCGCTGGACGAGGCCAGGATCGACGGCACGGACATCGACTACATCAACGCGCACGGCTCCGGCACCAAGCAGAACGACCGGCACGAGACCGCCGCGTTCAAGGCCAGCCTCGGCGACCACGCATACCGCACGCCCGTCAGCTCCATCAAGTCGATGGTCGGCCACTCGCTGGGCGGCATCGGGGCGCTGGAGATCGCGGCCTGCGCGCTGTCGATCCGGGACGACGTGGTGCCGCCGACCGCCAACCTGTCCACGCCGGACCCCGAGTGCGACCTGGACTACGTGCCGAACACGGCCCGCGAGTGGCGCACCGACGCGGTGCTCAGCGTGGGCAGCGGCTTCGGCGGCTTCCAGAGCGCCATGGTGCTGACCGGGCCGGAGAGGAGCGCGGCGTGAGCGCGACCGTGGTGGTCACGGGGGCCGGGGTCACGGCGCCGAACGGGCTCGGCGTACGGGACTACTGGGCGGCGACCCGGGCGGGGCGGGGCGGCATCCGCAGGCTCACCCGCTTCGATCCGTCGGGGTACCCGGCCAAGCTCGCGGGGGAGGTGACCGGCTTCACCGCGAAGGAGCACCTCCCGGGCAGGCTGCTGCCGCAGACCGACCACATGACGCGCCTCGCGCTCGTCGCCGCCGACTGGGCGCTGGCCGACGCGGGCGCCAGCCCCGCCGAACTGCCCGAGTACGGCACGGGCGTGGTCACCGCCAGCTCGGCGGGCGGCTACGAGTTCGGCGAGCGGGAGCTGCGCAACCTGTGGAGCAAGGGCGGCGACCATGTCAGCGCCTACCAGTCCTTCGCCTGGTTCTACGCCGTGAACACCGGCCAGATCTCCATCCGCAACGGCACCCGGGGCCCCAGCGGCGCCCTGGTCAGCGACCAGGCGGGCGGGCTCGACGCGGTGGCGCAGGCCAGGCGGCGGGTCCGCAAGGGCGTCCCGCTGATGCTCTCGGGCGGCGTCGACTCCTCGCTGTGCTCCTGGGGCTGGGTGGCGCACCTGGCGCAGGAACGGCTCAGCCTCAGCGAGGACGCCGACCGCGCCTACCTGCCCTTCGACCCCGCGGCGGGCGGCCATGTGCCCGGTGAGGGCGGGGCGCTGCTCGTCCTGGAGGAGGAGGCCGCAGCGCGGGAGCGCGGCGCGCGGGCGTACGGCGAGATCGCCGGGTACGGGGCGACGTTCGACCCCCGGCCGGGCAGCGGGCGCGAGCCCGGACTGCGGCGGGCCGTGGAACTGGCGCTGGAGGACGCGGAGCTGACGCCCTCGGACATCGGCGTCGTCTTCGCGGACGCGGCGGCCGTGCCCGAGCTGGACCGGGTGGAGGCCGACGCGCTCACCGCCGTCTTCGGCCCGTGCGGGGTGCCCGTCACCGCGCCCAAGACGATGACGGGGCGGCTCGGCGCGGGCGCCGGCTCGCTGGACGTGATCACGGCGCTGCTCGCGCTGCGGGACGGGGTGATCCCGCCGACCACGAACGTGGCACCGGCCGCGGAGTACGCGCTGGACCTGGTGACCGAGGAGCGGCCGGTGCCGTCGGCGCGCGCGGCGCTGGTCGTGGCGCGCGGATTCGGCGGCTTCAACTCCGCGATGGCCGTACGGGCCGCGGGATGAGGCCGCGCATGCAGGAACCGAGGAATGTGGGGAGCAGGACGACATGACCGCTCAGACGCAGCAGCGGGCACAGCGGACCGCGATCGTCACGGGGGCCACCAGCGGCATCGGCCTGGCCGTGGCCAGGGCCCTGGGAGCCGGGGGCGCCCACCGGGTGTTCCTGTGCGCCCGTGACCCGGAGAACGTGGCCGCGACGGTGAAGCAGCTCACGGGCGAGGGCCTCGACGTCGACGGCACGACGTGCGACGTGCGCAGGCCCGAGGACGTACGGGCCTTCGTGAGCGCGGCCGTCGACCGCTACGGGACGGTCGACGTGCTGGTGAACAACGCGGGCCGCAGCGGCGGCGGCGTCACCGCCGACATCGCCGACGAGCTGTGGTTCGACGTGATGGACACGAACCTCAACAGCGTCTTCCTGATGACGCGGGAGGTGCTCAACACCGGCGGCATGCGGCACAAGGAGCGCGGCCGCATCATCAACATCGCCTCCACGGCGGGGAAGCAGGGCGTCGTGATGGGCGCCCCGTACTCCGCCTCCAAGCACGGCGTCGTCGGCTTCACCAAGGCGCTCGGCAACGAGCTGGCCAGCAGCGGCATCACCGTGAACGCGGTCTGCCCCGGCTACGTGGAGACGCCGATGGCGCAGCGCGTACGCCAGGGCTACGCCAACGCCTGGGAGCTCTCCGAGGACGACGTGCTGGAGCGCTTCCAGGCCAAGATCCCGCTGGGCCGCTACTCGATGCCGCACGAGGTCGCCGGGCTGGTCGGCTACCTCGTCACGGACACCGCCGCCTCGGTCACCTCGCAGGCGCTCAACGTCTGCGGGGGCCTCGGCAATTTCTGACACCGGACAGACGGACACCGGACGGAGGACAGCAACGTGACCCGTGAAGTGGAACACCAGATCTCCGTGGACGCCCCGGCCGCCGAGGTCTACCGGCTGATCGCCGAGGTCGAGAACTGGCCCAGGATCTTCCCGCCGACCGTGCACGTCGAGTGCGACGAGCGCACGGCGGACGAGGAACGCATCCGCATCTGGGCGACCGCGCGCGGTGAGGCCAAGAGCTGGACCTCGCGCCGTCGGCTCGACCCGGACGGCCTGCGCATCGACTTCCGGCAGGAGGTCTCCACACCGCCCGTGGCGGCGATGGGCGGCGCCTGGGTCGTCGAACCCACGGCGGACGGCTGCCTGGTGCGGCTGCTGCACGACTACCGCGCGGTGGACGACGACCCCGCGCAGCTGGAGTGGCTCGACGGCGCCGTCGACCGCAACAGCCGCGCCGAGCTGGACGCGCTCAAGCGGAACGTCGAGGCCGTCGCGGGGGAGGGCGAGCGGCTGCTCTCCTTCGAGGACAGCGTCCGCGTCCGCGGCGAGGCCAAGGACGTCTTCGCCTTCCTCGACGAGGCCGGGCTGTGGGAGGAGCGGCTGCCGCACGTGGCCCGCGTCGCGCTGCGCGAGGACAGCCCCGGCCTCCAGGAGCTGGAGATGGACACCCGCGCGAAGGACGGCTCGACGCACACCACCAAGTCGGTGCGGGTGTGCTTCCCGCACCACCGGATCGTCTACAAGCAGACGACACTGCCGCCCCTGATGACGCTGCACACCGGCTGCTGGACCCTGGAGGACCACGGCAACGGCATCACCACGGTCACCTCGCAGCACACCGTGGTGCTCGACCCCGCCAACATCCCCCGCGTCCTGGGCACCGGCGTGACGACCGAGGAGGCCGGGGTCTTCGTGCACAACGCGCTCAGCACCAACAGCCGCACCACGCTGGAGCACGCCAAGCGGTACGCGGAAGGGCGCTGAGCCGATGCGACGGACCACGGACACCGAGGTGCTGGTGGTCGGTGCCGGGCCCGTCGGGCTGATGCTCGCGGGCGAACTGCGGCTGGGCGGCGCCCGGGTGACGGTCATCGACAGGCTCCCGGCCCCCGGCACCGAGTCCCGGGCCTCCACCCTGCACTCGCGGACCATGGAGATCCTCCAACTGCGCGGGCTGCTCGCCGAGTTCGGCACCCCTCCGCAGGTGCCCCGGGGCCACTTCGGAGGGCTCCCGCTCGACCTGGACGGCACCGCCACCGACTGGCCGGGCCAGTGGAAGGTGCCGCAGACCCGGACGGAGGAGCTGCTGGGCGGCTGGGCCGTCCGGCTCGGCGCCGACCTCCGCCGGGGTCACGAGCTGCGGGAGCTGGAGGAGGACGCCGGCGGAGTGACCGTCCGCGTCGCGGCGCCCGGCGGGGAGCGGCGCATGAGCGCGGCGTACGTCGTCGGATGCGACGGCGAGGAGAGCACCGTCCGTGAGCTGGCGGGCATCCCGTTCCCCGGCACGGACGCGGCGCGCGAGCTGCTGCGGGCCGACGTCCGGGGCATCGACATCGCCGCCCGCCGCTTCGAACGGCACCCGCGCGGCCTGGCCGTCGCCGGAGACCTCGGCGGGGGCGTGACGCGCGTGATGGTGCACGAGTTCGGCCGCGCCCCGGTTGAGCGCACCGGCGCCGTCCCCTTCGCGGAGCTGGCCGGTGCCTGGTCCCGGGTGACGGGCGAGGACATCGGCGGCGGCACCCCGCTGTGGGTGGGCGCCTTCGGGGACGCCCGCCGCCTCGCCGCCCGCTACCGGCAGGGCCGCGTCCTGCTGGCGGGGGACGCGGCGCACCAGCAGCTCCCGGTGGGCGGCCAGGCGCTCAACCTGGGTCTCCAGGACGCCGTCAACCTCGGCTGGAAGCTCGCCTCGGCCGTGCGGGGCCGCGCGGGCGAAGAGCTGCTGGAGAGTTACCACACCGAGCGGCACGCGGTCGGCGCGCGGGTGCAGAGCAGCGTCGGGGCGCAGGCCCGGGTGCTGCTCGGCGGGCCCGAGGTCGAGGGGCTGCGCACCGTCCTCGGGGAGCTCCTCGGCCTGGACGAGGTCCGGCGCCATCTGGCCGCCTCGGTGAGCGGCCTGGACATCCGCTACCCGGCCCCGCCGGGCGCCCACCCGCTGGTCGGCACCTGGCTGCCCCGGCTGCCGCACGAGGAGCTGGCGGCCCCGCTGCGCGCGGGCCGTGGCGCCGTGATCGACCTGTCCGACGACCCCGGCTCCGGCTCCGGCCCCGGCTCCGGCTCCGGACGCCGGGCCGCGCTGCGCGAGGCGGCGGCGGGCTGGGCGGACCGGGTCGCGGTCGCGTCCGCGCCGCCGCCGGCGGACCTTCCCGCCGGTGCCGACAGCGCGCTCGTCCGCCCGGACGGCCATGTCGCCTGGGCCGGGACCGGTACGGCGGCGCTGCGGGACGCGCTGCGGGGCTGGTTCGGCGCCGCGCGCTGAGACGACCTTGAGCACATCTGGAGGTTCACCCATGAAAGGGATCATTCTGGCCGGGGGGAGCGGCACCCGGCTGCGCCCCCTGACGGGCACGGTCTCGAAGCAGCTCCTGCCCGTCTACGACAAACCCATGATCTATTACCCGCTGTCGGTGCTCATGCTGGCGGGCGTCAAGGAGATCCTCGTCATCTCCTCCACGCACCACCTGGAGATGTTCCGCAGCACGCTCGGCGACGGCTCCCGGCTGGGCGTCAGCCTCTCCTACGCCGAGCAGGAAGAGCCCAACGGCATCGCCGAAGCGCTCCTGATCGGCGCCGACTTCATCGGGGACGAGCAGGTCGCGCTCATCCTGGGCGACAACATCTTCCACGGCCCCGGCTTCTCCGCGATCCTCCACGAGAGCATCCGGCAGCTCGACGGCTGCGCCCTGTTCGGCTACCCCGTCAAGGATCCGCAGCGGTACGGCGTGGGGGAGACCGACGCGGAGGGGCGGCTGCTCTCGATCGAGGAGAAGCCGGCCGTCCCGCGCTCCAACCTCGCCGTCACCGGCCTCTACCTCTACGACAGCGACGTCGTGAACATCGCCAAGAACATCACCCCGTCGGCGCGCGGCGAGCTGGAGATCACCGACGTCAACAACGCGTACGTCGCCCAGGGCCGGGCCCGGCTGACCGCCCTCGGCCGGGGCTTCGCCTGGCTCGACATGGGCACCCACGACGCGCTCCTCCAGGCCGGGCAGTACGTCCAGCTCCTCTCGCACCGTCAGGGGGAACGCATCGCCTGCGTCGAGGAGATCGCCCTGCACATGGGCTTCATCAGCGCCGAGGAGTGCCACCGGCTGGGCCGCGAGATGGCCAGCACGAGCTACGGGCGCTATCTGATGGATCTCGCCGCGCGGAGCGCCGCGGTGGTGCCCGCATGATCCCCGGCGGACCGCGCGTCCTGGTGACCGGCGGCGCGGGGTTCATCGGCTCGCACTTCGTACGGGAACTGCTCGCCGGCGCCTACCCGGGCCTCGACGGCGCGCGCGTGGTGGTGCTGGACAAGCTCACGTACGCGGGCAACATGGCCAACCTCGCGCCGGTCGCGGGCGATCCGCGCCTGACGTTCGTGCGCGGCGACATCTGCGACGCCAAGCTCGCCACCGAGCTCATGCGGGGCACGGACCTGGTCGTGCACTTCGCCGCCGAGTCCCATGTGGACCGTTCGATCGAGGACGCGCACCACTTCGCGCGCACCAACGTGCTCGGCACCCAGACCATGCTGCGTACCGCGCTGGCGGCGGACGTCCGGCGGTTCGTGCACGTCTCCACGGACGAGGTGTACGGCTCGATCGACGAGGGCTCCTGGCCGGAGTACCACCCGCTGGAGCCCAACTCGCCCTACGCGGCCTCCAAGGCGGCCTCCGACCTGATGGCCCTGGCCTTCCACCGGACCCACGGCCTGGAGGTCTGTGTCACCCGCTGCTCGAACAACTACGGCCCGTACCAGTACCCGGAGAAGCTCCTCCCGCTGTTCGTGACGAACCTGGCCGACGGCCTTCCGCTGCCGCTCTACGGGGACGGCGGCAACGTCCGCGAGTGGCTGCACGTGGACGACCACTGCCGGGGCGTCGCGCTCGTCGCGCAGAAGGGCCGGGCCGGGGAGATCTACAACATCGGCGGCGGCACGGAGCTGACCAACCGCGAGCTGACCGAGCGGGTGCTGGGGCTGTGCGGCGCCGACTGGTCGGCCGTCCGTCCCGTCGCCGACCGCAAGGGGCACGACCGCCGCTACTCGGTCGACATCGGCAAGATCAGCGACGAGCTGGGCTACACGGCCCACGTCTCGTTCGAGGAGGGGCTGGAGCGCACCGTGCGCTGGTACCAGACCCACCGCGACTGGTGGGGGCCGCTGAAGGCGCGGGACCGCCAGGCCGCCTGACCGCCGGACCAAAGCGTCCAGACGTCCACACGTCGCACGTCCAGAGAGAGGAAGACCTGTGCGGTACCTGTTCACCACGATGCCCGGCGGCTCCCACCTGTTCCCCATGGTCCCGCTGATCCGCGCCGCGCGGCTCGCCGGGCACGACGTGCTCGTCGCCACCAGCGGCGGCGCGGCGCGGCTCGGCGTCACCGCCGGGCTGCCCGTCGTCGACGTCGCGCCCGGCCGGGGCACCGACGTGCTGATGGACAAGCTGACGACCGACACCCTCCAGCCGGACCTGCCCGACGAGCAGCTCATGGAGCTGATGGGCGTCGCCATGCGGGAGATCGGTGACCGGATGGCCGACGGGATCGTGGAGACCGCCCGCGCCTGGGGGGCCGAGGCGCTGGTGTACGAGCCGGGGCTCGCCACCGGGCTGATCGCGGCCCGCGCACTGGGCATCCCGGCCGCCGTGCACGGCGTGGGTCTGCGGCACCCCACCTACTGGGGCATGTACTACCTGGGCGGCATCGCGGAGCGGCTGGGACTCGACGAACCCCCCCTGCACCCCGACGCCGAGGTCACCTACAGCCCCGCCTCGCTGGAGGCGCTCAACGACGCCCCCGGCGAGGACGAGAGCGTCGTCGACGTGCTCCCCATGCGGCTGCGGCCGTACAACGGCGCCTCCGTCATCCCGCCCTGGGCGCTGACGCCCGGCGCGCGCCCCCGCGTCGTCGCCACCATGGGCTCGGCGCCCGCGACGGGCGGCGAGGGCTATCTGCTGACGGACATCGTGCGCGGCACCGAGCGGCTGGACGTCGAACTGGTGGTGACGGCGGGCAAGTCGGAGCTGTCGGCGCTGCCGGACCCGCTGCCCGCCCATGTGCGCCTGGTCGACTGGCTGCCGCTCAGCGAGCTGCTGCCGACCTGCGACGCGGTCGTCCACCACGGCGGCATGGGCACGATGTACACCGCCTACGCCACCGGCGTCCCGCAGATCACCGTCCCGCCGAGCGGCGGATCGCCCGCCGCGCACGAGGTCACCGAGCGGCGCGGGGCCGGGGTGACGCTCCTCCCGCGCGACGTGACACCGGACAGCGTGGCCAAGGCCGTCCGCGAGGTCCTCGCGGCGCCGGGCTACCGGGCGGCGAGCCGGGAGGTCGCCGCGGAGATGGCCGCCATGCCCGAGCCGTCCGCGGTGGTCGCGCGCCTGACCGAGCTCTTCGGCTGACGGCCCGCCCCTTCCCCCGAGCGTCCAGCGGAAGCGTCCCGCAGAAAGGAATCCTGTGCGGTATCTGTTCACCACCACGCCCGGTTTCTCCCATGTCACCCCGCTCGTCCCCCTCGCGCACGCCGCCCAACTCGCCGGACACCAGGTGCTGTTCGCGGTCTCCGGACCGGCGCTGCGGGCCGTCACGGAGGCGGGCCTGCCCGCCGTCGAGGCCGCGCCGGGCCAGGACGTGACCCGGCCGTACATCACGCTCGCCACCACGGCGGTGGAGCGGGAGATGTCCGTCGAGGAGACGATGGACCGCGTCTTCGCGGCCTTCGGGGAGATCGGCGACATGCTCCTCGACGGGGTCGAGGACACCGCCCGTACGTGGGGCGCCGACGCGGTGCTCCACCCCCCGATGCTGCCGGCCGGGCTCGTCGCGGCGCGGAACACCGGCGTCCCGGCGGTGGTCCACGGCCTCGGCCTGCGCCACCCCTCGTTCCCGCTGCGCGGCAGGGCCGCGGCCGTGCACGAGGGCTCCGCGCACCCGGACGCCGAGATCAGCCTCGGCCCCGACTCGCTGGAGCGGGTCAGCCCGACGGCCCCGCGGGGCGAGAGCCCGTACCCGGTGCTGACCATGCGTCCCTCCTCGTACAACGGGGGCGGTGAGCTGCCCTCCTGGGCGCTGCGGCGGGGCGAGCGGCGGCGCATCGTCGTCACCCTCGGCTCGGTCGCGGCCCACAGCGGGCAGGCCGAGCTGCTGTCCGCTCTCGTGCGGGGCACGGCGGAGCTGGGCGTCGAGGTCGTGCTGACCTCCGGCGGCGCGGACCTGAGCGCGCTGATCGGCGAACCCCCGCCGCACGTACGGGCCGTGGACTGGATCCCGCTGAGCGCCCTGCTGCCGACGTGCGACGGCGTCGTGCACCACGGCGGCATGGGCACCATGTTCGCCGCTCTCGGAGCCGGGGTGCCCCAGGTGATCGTGCCGACCACGAAGGGCGACGCGCTGTCGAACGCGCGGGTGCTGACCGAGCGCGGCGCGGGCCTCGAACTGGCCCCGGCCGACGTGGCGGTGGACAGCGTGGCCAAGACGGTCGGCGCGCTGCTCGACACCCCCGCGCCGCGCGCCGCGAGCCAGGAGGTCGCGGCCGAGATGGCCGCCATGCCCTCGCCCGCGGCCACCGTCGCGAGCCTGGCCGCGCTGCTGAGCTGACCGCACGGACCGAAGCCACCGCACGGACCGAAGCCACCGTACGAACCGAAGGAACCGAAGGAGATCACCATGAGCGAGCTGCGTCTGGCGGAACTGACCACCATCATGCGCGAGTGCCTCGGCGAGGAGGAGGACACCGCGCTGGAGGGCGACATAGCCGACGTCGACTTCGGCGACCTGGGCTTCGACTCGCTGGCCGTGCTGGAGACGGTCAGCCGTGTCGAGCGGGAGCTGAAGATCAAGGTGCCGGAGGAGGAGCTGGCGCAGGCCCAGACCCCCGCCGCGTTCCTCAAGGTCGTCAACGCGTATCTGAACGCCGCGGCCCCGGAGGCGAACGCGAGGTGATCACCTCCGGCATCCATCTGGCGGGGGTCGGCACCCGGATCGCACCGGCCATGACGACGGAGGACGCCGTCGAGGCCGGGCTGTGCGATCCGGAGCTCGCCGCGTCCACCAAGATGCGCTCGGTCGCCGTCTCCGAGGGGGAGACGGCGACCGGGATGGCCGTGGACGCGGCGCGCCTCGCCCTGCGCCGTGCCGGGACCGTCCCGGCCGACGTCGACCTGCTGCTGCACGCACACGCCTACTACCAGGGGCACGAGATCTGGGCGCCCGCCTCGTACGTCCAGCGGGCGGCGCTGGGCAACAACTGCCCGGCGTACGCCGTCCACCAGGCGTCCAACGGCGGCCTGGGCGCGCTCGGGCTGGCCGCCGCCTACCTGCGCGCCGACCCGGGCACCTCGGCCGCGCTCGTCACCACCGGGGACCGGTGGTGTCCGCCGGGGTTCGACCGCTGGCGGAGCGATCCGGGCACCGTGTACGGCGACGGCGGGACCGCGCTGGTGCTCTCGCGGCACGGTGGCTTCGCACGGCTCCGCAGCCTGGTCACCGTCTCGGAACCGGAGCTGGAGGGGATGCACCGCGGCGACGACGCCTTCGGAGCCGTCCCGTTCAGCAGCCGTTCCGTCGTCGACCTGGACACGTGCAAGCGGGACTTCCTCGCGCGTACGAGCGTCTCCTTCACGATCTCGCGGGTCAGCGCGTGCCAGCAGACGGTGATCAAGCAGGCGCTGAGCCAGGCGGACGCCGGGATCGACGACATCGCCTGGTTCGCGCTGCCGCACATGGGCCACCGGCGGCTCGCCACGGGCTACTTCAGCAAGTTCGGCATCGCGCCGGAGCGCACCACCTGGCCCTGGAGCCGGTACGTCGGACACCTCGGCGCCGGAGACCCGATCGCCGGGCTCGACCACCTGCTCACCAGCGGCGCGCTCGCCGCCGGCGACCTGTGCCTGCTGGCGAGCGTGGGTGCCGGGTTCACGTGGTCCTGCGCGGTGGTGGAGATCCTCGACGTACCGGAGGAGAGGTCATGAACGTATCCGCATCCGCATCCGCATCCGCGTCCCCGCCGGTCGCGCTGCTGCTGCCGGGGCAGGGCTCGCAGTACGACCGGATGGCCGTGGGGCTCCACGCGGCGGAACCGGTCTTCGCCGCCGCGCTGGAGAGCGTCTTCGAGGCCATGGGCGAGGAGGGCGCGCGGGTGCGCGCCGACTGGCTCGCCGAACGTCCGCTCGTGCCGCTCGACCACGCCACCCGCTCGCAGCCGCTGCTCTTCGCCGTCGACTACGCGCTGGGGCGGCTCGTGGAGAGCTGGGGCGTCCGGCCCGCGGCGCTGCTCGGGCACAGCGTCGGCGAGACCGTCGCGGCCACCCTCGGCGGCGTCTTCCGCATGGAGGACGCCGCCCGGCTGATCGTCGAGCGCACCCGCGTCCTCGTCACGGCGCCGCCCGGCGGGATGCTCGCGGTGGCGGCGCCGGAGCGCGAGCTGACGGACGTACTGACCGGCGACGTCGTGGTCGGCGCCGTCAACGCGCCCCGCCAGACGATCCTCGCGGGCCCCGAGGAGGCGCTGCGGAAGGCGGCGGAGGTGCTGCGCGAACGCCACCTCGTCTGCCAGACCGTGCCCTCGCACAGCGCTTTCCACAGCCCGCTGATGGCCCCGGCCGCGCTGGCGACCGAGCCGCTGTTCGCCCCGGTGCGCACCGGCACGCCCACGGTGCCCGTCTACTCCGCGTACACGACGGCGCCGCTGACCCCGGAACAGATCACCGACCCGGCGTTCTGGGCCCGCCAGCCCGCCGAGCCGGTGCTGTTCTGGGGGGCGCTGCGACGGCTGCTCGACGACGGCGACTTCACGCTCCTGGAGGCCGGCCCCGGGCAGGGCCTCACCCGGGTCGCGCGGCGGCACCCCGCCGTCCGCGCCGGGCGCTCCACGGTGCGGCCCCTGCTGCCCGCGGGCCCCGGGCCCGGAGACCGGGACGTGGCGGCCGTGCGGGCGGCGGCCGACGAACTGGTGGCCCTCGGGCACCGGCTCGGCTAGGGCTCAACCAGGGCCCAACCAGGGCTCAGCCAGCGGTCCGCCGCGACTCCGGCCCGGTCGTCCGCCCGGTGGCCGCCAGGATCTCGTCGGGGTCGTACTGCGCGCGGTGCGGGCTGCCGTACCGGGTGATCTTGCCCCGGCTCGCCCACTTGCGCACGGTCGCCTCCGAGACCCCGGCCGCCACGGCGGCGAGCTGGGTGGGCAGCGTGCGGCGGCGGTGCGGCAGCCGCAGCCACTCGTGCGGCTCCCAGACGTGGCCCGCCGCGCAGCGCACCCGGCCCGGTGCGCCCCGGGACGCGACAGCCGTCAGCGGGCTGCCGCAGCCGGGCCGCCCGCAGGGCCCCAGTTCGGCCGGGGCCGCGGCCTCCGGCTGGATGGCCTGCCGTACGGCTCCCGTCACCTGGGCGACCTCCTCGGCGAAGTCGCCCGCCGCCGGGTGCTCGGCCAGCCATTCCAGGTGGACCAGCAGGAACGCCGCGAGCGCGGTCACTTCGAGCCGGTCGGGCCGGTCCCGGTGCTCGGCCCGGTGCGGGCCGTCGGTGCCGCGCTCGCTCAGCACCAAGTCGCTCCATGACGCGAGGACGGAGAGGACGGCGGAACGCGCCCGCAGGCGCGGCTCGCTGACGGGGGCCGCGGAGCCCCGGCTGCCGCTCACCCTCTCCAGCGGGGCGAAGTCACGGGCGAGGCCGGGGGCGCACTCCTCGTACAGCTCGGGAAGTCCGGACAGCTCCCGCCGCAGCCGGTCCCGGCACGGGCGGCACAGACTCTTTCCCCCGGCAGCTCGGCATGACGGAGACGCGCAGTGCGTGCTGTGCATTCGTCCTCCTCATTTCGGGCCGACGGCCTCAGCCTCACCGATGCCGGAGGAGGCGCATAGAAAAGCGCGGAAGTATTCACGATGTGCGGAAGTATTCACGATGTGCGGAACTAGGAATGGCATTCGGCAACTCGCGTGAATCGCGGGAAAGTTGGCGGAGGCGTGAATTCCGCGCCCGTGACGTGGTGGAATCCCGTTTTCCGATCGGGCGGCACGGAAAAGTCCTTCCTCCGTGGCCCCGTACGACTCTCGAAGACCTGTTGCCACAAGGGGCGATGTACGTACCCTGGCGCAGGCATCAGTCCCGTTCGCACTGTCCGTCGGACACTCAGGGGGAATGTGTGAGCCCAGCAGGAAGTCCGCGTCAGCCTCCTATCGCCGATCAGGAACTGGCCACCGATATCAAGGCGGAACTGGTCGACATCGAAGAGATCATCCGCGAGTCGATCAAGAGTGAAATGCCGCTGCTGCACGAGGCGTCCCAGCATTTGATGGACGCGGGAGGCAAGCGTCACCGTCCGATGCTGACCTTGCTGGCCGCGCGGTTCGGGGACCCGACCGGGCCCTCCGTCCTGTCCACCGCCGCCGCCTGCGAGCTGGTGCACGCCGCGGCGCTCTGCCACGACGACGTGCTGGACGGCGCCACGCTGCGGCGCGGCCGTCCCAGCGTCAACGCGCGCTGGAACGACGCGGTGGCCATGCTCACCGGGGACTTCCTCTTCGCCCGGGCCTTCCTGCTGCTGGCCCGTCTCCCGGTGCTGGAGGCCCGGCTGGAGGTGAACACCTTCGTGCGGCTGGTCACCGGCCAGATCCGCGAGATGACCGGCCCCGCCGAGGGCGAGGACCCCGCCGTCTACTACGCCACGATGGTCTCCGAGAAGACCGCCTCGCTGCTGTGCGCGTGCCTCCGGCTCGGCGCGCTGACCTCGGGCGCCGAACCGGAGGCCGTACAGGCGCTGGAGCGCTACGGGGAGGCGTTCGGCCTCGCCTTCCAGATCTCGGACGACCTGCTCGACCTCTTCGGCGAGGAGGAGAAGTCCGGCAAGCGGCCGGGGACCGACCTCGTCCAGGGCGCTCCCACCCTGCCGCTCCTGTACGCGCTGAACAGCCCCGGCGAGGACAGCGACCGGCTCCGGGAGCTGCTGGGCACCACCGAGCCCGGCGGACGCAGAACCGCGCTCGGCGAAGCGGAGTGCGCCGAGGCGATCGAACTGCTGCGGCACCACTCCGCCGTCGCGCGGACCCGCGAGCGGCTGGACGCGTACGTCGAGGAGGCCAGGGCCGCCCTCGCCCCGCTCCCGGACGGACCGGCCAAGGACACCCTCGACCTGCTGTGCGCGGGCGTCGCCCACCGCGCGAGCTGACCCGACGAGCAGCCCACCTCTTCGTGGAGTGGCGAACCCTTGACCAGAACCGACGCGCTCCTGCGTGCCACGAGCATCCGCTTCACCGCTCTGTACTTCCTGCCCTACTACACCGCGCTCGTCGCCGAGGGCCGGGCCCGCTGGGAGTGGATCGCGCTCGGGGCCGTCTACTGGTGCGCGCACGGTCTCGGCACCGAGTCCCTCAACCGCCTCGCCGACCGCGCGGAGGACGAGATCAACCGGCCCGAGCGCACCGCGCTGTGCCGCCGGGCCGGGTTCCCGCTGCTGCGCCGCGCCGCGTTCGCCGGGTGGGGCGTGGTGCTGCTGCTGGACGCCGTGGTGCTGGTGCGGCACCCGGACCCGTGGCTGGCGCTGTTCCTCTTCCTCGCCGGGTTCAGCGGCGTCAACTACTCCTACGGGCTGCGGCTCTCCCGGAACCGCTACCTCGCCCCGCTGCTGCTCACCTTCCACTTCGGGGGCACGTTCGTCATCGGCACCGTCCTCGCGCAGGAGCGCTGGAACGCGGACGTGCTGCGGGACTTCGCCGGATACGGGCTGCCGTTCTTCACGGTCGGGATGGTGACGCTGCTGGCACTCGGCGGCGCCAAGGACCTCACCGACCTGGCGGGCGACGCCAGCATCGGCTACCGCAGCGCGTGGATAGACCTGCTGCACCGCTACGGCACCTGGCTCGCGGGGGCCATGGTGGGCTCCACGTACCTGCTCGTCACGGCCTTCGTGCTCGGCGGCGCCTTCCCGCCGCGCTTCCTGCTGTGGCTGCTGCTGATCCCCGTGGCCGCCGCGCTGGGACGCTGCCTGTGGCGGGCCGGGACGGCGGAGGAGCGGCACGCGACGCGGGAGTTCTTCTACCAGTACTGGGTGCTGACCCTG
The DNA here is from genome assembly GCF_043202595.1 of Streptomyces sp. NPDC048172. Taxonomy (NCBI): domain Bacteria; kingdom Bacillati; phylum Actinomycetota; class Actinomycetes; order Kitasatosporales; family Streptomycetaceae; genus Streptomyces; species Streptomyces sp. NPDC048172. Next base: position 928,725 of record NZ_JBIDAT010000002.1, read on the forward strand.
AGCGTCGGCGCCCTGCTGTACGCGCCGGAGTGGGCGACGCTCGCCGGGGTCGCCGGCTCGGTCGCCTTCTGGGCGCTCACCACCCAGCACCTCCACTGGTCCGGCGGGATCCATCGCGACACCGTGCGCACGGCGGTGGCGCTCACGTCCGGGCGGTACGCACCGGAACGAAGGGAGAAGGTCGAATGACGGCACCGACGAGCGAGCGGGAGATCCGCGAGGCCGTCCGCGAGAACGCCCTGCGGATCTTCGAGCTGGCCCCCGAAGAGCTGGACGACGAGACGGACTTCCGGCAGGCGGGCGGCGACTCGCTGCTCATCCTCGAACTCGTCGCGGCGCTCCGCGAGCGGCTCGGGGCGGAGTACACGGTGGCCGACGAGGCGGAGATGAACTCGGTGAGCGCCGTGGTGAAGATCACCCGGCGTGTCATGGGGGAGTGAATGGGCGGCATGCGGGAGCGCCGCCGCGTCGTGGTCACCGGCCTCGGCGTCGTCTCGGCCCTCGGTACGGGCGCCGAGGAGTTCTGGTCCGGCGTCCGCGCGGGCCGGGTCGGCACGGGGCCCGTCACGCTCTTCGACACCGACGGCTGCCTCACGCGGCACGGCGGCGAGATCCGGGAGTGGACACCCCCCTGGCCCGACGCCTCGTACGGGCACGGGCCGTTGACCCGCAGCGAATCCTTCGCACTGGCCGCCACCCGGCTGGCGCTCGCCGACGGCGGCCTGGCCGACCCGGACCCCGCCGCGCGCGGCCGTCTGGCCGGGCCGTACGCGCCGGAGCGGGTCGGCGCCGCGTTCGGCATCGTGGTGGGCAACAGACCGGGCATCGAACCGGCGCTGCGTGCGGCGTACGGCCGGGCGTACGGAGAGCCCGGGGCGTACGGAGAGCCAGGGGTGCCAGGGGTGCCGGGGGACGACCCCGGCGGCCTCCCGCCCGGCGCCTCGCCCGGGGCGTACAAGCCGTCCCGGATCAGCGCCCTGCCCGCCGCCTCCTTCCGGCTGTACGGGCCGCACATCCTGCTGCCCACCGCCTGCGCCGCGGGCAACGGCGCGATCGCGCACGCGGCGGACGCCGTCGCCGAGGGGCGGGCCGACGCGATGCTCGCGGGCGGCAGCGACGAGCTGTCCGAGGCGATGTACCTGATGTTCACCAGCTTCCGGGCCCTCTCGCCCGACGTCGTACGGCCCTTCGACGCGCGCCGGGAGGGACTGCTGCTCGGCGAGGGCGCCGGGGTGCTGCTGCTGGAGTCCGAGGAGGGCGCCCGCGCCCGTGGCGCCCGCGTGCTCGCCGTCGTCGCCGGGCACGGCAACGTCTCCGACGCGTACCACATGACGGCGCCGCACCCCGAGGGCGAGGGCGCGGTCCGCTCGATGCGGGCGGCGCTGCGCGCGGCCGGACTCGGCCCCGACGACGTGGACTTCGTGAGCGCGCACGGCACCGGCACCCCGGCCAACGACATCGCGGAGGCCCGCGCCCTCGCCCGGGTCTTCACCGAGGGGGAGGGGACAGGAGGGCGCCGCGCGGCGGAGCCGCTCTTGGTGACGGCCCTCAAGTCCCTGCTGGGACACGCCCAGGGAGCGGCCGGGGCCATCGCCGCGGCCGCGTGCGTCCTGGCGCTGCGGGACGGGAGCGTCCCGCCGACGGCCAACGTGCGCAACCCGGACCCGGACTGCCTCCCCGCGGGCCTCGACCTCGTCCGCGACGCACCCCGGCACCTTCCGCTGCGCGTGGCCATGAACAACGCGTTCGGCTTCGGCGGCAACAACTGCTGCGTGGTGTTCACCGGGCCGGACCCGGGGGAGGCCGCATGAGCGCGAGCCACGAGGTGGTCGTGACCGGCGTAGGAGCGCTCACCACGGCCGGCGTGGGCCATGAGGCGCTGTGGCGGCACGCGGGCCCGGACGGCGGCCGGGCGGCCCACGCGGCGGAACGGGCACTGCCCGCGCCCCCGGGCCAGCCGGAGGCGGCTCCCGTACGGCTGGCCGCGCTCGCGCCGTACGACCCCGCCGAGCATCTCGCCACCACGAAGGGCACCCGCACGATGAGCGCCGAGTGCCGGGCGTTCGCCGTGGCCGCCGCGGACGCCTGCCTGCACGCGGGCCTGCCCCGCACCCGGGACCGCGATCCCGCGGTGGGGATCGCCGCGGGCACCACCAGCGGCGGACTGGAGGACTACGCGGCGCTGTTCGCGACGCGGCTGGCGCGCGGCGTCGCCCGCGTCAACCCCGCGCAGGGCCCGCAGACGGGGCTCAACGCGCCTGCCTCCGCCGTCTCAATCCTCACCGGCGCCGCGGGCCCCAACCTCACCTTCTCCACGGGCCGCGCCGCCTCCCTCGACGCGCTGGCCGCCGCCGCCCGCGCCATCCGTACGGGCGCCGCGGACGTCATGCTCGCGGGCGGCGTCCAACTCCTCGGCCACGCCGAACACACCGCCCGCCGCCGGGCCCTGGCGGGCCGCCGGGCCGCAGGCACGGGCCCCGGTGATCCCGTCACGGACGCGGCACGGCCCGGCGCGGCGGAGGGCCCCGAGCCGTCCGTGCCGGGCGAGGCGGCGGTCGTGCTCGTGCTGGAGCGGGCCGCCACGGCGCGGGCGCGTGGCGCGCGGGTGCTGGCCCGGCTGCTGGGCGGCGGATCCGCGTTCGGCCCACCGGAGACCAACCCCGCCGCCCGTGCGACCAGAGCGGCCTTCGCGGAAGCGTCCCTGACGGGTGGCCAGGACCCGACGAACGCCCTGCCGGGGAGCTGCACGGACGGCCCGACGAACGGTCCGGGGGGCGACCCCGCGTACGGCCCGGCGGGCGGTCCCGCGTGCCGCGCGGCGGGCGGTACGGCCGACCTGGCCGGGGCGTCGCCCCAGCCGCTCCGGGGCCGCGCCGTCCGGCCCGTACACGACGCCGCAGCCGTGACGGACGCCTTCGGTGACTGTGCCGGCGCGGCGGGAGCCCTCCAGGCGGCGCTGGCCGTTCTCGCGCTGGCCCGTACCGGCCCCGACCGCACCGCGACAGCTCCCGTGTGTGTCGCCGATCCCGATGGGCCCGCCGCCGCTCTTGTCTTCGGTAGGCCCCGTGATGGAGGTACCCCGGCATGACCCAGCACCGCCGCAGCGCGTCTCCCTTCCCGGCCGACGGGAACAGCGTGCACCGTTTTCTGGACGATCACTTGGCCGCGGGGCGCGGCGACGCGCTGTGCGCGGTGACGGAGCATGAGCGGGTCAGCTATCGCGAGATGCACGCGCGGGCCTGCCGGGCCGCGAACGCGTTCGCGGCCGCGGGCGTCGGGTACGAGACGCGGGTCGCGCTCGTGATGCCGGACAGCCCGGACTATGTGGCCTGCGTGCTGGGCCTGTTGCGGCTGGGCGCCGTGCCCGTGCCGCTGGCCACCCAGCTGACGCCGGACGACCTGGCGCGGATCTTCGTGGACTGCTGGCCGCTGCTCGCCGTCGTCGGGCCCGCGCAGCTCGCGGCCGTGCGGGCCGCGCCCGGGGCCGCCGGGCTGGACAAGGCCGCGTGGCCCCGCGAGGTGTGGGTCGCGGCCGACGTCCACGAGGGGCCCGAACCCGCCCTGGGCGTGCGGCTCGCGTCGGCCGACGAGGAGTGCCCCGTCGCCCCCGTCAGCGTCGACGACATGGCCGTCATCCAGTACACGTCCGGCAGCACCGGCGCGCCGCGCGGCGTCGTGCATCTGCACCGGGGGCTGCTCGCGGTGCTCGGCACGTTCCCGGCCCGGCTCGGTCTCACCCCAGGCGACGTGTGCCTGTCGGCGGCCAAGCTGTCCTTCGGGTACGGCTTCGGGAACTCCTTCCTCTTCCCGCTCGCCGCCGGGGCGGCCACGCTGCTGATGCCCGAACCGGCCGAGGCCGCGCGCGTGCTCCGGCTCGTCTCGCGGTGCCGGCCGACCGTGCTGTGCGCCGTGCCCGCGCTGTACTCCGCGATGCTGACGGTCGCCGAGCGCGGCGGCGACGGGGACGCGGACGCGGATCTGTCCGGCGTGCGGCGGTACGTCTCGGCCGGGGAGCCGCTGCCCGCGAGCCTCGCCGAGCGCTGGCGGGCCCGTACGGGCGTGGACATCGTGAACGGCCTCGGTTCCACGGAGTGCCTGCACATCTTCCTCGCCTCCGAGCCCGGCGGCACCCCGCCGGGGGCCAGCGGCACCGTCGTGCCCGGCTTCGAGGCCGAACTCCGCGACGAGGAGGGGCGGGTGCTCGGTCCTGGCGAGACCGGCCACCTGTGGGTGCGCGGCGAGGCCAACGCCGCGCGCTACTGGAACGACCAGCCCGCGACGCTGGCGACCATGGCGGGCGGCTGGACCCGCACCGGGGACCAGCTCAGCCGGGACGAGGACGGGGTCTACACGTTCGTCGCCCGCTCCGACGACGTGCTGAAGGTCGGCGGCTTCAAGGTGGCGCCGACCGAGATCGAGGACTGCCTGCTCCGGCACCCCGCCGTCGCCGAGTGCGCGGTGATCGGCGTGCCGGGCCCGCACGCCACGACGGAGGTCCTCGCGTACGTACGCCCGCACGAGGACCGCGCCGGGAGCGGTGACGAGGGCGAGGCGGCGCTGCGCCGGGAGCTGCGGGCGCATGTGCGCGCCGGGCTCGCCCCGTTCAAGCAGCCGCGGACGCTGCGCCTGGTGGACGCGCTGCCCCGCACCTCGACGGGCAAGATCGCCCGGCACGCGCTGCGCGCGGCGGTGTCCGGGTCATCCGGTACGCCTGGTGATCCATTGGATTAACGGAACCTCGCCCGGACAGACTGTGCCCGCACGGAACGGCACAGGTGACCCAGCAGGAGACCGCCGCTTCCCGTACGCGGTGGTCGGCCTCGGAAGAGGGGAGACCCCGTACATGGCCACAGTCCGGTTGGACGGCGTGGTGCACGACTACCTACGCGGCCGTCAGCCCGTACGCGCGCTGAACGGCGTGTCGTTGACGGTGGGGGGCGGCCAGTGCGTCTCCGTGCTGGGGCCGAGCGGCTCGGGCAAGAGCACCATGCTGCACGTGATGGGGGCGCTCGACGTCCCCTCCGAGGGACGCGTGCTCATCGACGACACGGATCTGGCGAAGCTCGGCGACGACGCGCTCGCCGATCTCCGGCGCCGCCGCGTCGGGTTCATCTTCCAGTTCTTCAACCTGCTTCCGGCGCTGTCCGCGTGGGAGAACGTCGCCGTTCCCCGCCTGCTGGACGGCGACAAGCTCGGCTCGGTGCGTGACGAGGCGATGGCGCTGCTGGAGCGCGTCGGCCTCGCCGACCGCGCGGGGCACCGGCCGGGCGAGCTGTCCGGCGGCCAGATGCAGCGCGTGGCCGTCGCCCGCTCCCTGATCATGGACCCCGGCATCCTGCTCGCCGACGAGCCCACCGGAAACCTGGACTCGCGCACCGGCGACGAGCTCCTCGACCTGCTCGCCTCCCTCGCGCACGACGGCTCGGAGCGCTCGGTGGTGATGGTCACCCACAGCATGGACGCCGCGCTGCGCAGCGACCGCGCCGTGCTGCTGACCGACGGCGAGGTCGTCGGGGACGGCGTCCCCGCGGACGTGGTGGCCAAGTTCATCGGCGAGGGGACCCGTCCGTGAGCGCCGACGGGGCGCGCCGCCGTCGGGCCGGGCCGCTGGCCGTGCTCGGCCGCCTGCGGCTGTTCAACCTGCGCCATCTGCGCCTGCACCCGGCCCGTACCGCGCTCTCCCTCGGGGTGCTGACGGTCGCCGCCGCGCTCATCGTCGCCGTGCTCGGCATCTACGGTTCGGTCGGCGGTTCCTCGGGCCGTCTCGCCGGTCAGGTGGCCGGGGACGCGGACATCGAGATCACCGGCCGTACGGACGACGGGCTCAGCGCCGCCGAGGCACGCCGCGTGGCGCGGGTCGACGGCGTCAAGGCCGCGGTGCCGCTGGTGCGTTCGTCCGTGGAGGTCGACGGCGAGCGGCTGCTGCTGTTCGGCACCGACAGCACGGCGTCGGCGCTGGACAGCGACCTGTCCGGGGTCGCGGCCGACGCGGCGCGCGAGACCGCGGGCGACGGCGGGCGCCCCGACCACGCCATGGTCTTCGCGGGCCCCGGCGTCGAGGGGATCAAGGGCGGAAAGGACGGCAAGGACGGCAAGGACGGCAAGGACGGTAAGGGGGGCGAGGGAGGCACGCTGCGCGTCGCGTCCATGACGGGCGCCTCGCACGAGGTGCGGGTCGGCGCCCGGCTCGACGGCGGCGCCGCGGGGAGCGTCAACGACGGGTCGTACCTCGTCGCCGCGCTGCCCGAGGCCCAGCGGCTGGCGGGGCTCGGGGACCGGGTGGAGTCCGTGCTCGTCGTCGCCGAACCCGGCACGGACACCGGCGCGTTGCGCGACCGGCTGGCGAAGGAGCTGGGTCCCGGCGCGTTCGTCGCCGACCCCTCGTTCCGCGCCGACCAGGCGGACGACGCCACCGCCATGGTCCGCAACATCACGCTGCTGGTGGCCTTCATGGCGCTGGTCGTCGCGGGATTCCTGATCTTCAACAGCATGAACATGGCCGCGGCGGAACGCCGCGGCGAGATGGCGTCGCTGCGCGCCCTGGGCTCCCGGCGGCGCCCCATCCTGCGGGACTTCCTGACGGAGTCGCTGCTGCTGGCCCTCGTCGGCGCCGCGGTCGGCAGCGCGCTCGGCTACGCGATGGCGGGCGCCAGCATCGACTCGCTGCCGCCGGTGATCACCGACGCCGTGGACGCCGAGGTCGAGCTCGCCGTGCCCGCGACCGCGGTGCCCGCCGCCGTGATCGCCGCCGTCGTCGCCTCGCTCGCGGCCTCGTGGCTGGCCGCGCGCCGCGCCTCGCGCGTACCGCCGGTGGAGGCCATGCGTACCGCCGATCCCGCCGCTGGCGATGCCGAGGAGGCGCACGGCAAGGGCCGGGTGGGGGCGCTGGTGCTCGGCGTCGTCCTGATCGCGGGCGCGTTCGGGGTGGCCGTCGCCTTCGACGACGCGCGCTCCTTCGGCGGCGGCTCGCTGCTGCTGCTCGGCGTGATCCTGCTGGCCTACGCGCTGATCGGCCCGCTCACCCGCGCCGTCGCCGGGCTCGCCACGCTGATGGGCCCCTCGGGGCGGATCGCCGCCTCGGCGGTGCGTGCCGCGCCGCGCCGCGCGTGGGCCACCGGCATGACGGTGTGCCTGGCCGTCGCCATCGGCGTCGCCACCACGGGCTCCTCGCAGAACACGGTGGACGCCGCCTCCGAGAACGTCTCCACGCTGGCCGACTCCGACCTCATCGTGCAGCGCGCCGCCAAGGACGTGCTGCCCGTACGGCCGCTGCTGCCCCGTGAGACGCAGCGCGAGCTGCGGCGCACCGAGGGCGTCGAGCGCGTCGTCGCGGGCCAGTTCACGTACCTCAACCAGCCCGGCAAGCGTGCCCTGCTGCTCGGCATGGACGGCCCGAGCAACGCCACCGCCTACCGCCTGGCCTCGCCGGAGGCCCGTGAGCAGCTCCTCGCGGGCACGGGCGCCGTCGTCTCCGGCACGTACGCCAAGGAGAAGGGGCTGGAGAAGGGCGACACCCTCACCCTGCCGACGGCCCGCGGCGAGCAGCGCATCCGGGTGGCGGACGTCGTGGACTACGTCAGCATGGACGCCGGGCTCGTCGCGCTCTCGCTGGACAAGCTCTCCCGGTGGTTCGGCCCCACCGGCGCCTCCTACTACGAGGTGCTGCTCAAGCCCGGCGCCGAGGAGTCCGCGGTGCGGGCCCGGGTCGAGAAGAGCGCCGAGGCGCAGCCGTACCCGGTGCACGTCCTGGACGGCAGCGAGTCCGTCGCGGCCACCGAGTCCGCCGTCAAGCAGGTGGGTTCGCTGGCGCTCGCGCTCCAGTGGGTGATCGCGGGCGTGGCGGGGCTCGCGCTGCTCAACACGCTGATGCTGTCGGTCGTCGAGCGCCGCCGCGAGCTGGGCATCCTGCGCGCCCTGGGCAGCAGCAGACGGTACGTGCGCCGGGTGATCCTCACCGAGGCCACGGCCGTCAGCGTCGTCGGCGGCCTGGCGGGGCTCGTCGTCGGCACGGCGCTGCACTATCTGTCGACGGACGTGATGGCCAAGACGCTCGCCATGGACATCCCGTTCTCGGTCGCCCCGGCGGCGCTCGGACTGGCGGTCGGCGCCGTCCTCATCGCGCTGACGGGCTCGGTGCCCCCGGCGCGGCGCGCGGGGAAGCTCAACGTGGTGCAGGCGATCGGCTACGAGTGACGCTACGAGTGACGGGGAGGCACAGGTATGAACGGAACGCCCCGCGGGGGCCTTCCGGGACGGCGGCGCGCGGTGCGGGACCGCGCGCCCGGGCCGCGCCCGCACCAGATGCCGGGTCTGCTGCGGCTCGCCGTCTCCGACCCGATCCGCTCGATGTACCAGACGGTGGCCCGGTACGGGGACGTCGTGCGGCTGCCGCTCGCGCCCCACCGGGCCATCCATCTGTTCGCCCGCCCCGAGCACGTCGAGCACGTCCTCGTGGACCGCGCGCAGCGCTACGGCAAGGCGTTCACCTACCGTCCGCTGCGGGAGTGGATCGGACTCGGGCTGATCACCAGCGACGGCGAACTGTGGGAGACCCAGCGGCGGCTGATCCAGCCGCTGTTCTCGCACCGCCGGGTGGAGAACCTGCGTCCGCTGATGGTCGCCGCCGTGGAGCGGATGCTGGAGGAGTGGGACGCCCGCCCGGACGGCACCGTGGTGGACGCCACCGAGGAGATGAGCGGCCTGACCCTCGACATCGTCGGCGCCTCCCTGTTCGGCGCCGACCTCACCGGGGACCGCGACAGTGTCTACGACGCGGTCGAGACGCTCCAGGACGCCGTCACCAAGGTCATCAAGAACCCGCTGACCTGGGTCTCGCCCCGCGCCGCCCGCCGCACCAGCCCCGGCTTCCGGCAGTGGGACCGGGCCAAGGACACCATCGACGAGGTGGTGGCCCGGGTGATCGACGACCGGCTGGCGGGCCGGAGCCCCGCACGGGAGCGGCAGGACCTGCTGGACGCGCTGCTCGAAGCGCGCCACGAGGACGGCTCGGCGATCAGCCCCGTCCAACTCCGCGACGAGATCGTCACGTTCTTCATGGCGGGCCACGAGACCAGCGCGACCTGCCTGGCCTGGACGCTCTACCTGCTCTCCACCGCGCCGGAGGCCCGCGCCCGGCTGGAGGAGGAGGTCGACACGGTGCTGGCGGGCCGCCCGCCCACCCAGGAGGACACGGACAAGCTGGTGTGGACGCGTGCCGTGCTGCACGAGTCGATGCGGCTGTTCCCGCCCGTGTGGACGAGCGAGCGGGACGCCACGGCCGATGACGAGGTCGCGGGGCTTCCGGTGCGCGAGGGCGACACGGTGATCGTGCCGCCGTACCTCGTGCACCGGCATCCGGGGGTGTGGGAGAGCCCGGAGGCGTTCGACCCCGGGCGCTTCCTGCCGGGCGCCGGAGAGGGCCGTCCCAAGCACGCGTTCATCCCGTTCGGCGGCGGCAAGCGCGGCTGCGTCGGCAACGCCTTCGCGATGATCGAGGTGGTGCTCGCGCTCACCATGATCACCCAGCGGTACCGGCTGGACCTGCTGCCCGGCTTCGAGCCGGTCCCCAAGGTCACCGTGACGCTGCGCCCGTCGCACGAGATGGCGATGACCCTGCGGCGGAGGGACTGAACGATGAGCACCGGAGACACCCTCACCGCCCCGCGCGCGGCGGGCCCCGGCCGGGCCGAGGCGGCGCGGCTGCTGCCCGCCATCGGCCGCGATCCGCTGGCGGCGGCGCTCGGCCTCTACCGGCGCTACGGCGATCTCGTACGGGTCCCGCTGCTGCCCCGGCACACGCTGTTCCTGATGTGCCACCCGTCCCACGCCGAGCACGTCCTCGTCTCGCGTCAGGACAACTACCGCAAGGCCGCCACCTACCGCCCGCTGCGCGTCTTCCTCGGCGAGGGGCTCGTCACCAGCGAGGGCGCGCTGTGGGAGCGGCAGCGGCGGCTGATCCAGCCGCTGTTCTCGCACCGCAGGGTGAGCGGATTCCTGCCCGGGATGACCGGGCAGGTGCGCGCCACGCTCGACGGCTGGGACCGGCTGCCCGACGGCGCGCTCGTGCACGTCTCGGAGACGATGAGCCTCCTCACGCTGAACATCGTGGGCGAGGCGCTGTTCGGCGCCGACCTGCGCGGCGCGGGGGAGCGGGTCTCCGCGGCCGTCACCGGCATGCAGGACTTCGCGACGACGGCGATGCGCAACCCTCTACTGCTGCCCGCGCCCCGGCTCGGGCTGCGCACGACGCCCGGCTACCGGGCCTGGCGGGGCACGGTCGAGGCCATCGACGAGGTCGTCGAACAGCTCGCGGCCGAACGCCGCGCGGGCCGGGGGCCCGAGGGCGAGGGGCCGGAGGGCGAGCGGCAGGACCTGCTGGACGCGCTGCTCGCGGCCCGCTACGAGGACGGCTCGGCGATCGGCGACGCACAGCTCCGCGACGAGATCGTCACCTTCCTGATGGCCGGGCACGAGACCAGCGCGACGGTCCTCACCTGGACCTGCGCCCTGCTCGCCGCCCACCCGTGGGCCCGCGCCCGGCTGGAGGACGAGGTCGACACGGTGCTCGGCGCTCGCGCGCCCGAACTCGCCGACATGGACCGCCTGGTGTGGACGAAGGCCGTGCTCAGCGAGGCCATGCGACTCTACCCGCCGTTCTGGACGCTGGAGCGGGACGCGGCGGAGGACGACGAGATCGACGGCGTGCCGATTCCGGCGGGCAGCACGATCGCGCTGCCGCCGTACCTCGTGCACCGGCACCCGGCCGCCTGGGAGAACCCGGAGGGCTTCGACCCCACGCGGTTCCTCCCCGGCGCGGGCGAGGGCCGCCCCAAGCACGCGTTCATCCCGTTCGGCAGCGGCAGACGCGGCTGCGTCGGCAACGTCTTCGCCCTCCTGGAGACGACAGCGACCGTGGCCATGCTGACCCAGCGCTTCCGCCTGGACCTCGTCCCGGGGGGCGTGCCGACGCTTCAGCCCACCGTCACGTTGCGCCCGCGCGGCGGTCTGAGGATGGTGCTGCGCCGCCGCTGACGACAGGGGCCCCGTCAGGGGCGCGGGGAACTGCGCGCTCGGCCACAACTCACGCGCGGACTGGGACGCACAGGTAGGGGCAGTCCCTGCTCAGCCGTCCGGGGAAGACGCTCAGAACTTCCACGGCGTATCCAGAACGTGCGGCAGCCCCAAGCGGTAGCGCACATCGTCCGCCTTGCGGAGAAGGCGGAACTCCGGCGGCGCGTACAGCTCGTGCACCGCGCACGGGTCGGCGTCCGAACCGGCCGCCTCCAGCAGCGCGTTGACGGCGCGCTTGGCCGTCTCGTTGGCGCCCTCCATCGTGGCGCAGCTCAGGTTGTCGCGGACGTAGTCGGCGGCGAGGAAGAGGTTGGGGACCGCGGTGCGGTGCCCCGGCCGGTTGTCCCAGGAACCCGCCTCGGAGACGATCAGCGGCTCGTCGTTGGCGGCCGTGCTGCCGCCGCCGGGGTAGCTGATGGCCGGGTCCAGGTGCCAGCGCAGCACGGACTTCTCCGGCAGCACCGTACGTCCGGTGTCCTCCAGCGCCGCCCGCATCTGGGCGAGGGTCTCCTCGGCGATCTCCTCGGGGGTGCACTCGCGGGCCGGCTTCTTGTGGAGGATGCCGGGCTCGTCCCACTGCGCGATGTTCACCGAGAACGACTCGGCGGCCTTTCCGTCGCCGTACTCGGCGGGGAAGTCGCCCCAGTACTGGGCCTGGCTGAGGGAGACCAGCGCCCACGGCGAGTCGAGGTAGTCGACGAAGCCGTTGAGCACCGGCGTCGGCCGGTCCAGGTAGTACTGGATGCCGTTCATCCATTCCGTACGGAGCTTGTCCATCCGGGCCAGCGCCGGGTCCGCCCTGCGCAGCTCCGGGCTCCACAGCTCGCGGGCGCGCTCGACGGGCAGGGCGCACACGAACCAGTCGTCCTCGATCCGGCGCTCCTCGCCGCCCGGGCCCTTGGCGTGTGCCGACGCGAGCCGTCCGTCGTCCCCGAGCGTCAGTCGGTCCACCGTCCAGCCGACCTGGAAGCGCACGCCGCGCTCCCGCAGATACGCCACCCAGGGCTGGATCCAGGACTCGCTGGTCGGCGCGTCCAGCACCCGTCCGAGCTTGCCGGTGCTGCCGCGCCCGGCGAGGGCGTAGAAGTAGAGCTCGGTGAGGATGCCGGTGGCCCGCGTCGAGGCGATGTCGGGGCGGGAGGCCACCAGATGCGTGGTCAGCCCCTCCGCGAACATGCGGCGGAACTCCTCGCTCATCTCGTCCGTGCGGAGGAACTCGCGCCAGGGCGTCTTCTCCCACTGCCCGAACCTGCGCTTCTCGCCGCTCGTCGCGAAGATCGCGATCTGCCGGGCGAAGAACGCCGTCTCGCGCGCGGGCAGCGCCCCGAGCTGCTGCACGAGCGCGGTCACCAGCCGCTGGATCTCCTCGAGCGACGGCAGGCCGTCCGGGTTCGATTCGAGCTGGAGGTCCTCCCGGCCGCCGGTGCGGGAGTACAGCACGCCCGCCTGCGCCACCAGGTGGTCGTGCACGCTCTCGTCGCCCCCGCCGGCCGCCGGGATGCGCGCCATCGTCTCGGGCAGGTGGTGGTAGAAGCCCGGCACGTAGCGGAAGCCGTGCTCGCCGGGCAGGTCCTTGCGCCCGCCGGAGCCGGTGCCCTTGACGGGGATCGAACGGGACTTGCCGCCCAGCTCCTTGCGCTCCCAGACGGTCACCTCGAAGCCGCGCTCGGCCAGCTCCTGTGCCGCGGTCAGGCCCGCGACGCCGCCGCCCAGGACCGCGACCTTCCGCCGCCCGCCACCGGCGGCGAGGGCCGGAACCCCGCCGATGCCGAGCGCGGTCGCGCCGGCGCCGAGCGTGCCGACGACGAACGTACGACGGGCGGGCCCGCCGCGGCCCCGCAGGTCATTGTTCTCCACCGCGTTCTCCCCGTTCCCCGGCATTCCTGGCGCATTCCGCCGGGATGCTCGACTCGACCGACCGTCCAATTCATCAATGATCAAGGTGCAACGCGAGAAACGACGCTACCGGTCATCTGGTGGGCGTCAAGGGGGAGTTCTACGCTGGCTCCCACTTGTCAATTTCTCGCCTGCGGCGAACTGGAGGAAATCCGGCGTGCCTTCGAGTAAATGGAGCAGGACTCTCCGAGCGGCGCTCGGCCAGCCCGACCCGACCGCCCACGCACTGCTGCTGCGGGATTCGCAGCAGTTCACGCGCATGCATTTCCTCCATGCCGCGGTGAATCTCGGCCTGCTGGAGGAGCTGAAATCCCCCGCCACCGCGGCCGAGCTGGAGGAGCGGCTCGGCGTGGCGGCGGACCGCGCCGCGCAGTTCCGGATCTTCCTCGAACTCGGACGTTCGCTCGGCGAGCTCGCGGCGTCCGGCGACCGGTACCGCCTCAAGGGAAGGCGCGCCCGTGCCCTCGTCGGGCGGAACGGCAGCGTGCTGCGCGCGCTGGTCGAGGAGCAGACCGCGTACCACGGCACCGTCTACCGCGAGCTGCCCGAGACGCTGCGCGGCGGCGCGCTCGGCGACCATCTGCCGCGGTACGCGGGGACGATCGCGGAGTCGTCCCGCATCGCCGAAGGCGTGATCGCGGGGTACGTGCGGGAGGCGGTGGCCGAGGCGCGCGGCGGCCGGGTGCTCGACGTGGGCTGCGGCTCCGGCACCTATCTGCGGGCCGCGAGCCACCGGGCCGGCAGCACGGGCACCGGCCTGGACGTGCAGCCCGCCTCCGTCGAGCTGGCCACGGCAAACCTGCGCCGCTGGTCCCTCGACGACCGCTTCACCGTGCGCCGGGGGGACGTCCGCGAGGCCGAACTGGACGGCCCGTACGACGTGATCCTGCTGCTCAACAACGTCTACTACTTCGCGGCGAAGGAGCGCCCCGCGCTCTTCCGCACACTGCGCGGCGCGCTGCGCGAGGGCGGCACCCTCGTGCTGGTCTCGATCTTCCACGACAGCAACCCGACCGCTCTCGGGCTGGACCTGGTGCTGGCGTGCACCCAGGGCTGTCACCCGCTGACGACCCCGCGGGAGCTGGCCCCCGAGCTGCGCGAGGCGGGGTTCCGGTCGGTCCGCACGGAACAGCTCGTGGCGGGCCAGAGCCTCTGCGGGCTGCGCGCGGACTGAGCTCCGGCACCGCGCCGCGCGGAATATCTCAACTCTTTTGCGGATCACAGTTGTTGTTCCGCACTTCACTTGTGCACCTCTGGTTCCGATGCGAACGTTGGGGCGTGGTGAGCGACGGAGTACGTCCCGCCGTGGAGAAGCCCGATATCACCATCGTCGGTGGTGGTCTCGCGGGCTTGTCCACGGGCATTGCACTGGCTGAATCCGGAATCGACACGGCGATCGTCGAATCGCGCGGGAAAGCCAAGGCGGATATTTTCGGCTTTCTGCTCTGGCCTCCGGGAACTCGCAGTCTCCGATGGCTGGGAGTGCTTCCCGAAGCGCTCCGCGAGGGCGCCGAGCTGGATTCGCTCGCATGGTTTCTGACCGAGCGGACCGACACCCGGATACAGGTGGATCTGGCGGAACTCGGCGCGGGCACCTTCCTGGGAATTCGGCCCTCGCGGCTGGAATCCGTGCTGCGCGACGCCGCGCTCCGCGCGGGGGTGCGCATCCTCGACTCCGTGGACGAGTGGAGCCTCCGCCGCGAGCGCGCGACCTGGACCGTTCGGCTGCGGCGCGGTGAGGACACGACGGAGCTGCGCACCCCGCTGCTGATCGGCGCCGACGGTTCGGGCTCCCGGCTCCGCGGCGAGTTGGGGCTCCCCTCCTCGCGCTGGCAGCCCCGGGGCCAGGCCATCGTGACGGGCGTCGGCGGACCGCTGCCCGCGCGTGAGTCCCGGCAGGCCCTCTCCGCGACGGGCTCGGGCGGCTGTGTGAGCCTCGGCGACAAGGCGAGCTGGCTCTACAGCGTCGAGCCGGAGGCGGACGCCGCGGCGGACCCGGAGCGCGCGCTGCGCAGGTACGCGGAGCTGGACGGGCTCGACGAGGAGTACGCCGCGGCCTTCGACCAGGTCGAGCGGGCCGTGGTGGTCCGCCCCTGGACCGTCACCGTGCCGCGCTGGGCCACCGACGGCGCCGTGCTGATGGGCGACGCGGCGCACGGGATGCTGCCGCACCTCGGGCTCGGCGGTTCGCTCACGCTGGAGGACGTACCGCTGCTGCGCGAGGTCGCCGAGGAGGCGGTCCGCACGGGCGACTTCTGCGCCGCCCGGCTCTCCGCCTTCCAGCGCCGCCGGCAGGCGCGTACGGCGTATGCGCAGCGGATCTCCAACCAGTGGGCGCGGGTGCTGTGCAGCACCACCCCCGGGGCGCGGACGGCACGCGACCTGGCGATGCGCCGGATGGCCCGCAACGTGGAGCTGGCCTCCCGGTTCTACCGCGAGCTGGCCTCGCCGTCGGTGCCCTCGCTGGGCACCCGGATGCGGATGATGATGCTGTAGCGCCGCGACGCCGGTCCTCTCTCTTCCACCCGTCCGAACTCCACCGATACGGGGCACACATGAGCGCACGAGAGAAGCGAGGCACGGCCGCCGTCGTCGGCGGCCGGGGATTCATCGGCGGCGCCTGCGTCGAGGCGCTGCGCGACACGGGCTGGGACGTCGTCGTCGTGACGCACAACGCGCCGCTCGCGGCCCGGCACGACGGCTACCGCTGGGGCGACATGCTCGACCCGACGACCCTCGGCCCGGCCGTCGAGGGGGTGGACGTCGTGGTGCAGAGCGCCAACTTCCCCGACTACCCCTTCGAGAAGCCGCGGCAGCGGCACGACTTCCTGGAGTACGACGGCCTCGGCACCGAGCGCCTGGTGCGCGCGGCCCGCGCGGCGGGCGTGCGGCGGTACGTCTACGTCGCGGGCGTCGGTGTCACGGAGAACCCCGTCAAGCCGTACTTCCAGGCCATCCGCCGCGGCGAGCTCGCCGTCGAGGGATCGGGGATGGAGCACGTCACGGTGCGCCCCGCGTTCGTCTACGGGCCGCGGGACAACGGCATCAACCGGATCGTCCGTGCCTGCCGCTATCTGCCCGTGCTGCCGCTGCCGGGCGCCGGGAGGCAGAACCACCAGCCGGTCCATGTGGACGACGTCGGCTCGCTCGTGGCGCGCGCGTCCGAACCCGGCGCGCCGGAGGGGACGTTCGAGATCGGCGGGCCGGACCGGATGACGATGCGGTCCATGCTGTCGACGGCGCTGGAGATGGTGGGGCGCGGACGTCCGGTCGTCGACGTGTCGGACCGGGTGGCCAGGCCCACGGCCCGGATGCTGGCCGCGCTCCCGGGCTCGCTCCTGACGCCGAACGCGCTGGACTTCATGCGGGAGGACTTCCTCGCCGACCTGGAGCCGCTCCAGAAGCACTACGAGACGCGGCTGACCCCGTTCCTGGAGGGCCTGCGCGGCTATCTGACCCGCTGAGCCGGTGGGATCCGGCCCCCTCACCTGTATTGGACTGACCGATACATAACCTGTTAGCGTGCTCCGCATGGCCCGACCACGCCTCTTCGACGAGGAGCGGGCCCTGGACGCGGCGATGCGCGCCTTCTGGGAGAAGGGCTACGAGGCCACTTCGACCCAGGATCTGTGCGCCGCCACCGGCCTGGGCCGCAGCAGCATCTACAACACGTTCACCAGCAAGCACGACCTCTTCCGCCGCTCCCTCGCGCGGTACATCGACGCGATGACGGGCATCCAGCTCGACATCCTGGAGGACGAGGAGCGGGAGCCGCTGGCGCGGCTGCGGGCGCTGTTCGCGCGGATCGTCGAGCAGGAGGAGGAGTATCGGCGGGACGGGCACGGCATCGGCTGTCTGACCGTCAACACCACCGTCGAACTCGCCGGGCGCGACGCGGAGTTCTCGCGCATGATCGACCGCGACCTCGCCGTCCGGCTCGCCGCGCTGCGGGCCGTGATCGAGGCGGGCCAGCGGGACGGCACGGTCACGGACGGGCGGGACGCGGAGTCGCTGGCCCGCTTCGTGAACGCCGTGATCGGCGGCATGCGGGTCTCCGGGCAGGGCGGCGCCGACCGTGCCGCGCTGGAGTCCGTCGCGGAGACGGCCGTGGGCGCCCTGGCGCGCTGATCTTCCGTACGCCTGGCGGCGTGCTTTTCTCTGCCCAAGTTTTGAACTGATCCATCCAAAACCATCACCGTAACCGTAACCGTCACCACGGAGAGGCGGCCCACCGTGCCCCTAGCCATCTACGTCCTCGCTCTCGGCGTCTTCTCGATGGTCACGAGCGAGTTCGTCGTCGCCGGGCTGATGCCCCAGATCGCCGACGGGCTCGACGTCGGCATCCCCCAGGTCGGCTACCTGATCACCGCGTTCGCCGCGGCGATGGCGTTCGGCGGGCCGCTGCTCGCGGCGGCCATGCTGCGGCTGCCGCCGAAGCGCGCGCTGGCCGTGATCTTCGCGATCTTCCTCGCCGGGAACGTGCTCGCCGCCGCGGCGCCCACGTACGGAGCGATGTTCGCGGCCCGGCTCGTCACCGGGACGGCCTCGGCGGCCTTCCTGGGCCTCGCGATCTCACTGAGCGTACGGCTGGCCGGGCCCGAGGTGCGGGGGCGCGCGGTCTCCGTCGCGCTCAGCGGGCTGATGCTCGGCACGCTGCTCGGGCTGCCGCTCTCGACGCTGGTCGGCGAGCGGTACGGCTGGCGCGCGGCCTTCTGGGCGATCACCGCGCTCACCGTCGTCGCCGCGCTCGTCACGGTCGTCGGCGTCCCCCGGATGGAGCGCGCCGCGGAGGACAAGGGTGGTGTACGGGGTGAGCTGGGTGTCTTCCGCAAGCCCCGGCTCTGGGTGGTGATGAGCACCAGCACGCTCATCATCGGGGCGACCTTCTCGGCGTTCTCGTACCTCAACCCGATCCTGACCGAGGTCACCGGCTTCAGCACCGGCAGCGTGCCCCCGCTGCTGATCGCCTACGGGGCCGCGACCGTCGTCGGCAACTACGTCGTCGGGCGGCTCGCCGACCGCTGGACGCTCGGCGTGCTGCTGACCGGGCTCGTGCTGAACACGTTCTTCCTCGCGGGCTTCGCGCTGCTGGCCCATCTGCCCGTGCCCGCCGTGCTGTTCATGCTGGGCATCGGCCTCGTCGGCGTCACCATGAACCCGGCGATGGCGGCCCGTGTGCAGCGGGTCGGGAACGCGGGGCCGCTGGTCAACACGGTCCACTCCTCCTTCATCACCCTCGGCGTCATGATCGGCTCGTCGCTCGGCGGCGCCGCGATCCCCTCGTACGGGATGCGGGCCCCGGTCTGGATCGGGGCCGGGCTCGCCGTGCTCGGGCTCGTCTCCCTCGTCCCGGACGTACGGGCGAGGCGGCGGGCCGGGCGGGCCGGGCGGGTGACCGCCAGTCGGCCTGTTCTCCGATCGGACGAGGGGTCAGACGTCCCGCAGGTCCCGGAGGTTGTACGCATGTAAGGCATAAATCAGGCACTCAGGTCCTATGGCGCGTTCGTCGCATCTGTTGTTTCTTGGAGCTGTACCCACTACGCACCACTCACCACTCACCGCTCACAGCAGAGGAAGCGTCTCCATGCACAGCACGCACAGCATCGTCATGTCGCGTCGGGTCCGGGTCGCCGCAGCCGGTCTGCTGACGGCGGGGCTCCTGGGCGCCGGTGCCGCCACCGCCGTCGCCGCGCCGCAGGTCCCCGCGCCGCCGAAGCCGGTCCCGGCGCACACCGACCCGGCCCCGGCCGCCGCCGCGAGCCACCACGCGACCGCTGACCACACCGTCGTGAAGGCGTGGCAGGAGTTCCGCGTCAAGGGCGAGACCAAGGGCATCAAGGCAGGCAGCAAGGTCGTGCTGGAGCAGAAGCAGAAGGGCACGTGGCGCGCGCTGCCCGCGACGACGACCGTCAACAAGTCGGGCGCGTACACGCTGCGCGTGAAGCTCGGCCTCAAGGGCAAGAACGAGCTGCGCCTGCTCGCGGGCGGCAAGGCGTCCAACGTCCTGACCGTCACGGTGCGCTGACGCCCCGTCCGTCTCGCTTGTTACCGTCCCCGCATGAGGCATCAGCCGGACGACCTGGACGTACGCGCCCTGCGAAGTGCCCTGCGGGGATGGGGGATCGAGCCCGAACGGGACCCGGCATACCTGCCGGTCGGCTTCGGCGACCACCACTGGCACGCGGAGGACGCGTCGGGGGCCGGTGACGGGCGATGGTTCGTGACCGTCGCCGACCTGACGGCCAAGCCGTACTGCGGGGAGGGGACCGAGGCCGCCGCGCGGGGGCTGACCGCCGCCATGGACACGGCGGCGGCCCTCCGCGCGGACCGGGGCCTCGGCTTCGTGCTGGCCCCGGTCCGCGACCGGGACGGCCGTACGACCGTGCGCCTCGGTGAGCGGTACGCGCTCAGCGTCTTCCCGTACGAGGACGGCGAGTCGGACCCGGACGGGGCGCCGCTCCCGCCGGACGACCGCGTCCGCGCCCTCGACGCGCTCGCGGCCCTGCACCGCGCCGAGCCCCCGCCGCGGGCGCCCGCCGCCGGCCCGGCCCTCTCCCGGCGCGGCCTCCTGGAGGAGACGCTCGCCGATCTGTCCGGGCCCTGGGACGGCGGCCCCTTCGCGGAACCGGCCCGCGCGCTCTTCGCCGCGCACGCCGCGTCCCTGCGGCACCGCCTGGACGCCTTCGACGCCCTGGCCGCCCGCGTCGCCGCCGCCGGTGCCCGCCCCGTCGTCACCCACGGAGAGCCGCACAGCGCGAACATCCTCCGCACCCCCGGCGGCCTCCGCCTCGCCGACTGGGACACGGTCGGCCTCGCGGCCCCCGAACGCGACCTGTGGCAGGTCGCCGAGACCCCCGCCGACCTCGCCCACTACGCCGAGGCCACCGGCCACGAACCCGACCCGGCGGCCCTCGACCTCTACCGGACCCGCTGGGACCTGGAGGACATGACCGAGTACCTCGCCTGGTTCCGCGCGCCCCACACCCGTACGCCGGACACGGAGGCGGGCTGGGAGGAGCTCACGGAGCTGCTGGGCTGAGCCTGATCTCCGCCAGGTCGATGTCGAGGGCGAACGGGACGGTCAGCTTGAGCCGGTCGTGGTGGATGCCGGTGACGGCGTACGTCTTGGTTGCGGGCTCCAGCTCGAAGACGTAGACGACCGCTCGGCCTCCGTCGTTCTCGACCCGCCAGAAGTGCGGGATGCCTGCCCCCGCGTACTTCCGGGGCTTGGTGTCTCGATCGCGCGCCAGCGAGTCCGGCGAGACGACCTCGACGGCGAGGCGCACGTCCTCGGGGCGGAACGTGGTCTGGTCCAGGCTGTGCAGAGCCTCCTTGGCGACAACCATGACGTCTGGTTCTGGACGATTGCCTCGATCCAGCGTCACCGTCATCTCGCGCACCGCCAGGGTCTCTGGCGGTGCCTGCTGCGTTAGGCGTCGACTCAGCAGGTCGATCGCGAGCATATGGAAATAGGCCTGCGGACTCACGAAGACGAGGCTCCCGTCGATCAGCTCCGTGTGGGGCGGAAGGTTGGGGAGCCGGTCCAGGTCTTCTGCGGTGTAGCCGCCTTCCGGCGGGCGGGGCCACTCGTACTCGGGCTCGACGCTCATTGCTGCTCCCATGGCCGGGATCCTCGCCGAGGCCAAGGGTACCGGGGCCCGTATCCCGGTGCTTCAGTCATACGAGTGAGCCCGAGGCCGGTGCCGGGGTCGGAGCCGGGGCCGGGGGTGTGTCCTCGATCTCTGATCCGGCGACGGGTGCCGGGGGCTCCTGTTCCGTGTTCAGGTCGTGCAGCATCTGCTTGCTGAAGCCGAAGAAGTAGGTGGCGAGGAAGCCTGCCGCGTAGCCGACGGCGAGGCCGAGGGCGTAGATCGCGGCGATGGCGCCGAGGGAGTGGTTGCCCTTGAGGAGGGGGAAGAGGGCCCAGCCGGAGGGGCCGATGGCGGTGGAGCCGACCGACGTGCCGAGCTGGTAGAAGAGGCCGACGACGCCGCCGCCGAAGGCGCCGCCCACGCAGGCCGTGATGAACGGGCGGCCGAGGGGGAGCGAGACGCCGTAGATCAGCGGTTCGCCGACGCCGAGGAAGCCCGCCGGGAGCGCCGACTTGATCGTCGTACGGATCGAGGTGTTGTGGCGGAGGCGGAGGTAGATCGCCAGTGCCGCGCCCACCTGGCCCGCGCCCGCCATCGCCAGGATGGGGAGCAGGACCGTGAAGCCGTCCTGCTCGATGAGCGTGGTGTGGATGGGGATGAGCGCCTGGTGCAGGCCCAGCATGACGAGGGGGAGGAAGAGGCCGCCGAGGACGAAGCCCGCGAAGGCGCCGCCGTGCTCCAGGAGCCAGTTCGCCACGTGGCCGATGCCCGTGGACAGCTCGCCGCAGACGAACATCAGGCCGTAGAGCGTGACCAGGCCCGAGACCAGCACCGTGAGCGTGGGGGTGAGGAGGACGTCGAGGGCCTGCGGGACGACTCGGCGGCACCCCTTCTCGACGTACACCGCGAGCAGCGCCGCGAAGAGCGCGCCCAGGACGCCGCCCTGACCGGGCGCCAGCTTCTCGCCGAAGGCGGAGACGTCCGCGACGCCCGGGAAGACGATCACCGCGGCCGCGGCGCCGCCGAGCACCGGGGTGCCGCCGAACTCCTTGGCCGTGTTGACGCCCACGAACACCGCGATCAGCGACATGAAGCCGGACGCGATGGCGGTGAGCGCCGGGGTGAGGGAGGGGAGCCACTCCAGGTTGGTGAGCAGGCCGTTGATGCCCGCGACGATGCCGCAGCCGATGAGGGCGGGGATGAGCGGCACGAAGATGTTGGCGATGCGGCGCAGCATCAGCTTCACCGGCGTCGCGTTCTTCTCCTTGCGCGCGGCGCGCATCGCCGCGCCCCGCTCGGCCAGCTCGTCCGCCGAGACGGGGTGCGCCTCCCGGCCCTCCTCGACCAGCGCCTCGAACTCGGGGGTGACCCGGGCGACCTTCCCCGGCCCCAGCACGATCTGGTACGTGTCGTCCTCGACCACGCCCATCACGTCGGGGAGCGCCTTGAGCGGCTCGTCCCGGACGAGGGAGCGGTCGGCGAGGCCGAGGCGCATACGGGTCATGCAGTGCGTGACGGATGTGACGTTCCCGGCCCCGCCGACGAGCGGGAGGATCGCCGCAGCGATCTCGCGGGCCGCGCTGTTCTCAGTGCTCATGGTGCAGTCGCTCTTCTTCGAGTGGTGCTGGGCAGTGGTTCAGGGGGTTCTGGTCGTGGAGGCCGCGGACTTCAGGGCGGCCCGCAGGTGGCCGCCCGATTCGGTGAGGAGACGCGCGGCGGTGGGGCCGTCGACGTCGCCGAGGAGGGTGAGGATCGCGTTCTTCACCTCGCCGTCCGTGGCGGCGAGCGCCGCCTCGATCTCGTCGTCGGGCGCGCCGGTGGCCAGCGCGACGATGCGCCGGGAGCGGGCCCGCAGCTTGTCGTTGGAGGCCCGGACGTCGACCATCAGGTTCCCGTACGTCTTGCCGAGCCGGATCATGGTCAGCGTCGAGAGCATGTTGAGGACGAGCTTCTGGGCGGTGCCCGCCTTCAGCCGGGTGGAGCCGGTCAGCAGCTCGGGGCCGACGACGACCTCGATGCCGTGGTCGGCGGCGGCGCCGAGCGCCGAGTCCGCGTTGCAGGACAGGCCGATGGTCAGCGCCCCGTACCCGTCGTGGGCGTGCTCGACGGCGCCCACCGCGTACGGCGTACGACCCGAGGCGGAGATGCCGACGACCGTGTCCTCGGCCCGCAGCTCCAGCTCGTCGAGGTCGGCGGCGGCCATCTCCTTGCTGTCCTCGGCGCCCTCGATGGACGTGACCAGCGCGCTGGGGCCGCCCGCGATCAGGCCGAGGACCTGTCCCGGCGCCGTGTTGAAGGTGGGCGGGCACTCGCTCGCGTCCAGCACGCCGAGGCGGCCCGCGGTGCCCGCGCCCGCGTAGATCAGCCGGCCGCCGCGGGCCATGCGCTCCGCCGTGCCGTCGATCGCGGCGGCGATGCGGGGGAGCTGCTCGGCGACGGCGGCGGCGATCGTCGCGTCCTCACCGTTCATGATCTTCGCGATCTCCAGCGTGGGCAGCCGGTCGATCTCGGACAGCTCGCTGCGGAACGCCTCGGTGGTGAGCGTCTCCAGCTGGGCGCGGAGCGACGCGGACGAGGTGGAGACGGAGGGATCTGTCGGGTGCGTGGTCATGAAGGCGCGGCTCTTTCTGCGTTCGGGCAGGTGAGGGAGGGTCGTCGGGCGCTTGTGCGTACGCCGGTACGTCGGTACGCCCGCACGCCGGTACGCCCGTACGGGCGCGGGGTGTCCCGTGGATCAGCGGGCGCGGGGGCGCGGCGAATGGCGGTGGGCCAGCGCCTCGTACGACGCGGACAGGGCCGGGGCCGCCGTCTCGTACGTACGCTGCGCGACTCCTATGAACAGGCAGTCCACGACCAGCAACTGGCTCGTCCTGCTCGACATGGCGGCGGGGCGCAGCTCGCTCTCGCGTGCCGTGGAGGTGGTGAGGACATGGTCCGCATACTGCGCGATCTCGCCGTCCGGGCGGCCGGTGATCGCCAGCGTGGTCGCGCCGCGGTCGAAGGCCACGCGCAGCGGCTCTATCACGTCGACCGTGCGCCCCGAGTGGGTGATCGCCACGGCCACGTCGCCCGCGCGCAGCTGCACCGCGTTGGTGACCGCGAGGTGCGGGTCGGCGTGGGT
The DNA here is from genome assembly GCF_043202595.1 of Streptomyces sp. NPDC048172. Lineage (NCBI taxonomy): Bacteria > Bacillati > Actinomycetota > Actinomycetes > Kitasatosporales > Streptomycetaceae > Streptomyces > Streptomyces sp. NPDC048172. The sequence continues at coordinate 952,404 of NZ_JBIDAT010000002.1, forward strand.
GTGCGCGACGAGCCCGATGCGCAGCAGCTTCTGCGCGAGGTCCTGGCCCACGAGGCCCGAAGCCCCCACCCCGTACACATCGATGCGGCGGGCGGCGGTGAGCGCCATGACGGCGGCCTCGACCTGCGCGGTGTCGAGCCCGGCGGCCGTGTCGGCGAGGGTCTGCTGCTCGTCGAGGGCGAGCTTGGCGACGACGTCCGCGATCGGGTCGTCCACCGCGATGTCGGCCGTGACGGCGGGCGCGGCGCCCGACTCCTGCTGCGCCGCGAGCCCCGCGAGCGCCAGCCGCAGGTCCCGGTACCCGGGATAGCCGAGCAGCCGCGACGTCCGGACCACCGTGGCCTCGCTCGTGCCGGTGCGCTCCGCGAGCCCCGTGACGGTGAGCTGCGCGCAGCCCGCCGGATCCCCGGCGACGGCCTCGGCGACGCGCTGCATGGAGCGCGTCATCGACGGGGCCATGGTCCGCACCTTGGCGGCCAGCGCGGTCGGACCCGGCGTCCGGGCCGGTCCCGGACCCGGCGTCCCGCGCGACTGGCTCGGGGGCCGCGAGGGCATGGAGAAAGTTTCCTTCACGTTGCTCGTCACCCTTGGAAGATATTTTCAGACACGCGCCGCGTCAATGGGTCAGATGGTGCAATGGAGGTATGGAAGAGGAAGCGGAACCGGACGCACCGGACCTGGAGAAGGCGCTGCACGCCGCGCGGGCGCTGATCCTCGCGGACCTGGAGGCGAGCGACGTCGCGCGCGCCGACATCGTCTCCCTCGTCGAGGAGTCCATCGCGCACCGCCGCTGGTGGGTCGGCGAGTGGCCCGACGGAGTCGCCTACGTGGACGGTCTGGTCGCCCAGGACGTCCAGGACGCCCTGCTCGAACGGTTCGGGCGGTGGCCCGTCTGCCCCGTCTGCGTCGGCGCCGACCCGCACGCGATGGACGTCGAGCCCGAGCTGGGCGAGGACCCGCACTGGGTGTGTGGCAAGACGATGACGGTGGTCGCGCGGGTGGGCGCGCTGGGGGAGCACGTGTGACCGTCCTCATCGACCCGCCCCAGTGGCCCGGGCACGGCCGCATGTGGTCGCACCTGGTCAGCGACCACTCGTACGAGGAGCTGCACGAGTTCGCCGCCCGCATCGGCTGCCCCCTCCGCGCCTTCGACGGCGACCACTACGACGTGCCGAGCGGGCGGTACGCGGACGCGGTGCGGGCGGGGGCCGTGGAGGTCGGCAGCAAGGAGCTCGTACGGCGCCTGACCGAGGCGGGGCTGCGGCGCCGTAAGAAGTGACCTGTCCTCTTTTCCTCTTTCGGGCAGCGCCGAAAGAGGTGGTGCGGCCGTTCGTCCCTCCCGGAGCATCGCGCGGAGCAGAAGGGGGAAACCCCACCTACTCGCACGGGGGAGCGACTCCATGAGCAGCCGTACCAGAAGGACACTCGGCAAGAGGCAGGGACGGGCGGTCGTGGCGGCCGTGGCCCTCGGCGTGACCGCGCCCCTGCTGGCGAGCACGCCCGCGGCGGCCGATCCGCCCGGCGACCCGCTGAAGCCCGTCGTCTTCAACGATCCGCGCTATCCGGAAGCCCGGGACGACGTCCAGGACCATCTGATCGGCCTGATCCGCGGGGCACGGCCGGGCTCCACGATCCGCCTCTCGACCTTCCTCTTCCGTGACCGCACGGTCGCGAAGGAGCTGGCCGAGGCGGCCGACGAGGGCGTCACCGTCAAGGTCCTCGCCGACAGCGGCACGCTGCGGAAGGCTCCCGAGATCTTCGTCGGCCTCAGGGACAAGCTGACGGCGGAAGGCCGCGGTTCCTGGGCGAAGCTCTGCGAGAAGGGCTGCCTCGGGTCCAAGGGCTCGCCCGCGCTGCACAGCAAGTTCGCGCTGTTCTCCAACACCTTCGACGAGACCGACGTCAGCTTCGTGACGACGTCCAACCTCACGACGAAGAAGACCGGAGGGGTGGGCGGCACCAAGGGCTGGAACTCCGGCTACACCGCCGTCGGCAACAAGGGCCTCCACAAGCGGCTCAAGGGGTACTTCGACGTCCTCAAGAAGGACAAGCCGATCGATGACTACTACAACAAGAACCGGCCCAGGACCACCGGCAACGTCAAGACCTACTTCCACCCGCGGAACGACGGGAACGACACGATCGCGAACATCCTCAAGGGAGTCACCTGCCGGAAGGACGGCCGCCGCACGAAGGTGCGCGTGAGCAACTGGTGGGTCGCGCGGGAGAAGGCGGCCTGGCAGCTCCGGGCCCTTGCCCTCAACGGGTGCTCCGTCGATGTCGTAGCCAACCAGGTGTCCTCGCAAGCCTGCAGACTGCTCACCCTGCCCGTCCCCTTCAAGAAGGACGTCCGGCTCCAGGGGTTCTCGCGCGGTGCGCGCGAGACGGGGAACCACCAGAAGCACATCATGATCGACGGCACCTATCTGGGGAAGAAGCAGAAGGTCACCGTCACCGGTTCGGAGAACTTCACCCCGTCCTCGCTCGAAGAGAACGACGAACTCCTCGCGCGCGTCGGGGGCTCGAAGGTCCATGACGCCTTCGTCGGCAACTTCAAGAAGGTGAAGAAGGACGCCGACGTGAAGTACGACGCCTCGGACCTCTGCAAGAAGCTGAAGCCGGTGAAGTAGGCGGCGTGAGCGGCCCGCCCGGCTACCGGCCGTCCAGTGCCCGGGCCAGCTCCCCGATGCCCTCCGCGATGTCCGTCGGCGTACGGGCCGCGTAGCCGAGGACCAGGCCCGGGGGGCCGGGGCGCTGGCGGTGCCAGGAGAGGGGATGCGTCTTGACGCCCCGTTCGAGGACGCGGGCCGCGAGACGGGTGTCGTCCACGTCTCCGTACGGGCCCTCCAGCGTGACCATGAGGTGCAGCCCCGCCGCCGCGCCGTGCACCACCGCCTCCGGCACCAGCTCCCGCAGCGCCGCCACCATCGCGTCCCTGCGGCGGCGGTGCCGGAGGCGCAACTGGCGGAGCTGGCGCTCCAGTTCGCCCGAGTCCATCAGCCGGGCCAGCACGAGCTGCGGCAGCACCGGGTTGCCCAGGTCGGCGTGGCGCTTGGCGGCCACCATCGCCGCGTGCAGCCGCGGCGGCGCCAGCACCCAGCCCACCCGCAGCGCGGGCGCCAGCAGCTTGGAGACGCTGCCCGTGTAGCAGACCTGCTCGGGGAGGACGGAGCGCAGCGCGGGGACGGGCGGCCGGTCGTAGCGGTGCTCGGCGTCGTAGTCGTCCTCGAAGACCAGGCCGCCCGTCGCCTCCGCCCAGCGCATCAGCGCCCGGCGCCGCTCCCCGCTGAGCACCACCCCCGTCGGGAACTGGTGGGCCGGTGTCAGCAGCGCCGCCCGCACGCCGAGTTCGCGGAGCACGTCCACCCGTACGCCCTCCTCGTCCACCGGGACCGGCGGCGTCGCGAGCCTTGTGCGCGCGATGTGCAGCCGTACGCCGAGGGAGCCCGGTTCCTCGACCGCCATCGCGCCGTACCCGTCCCGGTGCAGGGCCTCACCGGCGAGGACGAGCGCCTGCGCCGTGCCGTTCACCACCAGCACCTCGTCCGGGGACGCGGCGATGCCCCGGTTGCGGGCGAGCCAGCGGGCGATGGCGGCACGCAGCGCGGGGGCGCCGCGCGGATCCCCGTACCCCAGCTCGGCGGCGGGCAGTTCGGCGAGCACCGCGCGCTCGGCCCGCAGCCAGGCCGCGCGCGGGAACGCCGCGAGGTCCGGCACCCCGGGCGTGAGGTCCACGCGCGCGGGCGCGGCGCGCAGCGTCTCGAAGACCTCGTCGGTGGGGGAGGGGGCGAAGAGCGCGTCGGCGCTCGGGTCCCCGAGCGGCGCTGGAGGCGCGGGCGCCGTCGGCGGTACGGACACGACGACCGTCCCGCGCCGCCCCCGCCCCACCACGTGCCCGTCCTCGACCAGCCGCTGGTACGCCTCCGTCACCACGCCGCGCGAGACCCGCAGCTCGGCGGCGAGCACGCGCGTGGCGGGCAGGGTGCTGCCCAGCGGGAGGCGGCCGTCGGAGATCGCGCGCCGCAGCCGCCGCGCGAGCCAGTCGGCGAGCCCGCCGGGGGGCGCCTGCGCGATGTCGAGCTGCAGGAAGTCGGAGCCGGAGCTGTGGGGCCGGTCGGCACCTTTGGACCGGTCGGCACCTTTGGACCGGTGGGCAGCGTCGCCATTGGACCTGTGCACAGGACCATTGTGGACGGGAGATTGAGGGGGAGCACACGAACCGAGAGAAGAGAGCGAGTGCTGTGACCACCACGACGCCCGAATCCCCGCGCTACGTCCACGGCTACTCCCCGTACGAGTCCCGCAGGCTCGGCGACCAGGCCGACTCGCTCGCCGGGCTGCTGCACGCCGGCACCGTGTACCCGCCGGGCAGCCGGGTCCTGGAGGCCGGGTGCGGGGTCGGCGCGCAGACCACGCACCTGGTCGCCGGGAGCCCCGGCGCCCGTATCACCGCCGTCGACATCTCGCCCGACTCGCTCGCGCAGGCCCGCGTGCGGCTGGCGGCAGAGGCGCCCGGCGCCGAGGTGGAGTGGCACGAGGCCGACCTGCACGCGCTCCCCTTCGAGGACGGCGCGTTCGACCACGTCTTCGTCTGCTTCGTGCTGGAACACCTGCCCGACCCCGTCGCGGGCCTGCGCGCGCTGCGCCGCGTCCTGCGCCCCGGCGGCACGCTCACCGTGATCGAGGGCGACCACGGCACGGCGGTCTTCCACCCCGAGAGCGCCTACGCCCGCGCGGCGGTCGACGCGCTCGTACGCCTCCAGGCCGGGGCGGGCGGAAACGCCCTGCTGGGCCGCCGCCTGCACCCGCTCCTGACCGCCGCCGGGCTGACGGACGTGACCGTGACGCCGCGCGAGGTCTACGTCGACGACTCCCGCCCGGACCTGGCACAGGGCGTCATCCTCGACACCTTCACGGCCATGGTCGAGGGCGTACGGGACGAGGCGCTGGCCGCCGGGATGATGACGGCCGAGGACTGGGAGCGGGGCGTCGCGGACCTGCGCCGTACGGGGGAGGGCGGCGGCACGTTCCACTACGCCTTCTTCAAGGCGGTCGCGGTCAGTCCGGTCAGTCCGGTCAGTCCGGTCAGTCCGAGCTGACGCCCACGGCCCGGGGCGCGGCGCTCCCGGAGGCCACGACGCGCGTTTCGCTCTCCCGGCGCTGTACGCGCGAGGCGACGGCGGTGACGGCGACGCCCGCGGCGGCGAGGACCGCGCCGGTCCAGGCCACGGCCTCGTACCCCCAGTGCGCGCTGATGACGAGGCCGCCGAGCCAGGGGCCCACGGTGTTGCCGATGTTGAAGGAGGCGGTGGTGGTCGCGCCCGCGAGGGTGGGGGCCGCGTTCGCCACGTTGAACATCCGGGCGTTGAGCGCCGGGGCCGTGGTGAAGGCGGTGACGCCGAGCATCAGCGCGAGCGTGATCGCCGCCCACCGGTATTCGGCGAGCAGCGCGAGGAGCGCGAGCACGCCGGTCGACGCGGCTATCCCGCCGTACATCGTCCCGAACATGTGCGCGTCCGCGATACGCCCGCCGATGACCGTGCCGACCAGCCCGCCGATCCCGAAGAGCCCGAGCACGGTCGGCACCCAGCTCTCCGGGAGCCCGGCGACGTCGGTGAGGAGCGGTCCGAGGTAGGAGAAGAGGGCGAAGACGGCGCCCGCGTTGAGCGCGATGGTGAGGAGGGCGAGCCAGACCTGCTTGTCCCGGTAGATCCCCAGCTCACGCCGGAGGTTCGGGGCATCGTCGCCGGTCGCGGGCGCCGTACGCGGCACGAACGCGATCACGCCCACCAGCCCGACCGCCGCCAGCACCGCCACGGCCCAGAACGCCGACCGCCACCCGGCCTGCTGCCCCAGGAACGAGCCCGCGGGCACCCCCGCGATGTTCGCGATACTGAGCCCGCCCACCATGATCGCCATGGCCTTGGCCCGCGCGTTCACGGGTACGAGCGAGACGGCGACGGCCGCGCCGACCGCCCAGAACCCGGCACACGCGAGCGCGCTCACCACGCGGGACACGAACAGCACGCCGTACGTCGGCGCGAGCGCCCCCGCTATCTGCCCCAGCATGAAGACGATGAGCAGCGCGATCAGCGTCGTACGCCGCGGCAGCTTCAGCGTCGCGGCGGCGAGCAGCGGCGCCCCCACGACCATCCCGATCGCGAACGCCGAGATCAGCATCCCCGCCTTCGGAATGCTCACCCCCATGTCCCGCGCCAGGGGCTGCAGAATCCCGGACAACATGAATTCCGAGGTCCCTAGCGCGAAGACCGCCAGCCCAAGCACGTAAACGGCGAGCGGGACACGGGCAGGGGCAGGCTTCTCGGCCTCGGCGAGGGCATCGGTGGGCATGTCAGGAGTCAACCTGGGGGACGGGGGTGGCATTCCATGAAGAGACATTTGGTGAGGTGCGCCGGATCACACTTGGCCCGCTGCCTGCCACGATCGGGTGAACACCGGCGGGATCCGTACGTGTCCCCGTCGAACCTGTGACGCTCCTGCTGGGGTATCTGGCCCAGGCGTAGCCTGGCAACAGAGACGACGGAGGACAGCGTGAGCGCCGATCCCATGCCTGAGCCGACGAACCAGCCACAAGACCCCATCGATCTACTGATCGCGATCGAACGGGCATCAGAGGTGCCCGTTCGGCCGGAGTGCGTCGAGGGGATGGCTATCGTGCCGCCGCAGCCTGACAACGAACACAACCACGCCGCCAGTGAGCTCTACTTTCAGCTCCGCTCAGCAGGCTTTCACGCGGCTGGTTTCGGAAACGGCTATCGGGCGGGACCGAAGGGCGGACGTACGCAGGCGCTGGTGATTCCGGACTTCTACGTTCAGCATCGTGAGCCCAGCGAGGTGGACGAGGCGTACCGCAAGGCCCATCGAGGGTGGTACCCCGTCGAACTGCTGGCCCTGGCCGGGGAGATCACCTCGTCCAACCACGAGACGGATACCGGCCCCAAGTACCGGAGCTACGCCGCAGCCGGCGTGCCGGTCTACGTCCTCGTCCACCGTGAGGAAGGCAGGGCGTATGCCTTCTCCCAGCCGGAAGGTTCCGCGTACACGGAGAAGACGGAGGTCGCCTTCGGGCGCCCGCTGCGGCTGCCGGAGCCGTATCCGGTGCTGGACACGGGGTTTCTGGTCCGTTAGCTGAACCAGTCTTCGATGTCGTGGCGGATGCCGAGGTCGGTGGCGACCTCGGCCGCTTCGCGGAGGGTGGTGTGGTTGTGGGCCGCCGCGAGGGCGAGGTCGCGGAGGGTCATGTGGCCGGGGGCGATGCGGGGGCTGGGGTTCTCTCCGTAGCCCTTGCGGGCGGTCAGCTCTCCGGTGAGGAGCGAAATCTGGGGGTTGGACCTCGGGGAGGCGGGCGGTTCGGGAGCCGTCTCGTAGCCGAGGATGCTGAGGAACAGGGCCGCCGGCTCACGGTCGAAGCTTCTTGATCTGATGCGGCGAGTCAGGCTGTCGAGCGTGTCCTCGTGTATCGCGGCGCCTGTGGCCAGCTGACGGCGCAGAGCCTGGGGGAGCCGAGCCTGGAGATGGAGCGCCTCTGCCGCTAGGTCCGGGTGCGTCGTCCACGGGGTCGGAATCGGGTCGGGGACGGTGTAGCCCAGTTCGCGCAGTCGTCCCGCCACGTCACGCACGTCACGATTCAGGCGCGTCGCGGCGTGCCATATCGGGCCGATCGGTACGGGGAAATCCAGTGGCAGAACTTCGCTGAGCACCGTGTTGTCGTCATCGCTGAGCAGGCCGAGCGACGTGGCTTCCGGGGCCGGGCGGAACCCCGCCTCGCCCAGCACCCGGTGCACGGAGTGGATCGGGTGGCCCGTGCGATGGGCGGCCTGGACGATACGGGCCAGAGGCACGGCGGTGTCGCCGGTTCTGTCGCCGCGCACGGGCAGGTCCCACGTCGCGTGAAGGATCGCCGCCTCGTCGGCCGACTGGTGTGTCCTGCCCGATCGGTCGCCCTCGTCCTCGCCCTCGGCCGTGCCGAAGCCGAGCTGCCGCAGCCGGTCTGCCGCCTCCGCGGGTGTCACCCCGGCCTGAGCCGCGCTGAACGAGATCTGGGCCCGCGAGAGTTCGATGCCCGGGGTCAGCCAGTCATCCGTGGGAGAGAAGGGGCGGAGCAGCGGTACGTCTTCGGGCGTGACGTCGAGGGCGGCTCCCATGGGCGCGACCGTGTGATCCAGGTGCTTCAGCCGTTCCACGACGTATCGGGCCGGACGGCGCGTCGCCCATACGCGTTGGAAGACCGCCGAAGGCGGCACAGGAACGGTCGTGTCCAGCCAGCCCAGTGCCTGCAGGGCCCGCTGGATGGAATCGCCGAAGCCGTCAGGGTGGGGCACTGAGGCGAGGGCGTTCTCCCACCCCCGCAGCGCCGCGCGCAGACCGGTCAGCAGATGGAGATCCGACGGTCGGGCGATCCAGGGGGAACCCGGCACGGCCTCCCCTGTGGCGCACAGCAGCGTTCCCAGCCTCCGGCGCAGTAGGTAGGCGGGCAGAGCCTCGACCACGGGCACGGTTCCGTCGCTGTCCAGGTGCCAGGGGACGTCGTCGTCGTCCATGTGCGGGTCGTATCCGGTGGTCAACGGCCGCAACAGCCCATCTGGAGGAAACACGCCGACCCCGGTGAAGGGCCGTTGGGGGGCGGAGGGCCAGTCGATGCTGTGCTCCTCCATGTACGTCGTCATGGCGTCTGCCAGCAACGGATCGTTGTGAGTGATCGCGTTCAGCCACATCGGTGTGACGAATTCCCGGGCAAGTGGTCCGAAGAGGCTCGGCAGTGCGTCGAGGGCGCGGAGCCGCACGAGTGGGGCGTCGAAGGCAAGCGTCTCCCGACGGCTCACGGAGAGGCGGGGCGCGTCCCGGTCCGTCAGGTTGATGACCATCCCGTGCAGTTCGACGTGCGGCTGTGGGCCGGGCGGGGGCGCCAGGCCGTCCGCCAGGACGAGACCATTGTCCTCTGCCCACCACAGGTCCGGACGGGACGAGGGCTGGCAGCGCTGCGGGGAGCTGTCCTCCTGCTGCCGCCGCCGTACCTCCACCGCCTCCCCGCACAGCACCCCCGGCTCCCAGTCCTGCACCCGCGACCCGTGCACCGCCCGGGTCGCGTACTGGGCCACCCACAGCACGCTCAACAACTGGTCCACGCACGAGCGACGGGCCGCCCGTCGAGTCAGGTGCAGCCGCACCCGCGTACCGGCCTCGCGCCCCTGCCCCACGTCCTCCACCCGGAAGAGGTTTCCGGGCCCCGCGATCGTGACCCGCAGCTCTCTCCCCGGGCGGCCATCCCGGTCGAGACGGCAGGTGTGGACCGTGATCTCGTCGGCGAGCATGAAGTAGCTCAGCACCCCGATGCCGAAGCGGCTGTTGGGGTGCAACTCCACAGGCGGGTCCAGGCGGGACCATTCCGCGGACTCCTCGACGTACTCGGGGAGATCGACGAACCGCGAGCCGCCCTGCGAGAAGGTGTGACTCAACTCCTCCACGCCCATGCCGATGCCGTTGTCCGCACAGTCGAGGTACGGGCGGCCTCGTTCATCCACACCCTGTGTGAAAGAGATTCCCCCATCCCAGGCGGGGAGATCCGTGCCGCTCCGGCGCAGATACTCCGTCCTCGCCTCCCTGTACCGGCACGCGTCCAGCGCGTTCTGGTACAGCTCCCGCACCGCGAGCCCCGCGTCCCCGTACAGGTCCTCGCCGATCAGCAGCTCCTGTACGCGGTCCTCCGCCAAGTGGAAACGGATGCCCGAGGACAGGTCCGCCGGGGTGTTGCCGCTCAGGCGTACGCGGTCCGGGTTCGCGAACGGGGGGAGCGAGGCCACGGGGTCCGCCTTCCCCGCCGCTCCGTTTACGCCGCGCAGCAGCTCGTCCACCCGCCCCGCGTGCTCCTGCAACGCGATCTGAACCGCCGGGTGTTCGCAGACCGCACTCAGTGCCCTCCCGACCCCGCTCGCTATCCATTCCGATTTACGGAGGGTCCGCAGGAGTTCGGACAGATCCACGCTGTCCGAGATGCCCACATGCTCGACCACCACCTCCGGCAGGTCCACCGGGTCGATCGCCAGCGCGTGGCCCGTTTTCGTGAGTGCCGCCACCAGGCGTTCCCGTACCTCGTGCTCGTACGCCGTGCTCGGGGCGACGGGGACGCCGTCCGTCAAGTCGTCACCGGGTGGGCCGAAGGGGGCCGAGCGCTGGTCCTTGAGGAGGCGGATGAGGCGGGAGGACGTCACGCCCTCGTACCCGTCGTCGCCCAGCAGGGACTTCAGCGCGTCCGGCGCGTACATCTCCGGGCGACGCAGCGAGGCCCGGTGGCGCAGCCACCACTCGATCTCCGGGACCGGGCCCCCGCCCTCCAGGCGGCGGTTCAGCCTCGGGTAGCCCTGGACGAAGGACGGGGCCAGGGGCGACGTCGCCGTCTCCCTCGCCCACAGCGCCTGGCTCACCAGCGGCAGCAGCGCGATCAGGGCCGCCTCCGTCGGCGACAGCTCCTCGTCGCGGCGCATGCGGCCTACGAGGAAGGCTGTGCGGACGCTCGTCCGTTCGGCCAACTCTCCGTCGTGCCAAGGGTCGTCACGGAGTGCCGATGCCGCCTCCTCGTAGGACTCCGCCAGGCGCGATGCCAGCGTCAACGCCCCTGAGCGCGCCTCGTCCCGCCACAGCTCCGGGACCCGTTCCCACGCCGCGTGCCGGGCCACCACCCGTACCCACGGGTGCTCGCCCGCGTCCCGCGTCGGGCCCGGCAGGACCGGGAACGTCCGTTTGTCGGTGTCCGTGAGGACGCGGACCGTCTGTGGCGGGCGCGTACGGGCGTACGAGGCGCGCAGCGCGGTGACCCTCTCCTGGACCGCCGTTTCGAAGGCCGCCAGATCCAACGCCCCCGGTCGTTCCTTCACGACTTCGCTCACCGCGCGCGAGAAGAGGCTGAAGGAGTCGCCTTCGGCGACGTCCGAGTGGCGGACGTAGAGGGCGAGTTCGCCCGGTGAGCAGGCGTAGACGTAGGCGACCTTGCGGCGGAGGTTCGTGGCGATCTCGTGGGTGCCCCAGGCGCGCATGCCGGGTGGGCCGCCGCCTGACATCGCGTCCTGGGCCACGCCCTCCCGGCAGGCGTCTACCAGGAAGATGACCTGCGCTGCCGGCGAGAGTTCCAGTTCGCGGGACCAGTCGATCCGTACGCAGCTCTCCTCGAAGTGCGGGACGTCCATCTCCGCGTCCTCGGGGATGAGGTAGTCGGCGCCGTCGTGGTGCATTCCGTGGCCGCTCAGGACGATGAGCAGGGAGTCGTCCGGGGACGCGCCGCGCAGGAAGCGGGTGAGCTGGGCCGTGAGGAAATTGCGGGTCGTGCCGCGCGGGGACTCGGGGATCTCGGCGCTCGCGAAGCCGCGCTCGCGCAGGGCGTCGGCCAGGCGTTGCAGGTCCTCGGGGACGAAGGGGAGCGAGGCGATGCGCGGATGGTCGTCGTACGCGCTCGCGCCCAGGAGAAGGGCCTTGTGCGCCGCTATGGGCACCGGTGCTGGCTTCGTCTCCTCGTCCACCCTCCAGACTCTAGATCGGCCCTCCTCAGCCCAGTACCCGTACCGGCGAACCCGTCAGGTAGGCCTGGATGTCCTCGACCGCCTGGCCGTAGTACGTGCGGTAGTTGGCCTCCGTGACGTAGCCCAGGTGCGGGGTGGCGAGGACGCGCGGGGCCGTGCGGAGAGGGTGGTCCGGGGGGAGAGGCTCGGTGTCGAAGACGTCGAGGCCCGCGCCTGCGATGCGGCCCTCGCGCAGAGCCGCCAGCAGCGCTTCCTGGTCCACGATCGCGGCGCGCGAGGTGTTGATCAGGTACGCCGTCGGCTTCATCAGCGCCAGCTCGGGGGCGCCCAGCAGGCCGCGCGTACGGTCGCTCAGTTTGAGGTGTACGGAGACGAAGTCGGCGCTCTCCAGGAGCTCTTCCTGCGAGGCTGCCAGCTGCGCGCCTGCGGCCTCGGCGCGTTCGCGGGTCAGGTTCTGGCTCCAGGCGACGACGTCCATGCCGAACGCCGCGCCGATCGGGGCCATCCGGGCGCCCGTCTTGCCGAGGCCGAGCAGCCCGAGGCGGCGCCCGGTCAGGTCGGCGCCGATCGTGGACTGCCAGGGGCCGCCCGTGCGCAGCGCCTCGGATTCCGTCACCAGGTTGCGGGCGAGGCCCAGGAGCAGGGCCCAGGTGAGTTCTACCGGGGGCGCCTGGGTGCTCTGCGTGCCGCACACGGTGATGCCGAGGTGTTCGGCGTGGGCGTAGTCGATGACGGAGTTGCGCATTCCGGAGGCGATGAGCAGCTTGAGGCGGGGGAGGCGGTCCAGCAGGCTGGCGGGGAAGGGGACGCGTTCGCGCAGGGTGACTACGAACTCGAAGTCCGCCAGGGCCCGGGCCAGTTCGTCCTCGGTCGCCAGGTGCTCGCGGAAGCTGGTGACCTCGACCTGGCCGCTCAGGGGGCTCCAGTCGGCGAGGGTCGTGGCGACCCCCTGGTAGTCGTCGAGCACGGCGCAGCGCAGTGGCATGATGACCTTCCCCCTGTGGACCTGAGACGGGCGTGCGCGAGCGTATACGGCGGGGCCGGCGGCTCAGCGGCTAGGTCAGCAGCTCCAGTTCCGTGCTCAGGTTGCGGCGGGCGGTGTGTTCCCAGTTGTCCCGGCCGTAGCGGGTGCGGAAGAGCCGTTCGGGGGCGAGGAGCTGGCGCAGGACCTCGGCGCGGCCCTCGCGGAAGACGGGGTCGGGGACGAAGGCGTACTCCTCGCGGACGTCGGACGCGTAGCGCGCGTACTCCTCGGGGGAGCCCGCGAGGACGGCGAGGTCGGCGTCGCAGAGCACGGCGCCGTTGGTGTCGCCGGGGGACGGGTCGTGGGTGACGGTGAGGCGGACCAGGCGTGCCGTCTCGGCGGTCAGCGCGTCGGCGACGCCCGCCTCGGGGAGGGCGCGCTCGGCGAGGTGGGCGCTGCGCTCCTCGTTCTCGCTGCGGTCGGGGCGGTAGACGGCGTCGTGGAACCAGGCGGCGAACAGCACCGCGTCGAGGTCGAACCCCGGGTCGCCGGAGACGTGCGGCGCCAGCTCGTCCACCCGGTTGAGGACGGCGAGGAGATGGGAGCGGTCGTGATAACGGCGCTGGGGCTCGGACCAGCGGCCGAGCAGCTCCTGCCCGTACGGTGTGGGGTCGGGGCTCGTGGCACCGCCCCGGGCCCGTAGGAGCAGCGCGTTCCACCGGGACAGGAGGACGGCGTGCAGGTCGTCAGGGTCGTGGGGTGTACGTGCGGCGGGCGCGGTCATGGCGACAATTCTCTTCCGGAGTGATCCGTGTCTTCCAGGGCTACCCGGGGTATGGCAGTGTGTGCGATATGTCTAGACCAATCCTTGAGGTGATCGCGCTCAGCGCGGAGGACGCGGCTGCCGCGCAGGCCGGAGGCGCCGACCGCCTCGAAGTGGTCAGCGACATCGCCGCCGACGGCCTCTCGCCCACGCGTGAGACGTTCGCCGCGATCCGCGCCGCGTGCGACATCCCGGCGCGCGTGATGCTCCGGCTCGCGGACGGCTTCTCCGCCGGGGGAGAGGCGGGTGTCGCGGCGCTGTGCGCGCGGGCGCGCGAGCTGCGTGCCGAGGGGGCCGAGGAGTTCGTGCTGGGCTTCCTCGACGAGGCCGGGCAGCCGGACATGGCGGCGATCGGGGCGCTGGCCGAGGAGATCCGGGGCTGCCGCTGGACGTTCCACCGGGCGGTCGACCGCGCCGCCGACCGTGCGGCGCTGCGTAAGCAGCTTGCTGAGGCCGGGGTCGGGGCCGAGGTGCCGGCCGGGGCCGGGGCGCCGGGCCGTGGCGGCCTGGACACGTATCTGACTGCGGGCTCGCCGGACGGTGTCGGCGAGGGCCTGGAGACGCTGTACGAGGAGGCGGCCCGTACGCGTGCGGGCGAGCCCGGTTACGGGGCGTCGATCCTCGTCGGGGGCGGCCTCACGCTGGAGCGGCTGCCGGGTCTGCGGGAGGCGGGGATCACCGCCTTCCACATCGGGGGCGCCGCCCGGCCCGGCGGGTGGGCCGGGCCGGTCGGCGCGTCCTCCGTACGAGTGTGGCGCGACGCCCTCGACGCCTGAGCCCCCGAAGTGGGAGCCGGGTTCGGGGTGCCCCGGGCTGTGGTTCGCGGGGTGCGAGTGCGTCGTGGCTTGGCGCGCAGTTCCCCGCGCCCCTGAGGGGGCAAGCCCCGACGTGTCGTGACCGGGAGCGCCTTCCTGTGTCAGGGCGTGCGGTCCGCTCGTAGGACCGTCAGCGCTCCCGTCGTCACCAGGGTCGTGACCGCGAGAGCGAAGGCGGTCGTGCCCGTCGTCAGGGTCGTCGCGTCGCTGACCGTGCCCGCCGCCACCGGGAGGAGGCCCGCGAGGAGGTAACCCCCGGCGGTGAGTGCCGCGTTCGCCTCGGCGAGGCGGGACGTGGGGACGTTCGCGCTGAGCATGGTCAGTGCGCCGAGCTGGGTGAGGCCCTGGCCCAGGCCCGCCAGTACGGCCGAGGCCAGCAGCGCGGGCACCGAGGTGGTCGCGACGGCGAGGGCGAGCGCGGCCATGCTCGTCACGGTGAGCGCGGCACCGGCCAGCAGGTCCGTACGGGTACGGAGGCGGCGCGCGGCGAACTGGACGCCCGTCGCCGCCGCGAAGAGCCCGAAGATCGTGACCCCGGACAGGATCCGGCTGCTCGTGTGGAGCAGGTCGGCCAGCAGCGTGGGGCCGAGCGAGAGCACGAAGCCGGTCGCGGCGATGGCGGGCGCGAAGACCGCGAGGCCGAGGAGGAGCTGACGGCGGTGCGGGCGCGGGGCGTTGGGGATCCGTATCCAACCGCCTCCCGTGAGGCCCGGCCGCCCCTCCGGCCGCGGCAGCGGCATCCGCAGCACGACCGGCAGTGCCGCCAGCAGCAGCGCGATCTGGACGACGAAGACCGTCACCGACGGGCCCGGCAGTGTCTCGGACAGCACTCCGGCGAGCAGCGGGCCGACCGCCGCGCCGCCGACCATGGACGAGGACGCCACGAGCCCGGCGAACCTCTTGTCCGCGCGGTCGGCCACATCGGTCACGGCCGCGAGCCCCGCGGAGAGGAAGGCGCCGACCGCGATGCCGCTCAGCAGCCGGGCCAGGGCGAGCGCGGGCACGGAGTGGGCGGTGGCGAAGAGCGCCCCGGCGACGATGCCGAGGAGGAGGCCGGGGACCAGCACCGGCTTGCGCCCGAAGCGGTCGGAGAGGGTGCCCGCGACGGTGAGGGTGCCCAGGAGCCCCGCGATGTAGAAGGCGTAGATCAGGGTGAGGGTCGCGGAGGAGAAGCCGAGGTCGCGCTGCCAGAGGACGTAGAGCGGGGCGGGCTCGTTGGAGAGGGCCAGTACGGCGACGACGGGCCAGGCCGCCAGCCGGACCCAGCGGCGGGAGGGGGTAGGGGCCTCGGTGGACGGCGGCACGGACAGGGGTGTCGACACGGACGCGGGCATGGGGGCTCCAGGCTCCAGGGGAAGCGGTACGAAGAGACTCGTACAGTCGGTACGAGAGAAGTCGTACCACCGCCCGGCGGTACGAATCAACTCGTACAATGGTGCCGTGCCGCGCGAGAGGAGCCGCCCCATGACCGCCACCGCCACCGCCAACCCGACCGCCAACCCGACCGCGTTCCGTATGCCGCCTCCGCCCTCCGGCGAGGGCGAGGTTCCCGAGCCGCTGCCGGAGCCCGCGCGGGACGAGATCCGGCTGGAGGTCGTGATGGCGGCGCTGAGCGATCCGCTGCGGCTGGGTGTGGTGCGCAAGCTGCTGCTGGAGGCCGAGGAGTACGACCACGCCTGCACCTGGTTCGGGCTCGATCGCCCCAAGTCCTCGCTCACGCACCACTTCCGGGCGCTGCGCGACGCGGGCCTCATCCGGCAGCGCCAGTACGGCCTCTCGCGGCGCAACCAGGTCCGCATCGACGACCTGGAGGCCCGTTTCCCCGGCCTCCTCCAGCTCATCGCCGACTGGCGGCCACGGCCGTAACGGCCCCCGGCACCCTCAGAACGCCGAGACCGAGCCCGGCGCGCGCTCCGTCCTGGAGAGCGCGCGCAGCACCGGCAGCGCGCCGTGCCGCCGCACGGCGAGGCGCGACAGCAGGTCGGTGACGGCCAGGAGCGCTGGCTCCGGCAGCCCGGGGGTCGGTACGCGCACGCTGACGGCGAGGTCGTCGGCGTGCACGGCCAGTTCCATCAGGCGCGTCAGCAGGAAGTCGTCGTACGTCAGGTCCCAGCCCGCGCGCGGCAGATGGACGACGAGGTCGTCGGGGGCCGCGTCCACCCGCGCCCGTACCTCCTCCAGCGCCGCGGCGGTCCGCGCGACGAGCGCCGCGGGGCCGTCGCGTCCGGCGTCCTCGCCCGCCGTACGGATCGCGTCGTTCACCTCGCGCGCGGTGTCGTCCCGGCCGAACCAGGGCGCGCGGGTGAAGTGCTCCAGCACCGGAACGGGGGTCCCTGGTGCGGTGGGTTCGACCTCGGGGACCTGGAGGATCTGGTTCGCGAGATGCGCGGCGAGCCCGCCCACGCTGTACCCCTCCAGCGCGCTTGGCTCCTCCCACGCCTCGGCCACGGCGCGTGCGCGCAGCAGTTCGAGGGCGCTCTCGGCCGCCGTCAGGTAACCGTCCCGGATCTCCGAACCACAACCCATACGAACGACGGTACGGGTGACGGTACGGGCGGCGGAGGTGCGGCCGTACCGTCGTTCGCGCGGAATCTCGCCGAACGGCGATCACCGGCGGGGGCCGCGCCCGATAATCCCCCCATGACGCACGAAACGGGTGAAGCGAGCGAGCAGGAGTACGCGCTGCTGCTGCGCGTCGCCGAGGACTGGGCGGAGGCGATCGTCTCCGACGACGCCGCGCGGATCGGCGCCTTCATGGCCGAGGAGTGGACGATCGTCGGCGCGACGGGCCCCGCCACCAGGGAGCAGTTCCTCGCGCTCGTCGCGTCGGGGGACCTGACACACTCGGCGATGCGCTTCGTGGGGCCGCCCCGGATCCGGGTCTACGGCGACACCGCCGTCGTCACCGGCCGTATCACCAACACGGCGCACTACCGGGGGCAGCGCTACGACGCCGACGAGTGGACGACCGATGTGTTCGTGCGGCGCGCGGGCGGCTGGCTGTGCGCGCTGACCCACCTCACGCCCGTCGCGACCCCGGCGAACGTCCAGGAACCCGGCGACGCGGAAGCGGAGGCGTAGGCATGTCCGTTCTGGTCGCTTTCCACGCGCACCCCGACGACGAGGTGCTGCTCACCGGGGGGACGCTCGCGCGCGCCGCCGCGGAGGGGCACCGGGTCGTCGTCGTGGTGGCCGCCGACGGGCTGATGGGCCCGGTGCCGGAGGGGGAGACCGCGCCGCGCCTGCGGGAGTTGCAGGCCAGCGCGGACGTGCTGGGCGTGGCCCGCGTGGTGCACCTGGGGTACGCGGACAGCGGGCACGGCCCGGTGCTGTACCCGGACCCGCCGGACCGGCAGCGGTTCGTCCGCGCCGGGCTGGAGGAGGCCGCCGGGCGGCTGGCGGCGGTGCTCGCGGAGGAGCGCGCCGACGTGCTGCTGAGCTACGACCCCAACGGGGGCTACGGCCACCCCGACCACGTCAAGGTGCACGAGGTCGGGCGCCGCGCCGCCGAACTCGACGGCGGCGTACGGCTGCTGGAGGCCACGATCCCGCGCGACGTCGTGGCCCGCCTGGTGCGGCTCGTACGGCTGCTGCGGATCCCCTTCCGGCACGACCCGGCCGCGCTGCGCGCCGCGTTCAGCCCGCGCGAGGCGATCACGCACACGCTCCGCGTCGGGCGGTACGCGCGCCGCAAGCGGGACGCGCTCGCCGCGCACACCTCCGCGGTGGGCGGCCACGGCCGGATGGCCGCCGTGTGGCGGGCCCTGGTGCGGCTGCCCGCACCGCTGTTCGCGCTGGTGCTGGGGCGGGAGTGGTTCGTGGAGGTCCCCCGCGCCTGAGCGCCCCGTGAGGGGCGCGGAGAACTGCGCGCGCAAGCGCAGCGCGCCCGCACCCCGCGAAGCACGGTCAGGGGCAGTCTCTGCACGGCCCCGAGCGGGCGGCAGCCCTCAGCTCGCGGGCCCCGCGAGGTCCGTCGGGTCCGTGTTCGCGCCGCACAGGACGACCGTGACGCGCTCGCCGTCCTCCGGGACGTACGCCCCCGAGGTCAGCGCCGCCAGCGCCGTCGCCGCCGCGTGCTCGACTGCGACGCGGTGCCCGTCCCAGAGCGCGCGCCGCGCCCGTACGATCTCGGCGTCCGGCACCAGCACCGAGGGGGCGCCGGAGGCGCGGGCCGCCGCCAGGGCGAGCGGGGTCGCGCGGCGGGCGCCGAGCGAGTCGGCGGCGACCGAGTCGACGGGGACGTCCACGGGCGCGCCCGCCTCCAGGGCCGCGTGGAGCGCGCGGCAGTGCTCGGGCTCGACGGCGACCGTACGGACGCCGTGGTGGTGGGCGGCCGTCGCGACGCCCGCGAAGAGGCCGCCGCCGCCCACCGAGACGATCAGCGTGTCCGGCGTGGAAGACGACCGTTCCAGGATCTCGTCCACGAGCGTGCCCGCGCCCGCCGCGATCAGGGGGTGGTCGTAGGCGTGGGAGCGCAGCGCGCCCGTACGGTCCGCGAACTCCTCGCAGGCCGCGGCCGCTTCCGCGTACTCCGACCCGGCGAGCCGGACCTCGGCGCCGTACCCGCGCAGCCGCGCGACCTTCACGGGCGGGGCCGTCTCCGGGAGGAAGACGGTGGCGGGGACGCCGAGGCGTCCGGCGGCCCAGGCGTTGGCCAGGCCCGCGTTGCCGCCGGAGGCGAGGGTGACGCCCGCGTCGGGGAGGGTGCCCGACTCGCGGTGCGCGAGCAGGAAGTTCTGCGCGCCGCGCGCCTTGAAGGTGCCGGTGTGCTGCAGGAACTCCAGGGCCAGCGCGGGCCCGTCCGGATCGCCGGGGGCGACGGCCACCGGGCGCACATGGCCCGCGACACGGTCGGCCGCCGCCTTCACGTCCGCGTACGACAGGGTGCTCATCGCGTCACCTTATGCGGGCGTCCGCTCCCGCGCGGAAGGGGTGGAGGGGGTACGGGGGGGGTCCGGGTGCTCCGCGGGCTCCGGGAGCCGCGTGCGCCCGCGTGCCGTCGTCACCGCCGTGAGCGCGAGCGCGGCCAGGGCGACGGCGGCCGACGTCAGCGGGAACCAGCGCTCCCCGAACGCCGTGAGGGAGAGGCTGCCCACGCCGCCCGCCGCCGCGACGCCCAGGTAGAGCGCGCTGCTGTTGAGGGAGAGCAGGAGCGGCGTGCTGGCCGGGTCCAGGGAGGACATGCGGTGCGCGAGCGCGACGGCCACGATCCACCCGGCGAGCGGCGCGGCGACGGCGTACGTGAGCGCGCCGGGCATCGTACGGCCGAGCCACGGCAGCGCGGCGAAGGCCAGGACGAGGGCCGTGCCGCCGGTGAGCAGGACCGTACGGGCGCCGAGGCGGTCGACGAACCGGCCGCCCAGCCAGCTCCCGGCGACCGAGGCCAGGCCCGTCGTCAGCATGACCAGGGTGAGCTGCGCCGCGCGGCCGCCGGTGGCGTCGTGCACGGCGGTGGCGAGGTAGATGTAGACCGCGTTCACGGCCAGGAGGAAGAGGAACGTGGTGCTCGCGGCGCCCAGCATCCGACCGTCGCGCAGCGGCCGCAGCCGGTCGCGCAGCCCGGGGGCGCCGGACGGGGCGGGGAGCCCGCGCAGCAGCACCGCGAGCCCGGCCAGCGCGAGCGCGCCGAGGACGACCACCAGCCACATGGTCAGCCGCCAGTCGCTGCGGCCGATGTAGGTGCCGAGCGGCACGCCCAGCGCGGTGGCCACCGTCATCCCGCCGTACACGGTGGCCATCGCGCTGCCGCGCCGCTCCGGCGCGACGAGGAGGGTGGCGGCGGCCGTCGCCGTCGGGGTGTAGAGCGCGGCGCCCGCCGCCGCGAGCACGCGGGTGGCCAGCAGGAACGGGTAGTCGGTGGCGAGCGCGCTGAGCGCGTTGGCGACGGTGAAGACGGCCATCCCGGCCAGCAGCGCCCGGCGGCGCGGCCAGCGCGCGGTGACGGTCGCGAGGACCGGCGCGAGCAGCGCGTAGGAGAGGGCGAAGACGGTGACCAGCTGCCCGGCGGCGGGGACGCTGACGTCCATGTCGCGGGCGATACGGCCGAGGATCCCGGCCATCACCATCGAGTCGGTGCCCACGGCGAACGTGCCGAGAGCGAGCAGGAGCAGACGCAGACGCACGGGTGTCCTTCCCCCGGAGGATACAGTTTGAGGTACGTCAAACAATAGAGATTGTTGGACGAGTATCAAACAGTTTCGGGCGAGGGAGGTGCGAGGCGTGGCCGAAGGTGAGCTGCTGCCCCAACCGGACATCGAGGAGATCGAGATGGTGAAGGTGCTGCACGCGCTCGGGGACCCGACGCGGCTGCACCTCTTCGGCGTCTTCGCGCGCAGCGACGTCCAGTGCGACTGCTCCGCGCGGCGGCTGGGCCTGGAGCACCTCCACAAGTCGACGATCTCCCACCACATGCGGATCCTCCGCGAGGCGGGCGTCACCTCGACCCGGGTCGTCGGCCGCAACCGCTACGTCGAACTGCGCCGCGACGACCTGGAGTCGAGGTTCCCGGGGCTGGTGGAGGTGCTGCTCACCTCCACGGACGGCTGACGGGGGGCCGGGGGTCACGCCTCGGCGTGCCGCGCCAGGCCGTCCAGGATGAGGGCCAGGCCCGCCTCGAACGCCGACTCCTCGTCGATCGCCGGGACGACCGGGTGGTCCGTGTCGGCGCCGGGGTCGGGGTCGGCGCCGGGGGCGACGGTGGCGTTCGCCTGCTCTTCCAGGACGCACCCGACCGTGTAACGGCTGGCGGCGAGCATCGCCATCTGGGCCTCCCGCTCCGGCAGCCCTGAGGCGAGCAGGAAGTCCATCTTGCGGGCGATCCTGTCGAGGTCCGCCCCGCCGGGCATGCTTCCGGCGTGGAGCCGCGCGCCGTCGCGGCGCATCAGCAGGGTCCGCCGGAAGCTGCGTGTGTTCTCAAGGAACCAGTCCCGCCAGTGATCGGCGGGCTGCGGCAGCGGAGCCGCCGCGTGGGGCGCTACGGCAGCCTCCGCCATGGCGCTGAGCAGCTCACTCTTGTTCCGGAAGTGGTAGTAGAGCGACGGCTGCTCCACGCCCAGTCGTCTGGCCAGCTGCCGGGTGCTCACGGCGTCCAGGCCGACCTCGTCCAGCAGGTCCAGCGCTTCGGCGACGACGGTCTCGCGGTTCATCTTCACGTTGACAATCTATCGGTGATAGACGACGCTGCAAAAGTGCCTATCACCGATAGAAAGGGTGTGCGCCATGGTGCGTGCGGCAGCGTCCGGCTCCCTGAAGGTCCTCGTCTGCGGCGGCGGAGTCACCGGCCAGGCACTGGCGTACTGGCTGGCCGGAGGAGGCCACGAGGTCACCGTCGTCGAGCGCTTCCCGGCCCTGCGGGCCAGCGGCGCGCAGGTCGATCTGCGCGGTCAGGGCATCGAGGCCGTCGCGCGCATGGGGCTGCTCGGCGCGGTCCGGCGCGCGCTCGTCGACGAGGCGGGGGTCGCCTTCGTGAACGCGAAGGGCGAGGCGCGGGCAACGATCATGGCCAACACCACCGGGCGGGGCCGGCAGAGCCTGACGTCCGAGTACGAGATCATGCGCGGCGACCTGGTGCGCATCCTCCACGAGGCGACGAAGCACGACGCGGACCACGTCAACCACGGCAACCACGTCAACCACGTCTTCGGCATCGGCGTGGAGCGCTTCGAGCAGGACGAGAAGCGCGTCGTCGCCCACTTCTCCGACGGCACGTCCGGCGAGTTCGACCTTCTGGTCGGCGCGGACGGGCAAGGGTCACGCGTCCGGCGCGCCATCCTGCCGACCGGTTCCCCCGAGCCGTACTGGCGGGTGGGCATCCACATGGCGTACTGGTTCGTGCCGCGCATCGCGTCGGACAGCGACATCCGGGACACCTACAACGCCCCCGGCGGCCGGATGATCATGCGCAGGAGCCACAATCCGACCGAGACGCAGGTCTATGCCGTGCTGCGGGAGGAGTCCGCGGAAGCCTCAGCCGTCCACCGGGAGCCGGTCGAACGCCAGAAACAGTTCTGGACGGACAGGTTCCGTGACGCGGGATGGCAGACCGAGCGGTTCCTCGACGGCATGCGGACCACCGAGAGCTTCTACTCCCAGGAGGTCGCGCAGGTACGCACCGACACCTGGTCGAAGGGGCGGGTGGTACTGGCCGGGGACGCCGCACACTGCGCCTCCCCCTACAGCGGCATGGGCGTCTCCGGCGGCCTGGTCGGCGCGTACGTCCTGGCCGGTGAGATCAACCGGCATGCGCACGACCTGCCCACGGCCCTGGCGCACTACGAGTCCACGCTGCGGCCGTTCGCCGACGGGATCCAGGCCGAGGTGAAACCGCGCCTCCTGCGGCTGGGCATGCCCAGGAGCCGACCGGCCATCGGCGCGCTCCACTCCGTCACGGCGCTGGCCTGCCTTCTGCGCATCCCCGATCTCGCCGCGCGGCTCTCGAAGGAGGACCGGGGCGGTGGTTGGCGACTCCCGGAGTACCCGGAACTCAAGGCCGCCTCGCCCAGGGCCTAGGTTCCGCACCGCTCCGGGGCGCGGTTCCCACGACGCCCGTACTGCCGTTTCAGTACGCCGCGGTGTCAGCAGGTGCGGGACGACGATGACGCCTCCGGCCCCGAACGATGGAGCCACAGCGGCCGGAGACAGCCGTCGCCGCCGCGCATTCCTCCCTCCTGACTGGAGCACCTCGTCATGGCCTCGTTGCTCTACCGACTCGGTCGGCTGTCCTTCCGCAGGCGCCGCTACTTCGCGCTGCTGTGGGTGGTGCTCCTGGGAGCGTGCGCCTTCGCCGCGGTGAACGCGCCGGAAGCCGAGGACGAAGGCTTCACGGTCCCGGGCACCGAGTCGCAGAGGGCGTTCGACCTGCTCGACGAGCGCTTCCCCGGCGGAAACTCCGAGGGCGCCGACGCGCGGATCGTCTTCGCGGCCCCTGACGGGCGGAAGGTGACCGCCGGCGACACCAGGGCCGCGGTGGAGAGGGTCGTCGACGAAGTCGGCGCCGGTTCTCAGGTGAGAGAGGCCCTGAGCCCCTTCGAGGACGACGCCGTCAGCGAGGACGGCAGCACCGCGTACTCGACCGTCACCTACGACGCGCCGGGCGAGAAGCTGACCGAGGACACGAAGAAGGCCCTCATGGACGCCGTCGAGGACGGCCGGGACGCGGGCATGACCGTGGAGGTCGGCGGGTCGGCCGTGGACGCGGGCCCCGAGTTCGGCGGTGTCACCGAGCTGATCGGCATCGGCGTCGCGGCACTGGTGCTGTTCCTCACCTTCCGCGCGCTGGTCGCCGCCGGTCTGCCGCTGGTCACCGCCCTCGTCGGGCTCGGCGCGGGCATCTGCGCGATCATGGCCCTCGGCCTGCCCACCACGACGATCACCCTGGCGCTCATGCTGGGGCTGGCCGTGGGCATCGACTACGCCCTGTTCATCGTCTCGCGCTACCGGGCGGAACGAGCCGAAGGGCACCCGGCCGAAGAGGCCGTCGGCCGGGCGGTGGGCACGGCGGGATCCGCCGTCGTCTTCGCCGGAGCCACGGTCGTGATCGCTCTGGCCGGACTGTCCGTGGCGGGCGTGCCCATGCTGACCGAGATGGGGCTCGCCGCCGCGGGGACCGTCGTGATCGGCGTGCTGGTCGCGCTGACGCTGCTGCCCGCGCTGCTGGGGTTCTTCCCCCAGGCCGTCCTGCCCCGCGCACACCGCGCGGCACGGCAGCCGACCGCCGCGGCCAAGGAGGCGGCGGGGGCCAACGAGACCACGGGGGCCAAGGAGACCACGGGGGCCAAGGAGACCACGGGGGCCAAGGAGGCGGCGGGCAGCCGGTGGGCGCGCTTCGTCATTCGCCGACCGCTGGCCTCACTGCTGCTGAGCGTCGTGGGCCTGGGCGTCGTCGCCGTCCCGGCGCTGGATCTGCAGCTCAGCCTGCCCGGCGACGAGGCACAGCCCACCTCCACCACCCAGCGCCGCGCCTACGACGCCCTCGCCGACGGATTCGGCCCCGGCTTCAACGGCCCCCTGACCGTGGCCATCGACGCCAAGAAGGCCGATGACCCGAAGGCGGCCGTCGCGCAGGCCACGAAGACCCTCAAGGCCACCGACGGCGTGGTGGACGTCTCCCCGCCCCTGTTCAACAAGGCGGGCGACACCGCCATGGTCTCCGCCGTGCCCAGCACAGGCCCCAGCGCCACCGCGACCAAGAACCTCGTCAAGACCCTCCGCGCCGAAGCGGACCGGGTGGAGGCCGACGCGGGCGCGTCCATGCTGGTGACCAGCCAGACGGCGATGAACATCGACGTCTCGAACAAGGTCACCGCCGCGCTCGTCCCCTATCTCGCGGTGGTCGTGGGCCTGGCCGTCCTGCTGCTGATGATCGTGTTCCGCTCGGTGCTCGTACCGCTCAAGGCGGCGCTGGGCTTCCTGCTCTCGGTCGCCGCGGCGTTCGGCGTCATCGTCGCGGTGTTCCAGTGGGGATGGCTGGCCGACCTGCTCGGTGTCGCACAGACCGGCCCGGTGATGAGCATGATGCCGATCTTCCTGATCGGCGTGGTCTTCGGCCTGGCCATGGACTACGAGGTCTTCCTGGTGACCCGCATCCGGGAGGCGTACGTGCACGGCGAGCGGCCCGCTCAGGCCGTCGTCACCGGCTTCCGGCACAGCGCCCGGGTCGTCGTGGCCGCCGCCGTCATCATGATCGCGGTGTTCGCCGGGTTCATCGGCATGACCGACTCCATGATCAAGATGATGGGTCTGGGCCTGGCCGCCGCCGTCTTCTTCGACGCGTTCATCGTCCGGATGACCCTCGTCCCGGCGGTCCTCGCCCTGCTGGGCCGCACAGCGTGGTGGCTGCCGCGCTGGCTGGGCAAGGTGCTGCCGGACGTGGACGTCGAGGGCGAGAAGCTCACCCGGCGCCTCGGAGCCGACCCCGGCCCTCCGGCACGGACCACACCCCGGGAGGAGTCGGTGAACGCATAGCCCGCGACCGCCCCGCGACCGCCGGGCCGACCGCCAGGAACCCGAGCCGACGATGAAGCAACGACCGGCCAAGGAGATCACGTTGATCGCCGAACTGCGGCTGTGGGCCCGCGGCCATCCCCGGACCGTCGATGTCACGCTCGCCGTGGCGCTCTTCGGCGTCACGGCCGTCTCCACCGCCATGGACCAGCCACCCCGCATCGCCCAATGGCCGCCGCTGCCCGCGGCGTTCGTCGCCGCGGTCTCGGCCGCCGTCTTCCTCGCGCACCGCGGGTTCCCGCGCCTGACGGTGGCCGCCACCACCGCGTGCGGCGCCGTCCTGGGCGCGATGGGCCCCTGGCTGGGCTACGAGTTCGGCTCCACCGTCGCCGCCACCGCCATGGCGGCGCTGTACTCCCTCGCCCTGCGCACCGACCGGCGCACCGCCGGACGGGCCACCGCCGCGTGCGTCCTCGCCCTGCTGGCCGCCTCCGTCAGCTGGGCACCGGACGGCACGCGACTGCAGTCCGAGCAGGTCGGACTCGTCGGCTTCACCCTCCTGTCCAGCGCCGTGGCCGACTCCACCCGCAGCCGACGCGACTATGTCACCGCCGTGGAAGCACGCGCCGAACTCGCCGAACGCACGCGCGAGGACGAAGCGCGCCTGCGGGTCGGCGCCGAGCAGATGCGTATCGCCCGTGAACTCCACGACGTCGTCGCCCACCACATCACCCTCGCCCACGCCCAGGCCGCCACCGCCGACTATCTGCTGGCCACCAAGCCGGACAAGGCGCAGTACGTGATGCGCAACCTCACCACCACCCTGGTCTCCGCACTCAACGAACTCCGGGCGACGGTGGGACTGCTGCGCGAGACCGGCGATGCCGGGGACCCGGCGGAACCCGCACCCGGCCTGGCCCAGATCCCCGCGCTCCTCGACTCGTTCGGGCACGCCGGACTGACCGTCCGCCTCACCTGTGACGGCGCTCGGCAGCCGCTGTCACCGGGGGTCGACCTCACCGCGTACCGGATCGTCCAGGAAGCGCTGACCAACGTCACCAAGCACGCCCTGACGACCACGGCCTCGGTCCGCCTCGCCTACGCCGACCGGCTCCTGACCCTCACCGTCAGCGACGACGGGCAGCAGCGGACGCAGCCACGCGCGGCCGGATACGGCCTGGTCGGCATGGGGGAGCGCGCCCAGGCCGTCGGCGGACGCCTGCGCGCCCGGCCGAGGTCCGGCGCCGGATTCGAGGTGGTCGCGGAGCTCCCCACCGACGCGCCCCACGCCGCGGGCGTCCCGCTCACCGACCACGAGGACGACGTATGACCATCCGGGTGCTCCTCGCCGACGACCAGGCACTCCTTGTCGGCACCTTTCAGATCCTCATCGACGCCAGCGACGACATGGACGTCGTCGGCGTCGCGGGCGACGGCGCCCAGGCCGTCGAGCTGACCCGCACGACCGCACCGGATGTCGTGGTCATGGACATCAGAATGCCGGGGCAGGACGGTCTGGCCGCCGCGCAGGAGATCACCGGTGACCCGGCCCTGGGCGACACCCGTGTCCTCATCCTCACCACCTTCGAGACCGACGAGTACGTGACCGGAGCGCTGCGCGCGGGGGTGAGCGGCTTCCTGGGCAAGGGCGTCGGCCCCGCCGAACTGCTCAGCGCCATCCGTACCGTGGCGGCCGGGGACATGGTCCTGTCCTCCCTGGCGACCCACGCCGTGGTCACCCGCTACCTCGCGGGTCCCGACGCCGCCACCGCCGCCACACCGGACGCACTCCGGTCCCTCACCCCCCGGGAACGTGAAGTCCTGGCCCAGGCCGCCCAAGGTCTCACCAACGACGAGATCGCGGAGAGCCTGTACGTCAGCCCGCTGACCGTGCGCACGTTCATCCAGCGCATCATGACCAAGCTCGGCGCCCGCCACCGCGCCCAGCTCGTCGCCATCGCCTACCGGACCGGCTTCGTGCGCGTACACCCACCGCCCCCTGACCCAGGGGGCGGCCCCTATTCCGCCAGCGCCCCCGGCAGCGGTGTCGCGTGCAGGACGGTCAGGCCCGAGACCGCGCGGGTCAGGGCCACGTAGAGGCGGCGCAGGCCCGTGCGTTCGTCCGGTTCGGCCCCGACGATCGCCGCGGGCTCGTCCAGCACCACGTAGTCGTACTCCAGGCCCTTGGCCAGGGTGGCGGGGACCAGGGTGAGGCGGACGTCCTGGCTCGTCTCCTCGCCGGGGGAGAGGTACGGCAGTCCCGCCGCCTCAAGTGCCTTGCCCAGCGCGGCCGTACGGGGCTCCGCCGCGATCAGCCCGATCGAGCCCTCCTTGCCGAGAGCCTCGCGGCAGGCGGTCACGATGTCGGTGTCCAGGCCGTCGGACGGACGTACGGCGAAGTCGCCCGGCGACTCGCGCACCGAGGTCGCGGGCCGCAGGGTCGGCGCGATGTCGGGCAGCAGCCGTGAGGCGTACGCGATGACGTCGCGCGGCACACGGAAGCCCTCCGTCAGCTCCTCGACCGCCGCCTCCGGCTTGCCCAGGTGGGAGAGGGCCTCGGCCCAGCTCTCCGTCGCCCAGGGCGTGGTGCCCTGCGCGAGGTCGCCCAGCACCGTCGCCGAGCCCGTCGTGCAGCGCCGCCCCACCGCGCGGTACTGCATCGGGGAGAGGTCCTGCGCCTCGTCCAGCACCACATGGCCGAGCGAGGAGGTCCGCTCCACCAGGTCGTACGCCTCGTCCACCAGCACCGCGTCCGCCGCCGACCACTTCGCCGACCGCACGCCGCGCGCGGGCTTCGCCCAGAGCAGCAGCTTCTGCTCGTCCGGCGTGAGGATCCCCTCCGCCTGCTCCGCCAGGAACTCCGCGTCCGACAGCAGCCGCAGCACCAGCTTCGCCGGATCGACCGCGGGCCAGACCGCCTTGACGAGGGCCTTGACCTCCGCGTTCCGCGCGACCGCGTTCTGCGTACGGTCGTCCGGCGCCTCGCCCGCCGCCTCCATCCGTACGAGCACGGCGTGCGCGATTCGTTGCGGGAGGGCCTCGCGCGCGGCGCCGTAACGCATGCCGCGGGCGAGGAGCTCGCGGACCATCTCCTCGATCTCGTACGCCGGTACGCGCCAGCGGCGCGAGCCCCGTACCACCACGCACCCCTCGTCCGGCATCCGCACCCCGGACCGCACCGCGCGGCGCAGCACCTCGGCCATCCGCGCGTCGCCCTTGATGCGGGCGGTCCCGGCGGAGTCCGTACCGCGCACGAGGACATCCGGGCGGGCGACCAGCCCCTCCACGGTCGTCTGCCGGGCCTCCAGCTCGCCCAGCGCGGGCAGCACCTGCTCGATGTAGCTGAGGAAGGAGTCGTTCGGCCCGATGACCAGGGTGCCGGTGCGGGTCAGCCGCTCGCGGTGCGCGTAGAGCAGATACGCGACACGGTGCAGGCCCACCGCCGTCTTCCCCGTCCCCGGCGCGCCCTGCACGCACACGGTGCCCTCGATCCCGGCACGCACGATCTCGTCCTGCTCGGGCTGGATCGTCGCGACGATGTCCCGCATCGGCCCCACGCGCGGCCGCTCGATCTCGGCCTGGAGCAGCGCGCTGGTCCTCTCGGCCTCCGCGGGGTCGGTGAGGTGCTCGTCCTCGTACGCCGTCAGCTCGCCGCCCGTGTAACCGAACCGGCGGCGCAGCGCGACGTCCTGCGGGTCCTTCTTCGAGGCCCGGTAGAACGGCTGCGAGACCGGCGCCCGCCAGTCGATCACCATCGGGTCGCCGTCCGCGTCGTGGACGTGCCGCCGCCCGATGTAGAAGCTGTGGCCGTCCTCGCCGCCGTGGTCGTGCAGATAGTCGAGGCGGCCGAAGAACAGCGGCGCGTGCGCGAGGTCGGCGAGCGAGGCGATCCGCTGTTCGAGGCCGGACTGGAGCACCTCGGCGTTGACCCAGTTCGCGGTCACGTCGCGGATGTCCAGGGCCTCGGCGTCGGCCCGCATCGCGCGCAGCGCGGCACGCGAGCCGGCGAGATGGGCACGCTCCCGGGCCAGGGGATCGGGCGTAAGGGAATCACTGGTCACGGGCATGCCTCCGGGCCGCACGCGGTCAGGGGCGCGTGCGGTGACGTCTGGAATACGTGTGTCGGACGGCCGGCCGGTTTCCGTGCGGCAGGCTCCTCCCGCCGCACGGCCGCGCGGGGCCGGAGGGGAGGGGGCAAGTGCGGGAGTCTAACCAGACGCGGATGGCGGGGCCAACGAATTTAGGACCCGCCCCGGCGTACGCCCCTGAGGGGGGCCGGGAGGGTTCTCAGGGTTCTCCCTGGTCCGGGGTCAGCCGTACGGCTGACGAAGGGCACCGGGGTTCCGGACCTTCGGCCGATGTGCCGGGACCTGCGCGAACGCATCCTTGAACCATGAACACCGCAACCGTGAACGCCCCCGCGACCGGAATCCGCCCGTCGTCCCGGCGCCGTGCCGGTGACGCCCTCCGTGCCACCCGTGCCCTGCGCGCCGTCCGTGTCTTCGCGGGCGCCGCCTTCAGCGTCGCCGTCCTCGGCGCCTGCGACGAACCCGGCGTCGTCCGCCGCCACCGCTGAGTACCCGTACCGCTGAGTACCCGTACTCAAGACCCGCGCCCCGTACGGCGGTTCAGTGGAACCATGACCGATACGGGGGACACCGCACTGCGCGCCTGGTGGGCGGCGGCGAACGCCGAGCCCGAAGAGGAACGCGCGGCCCGTCTCGCCCACGGGGCGGAGCGGGTCCTCACGGGTGGGTGGCGCCGCTGTGCGCCCTGCTCCTCGCCGGGCCCTTCTTCCTCTTCTGGGCCTGGAGCATCGAGATGGGTCGTCAGGCGGGCACGCTCGGCCGTACCGCTGCCGCAGAACAGAGCTCCGCGCTCTCGCTCGCCCTCACCGTCTTCCTCGCGATGACCGCGCTCAGCGCCTGCGTCCCATGGCGCCGCCGCCACGCACCGCTCCGCTGGCTCGTGGCCCTCGCCGCGCTGCTGGCCGTGCCGGGGACGCTGGCCCTGGTGTAGTTACTCCGCGAGGAGTTCGTGCGCGTCGACGATGCGGTACGCGTACCCCTGCTCGGCGAGGAAGCGCTGGCGGTGGGCGGCGAAGTCCTGGTCGATCGTGTCGCGGGCGACGACGGAGTAGAAGCGGGCCTCGTGCCCGTCGGCCTTCGGCCGCAGCACGCGCCCGAGGCGCTGGGCCTCCTCCTGCCTCGACCCGAACGTCCCCGAGACCTGGATCGCGACCGTCGCCTCCGGCAGGTCGACGGAGAAGTTGGCGACCTTCGAGACGACGAGGCAGGACAGCTCGCCCTGCCGGAAGGCGTCGAAGAGCTTCTCGCGCTGCGCGTTGCTGGTGTCGCCCTTGATGACGGGGGCGCCGATGTGCTCGCCCAACTCGTCGAGCTGGTCGATGTACTGGCCGATCACGAGCGTCTGCTCGCCCTCGTGCTTGCGGACCAGCGCTTCGGTGACCTTCCGCTTGCTGTCCGTCGTCGCGCAGAAGCGGTACTTCTCCTCGGCCTCGGCCGTCGCGTACGCGAGCCGCTCCGAGTCGGTCAGGCTGACCCGGACCTCGACGCAGTCGGCGGGTGCGATGTAGCCCTGGTTCTCGATCTCCTTCCAGGGCGCGTCGAACCGCTTCGGGCCGATGAGGGAGAAGACGTCGGACTCCCGCCCGTCCTCCCGTACGAGGGTCGCGGTGAGCCCCAGCCGCCGCCGGGCCTGCAGATCCGCCGTGAACTTGAAGACGGGCGCGGGCAGCAGATGCACCTCGTCGTAGACGATCAGGCCCCAGTCGCGGGAGTCGAACAGCTCCAGATGCGGGTAGACGCCCTTCCGCTTGGTCGTCAGCACCTGGTACGTGGCGATCGTGACGGGCCGGATCTCCTTCCGCGTCCCGCTGTACTCGCCGATCTCGTCCTCGGTGAGCGAGGTCCGCTTCACCAGCTCGTGCTTCCACTGTCGCGCGGAGACCGTGTTCGTGACGAGGATCAGCGTGGTCGCGCGGGCCCGCGCCATGGCCCCGGCCCCCACGAGCGTCTTCCCGGCACCGCAGGGCAGCACGACGACCCCGGAGCCGCCGTGCCAGAACCCCTCGACGGCCTGCTCCTGATACGGCCGCAGCGCCCAGCCGCTCTCGTCCAGCGCGATCGGATGCGCCTCCCCGTCCACGTACCCCGCGAGGTCCTCGGCGGGCCAGCCCAGCTTCAGCAGCACCTGCTTGATCTGCCCCCGCTCCGAGGGGTGCACGGCCACGGCGTCCTCGTCCACCCGCGTCCCGACGAGCGGCTGGATCTTCTTCGACCGCAGCACCTCTTCGAGGACGGGCCGGTCGGTGGTGGTCAGCACCAGCCCGTGCGCCGGGTGCTTGCTCAGCGTGAGCCGCCCGTAACGCGACATCGTCTCCGCGATGTCCACGAGCAGCGCGTGCGGCACCGGATACCGCGCGTACGCCACGAGCGCGTCCACGACCTGCTCCGCGTCATGCCCGGCCGCCCGCGCGTTCCAGAGCCCCAGCGGCGTCAGCCGGTACGTGTGAATGTGCTCCGGCGCCCTCTCCAGCTCCGCGAACGGCGCGATGGCACGACGGCACGCGTCGGCCTGCTCATGGTCGACTTCGAGAAGCAGGGTCTTGTCCGACTGGACGATCAGAGGTCCGGGCATCCGTCCAGTGTGCCGCACCCGGCGTTCGGTCGCTCTGTGTGATCAAAGGATTGCGCGTTTGGTAGCGTGCTGTGTCATCCGTGGGGACGACGATGCTGGAGGGGCGGGGATGGGACTCCCGGATGCGAGCTTCGAGGAATTCTGCGGGCGGGGCTGATGGGCTGGGGCGATCTTGTTCCGGACGGGGTGAAGGACAAGTTCGAGGACGCCAAGGAGGCCGTCGGTGATGGCGTCGAGGGGATGGGCAACTGGGGCGCTGACCGGCTGGACGACGCGGGCTGGCAGGGCGGCGCGGACTTCGTACGGGACAAGTCCCGTTCGATGGCCAACCGGCTGGGGGCGGACGTCGCCGAACTCCAGCTCGACGAGTCGGACGAGCCCGACCGGCTGGTCTACGGCAGCCCCGGCAAGTTGCGCGCGACGTCGGAGCATCTGACCGACTTCCAGAAGGCGTTCAACCAGGTCGCGCGCGGCCTCAAGCGGCTGCCCGAGGGGAAGCTGAAGGGCAAGGCGGCGGACGCGTTCTGGGACAAGGTCGGCCTGGAGCCCGCGAAGTGGACCAAGGCCGCCGACGCCTGCGAGAAGGCCGCCGGAGCGCTGGACGACTTCGCCGGAACGGTGGAGTGGGCGCAGCGTCAGGCCCGCGAGGCGGTGGCCAAGTACAAGGACGACAAGAAGGACGAGGCCGAGGAGCAGCTGGTCGAGGCCCGTACCCAGCGCAACACGGCCGCAGCACGCGCCCAGAAGGCGGTCAAGGCCGCGGCGGAGGCGGCACCGCCCAAGCCGGACTACGGCGAGCGCGCCAAGGACGGCCTGGAAGGCCTCAAGCTGGACGCGACGCATGTGGCCGGTGGCGTGGTCAAGGGTGTCGCGGGCACGTACGGCTTCGTACGGTCGGTGAACCCGGTCGACCCCTACAACCTCACCCACCCCGCCGAGTACGCCACCAACCTCGCCTCGACCAACATGGGCATCGTCCGGATGGCCAACGACCCGGTCGGCACCGGCAAGCAGATGTGGGACGGCTTCCAGAAGGACGGCGCGGAGGGCGTCGGCCGCCTCATCCCCGAACTGGCCGGTACCAAGGGCGCGGGGGCCGCGCTGCGGGCCGCGAAGGCGAGCCGCACCGCCGCACGCGGGGCACGCGTCGCGGACGACGTCCCCAAACCCCGCGTGGACCTGGAGAAGAAGGGCCCGGACGACGCGGCCAAGAAGGGCGAGGAGACCCCGTCGGGAGGGACGGATCCGGTCGACCTGTCCACGGGACGGATGTACCTCCCCCAGACGGACCTGACGCTGCCCGGCACCCTGCCCTTCTCCTTCGTGCGCCGAGTCGAGTCCGGCTACCGGCAGGGGCGTTGGTTCGGCCCGTCCTGGTCCTCGACGCTGGACCAGCGCCTGGACGTCGACGCGGAGGGCGTCATCTACGTGGGGGAGGACGGCCGCCTCCTGTCCTTCCCGCACCCGGCCCCGGGCCTGCCCACGCTGCCGACGGCGGGCACGGCCAGGATGCCCCTGGACCGCGAGGTGGACGGCGGCTACACCCTCACGGACCCGGACACGGGCTGGACCCGCCACTTCGCTCCCCCGCTGTCGGGCGAGGACGGCACCGCGGTGCTGGAGCAGCTCACCGACCGCAACGGCAACAGCGTCACCTTCGAGTACGACGAGGAGACAGGCACCCCGTCCCGCCTGGTCCACAGTGGCGGCTACGAGATCCGCCTGACGGTCGAGGGCGACCGCGTAAGGACCCTGTCCCTGGGTTCGCGCGAGGTCCTGCGCTACGGCTACGACGAGGCGGGCAACCTGACGGAGGTCACCAACTCCACGGGCGTACCGCTCCGCTTCGAGTACGACGAAGAGCGCCGCGTGATCGCCTGGACCGACACCAACGACCGCCGCTACGACTACGTCTACGACAACCTCGACCGCGTCATCGCCGAGGGCGGCACCGCGGGCCACATGCAGGTCCGCATCGACTACGACGGCACCGACCAGACGACGGGCCACCGGGCCACCACCCTGACAAGCGCGGCGGGCGAGTCGACCCGCACCCTCTTCGACGACCGCGGCCAAATGGTCGGCGAAATCGACCCCCTGGGCCACCGCACGAAGACGGAAAGGGACGCGTACAACCGCCCCCTCTCCCACACAGACGCCCTCGGCCGCACCACCCGCTACGCCTATGACCAGCGAGGCGACCTGGCGAGCATCGTGTGGCCGGACGGAACGGGCACGTCGTTCGTCCGCAACGAAATGGGCCTCCCCACGGCGACAACAGGCCCGGACGGCACGGTCTGGCGCGAGGAGTGGGACGCGTACGGCAACCGCACGACCGTGACCGACCCGGCGGGCCACACCACCCGCTGCACGTACGACAGCCGGGGCCACCTCACGACGTTGACGGACGCGCTCGGCGCGACCACACACGTGCGCTGCGACGCGGCGGGCCTCCCCGTCGAGATCACCGACCCCCTGGGCGCCACCACCGCCTACGGACGCGATGCCTTCGGGCGCCCGACACAGATCGTGGACCCATTGGGCGCCCGCACCGAACTGGAGTGGACCCCGGAGAGCCACCTGGCTCGCCGCACTGACGCGAACGGCGTCACCGAGCGCTGGGAATGGGACGGCGAGGGCAACTGCACCCGCCACATCGACGCCGCAGGCGGCGAAACGGCGTACGAGTACGGCCATTTCGACGTCCTGGAGTCCCGCACAGGCCCGGACGGGGCCCGCTACACCTTCGAGCACGATGCTCATCTGTGCCTGACGAAGGTGATGAACCCCCAGGGCTTGGAGTGGAGTTACCACTATGACGCGGTGGGCCGCCTGGTCCGGGAGACGGATTTCGACGGCCGTACCCAGCACTACGCCTACGATGCGGCGAGCCAGCTGGTCTCTCGTACCACTCCGTTGGGCGAGACCATCGCTTTCGACCGTGACGTGTTCGGACAACTGGTCCGTAAGGACGCGGCGGGCGAGGTGACCACCTACGCCTACGACCCGGTCGGACGCCTCACTCACGCCTCGGGCCCGGATGGCGAACTGCGCTACCAGCACGACAAGCTGGGCCGGATCAGGACGGAGATGGCGGATGGCCGAGTGCTGACCCGCGTCTTCGACGCGCTGGGCCGTGTCACCCGCCGCGTCACCCCCACCGGCACGGTCTCGACGTACGTCTACGACGCGGCGGGCAACCGCACCGGCGTCACCACCAATGGCCACGCCCTCGACTCGGCCCACGACGCGGCGGGCCGTGAGACCACCCGTCAGCTCAATGGCGCCTTGACACTGGACCACGTGTGGGATCAGGCGGGCCGCCTGGCCGCGCTGTCCGTGAACGGCGCCGGACAGCGCGAAGTCGTCCAGCGCGCCTATTCCTACGCTCCCACCGGGAACCTGCTGGGCATCGACGACTCCCGCGACGGCGCGCGCCGCTTCACCCTCGACCGGACAGGCCGCGTGACCGCCGTCCATGCCCGCGACTGGAGTGAGTCCTACGCCTACGACGAGGCGGGCAACCAAACCCACGCCAACTGGCCTTCCGGCCACGCCTCTCCCGACGCGCGAGGCGAGCGCGCCTACACCGGCACCCGCATCCGGTCAGCGGGTCGCGTCCGTTACGAACACGACGAGGCGGGCCGTATCGTCCTGCGTCAGAAGCCTCGCCTCTCGAAGAAGCCCGACACCTGGCGATACGAATGGGACGCCGAGGACCGTCTGCTCTCCTGCACCACCCCGGACGGCACGCTCTGGCGCTATACCTACGACCCGCTGGGCCGCCGCACCAGCAAGCGGCGACTCGACGCCGACGGTGACACCGTTCTGGAATGTGTGGAGTTCACCTGGGACGGCGCCATCCTTGTCGAGCAGACCACTACCGCGATCGACGGCCGCCACCCCGTCACCCTCACGTGGGACCACCGGGGCCTGCACCCCGTCACCCAGGCCGAACGTCTCACCGACGCCACGTCCCAGCGTGAGATGGACGCGCGCTTCTACGCCATCGTCACGGACCTGGTCGGCACTCCGACAGAGTTGGTGGACGAACTCGGCGAAGTCGCATGGCACACCCGCACCACACTCTGGGGCACCACCACCTGGAACCGCGACGCCACCGCCCACACACCGCTTCGCTTCCCAGGCCAGTACCACGACCCCGAAACCGGACTCCACTACAACTATCACCGCCATTACGATCCCGACACCGCCCGCTACGCCACCCCAGATCCCCTCGGTCTCTCGCCCTCGCCCAATCCCTCGACGTACGTCGACAACCCGTACGCCTGGACCGATCCCATGGGCCTCGCGCCGAAATGCGGAGCGGGAGATCTGGAAGAGAGCCGTAGGAGAAACAGCCGCGTCGCGCACACACTCGACGAGCACGTGCATGTCACGCAGCGGCGAGCGATCGAACTCGCTCAGGAGAAGACTGCAAGAATGGGAAGACCCACGCCGAATGGTGTGTTCGTCGACCAGCAGACGGCTCAGCAAGTAGTCGACTATGCCCTTGCGAACAATTCGGAACGGATCTCGAATTGGCTTCGGGGTAGCAGGCAGGAACTTTCGCTTCCGCCCGGTCGCTTCGGGGCCGATAATTCGCTCGGGTGGGTGGCGCATCACGACAGGAGCATCACTGATGCGGGGAATGGATACAGGGTCACGCTGGAGCGCCATAAGGGGGCCCCGGGTGGCTATATAATCAAGACGGCTTATCCATTTTGACTGGTGGTCTCATGTCGCGGTTCACAGCGTTCGATTTCGGTGTCACTTGGCTGTCGAGTGTCTACCATCAAGACTGGAGCAATTACGGTACGGAGGTGGACAACCTCAAGGCCGCTCTGGCGGGCGACTCGGACCCGCGCGACGTGCAGGTTCTGCGCCGAGACGTGGTCGCCCTCGCCGAGACCATGGATGTCGCCGACATCGAGACCCTCTGGACCTGGAGCGTAGAAGGCGGGTTCCGGTTCGGGCTCCGCATCTCCTCCGGTCAGGAGTGGATGCGGATCATCGCCGGGGAATGCACGAGCTGGCTGTCGACGAGGGGGGAGGAGGAGCTGAGTGCCGAGGATCTGGACCCCGGCCGGGATCACGTCGATGAGGCTCTCGGCGAGATTTCTTCCCTCGCCCGTACCGGGTTCGACGAATCGGTGATTTCCGCTCTTTCGAGATGCGTCAGGCAGTGTTCTCCTGAATTGGGCATCAGGTTTCTGCTGCGGGCTGTATCTGCGACGGGAACAGATATCGGGCGCGAGCAGTATGAACGGCTGCTGCGGCTGGGGGACGCGTTCCGCTACGGACGGTTCGTGGTCCCGGAGGTGGAGGGGCTGATCTCCTGGGAGGGGTGAGGGTCTTCGGGCGCGGTCTGACGCGTGTCCTCCAGCCGGACCCGTCCGGCTGGAGGACTTGGCGAAGTCGTCAGCGGACCCGTGTCAGGGCCCGGCGGCGGGCTTCACCGGAACCGGTCAGTTGTAGACATACAGGTTCCAGTCGCCGCTCAGCCAGTCCTTCTCGCAGACGTAGTGGCCGTACTGGCCAGTGTTCTTGAGCCACTGACCGGTGTTCTCGCAGTCGTTCCGGTTCCAGTAGTCGCCGTAGAACTCACCCTCTTCGGCCACCGACACCGTGCCGGCGGCCCGCGTCGGCTGGGCGTCCGCCGCCTGGGCCGAACCGGCGGTGCCGACCGCCAGCATCCCGGCGGTGAGCAGGGTGGCCGCCGCGGCGGCGATTCGTGTACGCGTACGCATCATGTCGCGCTCCGTTTCTCCGTGTGTCGTCCGGGGCGCGGATGATCACCTGATGGCTTCATCGCCACTCTCCCCCGTTTGACGAGTGGTTCCGACGCATTCGAGTCTCACGGAGGGGCGGGGGGCCGGGGAAGAGATTCTTGATCGGCCTTGGCCGCGTATCGATAGACCACGGGTTATGGGCTCAGAAGCCGGTCAGAGCCGCCAGGTCGATCTTGGTGGGGAACGGGTGCTCCGTCACCAGTTCGCGGCGGTGCACGGGGCGTTCGGGGCGGGGGAAGTAGGAGAGGGTGTCCACGTTCAGCCAGAACTCGTGCACGGCGATCTGCTCGTCCCGCTCCAGCTCCACGCGCCAGTAGTAGGGGATCTTGGCAGCGGCGTACTGCGCGGGTTTCATGGAACGGTCCGTGCTGCGGGAGCCGGGGGACACCACTTCGACGGCCAGCGCGACCCGGGAGACGGATACGTATTCGGCGTCGCCGATCCGGAGACCCTCGTCGTCGTAGACGAGCACATCCGGCTTGCGGGCATTGTGCTCGTCCAGCAGCACGCACACCTCGGTGTCCACCGCGTATGGCCTGACCTGTACTTGTTCCAGGGCGTTGGCGAGCTTCCGCTGCACTCGGCTGTGCCACACCATGGCCTGCCCACGAACCACGATCTTCCCATCCACGAGTTCCCAGTCGAAGGGCAGATCCAGGTCTTGCGCCTGATCGAATGTCCACCCCTCGGGGCGAGGGCACACCCAGTGCTCGTTGTGTACGTCGGTGGCCATCACTGCTCCCATGGGTGGTGAGTCTGGACGTCGATGCGGTTCGCGGTCCCACGTACGACGGTACGTTCACCCGATAGAGGGGGCCATCGAACGCGGAGCCGTACAGCGTGGACGCTCAGTCCTCCGGGACCTCCGCCACCCCCGTGATCCGGTGGAGGGGATACGTGCGGACCTCGTCCGCCGTGTGGTCGTAGGCCGTGACGAAGCCGCCCTCGACCTTGACCGGGGCGATGACGCGCTGGCTGGCGGCGCCGTCGGCGTTGACGTAGCCGATCCAGAGGGGGGTGCCCGTGAGGGTCGCGGACTGCATGGTGGCGAGGGTCTCGGCCATGATCGTGCGGGGGAGATCGCCGTTCGGGGCCGCGGAGGGGCGCGGGGGCGTGTGGGGGAGCGTCGCGGCGTGGTCGCCCGCGCGGATCGCGCGTACGGCCGCCGTGAGGAGGGTGCGGGCCGGGAGCGGGGGCCCGTCGGGGACCGGGGCGGGGGCCGTGCGGGGCGGGGTGCGGTGGGCGTCGGGGCGGGTGAGGAGCACGTCGCCGTCGGAGGATTCCGCCGCGGGGGCGTAGCCCATGTCGCGGAGGCGGGCGAGGAGTTGGTCCGGGGGCGCCGGGGACGCCAGGACCGTGGGGGCCAGGAGGCGGAGGCGCAGGGGCGCCGAGCGTTTGTCGGCGAGCAGCTCGGTGAGGAGCGCGTCGTCGTCGCAGCGGACGTACGAGCTCGCGGCGCCCACCCGGAGGACGCCGTGCTTCCGGGCCACGTCGTCGATCAGGTACGTGAGGGGCTGCGGCACCGGCGTATGGGAGTGCGCGGCGAGGAAGGCGTGCAGGTCGGCGGCGGTGCGTCCGGCGTCGAGGGCGCGGCGGACGGAGCCGGGCGTGAAGCGGTAGACGGTCGCGCCGCCCTTGGACTCGACGTCGGCGAGCGTGCCGAGCGCGGTGGCGAGTTCGCGCTCCAGCGGCCCCGGCGCGACGGCCGTGAGGTCGGCCTGGAGCAGGACGTGGTCGAGGGGCGGGGGGAGCAGGGGGGACAGGGCCGCCTCGGCCGCCTTCGGCTCGTCCGCCAGCAGGGGGCGGGCGTAGCTCGCGAGGGACCCTCTCCCCGTGAGGCCCAGCGCCTCCGCCTCGGTGAGGGTCCAGTTGACGAGGCGGGAGCGCAGGTCGTGCGGCGGGGGCACGTCCTGGCCGCGCAAGGGCCGTTCCCAGCGCATCCGTTCGCGGAGCGTCGCCGGGTCGGGTGCCGCGCCGGGTGCCGGGTCGGGTGCCGCGCCGGAAGGTTCCTCCGACAACTCCGCCAGCAGTGCGAGCGTACGGCCGCGGATCTCCGGGGCCAGGCCCCTGTCGAGGCCCGGCCCCAGGGCCGAGAGCGTGCGGCCCTTCGCGTCGCGCTCGCCGACGAGCCCCGCGACGCGGGTGGCCGTGAGCCAGGGGGCCACGAGGCGGGTCCAGCGCTCGGCGGGCGGGAGGCGGAGCCAGTCGTCGTAGGCGGGCGTCGGCGCGTACGTCTCGTCGGCCTCGCCGTCGGAGGCCAGCAGCCCGGCACCGTAGGCGAGTTCGGCCCAGAAGGCGGCGGTGGGCTCGGGGACGTCGAGGGCGAGCGCCGCGCGCTTGAGGTCGCGTACGCCCAGGCCGCCCGCGCGGAGCACCGGCGGCGGCTCCGACTCCCAGGCGGTGAGCAGCTCTTCGACGGCGGCGAGCGCGGCGAGCGCCTGCCCGGCGGCCGTCGCGTCCACGGTCTGCGGATCGTGCGCGCGGGCCACGGCGACGGGCGGCGGTACGGGTTCGAGGACGCGGTGCGCGTGCCCGCCGCGCAGCTGGAGCGCGACCTCGCGCGGCAGGACGACCTTGCCGGGCTCGGAGGGTCCGGCCTGGACCAGCAGGCCTCTGTCCAGCAGCCAGGCCACCGGCGGCGAGGGCGCTTCGGTGTCGGCCGTGCCGTACGGCGGGCCCCACTCCAGCTTGCGCAGCAGCGCCCCGGCGCCGTCCGGGGCCCCGCCGAGCAGCGCCTCCGTCCGCGTACGGTCCGTGAAGAGCGAGGTCAGCGCGGCGAGGGCGCTCACCGGGTCGTGCGTGGCGGGGAGCCCGGCGGCGGCCAGGATCTCCTGGAGGCGGGCGGGGGAGAGCTTCGCGGTGGTCGCCGCCTCCGCGAGCGTGGGCCCGAGCCCGGTGGGGGAGGCCGAGGTGAGCAGCTCGCGGGCGGTACGGACCAGACGGGGCTGCCCCTCGCCGCCCCAGACGAGGGCCTGCTCGCGCAATCGCCGCAGCGCGTACGGGAGTTGGGCCGCCGCCTCGTCACCCGGGAGCAGCGCGGCCAGTGCCTCGTCCGGAGGAGGGTCGGCGGGGGTGGGAGAGGAGGGGAGCAGCGCGAGGGCCTGCGCGGCCTGGAGCGTGAACTGGTCGAGCCGTTCGAGCGCGCGGGCCACGGAGGCGCGGGTGCCCGCGCGGGTCGCGAGCTGCGTGAGGTCGCCGGGGACGGGCGAGAGGAGGTCGGGGCGCGTGCGCAGCAGATCGGCCAGCGCGCCGTCCTCCCGTGCCCGCAGGTCCTCCGCGAGGGTGCGCGGCGCCGAGGGGCCTGCCTGACGTGGGGGTGTCCGGCCGTTCTGCTCGCTGCTCACCCCTCCCACGGTAGCGGGGTGAGCGCGGTACGGTCGTTGCGGAGGCGTCAGGGCCTGTCGGAGCGGGTGGCGGACGGGGCCGTACGGGCGGGCGGCGTACGGCGGGCACATCCCGGGCCGGCGGGCGGACGGGCGGCGGGCAGCGAGCAGGCGTTGGGGACTTGGTGGGGATCGAGAGCGATCAGCTCGTATTCGACTATCTGAGCCGGATCGGTGATCTGGCGCACGGCACGTCGATGACGGCCGCGGAGCGGGCGCGGCTGGTCGGCGGCCTGCGCACGCGCATCGACCGGATGCGGGCCGAGGACGGCGGCGCGGAGAGCAAGGCGGCCGTACGGAAGATCCTGGGCTCGCTCGGCGAGCCGGCGGAGGTCGTCGCGGCGGCCAACGGGGGCGCGCCCCCGCCGTCGTCCGCCGCCGCCGTCCCCTCGCAGCGGGCCGCAGCGGCGGCCGCGGACACCACGCGGTTCCGCGACGACGACGAGCCGGGCCCCGGCACCGGCCCCGCCGTGCCGAGCGTGCCGATCCCGCGCGCCGAGCCGGAAGCGCCGGTCTCGCCGCCCGGGCTGGGCCAGAGCGGGGCGCCCCCGCACCTGGCGAGCGCGGACGAGCTGGGGCCCGAGGAGTCCAACCCGGACTGGTGGCGGGTGGACCCCGGCCCCTTCGGCCAGGGCGGCGGCGTGCCGATGGCCATGGGCGAGCACGTGCCGGGCTTCTCGGGCGGCATCGAGCTGCCGGAGGTGCTCAAGCCGCCGCCGGAGAAGAAGGACGAGGAGGAGAAGGAGAAGGAGGCCGCGGACGGGGCGGGCGCCGCGGCGCCCCCATCCACGGAATCCACGCCCCGCAACACCCTGTTCGGGCGGCTCCTCGGCGCCCGCGCCACCGCCAAGGCCACCGCCAAGGCCACCGGCAAGGCCGCGAGCGGCCCCCGCGTCGGCGGCATCGTCGAGCTGGGCGCCGGGCTCCTGCTGGTCGCGGGCGCGGTCACCGGCTCGCTGATCCCCCTGGCGGCGGGCTGGCTCGCGGCCTGGTGGTCCCCGAGACTGAGCCGCGTCGAGGCCAAGTGGGCGGCGGCCGGTATGCCGGGCCTGGTGGTGGCGGGCGCGGCGGTCTGGCTCTGGGGCCGTACGGAGGGGCGCTGGGGCGACCGTATTCCGCAGGGCGGTGACGCGATGAGCGAGGCGATGCAGGGCCTGGTGCCCGTCGTGCTCCGCGTGGCGGCGGTGGCCAGCGCCCTCTTCCTGCTCTGGCGCTCACGCCGCCCGGCGAAGGGGTAGGGCCACTCGGCCCTCGTCCCACGCGTCCCGTCGACTTAACGTCATCCCACCTGAATCCAGGGGGGATCATGACGAATCCGTATCCACAGGGATATCCACCGCAGCCTCAGCCCTACCCTCAGCCGCAGCCCCGCCCGCGCTGGGCGCGCAAGCGGTTCGTACTGCCGGGGCTGGCGCTCGCGCTCTTCCTCGGGGTGGGGATAGGCGCGAACGGCGAGGAGAACGGGGGGAAGGCGGCGGCGAGTTCGAAGCCGTCCGCGAAGGCGACGGCGACGGTGACCGCCACGGCCACGGCCACGAAGACCGCCGCGCCGAAGGCGAAGAAGGCGGCGCCGAGGCCCACCGTCACCGAGACCGTGAAGGTACGGGTCACGAAGACGGCACGCGCGACGGTCACCGCGAAGGCGCCCGCCCCCGCTCCCGCGGAGGAGGAGGGCGGCGGCGGAGGCGCGCCGGTCTCCTACGGCAACTGCTCCGAGGCCCGTGCCGCGGGTGCCGCCCCCGTGCACCGGGGCGAGCCCGGCTACGGGCGGCACCTGGACCGGGACGGGGACGGGGTCGGCTGCGACACGTGAGGGGACGGGGCCGTTGGACCGTGGTTGCCCCTCGTCTCGGGGCTGGGCAGGGGCTGCCCCGTGCGGTGCCTTGCAGGCTGCGGCTGTCGCTGTGGCTGGGCGCGCAGTTCCCCGCGCCCCTGAGGCCTCAGGGGCGCGGGGAACTGCGCGAGCAACCACCCAACAACCCGCAGCCTGCGACACACAGACAGGGGCAACCTCTGCCCAGCGGCCACGCCACTCAGGCGGTGGAGGGCCGCAAGGCGACCGCCAGGTCAAGCAGGCTGAGGACCGCCGGGTCCGCGTCGGGGCGGCGGATCGCGTAGACGGCGGTGTCGAGGTGCCCCGAGTGTCCGCGGAGCGGGACGAGGCGTACGTCGGCGACGGCGAGATGGCGTAGCCCCTCGGGCGCGAGGCTGACGCACAGGCCCGCGCCGACGTAGCTGAACAGGCCGCTGAGGTCGTCGGCCATCGCCACCCCCCGCGGGGTGAACCCCGCCTCGCGGCAGGCGACCTGGAGTTGTCCGGCGAGGGCGGGCAGCGCGGCAGGGTCGGGCAGGGCGAAGTCCTCGTGCGCCAGTTCCGCCAGGTCGATCCCGTCCGCGTCGGCCAGCGGGTGGCCGCGCGGCACAGCGGCGGCGATCCGCTCGGTGGCGACGACCTCGC
The DNA here is from genome assembly GCF_043202595.1 of Streptomyces sp. NPDC048172. NCBI lineage: Bacteria > Bacillati > Actinomycetota > Actinomycetes > Kitasatosporales > Streptomycetaceae > Streptomyces > Streptomyces sp. NPDC048172. Next base: position 995,771 of record NZ_JBIDAT010000002.1, read on the forward strand.
TGAGGAGGTCGTCGGAGAGCCGTGCCGGATCGCGGACGAACCCGAGGTCGAGGGTCCCGTCCCGCACCCGGTCGACCACCCCCGCCGACGAGTCGTGCTGGAGGTGCACGCGGAGTCCGGGCAGCCGTTCGGCCGCCGCGCGCAGCAGCGCGGGCAGGTAGAGGTGGCTGAGGAGGCTCACATAGCCGACCCGGACGGCGCCCTCCGTGCCGGAGGCGATCCGCCGCGCCCGTACGACCGCGGCGGTCTGCAGGTCGAGGAGCCGCCGCGCGTCCACGGCGAACGCCTCTCCCGCCGCGGTCAGGCGGACGCCGCCGGGGCCGCGGTCGAACAGGCGGGCGCCCACCGTCCGTTCCAGGCGCTGGATGGACTGGCTGAGGGGCGGCTGGCTCATTCCGAGCCGGTCGGCGGCCCGGCCGAAGTGCTTCTCCTGGGCCACGACCAGGAACTGCTCCAGCAGTCGCCGTGACAGGTTGATATCGCTGGTCATATGGCCTACTAGGCAATCATATATTGGACAGACCTGCCATCTCGGGTGTCGACTGTTTTGCGGAAATAGCCCGTCGTTCCTTTGGGGTGATCTTCATGGCGGTCGTGACCATCGTCGGCGCCGGTGTCATCGGCGTCTCCTGGGCGCGTCTGTTCGACGCGGCGGGGTGGGAGGTACGCCTCAGTGACCCGCGGCCCGACCTGGACGAGCTGGTGGACAGGGAGCTGGCGGGCGTACCGGTGACGGCGACGGCCGACCTGGCCGCCGCGGCGGCGGGCGCGGACTTCGTGCAGGAGGCCGGACCGGAGCGGGTCGAGGTCAAGGAGCAGATGTTCGCCACGCTGGCCGCGCACACGCGCGACGACGTGGTGCTGGCCTCGTCCTCCTCGTCCCTGCTGCCCTCGGTGATCGCCCGGGGCAACCCGGCGGCCGGGCGGATCGTGGTCGGCCACCCGTTCAACCCGCCGGAGCTGATGCCGCTGGTGGAAGTGGTGCCGGGGCCGGGGACGGCCGCGCGGGCCGTGGACCGGGCGGTCGAGGTCTACCGGAGTCTCGGCAAGCTGCCGGTCCGGCTGAAGAAGGAGATCCCGGGTTACGTCGGCAACCGCCTCCAGAAGGTCTTCAACAGCCAGTGCGCCTACCTGGTGCAGCAGGGCGTGATCGGAGTGGAGGATCTCGACGACCTTGTGCGGGCCTCGCTCGGGCTGCGCTGGGCGGTGACCGGGCCGTTCGAGAGCGGCGCCCTCGGCGGCGGGCCCGGCGGCATGCGCCATCTCGTGGAGCACGTCGGCTCGCAGCTGACCTTCGAGGACGGCAGCCCCGACCCGGCCCGCATGGGCGAGGTCCTCGACGCCGTCGAAGAGACCTACGGCACCGGCGAACAGGCCTACGAGCGCCTCGTCGAGCGGCGCGACGGACGGACCCGCGCGGTCCTCGGCCCGCTGGGCTGGCCGGAACAGACCGCGAAGCACTGAGAGCGAGCGAGAGCGAGCGAGAACGAGCGAGAACGAGGACGACCCGTCATGCCGAATGAGCCGAAAGAGCCGGAAGAGCCGAAAGAACTGCTCGTACTCCAGTTCGCGCCGGGGAGAGTGCTGCGCGTGAGCCTCCCGGACGGCCGGGTGGACACCTTCGTGGACGACGCCGGAGCCGCCCCGGACGGCATCGCCGTGGACACCGGAACCGGAACCGTCTGCTGGACCACCATGGGAGCCCCGGTGGCCGACCCCGACAGGTCCGGCGAGGCGGGGCAGGACTTCTCCCGGCGCAACGGCGGCGTGCACGCCGTGGGCCCCGACGGCGGGCAGCGGCGCGACGTGGTCCCACAGGGCGCGCTCACGACCGGCAAGCAGCTCACCTCCGACGGCGCCGGAACCCTGTACTGGGGCGACCGCGAGGGGCGCCGGGTCAGCCGGGTCCGGGTGGACGGCGGCGGCCTGGCCGACCTGGTGGTGAACCCCGCCGGGGACGGGGTCATGGGCGAGTGCGTCGGCGTCGCGGTGGACCCCGTACGCGGGCATCTGTACTGGAGCCAGAAGGGCCCCGCAAAGGGCGGCAAGGGCCGGATCCTCCGCGTGGGTCTGGAGCTCCCGGCCGGGCAGAGCGCCGGGAACCGGACCGACGTCGAGGTGCTCTGGAGCGGGCTGCCCGAGCCGATCGACCTGCACCTCGACGGCGGCTGGCTGTACTGGACCGACCGGGGCGCCGCGCCCGCGGGCAACACCCTCAACCGCGCCCCCGTTCCGCCCGCCGGATCGGCGGGGCAGGCGCCCGAGATCCTCGCCGACGGCTTCGGGGAGGCGATCGGCCTCGCCGTGGACGGCGAGGCGGGCCTCGCCTACGTGTCCGACCTCCACGGCCGCATCCGCGCCGTCCCCCTGCCGGGCGGCGCCGCCGCCGGGCAGGAGCCGCGCGAAGTCGTCGCGCTGCCGTTCCCGTTGACCGGGCTGTGCCTGCGCTAGCCCTCCCGTTCCTCCCGTTCCCCCTCTCCACCCCCCACGGAAAGCACAGGACGAGACATGACCTTCACGCTCCCCACCGGCATCCACGACCGGCCCGTCGCCGTGATCGGCGCGGGCACCCTCGGCCGCCGCATCGCCCTGATGTTCGCCACGCGGGGCGGGCTCGTACGCGTCTACGACAAGTCGCAGCAGGCGGGCGACGCCGCGCGGTCCTACGTCGAGGAGCACGTGGCCGAGGTCGCGGCGGGCATCGAGGGCGGGACGCCGGGCCGGGTCGCGATCACCGACGACATGGCGGAGGCGCTGCGTGACGCCTGGCTGGTGGTGGAGGCGGTGCCCGAACGGCTCGACCTCAAGAAGGAGATCTTCGGCCGACTCGACCAGGAGGCCGGTCCCGACACCATCCTGGCCAGCAACTCCTCGTCGTACGCCACCGGCGAGTTCATCGAGCGGGTCTCTCGCCCCGAGCGCGTGCTGAACATGCACTTCTACATGCCGCCGCAGCAGGTCGCGATCGACCTCATGTCCGACGGGCACACCGACCCCGGGATCCTCGACCTGCTCAAGCGCGAGCTGCCGGGCTTCGGGGTCTTCCCGTTCGTGGCGCACAGGGAGTCCACCGGCTTCATCTTCAACCGCGTCTGGGCCGCCATCAAGCGGGAGGCGCTGGCCGTGGTGGCCGAGGGGGTCTCGACGCCCGAGGACGTGGACGCGATGTGGCGGATCAACATGGGGCTCGCGGCGGGTCCGTTCCGGATGATGGACCAGGTCGGCCTCGACGTCGTCCTGGACATCGAGAACCACTACGCGCGGGAGCGCCCCTACCTGCCCGAGGGCCCCAGGCAGCTGCTGCGGAAGTACGTCGAGGCGGGGCACCTGGGCGTGAAGTCCGGCCAGGGTTTCTACGCGTACGACGGCTGACGGCCCGTTCCCCGCCGCGTGCGAAGATCGCGAGGCGAAGGTACGGCGCGGTGGTACGGAGGTGGCGGGGATGTACGCGCGGGAGCTGGGGAACGGGGCCGAGCTGAGGCCGCTGGAGCCGTGGCGGGCCGGGGAGTTCCTGGAGCACATGGACCGGGGGCGGGAGCACGTCGGCCGGTTCATCGGGCTGGCGGACGCCGCCGTCGATCTCGACTCCGCGCGGGCCTGGCTCCAGTCGTACGCGGACAAGGCCGCCGCCGACGCCGGGCGGCTGGACGGGATCTGGCTGGAGGGGCGGCTCGTCGGGGGCGTGCTCTTCCGGACGTTCGACGCGGAACAGGGCGTGTGCGAGGCCGGGTGCTGGCTGGAGCCCTCGGCCACCGGGCGCGGGCTGGTGACGCGGGCCGTGCGGGTCCTGATCGACTGGGCGTTCCGGGAGCGCGGGATGCACCGGGTGGAGTGGTGGGCCGCCTCGGAGAACGCGGCGAGCCTCGCCGTCGCCGAGCGGCTGGGGATGCGCCGGGACGCGGTGCTGCGCGGGTACCGCGAGCACCACGGCGTACGGCACGACATCGAGATCTGGTCGGTGCTCGCCCCGGAGTGGGAGGCGGCGTCCTGAGCGCCGTGAACCGTTGTTCTGTCATTGCATAGGCATGCACTCGAACGCACGCCTACCCAATCCGGAGCCCCCCATTCCTGTGTCGTTGTTCATCGTTGAACAACAAGGAACGTAGGCCGCATAAGGGGTAATTCGCCCCTAGGGCTCGTCTAGGGTCCCAGGGCATGAGTTCGACCTCCGCACCGCATAACCCCCATCCCGCCGCCCACCCCGTCCGGGTGCTCCGGCACGTATGGATCCCGCTCAAGGACGGCACGCGGCTCGCCGCGCGCGTCTGGCTCCCGGCGAGCGCGGGGACGGGGACGGGCGCGGGGACGGGCGCCCCCGTCCCGGCCGTCCTGGAGTACATCCCGTACCGGAAGAACGACGGGACGGCGCCGCGCGACGCGACGCTGCACGGGCAGTTCGCGCAGGCCGGGTACGCCGCCGTCCGCGTGGACTGCCGGGGCAGCGGCGACTCGGACGGCGTGATGCTCGACGAGTACCACCAGACGGAGCTGGACGACGCGCTCGAAGTCCTGGCCTGGATCGAGCGCCAGGAGTGGTCCGACGGGCAGGTCGCGATCATCGGCAAGTCCTGGGGCGGGTTCAACGGCCTCCAGATCGCCGCGCTCCAGCCCCCGCAGCTCCGCTGCGTCGTCACCGTCTGCTCCACCGACGACCGTTACGCGGACGACGTGCACTACGCGGGCGGCGCGCTGCTCGCCTCCGAGATGCTGCCCTGGGCCGCGACGATGCTCGCGTACAACGCCCGGCCCGGCGACCCCTCCGTGCTGGGCGAGCGCTGGCGCGAGGAGTGGCTCGCGCGCCTCGACGCGACCGTCCCGTACGCCGAGACGTGGCTCTCCCACCAGCGCCGCGACGCCTACTGGCGGCACGGCTCCGTCTGCGAGGACCACTCCGCGATCCAGGTGCCCGTCTACGCGGTCGGCGGCTGGCTCGACCCGTACCGGGGCGCGATATTCCGGCTGCTGGAGCACCTCGACCCGGAGAAGGCGCCGGTCAAGGCCATGGTCGGGCCCTGGGCGCACACCTACCCGCACCAGGCCGAACCCGGCCCGGCGATGGACTTCCAGGGCGAGTGCGTGCGCTGGTTCGACCACTGGATGCGCGGCGCCGACAACGGGATCATGGATGAGCCCCGGCTGCGCGCCTGGATGCCGGACTCCGCGCCCGTCGGCACCGACCGCGAGGCCCGCCCGGGCCGCTGGGTCGCCGAGCCCTCCTGGCCCGCGCCCGGCGTCACCGAGGCCCGCACCCCGCTCGCGGAGCTGAGCCACGAGGGGACGGCCCTCCTCCGCTCCCCGCTCACGCTCGGCGCGGCCTCCGGGGACTTCCTCAAGTTCGGGGACGTACCGGGCCAGTACACCGACCAGGCCGCCGACGACGGCCGGTCCGCCTGCTTCACCGGCGAAGTCCTCACCGAGACCGTCGAGATCCTCGGCGCCCCCTCCGTCACCCTCCGCGTCACCAGCGACCGCCCGCAGGCGCAGCTCGCGGTGCGGCTGTGCGAGGTCTTCCCCGACGGCTCCTCCAAGCTCGTCACCACCGGGCTGCTCAACCTCACCCACCGGGACGGCCACGCCGAGCCCACGCCGCTGGAGCCCGGACGTACGTACGAGGTCACCGTGCCGCTCTTCGCGATCGGGCACGCCTTCGGCGCCGGGAACCGGATACGCGTCGCCGTCTCCGCCTCGCTCTGGCCCTGGGCCTGGCCGTCCCCGGAGAAGGTCACCGTCGCGCTCGACCCGGCGCACGGCGAGCTGTGCCTCCCGGTACGGGCGCCGCAGGACGCCGACGCCGCGCTGCGCCCGTACGAGCCGCCGCGCGAGGGCCCGCCGCACAGCATCGAGCTGACGGACATCCCCGGCGAACGCACCGTCACGCTCGACCTGGAGACCGGCGAGCAGACGATCCTCACCACGCCCGCCGACGGCACCATGACCGACCACGCCGACGGCCTCACCCGTACGGGCCGGGACCTCAACCGCTTCCGGCTCACCGAGGGCGACCCGCTCTCGGCCGCCGTGGAGTGCGAGCGCGAGGAGATCATCGGCCGGGCGCGGGACGGCTGGGCCACCCGCGTGCACACCCGCTCCCGGATGACGGCCGACTCGACCGACTTCCTCGTCGTCAACGAGCTGACGGCGTACGAGGGCAGCGGCGCCGAGGAGCGTGAGGTCTTCACGCGGACCTGGTCGTTCTCCGTCCCCCGGGACGAGGTGTGAGGCCCGCCCCGGCCGTCGCCCCGGCCGTCCGCGCGACCGGCGCGGCCCTCCTCGCCCTCGCCTGCCTCGCGGCCCTGACGGGCTGCGCGCGGGCGGGCGCCGCCCCCGGCGGGAAGCCGACGGTCGTCATCGGCGCCAAGCAGTTCACCGAGCAGTGGATCATCGGCGAGATGTACAAGCAGGCCCTGGAGAAGGCCGGGTACGACGTCGAGCTGAAGTCCAACATCGGCAGCACCGAGATCATCGACAGCGCCCTGACCTCCGGGCAGATCGACCTCTACCCCGAGTACACCGGCGTGATCCTCCAGGTCCTCGCCGACCAGGAGCGGATCCCGCACTCGGCGGCGGCCACCTTCCGCGAGGCCAAGGCCTTCCAGGAGAAGCGCGGCCACGGGCTGACGATGCTCGACCCGACGCCGTTCCAGAACAAGAACGCGGTCGCCGTGAAGCCCGCTTTCGCGAAGAAGTACGGCCTCAAGACCATCGGCGACCTGAGGAAGGCGCCCAAGGTGGCCTTCGCCGAGTACCCCGACAACATCGAGGGCGCCGTCGGCTACACGGAGATGGCGAAGAAGTACGGCCTGACCAACACCAAGGTCAAGTCCCTCAACATCGGCCTCCAGTACACCGCGCTGGACCACGGCGAGGTCGAGGCGGCCGACGTCTTCACCACCGACCCGCAGCTCGCCAAGGGCGACTACACGCTGCTCAAGGACGACAAGGGCTTCTACGGCTTCCAGAACGTCGCCCCCGTCGTGCACGAGGACGTGCTCAAGGAGCAGGGCCCCGGCTTCGCCAAGGTGCTGAACCGGATCGACAGCCTGCTGACGGAGAAGGCCGTGCAGGACCTCAACCGGGCCGTCGACACCGTACGGCTCACCCCCGGCGAGGTCGCCGAGCAGTTCCTCAAGGCCAACGGCCTTCTCTAGGAGAACAACCTAATGACCCAGCAATCCACAGCGGACGCTGAAGAAATCGTCTTCGACCACGTCGTCAAGACGTACCCCGGCTCGGAGACGCCCGCCGTCGACGACCTCTCCCTCACCGTCCCCGCGGGCGAGATCTGCGTGCTGCTCGGCCCCTCGGGCTCCGGCAAGACGACCGCCCTGATGATGGTCAACCGCCTCGCGGAGCTGACCGGTGGCGACATCCGTATCGGCGGGAAGTCCATCAACGACCTCGACCCGATCCAGCTGCGCCGCTCCATCGGCTACGTCATCCAGCAGACCGGCCTCTTCCCGCACCTGTCCATCGCGGACAACGTCGCGACCGTGCCCAAGGTCCTCGGCTGGGAGAAGAAGCGCGTCAAGGAACGCGTCGGCGAGCTGCTGGAGCTGGTCGGGCTGCCCGTCGGCGAGTACGGCAAGCGGTACCCCTCGCAGCTCTCCGGCGGCCAGCGGCAGCGCGTCGGCATCGCGCGTGCGCTCGCCGCCGACCCGCCGGTGATGCTGATGGACGAGCCGTTCGGCGCGCTCGACCCGATCACGCGCGAGCACGTCCAGGACGAGTTCCTGGCGCTGCACGAGCGGATACGCAAGACGGTCATCTTCGTCAGCCACGACATCGACGAGGCCGTGAAGATGGGCGACCGTATCGCGATCTTCCGCGAGGGCGGCAGGCTCGCCCAGTACGACACCCCGCGCACCCTGCTGAAGGAGCCCGCCGACGAGTTCGTCGCCCGCTTCGTCGGCGCCGACCGCGGCCTGAAGCGGCTGACGCTGACGCGCCTGTCGGACCTGGACCTCACGTCCCCCGCCTCCGACGCGCTCCCCGCCCTCGCGTCCGACGCCACCCTGCGCTCCGCGCTCTCCCTGATGGTCGCCGAGGGCACGGACGCCGTACGGGTCGTGAGCGCGTCCGGCGAAGCGCTGGGCGACGCCTCGCTCGACGCCGTACGGAAGGCGGGCGCGGCATGAGCGCACCGTTGTCCGGCGGTCCCGTCATCCCCGACTTCGGGGAGCCGAGTTCCTGCGTCGCGAACGACTCGACGTTCTGCGCCGACTGGTTCACCGGCCACTGGTCGAACCTGTTCTGGCCCGCGCTGGTCGAGCACCTCGAACTCACCCTGATCGCGGTCGCGATCGGCTTCGTCCTCGCCGTGGCGGCGGCGGTCCTGGCGCACTTCCAGGGCTGGCTGGCGGCCCCGGTCTCCGGCGTGGCCTCGTTCCTCTACACGATCCCGCCGCTCGCCCTCTTCCAGCTCCTGGTCCCGGTGACGGGCTTCTCGGTGCTGACGGTGGAGATCGCGCTCGTCTCGTACACCCTCTATCTCCTCTTCACCACGATCCTCACGGGCCTGCGCGAGGTCCCCGAGGACGCCGTGCGGGCCGCGCGCGGCATGGGGCTGACCCGGCGCCAGATCCTCTTCAAGGTCGAACTCCGGCTCGCCGTACCGTCCCTGGTCGCGGGCCTGCGCGTGGCGACGGTCATGACGATCGGCGTCGTCGCCATCGCGGCCTACGTGGTCGACCAGGGCCTCGGCTCGCTGATCCTCAAGGCGCTCCAGTCGCCGTTCAACACCCAGTTCATCGGCGCGGGCGCGCTGGCGGTGGCGCTGGCCCTGGCGGCCGACGCCGTACTGGTGCTGGCCGGACGCCTGCTCACCCCGTGGGCGCGCACGAGAAGGACGGTCTGAGAGATGCACACCTTCTTCGACTCCTTCACCTTCATGGCCGACCGGCTGCCCCTCCTCCTGGAGAAGACGGGCCAGCACGTGTGGATGTGCGCGATCGTCATCGCCGTCTCGCTGGCGGTCGCCGTACCGGCGGGCCTGTGGCTCGGCCACCTCCACAAGGGCGAGTTCCTGACGACGAGCGTCTCCAACATCGGGCGCGCGCTGCCGAACCTGGCGGTCATCGCCATCGGCCTGGGCATCTTCGGCCTGAACTTCACGAACATCGCCATCGCCCTGCTGATCACGGCGATCCCGCCGATCCTCAGCCAGGCCTACCTGGCCGTCGACCAGGTCGACCCCGACCTCGTCCGCTCGGCCCGCGGCATGGGCCTCACCCCGGCCCAGGTCCTCTTCAAGGTCGAACTCCCGCTCGCCCTCCCGCTGCTCTTCTCCGGCATCCGGATCGCGGTGGTCTACGTGATCTCCAGCGCGACCCTCGCCACGGTCGCGGGCGGCGGCGGCCTCGGCGACATCGTCCTCGGCCAGGCCACGTACGGCCTCCAGGGCGTCATCGCGGCAGCCCTCTGGGTCGCCGCCCTCGCCCTCCTCGCCGACGGAGGCCTCGCCCTCCTCCAGCGCGCCCTGGTCCCGAAGGGACTGCGGGCCGTCAGAAGCTGACGGCCCGCGGTCCGGGAGACGGCCTCACCAGGGTCACTTGGTGAGGTCGTCCTCCATCTCGTCGAGGATCTTGTCGGCGGCCGTGTAGCCGATGCCCTGGATCCAGAGCTCGTCCTCGACGTGGAAGGCCTTCTTCTCCTTCACCGCGCGCATGTTCTTCCACAGCGGGCTCTTGACCGTCTTCTGCTCGCCGGACTTCTTCGTGTCGCCGTACGAGGTGTAGAAGACGACGTCCGCGTCGCCCTTGTCGACCTGCTCGGGGCTGACGTCCATCGCGAGGCCGTTGTAGGCCTTCGCCTGGTCGGCGACCTTGGGGCGGCCGAGGCCGACGTCCTTGAGCAGCGTGGCGATGTACGCCTTGTGGCCGTAGATACGGGTGTCCGCGCCCTCCTGGAAGCGGATGACGCTCGTCTCGATGCCCGCGGCCTTCTTCTCGCCGCCGAGCGCCTTGGTCACCTTCGCCGTGCGCGCGTCGTACTTCGCGAGGACCTTCTTCGCCTCGGCCTTCTTGCCGAGCGCGTCGGCGTGGACCTGGAAGTTCTCCTTCCAGGGGTAGCCGGTCGTCTTCGTCATCACGGTCGGCGCGATCTTCGACAGCTCGTCGTAACGGTCCGCGTCCCGCTCCTTGTTGGTGAGGATCAGGTCCGGCTTGAGGCCCGCGACCTTCTCCATGCTGGGCTGCGCGATGACGCCGACGTTCTCGATGCCCTCCGTCTTCTCCTTGGGGAGGTAGGAGAGGAAGGGCTTGCCCGGCTGCGCCGTCGTCGCGCCCAGCGGCTTGACGCCCAGCGTGATCGCGGAGTCCAGCTCGGCGGTGTCCAGGACGACCACGCGCTTCGGGTCGTTCGGGACCTTCACGTCGCCGTTGACGGTCTTGACGGTGTGGGTGCCGCCCTTGGACGACTTCTCCCCGGAGTCGTCGTCCGAGCCGCACGCGGAGAGCGTCAGCGCGGAGGCCAGGGAGAGGGAGATGAGGGCCGCGGAGCGGGTGACCTTCATTGTGTGGCCTTTCGTATGGCGATGCTGGGGGTGCCGGGGACGACGAGCGGGTCGCCCGTCACCGGATCGGGGATGACGACGGACTCCAGCCCGAACACCTCGCGGACGAGCCCGGCCGTCACGGTCTCGTCCGGCGGCCCCTGCGCGACGATCCGGCCGTCCTTCATGGCGACCAGATGATCGGCGTACCGTGCCGCCTGGTTCAGGTCGTGCAGCACCATCACGACGGTGCGCCCGCGGTCATGGTTGAGCTGCCGCACCAGGTCCAGCACCTCGACCTGGTGCGCGATGTCGAGGTACGTCGTCGGCTCGTCGAGCAGCAGCAGATCCGTCTCCTGCGCGAGCGCCATCGCGATCCACACGCGCTGCCGCTGCCCGCCCGACAGCTCGTCCACGGGCCGGTCACCGAGGTCCGTCACATCGGTCCGCTCCATCGCGTCCGTCACGGCCCGCTCGTCGTCCTCGGACCACTGCTGCCACCAGTGCTGGTGCGGCTGCCGCCCGCGCGAGACGAGGTCGGCGACCGTGATCGCCTCGGGCGCCACGGGCGACTGCGGCAGCAGCCCGATCGACTGCGCGATCTTCCGCGTCGGGATCCGCGCCAGCTCCGCGCCGTCCAGCAGCACCGAGCCGTGCTTCGGCTTGAGCAGCCGCCCGAGGGCGCGCAGCGTGGTCGACTTGCCGCAGGCGTTCGGCCCCACGACGACGGTCACCTCGCCGTCCGGCACGTCCAGGTCCAGGCCCTCGACGACCGTACGGTCCTCGTACGCCAGGGTCAGCCCGCGCGCGGCCAGGCGGGACTTCGGGGTCTCACTCATGAGTGGCTCCACTACGGCTGCGACGGCTGCTGCTCGTGCGCACGATCAGCCAGATCAGATACGGGGCGCCGACCGCCGCCGTCAGCACACCCACCGGCAGCTCGGTCGGCGCGAACAGCTTGCGGGCCAGCAGATCCCCGAGCGTCACGATGAACGCGCCCAGCAGCGCGGAGGAGACGAGCGGGATCTGCGCCGTACGGGTCAGCCTGCGGGCGATCTGCGGGGCGAGCAGCGCCACGAAGTCGACGGGCCCGGCAGCGCCCGTCGCGACGGACGCGAGGACGACGCCCGTGAACACGAGCCCCAGCCGGTTGCGCCCCAGCCGCACGCCGAGGGCTGTGGCCGTGTCGTCGTCCAGCGTGACGTTCCGCTGCGCGCGCGCCGACCAGACGACCAGCGGCAGCATCACCAGCAGCGCGACGCCGAGCGGCCCGGCCTGGTCCCAGCCCCGGCCGTTGAGCGAGCCGGTCATCCACACCTTCGCCTGCTGCGCGACGAGATAGTCGCCCTTGGTCAGGAAGAGCTGGGTGACGGAGCGCAGCGCCACCGAGATGCCGATGCCGATCAGCACGAAGCGGGTCGCGTGCAGGCCGCCGCGCCACGCGAACACGTACACGAGCGCGGCGGCGGCGAGCCCGCCCGCGACGGAGAGGTAGGGGAGCGCGGCGTACGAGGTGATGCCGTACGTCATCGCGCCGACGGTGAGTGCCGAGGCCCCGTGCGTCACCCCGATGATCTCGGGGCTCGCGAGGGGGTTCCGGGCCACGGTCTGGATGAGGGCGCCGGCCACGCCCAGGGCTGCGCCCGCGAGGAGCCCGACGACGAGCCGCGGCATCCGCAACGTGCCGACGACCAGCTCGTCCGGAGACGGCTGGCCGAACATCACCTTCACCACTTCGGTGGGGCTGACCGTCGTCTCTCCGAGCGTCAGATTCGCGACGGTCGCGGCGAAGAGGGCGACCGCGAGCCCGAGCGCGACCATCGAGCCCCGCTTGTGAATCAACCAGGACGTACGGCCGTTGCGTATCGCCTTGTACCCGGCGGGGGTGTGCAGTGCGGTCACCGTCCTGCCCCCCGGGCGCCGCTGCCGAGCGCGGGAGCGTGCTGGTTGCTCGCGCAGTTCCCCGCGCCCCTACAGGGCGCATCTTCGTCGTGCCCCGTCAGGGGCGCGGGGAACTGCGCGACAAGCCACGACGCATCCGCAGCCGCGAACGCGTCCACGCGTGGCAGCCCGGAAGGCGGAACCGGAATCACGCCGCCACCCCCCTTCTCCGGACGAGGGCGATCAGGAACGGGACGCCTATCAGGGCCGTCATGACGCCCGCAGGGACCTCGCCGGGGCGCATGACGAGGCGCCCGGCGACGTCGGACACCAGCAAGACGACGGGACCCAGAAGCGCGGCCATCGGCAAGAGCCAGCGGTGGTCGCCGCCGACGATCGCTCGGGCGATGTGGGGGACCGCGAGGCCCACGAACGCGATCGGGCCGGCCGCCGCGACCCCGACACCCGTCAGGACCGTCGCGCCGAGACCGCCGACCACCCGTACCGTCGCGACGTTCTGGCCGAGCCCCTTCGCGACGTCCTCGCCGAGGGCCAGCGCGTCGAGCCCGCGCGCGACGGTCAGGACGAGCAGCAGCCCGGCGACGAGGAACGGCCAGATCTGCCCGGCGATCTCCGCGTCCCGCCCGGAGAGCGAGCCGACCTGCCAGAAGCGGAACTCGTCGAGCGCCGCGGCCCGCGTCGTGAGGATCGCGGAGATCACGGCGACCAGCAGCGCGTTGACCGCGGCGCCCGCCAGCGCGAGCTTCACCGGCGTGGCGCCGCCACGCCCCCGCGCGGCGACCGCGTAGACGCCGACGGCCGCGACACCGGCACCGGCGAACGCGAACCACACGTAGCCGGTCAGCGAGTGCACCCCGGCGAAGGCGATCGCGCAGACGACGCCGACCGAGGCGCCCTGGCTGATGCCGAGGATGCCGGGCTCGGCGATGGGGTTGCGGGTGATGCCCTGCATGACCGTGCCCGCGACGCCGAGCGCGGCGCCGACCATGAGGCCGACGAGGGTGCGGGGGACGCGCATGGTGCGGATGACCTCGGCGGCGTTGCTGTCGCCGCCGTGCAGCAGGATGTGCCAGACCTCGCCCGGCGCGATCGAACGGGAGCCGAGCGCCAGGCTCAGCAGCGCGGCGAGGGCCAGCGCGCCGAGCGCCGCCAGCGTCCAGGCGAGCCGCCGCGCGAGCACCGCGCGGCGCGGGGTGCGGGACCCGGTGCCGCCGGATCGCCGCTGAGCGCCCTGGGGCGTGGTCGTCGGTGCGGCGGAAGGCATCGTGTCCTCGGGTTCATAGGTTAGGCAGCCCTAATCGTACGGGGTGGGGCAAGGCAGAATGATCGGCATGGCTCAGCACGACCTCCCGGCCCCGACCATCGGCTTCGACCTCGACATGACCCTGATCGACTCGCGCCCCGGCATCCGCGCGGCGTACGTCGAACTGGCGCGGGAGACGGGCGCGTACATCGACGCGGACCTGGCCATCACCCGCCTCGGCCCGCCGCTCGCCGAGGAGCTGGCGCACTGGTTCCCGGCCGAGGCGATCCCGGAGATGGCGGACCGCTACCGCGCGCTGTACCCGAGGTTCGCCGTCGCCCCGTCCCCGGCGCTGCCGGGCGCGCTCGCGGCGCTGGAGGCCGTACGGGCGGTGGGCGGGCGCTCCCTCGTCGTCACGGCCAAGCACGAGGGCAACGCGAAGCTGCACCTGGACCATGTGGGGCTGGCGCCCGACGTGCTGATCGGCGAGCTGTGGGCGGAGGGCAAGGCGACGGCGCTGCGCGAGCACGACGCGACGGCGTACGTCGGCGACCACGTGGGGGACGTGCGCGGCGCCCGCAGGGCCGGTGTGATCTCTGTCGCAGTGGCGACCGGGCCCTGCGGCGCGGACGAACTGCGCGCGGAGGGGGCGGACGTCGTGCTGCCCGACCTCACCGCGTTCCCGGAGTGGCTGGCGTCAGCCCGCTGAGCCGTCCGCGGCGGCCCTGCGCTGCGCGGCGGCCGACCGTACGAGCCCGGCGGCGGCGAGTGCGAAACCCACGCCCATCAGCATGCAGACGAAATAGGCGGGCGCGGGAAAGCGGTCGGTGCCGAGAAAGAGCGGCGCCACCGTGACGAGCGTGGCGACCGCGCCGACCAGGAAGACGATGCCGCCGATCCGTACGAGAAGATCACCGGCGGAGGGAGTTTCAGCGTTCACCCGCTCAGGGTAGGCCCGGGGCAGGAGCGCGGAGGAACCACTCGGCGGCACCTTGCCACCGGGCTTCGGGCCATTAACCTTGTTGTCGGCGGGTCTTTCGGGCCCGCTCAACTGCTATTCCGGGGGTTTGGGGGGCGTCTTCACGAGCTTCGACGGCTCTCGGCAGCCTCGCGCAGCAGAGCCAGTTGTTTTTCCAGCAGCCGCAGCCCGGCCGTCATCCTCAAGAAAGATGGGCCGGACGAGTACAAGGACGAGGACAGACGTGCCTACCGGCAAGGTCAAGTGGTTCAACAGTGAGAAAGGTTTTGGCTTTCTCTCCCGCGACGACGGCGGTGACGTCTTCGTCCACTCGTCCGTCCTCCCGGACGGAGTGGACGCACTGAAGCCTGGCCAGCGGGTCGAGTTCGGCGTCGTCGCGGGGCAGCGCGGTGACCAGGCTCTCTCGGTGACCCTGCTGGACCCCGCCCCGTCCGTCGCGGCCGCGCAGCGCCGCAAGCCGGACGAGCTGGCCTCGATCGTGCAGGACCTCACGACGCTGCTGGACGGCGTCTCCCAGTCGCTGGAGCGCGGCCGCTACCCCGACAAGCAGCACGGCCGCAAGATCGCGGGCATGCTCCGCGCGGTGGCGGACCAGCTGGACGTCTGACAGGCGCCCCGCAGGGGCGCGGGGCTGCATCCGATATGCGGCTCCGCCGCGTGGGCGCGCCCGGCCAGGGCATGAGCCGCGGACTGCGACGCGCGGTCCGCGGCACTCCCTTGTCAGGGAAAAACGAGGGCGTCAGCCGGAAGAGGTGGGACCAGCCCTTCCTCGGCCGCACGGGAAAGAAGGGCCCGGACCGCTCCGTAACCGTCTTCGCCGAGGCTCTCCGTGAACTCGTTGACGTAGAGCGCGATGTGCTGGTCGGCGACCGCGGGGTCCATCTCCTGGGCGTGGGCCGCGACGTAGGGGCGTGCGGTCTCCGGGTCCCGCCAGGCCGCGCGGACCGAGGCGCGGGCGCTGTCGGCGAGGTTCCGCAGGGTCTCCTCGCCCAGCGAGCGCTTGGCGATGATCGCGCCGAGGGGGATGGGCAGGCCCGTGGTGGCCTCCCAGTGCTCGCCCATGTCGGCCAGCTTGTGCAGGCCGTACTCCTGGTACGTGAAGCGGGCCTCGTGGATGACGAGACCGGCGTCGATCTTGCCGTCGCGCACCGCGGGCATGATCTCGTGGAAGGGCATCACGACGACCTCGCCGACCCCGCCCGGCACCTCGCTCGCGGCCCAGAGCCGGAAGAGCAGGTACGCCGTGGAGCGTTCGCTCGGCACCGCCACGCGCTTCCCGGCGAGCGACGCGGGGCCGCCCGGCTCCGCCGTCAGGACCAGGGGCCCGCAGCCGCGGCCGAGCGCGCCGCCGCAGGGCAGCAGCGCGTACTCCTCCAGCACCCAGGGGAGAACGGCGTACGACACCTTCAGCACATCGCCCTCGCCGCGCTCGGCCATCCCGTTGGTCACGTCGATGTCGGCGAACGTGACGTCGAGCTCCGGGGCGCCGGGGACGCGGCCGTGCGCCCACGCGTCGAAGACGAACGTGTCGTTGGGGCAGGGGGAGTAGGCGATGCCTATGGCGTCGCTCATGGCGTCCATGGTGCTGCTCCTGTCTGTACGAGCGCGGAGAAGGCGGCGGTGAGCGCCGCCAGCGCCTCCGGGATCCGCCAGGCCGCGCGGTCGCGCGGGCCCACGGGGTTGGAGACGGCGCGGATCTCCAGCACGGGCACGCCGTGCGCGGCCGCCGCCTCGGCGACCCCGAACCCCTCCATGGCCTCGGCCGCAGCGCGGGGGTGACGTCCCCTCAGCGCGGCGGCCCGCTCGGCGGTGCCGGTCACGGTGGAGACGGTGAGGACGTCGCCGGGCACGGCGCCGGTCGCCCGGGCGACGTCCCGTACGAGCGCGGGGGGCGCGGTGTGCGCGTCGCGGCCGAAGCCCAGCTCCGTCACGGGCATGAAGCCGTCGGGGGTCTCGGCCCCGAGGTCGGCGGCGACGATCCGCTCGGCGACGACGAGGGCCGTGCCGTCGTGGAAGCCGCCGCCGATCCCGGCGGAGACGACGAGGCCGTACGGGCGCCGGGCCAGGGCCAGCGCGGTCGCGGTGGAGGCCGCGGCGGCGGCCGGGCCCACGCCGCCCGCGAGGACGTCGAGACCCCCGTCGGCGGCGGCGACGGCGTCGCGCTCGGCGTCGACGGCGGTCACGACGAGGGTGCCCGGCACGGTCGTCAGGGGATCAGCCGTTGTCGTTCTTCAGCTTGAGGTGCCAGACGCCCTTGAAGTCGCTGCCGTCCGCCTCGACGATGCTGATCTGCGCCGTCTTCTTCGGCGCCGAGGGCTGGCCCTGGGCGCTCTGGGACTGGAAGAAGGCCTCGCCCGGGAAGGAGTAGTAGGTCTTCTTGACCGGGTCGGGCAGCGCGGGCTGGCCGTTGACGAAGACGAGCCAGCCGTTCTCCGCCATGTCGGGCTCGACGCCGATGCGGAGCTTCTCGCCGGTGCCGACGGAGATCGTCTTCTCCGACTTCTTGCTGAGGCACTTGCGGACCTCGTCCTGCGGGATCGTCTTCCCGTCGTCGTAGCAGGACGCCTCGGTGGAGATCGTGGTGCTGCCGACCGTGGCGGTGGCACGCGGGGTGGGCTTCTCGCACGCGGACAGAGCGATGAGGCCGAGCGAGACGGCCCCGATGACGGTGGCGGTGCGGATGGTCCGCCGCGACTGTGACGACATGCGGGCAGGCTACCGGGCTGGTCGCGTCAGGCGACGCGGGGGTGCGGCGTGCCGCGGCGCGCCGAGCCGAGCAGCCCCCGTACGGCAGCGAGCACCCCGGCGGCCACGACGGCGGCGGCGACGGCCATGCCGAGCTGCCCGACGAGTGGCAGGGCCATGGCGATGCCGCCTCCCGCGACCCACGACATCTGCATCAGCGTCTCGGAGCGCGCGAAGGCCGAGGTGCGGAACTCCTCCGGCATGTCCCGCTGGATCAGCGCGTCCAGCGACAGCTTGCCGAGCGCCTGGACGAGGCCCGCCGTGGCGGCGACGGCGGTCACGGCGATCGTGCCGTAGAGCAGCGCGGCGGTGATCGTCGCGCCCAGGGCGCAGAACAGCACGAAGGTGATGATCACCTCGGGCGCGCGGGACCTGAGGAGGGCGCCGAGGGCCGTGCCCAGCGCGTTGCCCGTACCGGCGGCGACGCCGACCAGGCCGAGGGAGAGGGCGGCGGAGAGTCCGCCGAGCGGGTGCTCGCGGAGCAGGAAGGCGAGGAAGAAGGTGAGGAAGCCGGAGAGGGCGCGCAGCGCGGAGTTCGCGAACAGGGCGCTGAGGACCGAGGTGCCGACCGTCCGCAGGCCGGGCCGGGAGCCCTTGCCGCGTGTGCCGTGCATGCCGCCTGTGCCGCCCTTGCCGCGCGTGCCGTCCCTGCCGCTCGTGCCTCCCTTGCCGTCCCGCCCGTCGTTGTCGCCGGCCGCCCTCGACTCGGCGGCGAGCTTCGCCTTGCGCTCGCCCTTCGCCGAGTCGACCTTGTGGTCGAGGGAGAACGAGAGGAAGGTGCCGGTGACGAAGACGGCGGAGGCCCCGTAGAGCGGCCAGCCGGGCCCGATCGCGTTGAGGCCCGCGCCGACCGGGGCCGCGGCGCCCGTGGCGAGGAGCCCGGCGAGGGTGACCCGTGAGTTGGCCTTGACCAGGGAGATCCGGGGCGGCAGCAGCCGGGGCACGACCGCCGAGCGCACCACGCCGTACGCCTTGGAGGAGACCAGCACTCCCAGCGCCGCCGGGTACAGCTCCAGGCCGCCCGTGGCCACCGCGCCCGCCATGGTCAGAGCGAGCAGCGCGCGGGCCAGCATGGCGCCCGCCATCGCGGCCCGCCGCCCGTGCGGGATCCGGTCGAGCAGCGGGCCGATCACCGGGGCGAGGAGCGCGAAGGGCGCCATCGTCACCAGGAGGTACAGCGCGACACGGCCACGCGCTTCCCCCGTGGGGACGGAGAAGAAGACCGTGGAGGCGAGTGCCACGGTGATGAGCATGTCGCCCGCCGAGTTGACGGCGTGCAGCTCTATGAGTCTGCCGAGCCCCGACTCGCCCGCGCCGTGCGCGTGCGTGGCCCGCCGGATGCGGCGCGCCAGTGCGGCGGGCGGCCTTCTGAGGGCGCGCGCCGCACGGGAGGGCTTCCCGGAGCGGCGCCCGGGGATGTCCGCAGCCACGACGTTCAGTGTGCCGCAGAACCGCCGGAGAAGAGGGTCTCGGCGGGTCATTGCGGCTGGCTGCGGATTCCTTCCCGGGACCTGTGGGGTAGCGTGGGTGGACGGTGCGCACCGCACGGCCCTTTGAGCGCGGGCGCGGACGTCGCAGCGGCCTACAGGTCCCGCTCCGTCCCCGCCGGTCACGCGCCGTCTCCTCAGAGGCCGTACGGGCTGTGCACGCCGACAACGGCGCAACGGCGTAGGAGAGACGATTCTTGTGAGTGCTGCATGAGTGCCGCGACGCGGAGCGCTACGCGTAGCGCGGGGGCCAGTGGCGCGGAAGCCAGTGACGCGGGGGCCAGGAACGTGGGAGCGACCACCCGCGGCGCCTCCCGGAGCCGACGTGCCCCCGACAAGCTGTGCGTCGAGGCCGTCGCTCTCGCGCGCGACGCGCTGACCGAGGTCACGGGCCCCGAGGCAGTGGGCGACTGGATCGAGGCCGTCGCCGACGGGGACCGTGTCGTCACCCACCATTTCGAGAGCCGCGAGCCCGGCTACCGGGGCTGGCGCTGGGCCGTCACGGTGGCGCGGGCCTCCCGCGCCAAGCACGTCACCGTCGACGAGTCGGTGCTGCTGCCGGGGCCCGAGGCGCTGATGGCGCCCGAGTGGGTGCCGTGGAACGAGCGGCTGCGCCCCGGCGACCTGGGCCCGGGCGACCTGCTGCCGACCGACGCGGAGGACCTGCGCCTCGAACCCGGCTTCTCGGGCGAGGACGAGGAGCCGGAGGAGCTGGCGACCCCGGCCGAGCCCCCGGTCCGCGGCGGCATCGCGCCCGTGGCGGAGGAGCTGGGCATGGCCCGGCCCCGCGTCCTGTCGCGGTTCGGGCTGCACGCGGCGGCCGACCGCTGGGAGGAGGAGTACGGGCCGAAGGCCCCCATGGCCCAGTCGGCGCCCGCGAATTGCGTGAGCTGCGGCTTCCTGGTGCCGATGGCGGGCTCGCTGCGCCAGGCCTTCGGGGTGTGCGCGAACGAGTTCGGCCCGGCGGACGGGCACGTCGTCTCGCTCGCCTACGGCTGCGGCGGCCACTCCGAGGCCGCCGTCATGCCCCGGCCCCCGCAGCCCCCGCCGCCCGTCCTCGACGAGACGAGGGCCGACTTCGGCCCGTCGGGCGACGAGCACGCCGACCCCTCCACGGACACCCGCCCCGGCGAGGTGGGCTGACGCGAGGGGGCTGATCCCTCGCCGTCCGGGTACACGCCCCGTTGCGCCTATGCTCCGGTGGGCCCGTACGGGCCGGGACGTCGACGGAATGGGGAGTCGTGAAGGACAGCTTCGGGACCGGGCGGCTTCGTGACGGAGTGCTGGGAGGCTGGGCGGCGTCCGCCGCCCGCTTCCGGGAGGACGCGAACGCCGAGCAGGACCTCGCCCTGGGCGGCTACCGCGACCGTCTCGTCATCGAGCTGGCGCAGAACGCCTCGGACGCGGCGGCCCGCGCGGGCGTCCCCGGAAGACTCCGGCTGACCCTCACCGGCACCGCGCTCACCGCCGCCAACACCGGCCGGCCGGTGGACGCGGCCGGGGTGGAGTCCCTCTCCACGCTGCGCGCCTCCGCGAAGCGGGACGACACCGACCGCCGCGCCGTCGGCCGCTTCGGCGTCGGCTTCTCCGCCGTCCTCGCGGTGACGGACGCGCCCGCGCTCGTCGGCCGTACGGGCGAGGGCGTGCGCTGGTCGCTGGAGGAGGCGCGGGAGCTGACCCGGCGCACCGCGGAGGAACACCCGGCGCTGGCCGAGGAGCTGGGGCGGCGCGAGGGGCATGTGCCGCTGCTGCGGCTGCCGTTCCCCGCGGGCGAGGAGGACGCCGGGCCCGTCCCGGACGGCTACGACACGGTCGTACGGCTGCCGCTGCGGGACCAGGCGGCGCACCGGTTCGCCGCTGAGCTGCTGGCCGCGGTGGACGACGCGCTGCTGCTCGCGCTCCCCGGGCTCGCCGAGGTCGTCGTGGAGACCGGCGACGGCGACGGCGTCCGCACGCTGACGCGGCACGAGGACGGGCCGTACGTCCGGGTCGAGGACTCGGCCTCGGGGACCACGCGCTGGCGGGTCTCCGCCGACCACGGCGCCGCGGCGCCCGAGCTGCTCGCCGACCGGCCCGTGGAGGAGCGCGTACGGCCCGAGTGGTCCGTGACCTGGGCCGTTCCGGTCGATACGGAGGGGGCGCCGGTCCGGCCGCGCACCGCCGCCTTCGTCCACGCGCCGACGCCGACCGACGAGCCGCTGGGCTTCCCCGCGCTGCTGCTCGCGACGTTCCCGCTGGAGCCGACCCGCCGCCATGTCGCGCCCGGGCCGCTGACGCGCTTCCTGCTGGAGCGCGCCGCCGACGCGTACGCCGCGCTGCTGCGCGACTGGCACCCCGTCGCCACCGGCACCCTGAGCCTGGTCCCCGGGCCGCTCGGGCTGGGCGAGCTGGACGGGGAGCTGCGCGCGCTGGTCCTCGAACGGCTGCCGCGCGTCCCGTTCCTGGCGGGCGCCGCACGCCCCGAGGAAGGCGAAGGGGCCGCCGACGAGCCGTACGCGCTGCGGCCCAGGGACGCCGAGCTGGTGGAGGGCGCGAGCGCCGCGACGGTCGCCGTGCTCGCCGAGATCTTCCCCAACCTGCTGCCCGCCGGGCTCGAACGCCGCACCGAGCTGCGGGTCCTGGAGGTCGCCCGGGTGCCGCTGGGCGAGGCCGTCGACCGGCTCGCGGGCGTCGAACGCGCCCCCGGCTGGTGGTACCGGCTCTACGACTCGCTGGCCGGGACCGACCCCGACCGGCTCACCGGCCTGCCCGTGCCGCTCGCGGACGGTGCCCGTACGGCCGTGGGGCCCCGGCACGTGCTGCTGCCGCAGCCGGACGGCGCCGTCCCCGCCGAGCAGCTCGCCCGCTTCGGGCTGAAGGTCGCGCACCAGGACGCCGTGCACCCGCTGCTGGAGAAGCTGGGCGCGACCACGGCCACGCCGCGCGCCGTGCTCACGACGCCGCAGGTGCGCGCCGCCGTCGCCGCCTCGCTGGAGGACGACGAGCCGGACATCGACCCCGACGAGCTGGCCGACACCGTGCTCGGGCTCGTCCGGGACGCGGGGCTCGGGCCCGGCGACGAGCCGTGGCTGGGCGCCCTCGCGCTCCCCGACGAGGACGGCGAGCCCGCGCCCGCCGCCGAACTCGTCTACCCCGGCAGCCCCTTCGCCCGCGTGCTGCGCGAGGGCGAGCTGGCCGCCTGCGACGAGGAGCTGGCCGAACGCTGGGGCGAGCAGCCGCTGACCGCCGTCGGCGTGCAGGCGGGCTTCGCGCTGGTCCGCACCACCGACGTCGTCCTCGACCCCGACGAACTGGAGCCGCGCGACAGCGACTTCCCCGAGCCCGACGACGTGGGCCTCCTCGACGCCGTCGACGTGTGGTGCGAGGACGTCCTCGACCGGCTCGGCGACTCCGAGGCGCCGGTGCCGCCCGTGGCGACCGAGATCGTCGCCGTACGGGACCTGGACCTCGTGGACGACGACTGCTGGCCCGAGGCCCTCGCGATGCTCTCCCGGCCCCCGCTGCGCGACGCGCTCACCGCGCCCGTACGGGTACGGATGCCGGGCGGCGGGACCGAGACCGTACGGCCGTACACCGCCTGGTGGCTGCGCGGCCACCCCGTGCTGGACGGCAGGCGCCCGGCCGGGCTGCGCGCGGCGGGCGGCGACCCGCTGCTGCGCGGGCTGTACGAGGAGGCCGACCCCGGCGAGGTGCGGGACACGCAGGTGCTCCGCGCGCTCGGCGTCCGTACGTCGGCCGCGGCGCTGCTGGAGGAGCCGGGCGGCGCGGCCGAGCTGCTGACGCGGCTGGCCGACCCCGAACTGCCCGTCGGCGCGGCCCAGCTGCACGGCCTGTACTCGCTCCTCGCCGACGCGGGCCTCGACCCGGCCGAGGTGACGCTGCCGGACGAGCTGCGCGCCGTACGGGACGAGGACGTGGTGGTGACCGACGCGGGCGAGGTGCTGATCGCCGACGCGCCGGACCTGCTGGAGCTGGCCGGGGACCGCGCGCTGCTGCCCGTACGGCCGGAGCTGGCCGGTGAGCTGGCGGCGCTGCTGGAGGTGCGGAGGCTGAGCGAGGCGGTGCCCGGCGCGGTCGCCGGGGAGGGCGTGGAGCGGGCCGTCCCGGACGCCGTACGGGTGCTGCTGCCGGGCGCCCCCGAGACGTACCGCGAGCACGACGAGCTGTTCGTGGACGGGGAGGGCGCCGACTGGCGGCTGACGTTCGACGGCACGCTGCACGCGGCGACGCTGGAGGGCGTCGCGGCGGGGCTGGCCTGGGCGGCGGGCGCGTGGAGCCGCCGCTTCGAGGTGGCGGCGCTGCTGGAGGACCCGACGCGGACGGAGGAGCTGGCGCGGGCGCGCTGGTTCGACTGAGCGGACCTGGACGAGCGGTGACCGGTGCCGGGGCCCTGCCAGGGTGACCCCGGCACCGGGGTTTCAGGAGGCGGCCGTGGGGGCCGCCCCGGGGTCACTTCGTCACTTCGGGCCGAAGACGGCGGCGAGGGGGTCCTTCTCGGCGCTGCTGCCGGAGGGCTCGGTGACGTCGTCGTTCCCGATGTAGAGCCGCTTGCCCGCGTAGCGGATCCGGCCATCGCCGATCTCCAGGGCGCTCTCGATCTTCCGCGAGGAGGTGGGGTTCTGGAGGATCTTCGTCTTCTTGCGGGTGTTGGGGGAGATCTTCCAGACCGCGCCGCCGCTGGTGTAGCCGGCCTGCTGGTAGGCCAGCACCTCCCCGCCCGGGGTGAGGCCGATGGGGATGAACCTGCCGGTGTCGCCCGGGATCCTGGCGACGCGCTTGCCGGTCTTGAGGCTGAGCGCGACGACGTCGTTGTTCGCGTTGCCCTTCGCCGAGTCCTGGGTGCCCAGGTAGAGGGCGTCGGCCTCCTTGCTGACCACGACCTGCTGGCAGTCGGTGACCTCGGTCGCAGGGCAGTCGGCGTCGTACTCGCCGTACTTGCCCCCGCCCATCGGGATGCGGGAGAGGAGCTGGCCGCGGCGCACGCTGTCGTCGACGGTGAGGAACTCGGAGACGCCGCTGCCGCCCTTGGCCTTGCCGTCGTCCACGGCGAGGACCAGCGGGTCGGTCGAGGCCACGTGGACGTTCTCCGTACCGGCGGGGAGGGTGAAGGCCGACTTGGGCTTCCGCGTCCGCGGGTCGACCGTCTCGACGCGCAGCTTCGGGTTCTTCACGGTGCCGCAGTC
Source organism: Streptomyces sp. NPDC048172 (assembly GCF_043202595.1). Taxonomy (NCBI): domain Bacteria; kingdom Bacillati; phylum Actinomycetota; class Actinomycetes; order Kitasatosporales; family Streptomycetaceae; genus Streptomyces; species Streptomyces sp. NPDC048172. The sequence continues at coordinate 1,019,799 of NZ_JBIDAT010000002.1, forward strand.
GCGGACGGCGATCAGCTTCTCGCCCTCGCCCGCGTACGCGTCGGCCGGGCACTTGCCGTCCATGTTGTCCGACTTCCACAGCCCCCGGCCGCCCGTCGACCAGCCCGCGGTGCCGCCGGTGCCGCCCGCGGCGACGGTGCCGCCGCCGATGGTCACCTCGTCGAGCGATATGGGGTCGCCGTCGTCCATGGCCCGCTTCTTCCAGCGGAGCTTGCCCGAGTTCAGGTCGACCAGGCCGACCTCCGTGCAGTCGGCGTAGTCCGCCTTGTCGTTCTCGAAGAGGACGGCGACGAGGCCGTCCTTCGTGGGTTCGGGGGACGACCAGCAGACCTCACCGTCGAGGGGTATCTGCCAGCGGGCCGTGCCGCCGTTCAGCGGATATCCGGTTATCCGCTTGAGGCCGACCTTCACGAAATTCCTTTTCGTCGTCCACATGCCCTGTGCATCGGCCATCTCGGAGACCTTCGGCATGGGGACCTGGTGCAGCAATTTCGCCTTCGCCGCCGTGGAGCCGGAGGAGCCGCCCTCCCCGCCCGCACCGCTTCCCTCTTCCGGGCCGCAGCCGCTGATCAGGGACACGGTGGCCAACGCCGCGCCGACGGCGACCACCATACGGGACCTGGGGGGCATCTGAATTCTCCTTCGCGTACTGACGCATGGCGGCGTGCGGCCATGCGTGGGAACGCGACGCGATTCTTCCCGCTGTGTTTCGCGATTTCAACACGCGTAAACTTTCCGCTGGTTCAGTTGAACTGATCCCAGGTCCCGTGCGGTGGCGCCGAATTGACATCCCGGATTCTTGTCCGGATTCGTCAGCTCACGCCTCGGATGCGGCGGACGGCCGGAATACCCAGCAGTGCGAGCACGATGCCGGAGACGAACACCGCGGGGTAGTTGCTCCCGTCCCCGCCGAGGTCCAGCAGCGTCGGCGCGTAGACCGGGACGAGCGAACTGGGCAGCGTGACGGCGATGTTGACGACGCCCATGTCCTTCGCGGCGTCCTGCTCGCTGGGCAGCACGGAGGCGGGGAGGGTGTAGTGCCCGCTGTAGAAGAAGCCCATGCCGAGGCCGAGGATGGTGGCCCCGGTGAACATGCCGGGCAGCGAGCGCGTCCCGATCAGGACGGCGAACCCGGCGACGGCGAGCAGCCCCGCGCACACCATGTAGAACTTCCGCCGGTGGAAGCGGTCGGCGAGCCAGCCCGAGACGACGGCGGTGGCCGCGCTCGTGCCGTTGACGACGAGGGTGAGGACGAACGTCAGCGACGGGAGCCGGTCCTCGTCGATGTGGAGATAGTCGGAGAGGTAGTAGACCTGGTAGGTCACGAACGTCATGATCGCGGTCGAGACGAGCAGGATGCTGAGGACCGCCCAGCCGAAGTCGGGGTTCCTGCGCGGGTTGAACCAGAAGGTGCGCAGGAACTCGCGGAGGTTCCACGGCTCCTGGTCGGCCTTCTCCAGCCTGCGGTCCTTCAGCTTCACGCACAGCAGCAGCACGGTGACGGCGGCCACGGCCATCGGGGCGAGGATCATCGCCCGGGGCGCCGAGGTGGCCATTCGCTGCGCGATCCAGGTGCCGAGGATCAGCCCGACGGGGTAGCAGATGCCCATCAGGCCGCCCACGACGCCGCGTTGGCGCGGGGGGATCTGGTCGGGCAGGATCGCGACGAGCGGCGCCAGCAGCGCGTTGAAGAAGGTCTGCGCCACGCACCAGCCGACCAGGACCATCCCGGTGGTGGTGGCCCCGGCGACGAGCGCGAGGCCCGCGCCGCCGCCGACCAGCCCCGCGAGCATCCAGGGGCGGCGCATCCCGAACCGGGAGGTCGTACGGTCGCTGAGCTTGCCGAAGAGAGGGTTGGCGATCACGGCGCACAGCGCGCCGACGCTGAGCACCAGGGAGAGCGAGCCGACCTTGCCGTCGGGGTCGATCTGCTGGATCTTGAGGGCCAGGGAGACGACGGACGGCGTGATGATCGCGACGTAGCTCCCGAAGAGCGCCAGGATGAACAGGGCGATGAACGAGGCGCTCGCGCGGCCCTGCGCGGGGAGCGGCGGGACCTCCCCGGATTGCTCCGGGGAGCTGACGACACTGTCAGTCATGGTCGTGCCTTACGGGAAGACCGTCGTGAGCGAACGCTCGATGAACTCGCGCGCCGCCGTGATCTCCGCGACCGGGTCGGCGACCGCGTCCAGTTCCAGGAGCGCCAGGTCGGTGAAGCCGATCTCGCGCATCAGCCGGCCCCAGGAGAACCAGTCCACGGAACCGGCGCCCACGCGGCGGAAGTACTCCCGGTGCTCCTCGTGGATCGACTCGTCGATCGGGACGCGCAGCGGCGCCGGGCCCGTGGCGTCCTTCCAGTGCGAGATGACGACGCGCTCGCGGTGCCGGGAGACGATGTGGGAGGGCTCGCCGCCGGAGAGGGCCAGATGCCCGGTGTCGGGACAGAGGCTGACGAAGAGCGGGTCGGTGAGGGACATCAGCAGGTCCACGTCGCGCGCCGTGCAGAACGTCGAGTGGGCCTCGGTGTGCAGCGCGGTCGTCACGCCCTCCTGGAGGCTGGCGTGGCCGACGACGTGGGCGATGTCGGCGACGTTCTTCATGAAGTCGAAGTCGGCGAAGACCGGGGGCTCCGCGTTCCACGTCGTACGCATCGGCGGCGCGGCCACCAGCACGTCGCCGCCCGCCTCCCTGATGAACCGGGCGTACGCCGCCGCGCTGTCGGCTATCGCCCCGCGGTCGGCGTCCGGCTCCCAGCTCCCCTCCAGGTAGAAGGCGCTCTTCAGCTCCATGCCGCGGCCTTCGAGTTCCTTCCTGAACTCCTTCGGGCCGCCGAACGCGCGCCGGATGCTGTCGGTGTCCGCCGGGCCGAAGGTGACCTCCAGGCTGGTGATCCCGGCCTCGCCCGCCGCGTCGAGGATCTTCCGCCAGATCGCCTCGGGGTCGCGGTCGGAGAGCTCCTGGATGGCGTTCTCGTCGGGCAGGTCCCAGAACGAGGGGCTGTAGAAGGTGATCAGGTCGACGCCGAACTTCACGGGTGCGTGCGCGGTCATGCGGTTGCTCCTTCGCTGTGCATGGGTGCCGGACGCCCGACCGTCGAGGACAGCTCGACGACCTGGCGCGTGGTGCTGGACCTCTCGACGGCTTCGAGCGCTTCGAGGACGTGGAAGGCGAGTGCGGCCGAGGCGCGGTGCGGGGCCCCGTCCACGGCGCCCGCGAGGTCGTCGACGCCGCTGCCGCGCAGCATCTGGACCTCCATGTCGAGCGGCCCGGACGGCGGGAGGACGGGCGGCAGCGTCGTCCACTCCGCGTCGAGGTTGCGGCGGACGCGGACGTCGCCGTCGAAGCCGTTGGGGTCGGGGAGGCTGAGGGTGCCCTCGGTGCCGTAGACCTCGATGAACGGCAGGTGGTGGTTCCAGACGTCGAAGCTCATCTGGAGCGAGCCGATGACGCCGGAGGTGAAGCCGAGGACGGCCGCGGCGTGGGTCGGCGTGGTGACCTCGATGCTCTCGACGGTGCGGCCGGGGCTGGTCACCGTGCGCACGGGCGCGCCGATCCGGCTGAGCCCGGAGACGGTGGCGATCGGGCCGAGGAGGTTCACCAGGTGGGTGAGGTAGTACGGGCCGAGGTCGAGCCCGGGGCCGCCGCCGGGCGCGAAGAGGAACGTCGGGTCCGGGTGCCAGGTCTCGGCCCTGCTGTGGGTGACGAACGCGGTGGCGCCGACGGGCGTGCCGATGGCGCCGTCGTCCAGCGCCGCGCGCGCCGTCTGCGCGGCGCTGCCGAGGAACGTGTCGGGCGCCGAGCCGTAGCGCACGCCCCGCTCCTGGGCGAGGGCCGTGAGCGGCTCCGCCTCGGCGACGGTGGCGGCGACGGGCTTCTCGACGTAGACGTGCTTGCCCGCCCGTATCGCCTGGGTGGTGACGGCGGCGTGCGCGACGGGCGGCGTGATGTTGACGACGATGTCGACGTCCGGGTCGGCGAGCAGCGCCTCGACGGAGTCGTACGCCGCGATGCCGTGCTCGGCCGCCGCCTTGACGGCGCGGGCGTGGTCGAGGTCGGCACAGCCGGTGAGGCTGAGGCGCGGGAAGCGCGCCATGCCCTTCACGTACCGGTCGAAGATGTTGCCGGTGCCGACGATGCCGACCCGGGCGGGTGCGGAGGGGGAGAAGGTCACGTGGTGCTCCAAGTGGTGAGGGGTCAGCCGACGATGAGCGGGCGCAGGGTGCGGTGGGCGATGTCGAGGCCCTGCTTGACGCGGGTCTCGTCGCCGCCCCAGACGGGGTCCTCGTGCTCGACGGAGAGCGTGCCGGTGAAGCCCGCCTCGTAGAGCCGGTCGACGACGCGCGGCCAGTCGACCTGGCCCAGGCCGGGCACGCGGTAGCGCCACCAGCCCATGTCCCAGGGGTTCGCCTCGCGGCCTGTCGCGGGCCCGAAGTGGCCGTAGCGCTGCCGGTCCCGGGGCCGCAGCTCGACGTCCTTGGCCTGCGCGTGCGGGATCCGGTCGATGTACGGGGCGATCGTCTCCACCGGGTCGATGCCGATCCAGGTGAGGTGCGAGGGGTCCCAGTTGAGGTAGAGGCCGAGGGAGAACATCCACTCCCACAGCTCCGGCGAGTAGGCGAGGTTGCCGGGGTAGCCGTCGGGGTGCCAGCCCTCCATCACGCAGTTCTCGATGAGGAGCTTCACGCCGCGCTCGCCCGCGTACTCGACCAGCGGCGGGAGGATCCGCTCGGCCTCGGCGAGGTTCTCGGCCACCGACCGGTTCCAGTCCCGGCCGACGAACGTACCGACGTACGGCACCTCCAGGGCCGTCGCCGCGTCGATCGTGTGCCGCAGATGGGTGCGGATCTCCTCGCGGCGCGCGGGGTCGGGGTGCAGGTTGTTCTCGTAGTACGCGAGCGCCGACAGCTCCAGGCCGTGCCGGTCGAAGAGGGCGCGGGTCGCGTCGGCCTCGCGCTGTCCGAAGGAGGCGACGGGCAGGTGCGCGGCCTCGAAGTCGCGCCCGCCGGTCCCCGGCCAGCAGGCCACCTCCAGCGCCTCGTACCCCGCGGACGCGGCATGGTCGGCGATCTGCTCCAGCGGGAGCTGCGGCAGGCAGGCGGTCAGCATTCCGAGCTTCATGCGGAGTCGTCCCTTCTGATACGGGTCCATGCGAGCGAGCGCGCGGAGTCGAGGACGGCCTCGACCAGCCGCGCCGAGCGCGCCCCGTCCTCCGCCTCGGGCAGCCCCTCGGGCTTCTCGCCCGCCATGGCCGCGTACGCGTCGGCGACGAAGGCGCGGAAGCAGTCGGCGTAGCCCTGCGGATGGCCCGCGGGCAGCGTGGAGAGGCGGCGCTGCTCGGGGCTGCCCCGGTCGGGGTCGCGGGCGAGGACGCGGGCGCCCTCCTCGGTGCCGAGCCAGACGGTCTCGGGCTGCTCCTGGTCGAAGACGGCGCTGCCCCGGGCCCCGTCCAGTTCGAACCAGAGGCGGTTCTTACGGCCCGCGGAGACCTGGGAGACGGTGAGCGTGCCGAGCAGCCCCTCGTCCGTGCGCAGCAGGACCGCCGCGGTGTCCTCGGTGCCGGGGGCGCGCCCCTCGACGGTGGTGGCGAGCCGCGCGGAGACCTCCTCGAAGCGGACCCCGGCGACCCACTCGACCAGGTCGCACCAGTGGGAGCCGATGTCGGCGAACGCCCGCGAGGGACCGCCCAGTCCGGGGTCCGTGCGCCAGGAGCCCGCGCCCGGGTCGAGCATCCAGTCCTGGAGGTAACTGCCGTGCAGGAGCTGCCAGGCCCCGAACTCGCCCGCCTGCGCCCGCGCCCGGATCTCGCGTACGAGCGGGTGGTAGCGGTAGACGAACGGGACGGCGAGGACGCGGCCCGTCTCCTCGGCGACGGCCGCGAGGCGCGCGGCGTCGGCGGCCGAGGTGGCCAGCGGCTTCTCGCAGACGACGTGCTTCCCGGCGCGCAGCGCGGCCTCGGCCTGCGCGGCGTGCAGCGCGTTGGGGGTGCAGACGTGGACGACGCCGACCGTGTCGTCGGCGAGCGCCGCCGCGAGGTCCGGGTATCCGTGGGGGAGGCCCCACTCCTTCGCCGTCCGCGTGCCGCGCTCCGGCGACGAGGCGACGACCCCGCGCACCTCCGCCCCCGCGGCGCGTATCGCTCGGACATGGACGCGGGCGATCATCCCGGCGCCGACTACGGCCGCTCCGCTGCTCGCGCGGCTCATGTGCGGACCTCCTGTGTTGCTGACGTTCGGCCGCCAGCTTGTTTCAGTCCATTGACACGCACAAGAGGCCGAATTTAGTTTTTCGGAGTGCATAAATTCGAAGATTTAAGGGGCGGGGAGCGGCATCATGGCGACTGATTCAGGCGGAAACTTTGCAACTGTCGCCCTGCGCCGGATACTTGGCGCGGTGGCCTCCGGAGAGGCCACGAGCCGCGCGGAGATCGCCCGCCGCACCTCGCTGGCGCGCTCCACCGTCGGGCAGCAGGTCGACGATCTGCTGCGGCGCGGGATCTTCGCCGAGACCGAGGCGGGCTCCTCGGTGCGCGGCCGTCCCCCGAAGGTGCTGACGATCAGCCCGTACGCGGGCACCATCGCCGTCGCGGACGTCGACGTGAACGCGACGACGGTCGCCCTCGCCGACCTCTCCCGCACGGTCGTCGCGCGCTCCGTCGTCCCCGTCCCCGTCGAGGACGGGCCCGAGGCGGTGCTCGGCGCCGTCACCTCCCGGATCCGCGAACTCCTCGGCGCGCACGGCCGGGACGGCGCACCGGTGCGCGAACTCGTCGTCGGCCTGCCGGGCCCCGTCGACTTCCAGCACGGCTGCGCCGTACGCCCGCCGATCATGCCCGGCTGGGACGCCTACCCCGTCGGCGCCCACCTGCGCGAGCAGTTCGCCGCGCCCGTCGTGGTGGACAACGACGTCAACCTCATGGCGCTGGGCGAGGCCGCCCGCGACGACGTCGACGCGCCGCTCCTCGCGCTGAAGATCGGCGCGGGCATCGGCGCCGGGATCATCACGGCGGACGGCTCCGTCCACCGCGGCGCCGACGGAGCGGCGGGCGACATCGGCCATCTGCGGGCCTCGGGCGACAGCGAGGTGCTGTGCCGCTGCGGCAAGACCGGCTGCGTGGAGGCCATCGCCTCGCACAGCGCCGTCCTGCGCGACCTCGGCTTCACGGGCGAGGAGGGCCCGCGGTTGCTGTCCGAGGCCGTCGCGCACGGCGACCCCGAGGCCCTCTACCGCATCCGGCAGGCCGCGACCGAGATCGGCGAGGTCGTCGCGATGCTCGTCCACATGTACAACCCGCGCACGCTGGTGCTCGGCGGCCCGATGAGCGAGCAGCGCGACGAACTGCTCTCCGGCGTCCGCGCCGTCGTCTACCAGCGCGCCCTGCCGCTGGCCACGCGCCGCCTGACCATCACCACCACCGAACCGGACTCCGCCCCCGGCCTCGCGGGCGGCGTGGCCCTCGCAGCCCGCGACATCTTCAGCCCGGAGGGCATCGCCCGCCTCCTGGCAGACGACACGGGCGCCCCGCCGTATCGTTCGGGGGAAGCCCGCGGGTCCTCAACCGGCGGGACGCGAACATGACTTGACTCAGGGGGCGCTCCGTGGAGCCACTGTCGATCTCTCTTCTGCTGGCACTGGCGGGAGGCGCCGCGGGCGGGGCCGGGCAGGCGGCCTGGACCTCGCTCGGCGCGCTGGTGCGGCGTCCGTTCCAGCGTGGGGAGAGCGATCCGGCGCCCACCGGCGAGCCGGAATGGGACGACCTGGCCCGGTCCCCCGCAGACCAGGACCGGGCCCAGGCGCTGGCCTTCGCCCTCGCCATGCGCGCACGTGCCGACGCCGACTTCGCGCGGGAGCTCGCCAGCTGGCGCCAGCAGGCCGAGACGGCGCGCACGGGCACGGGCGACGTGCACAACACGATCTCCGGCGGGAACCAGGGCGTCGTCCTCCAGGCACGCGACGTCCACGGCCCACTGCACCTCGGCAACCCGGGCCCGGGCCAGAACCCCCGGGACGGGGAGGCGGGTTAGCCGGTCCGGCGGATCGTGGTTGCCCTCGTCTCGGGGCTGGGCAGGGGCTGCCCCGTGCGGTGGCGTTGCAGGCCGCGACTGCGTCGTGGCTTGTCGCGGCGTTGCCCCCCCCCCCGCGGGCGGGGGGGGGGCGGGGGGGGGGGGGCGCCCCCCCCCCCCCCCCGCAGCCTGCGGCGGACAGGCGGGGCAGCCCCTGCTCAGTGGCCCCCGGGCACCGGTTCGAGGACGAAGAGGGGGATCTCGCGGGTCGTCTTCTGCTGGTAGTCGGCGAAGTCCGGGTACGCCTCGACGGCCCGTGCCCACCACTCGGTCTTCTCGGCCCCGGTCACCTCGCGGGCCCGCATGTCCTGGCGCACCGGGCCGTCCTGGAGCTCCACCCGGGGGTCGGCCACCACGTTGTGGTACCAGACGGGGTGCTGCGGCGTGCCGCCGTTGGAGGCGATCACGGCGTACGCCCCCTCGTGCTCCACCCGCATCAGCGGGGACTTGCGGAGCTTCCCGCTCCGCGCGCCCACGGTGGTCAGGACGACGACGGGCAGGTCCCGCCGCCGGGTGTCCTCCGGGCCGACGAGCGGAAGCATCGTCGTCCCCTCCGTGCCACCGGAGCCCTCGTACAGCTCCACGTGGTCGCGCACCACCTGCGCGGTGCTCGGCTCGTACTCGCCTGTGAGCGGCATGACGCTCCTCCGTGTCGAAGACTGTCCGCTATGCGGGGAACTTGCGGGCCACCCAGCGCCAGGCGATCTCCAGCAGTACGGCCGCGACCGCCGCGACCCCGACCGCGCCCCACGGCATCGTCGTCCCGACGAGCTTCAGGGCGAAGAAGTCCTGGAGCCAGGGCGTGACCAGCACGATGAGGAAGCCCGCGCCCATCGTCAGGACCAGGCCGACGCGCCACCAGGTGTAGGGGCGGGCGACGATGGCCAGCACCCACATGGCGATGAGGAAGAGGGTGAGCGTGGCCGCGCTGGTCTCGGCGTCGAGCGCGTTCTCGCCCGTGTAGTGGTGCCGGGCGAGCAGGTACGTGGTGAAGGTGGCGATCCCGGCGATGACGCCGGACGGGATCGCGTACCGCATCACGCGCCGTACGAAGTGGGGCCTGGCGCGCTCCTTGTTGGGCGCGAGGGCGAGGAAGAAGGCGGGGACGCCGATCGTCAGCGTCGAGAGCAGCGTGAGGTGGCGCGGCAGGAACGGGTACGGGATCTGCCAGCAGATCACCAGGAGCGCCAGCAGCACCGAGTAGACGGTCTTGGTGAGGAAGAGGTTCGCTACGCGCTCGATGTTGCCGATGACGCGGCGGCCCTCGCCGACGACCGAGGGCAGCGTCGCGAAGCTGTTGTTGAGCAGGACGATCTGGGCGACGGCCTTGGTGGCCTCGGAGCCCGAGCCCATGGAGACGCCGATGTCGGCGTCCTTGAGGGCGAGGACGTCGTTGACGCCGTCGCCCGTCATCGCGACGTTGTGGCCGCGCGCCTGGAGCGCGGCGACCATGTCCCGCTTCTGCTGCGGGGTGACGCGGCCGAAGACGGCGCCGTCCTCGACCTTGCGGCCCATCTCCGCCTGGTCCTCGGGCAGCTTGCGCGCGTCCACCGGGGCCTCGGCGCCCGGCAGTTCGAGCTTGCCCGCGACGGCGCCGACGGAGACCGCGTTGTCACCGGAGATGACCTTGGTCTGCACGTCCTGCTCGGCGAAGTACTCAAGGGTGGCCGCGGCGTCGGGGCGCAGCCGCTGTTCGAGGACGACGAGGGCCGTGGGCACGGCGCCCTCGGCGACGTGCGGCGCGTCGAGCGGGTGCGCGGCCTGCGCGAGCAGCAGCACCCGCAGCCCCTCGCGGTCGAGCCGGTCGATGTCGCCGAGAGCCGGGTCGTCCTTGGCGAGCAGCACGTCGGGCGCGCCCATCAGCCAGGAACTGGCCGTCCCGTCGGTCTCGGTGAACGAGGCTCCGCTGTACTTCCGCGCGGAGGAGAAGGGCAGCGTCCCGGTGCACTCCCAGACGCCCTCGCCCGCCGGATACGCCTCGATGATCGCCTGGAGGCTCGCGTTGGGGTGCGCCTCGGAGGCCCCGAGCGCGGTGAGGACCCGCCCCACGGTCGCGGAGTCGGCGCCCCCGAGCGGCCGTACCTCGCGGACGTCCATGCCGCCCTCGGTCAGCGTCCCGGTCTTGTCCAGGCAGACGACGTCCACCCGGGCCAGGCCCTCGATCGCGGGCAGCTCCTGCACGAGGCACTGCTTGCGGCCCAGCCGGATGACGCCGATCGCGAAGGCGACGGACGTCAGCAGCACCAGGCCCTCGGGCACCATCGGCACGATGCCGCCGACCATGCGGCGGATGGCCTCGTCCACGCCGTGGTCCTCGACGACGAGCTGGCTGACGATCAGGCCGATCGCGGCCGGGACCATCATCCAGGTGATGTACTTCAGGATCTGGCTGATGCCGCTGCGCAGCTCGGAGTGTACGAGCGTGAAGCGGGACGCCTCCTCGGCGAGCTGCGCCGCGTAGGCCTCGCGGCCGACCTTGGTCGCGGTGAACGCACCGCTGCCCGCGACCACGAAGCTGCCCGACATGATCTTGTCCCCGGGCCGCTTGACGACGGGGTCGGCCTCGCCGGTCAGCAGCGACTCGTCGACCTCCAGGCTGTCGGCCTCGGCCACCTCGCCGTCGACCACGCACTTGTCCCCGGGCGCCAGCTCCACCAGGTCCCCGAGCACGATCTCGCCGGTCGGGATCTCGGCGGAGGCGCCGTCGCGGCGGACGGTGGGTCTGGACTCCCCGATGACGGCCAGATTGTCGAGCGTCTTCTTGGCCCGCAGCTCCTGGATGATGCCGATCCCGGTGTTCGCGACGATCACGAAGCCGAAGAGGCCGTCCTGGATCGGTCCCACCACGAGGATGATCAGGAAGAGGATGCCGATGATCGCGTTGAAGCGGGTGAAGACGTTGGCGCGGACGATGTCCGCGGTGGAGCGGCTGCTGCGGACGGGGATGTCGTTGACCTCGCCCCGCCCCACCCTTTCCGCGACCTCTTGACGGGTCAGCCCGGTGAGACGTGCCGGACTCGTGCCGAGAGCCTCGTCGGGCGCGGGCCTCTCCGGGATGCGGTGCGTCATGCCTTGACCGTACGTGGCCCGTCCGGGTTTCTCCCGATCAGGGACGAACTCCGGTCACACCAACCTCTTCGCCGGGGCCCCTCGCCCGAGGGCCGGGCTCGGGGTGCCCCGTCCTGTGCTTCGCGGGCTGCGGCTGCGTAGTGGCTGGCCGCGCAGTTCCCCGCGCCCCTGCCTCTCCCTGCAGCGCTTGGGAAGTCTGCGCAAGGCGCAGGGTTGGCAAGCGCAGCCCCCCCCACGCCGGGTGCCCCCGCGTACAGGGCCGGGTTCGGGTTGCCCCGGGCTGTGGTTCGCGGGCTGCGGGTGCGTCGTGGCTTGTCGCGCAGTTCCCCGCGCCCCTGGAGGGCAAAGGGGCAAGCCCCGAGGTGTCGTGACCGGGCGCGCCCACGCGGCGGAGCCGCAAAACGAACACAGCCCCGCGCCCCTTAGGGAGAAGGGGCGAGCCCCGAAGTCTTGGAGCCGCATATCGAGGACAGGTCCGCGCCCCTGAGGGGGCACCCTCTTGTGTCGGGTTACCGGGTGTCAGGCCTCGGGCCGAGCGGCGGCGGCCCGGCGAATCGCGGCGTCCCGCTTCCGGACGTACCAGATGCCGATCACGCCGAGGCCCGTGCCCGCGGCGCACGTCCAGACCCACCACGTGTGCCCGCGCTCGTCGAACCAGCCGTAGAAGGGGAGCTGGGCGAGGAAGAGGACCAGCCAGACCACCGTCCCGGCGACGGTCGTCGCGACGACGTTGCCCTCCAGCGGTTCGGGCGCCTCGCGCTCGCCGTCGGTCCACTTGCTCATCAGGCCCATGGGGCCAAGCCTAGCCAGTCCCCGGAGATGTCTACGCGCGGAGATAGCGATCACCGGGCTTGTTTGTTCATACTGAACCTACTTGGAATTGACCGGTTTCATTCGTTCGATGCTCCAAGTTGATCCACGCACCGCCACTCCTGAGCACCTTCGAGGTCACGCATGTCCGCTTCGGGTCCGGCCGGTCCGGCCGACACCGAGAAGGGCAAGGGCGAACCCCTTTCCCTCAAGCCCATCCCCAGCTCCCCGCTGGACCGCTTCTTCCGGATCTCGGAGCGCGGCTCGTCCGTGAGCCAGGAGATCCGGGGTGGCCTCGCCACGTTCTTTGCGATGGCGTACATCATCATCCTGAACCCGATCATCCTCGGCGCCGGTACGGACAAGTTCGGCCACCAGCTCGACAACGGCCAGCTCGTGACCGCCACCGCGCTGATGGCCGGGCTCACGACCGTTCTCATGGGCGTCATCGGCAACGTGCCCATCGCCCTCGCGGCCGGGCTCGGCATCAACGCCGTCGTCTCGCTCCAGCTCGCGCCCAAGATGAGCTGGCCCGACGCCATGGGCATGGTCGTGCTCGCGGGCTTCGTGCTGATGGTGCTGGTCGCCTCCGGGCTGCGGCAGCGCGTGATGGACGCGATCCCGAACGGGCTGCGCCGCTCCATCGCGATCGGCATCGGCCTCTTCATCTGCCTCATCGGCCTCGTCGACTCGGGCTTCGTGACCCGCAACCCCGACAAGGCGCACACGACCGTGCCGCTCGGTCTCGGCCAGGGCGGCCAGCTCCAGGGCTGGCCGGTGCTGGTCTTCGTGCTCGGGCTGATCCTGATGTTCGTCCTGCTGGTCCGGAAGACCAAGGGCGCCATCCTGATCGGCATCGTCGTGATGACCTTCGTCGCGATCCTGATCAACACGATCGCGGAGATCCCCGACACCGCCTGGGGCCTGGCCGTCCCGAAGGTGCCGGACTCGATCGTCGGCACCCCGGACTTCGGGCTCATCGGCGACGTGAGCCTCTTCGGCGGCTTCCACGAGGTGGGCTGGCTGACGGGCTGCCTCTTCGTCTTCACCGTGCTGCTGTCCGGCTTCTTCGACGCGATGGGCACCATCATCGGCGTCGGCGAGGAGTCCGGCCTCGCGGACAAGGACGGCCAGCTCCCGCGGATGGGCCGGATCCTCTTCATGGACGGCGTCGGCGTCGCGGCGGGCGGCGTCGGCTCCTGCTCGGCCAACACCTGCTTCGTGGAGTCCACGGCGGGCGTCGGCGAGGGCGCCAGGACGGGCCTCGCCAACCTGATGTCCGGCGGGCTCTTCCTGCTCGCGCTCGTCTTCACGCCGCTCGCGACGGTCGTCCCCTCGCAGGCCGCGACGCCCGCGCTGATCGTCGTCGGCTTCCTGATCATGTCCTCGAACGTCCGGGACATCGACTGGGGCGATCCGACGGTCGCGATCCCGGCGTTCCTGACGCTGATCTCGATGCCGTTCACGTACAGCATCACCAACGGCATCGGCATGGGCGTGATCGCGTTCATCGTGCTGCGCGCGGCGACGGGCCGGATCCGTGAGGTGCCGTGGCTGCTGAACGCCGTCGGCTTCTGCTTCCTCGTCTACTTCCTGCTCAACCCGATCGAGCAGGTGCTCGGCGTGAAGTAGCCGCTGACGTACGGACGTGATGACGTACGGGCGAACGGGCGGGCGCCTCTCCCAGGAGGCCCCGCCCGTTCCGTTGTGCGGCCGGTGGTCAGTGGCCGATGGCCCCGGCCGCGCCGGCGCTATCCCCGCGCGCCGGACACCTTCGCCGCGCAGGCCCGCACGGCCTTCGCCTTCGACGCCGGTACGGGCGCGGGCGTGGCCTTCTCCACCTTCACGCCGTGCTCGCGCAGGCAGTCGAGGTAGACGCGGCGGTCCTTCGCGGAGCCGGGCAGCTTCGGCGCGGCGGACGGCGACTCCGACCGCGGGGTCCCCGGCCGCTTCGGCCGGGCCGAGGGCCGCTCCGGATTCCCCGGGCTCCCCGGATTCCCCGCCTTCGGGGGCTTCGCGGGGGCGGGCTTCCCGGGCTTCCCGGGCGTCTTCGAGGGCTTCTCGGGCTTCGGTTCGCCGGGCTTCCCCGGCTTCCCCTGCTTCTCCGGCTTCGCGGGCTTCGCCGAGGGCGAGGCGTCGCTCACGTTGGCCACGTTCTTCCGCGCGCCGGTGTCCTCGCCGGAGCCGCCGCCTCCGCAGGCGGTGAGCGCCGCGCAGGCGGACAGGACGAGGGCACAGGCGGCGGTGGCGCGCCGTACGGATGTGAGGCGATGTGTCATGGCGGTGAGAGTGCCGGGCAATTGTCAGACGGTTGTCAGGAACCGGTGGCCGCTCGATGAGCCCTGGCCCGGAGCCGCCCCTGAACGGCCCCGAAAGGAACAGACGTTCCTAGACTCGCCGTCATGAACGCGCACGTGGTGGTCGCCGAGGACGACGAGGGACAGGCCGAGCTGATCCGCCGCTACCTGGACCGCGAGGGGCACACGGTGACCGTCGTCCACGACGGCCGGGCGGCCCTCGAAGCCCTGCGGCGGCACCGGCCCGACCTGCTCGTGCTGGACGTGATGATGCCGCGCGTGGGCGGGTTCGACGTGTGCCGGATCGTACGGTCCGAGGAGGCGCTGGCCGATCTGCCGGTGCTGATGCTGACCGCCCGCTCCACCGAGGACGACCTGCTGCTCGGGCTCGACCTGGGCGCCGACGACTACATGACGAAGCCGTTCAGCCCCCGCGAGCTGACGGCGCGCGCCCGGTCGCTGCTGCGCCGGGGCGAGCGCCGGGCGCGACCGGAGCCCGAGGCCTCGGCCGCGCTGTGCGCCGGGCCGCTGGCGGTCGATCCCGCGCGACACGAGGTACGGGCGCACGACCGCCGCATCGAGTGCACGCCCGGCGAGTTCCGGCTGCTGGAGGTGCTCGTGGAGCGGCCGGGGCAGGTGTTCACGCGCGCGCAGATCCTGGAGCGGCTGCACGGCTTCGACGGGTACATCACCAGCCGGACGGTCGACGTGCACGTCATGAACCTCCGCAAGAAGATCGAGGACGACCCGCGCCACCCCCGCACCCTGCTGACGGTCTACGGCGTCGGCTACAAGCTCGCCGACCCGGCCGTCGGCGAGGAGGGCCGGTGAGGCCCCCGGTCCGGCGGTCCGCGCGGAGACCCGCGCCGGAGCCCGGCGTTCCGCCGCGCGGCGCCGCCGCATACGTCATGGGGCTTCGCGCACTGCGGACGGTCCGCGCGGCAGGGGCGGCGGGCCGGTGAGGCGCGCGGTGGGGCGACCGGCCCCGGAGTCCGGCGTCCCGCTGCGCCGCAGCCTGCTGCTGCGGCTGCTCGCGGTCTCCGCGCTGGTCTCCGTCTGCTCGGTCGCGGCGACCGGCTGGGTGGTCGTGCGGACGACGGCGGTGGCGATCAGCGAGGAGCGCGGCCAGGCCCTCGCCGACGACGCGCGGATCTACGACGCGCTGCTCGGCCACGCCGCCGCGCACCCGGACTGGGACGGCGCCGGTCCCCTCGTCGGCCGGCTCGCGGCCCGTACGGGGCACCGCGTCGTGCTGCTCGACAAGGCCGGGCGCGCGGTGGCCGACTCCGACCCGGAACCGGAGCGTCCGTACCGGCCGCCGGACCGGCCCACGGCGGTCGTCGACCCGCTCGCCGTCGACCCCCAGCTGCTGCCGGAGGGCGCGGCGGACGGGATCGACCCGCGCGCGGTGGGCCCGTTCCGGCTGCCCGAGGCCGAGCGCACCCGCCTGCGTACCTACGCGAAGCGGGTGGCCGAGTGCCGGACCGCCGCGCGGGGCGTACGGGCGCGGGTCGAGGTCGGCCCGAGCGGACGGCCCCGGGTCGTCACGTCCCGTACGGAACCGTCCGGCACGGAACCTTCCGGGGCGCCGACCGAGGGCGGCGTGCCCAAGGTGCCGGCCGAGCCCTCGGGCGAACCGTCGGGCAGGCCGGTCACGGCGGCGCCGACCGACGTGCCGTCCAGGCCGCCCGAGGCGCCGTCGAAGGCGCCCGCGCCCGCGCCGCCGGGCACCGGGGGCGTGCGCTGCTCGGACGAGCGGCTCGACGAGCCCACCCCCACCGAGGCCAAGGCGCTCAAGGCGCTCAACTCCCTGGTGAATGCCTGCCTGTCGCGGCGCGGCGAGCCCGGCGTCCGGCTGGAGCTGGACGGGAGCTGGCAGCCGACGCGGGTGCGCGACGACGCCCGCTCCCCGCGCGCCGCCTCGTGCCTCGCCACCAGCCGCAGCCAGCAGCTCGCCTCGTACGTGGCGCCCGCCGTGCGGCTCTACGTCGGCAGCACGGGCCGTACCGCCTCGACCTTCTTCGACCTCTCGCCGGGCAACAAGCTGCGGATCGCCGGGGGCGCGGCGCTGGTGCTGGTGGTGACGGTGGCGGTGACCGCGCTCGCGGGCGTACGGCTGGTCAGGCCGCTGCGGACGCTGACGCGGGCCGCGCGGCGGATGGAGGAGGGCGATCTCGCGGCGCGCGTGGAGGTGGCGGGCGGCGACGAGATCGCGCGGCTGTCGGCGGCCTTCAACGCGATGTCGGCGCGCCGCGCCCAGCTCGAAGCCGCGCGCAAGGCGATGACCAGCGACGTCGCGCACGAGCTGCGGACGCCGCTGAGCAACATCCGGGGCTGGCTGGAGGCCGTGGAGGACGGCCTCGCCGACCCCGACCCCGAGCTGGTCTCCGCACTGCTGAGCCAGGCCCTGCTGCTCCAGCACGTCATCGACGACCTGCGGGACCTGGCGGAGGCGGACGCGGGCGAACTGCGGCTGGAGAAGGAGCGGGTGGAGGTGGCGGAGCTGCTGCGCGCGACCGCCGTCGCGCACCGCGCCGCGGCCGAGGCGGCGGGCGTGACGCTGACGGTCGCGGAACCCGGCGAAGGCGCGGGGGCGGGGACGGGGGCGGGGGCCCCGGAGCTGGACGCCGACCCCGTACGGCTGCGCCAGGCGGTCGGCAACCTCGTCTCGAACGCCGTCCGGCACACGCCCGCGGGCGGCACGGTGACGCTGTCGGCCCGGTGCGAGGGCGGGGAGGCGGTGCTGGAGGTCGCGGACACGGGGACGGGCATCGCGCCCGGCGAACTGCCGCACGTCTTCGACCGGTTCTGGCGCGCGGAGAAGTCCCGCGGCCGCAGAGGCGGCGGCAGCGGGCTGGGCCTGGCCATCGTCCGCAAGCTCGCGGAGGCGCACGGGGGCACGGTCACGGCGGCCAGCACGCCGGGACGGGGCTCGGTGTTCGCCCTGCGCCTCCCGCTCCCGACGGGGGAGTGCGGGGAACGCGGGGCTCAGGCCGAATGCCCGTAGAACCGCTCGGTCTCCTCGACGGCTGTCTGGAACCGTTCGTCGAAATCGTCGCGGACGAGCATGCGGACCACGTAGTCCTGGACGCTCATTCCGCGCTTGGCGGCGTGCTCGGAGAGACGGGTGAAGAGCGCGCTGTCTATCCGCAGGCTCAGCACCTTGGAGTCGGGAGAGTGCGAGGTTGACGCGGTCACCCCACCAAGGTCCACGCCAGACCCCTTGAGTTGTCCTGGGAATGTGCGCCGTCTCACCCGTACGTGTGAGATACGGGCCGTAAACCTGGTGGTCTTTAGGCGCAGTAATGAGTTACTCTAAATAACATGCCGGAACAGCCCCCCGACACTCCCGACACCGCTGACGCCGCCGCGGTCAACGCGCTGCGCTCTGCCGTGATGCGCCTCTCCCGACGGCTCAAGCACCAGCGGGTCGACGAGTCGCTGAGCCCCACGGAGATGTCCGTGCTCGGCACCCTCGCCCGCTGCGGCTCGGCCACCCCGAGCGAGCTGGCGCGCAAGGAGCACGTGCAGCCGCCGTCGATGACCCGGATCGTGGCGATGCTGGAGGCCAAGGGGCTGGTCAGGCTCGAAGCGCACCCGGAGGACCGCCGCCAGAAGGTGGTCACCCAGACCGAGCAGGCCGAATCCATGCTCGCCGCCGCCCGCACGAAGCGGAACGCGTGGCTGGCCGAGCTCGTCGCCGAGCTGGACGAGGACGACTGGGCGACGCTGCGCGCCGCCGCGCCCGTGCTGGAGAAACTCGCGCATCTGTAAGAAGCAAGACGAAAGAGCCGAGGAGGCGAACCCCCTGTGAGTACGGGCAACGGAGCAGACTCCGCACCCGCACCCCGTCACACCACCACGACCAAGACCCCCGCTGCCCAAGGTCCCGCCAAGACCTCGATGTTCAGCTCGCTGCGGATCCGTAACTACCGGCTCTTCGCGGGCGGCCAGGTCGTCTCCAACACCGGCACCTGGATGCAGCGCATCGCCCAGGACTGGCTGGTCCTGAGCCTCACCGGCTCCTCCACGGCCGTCGGCATCACCACGGCCCTCCAGTTCCTCCCCCTGCTGCTCTTCGGGCTGTACGGCGGCGTGATCGCCGACCGCTGCTCCAAGCGCATGCTGCTGCTGATCACCCAGACCATGATGGGCCTGACCGGGCTCGCGCTCGCCGCGCTGACGCTCTCCGGGCACGTCCAGGCCGGTCACATCTACGCGCTCGCGTTCGTCCTCGGCCTGGTCACCGTCGTCGACAACCCGGCGCGGCAGACCTTCGTCTCCGAGATGGTCGGCCCCGACCAGATACGGAACGCGGTCGCGCTCAACTCGGCGAACTTCCAGACGGCCCGCATCACCGGGCCCGCCGTCGCCGGTCTGCTGATCTCGGCCGTCGGCAGCGGCTGGGCGTTCCTCTTCAACGGGCTCTCCTTCGTCGCGCCCCTCGTCGCGCTGCTGCTGATGCGCACCGGCGAGCTGACGCCCAGCGAGCGCGCGCCGCGCAGCAAGGGCCAGCTGCGCGAGGGCCTGAACTACGTCCGTACGCACCCCGAGCTGCTGTGGCCCATCGTCCTCGTCGGGTTCATCGGCACCTTCGGCTTCAACTTCCCCATCTGGCTGACCGCGTTCACCGACAAGGTCTTCGAGGCGGGCCCCGGCACGTACGCGCTGCTCAACTCGCTGATGGCGGTCGGCTCCGTGGCCGGTGCGCTGCTCTCCGCGCGCCGCGGGCACTCCCGGATGCGGCTGATGGTCGGCGCCGCGCTGCTCTTCGGGGTGCTGGAGATGGCCGCCGCGCTCTCGCCGTCGTACTGGATCTTCGCCGCGCTGATGGCCCCGATCGGCATCGTCGGCCTGACCTTCAACGTCACGGCGAACGCCAGCGTCCAGATGGCCTCCGACCCCGTGATGCGGGGCCGGGTGATGAGCCTGTACGTGATGGTCTTCATGGGTGGCACGCCCATCGGCGGACCGATCATGGGCTGGGTCACCGACACGTACGGTCCCCGGATCG
Source organism: Streptomyces sp. NPDC048172 (assembly GCF_043202595.1). NCBI lineage: Bacteria > Bacillati > Actinomycetota > Actinomycetes > Kitasatosporales > Streptomycetaceae > Streptomyces > Streptomyces sp. NPDC048172. Next base: position 1,039,049 of record NZ_JBIDAT010000002.1, read on the forward strand.
GCTTCGTGGCGGGCGGGCTGATCTCGGCCGCGATCGCGGTCGTCGTCGCGCTGGTCCTCGGGCGCCTCGCGGGCCTGAAGCTCGCGGTCGACCTGCGCCCTGGCCACCCGCACGTCCGCTTCGTGCCGACGGCGGCGACCGCGGCGGCGACGGCGCGCTCGCACGAGCGTGAACGGGAGCCGGTCGCCGAGGCGGCGTAGGAGACCGCATCCTGTCCCGATGAGACTCTTCGCCGCCGTCCTGCCGCCGGACCCCGTCGCCGACGAACTCGCCCGTGCCGCCGAGGGCTTGCGCGCCCTCCCCGGCGCGGGCGAGCTGCGCTGGACCGAGCGCGCGGGATGGCACTTCACCCTCGCCTTCTACGGCGAGGTGGAGGACCCGGAGACGCGCGAGGAACTGCGCGAACGCCTCGCCCGCGCCGCCCACCGCGCCGCGCCCCTCACGCTGCGGCTCGCGGGCGGCGGCCGGTTCGGCGACCGGGCGCTGTGGGCGGGGCTCGGCGAGGGCAGCGACCGCGAGCCCCTGAAGCGGCTGGCCGGAGCCGCTGCCGCCGCCGGACGCCGCTCGGGGCTGACCATGGACGAGCCCCACGGCCCCTTCCGCCCCCACCTCACCCTCGCCCGCGTCCGCCGCTCGGACCCGGTGGACCTGCGCCCGTACGTCGAGGCCCTCGGCCCCTTCACCGGCACCTCCTGGACGGCGGACCGCCTCACCCTGGTCCACAGCCGCCTGCCGGTCTCGGGCCAGGAGGGCGAGAAGCCCCGCTACGAGCCGCTGACCAGCTGGCCCCTGGGTGAGTGACCCCTCACCACGGCGCCGCCCGGCACCCGGCTACCGTTGTCGGTGTGAATGCCAAGACCAGAATGCGCGTGGTGACGGCCACGCTTCTGCTCCTCTTCGTCGTCGTGATCCTCGCCTCGGCCCTGGGCGGCAACTGAGAGCTAGATCTCGGTCCAGCGTGTGAGCCGTTCGGCGATGGCCCGGACACCGGCTGCGCCGGGTCGGATGTCCGCCATCAGCTCACGCAACTCGTCCGGTTTCGGGCGCAGGCGCATGCCGTTCGCCATCAGGAAGGCCCTGGCGGCGGCGAAGCCGAATGTGCGGTTGCTGTGCTCCAGCGGTTCGAGGAGGACGATCGTCTGGAGCAGGGCGGCGGCCTTGAGCGGCGTGGAGCCGTAGACCTCGTAACCGAACGCCTCGGCCGCGGTCCGCTCGGCGGCGACCACGAGTGCGCCGTAGTCGTCCGCCTGCGGATCGCCAGGGAGCTGTTCCGCCGCCCAGAGGAGCTGGCGGAAGTCGAGGTGGTGGGTCACGCGGCCTCGGTCCCCTTCTGGGGTGGCAACGCCTCGATGTCCGCCTCGGCCAGGACATCGCCGTACAGCTCCAGCGATTCGGTGAACGCCTCCTTGAAGCGCTCCTCGAACTCGTCCCGCTGGAGTGACCGCACGACGTAGTCCTGGACGGTCATGCCTCGCTCCTGGGCCCGCTCCTTCACCGACTCAAGGGTCTCGCTGTCTATGCGCACGCTGAGCATCCTGGTAGCCATGCGCCCATGCTTGCACAATGTCTGCCCAGGTCAAAAGGGGAGCGTCACCTTCGAGTGAGGCCCGTCGGGGCTACCAGGCGAAGGCCTCCGGGGAGGGGCCCGGGCCGGGGAAGAGGGTTTCCAGGGTGGTGAGGAGCTCTTCCGGGAGGGTCAGGTCGACCGCGCGGAGGGCCGAGTCGAGCTGGGCGCTCGTGCGGGGGCCGACGATGGGGCCCGTGACGCCGGGGCGGGTCAGGAGCCAGGCGAGGGCGATCTCGCCGGGGTCGAGGCCGTGCTTGTCGGCGAGTGCCTCGTACGCCTCGATCTGCTCGCGGACCTGCGTGTGGGCCAGCGCGTCCGCGGCGCGGCCCGAGGCGGAGCGGCCCTTGCCGCCCTCGCGGGACTTGCGCAGGGCGCCGCCCAGCAGTCCGCCGTGCAGCGGGGACCAGGGGATGACCCCCAGGCCGTACGACTGGGCGGCGGGGACGACCTCCATCTCGGCGCGGCGCTCGGCGAGGTTGTAGAGGCACTGCTCGCTGACCAGGCCGTACGAGCCGAGGCGGGCCGCCGTCTCGTTGGCCTGGGCGATGTGCCAGCCCGCGAAGTTGCTGGAGCCCGCGTAGAGGACCTTGCCCTGCTGGACGAGGACGTCGAGGGCCTGCCAGATCTCCTCCCACGGCGTGTGCCGGTCGACGTGGTGGAACTGGTAGAGGTCGATGTGGTCGGTCTGGAGCCGGCGCAGGCTGGCCTCGGCGGCGCGGCGGATGTTCAGCGCCGAGAGGCGGTCGTGGTTGGGCCAGGGCGAGGCGCCGTCGGGCGCCATGTTCGCGTAGACCTTGGTGGCGAGGACCGTCTTGTCGCGGCGGTCGCCGCCCTTCGCGAACCAGTTGCCGATGATCTCCTCGGTGCGGCCCTTGTTGTTGCCCCAGCCGTAGGCGTTGGCGGTGTCGAAGAAGTTGACGCCCGCGTCGAGCGCCGCGTCCATGATCGAGTGACTGTCGGCCTCGTCCGTCTGCGGCCCGAAGTTCATGGTGCCGAGGACGAGGCGGCTGACCTTGAGCCCGGTGCGTCCTAGCTGCGTGTACTCCATGGCCGTCACGCTAGGCGCTTCGAGTGGGCTCCAGGCAAGGGGCGCGCTCCGCCGATGTCACCTGTTCAACGTTCCAGGCGGGCCACCGCGCCCGTCTCCAGGGCCGCCCAGACCGCGCCGTCCGGGCCGACCGTGAGCCCGTGCGGCTCGGAGGCGGGGGACGGCAAGGGGTATTCGGTGATCGCGCCGTCGGGCGAGACGTGGCCCAGCCGGTTGCCGCCCCACTCGGTGAACCAGCAGCCGCCGCCCGGCGCCGGGTCCGCGACGATCGCGTGCGGCCTGGCCGTACGGTCGGGGAGCGGGAACTCGCGTATCCGGCCGTCGCCGGGGCCGTCCTCCGCCGCGATGCGGCCCACCGCGCCCGCGCCGATCTCCACGAACCACAGCGCCCCGTCCGTCCCGCACGCGATCCCGACGGGCGCCGCGCCCGGCGTGGGCAGCGGGTGGAGGGTGATCCGGCCGTCCACGGTGATCCGGCCGACCGCGTTGCCCTGGTTGAGGGTGAACCACAGCGCGCCGTCCGGGCCCTGGACGATCGCCGAGGGGTACGTGCCGGAGGAGGGCAGCGGGAACTCGGTGACCTCGCCGTCCGGGGTGATCCGGCCGATCCGGTCCCGGTTCATCTCGGTGAACCACAGGGCGCCGTCGGGGCCCGCCGCGATCCCGTAGGGCCCGCTGTCCGGCTCGGGCAGGGAGAAGGACTCGGCGGTGCCGCGCGTCGTGATCCGGCCGAGGCGGTGGTCCTGGAAGCGGGTGAACCACAGCGCGCCGTCCGGCCCCGGCGTGATCACGGTGGGCCCGCAGGCCCGGGAGTCCAGCGGGAACGTGCGCGTCTCGGCGCCGGTCTCGTCGCCCGGGACGAGCCGGGCGATCTCGCCGCTGTGGACCAGGGTCAGCCACAGCGCGCCGTCGGGCCCGCACGCGATCCCGTACGGACCGGAGGCCGCGCCTCCGACCGGGTACTCGCGTACGGCGGCGGTGCCGGGCTGCTGCGGCGACTGCATGGGACTGGTCCTCTCCGGTGCGTACATCGTGCCGGGATCGCGCGGGGCGGGCGTTCGACGCCGCGCGGTATCGCGGCGACTGAGGCAGTGTGGGCGCATGGAACACGAATTGCGAGCGGAATACGAGGAAGGGGTCTCGCCGGGGGAGCGGGACGCCAAGGTCAAGATCTGGCACGTGGTGCGGCTGGACGGCACCACGGCCATGTGCGGGCGCGACCTGGACCCCGCCTCGGCGACGCAGTCCAGCGAAGCGTGGGGCACACCGCAGGGCGAGCCGCTCTGCCACAGCTGCGGCGCGCTCTATCTGCGCGAGGTGCCCTGACGTTCCCCGTGCCCCTCGCGGACGTACGGGCCGCCGACGTCCCAGCCCTGGTGCAGCGCCTCCGCGAAGGCGGCGGCGATCCGGTGCTCGCCCTCGGACGAGGGGTGCGTGCCGTCGTACGTGTCGCGGTCGAGGTCCCAGTCGTGGGGCGGGGAGGCGAGCAGCAGGGGTGAGCGCGGCTCGGAGAGGTCGGCCGCGGTCTTGGCCAGCAGTTCGTTGAAGTGCGCGCACTCGGCGCCGAACGCGGGGTCGGAGGCGGCGCGGACGTTGGGGATGACCGGCAGCAGCACGGCGCGCAGCCGCGGCGCGGCGGCGCGGGCCCCGTCGAGGAAGCGGCGGACGTGCTCGACGGTCTGTTCGGCGTCCGTGTAGAAGCCGAGGTCTATCAGTCCCAGCGAGACCAGCAGCGTGTCCGCCTTGTGCGCGCGGACGGCGTCCCCGACGACGGGCGCCAGGTGCTGCCAGCCCTCGCCCCACCCGGCGAGATGGCCGCGGGCCTTCTCGGGGAACGCGGGCTCGGCGTAGTCGAGGGAGTCCTCGTGCAGCGCGGTGCGCGGCCCGACGATACGGAACGGCCCGCCGTACGTACGGCACAGGTGCCGCCACATCCGGTACCGCCAGGTGTAGTCGCCGGCGGCGCCGATGGTCATCGAGTCGCCGACGCAGAGAACGCGCATCCCCACATCCTTGTGGATCACGCTCTGAGCTGCACCGTGATGCTGGACACTGGAGGGCATGTCTGTGGGGTCGCGTGTGCGTGCTGTCGCTGTCGCCGGGGTGGCCGGTGCCGCCGGTCTGGCCGGTGTGACCGGTCTGCTGCTGACGGGGGCGCCCCCGGCCGCGGCCGACACCCCCGACAGCTTCACGATCGAGGACGAGCGGATCACCGAGTCCAGCGGCCTCGCCGCCAGCCGCGCCCACAAGGGCGTCTACTGGACGCACAACGACTCCGACGACGGCCCGTACGTGTACGCGGTCGACGGCCGTACGGGAAAGACGGTCGCCACCGTCACGCTGCGCGGCATCGACCCGCGCGACGTCGAGGCGGTCTCGGTCGGCCCGGACGGCGACGTCTTCGTCGGGGACATCGGCGACAACTTCAACGGCCGCTGGCCCGAGGTGTGGATCTACCGCTTCCACGAGCCCGAGCGGCTCAAGGGCAACATCTCGGTCACCCCTACGCGTTACACGGTGAAGTACGACGACGGGCCGCGCGACGCCGAGTCGCTGATGGTCCACCCGAAGACCGGCCGGGTCTACCTCACCAGCAAGAGCGACGAGGGCAAGGGCGGGATCTACGAGGGCCCGGGGAAGCTGACGGCGGGCGGCGTCAACACGTTCCGCCGGATCGCGGACACGAAGGTCTACGCGACGGACGGCGCGTTCTCGCCCGACGGCACCCGGCTGATGCTGCGCAGCTACTTCAGCGGCGAGATCTTCCGCTGGAAGGACGGCACGGAGCCGGAGAGCCTCGGCACGGTGCCCGTGCCGCTCCAGCGGCAGGGCGAGTCGGTGACGTTCACGCCCGACGGGCGGACCCTGATGTTCGGCTCGGAGGGCGCGAACAGCGAGGTCGAGCCGGTCGAGCTGGAGGGCCAGCGCCGCCCGGAGAGCGTCATCCGCGCGGAGCGGAGCGGCGAGGACGGCAAGGGCGGCGGCGCCTCGTCCGGCGCCTCGTCCGGGGCCGGTGGCGGCGACGGCGAGGGCACGGACCGGGACGGCGGGAAGGTCGTGATCGGCGGCGTCACCTTCGCGGTGGCTCTGGGCCTGTGGCTGGGGCTGCGCCGTCTCTTCCGGCGCGGCTCGCGATGAGCGCGGCGAAGCCGTCGAGCAGGGCCCCCAGGCCGAAGCGCATGAGCTGCTCGCCGGTCGCCGCGAACGAGTCCTCCGGCAGCGCCTCCATCAGCGGGAACGCGCCGTCCCGCATCGCCCGCTCCACGTAGGGCCCCTGGGTGTTCCAGAACTCCTCGTCCGTCACCCCTGACTGCTGCGCGGCCTGCTGGTAGAGCACGTGGGAGCGCGCGGCGCCCGTCACCAGGTTGTCGATCGCGACCAGGAGCCCGACCTGCTCCTGGCCGCTGAGCCCGAGCCCCTCCAGGGCCTCCAGGGCGTATTCGAAGCCCGCCATGGAGTTGGGGCCCAGGATCGGGCGGGCCTGGTTGACCTGGAGGATCCAGGAGTTCGTGGTGTAGAGGGTCCAGGAGGACTCCGCGATGAACTCCATCGTGGCCCGCCAGCCCAGGCCGCGGCTCTCCTCCAGCTCCTCCACGGGCCCGTTGACGTGGTCGACCATCAGGTCGATCAGCTCGCCCTTGCCCGGCACGTACCGGTACAGCGACATGGTGCCGACGCCCAGCTCGCCCGCGACCTTGCGCATGGAGAGGGCGCCGAGCCCCTCGCGGTTGGCGAGGTCGATGGCGGTGACGACGATCCGTTCGAGCGTGAGCCCCGGTTTGGGGCCGCGCGCGGGCCGCGGTCTCTCCCCGCCGCTCCACAGCAGGTCGAGGCTGCGCTTCAGCCGGGCGAGGCCCTCGTTGTCCGGGCCGTCTGCACTGTCTGCGGAGTCCGTCGTCATGGTGCCGCCATCCTAAATTCCCTTGCGGCGATCTGCGTAGGGTGTACGCTCTTTCATATGGGTACAGCGTACTCAATTTTATGGGCGGGACGAAGAGGGAGGGCACGTGGGTGAGCACTCGATCCTCGCCGAGGGGCTCCGGAAGACGTACGGGGACAAGCGGGCGCTGGACGGATTCGACCTGGCGGTGCCCCGCGGCACCGTGCACGGGCTGCTGGGGCCGAACGGGGCGGGCAAGACCACCGCGGTCCGCATCCTGACCACGCTCGTCCGGCTCGACGGGGGCAGGGCGCGCGTCGGCGGCTTCGACGTGAGCGCCGAGCCGCGCCGCGTGCGCGGCAGCATCGGACTGACGGGGCAGAACGCGGCGGTGGACGAGATCCTCACCGCCCGGCAGAACCTGGAGATGTTCGGCCGCCTCTTCCACCTCGGCACCGCGCGGGCACGGGCCCGCGCCGGGGAGCTGCTGGAGCGGTTCAGCCTCACGGAGGCCGCCGACAAGCAGCCCAAGGACTTCAGCGGCGGCATGCGGCGCCGCCTCGACCTGGCGTCCAGCATGATCCTGGCGCCCGAGGTGCTCTTCCTCGACGAGCCGACGACGGGCCTGGACCCGCGCGGGCGCAGCGAGGTCTGGGAGGCGGTGCGCGGCCTCACCGAGAGCGGCACGACCGTCCTGCTGACCACGCACTATCTGGACGAGGCCGACAAGCTCTCCGACCGCATCACCGTCATCGACCGGGGGCGGAACGTCACGGAGGACACCCCCGCCGGGCTCAAGCGCGCCATCGGCGGCGACCGCGTCGAGGTCGTGGCCGCCGAGGCCGTCGACCTCCCCGCCGTCGTCAAGACCGTCGCCCGGGTGGCGGCGGGCGGCGTGGAGCCGGAGACCGAGGCGGAGGAGCTGCGGGTGCACGCGCCCGTGACCGACGGGGTGCCCGCGCTCACGGAGGTCGCGCGCGCCCTCCAGGAGGCGGGCGTCGCCGTCGAGGACATCGGGCTGCGCCGCCCGACGCTGGACGAGGTCTTCCTGACCCTGACCGGCAGCCGTACGGACGAAGCCGAGAAGAAGGAGAGCACGCCATGAGCACGTCGGCCCCGGAACGGCGGCTGTACTGGGCGGCGGCCGACTGCTGGACCATCGTCCGCCGCGACCTCACCCACCTCGTGAAGCAGCCGTCCCTGATCGCCTGGCAGCTCGGCTTCCCCATCGTCTCCGTGCTGCTCTTCGTCTACGTCTTCGGCAGCGCCATGGACGTCGGCGAGGGCGTGGAGTACAAGGACTTCGCGCTGCCCGGCATGTTCGCGATGACCATGGCCTTCGGCTTCATGAACACCGCCATGGCCGTCGTCGTCGACAAGGAGCGGGGCGTCACCGACCGCTTCCGCTCGATGCCGATGGCGCCCTCGGCGGTCGTCACGGGCCGCGGCGTCTCCGACGTGCTGCACGCCGCGCTGGACCTCGCGGTGCTGGCCGGTATCGCCCTGGTCGTCGGCTGGCGCTCGGACGGCTCGCTGCTGGAGACGCTCTACGCCTTCGTGCTGCTGCTGCTCCTGCGGTTCTCGCTGATCTGGATCGGCGTGCTGCTGGGGCTGGTGACGCCGAACCAGGAGGCGGCGGGCAACCTCTTCGCGGTGGCCTTCCCGTTCGGCATGATCTCCAGCGTCTTCACGCCGCCGTCCGCGATGCCGGACTGGCTGGGAGCCGTCGCCATGTGGAACCCGGTGTCCGCGACGGCGAACGAGATCCGGGAGCTGTACGGCAACCCGTTGCCGGTCGGGGACTCCTGGATCGAGCAGAATTCCGGGTTGATGGCCGTGGTGTGGCCGGTGATCATCACCGCGGTCTTCTTGCCGCTGGCGGTACGGAAGTTCCAACGCCTGAGCAAGTGACGGTTGCTGCTGTGCCGAGCAGGGGCTGCCCCTTGCCGTGCGTCGCGGGCTGCCGCCCGGTGGCCGGCTGGGCGCGCAGTTCCCCGCGCCCCTGGTTGGTGCCCTCTTATTCGCCGACGAGGCGGAGCTCGTAGTGGACGGGTCTGCTCAGTCGTACCGCGCACCAGAAGGGGACGGCCAGGCCCTGGGTGAGGGGGTGGCGGCGGGCGAGGCGGGCGGCCGCGTGCCGCGCCTCGGCGCCCTCCAGGCGGCGGGCCCGGGCCTTCACGGGGGCGCCGTTCGGGGTGCCGCCGAGGGTGGCCGGGGTGATCTCGACCTCCGGGTAGCGGGCGAGATGGGCGTTCCGGCTGTCCCGGCCGGACGTACGGACGTACGCGCGATCGCCCTCGACGGCGATGCCGGAGACGTGCCCCACGGGGGTGCCCTCGCGCGCGTACGTCGTCAGGCGCACCCTGCGCTCACGGGCGAAGATCCGGAGGCCGGTGGTGGGAGTGCTCATGCGTGCCGGGTACCCGGCACGCATGAGCGGGATGCCCGAAAGGGGTCAGAGTCGCTCGATCACGTAGTCGACGCAGGCCGTGAGGGCCTCGACGTCCGCGGGCTCGATGGCGGGGAACATCGCGACGCGCAGCTGGTTGCGGCCCAGCTTGCGGTAGGGCTCGGTGTCCACGACGCCGTTGGCGCGCAGGGCCTTGGCGACGGCCGCCGCGTCCACGCTGTCGTCGAAGTCGATCGTGCCGATGACCTGCGAGCGCTGCGCCGGGTCGGTGACGAACGGGGACGCGTGCGGCGACTTCTCCGCCCAGCCGTACAGCCGCGAGGACGAGTCGGCGGTGCGCTTGACCGCCCAGTCCAGGCCGCCCTGGCCATTGATCCACTCCAGCTGGTCGTTGAGCAGGAAGAGCGTGGAGAGCGCCGGGGTGTTGTACGTCTGGTTCTTGCGCGAGTTGTCGATCGCCGTCTGGAGGTCGAAGAACGCCGGGATGTGGCGGTCGGAGGCGGCGATGCGCTCGGCGCGCTCGACCGCGGCGGGCGAGAAGACCGCGATCCACAGGCCGCCGTCGGCGGCGAAGGACTTCTGCGGCGCGAAGTAGTAGACGTCGGTCTCGGCGATGTCGACGGGCAGGCCGCCCGCGCCGGACGTGGCGTCGACCACGACGAGCGCGCCCTCGTCGGCGCCCTGGACGCGCTTCAGGGGCATCGCGACACCGGTCGAGGTCTCGTTGTGCGTCAGCGCGTAGACGTCGATGCCGCTCTCGGCGTGCGCGGCGGGGTGGGTGCCCGGGTCGCTCTTGACGACGCTGGGCTCGCCGAGCCAGGGCGCCTGCTGGGCGGCCTTGGCGAACTTGGAGGAGAACTCGCCGAACGACAGGTGCTGGGACCTGGCGTCGATGAGGCCGTGGGTCGCCACGTCCCAGAAGGCGGTCGAACCGCCGTTTCCGAGCACCACCTCGTAACCCTCGGGGAGCGAGAAGAGCTCCCGCACGCCGTCCCGCACCCTGCCGACCAGGTCCTTGACCGGGGCCTGGCGGTGGGAGGTGCCGAGGAGTGACGTGCCGGTGGCGGCCAGGGCGCTGAGCGCCTCCGTACGCACCTTGCTGGGACCCGAGCCGAAACGACCGTCGGCGGGCTTGATGTCAGCGGGAATCTCGAGATCAGCCACGCGGGCAGCCTAGCCGCCAGGACTCTGTCCTATGCCTGGAGTCCACCGCGTGAGATGAGGGCCACTCTCGGTGATCATCCGCCGACGGGAGGGTGTCGGTGCCCGGTCCTACGATTGGGCGCCATGAGCGCCATGACCGCACCCCGCCCGGGACCCGACGACGTGCGCCGCATCTCCCTCTCCTTCCCGGAGACGAAGGAGGTGACGGCCTGGAGCATGCCCACCTTCCGGGTCGCGGGAAAGATGTTCGTGACGATGCCGGACGACGAGTCCTCGTTCGCGGTGCGCTGCCCCCGGCTGGAGCGCGAGGAGCTCATCAAGGCCGAGCCGGAGAAGTTCTGGGTCCCGCCGCACGAGTTCTCGTCGAACTGGGTGCGGGCCCGGCTGGCGGCCCTGGAGGACATGGCCGAGCTGCGCGACATGCTCCTCGACTCCTGGCAGCAGGCGGCGCCGCCGCGACTGCTGGAGGCGTGGCCTGAGCTGCGGGTGGGCGCGGAGTGACCGCGGACCGGCCCCGCCGTGACTACGAGGTCCTGTACGGCTCCTCGCTCGTCGGCCATCTGTCGGACGTCGAGGTGGACCAGCCGTGGTTCGTCTGCCGGTTCGAGCCGGGGGAGGGCTGGGCCGAGGTGAGCGCGCTCTACGCGGCCCAGGAGGAGGCCAGGCGGCAGGGCTTCCCGCCCGAGCTGGTGGGGGCAATCGCCGCGGTGCGGGAGCTGGGGGTCGAGTTGCGTCCTGTCCGAGGGGGCGAGCTGATCAGGCCCTTCATGCTCTACCTCTCGGAGGACGGGGCGAGCTTCCGGTACTGACGGTGCTGAGCGCGGCGGCCTGCTCCCGGAGCGCCCGTACCAGGGTCGCGGTCCGGGGGCGGTCCGCGTGGCGGGTGAGGGTGAGGACGCCGAGGTGGCGGGCCGGGGCCGGGGCGGCCAGGGGGACGGTGCGCAGGCCCGCGACCGCGGGGGTGTGCGCGAGGGAGGGCACCAGCGAGACGCCGAGGCCCGAGGCGACGAGGGTGCGGGCGAAGAAGTAGTCGGTGGTCGTGCCCCGTATCTCCGGCGCGAACCCGGCGCGCTCGGCGTAACGCCGCAGGTACGCCTCGGTCTTGAGGCAGCCCAGCACCCAGGGCTCGGATGCCAGCTCGGCGAGGTCGAGCGTCTCGCGGGCCGCCAGCGGGTGGTCCTCGGGCAGGACCGCGTGCAGCGGGTCCTCCATGAGCGGGGTCCACCGCACGCCGGGGCGCGGGCCCTGGCCGTCCGGCAGGGGGCCGTCGAAGTGGTAGGCGAGCGCGAGGTCCGCCGCGCCCTGGCGCACCAGCGGAACGCTCTGCTCCGGCTCGCCCTCCCTGACGTGGAGCACGGTGTCGGGGTGGGCCGCCGTGAGCCGGGCGAGGGCGCCGGGCAGCAGGACCCGGCCGCCGGTGGTGAACGTGGCGACGGTGAGCTGCGCGCGTCCCGTGCCGAGCCGGTCGATCCGCCGCCGGGCGTCCTCCAGTTCGGCCGCCACCGACTCGGCGGCGCCGACCATGATGCGCCCGGCCTCGGTGAGGGTGACCCCGCGCGTGCTGCGCGCGACGACCTCGGTGCCGACGCTGCGCTCCAGCGCCGCCATGTGCTGGGAGACGGCCGAGGGGGTGAGGTGGAGGGCGGCTGCCGCACGGTTGAAGCTGCCGTGCTCCGCGACCGCGCGCAGGACGCGGAACCGCTGGACGTCCATCAACAGTTTTCCTTCATACGGCGTCAGTAGGTCGGCACTTCTGCTGGCGACCGTAGCTCGCCACGATGAACACATGAACCCGACGGATCGAGTGCATCGAGTGAAGAGGATCTGTGTCATCGGCGGCAGCCGGTACATCGGCAAGCACCTCGTCGAGCGGCTGCGCGACGCCGGACACCACGTCACCGTGGTCAACCGTGGCTCCACCGCGCCGCCCGAGGGCGTCGACCACCTCGTCGCCGACCGCGACGACGAGGCGGCGCTGACCGGGGCGCTGGGCTCGCGGGAGTTCGACGTGGTCATCGACCAGGTCTGCTACACGCCCGTGCAGGCGGCCATGGCGGCCCGCGTCTTCCGGGGCCGGACCCGGCGCTACGTGATGACGTCCACCATCGAGGTGTACGACCCGGCGAGCGCGGCGCTCCCGCCCGTACCGCCCGGCGTGCCCGTGCCGGAGGAGCAGGTGGCCCCGGCCGACTGGGCCGTGAGCATGGACCTGCCCTGGCACGACGAGGCCTACCTGGATGACCACTACGGCGAGGGCAAGCGGCAGGCGGAGGCCGTCTTCACACGGCAGGCCGGCTCCCCCTTCGCGACGGTACGCAGCGCGCACGTACTCGGCGGCGGCGCACGGGAGTTCACCGGACGCCTCGCGCACTACGTCACGCGCGTCGCCCGGGGCGAGGAGATCCTGGTGCACGACGAGGCGCTTCCCACGGTCTTCGTCCACCATGAGGAACTGGCGGACCTGCTGGCGTGGGCGGCCACGGACACCGACTTCACCGGCCCGCTGAACGCCTGTTCCGACGGCCTGCTCGACGTGCGCGAGTTGGCCGCCGCCGTGGGCGAAGGGCTCGGCCGCGAGCCCCTCTACCGGACCGTCGCGGCGGGCGAGTCGGCCTCACCGTTCTCGTACGACCGTCACTACGCCATGAGCAACGCCCGCGCCAAGAGCCTGGGTTTCGCCTTTTCCCGCACGGCCGAGTGGCTGCCGGGCGCCGTTGCCGAAGCCGTAGCGTAAGGGGCTGGACCGCATGCCGTACCTGCACTTGCACTCACACTCGCACCGCACCATCGGAGACACCGCCGTGAGCCCCATCGGGCTCGGCGCCATGCCGCTGTCCATCGAGGGGCGGCCGGACGAGGAGCGCGCGGTGGCCACGGTGCACGCCGCCCTCGACGCGGGCGTCACCCTCATCGACACCGCCGACAGCTACCACTGGCATGCGGACGAGACCGGCCACAACGAGCTGCTCGTGGCCCGCGCCCTCGCGAGCTACGGCGGCGACACCTCCCACGTCCTGGTCGCCACCAAGGGCGGACGCGGGCGCCCCGGGGACGGAAGCTGGACCGTCGACGCCGGGCCCGAGCGCCTGAAGCAGGCCGCAGAGGCGTCGGCGCGACGGCTCGGCGTCGAGGCGATCGGCCTCTACCAGCTCCACAAGCCGGACCCGTCCGTGCCCTGGTCCGACTCCGTCGGCGCGCTGCGCGAACTGCTGGACGCGGGCACGATCCGCGCCGCGGGGATCTCCAACGCCGACACCGGCCAGATCCGCGAGGCGCGCGCAATCCTTGGCGACGACCTCGTCTCCGTACAGAACCGGTACTCACCCGCCGTACGCGACAGCGAGCCCGAACTGCGCCTGTGCGCGGAACTGGGCCTGGCCTTCCTGCCCTGGAGCCCGCTCGGCGGCATCTCCCGCAGCTCCCTCGAAGGCCCTACGGGGCCCCCGGCCGCGGCCGAGGGCACGCCCTTCCACCGCGTCGCGGCAGCCCACGGCGCCAGCCCGCAACGCGTCGCCCTGGCCTGGCTGCTGGCCCGTTCACCCGTGGTCGTCCCGGTCCCGGGAGCCAGCCGCCCGGAGTCGATCCGCGACTCGGCCGGTGCGGCATCACTGGCCCTGAGCACCGAGGAGCTGGCACTGCTGGAGGCCGCGCTGCCGGGCGGCGCCTGACGCGCGCCGAGCACTCGGACCGGCGCGGCGAAGGCACGTGCCCAGCCGTCCGTCAGGACCCGGAGTCGCACAGTCGCACAGGCCCCGGACCAGCGCCTCCCACCCGGAACGGTCATGTGACGGTGTTCGCGGGTCGTCCAGCCATACCCGCTGGCCGTCGGCGCCGACTGACAGCCCGAACCGGTGGCGCTCCGGTCCACCCAGGTCGTGCCACCGCAGGAACGCCGCCCGCACCTCGTCCCACAGCGCCCGTGGCCCGTACTGCTCCACCTCGTACGTCTCCGCATGCGGCGTGTACTCCACGGTCGCCCACGACTTCCGGTCGTCGGAGAAGAGCCACAGGGTGGCTTCGCCGCTGCCGTCTACCGCCTCGCACCATCGGTACCACGCGTCGGTGACGGTCAGGCCCGTGAAGAACGCGGGGCCGTCCTGGATGACGTTCCGCGGCTCGATGCCGGTCGTTCCCTTCTCGCCCTCCTCGCGGCCGTATAGGTCTACGATGCGTCCCGCTCCGGCCCGTTGAGTGCGGTCCCACATGAAGGCCGGGTAGCCGGAGAACGTGCCGTGCGCCTCACCGTCCGCCACGTCCAGCGTGGCGTACGAGCCGCTGAAGAAACTGCTGCCCCAGGGCGTGACGATCCGGCCGTCGGGACACTGCGCCAGCCAGGCGCGCGGGATCTCGCGCACGGTGCACGTACAGATGACGCGGCAGTACGGCGCCCCTTCGGCGTACCCCTCGTACCCGTTGCCGACCACCACGGTCGGCCGGAACCCGGCGTGCTTCAGATTCTCCTCCGCCCCGGCTGCGATCACCGGGTCGAGCTCCACGCTGAACACCCGCCGGTCACCGAGCCGGTGGGCCAGCCACGCCGTGTTGAATCCCGTTCCGGTGCCGATCTCCAGCACGGTGTCCGTGTCCTGGACTTCGAGCAGTTCCAGCATTTCGAGCATGATCGACGGCATCGAGGAGGACGAGGTGGGCAGCCGGAACGCTCCTGGATCCGTCTCCTTCCCGTCGTTCACCTGGGTGACCACGGGAACATCGCTGTAGACGGTCCGGAGCCAGGCCTCGGGGTCGGCGCTGAAGTCGCCTCCCTCGAAGACCTCGGGAATGAACAGGGCCCGGTCCACCGAGGCCACGGCGTCCCGCCACGCCGCCGGGAGTGCCCCTTCGCCCTCAAGGGCGCGGACGAGTTTGCGTTGCGTCGTCATGGGCCCTCGCATTCTGTGTGCCGTCGCTCGTGACGGTCAGGCTCAGGCGCTCGTACGAGGGGCGACCCTGGCCGTCCCACCAGCGGAAGGCGCTCTCCACTTCGTCCCACAGGCGGCGCGGCCCGGACTGGTGGACGTCTCCGCTGGGGAACGCGGCGACGGCCCAGGACTTGTCGGTGAGCCCGTAGAACCAGAAGGCCGTCGTGCCGTCCGTCTGCCGGTGCACCGTGTGCGCGCACGCCGGTACGCGGAGGCCGATGGCGAAGCCGGCCACGTCGTACGGGTCGCCGTCGCCCAGGTCGTCCGCCGTCAGCCTGGTGGACGTCCGGGTGGCGTCTCCGGGGAAGTCGGGGACGTACGCGGCGTGCGGGGGCTGACGCAGGCGCTGGGAGCGGGCCTTCATGAACTGCGCCGGGCCCGTGAAGCGGCCGGACGCCGACGTGCCGTCGGCACTGACGACGAGACGGACGAGGGCGTCCTGACTGCTGTAGTCGGTGCCCCACGGAGCGAGGATGACCCCGCCCGGCCGTGCCTGCTCCAGCCACGCGGCGGGGATCTCGCGCAGTCCGCAGGTGGCGATGATCCGGTCGTACGGCGCCCCTTCGGGGCACCCCTTGAGGCCGTCGGCGGCACGTACGTTCGGGGCAAGCCCCGCGCCACGCAGTGCGGTTCGCGCGCGAGCGGCCACGGCCTCGTCGACCTCGACGCTCGTGACGCCGCGGCTGCCGAACCGGTGGGCGAGGAGCGCGGCGCTCCAGCCCGTGCCGGTGCCGATCTCCAGGATCCGCATGCCCGGGCGCGCTTCGAGCTGGTCCAGCATGCGGGCCACGACGCTGGGCATCGACGCCGAGCTGGTGGAGACCCGGCCCGGCCCGCTGCCCGTATGGCCGCCGTCGTCCCACTGGGTGACGAGCGGGACGTCGGACTCGGCCCAGCGCTGCCACGCGTCGGGGTCCTCGGCTCGGTCGGCGACCGAGTAGGTGCCGCTCTCCTGGCGAAACGGCCAGACCCGATCGGGCAGGAACCCGGCGCGGGGGACGGCGGTGAAGGCCGCTGCCCAGTCGTCCGACAGGACCCCGGAGCCGCGCAGGTCACGGACCAGCGTCTGCCAGCCGAGAGAGGTCCCGGTCACTTGCGCCGCCCCCCGTCTCCGGGCGGCGGACCGCTGTCGGGGTGCGGCGGCGGGGGCGGCGGTGGGGGCTCGATGGGCGCGGGGTCGCCCTTGTGGGTGCCAGTCACGATCGATCTCCTTCAGGTCGATTCCCGGTCAGGGACTGTTGCCGTACGTGAGCGCTGTTCCGGCATCGAGGGCATTCGCAGACGGGCCATCGCTCGGAAGCGAGCGGCTTGCATGCGTCGTACGGGATGGTCCTGTCGGACGCGAACCGGGCCGTACGGCTGCCGTCGCGTGCGTGGTAGACGCGGAGTGTGAGCGCGGGCTTGTCGTCCGTCACGCGGAGTTTCCCTCCGTCATGCCCTCATGGCTGGGAGCTGATGGAACGTGACGTTATGCGGCGGGAGTTGGGAGTCGCGGGGAATATTCTTGATTATTCTCTCGTGACACCCGGTAATGCCTCGACATTCCTCTGTGACCCCGGACAGTCTTGCTGCGCGGGGATCCACAAGCGGTGGACGAGCGAGAGGCGATCGCATGGCGCGCAGGCTGCGTTTCAACGGGACGGGTAGCGGGGACGACGGGTGTCCTTCCGTGCACGAGGATCTGGACAGCGGGGAGGTGATCGTCCATGGACCCCCGCTCACCGATCCGGACGATATGGCGAAACTGCAGCGCCTGGCAGAGGGCGAGGTCGCGGTCGTCGTGCCACGTGAGCTTCTGGTGGACTGGGCGCCGAAGGACTCGACGCGACAGGCGCGGATCATCGATCTGAAGGAGTTCGGTGATCTCTTCCGCACGTTCGAGCACTCGACGTGGCGGCTGGAGACCCGCCGCCGATATGCCAGCGACGAAGCGACGGAGAGCTATCGGCAGTTCGTGGAGTCCGGAGCTGCCGCTTGGGATCCCGACCGACGGTACCCCCGGCTGATCCGCTCGCAGACCGAGCAGGGCAAGCGGGTGGAACGGGTACGGATCGTGGATGAGCCACCGACTGTCGGCCAGCTCTATCTGCTCGACAACGCGAAGCACAACAGCACCTTCGGTGAGGACATCCGCAATCTGTCGCGGGAAGAGGCCGACCGGTTGAGGCTCCCCGCCGAGGACTTCTGGCTGTTCGACGGCCGGCTGGTGGCTCTCCTGCGGTTCGATGACGACGATCAGCTTCTCGACGTGGAGCTGATCACGGAACCCGCCGAGGTGGTGCGGTACTCCATGGTCCGGGAAGCGGCGTGGCACCACGCGGTGCCGCACGAGGAGTTCGCCGCAGGGCTGGACAAGAACGAGTAGGAGGGCGCAGAACTGTACCGGTGAGCACGGATTACCAGAAGGCCCGGGAGGACCTGGGGCGACGTCTCAGAGAACTCCGCGTGGAGAGCCCTCTCGGCAGTCTCACCGGTACGGAATTGGCGGAACGGCTCGGCTGGCCTCAGTCGAAGGTCAGCAAGCTGGAGAACGGCAGACAGACGCCCACGTCCGGAGACCTCCGGGCGTGGGCAGAGGCCACGGGGCATGCCGGGGCGTTCGCCGAGCTGCATGGCCGGTTGAAGGGCTTTGAGTCGCACATCCGCTCATGGCGACGGCAGCTCGCGGCAGGCCACCGACCGGTGCAGGACACGTGGAAAACGCTGGTTGACGACTCCAGCACGCTGCACAAGTGGGCCAGTTTCGCGGTAGACGGGATGCTCCAGACCGCTGACTACGCCCGCCACATCTTCGAGCACTATGCGGCGCTCCACTGTTCTCCCCGCGACACAGAAGACGCGGTACGGGCCCGCATGAGGCGGCAAGAATGGCTCTACCAGCCGGGCAACCAGCTGAACGTGCTGATCTGGGAGGGAGCGTTGCGTGCCCGCGTGGCGCCCGCTCCTGTGCTGGCCGCGCAGCTCGACCGTCTGTCGGGTGTCGTGGGCATGGACACCGTGTGCCTGGGGATCGTGCCGCAGGACGCGGAGCTCGCACTGCCTCCGGGGAACTCGTTCCGGGTCATTGACCAACGACTGGTCGTCGTAGAGGACTGGCACGCCGAGCTGTGGATCGATGACGCCGACAGTGTCGCGACCTACCGGCGGGTCTGGGAGACGTTCCACGCCTCGGCCGTGTTCGGCGCGGAGGCGCAGCACGTGATCACCCAGGTGCGTCGCGGTATCGAACGGGGATCCGCCTGAACGGGGGCGGCAATGTGCCGTATCGGTAGGGCTGTTAGGGCGACTCGTCCGAACCGTAGTGATCGCGTACGGCCCCTTCAGGATGCACCCTGTCCCCATGGCACAGGCACAGGCAGAGGATGTGGCGCGGGCCCTGCGCGGCGTGGTGCGGGGCGAGGTCGAGTTCGACACGGCCAGTCGGGCGCTGGTCACGATGGACGCCTCCAATTATCGGCGCGTACCGCTGGGCGTGGTGGCGCCGAGGGACGCCGACGACGTGGCCGCCACGCTGGCGGTGTGCCGGGAGCGGGGCGTGCCCGTGGTCGCGCGAGGGGCCGGGACGTCGATTGCCGGGCAGGCGACCGGCGTCGGGGTCGTCCTCGACTTCACGCGGCACATGCGGGCGATCCAGGAGATCGACCCGGAGGCGCGGACCGCCGTCGTGCAGCCCGGCGTGATCCTCGACGAGCTGCGGAACGCCGCCGGGGCGTACGGGCTCACGTTCGGGCCCGATCCGTCCACCCACAGCCGGTGCACGCTCGGCGGGATGATCGGCAACAACTCGTGCGGCTCCCACTCCGTCGCCTGGGGCACGACCGCCGACAACGTGAGCGCGCTGGACGTGCTGACGTACGGGGGTGAGCGTGCCCGGCTCGCGGCGGGCGGCGAGGGGGTGCCGGGGCGGTTGCGCGAGGGGGCGGCGGCACTCGTGCAGGGTGAGTTGGCGCGGCTGCGCACCGGGTTTCCCGAGCTGCCGCGCCGTATCTCGGGGTACGCGCTGGACGAGCTGCTGCCCGAGAAGGGTGAGGACTGGGCCCGTGCCTTCACCGGCAGCGAGGGCACGCTGGGGGTGCTGACCGCGGCGACCGTCAAGCTCGTGCCCGTGCCGGGCGCGCGGGTGCTGGCCGTGCTCGGGTACGCGGACGAGAGCGCGGCGGCCGAGGCGGCGGCCGGACTGCTGCCGTACGGCCCGCTCACCGTCGAGGGCATGGCCAACGATCTCGTGAGCGACGCGGCCCGGGCCTCGCTGCCCAGGGGCGGCGCCTGGCTCTTCGTCGAGGTCGGCGGGGACGACCCGACGCACGCGCGGGCCAACGCTGAAGACCTGTGCCGGGCCGCGCGCGAGGGGACCACGGACCACTCCCTGGTCACGGACCCGGGCGCGCAGCGCTCGCTGTGGCGGGTGCGTGAGGACGCCTCCGGGACGGCCACGCGGATGCCGGACGGCGCGGAGGCCTGGCCCGGGTGGGAGGACTGCGCGGTGCCGCCGGCGCGGCTCGGCGCGTATCTGAAGGACTTCCGCGGGCTGCTGCGCGAGTACGGGCTGCGCGGGCTGCCGTACGGGCACTTCGGGGACGGCTGCATCCACGTCCGTATCGACTTCGATCTGCTGGGCGAGGCGGGGATCCAGAAGTTCCGCGACTTCTCCTACGACCTGGCAGACGTCGTCGTCGCGCACGGCGGCTCCCTCTCCGGCGAGCACGGGGACGGGCAGGCGCGCGCCGAGCTGCTGCCGAAGATGTACGGCGACGAGATGATCGGCCTCTTCAACCGCTTCAAGGACCTGTGGGACCCGAAGGGCGGGCTCAACCCCGGGATGCTGGTGCGGCCCGACCGTATCGACCAGAACCTGCGCTTCGAGCCGCTGGCCCGGCGCGGGCCCGTCGACGTCGAGTTCGGCTATCCGCACGACGGCGGGGACTTCTCGGCGGCCGTACGGCGCTGCGTGGGCGTCGCCAAGTGCCGTACGGAGTCGGCGCCCGGCGCCTCCGTGATGTGTCCGTCCTTCCGCGCGACCGGCGAGGAGAAGCACTCCACGCGCGGGCGCGCGCGGCTGCTGCACGAGATGCTCGCGGGCGAGGTGGTGACCGACGGCTGGCAGTCGGAGGAGGTGCGCGACGCGCTCGACCTGTGCCTGTCCTGCAAGGGCTGCCGCACGGACTGCCCGGTGGGCGTGGACATGGCCACGTACAAGGCCGAGTTCATGCACCACCACTACGAGGGGAAGCGCCGCCCCATGGCGCACTACTCGATGGGGTGGCTGCCCGAGTGGCTGCGGCTCGGCGCGGCGACCCGCGCGGTGCCGCTGCTGAACGCGGGCGCGCGGATCGGCCCGCTCGCCGCCGTCGCCAAGAAGCTCGGCGGGATCGCGCCCGAGCGCGACATCCCGGCGCTGCCGCGTACGCCGTTCACGCGCTGGTGGCGCAAGCAGAGCGACAGGGACCGGGGTCCGGAGGACGGGCAGCGGATCGTGCTGTGGCCGGACACCTTCACGAACTACCTGTCGCCGGAGGCCGGTTCGGCGGCGGTGGAGGTGTTCAGGGACGCGGGGCTGCGGATCGCCGTGCCGCCGAAGCAGGTGTGCTGCGGCCTGACGTACGTCTCCACGGGCCAGCTCGACCGCGCCCGTACGGTCATGCGCCGCACCCTCGACCACATCGAGCCCGCGCTCGACGCGGGGCTGCCGGTCGCCGTGCTCGAACCGCCGTGCGCGGCGGCGCTCAAGACGGACGTGCCCGAGCTGCTCGGCGACGACCCGCGCGCGGCCCGCCTCGCCGCGTCCGTACGTACGTTCGCGCAGGTCCTGGAGGAGTACGCGCCGGACTGGACGCCGCCGAGGCTGGACCGGCCGGTCGCCGGTCAGACCCACTGCCATCAGCACGCCGTGATCGGGGAGGCATCCGAGAAGCGGCTGCGTGAACGGGCGGGACTGACCGGCGAGCTGAGCGGCGGCTGCTGCGGCCTGGCGGGCAACTTCGGCTTCGAGGACGGGCACTACGAGGTCTCGGCGGCCTGCGCCGAGGACCAGCTCCTTCCCGCCGTCCGTTCGGCCGCGCCCGGCACGGAGCTTCTTGCTGACGGGTACTCGTGTCGGACCCAGCTCGAACAGTTGGGCGGCGTCCGGAGCCGCCACCTCGCGGAAGTCTTGGCCGAAGCCCTGAAAACCCCCTGAGACCCCTCGCCCCCGCACCCCTGAAGGAGCTCACCTACTTCTCCTTAAGGGGCGCGGGGAACTGCGCGACAAGCCACGACGCGGCCGCAGCCCGCGAATCACGGCCCGGGGCACCCCGGGCGCGGCCCCGTTGCGCGGGGCACCCGGCGCAGGGGGCTGCGCTTGCCAACCCTGCGCCTTGCGCAGACTTCCCAAGCACAGTGGGGCGAAGGGAGAAGCCCAGGCCTGCCAAGCGCTGTGGGGCGGAGGGAGAAGCCAGGCTTCGGGCTAGACGTTCAGGACGAAGTCGAAGCTGGCCTGGTAGCCGGAGCCGACCGGCTGGACCGTCATCAGGAGACGGGCGTCGAAGATCGGGTCCGTCTGGTTCCTGGGCTCGCCCGGGAAGTAGAGCTGGGTGGTGAGGACGGGCCGGTTCGGCGCCTGCAGCTTGACGTGCAGGTGCCGGGTGCGCCCCGGATAGAGCCCGGGCCGCAGAGTGGTGAGCTTGAAGCTGCCGTCGGCGCCCGTGAACTGGTGGCCGCGGAAGCGGTAGCCCACGTTGTCGTACGCGCCGTTCGCATCGGCCTGCCACCAGTCCAGCAGGACGTTGGCGAGCGGCTTGCAGCCCACGCTGAAGACGTAGCCGCTGACGCTGAGCGGGCGTCCGGGCGCGCCCGGCGGCACGATCGAGTCCCGCTTCGGGGAGTTGGGCTTGAAGTAGGGGCCCTCCATCTGCGGCGGGGTCGGATCGTCGCCGTCGTCGCAGGTCGGAGTGGCCTCCAGCGGCTTGCGGTCCGCGACCTTGTCGCGGGCCAGCGCGGGGGTCGCGGCGGCGCCCGCGCCCAGCAGGACGGCGGCGGGCGCGGCGGCCATGGCGGCTCTCAGCACGCTCTTACGGGTCATGCCGCGCTTGGCGGAGCCGTCCGGGGTCTCGCGGGGGGTCTCTTCGGGGGTCTCGTCCACGGTGCTTTCCTCGCTCTCCTGGGGTGGGGGAAGTGCGGGGCGGGACGCGTCCGGCCCTCAGGGGGTGCTCTGTGGGCCCGGTGGCTGCGACGTTACGGGCGGGGTGTGCCGTGGTCGATGGACGGAGCGCGGGGAGCGTGGTGATTTCCGTCGGCCCTGCGGCGGAACTCGCCGGGGCTCGTGCCGGTCTCGCGGCGGAAGAAGCGGCAGAAGTACGCCGGGTCCGCGAAGCCCACCTCGCGCGCGACCTTCCCCACGGTCAGCGCCGTACCGGCGAGCAGCCGCTTGGCCTCCAGCACCTGCGCGTGCCGGATGAGCCGGCCGGGGGTGCGGCCCGTCGACTCGCGGACGGCGGCCGTCAGATGGCCGACCGAGACGCCGAGCTCGGCCGCGCACGTACGGACGGAGAGTTCGGCGGCGGCGCCGGGCCGGGCGAGCAGCCGTACGAACTCCGCGGCGACGGCGGCGGTCCTGCCCACCGGCTCGGGCGCGCTGGCCGGGTCGCCGGGCGGCGCTGCGGGCGGCAGCCGTGCCGCCTCGGCCAGCAGGATGTGGAGATACGCCTGGAGCACGGAGACCATGTCGTGCTGCTGCTCCGCGTACTCCTCGCGCATCCGCGCCAGCAGCCCGTCCACGCGGTGCGCGGCGCGGCCCGTGAGCGGGAGGGAGGGGGCGTCGCCGAGGCGCCGTAACCGGTCGCGGTCGCCGGGGTGCGCGAGGAGGAAGGCGTCCTCGAACAGCACGACGACGCCCTGGAGTCCGGTGACCCGCTCCCAGTGGTGCACCTGGCCCGGCGTGATGAAGCACAGGTGCGGCGGCGCGAGCGGCCAGCGGCGCAGGTCGATCACGTGGGAGCCGGTGCCCTGGGTGACGTAGGCGATCTCGTGGAACGTGTGCCGGTGCGGGAAGGACGCGCGCGAGAGCGGCCCGATCGAGTCGAACGAGCCGATGGCGAAGGGCAGCACCTGCGGTGCGGGCACGTCCAGCTGGTGCAGCGGCATGGTGGGGGCGGCGCTGGTCACGGTCGCTCCTCCGTCCTTCCCCGATCCTCGTTCCTCTGGACTAGGCCAATCCTTTGCATACCGTTGACCTCCCGTGCCGTCAACGTCTCCTGGGGAGCCGCGACTTCGATTTATGCAAGCACGCTTGCTTGTTTTTGGGATCGCTGTCACTCTCGATCCGCACGCGGCTTGTTGACGTGACGTCCACGAAGGACCTGAAGGAGCGGCATGCCTGACGCGGCGGTATCGCACGAGGTGTTCGACGACATGCGGGCGGAGGGCGAGGAACTGGAGGCCGTCGTGGCCGGGCTCTCCGCCAAGGAGTGGGCCCTCCCGACACCGGCCGCCGGGTGGACCGTCGCGCACCAGATCGCCCATCTCGCCTGGACCGACGAACGGGCGCTGCTCGCGGCCACCGACGCGGAGGGCTTCCAGCGGGAGACCGAGCGCCTCATGGCGCGGGAGGACCCGATGGGGTTCGTCGACGACGCCGCCGAGGAGGGCGCCCAGGCGCAGCCCGGCGCGCTGCTCGGCCGCTGGCGCACCAGCCGCGCCGAGCTGCTGGGCGCGCTGGCCGCGCAGCCGTCCGGGGCCCGGATGCCCTGGTACGGGCTGCCGATGAGCGCGCCCGGCATGGCCACCGCGCGGATCATGGAGATGTGGGCGCACGGCCGCGACGTGACCGACGCGCTCGGCGTCCCCCACCCCGTCACGGACCGGCTGCGGCACGTCGTCCGCATCGGCGTCAGGGCGCGGGACTACGCGTACGCGGTGCGCGGCCTGGAGCCGCCCGCCGAGCCGTTCCGCGTGGAGGTGACGGGACCGGCGGGCCAGGTGTGGACCCACGGGTCCGAGGACGCGGCGCAGCGCGTGACCGGGGACGCCGTCGACTTCTGCCTCCTGGTCACCCAGCGCCTGCACCGCGACGACGCGGACGTACGCGCCGAGGGCGAGGAGGCCGAGCGCTGGCTCGGCATCGCGCAGTCCTTCGCGGGAACGCCGGGCGCCGGGCGGGAGCGGAAGAAGCCGTGACGCCCACGCCCACGGCCACGGACGGCGTGCTGCGCGTCGGGAACGCCTCCGGCTTCTACGGCGACCGCTTCGGCGCGGTCCGCGAGATGCTCACCGGCGGGCCCCTCGACGTCCTCACCGGCGACTACCTCGCCGAGCTGACCATGCTCATCCTCGGCCGCGACCGGCTGAAGGACCCCGCGCGGGGGTACGCGAAGACGTTCCTGCGGCAGCTGGAGGAGGGGCTCGGGCTCGCGCGCGAGAGGGGCGTCACGCTCGTCACGAACGCGGGCGGGCTCAACCCGGCAGGGCTCGCCGACGCCGTACGGGAGTTGAGCGAGCGCGTGGGCGTACCCGCGCGCGTGGCGCACGTCGAGGGCGACGACCTGCTGGCGCGCGGGGGCTGGGGCGAGGGCGTGCTCACGGCCAACGCGTACCTGGGCGGCGCGGGCGTCGCCGCGTGCCTGCGCGCGGGCGCCGACGTGGTCGTCACCGGGCGCGTCACGGACGCCGCGCTGGTGAGTGGGGCCGCCGCCGCGCGCTTCGGCTGGGCCGAGGACGACTGGGATGCGCTCGCCGGAGCCGTCGTCGCGGGCCACGTCCTGGAGTGCGGCACCCAGGCGACGGGCGGCAACTACGCCCTCTTCGCGGAAGAGGCCATCGACGTACGCCACCCCGGTTTCCCCCTCGCGGAGATCCGGGCCGACGGCTCCTCTGTGATCACCAAGCACCCCGGAACGGGCGGCGCCGTCACCGTCGGCACGGTCACGGCCCAGCTCCTCTACGAGACGACGGGCGCGCGCTACCCGGGCCCCGACGTCACCGCCCGGCTCGACACCGTACGGCTGACGCAGGACGGGCCGGACCGTGTCCGCGTCGAGGGCGTACGGGGCGAACCCCGCCCGGAGACGCTGAAGGTGGGCCTCACCCGGCTCGGGGGCTTCCGGAACGAGGTCACGTTCGTGCTCACCGGACTCGGCGTCGAGGAGAAGGCCGCGCTGGTCCGGGAGCAGATGGAGGCGGCGCTGGCCAAGGCCCGGCCGGAGCACGTGCGCTGGACCCTCGCCCGTACGGACCGGGCCGACGCCGGGTCGGAGGAGGAGGCCAGCGCGCTGCTGCGGCTCGTCGTCCGCGACCCGGACCAGGAAGCGGTGGGGCGCGCGCTGTCCGGCGCCGCGATCGAGCTGGCCCTCGCGAGCTACCCGGGCTTCCATGTGACGGCACCGCCGGGGAAGGGCGCGCCGTACGGGGTGTTCGAGGCGGCGTTCGTCCCGGCGACGGAGGTCCCGCATGTCGCGGTGCTGCCGGACGGGGCACGGGTGGACGT
The DNA here is from genome assembly GCF_043202595.1 of Streptomyces sp. NPDC048172. Taxonomy (NCBI): domain Bacteria; kingdom Bacillati; phylum Actinomycetota; class Actinomycetes; order Kitasatosporales; family Streptomycetaceae; genus Streptomyces; species Streptomyces sp. NPDC048172. The sequence goes on from NZ_JBIDAT010000002.1 coordinate 1,064,493, forward strand.
GTCCTGGACCGCCGAACCGGACGGGGACCACGAGCCCGTACGGGCGCTCCGGCCGATGAGAACGGCCTGCTTCGGGCTCGGGGACGCACCCGGAGGGAAGACGCGCGCCGTCCCCCTCGGGCACGTCCTCGGCGCCCGCAGCGGCGACAAGGGGGGCAGCGCCAACATCGGGGTCTGGGCGCGGGACCAGGACCCGGACGTATGGGAGTGGATGGAGGCGGAGCTGACCGCCGACCGGCTGCGCGCGCTGCTCCCGGAGGCGGCGGCGCTGGACGTCACGCGGCACGTGCTGCCCCACCTGCGGGCCCTCAACTTCGTGGTCGACGGGATCCTCGGCGAGGGCGTCGCCTCGCAGGCCCGGTTCGATCCGCAGGGCAAGGCGCTGGGGGAGTGGCTGAGGTCGCGGCACATGGAGATACCGGAGGAGCTGCTGAAGTGGCCGAGGTGAGGACCGCACTGGACACGGCGGGAGCCGCGTACGCGCGCAACCGCGAGGAGATGCTCGGCAAGCTCGACGAGCTGGACACCGAGCAGGCGAAGGCGGTCGCGGGCGGCGGCGAGAAGTACGTCGAGCGGCACCGCGGACGCGGCAAGCTGCTGGCGCGGGAGCGGATCGAGCTGCTGCTCGACCCGGACACGCCGTTCCTGGAGCTGTCGCCGCTCGCGGCGTGGGGCAGCGACTACACGGTGGGCGCCTCGCTGGTGACCGGCATCGGCACCGTCGAGGGCGTCGAGTGCCTGATCACGGCGAACGACCCGACCGTACGCGGCGGGGCCAGCAACCCGTGGACGCTGAAGAAGGCGCTGCGCGCCAACGAGATCGCCTACGCGAACCGGCTGCCCTGCATCGCGCTCGTGGAGTCCGGCGGCGCCGATCTGCCCAGCCAGAAGGAGATCTTCATCCCCGGCGGGGCGCTCTTCCGGGACATCACGCGGCTGTCGGAGGCCGGGATCCCGACGCTCGCCGTCGTCTTCGGCAACTCGACCGCCGGAGGCGCGTACATCCCCGGGATGTCCGACCACGTGATCATGGTGAAGGAGCGCGCGAAGGTCTTCCTCGGCGGCCCGCCGCTGGTCAAGATGGCGACCGGCGAGGAGGCCGACGACGAGGAGCTGGGCGGCGCCGAGATGCACGCCCGTACCTCGGGCCTCGCCGACTACTTCGCGCAGGACGAGCCGGACGCGCTGCGCCAGGCCCGCCGCGTCGTCGCCCGCCTCAACTGGCGCAAGGCGCACGCGGACCCGGTGGCCACGGACGTACGGGAGCCGCTGCACGACCCCGAGGAGCTGCTCGGCATCGTCCCCGGGGACCTCAAGGCGCCGTTCGACCCGCGCGAGGTGATCGCGCGGATCGTCGACGGCTCGGACTTCGACGAGTTCAAGCCGCTGTACGGGGCGAGCCTGGTGACCGGATGGGCCTCGCTGCACGGCTATCCGCTGGGCATCCTGGCCAACGCGCAGGGCGTGCTCTTCAGCGAGGAGTCGCAGAAGGCCACCCAGTTCATCCAGCTCGCCAACCAGCGCGACATCCCGCTCCTCTTCCTGCACAACACCACCGGCTACATGGTCGGCACGGAGTACGAGCAGGGCGGCATCGTCAAGCACGGCTCGATGATGATCAACGCCGTCTCGAACTCGAAGGTGCCCCATCTGTCCGTGCTGATGGGCGCGAGCTACGGCGCCGGGCACTACGGCATGTGCGGCCGGGCCTACGACCCCCGCTTCCTCTTCGCCTGGCCCAGCGCCAAGTCCGCGGTCATGGGCCCGCAGCAGCTCGCGGGCGTGCTGTCGATCGTCATGCGGGAGTCGGCGGCGGCCAAGGGCAAGCCGTTCGACGAGGAGGCGGACGCCGGGCTGCGGGCCATGGTCGAGCAGCAGATCGAGAGCGAGTCGCTGCCGATGTTCCTGTCCGGGCGGCTCTACGACGACGGCGTCATCGACCCGCGCGACACGCGCACCGTGCTCGGGCTGTGCCTGTCCGCGATCCACACCGCGCCCGTCGAGGGCGCGCGCGGCGGCTTCGGCATCTTCCGGATGTGATCTGAAATGACGGGACTTGTGAAGGGGACTGGGACGTGATCACTTCTGTACTGGTCGCCAACCGCGGGGAGATCGCGCGCCGCGTCTTCCGTACGTGCCGCGACCTGGGCCTTTCCACCGTGGCCGTCGCCTCCGACGCCGACGAGGCGGACGGTGTCCCGCACGCGCGGGAGGCCGACGCCGCCGTACGGCTGCCGGGCGCCGCGCCCGCCGACACCTATCTGCGCGGCGACCTGATCGTGAAGGCCGCGCTCGCCGCGGGCGCCGACGCCGTCCACCCCGGCTACGGCTTCCTCTCCGAGAACGCGGACTTCGCGCGCGCCGTCGCGGACGCCGGGCTCGTCTGGATCGGGCCGCCGCCCGCCGCGATCGAGGCCATGGCCTCCAAGACGCGGGCGAAGCAGCTCATGGCCGGGGCGGGCGTGCCGGTCTTCGCACCGCTGGAAGATCCGGGGGAGTCCGACCTGCCGCTGCTCGTGAAGGCGGCGGCGGGCGGCGGTGGACGCGGCATGCGCGTCGTACGCGAACTCGCCCTGCTGGAACGCGAGATCGAATCCGCGCGCGCGGAGGCGGCCTCCGCCTTCGGGGACGGCGAGGTATTCGTCGAGCCGTACGCCGAGCGGGCGCGCCACGTCGAGGTCCAGGTCCTGGCGGACACCCACGGCACGGTCTGGGCGCTCGGCACCCGCGACTGCTCGCTCCAGCGCCGCCACCAGAAGGTCATCGAGGAGGCCCCGGCGCCGGGGCTCGGCGAGGCCCTGACCGGTGTCCTGTGCGAGGCCGCCGTCGCGGCGGCGCGCGCGGTGGGGTACGTGGGTGCGGGCACCGTCGAGTTCCTGGTCTCCGCCGAGGGCCGCCCGTACTTCCTGGAGATGAACACCCGCCTCCAGGTCGAACACCCCGTCACCGAGTGCGTCCACGGCCTCGACCTCGTCGCCTGGCAGCTGCGGATAGCGGAGGGCACGGCGCTGGATTCGGACGGCCCGCCGCCCGCGCGCGGCCACGCCGTCGAGGCCCGCCTCTACGCGGAGGACCCCGCGCGCGGCTGGCGCCCACAGACGGGGACGGTGCTGCGGCTCGACGTGCCCGACTCCGTGCGTACGGACAGCGGCGTCGAGGCGGGCACCGAGGTCGGCGTCCACTACGACCCGATGCTCGCCAAGGTCGTCGCCCACGCGCCCACGCGCGAGGAGGCCGTACGGAAGCTCGCGCGGGCACTGGACGGGGCCCGCGTCCACGGTCCGGAGACGAACCGTTCCCTGCTCGTACGGTCGCTCCGGCACGCGGAGTTCATGGCCGGACGCGTGGACACCGGCTTCTACGACCGCCACCTGCCCTTGCTGACGGCAGCGGAGGAGGACGACTCCCTCCCGCTGCTGGCGGCGGCCCTGGCGGAGGCGGCCCGGAACGCGGCCCCGCGGGTGGGCGGCTGGCGCAACGTGGTCTCCCAGCCGTGCACGAAGCGCTTCCGGTGTGAGCCGGAGGGCGCGGAACGCACTGTCCGGTACCGCTGGGAGAGGGGTGGCGCCCTGACGCCCGTGGATCTGCCGGGGGTACGGGTGGTGAGCGCCTCCGGTGCGCTGGTCGTCCTCGAAGCGGAGGGGGTGCGGCGTGCGTTCGCCGTCTCGGCCTACGGGGCCCGCGTCCATGTCGACTCCCCCCTCGGCGCCCACGCCTTCACGGCCCTCCCCCTCCTCCGCGAACCGGAATCCACCCTCGCGCCCGGCTCCCTGGTGGCCCCGATGCCGGGAACGGTGGTGAGGGTGGCCGAGGGCCTCGCTCCGGGCTCCCCGGTGACCGCGGGCCAGCCTCTGCTCTGGCTGGAGGCCATGAAAATGGAGCACGAAGTGGTGGCGCCGACAGAGGGGTTGCTCTCTTCTCTGGCCGTGAAGGTCGGCCAACAGGTCGCCTCCGGCGCGGTCCTGGCCGTCGTGACATGACCGCCCCCCGACCTGCCCCTCGCACTGCTTCACGGGCTGCCGCCGCGTCGTGGCTCGTCGCGCAGTTCCCCGCGCCCCAGACGGGGCACGTCCGCTTCGCCCTCCCGCGAAGCTCGGCAGGCCAGCTGTGCTTGGGCCGCGCGCCGCGCTGGGAGAGGGCTGCTCTGCTTCTCCCTCGACCCCACTGTGCTTGGGAAGTCTGCGCAAGGCGCAGGGTTGGCAAGCGCAGCCCCCCACGCCGGGTGCCCCGGTGCAAGAGCCGGGTTCGGGTTGCCCCGGGCTGTGGTTCGCGGGCTGCCGCCGCGTCGTGGCTTGTCGCGCAGTTCCCCGCGCCCCTAGGGAGAAGGGGCAAGCCCCGATGTGTTGTGACCGGGCGCGCCCACGCGGCGGAGCCGCAAAACAAACTCAGCCCCGCGCCCCTAGGGAGAAGGGGCAAGCCCCGATGTGTTGTGACCGGGCGCGCCCGCGCGGCGGAGCCGCAAAACAAGCACAGCCCCGCGCCCCTTGGGGAGAAGGGGCAAGCCCCGATGCGTCGTGACCCCCGTGCCCCTGGAGGGGCAAGCCCCGATGTCAGGTGCGGTGCCACTCGATCCCCGTGAAAAATGGAGGTTCAGCCATGTCGGAGAGTAAGCCCCTCCTCGAAGCACAGGAGTTGCAGGACCTACGCCAAGCAGTCGCCGCGCTCGGCGTTCGTTACGGCCGGGAATACTTCGCGCGTGTCGTCGACGAGGGCAGGCACACCGATGAGCTGTGGGCGGAAGCCGCCAAGCTGGGGTACCTCGGGGTGAACCTCCCCGAGGAGTACGGCGGCGGAGGCGGCGGCATCGCCGAGCTCGCGATCGTGCTCGAAGAGCTGGGCGCGGCGGGCTGCCCCCTGCTCATGATGGTCGTGTCGCCGGCGATCTGCGGCACGGTGATAGCCCGTTTCGGGACCGAGGAGCAGAAGAGGGAGTGGCTGCCCGGACTCGCGGACGGCACCCGGAAGATGGCGTTCGGGATCACCGAGCCGGACGCCGGTTCGAACTCGCACCGCATCACGACCACCGCCCGTCGCGACCCGGAGACCGGCGACTGGATACTGACCGGCCGCAAGGTGTTCGTGTCCGGCGTGGACATCGCCGAGGCGACGCTGATCGTCGGCCGTACGGAGGACGCCCGTACGGGCAAGCTCAAGCCCTGTCTCTTCATGGTCCCCCGCGAAGCGCCAGGCTTCGGGCGGCGCATGATCGACATGGAGATCGCCGCCCCGGAGAAGCAGTTCGAACTGACGCTGGACGACGTACGGCTGCCCCCGGAGGCCCTCGTGGGCGACGAGGACGCCGGGCTGCTCCAGCTCTTCGCCGGGCTCAACCCGGAGCGGATCATGACGGCCGCCTTCTCCCTCGGGATGGCGCGGCACGCGCTCGGCAAGGCCCTGGAGTACGCCCGTACGCGGCAGGTGTGGAAGGAGCCCATCGGCGCGCACCAGGCGATCGCGCACCCCCTCGCGCAGGCGCACATCGAGATCGAGCTGGCCCGGCTGATGATGATGAAGGCCGCGCATCTTTACGACGCGGGCGACGACGTGGGCGCGGGCGAGGCCGCGAACATGGCGAAGTACGCGGCGGGCGAGGCCTGCGTGAAGGCCGTCGACCAGGCCGTGCACACGCTGGGCGGCAACGGCCTGACCAGGGAGTACGGGCTCGCCCAGATGATCACGGCGGCCCGCGTGGCCCGTATCGCGCCGGTCAGCAGGGAGATGATCCTCAACTACGTCTCCCACCAGTCCCTCGGCCTCCCCAAGTCGTACTGATGGGCGGCCTGGTACGGCGCGAGAGCGGGGACGGCGTCACGACGCTCACCCTCGACTCGCCGCACAACCGGAACGCGCTCTCCGCACGCCTCGTCGCCGAGCTGTACGAGGCGTTGGGGGAGGCGGAGGAGGACGGCGACGCCCGCGCCGTCGTGCTCGCGCACACCGGCAACACGTTCTGCGCGGGCGCCGATCTGAGCGAGCCCCTGGAGGGGGACGGCCCGCGCGGCCTCGCGCGGCTGCTGCGTACGGTCGTGGCGTTCCCCAAACCGGTCGTCGCGCGCGTCACCGGGCACGTGCGCGCGGGCGGCACCGGGCTGCTCGCGGCGTGCGACATCGCGGTGGCGGGGCCGGGCGCGACGTTCGCGTTCACGGAGGCGCGGATCGGGGTGGCGCCCGCGGTGATCTCGATGCCGGTGCTGCCGCGTATCGACGCCCGGGCCGCCGCCCGTTACTACCTCACCGGGGAGCGCTTCGGGCCTCAGGAGGCGGCCCGTATCGGGCTGGTGACGCTGGCCGCCGAGGACCCGGACGCCGCGCTCGTGCCCGTCCTCGACGGGCTGCGGCGCGGCTCCCCGCAGGGCCTCGCGGAGTCGAAACGGCTGGTCACCCGGGAGGTGCTGGACGCCTTCGACCGGGACACGGATACCCTCGCCGAGCTGTCAGCGCGGCTCTTCGCGTCCGAGGAGGCGCGCGAGGGCATGACCGCCTTCCTCGAACGACGGGACCCCGCATGGCTCCACCCGCCCACCCCCTGAACGCGCGCGGCGCGGCCCCCAAGCAGGACCGCAGCCGCGCCACCCGGCAGCGGCTGCTGGAGTCGGCCGTTCTGTGTTCTTCCGGGGGCAACCCCCGGACCCCCGGCCGGACCGGGCGCCCCGGCGTGACCCCGGGCAGCTTCGTGGCGGGTGAGGTCCGGTGAACGTCACCCGCGGCGCGGCCCCCAAGCAGGACCGCAGCCGCGCCACCCGGCAGCGGCTGCTGGAGTCGGCCGTGACGTGCCTGGCCGAGCACGGCTGGTCGGGCAGTACGGTCACGGTCGTCGCCGAGCACGCCGGGGTCTCGCGCGGCGCGGCGCAGCACCATTTCCCCACGCGCGAGGACCTGTTCACGGCCGCCGTCGAGTACGTCGCGGAGGAACGGTCGCGGGTGCTGCGGGAGGCGGTGCGGCCGGGGTGCTCGGCGTACGAGGCCGTCGAGACCCTGGTCGGCCTCTACACCGGGCCCCTCTTCCGGGCCGCGCTGCACCTGTGGGTCGCCGCGTCGAACGAGCCGCAGCTCGGGCCTCGGGTGACCGCGCTGGAGGCCCGTATCGGGCGGGAGACGCACCGGATGGCGGTCGAGCTCCTCGGCGCGGACGAGCGGAAGCCCGGCGTCCGGGAGACCGTGCAGGGGCTGCTCGACATGGCGCGCGGGCTGGGCCTCGCCAATCTGCTGACGGACGACAGCGCGCGACGGGCCCGCGTGGTCGCGCAGTGGGCGACGCTGGTGGAGGCGGCCCTCGCGGAGTGAGGGGGCAGCGGGTCAGCGCTGGGCCAGCGCCCGTTCGATCGCACGGCGGGCCCGGTCCACGGCCGCCGCGTCGTGCTGGAGCTGCATGGCCGCGTTCAGCGCCAGCCCGGCGGCGACGATCTCGAACAGCGCCTGGTCGACGTCGAACCCGGCGGGCAGCTCCCCGCCGTCCACCGCAGCGGCCAGGTCGGCGCGCAGCCGGCCCCGCCAGCGCGACCACACCTCGGCCACCGCGTCGCGCACCCGGCCGGGGCGGCCGTCGTACTCGGAGAGCGCGGCGGTCATGAGGCAGCCGCCGGGCAGCAGGGGCTCCGCCAGGTAGTCCACGGAGTTGGCGCACACGGCGCGCAGCCGCCGCAGGCCCGGCGGTTCGGCCAGCGCGGGTTCGACCACCCGGTGCCAGAAGTCCACGAACGCCTTGTCCAGCGTGGAGATCTGCAGCGTCTCCTTGGTGCCGAAGTGCTTGTGCACCCCGGACTTGCTCATCCCCAGCTCGTCGGCGAGGCGGCCGATGGTGATGCCGTCGAGCCCTTCCTCGGAGGCGATCTCCGCCGCGCGGCCGAGGATCCGGCCCCTGGTGAGCAGCGCTTCGGCCGCCGAGCGTCGTGGTGACATGCGAGAAGGATAGCGTACGGGCGTTCTCTATTGCCTTGGAGAACGCTCGTACGCTAAATTCCGCGGCAGTCACAGGAGTCAGGAACCATGAGCGAAGGAGTGCGGGATGCGCGTACGACGGCTGGGCTGGGCCGGGGTGGAGGTCGAGGCGGGCGGCGGTGAGCGGCTGTTGATCGACCATGTGCGGGACCTCTCGCCGCTGTTCACGGGGTGGACGTCCGGCGAGGGGCTGGTGGCGCCGGACGGGCGGGCCGGTCTCGCGCTCGTCACCCACCTGCACCGGGACCACACCGACGCGGCGGCGCTCGCGGAGGCGCTGACACCGGGGGCGCCGGTGCTGCGCCCGGCGCCCGGCCACGGCGACGACGTGGACAACGCGACGACGCTCCTGGCCGAGAAGGAACTCGTCCAGCACGGGCTGGCCGCCGAGACCGTGGACGTCTGGTCCACCCGCGAGGAGGGGCCGTTCCGCGTCACCGCCGTCCCGGCCGTCGACGGGCTGGGCGACCCGCAGGTGAACTGGGTGGTGGAGGCCGACGGGCAGCGGGTCTTCCACGGCGGCGACACGATGTTCCACGGCTACTGGTGGCTGGTCGCGCGCCGGTTCAGCCCGTTCGACGCGGTGTTCCTGCCCGCCAACGGCGCGGTGGTCGACGCGCCGCACCTCCAGCCGCCGAGCCCGCTGCCCGCCGCACTCGACCCGGAACAGGCCGCCGCTGCCGCGGAGATCCTCGACGCCCGCCACGCGGTGCCGGTCCACTACGCGCCGGAGCAGCCGGAGAAGATCGCGGGCTACGCCGAGGTCCCCGACCCGGAGGGCGAGTTCCGCGCGCACGCCGGGCGGCGCGCACGCGTGCTGGCCGTGGGGGAGTGGCTGGACCTGACCGCCTGAACGCCCGCAACTGCCGTACTGCCCCTTCTGGTTCGTATCCGACACGGATGTGAACCGGAAGGGGCTTTTCTTGTGCGCTTCGCCGTGTGCGCAGTCTTGACGCTCCTATAGGGCGCTCCTAGTGTGACGGCGATTGTTCAGCGAGCTGGCACGAGTTCATATGGATGAACCAGAGGAGCCGCCATGTCCGGTCTGGACTGGGTCGTCGTCGGCGCGTACTTCTGCGTCATGATCGGGATCGGCCTGTGGTCGACGAAACGCATCGAGAACGTCGCTGACTTCTTCACCGCGCGCGGCCGCATCCCGTGGTGGCTCTCCGGCATCTCGCACCACATGTCCGGCTACAGCGCGATCATGTTCGTGACCTTCGCGGCCGTCGCCTACGACTACGGGATCACCGTCTACTTCTGGTGGCCCCTCACCATCGGGCTCGGGGTCGGCGTCGGCGCCTTCCTCTTCGCCCCGCGCTGGAACAGACTGCGGGCCAAGCACGACGTCAAGTCGCCGCTGGAGTACCTCGCGGTCCGCTACAACCTCCCCACCCAGCAGGTCCTGGCCTACAGCGGCGCGGCCCTCAAGGTCGTGGACATCGCGGCGAAGTGGGTCGCGATCGCCGTCCTGCTCAAGGGCTTCGCGGACATACCGCTGGAGTGGGGGATCATCCTCACCGGCGTCTGCACGATGTTCTACATGGCGTTCGGCGGGCTGTGGGCCGATGTCCTCACGGACTTCGGGCAGTTCGTCATCCAGGCCGTCGCGGGCCTCGCGATGCTCGTCGCCGTCATGGCGCACCTGAGCGGCGTCTCCACCCTGTGGACCATGTGGGGCGACCTCCCCGAGAGCCACGGCGACCCGGTCAACGGCAGCGTCACCACCGGCCTGATCATGGCGTTCCTGCTCGTGAAGACCTTCGAGTACAACGGCGGCATGTGGAACCTGGCGCAGCGCTACATGTCCGCGCCCTCCGGTTCACGGGCGAAGAAGTCGGCCCTGCTCTCCAGCGCCCTGTGGCTGATCTGGCCGCTGATCCTCTTCATCCCGATGATCGCCGCACCCCTGATCGTCCCCGGCCTGGAGAACGGCGAGGAGTCCTACATCAAGCTCGCGCAGGAACTCCTGCCCACGGGCCTCATCGGACTGCTGCTGGCGGGCTTCTTCTCCCACACGATGGCGATGGTCGCCTCCGACTCCAACGTCATCACCGCGGTCATCACCCGCGACCTCGCGCCCGTCCTCTTCCCCAGGCTGCGCCGCCTCACCGAGCGCCGCGAACTGCTCTTCGCCCGCATCACGACGGTCGCCTTCGTCACCGTGAGCATGGGCTTCGCGCTCTTCAGCGACCCCGACGGCTTCATCATGACGGTGGTCGTCAGCATCGTCGCGGCCACCATGGGCCCGATCTCCATCCCGCTGATGCTGGGGCTCCTGCCCTGGTTCAAACGGAACGGCGCCTGGGCCGCGATCGGCTCCTGGGCGGGCGGCCTCGCGGTCTGGTCGTACCTCTACTGGGGCGTCCCCGACGCGGACGTCACCGAGGCGATGACGGTCGGCTGGCCGCTGCTCACCTCGCTGGTGCTGTACGTGGTGATCGGCCTGGTCAAACCGGAGGGCTCCGTCGAGGGCGACGCCCTCGTCGACTCCCTGGGGACCGACCCCGAGCCCGACGGGCACGCGGGAGAGGCCGCGCCGCCCGTCGCGGAGGAGGCGCCCACCTCGCCCACGAGGTGAGACGCCGCAGGCCGGGGCGGCGCCGGGTGGGGCGGCGCCGCCCCACCCGCCCCTTCGCGGTGCGCTCAGCCCTGCTCCACGTACCCCTCGATCTCACGGGGGTCGCGGGGCGCGGGCCCCACGTACCGGGCCGACGGCCGGACCAGTCGGCCCGTCCGCTTCTGCTCCAGGATGTGCGCCGACCATCCGGCCGTACGGGCGCAGGTGAACATCGACGTGAACATGTGCGCCGGGACCTCGGCGAAGTCGAGCACGATCGCCGCCCAGAACTCGACGTTCGTCTCCAGCACCCGGTCCGGACGCCGCTCCCGCAGCTCCGTGAGGGCCGCCCGCTCCAGCGCCTCGGCGACCTCGAAGCGGGGCGCGCCCAGCTCCTTCGCCGTACGCCGCAGCACCCGCGCCCGGGGGTCCTCCGCGCGGTACACGCGGTGCCCGAAGCCCATGAGGCGCTCGCCCTGGTCGAGCTGGCGCTTGACGTAGGCGCGGGCGTCGCCCGTGCGCTCGATCTCCTCGATCATGCCGAGCACCCGCGAGGGCGCGCCCCCGTGCAGCGGGCCCGACATGGCACCGACGGCGCCCGACAGGGAGGCGGCCACGTCGGCGCCCGTGGAGGCGATGACGCGGGCCGTGAACGTCGAGGCGTTCATGCCGTGCTCGGCGGCCGACGTCCAGTACGCGTCGACGGCCGCGACGTGGCGCGGGTCCGGCTCGCCGCGCCAGCGCCGCATGAAGCGCTCGACGATGGTGTCGGCCTTGTCGATCTCGCGCTGCGGCACCATCGGCACGCCCTGGCCGCGCGCGGACTGCGCCACGTAGGACAGCGCCATGACGGCGGCCCGCGCCAGGTCGTCGCGGGCGGTGCGCTCGTCGATGTCGAGCAGCGGCTTCAGGCCCCAGACGGGGGCGAGCATGGCCAGCGCGGACTGCACGTCGACGCGGACGTCACCGGAGTGGACGGGGATGGGGAAGGGCTCGGCGGGCGGCAGCCCGGGGTTGAAACCGCCGTCGACCAGGAGACCCCAGACGTTCCCGAAGGACACATGGCCCACCAGGTCCTCGATGTCCACGCCTCGATAGCGCAGCGCACCGCCTTCCTTGTCGGGCTCGGCGATCTCCGTCTCGAACGCGACGACTCCCTCAAGTCCGGGTACGAAATCGGACATAGTGGCGGCTCCCTCGTGAGTGCGGCTCCCTGGACCTGCCGTCTCCCCGGTCATGCCCGGTGCGGCCGGTCGTCACCCGCTGCGAGGTCGGGGCCGTGGTTCCGGTCCCCTCCTCGTACGGAGCGGTCACGATATCCGGTGCGGCCCGGAACCCACACCACCCCCACCTCTCCCGTCTCCGTTCCCGGCTCCGGGCAGACTGTCTGACCGCGCGGCGCCGGGATGCTGCAAGATTGGCGGCGTGCCTCACGCTGACCATGCTGACGACGCCGCAACCACCGCCCCCACCACCCTCGATCCGGCCTCGATGCGCGCCCACTACCGCGCGCGGGGCCTCGCGGAGAGCGACCTCGCGCCCGACCCGTACCAGCAGTTCACCCGCTGGTTCGAGCAGGCGGCCGACAGCGGCCTGCACGAGCCGAACGCCATGGTCGTCTCCACCGCCGACGCCGAGGGCCGCCCCAGCTCCCGCACGGTCCTGCTGAAGCAGTACGACGAGCGGGGCTTCGTCTTCTTCACCAACTACGCCTCCCGCAAGGGCCGCGAGCTGGAGGCGAACCCGTACGTCTCGCTGCTCTTCCCCTGGCACGACATCGCCCGCCAGGTCATCGTCTCCGGCACGGCCGAGCGGACCGGGCGCGACGAGACGGCCGCGTACTTCCGCACCCGCCCGCACGGCTCCCAGCTCGGCGCCTGGGCCAGCGAGCAGTCCGTGCCGGTCGCCTCCCGCGAGGAGCTGGACGCCGTGTACGCACGGCTGGCCGACCGCTATCCGGAGGGCGAGGACATCCCGGCACCCCCGCAGTGGGGCGGCTTCCGGGTCCGCCCGGAGACCGTCGAGTTCTGGCAGGGCCGAGAAAACCGCCTCCACGACCGCCTCCGCTACGCCCGTACGGACGCCACCGAAGCCAAGTGGACCGTGGAACGCCTCTCCCCCTAGGCAGTGTCTTCAAATGTCACGCCCACATCAGGAGCGAGGCGAGGGCGACGGCTGCCTGGTAGGACTCGGCCGTCTTGTCGTAGCGGGT
>NZ_JBIDAT010000003.1:0-936969 GCF_043202595.1 Streptomyces sp. NPDC048172
AACAACGGCGCGATCTTCTCCCACTGCGCGTCCGTCAGCTCATGTCGTCGCACCATGCCCGACGCCTGCCCCGCCCCGGGCATGGTCCACCCACCCCAGCAAGAGCCATCAGAAACGCCCTAGTCCTCAGGGCTCCGTTGGTCCTCAGGGCTCCGTCGTCTCCGTACCGCGTACGCCCCCAGGATCACGACCAGCGTGAGGGCGCTGGCCGCGAAGTCCATGCGGGTGTCCGGCAGGAAGGCCATCGCGAGGATGACGACGGCCATCGCGCCGACCGTGAACCAGCTCAGATACGGATAGCCCCACATCTTCAGCGTCAGCGCGCCCGGGTCCTCCCGTTCGAGACGGCGGCGCAGCCGCACCTGGGAGAGGGCGACCAGGAGATAGACGAAGAGCGCCACGGCCCCGTAGGAGTGGACGATGAAGGAGAAGACGGTGTCGGGGGAGACGTAGGCGAAGACGACCGAGACGTAGCCGAGGACCGTCGCCAGCAGGATCGCGCGGCGCGGGACCCCGTTGGCGCTGAGCTTGGTGAGGCCGCGCGGCGCGTCGCCGTTGCGGGTGAGCGCGAAGACGATGCGGGAGGCGCTGTAGAGCCCGGCGTTGAGCGCGGAGAGCACGGCGACGAGGATGATCACCCGCATCACGTCGTCGGCGTGCGCGATCCCGATGTGCTGGAGCGCGGCGACGTACGGGCCGTCGGCCATGCTCTTGGAGTTCCACGGCACGATCGCCACGATCAGGAAGATCGAGCCGACGTAGAAGAGCAGCACCCGCAGCACCACGGAGTGGGTGGCGCGGGCGACCGCGCGGCGCGGCTCGGTCGACTCGGCCGCCGCCAGCGCGGCGATCTCCGCGCCGGTGAAGAAGCCGACGGCGGGGATGACGGAGGTCAGGATCGGCCCGATGCCCATGGGCGCGAAGCCGCCGTGCCCCGTCAGGTTCCCCACGTCGGCGTGGGCGCCCGGCCACAGGCCGACGACGAAGACGAGCCCGAGGACGAGGAAGACGGTGATCGCCGCGATCTTCAGCGAGGCGAACCAGTACTCGAACTCGCCGAAGGACTTCACCGAGAAGAGATTGACCGCCGTCAGCAGCACCATCAGGCAGAGGCTGATGACCCACAGGTCGATGCCCGGCAGCCAGGCGTGGATGATCGTCGCCCCGGTCACGGCCTCCAGCGCGACCACGTTCACCCAGAAGTACCAGTAGAGCCAGCCGATGGTGAAGCCGCCCCAGGAACCGAGGGCGAGGCGGGCGTAGGAGTAGAAGGAGCCCACCGCCGGGCGGGCCACCGCCATCTCGCCGAGCATCCGCATCACGAGGATGGCGAGGCCGCCCGCCAGCAGGAACGAGACGATGGACGCGGGTCCCGTCTCGCTGATGACGACGCCACTGCCGACGAACAGCCCGGCGCCGATCACCCCGCCCAGCGCGATCAGCGTCATGTGGCGCTGCTTGAGGCCGATGTGCAGCCCTCCGCTCCCCCCGGTCCCGCCGGGCGGCGGTTCGGGCGGCGCGGCCTCGGCCTCGGCCTCGGTCTCGCGCGTGCTGGCCGGTGCGGTCTCGGCCGTTCTGTCGTCCTGTCGCACAGTGAGCCCCTTTCAGCTCTCAGCCGTGGACGCTGTGCGCCACGTCGTCCACCATCACCGCGACCCCGGACAGGAGTTCGTCCAGCACCTCGCGGTCGGCCACCAGCGGCGGCGAGATCATCAGCATCGTGGCGCCGCGGTCGTCCGGCCGCAGCACCACGCCGGTCTTGCGGAACGCCGCTGGCAGCACCTCGCGCAGCACCCGTGCCGACTGCTCCTCGGTGAGCTCCGCGCCGCTCTCGCGGTCGGCGGTGAACTCGACCGCGTAGAAGAAGCCCATGCCGCGCACCTCCTTCACCACGCGGCTGCGGGACTTGATGTCCTCCAGACCGGCGCGGAGCTCGGGGCCGAGCGTGCGGACGTTGTCGAGCACGTGCTCGTCGCGCATCGCCGTGATGTTGGCGACCGCCACGGCCGTGGAGACCGGGTGCCCGCCCCAGGTCGCGCCGTGGGTGAAGGTGCCGCCCAGCGGCGAGTCGTAGAGCGCCCGGACCAGCGGCTCACGGGCGATCATCCCGCCGAGCGGCGCGTAGCCGGAGGTCGCGCCCTTGGCGAAGGTGATCATGTCGGGCACCGCGCCGAAGGCGCCGCTGCCGAACCAGTGGCCCAGCCTGCCGAACGAGCAGATCACCTCGTCCGCGACGAGCAGCACCCCGTGCCGGTCGCAGATCTCGCGCAGCGCCCGCCAGTAACCGTCGGGCGGCACGAGCGCGCCGCGCCCGTTCTGCACCGGCTCGGCGAAGACGGCGGCGACGTTCTCCGGGCCCTCCTCGACGATGGCCCGCTCGATGGCGCGTACGCACTCCAGTTCGGCGGCGGGGCCCTGGTCGCCCGTCACGCCGAGCGTGTGCGGCACGTGCCGCACGCCCTCCAGCAGCGGCATGAACGGCTCGCGCATCTTCGGCAGCCCGGTGACGGACAGCGCGCCCATCGTGACGCCGTGGTAGGCCATGTGACGGCTGATGATCTTCGTTCGCCGCGGCTGTCCCTGGCTCCTGTGGTACTGCCGCGCGAACTTGATGGCCGTCTCGACGGCCTCCGAACCGGAGTTCACGAACCACGTCACGTCCAGGTCGCCGGGCGCCAGCTCGGCGATGAGGCTCGCGGCCTCCACGGACGGCGGGTGCGCGGCGCCCCAGTTGGTCGAGTACGCCATGGTCTCCATCTGCCGCGCGGCGGCGGAGACGATGTCGGAGCGGCTGTGCCCCATGTTCACGCAGAACAGCCCGGCGAGCCCGTCGAGGAACCGGCGCCCGCGCTCGTCGTAGAGGTGACAGCCCTCGCTCCGTACGAAGACGGGGAGTTCGTCGCTCCGCCAGGCGTCCCGCCGGGTGAAGTGCTGCCCCAGGTGCGCCTGTGCCTTCGCGCGCAGTCGGGAGCCGGAGCCGGTGTCGGTGGTCGTCTCGGTCATGGTCACGGTGTTCTCCTCCTCGGGGTGTGCGGTACGTGTGCGGTACGTACGGGCGGGCTCAGTGCAGGAGCGCTGCCGCGTCGGCGT
Source organism: Streptomyces sp. NPDC048172 (assembly GCF_043202595.1). NCBI lineage: Bacteria > Bacillati > Actinomycetota > Actinomycetes > Kitasatosporales > Streptomycetaceae > Streptomyces > Streptomyces sp. NPDC048172. The sequence continues at coordinate 3,091 of NZ_JBIDAT010000003.1, forward strand.
GCTCGTAGCCGTGCGCCTCGGCGACGGGGCGGTACGTCACCCGGCCGTCCACGACGTTGACGCCCCGCATGACGGCGGGATCGGCGTGGCAGGCGGCGGCCAGTCCGTGGTTCGCGACCGCCAGCACGTACGGCAGCGTGACGTTGGTGAGCGCGTACGTGGAGGTGTTGGGGACGGCGCCCGGCATGTTGGCGACGCAGTAGAAGAGCGAGTCGTGCACGGGGTAGACGGGGTCGGCGTGGGTCGTGGGACGGGAGTCCTCGCAGCATCCGCCCTGGTCCACGGCGATGTCCACCAGCACCGAGCCGGGGCGCATGCCCGAAACCATCCGGTTCGTCACCAGCTTGGGCGCCCGCGCGCCCGGGACGAGCACGGCACCGATGACCAGATCGGACTCGGCGACGGCCCGTTCGAGTTCATACGCGTTTGACGCGACCGTAGTGATCCGGCCCTGGTACATCCGGTCCGCCGCGCGCAGCTTGTCCACGTTCAGGTCGAGCAGCGTGACGTCCGCCCACATGCCGGTCGCCACGGCCACCGCGTTCATCCCGGAGACGCCCGCGCCGATCACGGTGACCTTCGCGGGGCGCGTCCCGGAGACGCCGCCCATCAGCACGCCGCGCCCGCCCGCCGCGCGCATCAGGTGGTACGCGCCGACCTGCGGCGCCAGCCGCCCCGCCACCTCCGACATGGGGAAGAGCAGCGGCAGCGAGCCGTCGTCGGGCTGCACCGTCTCGTAGGCGACGCCCGTGATCCCCGAGGCGACCATGGCCTCGGTGCACTCGCGGGAGGCCGCGAGGTGCAGATACGTGAAGAGCGTCTGGCCCGCGCGCATCCGGTGGTACTCCTCGGCCACCGGCTCCTTGACCTTCAGGACCAGTTCGGCCTGGTCCCACACCTCGTCGGCGGAGCGCAGCACGGTCGCGCCCGCCGCCTTGTAATCGGTGTCCGCGATGGACGAGCCCGCGCCCGCGTCCTCCTCGACGCACACGGTGTGGCCCGCGCGGGTCAGCTCATGGACCCCGGAGGGCGTGATGGCCACCCGGTACTCGTGGTTCTTGACCTCGCGGGGGATGCCGATCCTCACAACGCACTCCGATCTGTCCGACCATCTGTCGGATCGTCTGTCCGACTTCTGTCCAGCGGCGCCGATGGGGTTTAGATTGCGGATTCAACTGGTCCGGCGGAAAGTGCCAGGACCGGCGACTCTGATGGGACCAGGCTGCGGGAGGCTGCATGCCACGCACGGTGATCGAGGTGGACCGGGAGTCGGAGGAACCGCTGTACCGGCAGCTGCGCAAGGCGATCGAGCACGGGATCGGCTCGGGCATGGTGGACGCCGAGGGCAGACTGCCCTCGTCCCGCGAACTCGCCCGTGAGCTGGGACTTTCCCGGAACACGGTGAACGCGGCCTACCAGGAGCTGGTCGCCGAGGGCTTCGTGGAGAGCCGCGCGAGGCAGGGCCTGTTCGTCAACCGGGAGATGCGCCCGTACTGCGCCGTCGAGCAGGTCCCGGAGGTGCGGGAGTACGACTGGTCGGCGCGGCTGCACGGGCTGCCGTCGCGCCGCGATCCGCTGCCGCACATCGAGAAGCAGACCGACTGGGTCGGGTATCCGTACCCGTTCCTCGCCGGACAGGTCGACTTCCGCGCCTTCCCGGCGCGCTCCTGGGCGCGGGCGCTCAACGACGCGCTGTACCACCCGCACGTCCAGTTCAGCCTCCAGGACAGCATCGCCGCCGACGACCCGCTGCTCGTCGAGACGCTCTGCACGCGGCTGCTGCCCGCGCGCGGCGTACGGGCCGAGCCCGACGAGGTGCTGGTCACCGTCGGTTCGCAGCAGGGCCTCGATCTGCTCAGCCGCGCCCTGCTGGGCCCCGGCTCGACCGTCGCCGTCGAGGATCCCGGCTATCTCGACGCGCGGCACATCTTCGCCCGCGCCGGGGCCGGACTGCGCCGGCTGCCCGTCAACGCCTCGGGTCTGCAGCCGCCCGCCACGCTTGAGGGCGTGGACCTGCTGCACGTCACGCCGAGCCACCATCACCCCACCAATGTCACGCTCGGTATCGGACGGCGGCGCGAACTGCTCTCGCTCGTACGGGAGTCGGGCACGGTGATCGTCGAGGACGACTACGACAGCGAGTTCCGCTACCAGGGCCGCCCCACGCCCGCGCTCAAGGGCCTGGACGAGACGGGCCAGGTCGTCTATCTCGGAACGTTCTCCAAGTTCCTCGCGCCGGGACTGCGCCTCGGTTATCTCGTCGCCTCGCGCGAACTGGTCCGCGAGCTGCGCGACATCCGCCGCTACTCGGTCCGGCACCCCTCGGGGCACACCCAGCGGGCCCTGGCGCTCTTCATCCGTTCCGGCGAGTACCACCGGGGCGTACGGCGCTACCGCACCCGGCTGATGCGCAAGTGGGAGGCGGCCTGCGCGGCCGTCAACACGCATCTGCCGTGGCACTCCTCGCCGCCGCCCGGCGGCGTCAGCCTCTGGATGACGGGCCCGCCGGGGCTCGACGGGCGGCGGCTCGCCGAACTGGCCCAGCGGCGCGGGGTGCTGATCGAACCCGGGGATCTCTATTTCCTGGGAGACGATCCGCCTCGGAACCACTTCCGCATCGGCCTCGCCGCACCCCAGCTCGCCGCGATCGATCCGGGCGTGCGGATCCTGGGCGAGCTGGTGGAGGAGGCGTCGGACGGGTCCGGGTTCGGGTCCGTGCCGGGTGGCGCTTGACTTCAAGGATTGTTGAAGTTCGAGGCTGGGGGTCAGGCGGTCGAAGGGACCGCACCGTACGGAGGAGACCCCATGAGCAGCAGTTCCGCGGCCGTCCGCTGGGTGAGCGACCACGCCAGCCCCCTCACGACCCTGGACTCCGCCGCACCGCTGGACGACCTGCGGGCGCTCGCCGAGAGCGTGCGCGACGCCGGGATCGTCGCGCTCGCCCACTCGATGCGCCACTCCCGTGAACTCTCCGCCGTCTCCCACCGCGTGCTGCGGCTGCTGGTCGAGGAGCACGGCTTCCGCTCCCTCGCGCTGGAGGGCGACGACCCGGCCGCCCGCGGCCTCTCCGCGTACATCGCCGAGGGAAAGGGAGACCCGCGCGAGATCCTCGCCGGATCACGCTCGTTCTGGCGTACGGGCGAACTCCTCGACGTCGTGGAGTGGATGCGCGCGTACAACGAACGGCACCCCGGGGACCCGGTCCGGTTCGCCGAGTACGCCAACCCCGAAGGCGGGTTCACCGGCATGGACCACATCGAACGCCACCTGGCCGAGACCACCCTGCGCTGGCACGAGCGCAGCGGCGACCGCATCGTCTACTGGGGCGGACTCGCGCACATGGCCGTCGGCGCGCCGGGCACCACGGCGGGCAGCCGCCTGCGCGAACGGCTGGGCGCGAAGTACGCCGCCGTCGGCCTCACCTTCCACCACGGCACCGCGCTCTACGACTTCCCCGCGCCGCCCGCCGACTTCGCCGAGTCGGTTCTCGGCGCGGCGGGCCACGACGCCTTCACGCTCGACCTGCGCGCCGGGGGCGATGCGGACCCGGCGGCCCGCGCATGGCTCGACGGGCCGGTCACGACCCGCCTGATCGGACCCGCCTACGACCCGGAGCACGACGCCGACTACTCGATGACGGCCGACTCCTTCACCGGCATGCTCGACGCCGTCATCCACGTCCGCGAGGTGACGGACGGAAGGCCGCTGGAGCCCGCCGCGCGGTGACGGCGAGCGGCGCCGCGAGGTCCAGGGCCGAGGTCCGCGACAGGTACGGGCTCAGGTCGCCGCCCACCGTCAGCCCGTACAGCTCGACCGCGCCCTCGGCCTCGATCCCGGCCGCGACCTCTTGGAGATGGCCGTCCAGCAGGCCACGCCCGTTGGCCTGCGCCGTGGCCCCGTCCATCGGGCCGCCGTCCGAGACGAGGCAGAGCAGCCTCCGCTCCTCAGGGCGTCGTGCGGCGCGGTGCGCGGCCCACTCCAGGGCCTCGCCGTCGACGCCCTCGCGGTACAGGTCGGGCTTGAGGAGCGCCGCGAGTGCGGTACGGGCGCGGCGGTACGGCACTTCGGCGTCCTTGACGACCAGGTGCAGCCGCTCGTTGAGCCTCCCCGGGCGCGGGGGCCGCCCCGCGCGCAGCCAGTCGCGGCGGGCCCGGCCGCCGTGCCAGGCGGCGGTGGTGAAGCCGAGGAGCTCGCAGGAGGCGCCCGCGAGTTCGAGGGCGCGGGCCCACACGTCGAGCAGCGCGGCGAGGCGCTCCCGGTGCGGCTTCATCGAGCCGGAGCAGTCGAGCAGGAACGTGACGTGCGCGTCCGTACGCGGCCCCGCGCGCTCGGTGCGGAAGACCCGCCGCTCGGCGGGGGAGACGACCAGCCGCGCGAGGGCGCGCCCGTCGATCAGCCCCTCCTCCTGGCCGCCGGTCCAGCCGTCGGGGCCCGGCGTGGCCAGCAGCGCGCGCAGCTCCCGCGCGAGCCGCGCCGTCTGCGGCCGCCCCTCCTCGATCCGCCGGTCGAGCCGAGCCCGGTACTCCCGGGCCAGCTCCGGGCGTACGAGCGTGAGGGCGGCGCGCTCCTGGTCGTAGGCCGTGGTGAAGACGCGGTAGCCGTCGCCGTCCGGGGAGGCGGGCGAGCCTGTCGACGGGGAGGGCGCGCCGCCCTCGTCCCCTTCGCCGTCCCCGCCCTCGTCCAGGAGCAGGGCGAAGCGGGAGTCCTCGTCGGGCGGTTCGCGTTCCGCCCGTTCCCCGCCGTCCTCCTCCAGCATCGCGGCGACCGTACGGGCGACGGTCAGCGCGTGCGGCGCGTACGCGGCCTGGTCGGCGCGGTGCCGTCGCAGCGCGGCGAGTTCATGGCCCAGCCGGGCGCCGAGCGCCGCGCGTGTCGCCTCGATCGGATCCTCGGCCTCCGGGAGCACCGAGCCGCCCAGCACCCGGGCGCGGCAGACCTCCAGCGTGGTGAAGAGCAGCAGGCCACGGGCGGTCTCGGTGAGCCCCGAGGCGAGGAATTCGCGGGCCCAGGCGGCGTGTCGGCGGCGGAGATTGGCCGCCACGCCCGGCAGCGTCGCGGGCACCCGCGACTCGGCGCGGTACTGCTCCAGCGCCCCGAACAGCAGCCGCTCCACCGCGCCCTCGGGTCGCAGCCGCGCGTGCAGCGCCGCGTCCGAGCCGGTGAGCCGCAGCGCCAGCCCGTCCGCCACGCCGCGCAGCGCCGCACGCTCGTCGTCGGGGGAGTGGCGCAGGTGCGGCGCCGACACGGGGACGGGCGTGCGGCCGTGGTGCAGCCGGTGCCCCCGGAAGACCAGTCCGGGCGTGTTGCTCAGTGCCCGTACGGCCGCCGCGCACAGCTCCTCGGCGTGGCGTTCGGCACTCACACCGGCGGCGCTCACACCGGCGGCACTCACACCGCGTCCAGCTCGCGGTCGAAGCAGCGCTGGAAGAGCTCGGCGACGAGCGGGCGTTCGTCCTCGTCGCACTTGTTGAGGAACGACAGCCGGAAGGCGAGCGCCACGTCGCCGAACAGCTCGGCGTTCTCCGCCCAGGTGATGACCGTACGCGGCGACATCAGCGTCGACAGGTCGCCCGCGCGGAAGCCGGAGCGCGTCAGCCCGGCGACCGCGACCATCGCCTCGGCGTGCGGCGCCGCCGGCACCCGGGCCCGGACGATCGCGGCCTCCTCCTCCGGCGGCATGTGGCCCAGCGTGGCGACGATGTTCCAGCGGTCCAGCTGCGCGTGGTTGAGCCGCTGCGCGCCCCGGTAGAGGCCGTACGGGTCGCCCAGCCCGACCGTGTTGGCGGTGGCGAAGAGACGGAAGGCGGGGTGCGGGTCGAGGACCCGGTTCTGGTCGAGGAGCGTGAACCTGCCGTCCCGCTCCAGCAGCCGCTGCAGCACGAACATCACGTCCGGCCGCCCCGCGTCGTACTCGTCCAGCACCAGCGCCACGGGCCGCTGCAGCGCCCAGGGCACGATGCCCTCCTGGAACGCGGTGACCTGCTTGCCGTCCCGCAGCGTGACCGTGTCCTTGCCGACCAGGTCGAGTCGGCTCAGATGCCCGTCCAGATTGACGCGCACGCAGGGCCAGTTGAGGCGCGCCGCGACCTGCTCGACGTGGCTGGACTTGCCCGTGCCGTGCGGGCCCTGGAGCAGCACGCGCCGGTTGTGCGCGAAGCCCGCGAGCAGCGCGAGGGTCACGTCCGGGTCGAAGCGGTACGCCTCGTCGCGCTCGGGCACGTGCGCCGAGGGCTCGCTGAACGCGGGCACCTTCAGGTCCGTACGGAGGCCGAAGACGTCACGGGCCGAGACATGCACGTCGGGGCCGGGTATCTCCTCGCTCACTCCTGGCCCCCCTCGCGCTCGACGCGGGCGATGGCCTCGGCCGCGCGCTGGAGCGTGGGCAGCAGGTGCAGCGCCTTGTCGGCGGTGAGCCGCATGACAGGTGCCTGGACGGCGACGCACTGGTTCGAACGCCCCGACGGGGTCGGCACCAGCACCGCCACGCAGACGAGTCCGGGCAGGAACTCCTCGTCGTCCACGGCGAAGCCGTCCCGCCGCACGCGCGCGAACTCCTCGTCCAGCGGCCCGAGGTCGGTCACCGTCTTCGGCGTGTACTGCTTCAGCGGCGCGTGCGCGAGGAGCTTGCGGCGCTGGGACGGGCTCATCTGGGAGAGGATCATCTTGCCGCTGGCCGAGCAGTGCGCGGGCACGCGCGAGCCGGGGCGGAGGTAGAAGCGCAGCGGCTCGGGGGTCTCGACGCGGTCCAGGTAGACGACCTCGTTGCCGGAGAGCGCGGTGATGTTGCAGCTCTCCCCGATCTCCTCGACCAGGCCGCGCAGCACCGCGTGCCGGGCGCCGTGGTGCGTGGCGTTGAGCAGCAGGTTCTCGGCAAGCCTGCGCAGCCGGGCGCCCGTCCCGTAGTGCCGCCCGTCGCTCTGCCGTACGAGCAGGCCCGCGCCCTCCAGCTGCTGGAGCATCCGGTGGAGCGTCGGCTTGGGCATGCCGGTCCCGTCCACCAGGTCCTGGAGCGTGACCAGTTGGTCCTTCGCGGCGATCAGCTCCAGCAGGGCGAACAGCCGCATCGTGGGCGTGTCGCCGTTGAGCGTGTCCATGATCCCTCCGTCTGTTCGTGTTCCGGAAAACAAGCTAGCAGGTACCGATTTACGGAACACATGGTTGACGGCCGCGAGAGCGCACTCCTATGGTCCGGATCAGATCCTGATTTCAGGAACTCCACGTACCGATTCTTCGCCATACCTTTCGCCCTCCGTGGCGGCCGAAGGAGCTGGAGCATGAGCGAGCCGCAGAAGATGACCCCCTCCGAAGCCTTCGTCGAGACTCTGGTCGCCAATGGCGTGACCGACATCTTCGGCATCATGGGCTCGGCGTTCATGGACGCGATGGACATCTTCGCGCCCGCCGGTATACGTCTCGTCCCCGTCGTCCACGAGCAGGGCGCCGCGCACATGGCCGACGGCTACGCCCGCGTCAGCGGCCGGCACGGTGTCGTCATCGGCCAGAACGGCCCCGGCATCAGCAACTGTGTGACCGCCGTCGCCGCCGCGTTCTGGGCGCACAGCCCCGTCGTGATGATCACCCCCGAGGCGGGCACGATGGGCATCGGCCTGGGCGGCTTCCAGGAGGCCAACCAGCTCCCGATGTTCCAGGAGTTCACCAAGTACCAGGCCCACGTCAACAACCCCCGGCGGATGGCCGAGCTGACCGCGCGCGCCTTCGACCGCGCGATGTCCGAGATCGGCCCGACCCAGCTCAACATCCCCCGCGACCACTTCTACGGCGAGATCGAGGCCGAGATCCCGCAGCCCATGCGCGTGGACCGGGGCGCGGGCGGCGAGCGCAGCCTGAACGAGGCCGCCGAACTCCTCGCCTCCGCCGAGTTCCCCGTCATCATCTCCGGCGGCGGCGTCGTCATGGCCGACGGAGTCGAGCAGTGCAAGGCCCTCGCCGAGCGGCTCGGCGCCCCCGTCGTCAACAGCTACCAGCACAACGACTCGTTCCCCGCCAGCCACCCGCAGTGGTGCGGCCCGCTCGGGTACCAGGGCTCGAAGGCCGCGATGAAGCTCATCTCCAAGGCTGATGTGGTCGTCGCCCTCGGCACCCGGCTCGGGCCCTTCGGCACGCTCCCGCAGCACGGCATGGACTACTGGCCCAAGGACGCGAAGATCATCCAGATCGACGCCGACCACAAGATGCTCGGCCTGGTCAAGAAGATCACCGTCGGCATCTGCGCCGACGCGGCCGACGCGGCCGAGGCACTGACCCGGCGCCTGGAGGGCAAGACCCTCGCCTGCGACGCCACGCGCGAGCGCCGCGCCGGGGAGACCGCGGCGGAGAAGGAGGCCTGGGAGGCCGAGCTCTCCGAGTGGACCCACGAGAAGGACCCCTACAGCCTCGACATGATCGCCGAGCAGGGCGAGGAGGAGGGCAACTGGCTCCACCCCCGGCAGGTCCTGCGCGAGCTGGAGAAGGCCATGCCGGAACGGGTCATGGTCTCCACGGACATCGGCAACATCAACTCCGTCGCGCACAGCTACCTCCGCTTCGAGGAGCCGCGCTCGTTCTTCGCCCCCATGAGCTTCGGCAACTGCGGCTACGCGCTGCCCACCATCATCGGCGCGAAGGCGGCGGCCATGGACCGCCCCGCGATCGCGTACGCCGGTGACGGCGCCTGGGGCATGTCCATGGGCGAGGTCATGACGGCCGTACGCCACGACATCCCCGTCACCGCCGTCGTCTTCCACAACCGGCAGTGGGGCGCCGAGAAGAAGAACCAGGTCGACTTCTACGATCGCCGATTCGTCGCCGGAGAACTGGAGAGCGAGAGCTTCGCGGGCATCGGGCGCGCGATGGGCGCCGAGGGGATCGTCGTCGACAAGCTGGAGGATGTCGGGCCGACGCTTGAGCGTGCCGTCGATCTCCAGATGCGGGAGGGGAAGACGACGGTCGTCGAGATCATGTGCACGCGTGAGCTGGGTGATCCCTTCCGCCGTGACGCCCTCCAGAAGCCGGTCCGCTTCCTGGAGAAGTACCAGGACTACGTGTAAGAGCCGCACCTTTGGCAGGCACCTTGTGCCCCGTGCCCCGGCGCTGCTGTGCCGGGCACGGGGTGCCCCGCCCGGTCACGACACGTCGGGGCTTGCCCCCTCTCCCTCAGGGGCGCGGGCCTGTGTTTGATGTGCGGCTCCGCCGCGGGGCGCTCCGGGCCCAAGACTTTCGGGCTTGCCCACTCAGGGGCGCGGGGAACTGCGCGCCAAGCCACGACGCGGGCGCGGCCCGCGAAGTACAGCCCGGGGCTCCCCGGGCGCGGCTCTTGCACGCGGGGCACCCGGCGCAGGGGGCTGCGCTTGCCAACCCTGCGCCTTGCGCAGACTTCCCAAGCTCAGCGGAGGGAGAAGCGCAGAACTCCCAAGCTCAGCGGGAGGGAGAAGCAGGGGGCGGGCGGGAGGAGAGACCCGCACTCAGAGATCGGCCAATACAACGGAGTGCCCATGCTCGTAGAACCGCACGCCCCACTTCCCGTACCCGGTGAAGCCGGGCCCGCCGTGCAGGCGTTGACGGAGAAGTGGGCGGCACGGCTCAGAGACGGGGCGCGGCGGCCCCGTGTGGCCCTGGTCGAGGCGCTGGACCCCCGCGTCCTGTGGGCCGCGGCCCGGCTCGCGGAGGGGCGGGCCGTGACCCCGGTGCTGGTCTCCACGGAGCCCGGGGCCGTACGGGAGCGGGCCGCGGACCTCGGGCTGAAGCTCCCCGAGGACCCCGAGCGGCTCGACTTCCTCGACCCCTCGGCGTACGCGGACACGCTACAGCCGCTGCTGGACGGACGGCCGGGCGGCGAGGACCCCCTCTTCCTCGCCGCCACGGCACTCCGTACCGGCGACGTGGACGTGTGCGTCGCGGGCAGCGACCGGCCCACCGCCGACGTGCTCCGCGCCGGGCTCCGCGTCGTCGGCCTCGCGCCCGGCATCCGTACGCTCTCCAGCAGCTTCCTCATCGTCCGGCCCGACGGCGGTGTCCTCTCCTACGGGGACTGTGCCGTCGTCGTCGACCCGGAGGCCGCGCAGCTCGCCGACATCGCCCGTGCGACGGCCGCTGGCCACCGCGCGCTCACCGGCGACGAACCGCGCGCGGCCCTGCTCTCGTTCAGCACGCAGGGCAGCGCCGACCACCCGCGCGTCGAACGGATACGGGAGGCGCTCGCGCTGCTCCGCGAGGGGGACCCGGGGTTCGCGGTGGACGGCGAGATCCAGTACGACGCGGCGGCCGACCCCGACGTCGGCCGCGCGAAGGCACCCGGCTCACCGGTCGCCGGAAAGGCCAACACCTTCGTCTTCCCCTCCCTGGAGGCGGGCAACATCGGGTACAAGGTCGCCCAGCGCGTGGGCGGCTGCGCCGCGATCGGCCCGCTGCTCCAGGGGCTCGCCGCGCCCCTGCACGACCTGTCGCGGGGCTGCACCGGATCCGACATCGCGGCCCTCGCCCTCGCCGGGGGAGTGCAGGCACTCGACCGCCACGACCGCCACGACCAGGAGTCGCCATGACCGCCCTCAGCCTCGCCGTGCTCGACCTCGCCGGGACGACCGTGACCGACGCGGGGATCGTCGAGGACGCCTTCACCCACGCACTCGTCCGCGAGGGCGTCGAGGAGGGGAGCGCCCGGCACGCCCGCATGATGGGCCATGTCCGCGCCACCATGGGCGAGTCGAAGATCTCCGTGTTCCGGCATCTCTTCGACGGGGACGAGGACACCGCCCGGCGGGCGAACGCCGCGTTCGAGGAGGGGTACGGGCAGATGGTCGCCGCCGGGCGCTGCGCCCCGCTGCCCGGGGCCCGCGAGGCGATCGAGACGCTGCGCGCGCGGGGCTGCGCGGTCGTCCTCAACACCGGCTTCTCGCCCCGCACCCGCGACGACCTGCTCTCCTCCCTCGGCTGGACGGGGCTGGCCGACGCGGTGCTCTCGCCCGCCGACGCCGGGCGCGGCAGGCCGTACCCCGACATGGTGCTGACGGCCCTGCTGCGTACGGGCGCTCCCGCGGTGGACGCGGTGGCCGTCGTCGGCGACACCCCGCACGACATGCGCGCGGGCCGCGCGGCGGGCGCCGGGCTGGTGGCCGGGGTGCTGACGGGCGGCCAGAGCCCGGAGACCCTGCGGGAGGCGGGCGCCGACCGGGTGCTCGGCTCGGTGGCCGAGCTGCCCGCGCTGATCGACCGGGCTGATCGACCGGACTAACGGTCCTGCCGCGCCAGCGCCTCCGCGCTGACCGGAGTGAAGAGGTTCACCAGGTTCCCGTCCGGGTCGCGGAGGAGCAGGGAACGGTTGCCCCACGGCATGGTCGTCGGCGGCTGGACGAACTCGTGGCCGAGGGAGCCCAGCCGCTGGTGCTCCGCGTCGACGTCGGCGACGCGGAACTCGGTGATCACGGAGCGGTTGGCGGCCGGTTCGGCGGAGCCCGGTGCGAACAGGGGTACGGTGCGCTCGCTCGCGAGCGCCAGGGTGCACACCTCGGTCCTGAGCTCGGCGAACTCCGGGGTCGCCCAGGTCGCGGCGGCGCCGGTGACCTGTTCGTAGAAGGCGACGAGGCGGCTGACGTCGCCGGTGATCACGCGGATCGAGACGAAGTTCATGAGGGGTCTTCCTGTCGTTCGAGGTGCCCTGTCGGGCGGTACGCCGACCACGCTAGGAGCGATACCGGGCAGAATCCGCCCGGTATTCGCGGCAGACTCGTATCCGTGACCACATCGACCGCCCGGGTGCTCGCGCTGCTGGAGATCCTCCAGGGCGGCGGCACCCGCACCGTGCCCGCCCTCGCCGCCCGTCTCGACGTCGACGAGCGCACCGTCCGCCGGTACGCGGGACACCTCCTGGACCTCGGCGTGCCCGTCGAGTCGGTACGCGGTCGCCACGGGGGCTACCGGCTCGCTCCCGGATACCGGATGCCGCCGCTGATGCTCACCGACGAGGAGGCGCTGGCGGTTCTGCTCGGGCTCCTGGCCGCGCAGGAAGCCGGGCTGGTCACCGCCTCGGCCGCGGCGGGCGAGAGCGCGGCGGCGAAGATCCGGCGGGTCCTGCCCAAGGCCCTGGGCCGCAGGCTGGAGGCGCTGCGGGAGACCGCCGCCTCCACCGCGCGGCCGCCCGCCGCTGCGGCGCCGGACACCGAGGTGCTGCTGGGGCTCGCCGAGGCCGCGCTCCACCAGCGCCCCGTGGCCCTCACGTACACCGGCCGCGCGGGCCGCCGCAGTGAACGCACCGTGCTGCCCTACGGACTGGTGGCCCACTCCGGGCGCTGGTATCTGACCGGCGTGGACCCGGACGCGGGGGACGCGGAGGTGCGTACCTTCCGGCTGGACCGGATCGCCGCCATGGACGTGCGGCCCGGCTCGTTCGCCGTCCCCGCCGGGTTCGACCCGGTGGCCACGGTGCTGGACAGCCTCGCCCGGGCGCCGTGGAAGCACGAGGTGTCGCTGCGCGTCCGGGCCGCCGTCCCGCACGTACGCCGCCACCTCCCGGCCTCGATCGCCACGCTCGCCGAGGAGCCCGGGGGATGGGTGCGCGTGCGGATCCGGGCCGAGCGGCTGGAGTGGATCCCTCCCCTTCTGGCCGCCGTGGACAGCCCGTTCGTCATCGAGGAGCCCGCCGGGCTGCGCACGCTGGTGCGCGATCTGGCCCGCCGCCTCGACGAGTGCGCCTCGGCCGGACCGGATTCCGCGTTCCCTGATTCCTGAGCGTTTTCCACCCCGGCGTGCCTCGGGGGCGCTGGTATCTTCGGCGGCGATTCGCGCGAGGGATTTATCCCGAGAAATACGGCGACCGAACGTGCCCCGTGCACAGAGGTGGAGTACATCCGATGCGGCTTCGGCTCAAGATGAATCCGGTCGTGTTCGTGGCGTCGACCCTGCTCATTCTCGTCTTTCTGGTCGCCGGGGTCACAGCGACGGACGCACTGCACGGATTCTTCGAAGCGGCGCAGGAGGGAATCGCCGAGTCCCTGGACTGGTACTACCTGCTCGTGGTCGGCGGTTGTCTGGTGTTCGTCGTCTGGCTCGGCGCGAGCCGGTTCGGCCGGATCCGCCTCGGCCCGCCCGACAGCAGGCCGGATTACCGCTACCTCACGTGGTTCGCGATGCTCTTCACCGCGGGCATGGGGATCGGATTGGTGTTCTGGTCCGTCGCCGAGCCCCTGTCGCACCTCGCCGATCCGCCGATGGCGGAGCCGGGCGGCGCCGCCGCGCGCAGGGAGGCGATGAGGTTCACGTTCTTCCACTGGGGCCTGCACGCCTGGGCGATCTACATCGTGGTGGGCCTCTCCCTCGGCTACTTCGCCTACCGGCACGGGCTCCCGCTGCTGATCCGCAGCGCGCTGTACCCCCTGCTCGGCAAGCGCATCCACGGCCGTATCGGCGACGCCGTCGACACCTTCGCGGTCTTCGGGACGATGTTCGGCGTCGCCACCTCGCTGGGGTTCGGGGTCCTCCAGATCAACGCGGGGATGGCGAGCCTGGACCTTGTTCAGCAATCGACCACCGTGCAACTGGTGCTCATCGTGGTGATCACCATCGCGGCGACCTTCTCGGTGCTGAGCGGACTCGACAAGGGAATTCTCCGCCTTTCGCTCGTCAACGTGTGCGTCGGCGTCGCCCTCATGGCATTCGTGCTGTTCGCGGGGGCCACCACCGATGTGCTGTCGAGTTTCGTCCAGCAGGTCGGCGACTACGTCCAGACGCTGCCGGGGACGACTCTGTGGGCGGACGCCGATGAGCGCACGGGATGGCAGGCGCGGTGGACCATCTTCTACTGGGGATGGTGGATCAGCTGGGCGCCGTTCGTGGGAATGTTCATCGCCCGTATCTCGCGCGGCCGTACCATCCGCGAATTCGTCTTCGGCGTTCTTCTCGTGCCCGCCTCTCTCACCTTCCTTTGGCTCGCGGTCTACGGGAACACCGCCTTCTCGCTCGACGCGCAGAGCGGCGGCGCGCTCTCCGCCAAGGTGGCCGACGACCCCGCGACCGCGCTCTTCGGCCTGCTCGGCGAACTGCCGCTCTCCCAGGCCACGACCGTGTTCGCGATCCTGGTCGTGGCCGTGTACTTCGTGACGTCGTCGGATTCGGCGGCGTTCGTCATCGACCTGCTGACCTCCGGCGGCGCCTCGGACACGCCGAAGATCCAGCGCGTGTACTGGTCCTTCGTGGAGGGGGCCGTCGCCGCCGTGCTGCTGCTCGCGGGGTCCGGCGGGCTCCTGGCCCTCCAGACCGCCGCGATCACGACGGCGCTGCCGTTCAGCGTGGTGATGCTCGTGATGTGCTACGGGCTGGTCCGCGCCCTGTACGCGGACGACCGCCGGATGCCGCTCGACAGGATCACGCTCGCCGACCCGCAGCACGAGCGCGTCCCCGCGAGTGAGGGCCAGCGACGGAACCCGGTCCGGGACCATGTGCAGGGCGCGCCCTGAGCCCTCGGGGAGCCCTCAGGAACCCTCAGGCGTCGTCCACCCGCTCCCGCACCCACTCGTGGAACTCCCCGATGTGGTGCTCGCTGGGGACGAGGACGCCGCCGTCGCGGTACGCACGCGAGGACATCGCGGGCTGGGTGCGCTCGCAGGCGGCGAAGTCCTGGAGGTTGACCCGGTGGAACAGCTCCACCGAGTGCGAGACGTCGGCGCCCGCCTCGACGACCTCGGGGGCGTAGAGCCAGTCGCACTCCACGACCGTACGGTCGGCCGCGAGCGGGAACATGCGGTGGACGATGACGTGGTCGGGGACCAGGTTCACGAAGACCTGGGGCCTGATGGTGATCGCGTAGTAGCGGCGGTCGTGGGAGTCGGGGACGCCCGGCAGCCGGTCGAACCCCGCGCTGCCGTCGACCGTGAACCCCTGCGCCTCCTCCGCGAACTCCGGGCCGTGCCCCACGTAGAACTGCGCGGCGAAGCCGTCGGCGAACTCCGGGAGGACCTCGGTGAGTTCGGGGTGGATGGTGGCGCAGTGGTAGCACTCCATGAAGTTCTCGATGATGAGCTTCCAGTTCGCCGCCACGTCGTAGGTGTGCCGGGTGCCCAGCGCCAGGGCCTCGATGCCGTAGTGGCCGATGACGTCCGTGCCGCCGAGCCGTTCGGCGACGTCGCCCATCACCGTCTCCTCGAAGGAGGGCGGCTCGGGGGCGAGGCAGACCCAGGCGTAGCCGAGCCATTCGCGCAGGTGGACGCCGTGCAGCCCGTACTGGGTGCGGTCGACGTCCGTCATCCGCGTCAGGTTCGGCGCCGCGGTGAGCTTGCCGTCCAGGTCGTACGTCCAGGCGTGGTACGGGCATTGGAGGGCGCGCCGCACCGCGCCGGACTCCTCGGTGCACAGCTGCGCGCCGCGGTGGCGGCACACGTTGAGGAACGCGCGCAGCTCACCCTTCCGGTTACGGGTGATCAGCACGCTCTCCGCCCCGACGCGCACCGTGCGGTAGGCACCCGGGCGGTCGAGGTCGGCGGAGCGTACGGCGCAGTACCACTGGGACTCGAAGAGGTGCCGCTGCTCGCGCCCGAAGAGTTCGGGGTCGGTGTAGTAGCGGCCGGGGAGGGTGGCGAGCAGACTCGGGGCTGCCGTCGTCGTCATGGATGCGCTCCGCGGAGGGGATCGAAGAGGCCGATGGGGTGCTCGGTGGCGCCGTTCAGCGCGAGGTCGGCGCAGATCTCGCCGACCACGGGGACGAATTTGAAGCCGTGCCCGGAGAAGCCGCAGGCCACCGTCACGGAGTCGGGGTGCTCGGGATGCCGGGCGATCACGAAGTGCTCGTCGGGCGAGTTGGTGTACATGCAGGCCACCGCCTTGTGCGGACGGCCGGGCAGGTCGGGGATCCGCGTGGCCATGTGCGCGGCCATGGCGGCGACCTCCTCGTCGCGCACGGTCCGGTCGAGGGTGTCGGGGGTGCACACCGTCCCTCTGCGGAAGAAGGCCACCTTGGCGCCGCCGTCCGGGCCCTCCAGCGCGGGGAAGCCGTAGACCTGTGTGGCGTTCTCGTCCTCCCAGATGTAGACGGGATGCCGGTCGGGCGTGAAGGGGCCCGTTCCGCCGCGCGGATGGAACCAGTGCTGGACCTGCCGCTCGACCGTGAACTCCACGCCCAGGTCGGCGAGGAGCGACGGCGCCCACGCGCCCGGGCAGACGACGAGATGGCTCGCCGTGTAGACGTCCTCGGAGGTGTGCACCCGTACGCCCGCGCCGCCCGGCAGCACCTCCCACCGGGTCACCGGCTCCTCGAAGTGCAGGTCGGCGCCCGCTTGCATGGCCAGCTGGAGGTGGGCCGCGACGGTCGTCTCGGGGCGGACGAGCCCGGCCCGCGCCTCGTAGAGCGCGACCTCGTCGTCCCGGGGTGTGAGGGTGGGGAAGCGGCGCCGGATCTCCTTGGCGTCCAGCATCTCGTGCGGCAGGTCCCACTGCTGGGCCGAGCGCAGGCTGCCCGCGACCGTACGGGATCCGGGGGCGCCCAGCATGACGCCGCCGCAGAGGGTGCTGAGGGTGCGCCCGGTGTCCTGTTCGAGCTTCGCGAAGAGCTCGTACGAGCGCAGCAGCAGCGGGACGTAGGCCGGATCCTCGAAGTAGGACTGGCGGATGATCCGGGAACCGCCGTGGCTGGATCCCCGGTTGTGGGCGGGGCCGTGCTTCTCGATGCCGAGCACGCGGGTGCCGCGCGCGGCGAGGTGGGCGGCGGTCGCGCTGCCCATCCCGCCGAGCCCGACGACGATGACGTCGAATGAGGGCATGGGTGTCTC
The DNA here is from genome assembly GCF_043202595.1 of Streptomyces sp. NPDC048172. Lineage (NCBI taxonomy): Bacteria > Bacillati > Actinomycetota > Actinomycetes > Kitasatosporales > Streptomycetaceae > Streptomyces > Streptomyces sp. NPDC048172. Next base: position 19,839 of record NZ_JBIDAT010000003.1, read on the forward strand.
CCGTCTCAGCGGCGGATCTTCGCCATCTCCGGGTCGAACAGGGGCTCTTCCCGCACCGTCGCCGGGACCTTCTCGCCGAAGTAGTCGACGGAGACGGCCGTGCCGGGACCGGCGTGGGCCGGAAGCCACGCGTACGCCACACAGCGGCCCACCGCGTAGCCGTACGCCGCGCTCGTGACGTAACCGGAGGCGAAGCCGTCCACGTACACGGGCTCGCCGCCCATCACCATCGACGCGGGGTCGTCCAGGGTGAGGCAGGTCAGACGGCGTGTCGTCTCCCCACGCGCGGCCAGCGCGTCGCGGCCCACGAAGTCGCCCTTCTTCATCCGGACCGCGAAGCCGACCCCCGCCTCGTACGGATCGTGCTCGGCGCTCATGTCGGCGCCCCAGGCGCGGTAGCCCTTCTCCAGGCGGAGGCTGTTGAAGGCGCTGCGCCCCGCGGCGACCACGCCCAGCTCCCGCCCGGCCTCCCACAGCGTGTCCCAGAGCCGCAGCCCCAGGTCGGCGGTGGTGTAGAGCTCCCAGCCCAGCTCTCCGACGTAACTGACGCGGAGCGCGGTGACCGGCACGCAGCCGACGTACGTCTCACGGGCCTTGAAGAAGCCGAAGGCCTCGTGCGAGAAGTCGGCCGGGGTGAGCGGCTGGACCAGGTCACGGGCGAGCGGGCCCCAGACCCCGACGCAGCAGGTGCCGGAGGTGATGTCGCGCAGCTGGACGCCGTCGGGCGCGTGCTCGGTCAGCCAGTCCAGGTCGGCGGGCGTGTTGGCCCCGATCTGCCAGCGCTCGGGGCCGAGCCGGGCCGCCGTCAGATCGCTGCGCACGCCCCCGTTCCCGTCGAGCAGCAGGGTGTACGTGACGGAGCCCGGGCGCTTGTCGAGCTGGTTGGTGGTCATCCGCTGGAGGAACGCGAGCGAACCGGGGCCCGTGACCTCCAGCCGGCGCAGCGGCGTCATGTCGAACATGGCGACCCGCTCGCGTGTCGCGCGCGCCTCGGCCGCCGCGATCGGCGACCAGTGCCGCGCCGACCAGGCGTCCCGCTCGGGCAGGTCGAGGCCCTCCGCGAGCGGCGCGTTCGCCTCGTACCAGTGCGGGCGCTCCCAGCCGCCGGACTCCAGGAAGTACGCGCCGAGTTCGCGCTGGCGCTGGTGGAAGGGGCTGACCCGGAGCGGCCGGGGCCGCTCGGGCGGCTGGAGGGGATGGATGACGTCGTAGACCTCCACGAAGGCCTGCTCGCCGCGCTCCCGTACGTACGCGGGGGAGCGCTGGCCCCCCTCGAAGCGCCGCACGTCGCAGTCGTGCGTGTCCACGGACGGGCGTCCGTCCGTCATCCACTCGGCGACGGCGCGCGCCGCGCCCGCCGAGTGCGTGACCCAGACGGCCTCGGCGAACCAGAAGCCGCGCAGCGCGCCCGACTCGCCGAGCAGCGGCATGCCGTCGGGCGTGAAGGAGAAGACGCCGTTGAAGCCGTCGGCGACCGTGGTGTGCCCCAGGTCGGGCAGCAGCGCGGCGCACTCCTCCCAGCTCGGCGCGAAGTCCTCGGTGGTGAAGGGCAGCGAGGAGGGCATGACCGGCGCCTCGTCGTACGGCAGGACGCCGAACGGGTCGACCGGCAGCGGCCGGTGCGCGTAGGTGCCGATGCCGAGGCAGGGGCCGCCGTCCGCGTCCAGGTGCTCGCGGAAGTACAGGTCCTGGTCCTGGTGGCGCAGGATCGGGCGTACGGCCTCCGGGTCCGCCGCGCTCGGAGGGGACGTCAGCCCGGGGAGCGGCGCCGTGCGCGCGTACTGGTGCGCGAGCGGCAGCAGCGGGACCTCCGCACCGGCCATCGCGCCGATCACGGGACCCCAGAACCCGGCGGCCGAGACGACGTGCGCGGCCGGGAAGGTGCCCCGGTCGGTGACGACGCCGGTGACCCGGCCGTCCGCGCGCTCCACGCCCGTCACCGTGTGCCGCTCCAGGAAGCGCGCGCCGCGCGCACGGGCGCGGGCGATCTGCGCCTGGCAGGCGAGCGTGGCACGGGCCAGCCCGTCGCCGGGCGTGTGGAAGCCGCCCAGCACCCGTTCCTGGTCGAGCATCGGCCACAGCTCCGCGCAGCGCGCGGGCCCGACCAGCTCGCCCTGGACGCCCCAGGAGGCGGCGAGCCCGGCCTTGCGGTGCAGGTCGGACCAGCGCTCCTCGGTCGTGGCCAGCTCCAGCCCGCCGACGGGCAGGAAGCAGGACCGCCCGTCCACCTGGAGCGAGCCGAACTTCTCGACCGTGTACGTCGCGTACGCGGTCAGGGTGCGGGACGGGCTCGTACGGAACACCAGCCCCGGCGCGTGCGAGGTGGATCCGCCGGGCTCCGCGAGGGGCCCCTGCTCCAGCACGGTCACGTCGCTCCAGCCGCGCGCCGTCAGCTCGTCGGCGAGCGAACACCCGACGATCCCGGCACCGACGATGACGACGGGCACGCTCTTGTCGTTCTCCGAGCTCACAAGACCACCACCGATCGCAGGACCTTGCCCCGCACCATCCGGTCGAAGGCGAGCTCCACCTCGTCGAGCGCGACGGTCTCGGTGACGAACGCGCCGAGGTCGAGCTTGCCGCTGAGGTAGAGGTCGATGAGGACGGGGAAGTCGCGGCTGGGCAGACAGTCCCCGTACCAGGACGACTTGAGGGCGCCGCCGCGCCCGAAGACGTCGATGAGCGGGAGGCCGAGCCGTGCCTCCTGGCCCGGCACGCCGACCTGGACGAGCGTGCCCGCCAGGTCCCGCATGTAGAAGCCCTGCTGATAGGTGTCGGCGCGGCCGACCGCGTCGATGACGACGTCGGCCCCATGTCCGCCGGTGAGGCCGCGGACGGCCTCGACGGCGTCCGTGCCGCGGGAGTTGACGCTGTGGGTGGCGCCGAACTGTGTCGCCGTGTCGAGCTTGCTGTCGTCCACGTCGACGGCGATCACCCGGCGGGCCCCGGCGAGCGAGGCCCCGGCGATCGCCGCGTTGCCCACGCCGCCGCAGCCGATGACGGCGACGGTGTCGCCGCGCGTGACGCCGCCGGTGTGCACGGCCGCGCCGTAACCCGCCATGATCCCGCAGCCGATGAGTCCCGCGGCCTCGGGCCGGGCCGCGGGGTCCACCTTCACGGCCTGGCCCGCGGCGACCAGCGTCTTCTCGGCGAAGGCGCCGATGCCGAGCGCGGGGGTGAGCGGTGTGCTGTCGGCCAGCGTCATGGGCTGGGCGGCGTTCTCGGAGTCGAAGCAGTACCACGGGCGGCCCCGGCGGCAGGCGCGGCAGCGGCCGCAGGGCGCGCGCCAGGCCAGCACGACGTAGTCGCCGGGCAGCGGGTCGGTGACGCCGGGGCCGACGGCCTCGACGATCCCGGCCGCCTCGTGGCCGAGCAGGAACGGGAAGTCGTCGCCGACGGCGCCTTCCCGGTAGTGCAGGTCGGTGTGGCAGACGCCGCACGCCTGCACGGTGACGAGAACTTCTCCCGGGCCGGGGTCCGGCACCAGGACGGTCTGCACCTCCGCCGGTGCGTCCTTCTTCATCGCGATGACAGCGCGGACCTCGTGTGGCATTCCCAGACCTCGCAGCTTGTTGCGTAGTGCACGACTGGTTGCGCTATGAGAGACATAGTGAGAACGCGGAAGTCCGCCGTCAAGAGATGTGGATCAGTGGTTCCTGACGGATCGTCAGGTCTCAGCGCACGGCCGTACAGGTGCCCGAAAGGCGCTCTGAGCAAGGGAGTTGCAAAGTTCTGGCCCCGGGGCCAGTGATCCCCGGGGCCGGTGCGCGGAGCCGCGCGGGTGCTGAAAGCCCGCCGTGTGCGGCGTCTCGGTCGGTACGTCGGTCAGTACGCGTAGCCCATGCGCCGGGAGAGATCCTGCGCCGCGGTCATCGTCCGCTTGGCGACCTCGTGGAGCTGCTCCTCCTCAAGGCGGTACGAGGGTCCCGAGACGCTGATCGCCCCGATGACCTTGCCGTCGTGCGCCCGTACGGGGGCCGAGACGGCGTGCAGGCCGATCTCCAGCTCGTCCCGCGCGACCGCGAAGCCGTTCTTCAGCACGCTCTTCAGCTCGGTCCGCAGCTCCGCCGGCGACGTGATCGTGTGCTCCGTCAGCCGGGGCAGCTTGCGCGAGAGAGCGCTCTCCTGCACGGACTTGGGCTGGTGCGCGAGCAGCGTCTTCCCGCTGGACGTCGCGTGCAGCGGCGTGCGCCGCCCCAGCCAGTTCTGCGCGGTCACCGACGACGAGCCGCGCGCCTGCATGATGTTGACCGCGGCGTCGTCGTCGAGCACCGCGATGTTGGCCGTCTCGCCCGCGTCCTCCGCCAGCTCGCGGCAGACGGGCGCGCCCTCCTGCGAGATGTCGAGCCGCGAGGCGGCGGCGCCCGCCAGGCGGAGCACGCCGGGGCCGAGGTAGTACTTCCCCCGGTCCTGCTCCTGCGAGACCAGTCCTCTCGCCTCCAGCACGCCGAGCAGCCGGAACGCCGTCGACTTGTGGACGCCCAGCTCCTCCGCGATCTCCGTGACCCCGGCCTCGCCGTGCCGCGCCAGGATCTCCAGCACGCTCACCGCCCGGTCCACGGACTGGACCGAACCCGCCGCGCCCCTCGCCTGCTTGCCCGAACCCTGCCCCGAGCCCTGTCCCGATTCCGGTCCTGTTGCCGCTCCCATGTCCTCCGTCTTGTCCGTCATCTGCTCAACGTCACCGCCTGGTGGCCTGATTGTGGTTCCCGGTGTCTGGTTCCCGGTGTCTGGTACCCGGCTCGCATCCGAGCTGAGGCGAGCGCTTGACGTGAGACCTCCTCGCTTGGATTCTGTTGCGCATCACGCGTCATCGTGCGCGATACGAAACTCGCATAGTAGCGAAGAGTGTGAGGGGGGCCAGTGCTACCCGTCTGCCGCCTTGAAGACCTGCCCGAGGGCGAGTCACTCCGTATCGACCTAGAACCTCCCATCGCCGTCTTTCACTCGGACGGTGAGCTGTACGCCATCGACGACACATGCACCCACCAGGACGCTTCGCTCTCCGAGGGGTGGCTCGAAGGCTGTCTGATCGAATGCCCGCTGCACGCGGCTTCATTCGACCTGCGCACCGGCAAGCCCGCGTGTCTCCCGGCCCGCCGCGCGGTCCGTACCCACCCTGTCAGCGTGCACGACGGCACGGTGTGGGTGCACGTGGCCGCCGAGGAGACCGAGCAGGCAGGACGGGGGACCGCGGCATGAGCGGCACGATGAGAACAGTGACCGTGGTCGGCGCGTCGCTCGCGGGACTCTACGCCGCGCTCGCGCTCCGCGCCGAGGGGTACGACGGACGGCTGGTGATCGTCGGCGACGAGCACCACCGGCCCTACGACCGGCCGCCGCTCTCCAAGGAGTTCCTGACCGGCGCGGTGACCGCCGACCGGCTCGCGCTCGCCGACGCCGAGGAGATCGCCGACCTCGACGCCGAGTGGCTGCTCGGCACCCGCGCCGCCGCGCTCGACACGGCGGGCCGCTCCGTCGTGCTGGCGAGCGGACGGCGCCTGACCACGGACGGCGTCGTCCTCGCCACCGGCGCCACGCCGCGCCGCCTGGCCGGACAGCGCACGGAGACACCGCTCTCCGGCGTCCACACGCTGCGCACGCTCGACGACGCGGCGGCCCTGCGCGAGGGGCTCAGCAGAGGCCAGGTCCGCGTCGTGGTGATCGGCGCGGGGTTCATCGGCGCCGAGGTCGCCTCGTCCTGCGCGACGATGGGCCACCGGGTCACCGTCGTCGAGGCCGCGCCGCAGCCGCTGCTGCCGCAGCTCGGGCAGGAGATGGCGGAGGCGTGCGCCACGCTCCACACCGACCACGGCGTCACGCTGCTCACCGGCACGGGCGTGTCGGGTCTGCACGCCGACACGCGCGGGAACGTCGCCTGGGTCGAGTTGGCCGACGGCCGCTACCTCCCGGCCGACGTCGTCGTGGTGGGCGTCGGCGTACGCCCGCGCACGGACTGGCTGGAGGGTTCGGGGCTCGCCCTGGACGACGGCGTCGTCTGCGACAGGGGCGGCGCCACCTCCGTACCGGGCGTGGTGGCGGCCGGGGACGTGGCGCGGACCGACGGGGTCAGGTCCGAGCACTGGACCAGCGCCACGCGGCAACCCGAGGTCGCCGTGCGCAATCTGCTCGCGGGGACCACGGTCGAGACGCACTCGGGGCTGCCGTACTTCTGGTCCGACCAGTACGGCGTCCGCCTCCAGTTCGCGGGTCGCCGCGCGCCGGGCGACACGGTGCGGCTCGCCGAGGGCTCCCCGGAGGACCGCAGCTTCCTCGCCGTCTACGAGCGCGACGGGACCCCCACGGCGGCCCTCGCCATGAACCGGCCGCGGCCGTTCATGCGGCTGCGCAAGGAGCTGTCGAGAACAGGTGGCCTCGCGGCGGTCTGACGGCGCCTGACCCTCGTTCCAGGGCTGGGCAGGGGCTGCCCCGTGCCGTGCCTTGCAGGCTGCGGGTTGTGGGTGGTTGCGCGCGCAGTTCCCCGCGCCCCTAGAGGTACGCGGCGCTCCTCGGAGCGCCCCGTCAGGGGCGCGGGGAACTGCGCGACAAGCCACGAAGCAGCGGCACTCTGCAACGCACGGTACGGGGCAGCCCCTGCCCAGCAGTCCCGACAGGGGGGGCACCCGGCAGGGGGCGGCACGCCGAGACGCCGTGCGCCCTTGCCGCGTTGCCCCGGCGCAATCACGCTGTCACCGTGAAGCCACCCGCATTCGACTACCGGGCCCCCCGCACCGTGGACGAGACGGTGCGACTGCTGAGCGGAGCGAACGGCACGACGACGCTGCTGGCCGGGGGCCAGAGCCTGCTGCCGCTCCTCAACCGCCGCCGCGTCCGCCCCGTCACCCTCGTGGACCTCGGCGGCGTCGCCGACCTCGACGCCGTCACCCTGGAGCAGAGCGCGGTGCGGATCGGCGCACTCGCCTGGCTGCGCGCGCTGGAGACGCACACCGCGCTCCGCGACACGCTGCCCGTGCTCCGTGAGACCGTACGGCTGGTCGCGTACCCGCAGATCAGAACCCGCGCCACGCTGGGCGGCTCGCTCTGCCACGCCGACCCCGCCGCCGAACTCCCCGCCCTCGCCCTCGCGCTCGGCGCCCGCCTCCTGCTCCGCTCGGCCGCCGGACAACGCACCCTGGACGCCGAGGAGTTCTACCGCCCCGGCGGCGGTACGGCCCTGCGCCCCGGAGAGCTGCTGACCGAGGTCGAGCTGCCGCTGCACGAGGGGCACCGCTTCCGCTTCGCCGAGGTCCCCCGCCTCGGCCAGGGCGGCTTCCCGCTCGTCGGGGCGTGCGCGGGCGTGTCGCTCGACGCGGACGGCACCGTGGTCTCGGCGCGCCTCTCCGCCGCGGGCGCCGCCGACCGCCCGCTCCGTCTCCACGAGGCCGAACACGCCCTGACGGGACGGCCGTTGACGGAGCTGGGGACCACGCTCGACGCCGCCGCGCACGAGGCCGACCCGCCGTCCGACACGTACGGCAGCGCCGACTACCGCCGTGCCCTCCTCCGCACGACACTCCGACGGGCCCTGGAAGGGGTGAGGCCATGACCGGCGCACCCGAACGGACGGTCTCCCTCACCGTCAACGGCACCGAGCGCGCGGCCCGCACCGAGGTGCGGACGCTGCTCAGCGACTTCCTCCGGCACACGCTCGGCCTCACCGGCACCCACGTCGGCTGCGAGGAGGGCGTCTGCGGCTCCTGCACCGTCCTGCTGGACGGCGAGCCCGTACGGGCGTGTCTCATGCTCGCGGTCCAGGCTGAAGGGCGGCGTGTCGAGACCGTCGAAGGACTCGCGGTGAACGGCGAACTCAGCACGCTCCAGCGCGCGTTCATGACCGAGCAGGGTCTCCAGTGCGGCTTCTGCACCCCCGGCATCCTCATGAGCCTCACCGCGGCCGAGCGCGACGGGACCCCCGAGGACGAGACCGCGGACCAGGTCCTCGCGGGCCACCGCTGCCGGTGCACCGGCTACACCGGCATCCGCGCGGCGCTCGCCCGCAGCCGCGAGCACGCGGGAGGTTCCGATGGGAACTGACCGGAACCCCGGAGCCAGGACGGCCCCCGACACCGACACCGACGCCACCGCCACCGCCACCGCCGACACCGACGCCGCGCGCCCCGGTCTCATCGGCCGCGCCCTGCCCCGCGTCCACGACGCGCGCATGCTGCGCGGCCACGGGCGGTACGCCGACGACCTCGGTGGCGGCACCGCGCTGCACGCCGCCGTCGTCCGCAGCCCCGTCCCGCACGGCAGGGTCACCCGCTTCGACGGGCGCGCGGCGCGCGAAGAGGGCGGCGCCACGCTGGTGATCGGCCCCGACGAGATCGCGCGGCACGCCGACCCGCTCCCCACCGTCTGGCGCCTGCCGGGCCAGCACCAGCGGGACATCGAGGTCGCCACGCGCACCGTGCGGTACGTCGGGCAGCCCCTCGGCCTCGTCGTCGCCGCGAGCCGCGCCGCCGCCGAGGACGCGGCCGAGCGTGTCGAGCTGAGCATCGACCCGCTGCCCCCGGTCGTCGGCGTCGACGCCGCGCTCGCGCCCGGCGCGCCGCTCCTGTACCCGGAGGCGGGCACCAATGTCGCCGGGGAGGTCCGCTTCGGCGACCCGGCGGAGGAGATCGAGCGGGCCATGGCCGCCGCGCCGCACGTCGTCACCCGCGAACTCGCCGTCCAGCGCGTCAACGCCGCGTCCATGGAGCCGCGCGGCCTCCTCGCCGAGTGGATCCCGCACACCGAGCGGCTCACCGTGTGGAGCAGCACCCAGGTCCCGCACCCCGTGCGGTACGGGCTGGCGGCGGCGCTGCGGCTGCGGATGGACCAGATCCAGGTCCTCGTCCCCGACCTCGGCGGCGCCTTCGGCAGCAAGACCACGCTGTACGTCGACGAGGCGCTGGTCTGTCTCGCCGCCAAGCTCCTCGGCCGGCGTGTCGCCTGGACCGAGGACCGTACGGAGGCGCTGACCGCCACGTACCAGGGCCGGGGCCAGACCGCCACGGCGCGGCTCGCGCTCGACCTCGACGGGCGGTTCCTCGCGCTCGGCGCCTGGGTGCGCGGCGACCTCGGCGCGTTCTCCACGCAGGGCGGCTCGGGCCCGTTCCAGATCACGGGGCAGTCCCTGGAGGGCCCCTACCGGCTGCCCCTCGCGGGCGCCACCGTCACCTGCGTGCACACCAACGCGACCCCCACGGGCGCCTACCGGGGCTACGGGATGCAGGAGTCCTGCTGGATCCGCGAGCGCCTCATCGCCGAGGCGGCACGCGAACTCGGCCTGGACGCGGACGAGTTGAGGCTGCGCAACCTGATCGCCGCCGAGGAGATGCCGTACACGGTCCGTACGCACATGACGTACGACACCGGCGACTACCCGGCGACCTACCGCGCCGCGGCCTCGGCGGCGGCCGCCGCGCCCCGGGAGCGCGAGGGCCGCGTCCGGCGTGGCGTCGCGACCGTGCCCAGCGTGGAGATCACCGGCTACGGACCCACCAAGCTGCTGGAGCTGACCGGGCTGGAGGCCAGCGGCTGGGAGAGCGGCCGGATCCGCGTCAACCAGGACGGCACGGTCACCGTCTTCGCCGGGGCCGTCTCCATGGGCCAGGGCATCGAGACCACGCTCGCCCAGATCGTCGCGGACCGCCTCGGCGTGCCGATGGACCTGGTCGCCGTCCGGCTGGGCGACACGGAGACCACCCCGCACTCGGAGTACAGCTCCCAGGCCAGCCGCTCCCTCGTGCTCTCCGGGAGCGCCCTGCTGCGCGCGGGGGAGAGGCTGCGGGGGCGGATGGACGCGCTGGCGGCGGCGTTCCTGGAGACCACCCCGGAGGACGTACGCCTCGAAGGGCTCACGTTCCGCGCGGCCAAGACCGACCGCACCGCCACCTGGCGCGAGATCGCCCAGCGCGGCTGGCTCGGCTGGGGGCGCCCGGAGCACGACCGCATCCAGCTGGAGGAGACGGTCGACTTCGACCCGCCCGACGTGACCTTCGCGCACGCCGCGCACGCCGCGGCCGTCGCCGTCGACCTGGACACGGGCGCGGTCACCGTCGAGGGCTACTGGGCGGTCCACGACAGCGGAGTGCTGGTCAACCCGCTGATCGCCGAGGGCCAGACGGCGGGCGCCGTGGCCCAGGGGCTGGGCCTGGCGCTGCTGGAGGAGGCCGCCTACGACCCGGTGACGGCGCGGCCCCTGGCCACCTCCTTCCGGGAGTACGTCCTTCCGGCGCCGCCCGACGTCCCCGACATCCGGGTCAGCCACACCGAGACGCCGACCCCGCACAACCCCGGCGGCTTCAAGGGGCTCGGCGAGGGCGGCACGCTCCCGCCCGCCGCCGCCGTGGCCAACGCGGTCGCGGACGCCGTCCCGGAGATCGCCGCCCGCCTGGACCGCACCCCGCTGACGCCGTACCGGGTGTGGACGCTGCTGCGGGACGCGGGACTGGCGGACGCGGGACTGGCGGACGAGGGGCGGCAAGAGGCGGGCGAACGGTCGTAATGTAGGGATATGTCTGAAGCGAGAGCGCCCCGCCGCTACGAGGTCCGGCTCTACCCCCGGCTCACCGACGAGGACGGCCATCCGGACCCCGGCGAGCCGGTGCGCACCGGCACCGTCGAGGCGACGGGCCGGACCGGCGAGTCGGGCTACCCCCGCTACGAGGGCGACGGCTTCGTGGCCGACATCGACCCGTCCACGGCCACCGTGGAGGCGGTGACCGTGGACGGCGAGGAGCTGGACTACGGCTGGACGGTGGGCGCGGCCGTCCAGCCCTGGTGACCACGGGCCGCCGGTACGGCCTCCGACGTGTCCGCTCCGGAGGCCGGCTCGGCCAGCGCGGCCAGCAGCGCCTCCGGCTCGTCCGCGAAGAACCGCAGGGAACGGATCCCGACGCGCCGGCCCAGCGGGCGTGTCGCGGTCATCGGCTCCGCCAGCTCGATCCGTACGTTCGTCTGCGAGGCCACCGCGACGGCCATCTCCTCGCCCTCGACCTTCACCGTGCCGCTCTCGCTGTAGCGCCGCACCCGGTGGACGGCGGCGACGCGCTCGCGCGGGACGCGCAGGTCGAAGAACGCGCCGTAGCGGACACGCAGTTCGCCGCCGGTGACGACGTGCGGGCGCGTCACGCAGGACGCGAGAATCGCCAGGACCGCCACCACCGAGTACGCGTCGATCACCAGGACCACGGTCCGGATCCACGCCGGGACGCCGGTCTCGCGCAACAGGACCTCGATGCCCACGAGTTCGACGACCATCGCGAAGAGGAACAGCAGCAGCGTCGAGGTCTGCGCGCGGGAGTACGAGAACGCGCGCGCCCCCTGGGGCACCCCGTGGCGGCGGCGCGCCACCCACAGCACGAGGCTGACCATGCCCTTGGTGTCGAAGCCCACGACACGCCGGACCCGTACGGGGACGAGCCGCTCGTACGCACCGCGACACGCCGCCTTCCGTCCCGCGCCGCCCCTGCGCTCCGCCCGGTACAGCCGCCACGCCGTCGCGCCCTCCAGCACCACGACCGCCAGCACGGCCACCTCGACGGCGGTGAGCAGCGGTCCCGGCAGCGACACGCCGGACACCAGCAGGACCATGACCACCAACTCGGCCGGAACCGCCGCGAACAGCGCGGCGCGCGCGACCCTCAGCATCCCGCTCACCCCTTCCCCTCCGGGTTCCCCTCCGTGGCGTTCCTGACGAGCGTGGTCATCAGGAGCCGGAACATCTCGGCCTGCGCGGGCGACAGCTCGTCCTCCATCGACGCGATCAGCTCGTCCAGGACGACGCCGTCCATGTGCTCCGCGGCCGCCGCGGTCATCGTGTCCGGCATGAGCGCCGCGAAGTCCGCGGCGAGCGCGGCGACGCGCGGCTCGCCGGGGTCGGCGTCGGCCAGCGCGTCCATCCGCGCGTAGAGCTCCTGGGCCCGCGCCAGGCTCTCCGGCTCGGTGAGCGGCCGGAACATCTCCGTCAGCGCCGCGCGGTCCCCGGGCGCCACGCCCGTGTCCATCATCACCAGCATCTCCCGGTCGAGCGCCGCGAACTTCGATCCCCCGGCGGGCAGTTCACGCAGCACCTCGGCCATCTCCGGGGACACCGTCGAGTCCGGGTGCAGGTCCGTCTCGGTGAGCAGCGCGGCGAGCCGGGCGCGGCGCGCCGCGAGCGCCTCCTGCTGCCGCGCCAGGTCCGCGTCCAGCTCCAGCAGCACCTCGCGCAGCTCCCGCCCCTTGTCGTCGGCGAGCACGTCACGGATCTCGTCCAGCGAGAGCCCCAGCTCCGCCAGCCGCCGCACGCGCGCCAGCACGACCGCGTCCCGCAGCCGGTACTCGCGGTAGCCGTTGGGCAGCCGTACGGGCTCGGGCAGCAGGCCCTGGTGGTGATAGTGGCGCACGGTCCGGGTCGAGACCCCGACCAGCGCGGCAAGCTCGCCGATTCGCATGCGTTCATTGGAAACGTTGCCGCTACGTCAAGGTCAAGCGTGCCCTTCCCTCCGGGGCACGGGGCTGGTGTGATCACCGGTATGGACGAGGGGATGGGGGCGACGCCGTGGGAGCGGTGCCGCTCCGCGGGGGAGTGCCGGGGTGTCGTGATCGCCGACGGGAGCTGCCTCGCGCACCTGCACGAGAGCGTCCGCGGCCCGTACCTCGACGGCATGTCGCCGGGCGCCGACGTCGACCTGCGGGGCACGCGCCTGGGCGCCTGGCTGCTGGGGCGGGTGCTCGACGCGGTGCGGGACGAGGCGGGGACGGCGCGGTTCGGGGCGGCGGCGTTCGACGACGCCTCGTTCGCCGCCGACGCAGAGTTCCGCGCCGCGGTCTTCGAGGACCACGCGCGCTTCGTCCGGGCCACGTTCCACGGCTTCGCGGACTTCAGCCGTACGGAGTTCGGCGCGTACGCCTCGTTCGTGGGGACGGTCTTCCGCGAGGACGCCTCCTTCGACGGCGCGCGGTTCGGGGACTGGGCGGGCTTCGCGGAGGCGGAGTTCGCGGACGGCGCGTGGTTCGAGGACGTGGCCTTCGAGGGCGACTGCTCCTTCCGGCGCGCGGCGGTACGGGGCGACGCCCGTTTCGACCGGGCCGGCTTCGCCGGGGAGACCGGCTTCGACGACGCGGTCCTCGCCCGGCGCGCCCTCTTCCGCGGGGCGGCGTTCCGGGGGCGGCTCTCGCTGGGGCCGCTCGTGTGCGGGGAGTCGCTGGTCCTCGACTCGGCCACCGTCGCGGGGCCGACCACCTTCGAGGTGAGTGCCCGGCGTGTCTCGGCCGCCCGTACCCGCTTCGAGGAACCGGTCACGCTCGACGCCCGCCACGCCACCCTCGACCTCAGCGGCGCCCTCCTCCTGCACCCCTGCACCGTCTCCACCGCCGTGTCGAACGAGCGGACGCGGCGCGCCGAGGAGGAGTTGCTGGCGGACGCCGCCACGCCCGACGGGCTCATCTCCGTCAGCTCCCTCCGGGGCGTCGACGCCTCGATGGTGCTGCTCGCCGGGGTGGACCTCACCACCTGCGCGTTCTCCGGCACCCACCATCTCGACCAGCTCCGCCTGGAGGGGAAGTGGCGGCTCGGCACCACGCCGCGCGGGCTGCGCTGGAGCCGCGGCGTGCCCCGTTGGTGCGCCCAGCGGCAGGTGATCGAGGAGGAGCGGCAGTGGCGCACGCACCCCTGGCGCGCCACCCGCACCCGGCACGACTGGGGCCCGCCCCCGTCAGACCCCGGCACCGTGCCCAGCCTCTCCGCGCTCATGACCACGTACCGCCAGCTCCGCAAGGCCCGCGAGGACGCCAAGGACGAGCCGGGCGCGGCCGACTTCTACTACGGCGAGATGGAGATGCGCCGCTACGCCAGGCCCTGGCGGAACGCGGAGCGGTGGCTCCTCCAGGCGTACTGGGCCCTGTCCGGCTACGGGCTGCGTGCCTCGCGCGCCCTCGGCTGGCTCGCGGGCGCGATGCTCGTGACGGTGCTGCTGATGATGGCCGTCGGCCTGCCCGACACGCCGGGCCGCCCCTACCCGGCCTCGTCCGGCGTGGTCGGCACGCAGGCGCCCACCCTGCACCGCCCGTTCGCCGACCGCTTCACGGCGGCGCGCGCGGAGCGGGCCGCCGACGTCGTGCTCAACTCCGTCGTGTTCCGCGCCAGCGGCCAGCAACTCACCCTGCCGGGGCGGTACGTGGAGAAGACGGCCCGCTTCGCCGAGCCCACCCTCATCGGCCTCGCGGCGCTCGCGATCCGGGGGCGGCTGAAGCGGGGCTGACCCGGGACGGCGGGGAGCCGCTACCGGGGGCTCATCGCAGTGCATCGGGTTTTGGCCCGGTGGTGTAGCGATTTTCAGAAGTGTTCTGACGCGCAGGCCAGAGCGGACGGTTCTGCTGCTGGATGTACTGGCGGACGGTCGACAGCGGAGCCCCGCCCATCGACCCTGCGAAGCAGGAACCGGGCCAGAGTCGCTGTGCCCGCCAGTAGTGCCGGATCAGTTCGGGGTACTCCTGGCGGAGCCTGCGGAAGGAGACGCCCTTCAAGCTGTTGACCAGCTTTGACAGGGCGGCCTTCGGTGGGAAGTTCGCGAGCGGGCGGACGTGGTTGTTCTCGCCGTTGAACTCGGCCAGCTCACACGCGATGTCCGCGCAGGCCGCCCGCATGACCTCTTCCATCCGCTTGAGGTGCGCGTCGGTGAAGACCCTGTGCCGGTACTTCGTCACGAAAACCAAGTGTGCGGGGAGCCCGAAAGTACAGTGCCTACCCGTACGAATGTTCTGTATGTCGGCCATGAACCCTCTGTCGTACGGTGATCGGCATGCAGCTTCGGTACTCCTTCCGCCTCTACCCGAACGGGCCCCAGCGTTCGGCGCTGGCCCGCGCGTTCGGGTGTGCGCGGGTGGTCTACAACGACGCCCTTCGGGCCCGTGAGACCGCCCGCGCCGGCGGTGAGGCGTTCCCGAGGACGGGTCACCTGTCGAAGCTGCTGATCACCGAGGCGAAGAAGACCGAGGAACGAGCCTGGCTCGGCGAGGTATCGGCCGTGGTCCTGCAGCAGTCCCTGAGGGACCTGGATGCCGCCTACAGGAACTTCTTCGACGGGCTCAAGGGCAGGCGCTCGCGCATGGGAGCACCCCGGTTCAAGAGCCGCAAGGACAACCGGCAGGCTGTCCGGTTCACCGCGAACGCCCGCTGGAAGTTCACGACGGGCGGAGACCTTTCGTTGCCGAAGATCGGTGACGTACGGGTGAAGTGGTCACGCGGCCTGCCCTCCATCCCGTCCACGGTGACCGTGATCAAGGACGCCGCCGGGCGGTACTTCGCCTCGTTCGTGGTCGAGACCAAGACCGAGATGCTTCCCAGGAGGGACACCGCGGTCGGCATCGACCTGGGCCTGTCGCACTTTGCGGTCCTCTCGGACGGCACGAAGGTCGACAGCCCCCGCTTCCTGCGCCGGGCCGAGAAGAAGCTGAAGAAGGCACAGCAGAACCTGAGCCGGAAGGCGAAGGGCAGCAACAACCGGACCAAGGCCCGCATCGAGGTCGCCCGCGCCCACGGCGCGGTGGCCGACGCACGGCGCGAGTTTCACCACCAGCTCTCCACACGGATCATTCGCGATAACCAAGCGGTTGCCGTTGAGGACCTGGCGGTCAAGGGACTCGCCCGCACGCGCCTGGCCAAGTCCGTGCATGACGCCGGATGGTCGGCGCTCGTCGCGATGCTGGAATACAAGGCCGCCAAGCACGGCCGGACGTTCCTCCGCATCGGCCGGTTCGAGCCGACCTCCCAGGTCTGTTCGGCGTGCGGCGTCAAGGACGGGCCCAAGCCCCTCAGCATCCGCGTGTGGGCGTGCGGAGCGTGCGGGAGCGTCCTCGATCGGGACATCAACGCGGCGGTCAACGTCGCCAAGGCCGCCGGACTGGCGGTATCAGCCTGCGGAGCGCGGGTAAGACCGGGACTCCTCCCGGCGCAGCGCAGAGAAACAGGAACCCACCGAGACGGTCACACGACCGTGGTAGGAATCCCCGCCCTTTAGAGCGGGGAGCGGAAGTCAATCCTTGCGGCCCGTCGCCGCGACCGTCACGCCGAGGCCGATCATGGCCAGGCCGCCCGCGCCGCCGACCAGGGACAGACGGCGCGGCGAGCGCGCGAACCAGCCGCGGGCCGTGGCGGCGGCGAGGCCCCAGACGCTGTCCGACGCGATCGCGATGGCGTTGAAGACCAGGCCGAGCAGCAGCATCTGCAGCACGACGTGGCCCTGCTCGCGGTCCACGAACTGGGGGAGCACGGCGGCGAAGAAGACGATGGTCTTGGGGTTGGCCACGCCCACGGCGAAGCCCTCCCAGAGCGTGCGCAGCCCGCCGTGGTCCGCGCCCTCCTCGTCCTCGAACGCGGCACGCAGCGAGCCGCGCCTCCGTATGGTCCTGACGCCCAGGTAGACGAGGTAGGCGGCGCCCGCGAGCTTCAGGGCCGTGAAGACGAGGACGGAGCGCTCGACCACGGAGCCGACGCCGAGGGCGACGGCGACCACGAGGACGTACGCGCCGAGCGTGTTCCCCGCGACCGTGGTGAGCGCGGCGCGGCGGCCCTGGGCGAGCGCGCGTCCGACGACGAACAGGACGCTGGGCCCGGGCACGATGATGAGCAGGAAGGACATCGCCGCGAAGGCGAGCAGACGATCGGTCGACACCATGCGGCCATCGTCCTCGCGCGCGACACCGGAATCCAGGGGTTTTCCGGAGCACCTCCGAGCGTTCACGCACAAGGAATTCCCGCCGGAATCGTCCGCGCATTTCCGATTCTTCCCCGTGGCGCGCGAAATGCGATTTACCGGGCACTGGGAATTCCTTTGCCGAGGTTTCATGTTCCGCACCGATCCGCGCGCCGACACCTGTACGGCCCAGGCATTCGTGAGTCCGGTGGCCGGATCAGGGCAGGCTGGTAGCGTTTACGTTCGCCGCGCGCGCATCCGAACGGAAGGCAGGTTCCCGTGCCAGAACCGCAGCCCCTGACCGTCCCCCCGGCCAAGGCCGCGGTGTTTCTCGTGGTCACCGTCGCGCCGGGCGGCGAGGACACGGTCCGCGATCTGCTCCAGGATGTGTCGGGCCTGCGGCGCTCGGTCGGATTCCGCGCGCCGGACGCCGGTCTGGAGTGCGTGGTCGGCATCGGCTCGATGGCCTGGGACCGGCTCTTCGGCGGCCCGCGCCCCCGGGAGCTGCACCCCTTCGTCGAGCTGAACGGCGAGCGCCACCGGGCCCCCGCCACCCCCGGCGACCTGCTCTTCCATCTGCGCGCCCGGCACATGGACGTCTGCTTCGAGCTGGCCCGCCTGCTCGTCGGACGGCTGGAGGGCGCGGCCACCGTCGTCGACGAGGTGCACGGCTTCAAGTATTTCGACGAGCGCGATCTCCTCGGCTTCGTCGACGGCTCCGAGAACCCCGAGGGCCGGGTCGCCGAGGAATTCGTCCGCGTCGGCGACGAGGACCCCGACTTCCGCGGCGGAAGCTATGTCATCGTCCAGAAGTACGTGCACGACATGGCCGCCTGGGCCGCGCTCTCCTCGGAGGAGCAGGAAAACGTCATCGGCCGCACCAAGGCGGAGAACATCGAGCTTTCCGACGACGTCAAGCCCGCGGATTCCCACGTCGCCCTGAACACCATCACCGACGAGGAGGGGAACGAGCGGAAGATCGTACGCGAGAACATGCCGTTCGGCAGCGTCGGCCAGGGAGAATTCGGCACGTATTTCATCGGCTATGCCCGCACGCCCGACGTCACCGAGACCATGCTCCGCAACATGTTCCTCGGCGACCCGCCGGGCACCCACGACCGGATTCTCGACTTCTCGACAGCGGTCACCGGCTGTCTGTTCCACGTCCCGACCGTCGACTTCCTCGACGACCCGCCGCCCCCGCCCTCGCACTCGCCCCGGAGCGGGGACGCCACCGCGGACGGCGCGGGATCCGGCGACGGTTCCCTGGGCATCGGCAGCCTGAAAGGAGCCTGACCATGACCACGCCCACCGGCATGTCCAACCTGCACCGCGAGCTCGCCCCGATCACGCCCCAGGCGTGGGCGGAGATCGAGGAGGAGGCCCGCCGCACCTTCCGCCGCAACCTCGCGGGACGGCGCGCCGTGGACGTCACGGGCCCGGACGGCCCCGGGCTCGCGGCCGTGGGCACGGGCCACCTCGCGCGGATCGACGCGCCCGCCGAGGGCGTCACCGCGCGGCTGCGCCAAGCCCAGCCCCTGGTCGAGCTCAACGTGCCGTTCAAGGTGAGCCGGGACGCGGTGGACGACGTCGACCGGGGCGCGCAGGACTCGGACTGGCAGCCCGTCAAGGACGCGGCGCGCACCATGGCCTTCGCCGAGGACCGCGCCCTCTTCGACGGCTACGCGGCGGCGGGCATCGACGGCCTGCGCAGCCGTACGTCCAACCCGGTGCTCGGACTCCCGGCACAGGCCCGCGAGTTCCCCGACGCGGTCAGCAAGGCCCTCACCACGCTGCGCCTCGCCGGGGTCGGCGGCCCGTACGCGCTGCTGCTCGGCGCCGAGGCGTACACGGCGGTCAGTGAGACCTCCGACCACGGCTACCCGATCGCAGCCCACCTCGACCGGCTGCTCGACGGCGAGGTCGTCTGGGCGCCCGCGCTCGACGGCGCGTTCCTGCTGTCCACGCGCGGCGGTGACTTCGAGCTGCGCCTCGGCGAGGACCTCGCCATCGGCTACACGGCGCACGACGCGAGCGACATCGAGCTGTACTTCCGGCAGACCCTCACCTTCCTCACCTACTCCGACGAGGCCGTCGTCGCCCTCGACTCCCCGGCGCGCGCGTCATGACCGAGGGGGAGCGGGGCGCCGACGAGGAATCCGCCCCGGCGTTCCGCCCGTACCACCACCCCGCCGCGGGCTGGGGAGCGGCCAAGAGCGTGTCCCGGTTCCTGCTGCGGGAACGGGAGTTCGTCGACGGGCCCCGGGCCGTCCAGCGCATGAACCACGAGGACAAGGGCTTCGACTGCCCCGGATGCGCCTGGCCGGACGACCTGAAGGGGCTCCGCCTCGACATCTGCGAGAACGGCATCAAGCACGTCACGTGGGAGATGACCCGCAAGCGCGTGGGGCCCGGCTTCTTCGCGGCCCATACGGTCGCCGAGCTCGCGGAGTGGAGCGACGCGGAGCTGGAGGACCAGGGCCGCCTCACCCACCCGATGCGCTACGAAGCGGCCACCGACACCTACGTCCCCGTCTCCTGGCGCGAGGCCTTCGCCCTGGTCGGCGAGAAACTGCGCGGCCTCGACCACCCCGGGCAGGCCGCTTTCTACACCTCGGGACGGCTCGGGAACGAGGCCACGTTCCTCTACCAGCTCATGGCCCGCGAGCTGGGCACGAACAATCTGCCCGACTGCTCCAACATGTGCCACGAGGCCAGCGGCCGCGCCCTCACGGCGTCCCTCGGCACCGGCAAGGGCACCGCCGACCTGAAGGACTGGGAGACCACCGACGCGCTCTTCATCCTCGGCGTCAACGCGGCCTCCAACGCGCCCCGGATGCTCACCGCGCTGGCCGAGGCCCACCAGCGCGGCGCGTCGATCGTGCACATCAACCCGCTCGTCGAGGCCGCCGCGACGCGCACGATCATCCCGCACGACTTCGTGAACATGGCCCTGTTCCGCTCCACGCCCACGAGCACGCTCAACGTGCAGCCGCGCATCGGCGGCGACATGGCGCTCGTCCGCGGCATGGCCAAGGCGGTCCTGGCCCGCGCCGAGGACGATCCCAAGGCGCTGGACCGGGAGTTCGTCGAGCGGTACACCACGGGCTTCGAGAAGTACCGGGAGCTGTGCGAGGCCACGTCCTGGGACGAGATCGAGCGGCAGAGCGGCGTGAGCCGCGCGGCGATCGAGAAGACGGCGCGCGTCTACCGTGAGGCCGACCGCTCCATCTTCAGCTGGTGCCTGGGCATCACCCAGCACGAGCACGGCGTCGACACCGTCCGCGAGATCGTCAACCTCCTGCTGCTGCGCGGCAATCTGGGCCGCGAGGGCGCGGGCCCCTCCCCGGTGCGCGGCCACAGCAACGTGCAGGGCAACCGCACCTGCGGCATCGACCACCGCCCCTCGGACGCCTTCCTCGACCGGCTGGCCGAGGCGTGCGGCATCGAACCGCCCCGGGAGCACGGCCTCGACACGGTCGGCACCATCCAGGCCATGCACAGCGGCGAGGTGAAGGTCTTCGTCGGCATGGGCGGCAACTTCGCGCTGGCCGCGCCCGACACCCCGTACACCGCCGAAGCGCTGCGGAAGTGCGAACTCACCGTCCAGGTCAGCACCAAGCTCAACCGCAGCCATCTCGTCCACGGGCGCGACGCGCTCATCCTGCCCTGCCTCGGCCGCACCGAGAAGGACGTCCAGCGCGGCGGCGAACAGGCCACCTCGGTCGAGGACTCGATGAGCATGGTCCACCTCTCGCGCGGCATGAAGCGCCCCGCCTCGCACCAGCTCCTCTCCGAACCGGCGATCGTCGCGGGCATGGCCCGCGCGGCCCTGCCCGACAGCGCCACGCCCTGGGAGTCGTACGTCGAGGACTACGACCGCGTCCGCGACACCATGTCCCGGGCCCTCGAAGGCTTCGAGGACTTCAACCGCCGCGTCCGGCTGCCCCTCGGCTTCCGGCTCCGCCAGCCCGCCCGCGAGCTGGTGTTCCTCACGCCGTCGGGCCGCGCGGAGTTCTCCGCCGCGGAACTCCCCGACGTCGTACCGGCCGAGGGCACCCTGAAGCTGGGCACGATGCGCTCGCACGACCAGTGGAACACCACGATCTACTCCGACGACGACCGCTACCGCGGCATCAGCAACCTGCGCACGCTGATCTTCATGAACGAGGACGACATGCGCGAGCGCGGCCTCGCCCTCTTCGACGAGGTCGACATCACCAGCATCGCCAGGGACGGCAGCACGCGAAGTCTCGCCGGGTACAAGGCCGTTCCGTACGACATCCCGCGGGGTTGCGCGGCGGGGTACATGCCGGAGATGAACGTGCTGTGCGCCATCGGCGACTACAGCACGCAGAGCGACCAGCCGCTGATGAAGAACGTGACGGTCACCGTGCGCCCTTCGACGGCGGGCTGACCGCCCGTTCCAGCGCGTCGAACGCGCCGTCGAGCCGGGCCCGGTGCTCATCGGCCAGGCCGGCGGGGCTGGCGCCCGCGAGCATACGGGCCACCGTGCCCGTGAAGACGGCGCGGTACGCGGCGACGGCCAGCGCGGCGGTCAGGCGCGGATCGGGCTCGCCCGCTTCCCGCAGGGCCTCGGCGAGCGCGGTCTCGATCTCCTCGACGCCCTCGCGCGCCCGCGCCCGCAGCGCGGCGGAGTCGAGGACGACGCGCGCGAAGCGCGGGCCCGAGTCGTGCAGGGCGCCCAGCGGATGCCCCTCGTCCGCGAGTCGGAGCAGCATACGGCGCAGCGCGGCGAGCGGCGTCTCGCCGGGGGAGCGGTCGCGCACTGCGCCGGTGAACAGCTCGACGGCCTCGGGGATGCGGTCGAGGAAGAGGTCCTCCTTGCGGGCGAAGTGGTTGAAGACCGTCATCGCCGAGACGTCCGCCGCCCGCGCGACCTCGCTCACCGTCACCGCGTCGAAGCCGCGCTCGGCGAAGAGCCCCGTCGCCACGTCGGAGATCCGCTGCCGGGTCTCCCGCTTCTTGCGGGCGCGCAGCGACTCCCGCGGTGCCGCCTGCCTTTGCTCAGCCATGACTCGAAGTATACCCACTCAAATAATTGAGTCACTAAAGTCAAACGCATGACACCACCGCGAGAAGACCTGGACCACGACGTCGTCGTCGCCGGAGGCGGCCCCGTCGGCCTGATGCTGGCCTGCGAACTCCGGCTGGGCGGCGCCCGCGTCGTCGTCCTGGAGCGCCGGACGGACATCGACCCGACCCTCAAGGCCGGAGGCATCAACCAGACGACCGCCGAGGCCCTCTACCGACGGGGCCTGCTGCCGAGGGCGGCCGAGGCGCAGGAGCGCCGGCTGGCGGAGTACGGCAAGGTCCTCGCGGCGCACGGAGGGGGCAAGCTCACCGTGCCGCCCAAGTTCGCCGGGCACTTCGCCGGGATCCCGCTCCGAGGTGACCTGATGGACACCACGGACCCGGACTTCGACGGTGCCGGACCCGCCGGGGAGGTCGGCGCCGTGCTCCAGCAGGACGTCGAGCGCATCCTCGGCGAGCACGCGGAGGAGCTGGGCGTGGACGTGCGCAGGGGCGTCGAGCTGACCGGCTTCGAGGCAGAGGCCGACGGGGTCGGGGTGCGCACCTCCGCCGGGAGTCTGCGCGCGGGCTGGCTCGTGGGCTGCGACGGCGGCCGCAGCCTCGTCCGCAAGCACGCCGGGTTCGCCTTCCCCGGCACCGACCCCGAGATCACCGGCCGTCAGGCGGTGGTCGAGATGACGGGAACGGAGGGCCTGCGGTACGGCTGGAACCGTACGGAGCACGGCACGTACGCCTTCGGGCCGATGCCCGGCCGCTTCCTCACCGTCGAGTTCGACGGGCCGCCCGCCGACCGGGAGGCGCCCGTCACGCGCGAGGAGCTGGAGAAGAGCCTGCGCCGGGTCTCCGGCGCCGACGTCCGTATCCAGGAGGTGCACAGCGCCACCCGCTTCACCGACAACGCGCGCCAGGCGGACCGCTACCGCGCGGGCCGCGTGCTGCTCGCGGGCGACGCCGCGCACGTCCACTCCCCGTTCGGCGGCCAGGGCCTCAACCTCGGCGTCGGCGACGCGATGAACCTCGGCTGGAAGCTCGCCGCCGTCGTACGCGGCGAAGCGCCCGACACGCTGCTCGACACCTACACCGCCGAGCGGCACCCCCTCGGCGACTGGGTGCTGCGCTGGACCCGCGCGCAGGTCGCGCTCATGCGCACGGACTCGCACGCGAGCGCGCTGCGCGACGTCGTCGCGGAGCTGATGGAGACGGTCACGGCGACGACGTTCCTGGTCAAGAAGATCTCCGGGGTCTGGCACCGCTACGAACTCCCCGGCCCCGAGCACCCCCTGACCGGCCGCTCGGCCCCCGACCTGGCTCTCGCCGACGGCTCCCGCCTCGCCGACCATCTGCACGGCGGGCACGGCCTGCTGCTCGACCTGGCGGGGGACGCCGCGGTGACGGACGTGGCGCACGGCTACGCGGGCCGCGTCGACACGCTCACCGTCCCGGGCGCGACCCCGGAGGAGACGGCCGCCCTGCTCGTACGGCCCGACGGCGTCGTGGCGTGGGCGACGGACGAGCCCGCCGACGCCGAGGGACTGGAGGAGGCCCTGTCCACCTGGTTCGGAGCCGCCGCATAGGCTCGCCCGGGCAACGGGACGAGCACGAGCACGACGAGCGAGGCGGTACGGACACATGGGTACGGAGGCGAACGGGAGCGCGGCCGACGGGACACCGGACCCCCGCCGACTGGCGCGGGTGCTGGCCGAGGACGGCGTACGGCTCGTCGTGGACCCGGCGCTCTCCGACGCGCTGGTCCGCGAACTGGCCGCCGTCACGGGCCTGACGCCCACCCGCGACCCGGCGAGCGGCCCCGGCCCCGCCGTCCACGTCGGTCCCACTCTCCCCGCCGCACTGCGCGAGGGCGACGCGCTGCTGTGGGCGCACAGCACCAACGCGGGCGTGGACGCGCTGCTCCGCCCCGGCTGGCCCCCGCACGCGCTGCTCACCCGCACGGTCGGCAGGATGGGCGAACGTATCGCGCAGTACGTCCTGGCCTGGGTGCTCGCCGACTGCCAGCGGATCCCCGACGTGCTCGCCGACCACCGGGCCCGCACCTGGGAGCGACGCCAGGGCGAACTCCTGGACGGCACCCACGCCGTCGTCTTCGGCACCGGCGCCATCGGCTCCGCCGTCGCCGCCGCGCTCCAGCGGCTCGGCGTCCGTACGACCGGCGTCGCCCGCACCCCGCGCGACACCCCCGGCTTCGACCTCGTCATCGCCCTCGCCGACGCCCCGGCCGCCCTCCCCGGGGCGCGCTGGGTCGTCAACGCGCTGCCCCTCACCCCGGACACACGCGCCCTCTTCGCGGCCCCGCTGCTCACGGCCATGGACGGCGCGACGTTCGTCAACGTCGGCCGCGGCGAATCCGTCGACCTCGACGCTCTCCGCACCGCCCTCACCACGGGCCACGTCGCCCGAGCCGTTCTCGACGTCCTCCCCACCGAACCCGCACCCCCGCACGCCCCCGCCTGGGACCTGCCCCGCACCGTCATCACGTCCCACTCCGCGGGCGTCACGACGGACACGGACATCGCCACCGACTTCCGCGCAGCCTGGCAGCAAACCACGGAGGGCCGCCTGCCGAACCTCGCGGTACGGGTGGGCGCGGGCTACTGAGCCGTCCTACTGAAGTGCCTTGCGGACGACCGTCAGCAGCCCGCGCGTGCCCTGCGAGGTGAGGGTGGAGCGGTCGGAGTGGGCGGAGAGGAGGGAGCGGGTGCTGAGGAAGGAGGCTACGGAGGCGTAGGAGAGGGACGAGCCGATGGAGGCGGCCGAGAGGGCGCTCCCGATCGAGCCGACCGAGAGCACCGAGCCCACGGAGCCGACCGAGAGCACCGAGCCGACCGAGCCGATGGACAGCACCGAGTCCTTGGACCACAGGGAGAGCACGGAGCCGTGCTTCTTCTTCCGGTTCCGGCAGAACGCGCGAGTGGAGGCCATGGACCGATGGTGCCGTACGGCTACGGCTGCGTGTAGCGTTCGAAGCCGTCGATGAGGCCCTCGCGGCTGGGGTTGTTGAACTCCCGTACCGAGAAGTCCCGCATCAGGGAGGTCTCCGTCGGCCGGTAGAGCCCCTTCTCGTAGTAGCCCGCGCCCTCGAACGCGCCCGTCTGGCCGCCCGCCGGGTCGTCCTTGCCCAGCCAGTCGTGCCACTTGGCGCCGTTCTGCTTCATCTCGTCGGCGGTGTACGTGCTGATGTTGACGTCCTCGGGCTCGGGGCCGGTGTACTCGCCGCTCTGCCCGTAGTCGTACTCGTCCGCGAGGCGGCCGATCGAGTGGGCCATCTCGTGGACGGCGATGAGACCGGAGTCGGCGTTGTCGGAGGAGAGGGTCGAGACGCCGTCGAAGGGGTAGTCGGTGAGGCGGTTGTAGCCCGCGCCGCCGTACTTCTCGGAGTTGGAGACGACCACGACGATGTCGGCGGCGGGCGCCTTCGCGGCGTACGAGTTGACCTTGTTCAGGTCGGCGCAGAGCAGCCGCTCCATGCCGTCGCACCAGAAGTACGAGCCGAGCGCGGTGTCCTTGACGACGTCCTGGCCCGGGTCGCCGGAGACGCCCGAGTCGT
This sequence comes from Streptomyces sp. NPDC048172, assembly GCF_043202595.1. Classification (NCBI taxonomy): domain Bacteria; kingdom Bacillati; phylum Actinomycetota; class Actinomycetes; order Kitasatosporales; family Streptomycetaceae; genus Streptomyces; species Streptomyces sp. NPDC048172. The sequence goes on from NZ_JBIDAT010000003.1 coordinate 45,117, forward strand.
TGGAGACGGCGTCGACGGTCCAGACGTTCATCTTGTCCGTGTGGCTCTTGTACGGCTCGACGGCGGTGACGTCGCCCCACTTGGCCTCGGCGTCCTTGTGGAAGTCCTCCTGCTGGTCGGCCGTGTAGCCGTCGCCGACGAAGACCAGGTCGAGGCGCTCCTCGGTGGAGCCCGTGCGGTGGAGGGCCTCGACCGCCCCGTCGGCCTTCGCCTCGGCGGCGGAGAGGGGACGCTGCTGGTCGGTGATCCGCTTCGGGGCCCGCGCGGGGACGTCCGGGCGGTAGCCGCCGGGGCCGGAGGGGGCGAAGTGCTCGACGTCGTGCGTACGGGCCGACTGGTTCGCTGTTCCGTCGGTCGGAGCCGCGTTTCCGCTCGGGGCCAGGGAGAGCAGCGCGGCGGCTGCGGCGAGTGCGGAAACTGTGGCTGTCGCGGCGAACTTGCGTCTGTGGGGGGACATGCGTTCAACGTAAGGAGGCGGGGTGTGTGCGGCAAGAGGTGCGCAGGAGTGTGCAGGAGTGTGCGGGAGCCTGCCGCTGTCAGGTTCCCCGACGTGCCTCGACGTGCCGTACGCGCCCTACGTCCGTTCCGTCAGCTCGTCCCAGCGGCGCTGCGCCGCCGGGCGCCACTCGACATGGCGGCGGTGGAAGAGCGCTGCGGCCTCGGCGCCGCTCCAGCGGGCGGGGAGCAGTTCGCGCGGCAGCATCGGGTCGAGGAACGGGAAGCGGCGCCACTCGTGGACGAGGCGGGTCAGCGCGTGCAGCACCGCGTCGCCGCCCGAGGGGCGCAGCCCGGTGAACTCGGCGGTGAACTCCTCGTAGCGCCCGGCCAGTTCGCCGAGGTCCCAGGCGCGGGAGACCATCGACTCCTGGCTGCCCGCCGCGCCGTACGCGGCGGTGAACGACATGGCGTCCTCCGCGAGGCCCAGCTCCTTGAGGACGTCCAGCGCCTCCGTCTCGCGGCCGGTGTGCGGGGTGATCCAGACGCCCGGCGTGGGCGAGCCGAAACCGGCCCAGCTCAGCCGGGTCCGCAGCTTGTGCCGCAGCTCGCGGCGGGACTCCGGGACCGAGGTGAGCAGCACCAGCCACGTGCCGTCCCACGCTTCCTCGGCGCTGCCGAAGCCGTAGATCCGCTCGGCGCCCTCGGTCAGCAGCCGCCGTCCCGTCGGCGTGAGGATCCAGCGGACCCTGCGGCCCACCCGTTCGGAGATCAGCCAGCCCTCGGCGGCGACGCGGGCGAGGGCCTGGCGGGCCGACTTCTCCTCGACGTCGAAGGTGGCCAGCGCGTCGACGAGGACGGAGGTCCACACGGGCCGCTCCCGGGGGAGCACGAACTCGCCGAGCAGTGTGGTCAGGAGCGAGCGCGCGCTCGCGTGGCTCACCTCGCGCCGTCTGCTGACCACCGGCCGCGCCCCCGCCCCCGCCGCCGCCGATCCCGTCATCGTCCCTCGCTTTCCCTTCGGCCCTCCGGTCAGGGTAGCCCTGGCCAATAGTTGACGCTATCTTGTCGCGTCGTTAAGTAAGTGTGGAGCTTGGACGAAGCTAAGGACACACCTCCATGAAGAGATCCCGGGCCGCGCGCCGGTCCCGAAGGCTCAGGCCGCGCGCGGTGCTGCTGCCGCTGCTCGTCGCGCTGACGGGCGCGCTCCTCGCGCCTCCCGCCCTCGCGGAAGAGCCCGACCGTACGGCCCCCACCGAACGGAAGCTCACGGTCACCGCGCTCTCCAGCCGCCCCGACGCGGTGACCGGATCCGACGCGCTGCTCCGCGTCTCCCTCCCGGGAGGCACGCGGCCCGACTCCGTCAGGATCGCCCTCAACGGCGCCGATGTCACCAAGTCGTTCTCGCCGGACGACGGCGGACTCACCGGGCTGGTCGAGGGCTTGCGCCCGCGCGCCAACACCGTCACCGCGACCGCGCCGGGGCGGCGCCCCGCACGCCTCGCGCTCACCAACCACCCCGCCGAGGGCCCCGTGTTCTCCGGTCCGCACCAGAAGCCGTACGTGTGCGAGACGGACTCCTTCAAGCTGCCGGTGATCGGTGGCACGCTCGGGAAACCACTCGACGACGACTGCACCGTCCGCACCCGCGTCGACTACTTCTACCGGACCACCGACGGCGCCTTCCGGCCGCTGCCCGGCGGCGCCAAGGCCACCGGGCATCCGGCCGACCTCGCCACCACCACGACGTCGACGGGGAAGAGGGTGCCCTACGTCGTCCGGATGGAGACCGGCACCCGCAACCGTGCCGTCTACCAGACGACGCTGCTGCACGACCCCGTGAATGAGCCCGCGCCCGGCCCCCGCGCGCGGCCCGAGGGCTGGAACGGGCGGGCGCTCTTCACGCTCGGCGGCGGCTGCACCGGCGGCTGGTACCGGCAGGGGAACACGACGGGCGGCGTCACCGACGACGCGATGCTGCGCGAGGGGTACGCCGTGATGTCGTCCTCGCTCAACGTCTTCGGCCAGAACTGCTCCGACCTGACGGCCGCCGAGACGGCCTCGATGGTCAAGGAGCGGTTCACCGAGACGTACGGGCCCGTCGCGCACACCATCGGCTTCGGCTGCTCCGGCGGCTCGTACCAGGCGTACCAGATCGCCGACAACTACCCGGGCATCTTCGACGGCATCATCCCCGGCTGCTCCTTCCCCGACGTCGGCTTCGCGATGACCCAGCGCGTCACCGACACCAAGCTCCTCACGGACTATCTCGATGCCTACGGCAAGGGCTGGAGCGAGGAGCAGAAGCGCGCCGTCACCGGCTTCGGCCGCTACGTCACCGCCACCGCCACCAAGGGCGACGCGGCCCGTATCGACCCCACGGCCAACTGCGGCGTGCTGCCCGAGAAGCTGCGCTACGACCCGGAGACCAACCCGCGCGGCGCCCGCTGCGACCTCTACGACCACGCGAAGAACGTCTACGGCACCGACCCGGGTACGGGCTTCGCGCGCCGCCCGCTCGACAACGTCGGCATCCAGTACGGCCTGAAGGCCCTCAAGGACGGCACCCTCACCAAGGAGCAGTTCCTCGACCTGAACGAGAAGGTCGGCGGCTTCGACAAGGACGCCCGGCACAGCGCCGGGCGCACCGAGGCCGACCCGAAGGCGCTCCGCACCGCCTACCGCACCGGGCGGCTCACCAACGGGGGCGGCGGCCTGAAGGACGTACCGATCCTCGAATACCGCGCCTACCAGGACGACACCCCCAAGGGCGACACACATCTGCGCTACTACTCGCTCTCGATGCGCGAGCGCCTGAAGAAGGCCAACGGGACCGCCGCGAACATGGTCAGCGTCCTGGAGGACTCGCGGTACGGCGGCTTCAGCACCGAGAGCCCGCTGCTGCGGAAGTCGATCACGATGATGGACCGCTGGCTGACCGCGCTGGACGCCGACACCTCGGACGCGCCCCGCATCGAGAAGATCGTCCGCGCCAAGCCCGGCGGGCTGCGCGAGGGCTGCAACACGCGGGACGCCGAGCCCCGCTTCCTGGCCCAGAAACTCGACCGGAACCCGGACAGCACCTGCGAGAAGCTCTACCCCTCGCACTCCTTCCCGCGCGAGGTCGCGGGTGAGGGCATCGCCACCGACGTGATCAAGTGCCGCACGGAACGGCCCCGGCGCGAGTCGTACGGCGACGTGCGCTGGACCGACGCCGAGTGGAAGCGGCTGCGCGCCGTCTTCGACCGCGGCGTCTGCGACTACGGCAAGAAGGGCGTGGGGCAGCAGGGGCTCAAGGGCACCTGGCTGCGCTTCTGACGCGATCCTGAGTGGCGGGCGTCACGGACAGACCCGCCCACTCAGGGATAAGTTCTCCGTACACGGAAAAGGGAACGACCGGAGTCTGCGCGTGCGAGCGACAACTTTCGGGCTGACGCTGCGCGCGCTGGCCTGCGCCCTGATGGCATGGCTGGTGTGGCTGTGCTTCCACCTGAGCACCCGCGACGCGGTCGACGTCGACTGGACCTGTGATGCCACGGGCTGCTCCAGCAACGACTTCGCGAGCGTCGCGCCGGTCCTGGGCGTGCTGACGGGGGTGGCGCTCGCCGTGATGGCCTCCCGGTTCCTGCACCGCGCGGCACCCGGCAGCGCCGTCGCGTTCTCCGCGCTCGCCGCCGCCAGCGGCTGGCACGCGGCGCTCGACGCGGGCCGGGTCGCCGAGGGCACGTACACCGACTGGCATCTGCTCGTCCCCGTCGCCCGGCTCTCCGTCTCCACCTGGCTCACGGTCCTCGCCGCCGTGGCGGGAGCCGGGGCGCTGGGCGCCGCCTGGGGCGCGGCGGTCAGCCTGCGCCGTACGGCGATGCTCGCGCGGCTCCGCGCCGGCCGCGCCACGGCGGAGGCCGAACTCCAGGGCTGGCGCTCCACCGGCCGCAGGCGGGGAGCGGTCACGGTCGTCTTCCGGGACGCCCGCGGCGTACGCCACGAGGTGCCCACCGTCACTGAACGCCTCGCCCTCGGCCGCCCCGTGCTCGCCGTCTACGACGAGGCGCGGCCCGGCGACCCCGCCACGACCCGCGTCGCCATCCCCCGCAAACGGCTGGCCCCCGCGGGGCGGTTCGCATGAGGCTCACCGTCCCCGCCGTGCTCTCGGGCTGTCTGCTCGGCGCGACGCTCGCCCTCCTCGTCCACGGGTTCACCCACGAGGTGCTCTGGATGCGGATCGTCGGACTCGGGACGACCGCGCTGCAGCTCCTCCTGCTCTCCTGGACCGCCGAGCTCTCCGCCAAGGGCCACGCGTCCCCGCTCCGCCCGAACGGGCCCCGCGCCTACGCGCCCGCGCGCGTCCGCTCGGCCCGCGCGGTGAACGACCCGCGTGGGGTCCACAAGGGCATGTTCGTCTTCGAACTGACCGTCCATCCCGAGGACAGGGCGCCGTTCGGCGTGCGGATCCTCCACCCGCTCGACCTCCAGGGGCTGCTGCGGCGCCGCACCGCCGTCGTCGAGTACGACCCGCGCCAGCCCTGGCGCGTGGTGCTGCCCGCCGACCCGCCGTGGGAGTGGGCGGCCCGCGCCGAGGCCCTCGCGTCGAACCCCGTGGAGACCGCGCCGCCCCCTGTCGCGGCGCGGATCCCGCCCGGGTTCCCGGTGCTCGTGACCGGCCTGTGGACCGGCGTCGCGTTCACCTGGCTGCTGTCACGCTGAGCCCCGGCCGCCTCCGCCCAGGTGCCGGTCGAAGAACGCCCGTACGGTGCCGCGCACCAGCGGGACCGAGCGCTCGGGGGCGATCCTCCCCACGAGCGCGTTCCGCCCTTCTGCGGTCATCAGCCCCGCCCCCTCCAGATGGGGCGCCATCGCGGCGAGGTCGGTGAAGACCCAGTGCGCCGCGCCGTCGATCTCCACGCGGCGCGTTCGGCCGCCGGGGTGGTCCAGCATCGCGCCCCACGACCGGTCGAACCGCGCGTCCCGGAAGCCGTCGGTGCCCACCAGGAGCAGCGGCCTGTCCACCCCCTCCCGCGCGACCGGCAGCAGCTCGCCCGAGGGCAGGTCGAGGTAGCCCTCCAGGTCGACGGCGGCGCCGATCCGGTCGTCCTCGTCCATCGCCTGCGCCACGGCCGTACCGCCCGCCGAGTGCCCGTAGACGCCCACGCGCCGCAGGTCCAGGGCGAGTCCGAGCGCTTCCGCCTGTGCGGGGAGCGCGTCGAGCACGTACCGGAGATCGGCGATCCGGGTCTCCGTCATCGTGCGGAAGAGCGGGGTGTCCGCCGCCGGGTCGCCGCGCAGCACCGTCGTCCGTACCCGCCCGCCGGGGAACTCGACCTCGCTCGTCTCGCCCGGGTGGTCCACGCTCACCACCACATAGCCGTGGCTCGCCAGGTCCTGCGCGAGGGACGTCCCCAGGGTGCGCGGGTCGCCGCCGCCCGGACTGTGCAGCAGCACCGGGCGGGGAGGGGTGGCGGGGAGGGGCGGCGCGTCCTGGTAGGCGTGGCTGCGCGTCGCCGCCCAGTCCACGCCGCTCGCCGGGAGCTGGGGGTGCAGGAACGTGGCGTCGAGCCGCCCGAACCACGCGGCCGCGCCCGGCGTCATCTGCGGCGCCCGTGCCCGGTCGTGCGTGGTGCGGTGCGCCGGATGGAAGACGCTGACCATCAGCTCCCGGCGGCCCAGCTCCGGGTCCCACGGGTCGTTCCGGCCTTCGTCGGTCAGGTGGAGGACGGTCACGCCCACGCGGTGCGGCCCGGTCGGCGCGGGCAGCCGCGGCGTGAGCGGTGGCCCGGAGAGCTCCTGACCGGCCTGGTTGAATGGAGAAGTCGTCGGCATGGCAGGAATCCTGGCGCTGGACCGGGCGTACGGGCGAAGGTTCAGGCCCAGCCCGAAAGGCTGGCGGACACGAGGGCGCGAACGGGCACGAGAACGGGGACGAGGACGAGGGGGCCGGGCCGGTGATCCGTATCCGCTGCACCGCCGCCGATCTCGCCCGCGTCTGCTTCGCGCCCCGCCCCGCGCCGCTCCTGGAGCTGAACACCGCCCTCGCCATGATGCTGCGCCGCGACGACGACCTGCTCCTCGGCCGCTGGCGACGCCGACTCCTCCGCGCGCTGCCCGCAGCGGCCGAGCCCCTCGCGGACCTCGTGCCCGGCGGGACGCCGCCCCTCTTCCTCGACGTCTTCGCCGACAGCGTCACGGAGGGGCAGCAGGCCGTACGGAGCACGCCGCCGGATCTCGTCCGCGCCGAACTCGCCCGCGTCTACGCCCGCCACCCGGCCCCGCCCCCACGCTGGATCCACGCCCTGCACAGGGGAGAGGCGGAGGCGTGGCAGCGGCTGCTGCGCGCCCAGCGCGCGGCGTTCGAGGCGGCGGTACGGCCCGTATGGGACCAGGTCCAGGACCTGCACCGGGCGGAGTTCACCCGGCACGCGCTGACGGTGGCCGAACGGGGCATCGGCGCGGCCCTCACGGACGCCGTGCCCGGCTCGCGGTTCCGCGACGGCGTCTGGGAGTGCCCGGGCCCCCACGAGGCGGACCTCGCGCTGGACGGCCGAACCCTCGTCCTGCGCCCCACCTTCCACTGGACGGCCCACCCCCTGCTCGCCGCCCCGCCCCCGCCGGGCGACGAGGTGACGGTCACCTACCCGGCGGGGCCCGGACTCCCCCTCCCGCGCGCGGCCGACGGGGACGGCGGACTGTCGGACGTACTGGGACGTACGCGCGCCGAGGCCCTGCGCCTGCTGGAGGACGAGCACACGACGAGCCAGCTCGCACGCCGTCTCCGCGTCAGCAACGCGACCGCGTCCGCACACGCGGCAGCACTCCGGGGCGCGGGCCTGATCACGACGACCCGGGCAGGCCGCGCGGTCCTGCACCGACGCGCACCCCTGGGCGACCTGCTGGCCCGCCGCCGCGACGGCGACCCGTCCCGCGCCTGAGCCGCAGCTCCGCACGGGCCGCAGGCCTGGGCCTCCGGGGGCGGGGCAGGGAGAGGGTTGTGATCGAATGGGCTTGGGCTTGGGCTTCGGCTTCGGTCTTGTCTCCAGTCACCGTGCCGCTCGGGGGTGTTCCGCATGGTGTTCGTCCATCACTCGCTGCTGACTGCCACCTTTCTGGTCCCCGACCCCGCGCTCCTGCCCGGGTTGAGGGAGCGGCTGCCGCGCGAGACGCTGCAGCTCCTGCGCGTCGCCAGGTCCCTCCCCACCGCGTTGCTGGACCAGGTGCTCGCCTCCGGCGAGCGGCGCCTGCTGGAGGCGCTGGCGGCCGGTGACAACCGCCGCGCGTGGTTCGATTCCGGCCAGACTCCGGCCCTGCCCGGGACGACTCCGCGCAAGGACGCGCTCGTGCGCCTGGCGGCGCTGGGTGAGCCGGCCCTCGCCAAGTCCCTCTTCGACGGCGGGCCGCGGCAATTGCGCCGCGCCGTTCTCGCCGCCGCGGCGGACCGTCCCGACGATCCGGGGTGGCGCGGCCCGGGCGGTCTGGTCGAGACGCTGCTGTCCGCGCGCGACATCGACACGTTCGGCTTCGCCCTCTGCGCTCCGTTCCCTGATGTCGTGCGGTGGGCACGTCGGCACCTCGGCGAGCTGTTCCGGCCGTACGACCAGGTCTTCGTCTGCCGGAGAGCGGTGGAGGCCGGTGGCGTGGACGCGCTGCGCGGAATCTTGGCGGAGGGCTCACCGGCGCCGGTGGCCGCCGAGGTGCTGCGGCAGTCGCTGCGGGCGCGGGACCCGATCGACGCCTTCCCGTACGACGCCCGGGTCGTCGCGTTCGTGGACGGGGTCCGTCAGGAGCAGCTCCTCTTCCCCTCCGACCTCGCTCCGGATCCCGCGTCCCGCCCCGGCCCGGACGAGGGCCCGGACGACGCCCTGGACGACGCCCCGGACGCGAGCCCCGAGGCGAACGCGGACCCCGCCCGCGTCGCGGAGTTGCTCGCTCTCGACGAGCCTGAGACCAACGCCCGGATCTTCCTGCACGCCCGGCCGTCCGACGAGCAGCGCGCCGCCATCCTCGAAGGGCGCCCCTTCGGCCCCGACGCCCCGCCCGGCACCCGCCTCCCCCTCGCCGACGAGCTGGTCGCCGCGGTGTGCCGAGACTCCGGGGCCGGGGGATGGCTGTGGTCGTCCTACGCCTCGGGGCACCCCCGGCTGGCCCGCGCGCTGCTCGGCAAGCACAAGCTGCTGACACCGGCCAGGCGACTGGCGCTCGTCGTGGCCCTGTGGGAGCGCAGCGGGCCCGACGCCGTCCAGGCGCTGCTGGACGAGACGCGATTCCCGGGGCGCAAGCCCAAGAAGCATCCGCTGACGTACGAGACGCACCAGGTCGTGCAGCACGCGCTGCGCGCCCCCGACGGGCTGGACCTGCTGCGCGGGGAGTTGGCGTACGCCAGGAGCCCCGGGGGTCGGCTGGACCATCTGCTGCGCCTGCGCACCCCGGGGCAGTGCATGACCGCGGCGAAGGCCCTCGTCAGGGAGATGGACGACCGGCCGCCCTGGCCCGAGCTGGTCGCGGCGCACCGCCGCGCACCGTTGCGCGACCACTTGCTGGCGGTGCTCGCCGAACGCCCGGACGTCCCGGGGGAGCTGCGCGGGGACTGCGCCGCCGCGCTCGTGCGTGTCCGGCACCCCGAGCACGCCCGGTGCCGCTCGTCCGAGCCCGTCACCGCGCTCGACCTGCTGCGGCGCCATCCGCACCCGGACGAGAACTGGCTGCGTCTGGCGTACCGCTTCGGGCAGCTGACGCCCACGGACACGCTGCGCGAGGCACGGCCCGTCCGCTTCGTGGTCCAGCACCTCCAGGGGCCCGTGCCGACCCGGCTCAACCAGCCGCTGGCCCGCCCCTTCCGGTGCGCGCAGGCGCGGGCGCGGCGCATGGCACGCGCGCGGCTCGGCACCGACCTGGACGCCTGGGCCAGGGCGGCCCGCCTGCTGCCCGAGTACGAGGGCTCGTTCCCCGAACTGCTGGCCACGGCCGAGGCGGGCCACGACTGAACCGACGGCCGACTGCCGACCGACCGGCGACGCGCCGTCAGGCGCTGAGCAGGCCCGAGGTGTCGAGGACCTGGCGGATCGCCGTGCCGTCGGCCAGGTCCTCCAGGGCGCCGTTGACGTCGGGCGTGGTGAGCTTGCGGGTGCCCGTGTGCATCTCCTCGACCGGCATCAGGCCCGCGCGCCACAGCGCCAGGTAGCGGGGGATGTCGCGGCGCGGCACGGAGTCGCCCATGTACGAGCCGATCAGCGACTTGCCCTCGCCCGCGAAGGCCAGGGCCGGGACCGCGTCCAGGACGCGGTCGGGGGCCGGGAGGCCGACCGAGACGACCGAGCCGCCCCGGCCCACGGCACGCAGGCAGGCGGCCATCACGCCGCCGCTGCCCACGGCCTCGAACGCGAAGTCCGCGCCGCCGCCCGTCAGCTCGGCGACCGCCTCCTCCGCCTCGTCCGGCGCGAAGGCGTGGCTCGCGCCGAGGCGCAGGGCGAGTTCGCGCTTGGCGGCGACGGGGTCCACGGCGATCAGCGGGGAGGCGCCCGCGGCCCGCGCGCCCAGCACGGCGGAGAGGCCCACGCCGCCGAGGCCGTAGACGACCGCCGACTGGCCGGGGCGCAGGGACGCCGTGTTGATGACGGCGCCCGCGCCCGTCAGGACCGCGCAGCCGAACATCGACGCCACCGAGAACGGCACGTCGTCCGGGATCGGGACCACGGACTCCTGCGCGACCACGGCGTACTCGGAGAAGGCCGAGACGCCCAGCTGGTGATGGACGGTGGCGCCGGCGGCATCCCGGAGGAGGGAGGGCCCGTGCAGCAGTCCGCCGGAGCCGTTGGCCGCCGCTGCCGCCGCGCAGAGCGCCGGGCGGCCCTCCGCGCAGCGCGCGCAGTGGCCGCAGCTCGGGACGAAGACGAGCGCGACGTGGTCGCCGGGGGAGACCCGGTCCACGCCGGGGCCCGTGCCCTCGACGACGCCGACGGCCTCGTGGCCCAGGGCCATCGGGAGCGGGCGTACGCGGTCGCCGTTGACGACCGACAGGTCGGAGTGGCAGAGGCTGGCGGCGGCGATCCGGACGAGGACCTCGCCCGCGCGGGGCCCGCCCAGCTCCAGCTCCTCGACCTGGACCGGGCGGGACTCGCCGTACGGGCGTGCCGTGCTGACCTCGCGCAGGACGACGGCTGCGGTCTTCACGCGCGGGCCTCCCTCGGGGTCAGGCGCAGCACCTCGCGGTGCTCCAGCAGCGGGACGACCCGGCCCAGGACGAGGTCCCGGAAGTGGTCGGTGGCGCAGTGCGCGTCGAAGCCCGACTCCGCCTCGTACTCCTCGTAGAGGACGACGGTGCGCGGGTCCTCGGTGCTCCGGTGCACGCGGTACTGGAGGTTGTCCGGCTCCTGCCGGGACGCCTCGGCCATGGTGTCGAGCAGGGCCAGCACCTCGTCCTCCTTGCCGGGGAGGGTGCGGTAGCGGGCGACGACCACGTACGTCATGGATGGCTCAGCTTTCTTCAGAAGGGGGAAGCGCGTCCCGGGTGAGGTGCCACAGGCGGGGGTCGGAGCTGGCGGCGGCGACGGCGCCCAGGCCCAGCGCCGACGTCACGTCCTCGGGGGTCTGGACGAACCCGGCCGCCACGTACGGCGTCATCGCGCGCAGCGACTCGGGGGTCATCCGTTCGACGATCGGCGCGGGCATGACCTCCACGAGGTCGGGCAGCCCGCGCGCGACCGCGTCCAGACTGCGCTGGAGGTTGGAGCGGTCCGTCACGAACACCTTCATCATCGTGAGGAGTCCGAGCGGGCGGCCCTTCTCGATGAGGGAGAGGCGGGTGGAGACGACGCCCGCCGCGCCCATGTTCTTCAGGAACTCCAGCGCGCCCCGGTCCTGCGCGAGACCGGGGGCGCTGTCGACGTTGACGAAGACCGTCTTGCCCGCCCGGCCCAGCGCCGGGACCACCTGCGGCAGCTTGCCGACCGGCACCGAGGCGAGGATGCACACGGAGGCCGGGGCGGTGAGGAAGTCCCTCAGATGCTGGGAGCCCACGACCGACGCCACGACCGGTACCTTCGCGAACGCGGCGGAGAGTCTGCGGTCGAGCGTGGCGGCGCTGGGCCGGTGCTGCGGGTTCATGGCCTGCCTAGGGTTTCGTCAGCTCAGCGGGGCGGTCCCGAAACGGCTGGGGAGGCCCAGCTTGCCAGGGTTGAGGATCCCGTTCGGATCCAGTGCCCCCTTCACGGCGGTGAACGTCGCGAACGCCGCGCCGAGCGAGTCGGGGACGTACGGGCCGCGCAGCAGCCCGCAGCCGTGGTGGTGGCTGAGCGCCGCGCCGTGCCGGATCAGCACGCCGTTGGCCGCGTCCCACACCGCGCGGTACCACTCGCGGCGCTTGTCCGGCTCGACGTCGCCGCGCAGCGAGAAGTAGACGCAGGCGCCGTCGGTGTAGGCGTGCGACTGGTGCGCGGAGGCCGCCAGGGTGCCGGGCACGGACTGGATGGCGTCGACGACCTCGTCGTAGATGACCGGCAGGTCCTTCCAGGACGCCGCCATCTCCAGGGTGTCGGCGACGAAGCCGGGCCCCGGCGTGAAGCCGTCCGAGGACTTGCCGACCAGCATCCGGTCGTGCAGCCACTTCTCGAACGCCGCCTCGCTGTCCTGCTCGGGCCCGTACTCCTCGCAGACCTCGCGGCTGACGGCCATCACCGAGTCGACGAGCGCCGGGTCGCCCTCGTCGGCGATCAGCAGCAGATTGGTGTCCGGGCGGTCGAACTGGACGCCGCTCTCCAGCGTGTCGTACAGCCGCAGCACGGCCGGGGTCGCGCCGCGCTGCAGGATCCGGCGGCATGCCTCCAGGCCCTGCGCGAAGGTGTCGAAGCCGAAGGCCAGCGCCTTGGCGTACTCGGCCAGCGGGTGCACCCGCAGCCGCACCGAGACGATCACGCCGAGCGTGCCCTCGGAGCCGACGAACAGCTGGCGCAGGTCGGGGCCGACGGCGGCGCGCGTGTAGTCGCCGTACGTGGCGCGGGTGCCGTCGGCGTGCACGACGTCGACGCCGACGACCATGTCCTCGATCTTGCCGTACCGGGTGGAGAGCTGGCCCGCGCCCCGGCAGGCGACCCAGCCGCCGACGGTGGAGATCGCGAACGCGGAGGGCCAGTGGCCCGTCGTCACGCCGTACGTCTCCTGCAGCTCCTTCTCGAAGAGGTCGCCGAACATGCCCGCCTCGACGTCCACGACGTTCGACTCGGCGTCGAAGGAGAGGATCTTGTCCAGCCCGCACAGGTCGAGGACCACGCCGCCGAAGACGGGCAGCGCGCCGCCGGTCACGTTGGAGCGCCCGGCGGAGGCGGTGACGGGGATCCCGGCCTCGTTGCAGATCCGCAGGACGGCCGCGACCTGGTCGGCGTCGGCGGCCTCCACGACCACCGCGTCCGGGGTCGCCGGGCGGCCCTCGGTCTCGCCGATCATCGAGCCCGCCCACCAGTCGCGGGTCCGGGCGACGACCTCGGCGCGCTCCACGTGCACGGCCTTCGCGGCCTCGCGGAGCTGTCCGACGACGGCCTCGGGGACCTCGACGGTGCTGGTCTGGAGCGCGGCCTCGCCGTCGCCGACCGGGGTGCGCTGCGCCCAGCCGGAGGGGCTGGGGGCTCCGATGGTGTAGCGGCCCTTGTTGAAGGGGTTGGTGATGGTCTGGCGGCTGATCATGCTGCGGCTCCTTCGGTCGCTGCGGCGGTGCCCTCGAAGAGGACGGTCTTCTCGTGGCGTATGGAGGCGAGGTAGTCGGAGACCTGGCGGTCCACCTGCTCGTCGGTGAGGCCCAGTTCCTGCCCCAGCAGCGCGCCGACCTCGGGCGCCGCGGCGGCCGAGGCGTCCCGCGCGAAGAGCCGGGAGCGGGTACGGCGCGCGAGCACGTCGTCGACGGAGCGGGCGAGTTCGGCGCGCGCCGCGTAGACGACCTCGGCGCGGGTGTACGGCAGCCCGGCGACGACCGGATCGGCCAGCGTCGGGTCCTCGGCGATGAGGTCGTGCACGAAGCGGGCCTCGGTGCCGTACCGCTCGCCCAGGTGCGCGGCGAGGCCGCCGGAGGCGGCGACGGCCTCCGCGTCGTACCCGGCGCCGCCGAGCAGCGGCAGGTTCACGGTGCGGGACTTGGTGCCCTTGCGGCCGAGGACGCCCACGACCTTGTCGATGACCAGCTCGCCCATGTGACGGCTCGTGGTCAGCTTGCCGCCGGTCACGGTCACCATGCCGGTCGGGCCGACGGTGATGTGGTGGTCGCGGCTCATGTTGAGCGTCGCGCCCTCCTTGCCGCCGACGAGCGGGCGCAGCCCGCCGATGGAGCCGATCACGTCGTCCGGGGTGAGGTCCGCGTCGAACGCGGTCTTCGCGCCCTCCAGCAGGAACTCCATCTCCTCGCGCGTGCAGTTCACGTCGTCGGTGGAGCCCTGGTAGTCGTTGTCGGTGGTGCCCAGCACCACGGTGTCGCCCCAGCGGGTGCAGGTCGCGCGGCGCGCGCGGCCGGGGATCGGCACGGTCACGGTGCAGTCGATACGGACCTTGTGCCACGGCACCACGATGTGCACGCCCTTGGCGGGGCGGACCTGGGACTGGTGGCCCTTGTCGGCCATCGAGTCGACCTGGTCGCTCCACACGCCGGTCGCGTTGACGACGGCGTGCGCGCGGATCTCGACCTCGTCGCCGTCGATCACCGCCTTCGCGCCGCAGGCCCGGCCGCCGCTGGTCAGCAGCGCGTCGACCTTGGCGCCGTTGAGGACCGTGGCGCCCAGCGCGGCGGCCGTACGGGCGATCGTGAGGGTGAGCCGGGCGTCGTCGGCCCGGCCGTCGAAGTACATCAGCCCGCCCTTGAGGTTCTCCGCGCGCAGCGTCGGCGCGTGCGAGAGCACCTCGGGGACGGTGAGGCGCTGGTGGAGCTTGCCGATGCGCCAGCCGCCCACCAGGTCGTACGTCCACAGGAGGCCCTCGAAGCCCTTGGCGAGCCGGGGGTCGAAGATGCCGTCCTGGGCGAGTATCGGGAAGAGGAACGGCAGCCGGTGCACCAGGTGCGGGGCGTTCTTGCGGAAGCGGTGCCGCTCCAGGAGCGAGTGCCGGACGAGGTTGACGTTGCCCTGCTCGATGTAGCGCAGGCCGCCGTGCACCATCTTCGAGGACTTCGAGGAGGTGCCGGACGCGAAGTCGTCCTTCTCGACGAGCGCGGTGCGCAGGCCTCTGGAGACCGCGTCCAGTGCGGCGTACACCCCCGTGATGCCGCCGCCGACGACGAGTACGTCGTACTGCTCGTCGGCCAATTGCCGCTTGGTCCCTGCGCGGTCGAGCAGCAGCGCGGTTCGGCGCGTCGCCCGTGCGGAGCGGCCCGGTTTGCGGGCCGGCATGGTGATCACGAGATCAACTCCTGGTAGTGCGTGTGCCTGTTGAGCGGTTGGTGCTGGGGAGGGGGTGCCCCTTGGTGTGCGTTGCAGACTGCGGGTGCGTCGTGGCTGGTCGCGCAGTTCCCCGCGCCCCTGAAGCGCCCCTCCGGGGCTGCTTCAGGGGCCCGGCGCCCGCTGCGCGGCGCCCGCTTGAGGAGAGGGCACGCCCGCCTCTCCCTTCTGTGCTTGGGAGGTCTGCGCGAAGGCGCAGGGCTGGCAAGCGCAGCCCCCCGTGCCGGGTGCGCATGGTCATGGCCTCTGCGTGAGGTCGCGCCATTCGGTGCGTTGCTCCTCCCTTACGGAGGAGTCCAGCTCCGGTTCGAACACGGTGCCCGGTGGGCGGGCCTCGACCGCCTCTTCGAGCGAGGTCCAGAGTCCGGTCGAGGCCCCCGCCAGGTACGCGCTGCCGCGCAGACTGGCCGTTGCCGAGTCGGCGACGCGTTCCAGGGGCATGCCCACGAGGTCGGCCTGGATCTGCATGAGGGGGTCGCTCTTCGAGACCCCGCCGCCGACGCGGAGCTGGGTGAAGGGCGCGCCCATCGTCGTCGCGACGCCGTCGACCAGGTCGCAGACCGAGTGCGCGATCCCCTCCAGCACGGCACGGGCGAGGTCCGCGCGCGTCGTGGCGAGGCTGAGCCCCGTCAGGGCCCCGGTCGCCTCGGGCCGCCACACCGGGACCCGTACGCCCGCGAGCGTGGGCACGAAGCGGGGGCCGCCGGAGCGGTAGCCGCCCGGCGCCGCCAGTTCGCCGATCTCCTGGGGCGAGGCGAAGAGGCCCATGTCCTCGCAGAGCCAGCGCAGTGCGGAGCCCGTCGTCGAGGCGTACGCCTCCAGGCTGTACTGGGTGGTGCCGCCCTGCCGCCAGCCCGGCTGGGCCAGCACGCCGTCGACGCCGGCCTGGGGCATCGCGGGGTCGAGCCCCGTGGAGACGTCCACGAAGGCGCCCGTCCCGTAGACGCACATGCCGCGCCCCGCGTCGAGCCCGCCCAGCGCGAGCAGTGCCGCGTGCTGGTCGCCCATGGAGGCGGCGAGGGGGACGGAGACGCCGAGCGTGTCGGCGTCGGTGCGGCCGAAGCCCGCGCCGTCCGCGTCGTCGGCGCGCAGGTCGGGGAGGAGGTCGACGGGGAAGCCCTGGTGCGCGATCCACTCCTCGAACCAGGCGTGCTCGCGCAGCAGGTAGCCGCCGGTGGACGCCGCGTTCGAGGCGGTGGTGGCGTGCGTGGCGCCGCCGGTGAGCTGCCAGATCAGCCAGGTGTCGACGGTGCCGTAGAGCAGCCGTCCCTCCCGGTGGGCCGCCGCGACCTCGGGCCGTTCGGCGATCTGCCGCGCCGCCCACAGGAACGGGGCGCGGGAGCCGACGGGCCGCCCCGTACGGGCGAGCAGGACGGAGTCCCACGCGTCCTCGTACGCGAGCAGGTCGCGGGCGTAGCGGCGGTCCTGCCAGACGACGGCGGGCAGCAGCGGCAGCCCGGTGACGCGGTCCCACAGGATCGCGGTCGCCCGCTGGGTGGTCAGCGCCACCGAGGTGATCTCGGTGCCGTCCGCCGAGGCGAGGGCCTGGCGGGCGACGTCCAGCGTCGCCGTCCAGATCTCCATGGCGTCCTGCTCGACGGAGAGCGGGTCGGGGTGGGTGACCTTGATCGGCCGGTAGAAGACCTCGCCGGCGGACCCGTCGTCGTGGACGATCCCGGCCCGGGTCCCGGTGGTGCCCTCGTCGATGGCCAGGACGCCCCTACGGGGTGACGGCTGTGTCACGGCTGCCCCTTTCCTGCTGCCCCTGCTGTGCCTGCTGCGGGCCGTGGGCCTCGTCGTCAGGGGAGGCATCGGCCTTGGTCGGGTCCCACTTGATCGCGAGGCAGGTGACCATGCCGAGCAGCGGCACGACGGAGAGGACCAGGAAGGTGTGGCCGAGGCCCAGGCCCTCCTTGATCTGCGGGAAGGCGTAGAGCCCGATCACGCTGCCGAAGCTGCCGATCATGCCGGTGACGCCGGTGCCCAGGGCCCGTACGTCGCTGCTGTACGAGAGCGCGGCGATCGACTTGCCGTTGGCGCCCGGGCCCGCCGAGTGGCAGAGGATGAAGAGCACCGGGAGACAGAAGGCGATCACCAGCGGGGCCTTGCCGAAGGTGAGGCCCATCACGACCAGGGCGACGAAGACGCCGCCGAAGCCGTAGGCGGAGCTCATCCGGAGGCCCATGCGGCGCCCGAAGTACGCCGAGGCGAGGCCGCCGACGATGCCGACGGCGTTGAAGACCATCGAGCCGATCGTCGCCTTCTCGAAGCTCTCGCCGAAGATCGTCAGGCTGATCACGGGGAGGTACCAGCCGACCGCGAAGTACTGCATGCCCTGGCCCAGCGAGATCGCCGAGGAGAGCAGCGTGCGCGGCAGGTACTCGCCCTTGAAGAGCAGCCCGGCGTGGCGCATGCCGATGGCGGGCTTGGCGGCGACGGCCTTGGCCTCGGCGCCGGTGGTGTCGGCGGTGGCCTCGATGCCGTAGATCCTGCGGAGGTTCTTCACCGCCTCCTCCAGGCGGCCCTTGCTGGCGAGCCAGGTCGGGCTCTCGACGAGGTAGAGCCACTGGAGGACGAGGAGCACGGCAGCGATCACCCCGGCGGAGCCGAGGGAGTAGCGCCAGATGTCCTGGCCGACGTCGAGGTTGTAGAAGCCGAGCGCGAGCAGCAGGTTGCCGGTGGTCGCGCAGTACCAGACGGCCTGCCACAGGTTGAGCCGTCCGCTGCTGGCCTTGGGGGTGTACTCGGCGAGCAGGGCCATCGCGACGGCGAAGTCGATGCCGTAGGCGACGCCGACGAGGACGCGGCCGAACCATACGGTCGTGAAGTCCCCGGCGAAGGCCGCGAGGAGGGCGCCCGCCACCGCGAAGACCTTCGCGAGCAGCAGCGGGGGCACTCGGCCTATCCGGGTGGCGAGCCAGCCGCCGACGGGGTTGAAGATGATCGCGAGGAAGGGAGCGGTCGCGGTCAGTACCGAGATCTCGGTGCTGCTCAGCTCCATCTGGTCGGTCATCGGGCCGAGCCCGGCGCTCAGCGCGGCGTTCGCGTACGCGTCGAGGAAGAGGCCGCCGAACGCGAGGTACCAGGTGAGCCGGGCGCGCCCGGTGACGGTGCGCAGCCCATCGATGAGCGCAACGATGTCGGCGACGCCTTTGACGCTCGGACGTTGTGCCATAAATCCGCCTTTGAGGAGGACCTGTCCGGTGGCACGACGTGAAAAAAGCAGACACAGCAGAGCCACCGACAGGTGGTCTGTGTCTGTGCCTGCCTTGAGCTACGACAACTTCCGTAGCGAGAAGTACGAGCAGAAGTTAAGGACGCGCGAACGGCGGCGTCAAGAGTTTCCGGAAGATTTCCTTCACGTGACCGTTCCCGTGACCGGCTACGTGACCCGGGCCGTCACGGTGAAGCGGGCGCCCTGTCCACGCGCGTCCGGGCCCGCGTCGTACGGGTCGATCCGGCCCAGGAACCGGGTCTCGCCCAGCGTGGCGACCGCGTCGAAATCGGCCAGCTCGCGGTCGTCCGGGTCGGACATCACGACCCGCGAGACGGTCGCCACGTGGTTGCCCGCCGCGTCCCACAGCTCGAAGCAGAAGGTGGGCGGGACGAAGCTGCGCACGCCGTTGTCGACGACGCGGACCGGCGTTTCGACGGCACGCGGCCCGGTGGTCATACGCCGCTCGCCTCCCAGCGTCCGGCAGGGCAGCTCTCGCTGGCCAGCGCCGCCTTGCGCCGTACGTCGCAGCCGCACATCCCGCACACGGTCCTGCCGTCCCCGCCCCCCATCAGACGGTAGAGGGCCCTGTCGGGCGGGGCCTTCAGCTGGTCGCAGCCCCGGCAGGCCGCGAGGCGCCCCTGGTACGTCTCCTGCGGCACCCGGCCGAAGCCGGACGCGGCCCAGCGGGCGAGCGCGGCGCCCGCGCGGCCGAGCAGCTCGGCGTTGCCGGGCGTGCCCTCGTCGGCGTGCTCGTACGGGCCGAGCAGCAGGTCCAGCATGCCCGGGTCGTCCCGGCACAGCTCCAGGTGGTGCGGGAACATCGGGTCGCGGGCGATCTCGGCGAGCACGGCGTCGGTGACGCGCGAGACCGGGACGCCCAGCTCCTCGGCGAGCGTACGGCGGTCGTACGGAGTGTCGGTCACGGCGTTCTCCCTGGTGGCTGGGCGTACGGGTGTACGGGCGTACGGGCGGCCGCCGCGGGGGCGTGGGTGGATGAGGACCCGCGACGGCCGCCCCTCGGTCAGCGGGTCACGCCGCGCAGGCCGGCTTGCCGCTCAGTGCGACGGCCGCGTGGTACGTCGCGACGCGGCAGGCGCCCGGCGGGTGCCCGCAGCCCGCGGTGCCGCCCGGCGGGTGCGGGTCGTCGGGCACGCCGAAGAAGTTGGCCATCTGCGCGATGGCCGCGTCCGTCGTCTGGATGTACGCGTCCCCGAACCACACCTTCCGCATGATGTTGCGTACGCCCCGGTAGTCCGCCTGGCCCTCGCAGGACAGGCCGCCGGGGAACGTCGGCGTACCGCCGTAGTGGTGCGCCAGCTCGTGCGCGAGCACCAGCGCGATGCCCTCCAGCTCCAGGTCCTGGTCGCGGACCAGGCCGCCCTTGAGGGCCACGTGCCGCACCCCGTTCTCGACCCAGGCGTACGCGTTGACCTCGTCGCTGGCCCAGTCGAGGTGGTACGTCACGTCCGGGTAGAAGACCTTGTGCTGCTGGATCAGCGCCTCGCTCCACTCGCGCGCCAGGGGGTGGTTGAACGCCCGCTTGGGCGAGCGCCGCTTGGCCTCGGCCTCCTCGGGCGAGAGGAAGCCGCACGCGTCCTCCGGCACGCTGACCATGGTGGCCTCGGCGGGTACGAAGGTGTGCCGGGTCAGGTCCAGGTCGGAGGCGTCGTAGTTCGAGGTCCGGATCGCCGGGGCGTCCCCGGTGGCGGTGACGGCGGCCGGGAGGTCCGGCACCTGGAGGCAGGCCCTGCCGAAGCGCTCGACGTACTCCTGCGAGCCCACGACCGGCATGTCCTCGTGCTGCTTGACGCTGAACCCGGCCACGTCGGAGCGGCGGGCCACGATCTGCACGACGTAGTCGGCGCTCACCACGCCGTTGGTGTTGAGGAGATGCCTGTCGAGGTCGTCGCCCGGCGGCTCCTTGCTGGCGGCGGCGACGTGGTGGAAGCCCGCCAGGTAGTCGCCGATGTGCACGGCCCGTACGCTCACCGCGTGCCCGGAGGGGGAGACCAGCACGTCGTCGGGGGTCAGCCGGTCGGCGCGCTTGAGCGTGTGCTCGTCACCGGCGAGCAGGAAGAGGTGGTCGCTGGTGACCGCGAGCGCCGTCTCCCCGTACAGCACCAGGACGGTGAACTTCTGGCGCGAGGCGCCGGTCGTGCCGCCGCTGAACACGACGGGCTGCGGCGCCCAGTCGAGGCCCGTGCCGGAGGCCATCACCTGGTCGCCCACGGCGTAGGTCTCGATCGCCTTGAACCCCCCGCTCCCGTCCTCGACCAGCGTGCCGAAGGCGAGGCAGGAGCACGAGCAGTAACACGGTCCGATGCTGTCCCGGGTGAGCACCGGGTGATTGACGGGCCAGCCTTCGAGTGTGCAGATCTCGTTGATTTCCGAATCCGCACCACTGCAGTGAGCCGATTCGCACTGTCGTACCATTTCCCGCCCCCTTCTTTCCGTGATGGCATTCATTAACGTGCGGAACCGGTGCTACCGGAAGGCGCCGGAAGGGAAAACATATGCCTCAGCAGGTCCTTTTCTTTTCTCGTTGAGCGGGAATGTGAGAGGTGATGTCCGCGCACGGGAACGTCCCCCGCGCCAGGGGCCGGACGGCCCTGGCATAAGGTCGTCCACGACAGTGAAGTCCAGGGGACGGAGGGGCGGTTCGTGGGAGAGAACAAGGAGCGGATGCTGGCGGGGGACTGGTATCTCCCCGACGACGAAGAGCTCGGTGCCGAGTCGGTCCGCGGCAGGGAACTGTGCGAGCGGTACAACGCGACGGGCGTGCGGCAGGCCGCCGAGCGCGAGAAGGTTCTGGGCGAGCTGATCGGCTCGCTCGGCGAAGGGGTCCGCGTCCGCGCGCCGTTCCAGTGCGACTTCGGCACGTACATCACCCTCGGCGACGGCGTCTTCGTCAACTTCGGCGGCGTCTTCCTCGACACCGCGCCGATCACCGTCGGCGCCCACACCCAGATCGGCCCGAACGTCCAACTCCTCACGCCCACCCACGAGCTGGACCACGACCGGCGCCGCGAGGGCTGGGAGAAGGGCGAGCCGGTCACCATCGGCTCCAACGTCTGGCTGGGCGGCGGAGTCATCGTCTGCCCCGGCGTGACGATCGGCGACGACACGGTCGTCGGCGCGGGCTCCGTCGTCACCAAGGACCTCCCCGCCGGAGTCCTCGCGGTCGGAAATCCGGCACGCGTCATCCGCGAACTCGGATGAGAAGGATCCTGTTCAACCAAATGGCTTGAAAACGGCTTACCGGCCCCCGCGGACCCGCACATCATGCGGAACGAATTCGTGGGGCCGGTTAATCCGTGCGCCGTGCATCATGGCATCGGGGAAGTCATGAATGTGGCTGCAAATCCCACCGATATCGTGTGGGACATCGCCTGTGCGTGTCCGCCCCGCTGCGAGCACCGTTCCCCGGAATCCGGGCGGCGCCGTTCGCGACAGCCCGGGAAGGGCGATCTGCTCCGCGTCGCCGACGCGCCGCTGCCCCTGCGGCCCCATTGAGGAAACCCCGCCTGGTCGGGCACGTTCACCTGGACGCCGGGGACGCCCCGGCGGCCATCCACCACGCGGGAGAGACCATGCCCTTCGCCTTCGGAATATTCGACGTGTTCACGTACGCGATACCCGGAGCGCTCCAGCTCTCGCTGACCGCCTACGTCCTCGCGCGGCTCGACGTGGCCGACCCCGCCGAGCTGGTCTCGGGCCCGGCCGCGCTCGTGGTCGTCGGCGCGGTCGGGGCGAGTTACGCGCTCGGGCACCTCACGCACCCGCTGAGCGCGGTCATGGAGAAGACCTTCCCCCGGTGGCACGGAGGAGGGCAGGCGGCCCGGGAGGAGTTCATGGCCAGGGTGCCGGAGGCGCGGGAACGCCCTTTCGTCCGTGCGGACATGCCGCTGCTTCTGGCCGCGGCCGAGCAGCACGACAAGGAGACGGCCGGTGAGGTCCTCCGGCTGCGGGGCCTGTCGCTGATGCTGCGCAACGTGGCGCTGACGCTGCTCCTGGTGCTGCTGACGGCCCTGGTGGAGGTGGTGGCCACCGACCGGCCCGTGCTCGCCGGTGTCTGCGCGGCGCTGTCGGTCGCCGGTGCCGTGGGGGCGGTCCGGGAAGGGCGCAGGGCGCAGCACTGGGCGCGGCTCAAGACCTTGGAGCTGTGCTTCTGGATCACCGGCATCGACGAGCGATTCACCCCCGCCCCCTCCTGAGTCGGCGGCTCATCCCGTCGCCGGCCGCTCCGTCGCCGTCGCCCCCAGCAGCCGCCCGGCCTCCGCCGCGAGCGAGGGCAGGGTGCGTACGGGGTCGGGGGAGCGGGCCAGGAGCATGCCCGCCTCGCAGAGGGCGCCGAAGACGAGGCGGCAGCGGGCCTCCAGGTCTCCGTCGGCCATGCGCCCGTCCGCGTGCGCGGCGTGCATCGCGTCGGACAGCACCCGCAGGATGTGCGCGTACTCGATCTCGCGGACGGTCTCCCAGCCCAGCGCCGCCGGGCCGTCGAGCAGGACGACGCGGCGGAAGGTCGGGTCGAGGCAGTGCTCCAGGAAGGCGCGGGCGCCCCGCTCCAGCGCCGTCCAGGTGTCGGGCGCCCCGGCCGCGACGCCCTCCAGCCGGGCGGTGATCTCCTCCTGCTCGCGGACGAACACCGCGCGGAAGAGGTCGGCCTTGCCCCGGAAGTGGTGGTAGGCGGCGCCCTTGGTGACCCCGGCGGCGGAGGCGACGGCGTCGATGGAGGTGGCCCCGTAGCCGTCGCGCCCGAACAGTTCGCGCGCGGCGGTCAGCAGGGCCGTCGTGGTCGCGCCCGACCGCTCTGCCTGCGTACGGGCCATGGTGATCCTGCACCTCTCCTTGATACGGGCGGCCTCTTGACGGGCATACCCGGGGTACGTAACTTCGGCCCCGACCTTGCATACTCGGAGTACGGAAGAGAGCGAACCATGACCGCACCGGCCATCGCAATCTACGGGGCCTACGGACACACGGGACGCCTGGTCGCCGACGAACTCCTGGCCCGGGGCCGGGACATGATCCTCGCGGGCCGCGACCCCGACGCGCTCGCGTCCTTAGCCGCCGAACTGGAGGCCAGGGAGGCCAGGGGCGGCGCGAGCGTCCGCACGCACACCGCCGCCGTCGACGACCCCGGGGCGCTCCGGCGGCTCGCGGACAGCGCCGCCGTCCTCGTGCACTGCGCGGGCCCCTTCTCCCGCACCGGCGCGCCCGTCGCCGCCGCTGCCGCCGAGGCGGGCTGCCACTACGTCGACCACGCCCTCGAACCCCACCACGTCAAGCACGTCTTCGACACCCTCCAGGCCACCGCCGAGCGCACCGGGACACTCCTCGTCCCCGGCGTCAGCTTCTACGGCGGGCTCGGCGACCTCCTCGCCTCCGCCGTCGCCGACGGCCTCCCGGAGGTGGACCGGATCGTCCTCGCCTACGGCGTGCTCGGCTGGCGGCTCACCACCGGCGCCAAGAACACCGCCGCGCAGCTCTTCGCCGAGACCGAGCGCCTCACGTACGCCGACGGCGCGCTCAGCGTGGGCTATGTCGAGCCGCGCAACGCGGTGTTCGCGTTCCCGCCGCCGCTCGGCCCGCGCTCGACGCTCACCCCGTTCCCCTCCTTCGAGCCGCTGACCGTGCCCCGGCACGTGCCGACGCGGAACGTGGACATGATGCTGACCTCGTCCACCTTCGAGGAGCCGGAGGTCTTCGAGAGCGAGGACCTCGACGACGGGAACCGCGCCGCCAGCGACTTCATGATCGCCGCGCAGGCCATCTACGAGGGCGGCAACCGTGCCGGCGATCTGCGGGGGCACGACCTGTGGCGCGTCGCCGCGGTCGCCTCCGTCGAGGCCGCCGTCCGGATCGCCGACGGCGCCGGGCCGGTCAAGACCGGGGTCCTGGCGCCCGCCGAGGCGTTCCCCGCACGGGAGTTCCTCCGCGCGCTGGAGGCCCAGGGGCTCTTCGACGCGCACCTCCCCGAGCCGTCCGACCAGTCCGACCAGTCCGACCCGTCCGACCCGTCCGAAGGGAGCTGACCGCCATGACCGCAGCAGCGGAGACAGGGCCGGTCCTCGTCACCGGGGCCGGAGGCGGACAGCAGGGCTCCACGGGGCGGCACGTCGTACGCCTGCTTCGCGAGCGCGGCCACGACGTACGCGCCTTCGTGCACACCGACGACGCGCGGGCCGACGGCCTGCGCGCGCTCGGCGCCGAGGTCGTGGCGGGGGACCTCCGCGAGATCACCGACGTCCTCCCCGCGCTGCGCGGCGTGCGCCGCGCCTACTTCACCTACCCCGTGACCGACGGACTCCTCGAAGCCACCGGTACGTTCGCCGCCGCGGCGCGCCAGGAGGGACTGGAACGGGTCGTCGAGGTCTCCCAGCTCGCCGCCGACCCGCACGCGGGAACGCCGCGCATGCGGCTGCACTGGGTCTCCGAGCAGGTCTTCGACTGGGCCGGGATCGGCGCCGTCCATCTGCGCGCCGGGGTCTTCTTCGAGAACCTCGACTTCCTCGTACGGGCCGCGGAGCACGGCGAACTCGCGATGCCCCTCGGCGCCCCCGACACCGTCCTGCCGCTCGTCGCGGGCACGGACGTGGCCCGGGTCGGCGCGGGGATGCTGGCCGACCCGCTGCCCGAACTGCCCGCGGACGACCCCGTCGTGCTGCTGTGCGGCCAGGTCATGACGATCGGCGAGGCCACGCGGACCTTCGCCGAGGGGCGGGGCGCGGCGCTGACGTACACCGACGTCCCGCCCGACGACTGGCGCAAGCGCGCCCTCGACCTCTACGGGGGCGACCTCCACACCGTCGAGCACCTCAGCAAGCTGTGGGACCTCTTCCGCGCGATCGGCGCCCACCACGAGCTGTACGAGGTGACCGGCTCGATCGAGCGCTACGGCGGCGAACCGCCCCGCACCCTGCGGGACTTCACCGGGACGGCCGGGGGGAGCCCGTCAGGGAGGTGAGGTCCACGGCCTCGGCCATCGCGCGCAGGCCCGCGTCGTTGGGGTGGACGGTGTCCCCGCCGTCGTAGGAGGGGCGCAGCCGGTGCGGGTTCCCGGGGTCGCGCACGGCCGCGTCGAAGTCCACGACGGCGACGCCGCGCCCGTCCTGGGCCCGTATCCAGCGGTTGACCTCGGTGCGGATGCCCTCGGCGCGGGCGTCGAGCTTGCCGTTCGGCGTGATCGTCGCGAGATGGACGTCGAGCCCCGCCGCGCGGCCCCGGCTCGCGAGCCGCGCGAACCCGGCGACGAGCTGATCGGCGGTCAGCTCCTCGCCGGGGTGGGTGCCCGCGTTGCTCCCCAGGTCGTTGTTGCCGAACGAGACGATGACGTCGCTCGCGCCCGTCCGCGTCAGCGCGTCGCGCGTGAAGCGGGACTCGGCGCTCCGCCCCAGATTGCTGTTCCCGTCGCCGATCGGGCCCGCGTCGGTGAGCAGCCGGTTGCCGCCGATGCCCGTGTTGACGACGGACAGGCGGCGGGACGGCGGGAGTTCGGCGCGCATCCGGCGGGCGAGCAGATCCGGCCAGCGGCGGTTGCCGTCGTCGGCGGTCACGCCGCCCTCGGTGAGCGAGTCGCCGAAGGCGACCACGGTGCCCGCGGCGCGGCCGGTGAGCACGTCGGCGCCCTCCAGGAAGAACCACGAGGTCGTCCGCTCCCCGAACGCCTCCCCGCCGTCCTCGCCCGTGTGGTCCCCGGGCCCCGACACATAGCTGGTCTGCTTCGCCCACGGGTGCCAGGTCGCCGGGCCCGTGGCGGTCGGCAGATGGACGCTGACGAGGAGGTCGGCGTCGGCCCGTACGTCCAGCCGTACCGGATCACTGACGGCCTCGGCGCCCACGGGCACGGTCGTGCCGCGCTCCCCGCCGAACGTCACCCCGCGCCGGGTCCCGGGCTCGGCCGCCGCGCCCCCGGCCCGCCGTGCGACGCTCACGGAGCCGAGGTCCAGCGGGCGTTCGCCGTACACGTTGGAGAATCTCAGCCGCACCTGCGAACCGCCCGCCGACAGGTGCGTCACCATCCGCAGCGTGCGGTCCTCGAAGCCCTCGGCCGATCTCCCGCTCGTCCCCGGCGGCGTCATCCCCGTCCCCCAGGCCCCGGCCCAGCGCGCACGGTCGGCCGGACCGGCGTGCGCCTGCTGCGCGGCGAGCGGGGCGAGCAGGAGGAGGGGGAGGAGCAGGAGGACGATCCGGAGAGCGCGGGACGGTATGTATGGCACACGCAGGGCAGTCATCAACATGACTCCTGTTCGTATGAGTGAACGCGCCTGACCGTAGAAGGCTGCCCCGCCCACCGAGACGCTCACACATGCCGCTGAGCCCATGAGCCATGGGCCCGCGCCTCCGGCGCCCGTTGAATACGAGGTGTACCTGGCGGAGAACGGAAGAGGACAGAG
Organism: Streptomyces sp. NPDC048172; assembly: GCF_043202595.1. Lineage (NCBI taxonomy): Bacteria > Bacillati > Actinomycetota > Actinomycetes > Kitasatosporales > Streptomycetaceae > Streptomyces > Streptomyces sp. NPDC048172. The sequence goes on from NZ_JBIDAT010000003.1 coordinate 71,561, forward strand.
GAGTGGTCCGTATGCTGCGGGCACTGCAGAGCGTTTCGCTGATGGCCGCCACGCTCACCACGGGGCTGAGCGCGGGGCTGTACTACGGGTTCACGTTCGCGGTGATGCCGGGACTCCGGCGGGCGTCGGACCGTACGTTCGTGGAGACCATGCAGAAGATCAACGACGCCATCCTCAACGGCTGGTTCATGCTGCTCTTCATGGGCTCCCTGCTCTTCATCCTCGCCGCCGGGGGCCTCCACCTCGCCGGCGACCGGCACGTGGCGGTGCCGTGGATCGTGGCGGGTCTGGTGCTCTACGTGGCGGTCCTGGCGATCACCATCGCGGGCAACGTCCCCCTCAACGACGCCCTCGTCGCGGGAGGCCTCCCCGACGACGCCTCCCGCCTCGCCGAACTGCGCGCGGACTTCGAGGACACCTGGAACCGCTGGAACGGCCTCCGTACGGCCGCCAACACCGCCGCCTTCGCCTCCCTGGCCTGGGCCCTGGTCCGGCACTCGGCCTGAGCGCGGCGCGGACGGACCGGGCGCGGGCTCAGTCCTGGGAGAGGATCACCGCCGTATACGGGCCCAGGGCGAGCGAGGCGGAGCAGGGGAGGCCGTCGCGGGGGACGGGGGTGGCCTGGGCGTCGTGGGCCGGGTGGCTGGCGAACGAGGGGTCGTAGCCCTCCCAGTCGCTGTTGAGGCGCACGCGCCACAGGCCGTCGCGCGGCAGCCCGAGGGAGTAGTGCGCGTACCCCCGGTTCGCGAAGTTCGCGACGACCACGGTGTCGTCCCGGCGGCCGCCGTTCCGCCAGCGGTGGTAGGCGAGGACCTTGTCGGTGTCGTTCACGTGGAAGACCGAGACGTGGTCGCCCCGCAGGCCCGCCGTCGTCCCGTGCCGGTCGCGGCGCAGGGCGATGAGGTCGCGGTAGAGGTCGACGATGCCGCGGAAGCGGCTCGCGCGTGTCCAGTCGAGCGGGTCCCGGTCGTCGAACCAGCGGTCCTCCAGGAACTCCTGGCCCTGGAAGAGCATCGGGACGCCCGGCACGGTCATGACGAGTGCCGCGCCCAGCGTCGAGCGTTTCTTCGCGAACCAGCTGTCCGCGCTGCCGGGCCAGATCTCCTCCGGGACGCGGGCACGCCCGTTGGCGACCTCGTCGTGGGACTCGGTGTAGACGACGCGGCGCGGCGCGTCCGCCGCGAGGCGGTGCTCGACCGCGGCGCGCACGGCCCGCATGTCGCGGTCGCGGTCCTCCGCCACGGTCACCGCGCGCCGCACCGGGTGCACGAAGGCCGCGTCCCACTGCGCGTCGAACCCAGCGCCTCCGTCGCCCGTCGGTGCGGTGAGGCGCGGATCGCCGCGCAGGTCCTCGGCGATGCTGATCTTCCAGGGCTGACGGCGGTCGATCTCGTCGTTGATCCAGCGCATCAGGCTCCAGCCGTCGGGCAGCGGCGTGCCGTCGGCGTCCCGGATGTACGCGGTGGCGTCCCAGCGGAGGCCGTCGAGGCGGTACTCCTCCAGCCAGTGCAGCGCGTTGTCCCGGAGGTACGCGCGCACCTCGGGGCGGCCGTAGTCGGGGCGGGTGTCGCCCCAGGGCGTACGGGCACGCGCGTCGTCGTAGAAGTAGACACCGCCCCCGTGCCCGCCCTCGTGCCAGCCGTCGTAGCGCCACAGGATCAGGTCGTGGGGGCCGAGGTGGTTGTAGACGACGTCGAGGAGGACGGCGATGCCGTGCCGGTGGGCCTCGCGGACCAGCTCCTTGAGCGCGACCGGCCCGCCGAGATCGGTCTCGACGGCGAACGGCGCCGAGGGGTTGTACCCCCACGAGAAGCCGCCGGGGAACTCGGCGGCGGGCATCAGTTCGATCGCGTTCACGCCGAGCCCCGCCAGGTGGGGGAGCCGGGGGATCACATCGGCGAACCGCCCGGGGCCGCCGCCGGGTTCGTCGTTGAAGGTGCCCACGTGCATCTCGTAGATCACCAGCTCGTCCCAGCCCGGCGTGCGGTAGTTCTCCGTCCCGGACCAGTCGAACTCCCGCTCGGGGACGAGGGATTCGCCCACCGAGCCGGTCATCGCCGCGGCGTAGGGGTCGGCCCGCCACAGCTCCTCACCCGTGGCGGACGTGATCACGTACTTGTACGCGTCGCCCGGCTTGACCCCCGGCACCTCGGCCGCCCACCGGCCCTCCTCCTCGGCCGCCAGCGGGACGCCGGGCAGTTGCCAGGCGCTGAACGAGCCGGTGACGGCGACGGCGCGGGCGTGGGGCGCCCAGACGCGGAAGGCGACGCCGCCGTCGTAGGGGACGGGGCCCATGCCCGCCCGCCGGGACACAGCCGCTCACCGCCCGAACAGCAGCGTGCGGTGCACCAGGTCCAGCGCCTCGTCGGCCCAGCCGATGGTGCGCAGGCCCGCGGTGACGTTCCCCGGCGGGCGGTTGATGAGGGTGTCGCGGCGGATCAGCCGCGCGAAGTCGACCTCGACCGGGTCGGGCCGTACCTCCTGGCCGAACGGCGTGCGGAACTCGACCCCGGCCAGCCGCATCACCTTGATCAGCTCCTGCGCGAGGATCCCGTAGCCCACGGTCGTGGGGTGCACCCCGTCCAGCGAGAACAGGCCGCCGCCGGCCCGGCGGTCGCCGTCGCTCGTCAGGAAGTGCGAGGTGAAGGCGGGCGTGAGCGCGGCCACCGCGGGCGGCAGCTCGTACGGCGTCCACCAGTCGGGCCGGGCCTCCTCGTCCTCGGCGTAGCGGCGGGAGGCGAGCCGGTCCAGCAGCCCCGCCGTGTCCAGCAGGTACCAGTCGCGGCCGGATTGCCGGGCCGCGCGGACGACGTCGGCGATCGCGTCGTTGTACTGGTCGATGGCCGTGTCGATCGACCGCGCCTGGTCGCCCGTGAGATGCGGGTCGCGGCGCACGTCGAAGTCGGAGTCGCTGATCCAGGGGCGGGTGTAGTACGGGAAGTAGCGCGAGCCGTCGGCCATCTTGTGCCGCACGCCGCGCGCCACGGGCGCGATCGTCACATGCGGCACCGCGCACCACACGACGTGCCGGGCGCGGATGTCGCCCACCCGCGCGGCCACCTGGGCCAGTTCGGCGGTGAAGTGCTCGGGCCGCCACACCGTGTACGCGTTCTTGCGGCGCGGGTCGTCGTAGCCGTCGCCGCTCCACACCAGGCGGAGCTTGACGACGGACGACAGCGCGTTGTTGGCGCCGAGGAAGACGATCAGCGTCTCGATGCCGTGGTCCGGATCGGGATCCTCCGGGCCGAGACCGGGAGCCCCGTCGCGGCTCCCGGTCTCGCGTCCCAGCGCCGCGGCGGCGCCGAGCTGGGTGAGCGCGCCCGCGGCTGCGGGGCGGGTCGGCAGGGCGCGGAGCGCCGCCCGCTCGCCCGCGTCGCTCACCATCTGCCGCACCAGGTCGTCATGGGGCGCGGCGATCTTCTTGCGGCACACGTCGGCGGACTTCACCAGCGCGTCGCCCAGGTCCCAGCCGAACACGGCGAGGTTGTGGTGGATCGCGGTGGTGCCGGACACGGCGGTGCCGGGGCCGCGTTCCCAGTAGTCCTCGACCCTGTCCATGAACCGGCGGGCGCGGAAGAGCGCGGGCGCCGTCTCCCACCAGTCGACCTTCTTGCCGTAGCGCTCCTCCAGGTCGCGCAGCAGCAGCTCCAGATTGAGCGGCAGCCCGCCGAAGCCGTCGTACCTGGGGAAGCGGAAGCTCTCCGCCCACCCCAGCTCATGGGCGATGACCGCCGGGTACGACAGATCCGTGTGGAAGACGGCGCAGCTCTGGAACCCCTCGGTGAGCGAGTCCCCGACGGCGACGAGCCGGTGCCGGGGCGCGCCCCGCCACGAGGTCGTGACGGGGACGCCCAGCGTCGGGTCGGTGTACGGAGCCCGCGGGCCGCTGCCGCTCGTGCCGCTCGTGCCGCTCGCGACTGTGCTCATGTGGCACGCCCCCCGGATTCCGGAACGTCCTGTAGAGAGGACGTAGCAGAGTCCGGGCACGTACGGCAGTCTCGCGGGCACTATCTACGCGCGATCTACGCGGGATCTACGCCGCATCGGACAGCCGGGCGGGCGGCTACGAGGACAGCCGCGCGGGAGGCTACGAGGACAGCTACGCGGGCGGCTCCGGCTTGCGGAGCTTCAACAGGTGGTACTCCAGGTGTCCCTGGCAGAACGCGCGGAACGGCGCCATCAGCGCACCGGCCCGCTCGGTGGTCTCGGCCCCGAACCTCTTCTCGATCTCCCCGCGCCGGTCCTCGAACAGGACGCCCATCAACTCGTCGGACAGCCGCATGTTGGAGGTGATGTCCAGGACCTCCACGGTGCGGAACCCGGCGTCCTGGACCTCGCCGAGCACCTCGGGGAGCCTGCGCGGCACACCGGAGCTCCAGAGCTGGGTGAAGGCCGAGACCTGCTCCTCCGGGGGTGTACCGATGATCGTGAACTCGGTGCACAGGAGCTGCCCGCCCGGCCGCAGCACGCGGTATGCCTCGCCGAGCGCCGCCGCGCGGTCCCCCATGTGGACGAGGCAGTCGATCGCCCAGGCCGCGTCGAACGCGGCGTCGGAGAAGTCCATCGCCATCGCGTTGCCGTACTGGAAGGTGACGCGGTCCGTGACACCGGCGTCCGACGCCCGCGCGCGGCACTTGTCGACCTGGGTCCCGCTGACGGTGATGCCGGTGACCCGGCCGCCGCTGCGCGCGGCGAGCTTCACGGCCGGGCCGCCGGTGCCGCAGCCGATGTCGAGCAGGTGCCCGTCGGCGGGCAGCTTCGTGGCGCCGATGAGGTAGTCGGTCTGCCGGTCCTGCGCGAGGTCGGCCAGGTCGGTCAGCAGGGACAGCGGGCGGTGGTCGCCGGGTGGCACATACCATCCGACGTGCAGGGCCGAGGACCCGAGGGTCATCTCCAGCAGCTCGCCCATCTCGTCGTACATCGCGCCGATCTCTTCGGGCGAGGGCGCGGACGTGCGGTCGGTCGGGGCCATGGCTGTCCCTTCGTCGCGGGCGTCACGGGGCGTCACCGACTCTAGGTTCCCGGCGGGCCCTCCCGCACCACCCCCGAGGCGAGCGCCCCCTCGATCCAGCCGTCGTCGTACCCGGCGGCGGCGAGGACCGCGCGGGTGTCGGCCCCCGCCGGGCGGGGCGCCGAACGGGCCGCGCCGGGGGTGCGGGTGAGGGCGACGGGCGTGCCGAGGCCCCGGTAGCCGTCCTGTTCGACGACGAGCCCCCGGTGCCGTACCTGCGGGGCCGTCAGCACCTCGGAGACGTCGTGGACGGGGGAGGCGGGGATGCCCTCGGCGACGAGGCGCGCGGTGAGGTCGGCGCGTTTCCACCCCGCCACGCGCGGCGCCAGCTCCGCGCGCAGCGCCTCCTGGTGGCGTACGCGGTCGGGGTTGGTGGCGAAGCGCGGCTCCCCGGCGAGCGACGGGACCTCCAGGACGCGGGTGAACGCGGCGAACTGGCGGTCGTTGCCGACCCCGATGAAGAGCGGCCCGTCGGCCGCCTCGAAGGAGTCGTACGGCGCGATCGTCGGATGCGCCGACCCGGCGGGCCGCGCGACGCGCCCGTCCGCGAGATAGGACGCCGAGTGCGGGTGCAGCAGGCTGACGACCGTGTCGAGCAGGGTGCAGTCCACGAGCTGGCCGAGCCCCGAGGCGTTCCGCTCGTGCAGCGCGAGCAGCACCCCGGAGAACGCGAGGATGCCGGTGACCAGGTCCACCACGGGCACCCCGACGCGCAGCGGATCGCCGCCCGCCTCGCCGTTGACACTCATCAGCCCGCCGTACGCCTGCAGCACCGCGTCGTACCCCGGCTGCCCGCCCATCGGCCCGTCGGTGCCGAAGCCGGTGACGCGGCAGTGGACCAGCGCGGGGAAGCGGGCGCGTAGTTCGCCGTCCGGGTAGCCCCACCTGGCGAGGGTACCCGCCTTGAAGTTCTCCACGAGCACGTCCGTGTCCCGCAGCAGCGTCCCGAGGACCTCTCGGCCCTCGTCCGTCGCGAGGTCGAGAACGATGTTCCTCTTGTTGCGGTTGAGGTTCTGGAAGTACGCGCTCGTACGGGCCTCGCCCTCGCCCTCGCCCGTGAACGGCGGGCCCCAGTCGCGCGTCTCGTCCCCGCCCGGGGGCTCGACCTTGATCACCTCGGCGCCGTGGTCCGCGAGTATCTGCGTGCAGTACGGGCCCGCGAGCACCCGGGAGAGGTCGAGGACGCGCAGGCCGCTGAGCGCGCTCGGGCCGCTCATCAGGAGGACCTCGGGAGGCCGAGGACGTGCGTGGACACGTAGTCGAGGATCATCTCCTGGCTGATCGGGGCCAGCCGCAGCAGCCTCGACTCCCGGAAGTAGCGCTCCACGTGGTACTCCTTCGCGTATCCCATTCCGCCATGCGTCTGTACGGCGTTTGTACGGCACTTGGGACAGCAGATGGAGGTCGACGAGCTCGGGAATGTTCCCGAGAAATGACGTCAGCCGGCCTGGGCGGAGTCGAGATGGCGGGTGTCACCGAGGCTGACCACTTGGCGGTTGTGGAAGAAGTCGTCTTCGCGCAGCGTGGTGATGCTGCCGGAGGGGGCCCGGAAATTGGCATAGCCAGCCGACTCGATCGGCATCTTGATCCAGGACGCCAGGACGAAGGTCAGGGAGCCGCCGTGCGTCACGATGATCTGGTGTGCGCAAGGGTTCTGCAGGATCTCGTCCATGGCCGCGTAGATGCGCTGCGCCCACGCAGCCTTCGTCTCGGAACCCTCCACGCCCTCGTCGTGCTCCATTCGCTCCCCAACAGCCGGCGGGGGGACGAAGCGCCGGTCCAGCCACTCCTGCGGTTTTCCCCCCGCCTCGCCGTAGGACTTCTCCCGCAGCCTGCGATCCAGGATCGGCTTCACGCCGAACAGTTCGGATACCTCCTCGGCCGTCCGCAGGGTGCGCAGCAGATCCGAGGAGAACAGCTCCACCTCGGCGCCGTCCGGGATCTGGGCCCGCAGCGCCCGGGCGATGGAGACCGCCGCACGGACGCCGGCGGGCGTCAGCTGCGAGTCATGCCATCCGCCGACGACTCCCTCGACGTGATGCGTCGCCTCGGGATGGGTGACGACGTAAAGAGTGCGCATGAGCGCGTGCCCTCCTGTAGGTAGCGTCCTGCCTGATTGAAGCCCGCAACTATGGAAGAGACAGTTCAGCACCATCAAGCGGGTTCTTCGGCTCGGGCTCGGGTGCCGGTTTCGATGCTCGTGCCGTTGAAGGTGAGTCGGTCGACGATGGCGACGGCCTCCTCTCGTGGCGGGCCACCTCGACGTTCCTGTCGTAAACCACCAGGTGAGAGGCGTGCAGGACGACTCGCACCCGCTTGCCGATCAGACGGGTCGGGACCGAGTAGCGGTTGGTGCGGACGGCGGTTGCACGCTCGTCCACCTCACGAGCTTCCGCGACGTCGCGGCCCAAGCGAGCGGTACGGCTCGGACCTCAACTGAGCGCGCCGGTCACCGCGTTCCCTTCCTTCCCAGGCGCCTCGCTCTGAGGGATCATCAGATGTGGACTGGACCACTCCCGGGAGCGACTCCGAGCGGCAGGGGACGGGTGATTCCGTGACCGACACGACGACCGGCTGGGCCCGCACGACCGACAGGGCCGACGCGCCGCGCTTGCGCGTCGCCGTGCACATCGAGACCGAACTGCTGCGGCTGGGGGTGGAAGCGATGCTGCCGCGCCTCGGATCCGTCGCCGAGTCCGCGTCGTACACCGACCCCGCCGCGCTGCGGGAGGCCCTGGCGGACGGCCGTTTCCAGATCCTCGTCCTCTCCGGCGCACCCGGCACGGCTCCGGACCCCGCCGCGCTGCGCCGCGCCGGGGTCCGGACGCTCGTCCTCCTCGACTCCGCCGACGTCCCGGCGGACGTCCCGGTGGACGGCCCCGGCGCCGGGCCCTCCCTCGTCCCCGCCGCCGACGGCTACCTGCTCCGCGAGGACCTGACGGCACGGGCGCTGGACCGCGCCCTGTGCCAGCTCGCCGCGGGCGAGATGCCGATGCCGCTCCACCTCGGACGGCGGCTCCTCAGCCACGCCCAGGCCGTCCGCCTCACCGCGCGCGAGAAGGAGGTGCTCACGCACCTCGTCGCCGGACTCAGCAACAAACAGATAGCGCGCGGCCTCCGCATTTCCGAGCACGGCGTGAAACGCCTGGTGAGCAGCGTCCTCCTCAAACTCGGCGCCGCCAACCGCACGGCCGCCGTCGTCACCGCGATCAAACTCGGCCTGATCGAATGACCCGCCCGGACCTTGCCCGCCCGGCGGCGCCCGGGCTCAGATGCTGACCGAGGACTTCGCCAGCACCCCGCCGTCGCAGCCGAGGAGCGAGCCCGTGGTGTAGGAGGCCCCGTCGGACAGCAGCCACAGGACGGAGGCGGCGATCTCCTCGGGCCGCGCCATCCGGCCGAGCGGCACCTCGCGCGCCACCTGCTCGCGCGCCCGCTCGACCTCCTCCGGCGGTACGCCCGCCCACATCAGCGGCGTCTCGGTCGGTCCGGGCACGATCGCGTTCACCCGGATCCCGTGGCACGCGTAGTCGACGGCGAGGGTGCGCGTCATCGAGCTGACCGCGCCCTTGGACGCGCCGTACGCCGTGGCCCCGCCCGCGGCGAACCCCACCTGTGCGGCGGGGGAGCCGCACAGCACGACGCTCCCGCCTCCGCCCCGCATCATCGCCCGCAGCGCCTGCCGGACGACGAGGAAGGTGCCCGTCGTGTTGACCTCCAGCACGCGCCGCCACCGCTCCGGGTCCATCTCGTGCGCCGGGCCCCCGAGGTCGATGCCCGCGGCGGTGAACGTGCCGCGCAGCGGTCCTGGACCGTGCGCGACGGCGGCGAACGTGCGCTCCACAGCCTCGGCGTCGGTGACGTCCAGGACATGGGCCGCGCCGTCCCCGCCGACCGCCCGTACGGCGTCGAGCGTCGCGGCGACGGCGTCCCCGTCGGCGTCGGCCGCGTGGACGAACCAGCCGTCCCGCGCCGCGGCGCGCGCGGTGGCGGCCCCGATCCCGGAACCGGCGCCGGTGACGAAGAGCGAGGTCATGGCTTCCTCCGGTCTCACGCGGCGGCGAAGAGGTGCTCGGCGTCGGCGTACCGGGCGAGCTTGTCCGGGTCCACCTCGATCCCGAGGCCGGGCTTCTCCGGAATGATGAGCATGCCGTCCTCGTCGAGCCGCCACGGACACGCCGTGAGGTCGTCGACGTAGGGCGAGCCGGTGACGTACTCGACCAGGTCGGTGTCGGGCAGCGCCGAGGCGAGCTGGAGGTCGGCGGCGAGCCCGACCGCCGTGTTCCAGCCGTGCGGCACGAGCTTGACGCCGTGGTCGTGCGCGGCCCAGCCGATGCGGCGCAGCTCGCTGATGCCGCCCACCTTGGTGACGTCGGGCTGGACGATGTCGAGCGCGCCCCGCTCGATCCAGGGGTGGAACGCCTGCCGTCGGGTGAGGACCTCGCCGCCGGAGATCGCGACGGGCGCGAGCCTGCGGAGCTGCGCGTAGTCCTCCAGCGCGTCCGGCGGCAGCGGCTCCTCGAACCAGTCGACGCCGTACGTGTCGAGCATCCGCGCGGTGCGCAGCGCCCACTTGTACCCCTGGCTCCACGCGCTGTCACTGGCGCCCGCGTCGACCATCAGCGCCGCCCCGGGCCCGACGGCCTCGCGCGCGGCGGCGACGATGCGCTCGTCGAGAGCGGAGTCGTGGCGGCCGAACGGACCCCAGCCGATCTTGAACGCCGTCCAGCCCGCCTCGCGCAGCGCGAGCAGGTGGTCCCGCAGCGGCTCGGGCCGGTCCATCAGCAGGGAGGCGTACGGCCGGACCCGGTCGCGGTACCGGCCGCCGAGGAGGCGCCCGACCGGCTGCCCGGTGACCTTGCCGAGGATGTCCCACAGCGCGGTGTCGACGCCGCTGATCGCGTGGGTGACCGAACCGCCGCGCCCGAGCCAGAAGGTGGCGCGGTGCAGCCGCTCGCCGGTGCGTTCCGGTTCGAGCGCGTTGGCCCCTATCAGCAGCGGGCGCAGCACCTCCAGCGCGCCGCGCACCAGGTTCTCGCTGGTGAAGACGGAGCCGATGCCTGTCGTCCCGTCCTCGGTGTGGACGGCGACGAGGGTGTGCACGACGTCGTCCTGCGCCAGCTCCTCCTGCCAGCCGCCCTCGGGCGTCGCGCCGCGCAGTCCGGTGGCCCTGACGTCAACGATCTTCATGGTGTCCTTTCACGGAAGGGGTGTGGGGGTTCAGCGCCCGGTCAGGAAGCTGCCGGGGCGCGTGCCGAGGTGACGGCCGTCGTGGACGACGAGTTCGCCGTTGACCAGTACGTGCGGCACGCCCGCCGCGTACGTGCCGGTGAACGCGAACGTGTCCTGGGCCGCGAGGACGTCCAGGTCGAGCACGGCCAGATCGGCGTGGTGCCCGGCCTCGACACGGCCGCGTCCCGTGAGCCGGAAGCGGTCGGCGACCATGGAGGTCATCTTCCGCACCGCCTCCTCCAGCCGGAGGGTCCCGGCGCGCAGCACGTGGTGCGCGAGATAGTGGACGTGCCCGGTGAAGAAGAGCGGATGGCGGGTCCGTGCCGCGAGCGGGCCCTCCGTACGGCTGGTGAAGCCGTCCACGCCGAGGCAGAACAACGGATGGGCCACTGCCTCCGCGACGTGTTCGGGCGTGAACAGCCGCCCCATGAGCTGTACGGCGCCCATGTCGGGCCCGGCGGCCCGCAGCACGTCGAAGAACGCGTCCCAGCAGTCCTGGCCGCGCCGCGCGGCGATCTCGGGGAACGGCAGGCCCTCCAGCTCGGGCGTCGCCGGGCTCGTCGCGAGGACGACCCGGTCCCACTGGCCCCTGTGCACGAACCGCCAGTAGCGGTCGCAGTCCCGGCGCAGCCGCCCCCGCACCCCGGGGTCGTCGAGCAGGCGTGCCGCCTCCGCCGGGCCGTCGGCCAGCAGCCAGCCGGGCAGCAGCCCGGTGGCGAGCCCGATGCCGTGCGGGTACGGCGTCATGTCGGCGAGCACGTCGAGCCCCGCGTCCCGCTCGGCGGCGAGCCGGTCGACCGCGTCGTGCCAGGCGCCGTCGGGCGCGCCGGTGCCGTGGCGGACGTTGAGGTGGGAGAGCTGGGCGCGTAGTCCGCTGTGGCGGGCGACGGTGACGAACTCCTCCACGGCGTCGAGCAGACGGGCGTCCCGGTTGCGGATGTGGCTGGCGTAGAGCCCGTCGTACCGCGCCAGGACGGCCGCGACGTCGGCGAGTTCCGCGGTGGACGCGTCCCGTCCGGAGCCGTACTCCAGGCCGCTGGACATGCCGAGCGCGCCCGCGTCCATGGCCTCTTCGAGCAGGAACGCCATCCGCGCGATCCCGTCGGGGCCCGGGTCGGAGCCACGCACTCCGGCGGCGTCGCGCAGGGCCGTGTGCCCCACGAGCCAGGCGAGGTTCTGCGCCGTGCCCCCGTCCCGCCGGTGCACGGCGTCCAGCAGCTCGGGGAACGTCCGCCAGTCGACCGGGCCCTCGTACCCGTACGCGCGCAGGGCGCGACGGGCCTCGTCGGCGCCCGTACCGGTCCTGGCCAGCGGCCCGTAGGTCACCCCGCAGTTTCCGACGACCTCGGTGGTGACGCCCTGCCGGACGGTGCTCTGCGCGTCCCGGTTGCCCAGCACGGACCAGTCGCTGTGACTGTGCGGGTCGATGAAGCCGGGCACGACGGTCAGTCCGGTCACGTCGATGCGCCGGGCCGCGTCACCTTCGAGGGCCGGACCGACGGCGAGCACACGCCCCTCCCGTACGGCGACATCCGCACGGCGTGCGGGCGCGCCCGTACCGTCGACGACCTGGCCGCCGGAGAGCAGGAGTTCGGTGGTGGACATCAGCGCAGCTCCTCCTTGTGGCGGTCGCGCACCCGGCTGAGGAAGGCGAGCGAGACCAGCGCGCCGACGATCAGATAGAACGCGGGGGCGACCTCGATGCCGGTGGCGGTCGCGAGGTACGTGTTCACGAGGGGTGCCGTTCCGCCGAAGACGGCGGCGCCGATGTTGTACGAGCTGGAGAACGCGGTCGAGCGGACCCTGGTCGGGAACAGCTCCACGAACAGCGCGGCCATCGGCCCGGACACGGCGGCGAACAGGACGACGAAGACGATCTGCCCGACCAGCGCCCCGGCGAAGGTGCCGCCCGTGGCGAGCAGGAACACCGGATACGTGGCCAGTACGTAGAGCGCCAGGGCGCCGCCCATCAGCCGCTTGCGCCCGATCCGGTCGGACAGCGCGCCCGCCGCGACGATGAGCGGCACCTCGATCAGCAGCGCGACGGCGTTCGTCGTCAGCGCGTCCGCGAGGGAGAGGGCGCCGACGGCGTCGAGAAAGGCGGGGAAGCTGGTCGCGGTGTACCCGTAGAGGGTCACCCCGAACACGATCCCCAGCACCAGCACCCAACCCCGCCGCGTCTCGGCCCCTTCCCCCTCGGGGCTGTCACCGGAACGGACACCGGCCTCGCCGCCGGAAGCGGGGCTCTCTTCCGCCTGGGCCTCGCGCAGCGCGCGGTAGGCCGGGGACTCGTCGAGCTTGAGGCGGACGAAGAGGCCGACCGCCGCGACGACCCCGCCCAGCAGGAACGGGACGCGCCAGCCCCAACTGTCCACGGTCTCCTGGGACATGAGCCGTACGACGACCATGGCCACGCCCGTGCCCAGCAGGAAGCCCGCGACGGTCGACGCCTGCACCACGCCGGAGTAGAGCCCGCGGCGGCCCGTGCGGGCGTACTCGATCAGGAACGTCGCCCCGCCCGTCCACTCCGCGCCCGCCGCCAGGCCCTGGAGCATGCGCAGCGCCACGAGCAGCGCGGGGGCGAGCACCCCGGCCGTGGCGTGGGTGGGCAGCAGCCCGATGAGTACGCTCGCGGCGCCGACGATCACCATCGTGACCGCGAGCATGCTCCGGCGCCCGGCGCGGTCGCCCAGCCGCCCGAGGACGATCGCGCCCAGCGGACGGCACACGAACCCGACCGCGTACGACGCGAACGTCACCAGCAGCGAGACGGTCGGATCGTCCGAGGGGAAGAACAGCCGCCCGATCACCGCCGCCATCGACGCGTAGATCGCGAAGTCGTACCACTCCAGCACCGTCCCCAGCACCGCGGCCGTCGTGACCTTGCCGGGCACGCCACGGCTGCCCTCCACGCGCCCTGTCGGCGCCGCCGCGCCCACCGGTTTCGTCAGCTCCATCGCTCCGCCTCTCTGCGGACCCCGTGGTCCAGGGCGCCGAACGTAGACGAGGAAATGGCAGATGGTCAACCATCGACCATCTGCTACCGTGGCCACCGGCCGAACGAAGGAGTCCCGCACGATGGCGGCACCGCCCACGTCACCGCCCGAATCCCGGCGCGACTGGATCCTGCGCAACCTGCGCGAGCGCATCGCCCACGGCGAACTGGCCGCGGGCGAACGGCTGGTCGAGCGGGACATCTCGGTGCACTACGGCATCAGCAGGGGCCCCGTCCGCGAGGCGATCATGGTCCTGGAGCAGGAAGGGCTGGTCGTCACCCACTCCTACCGGGGCGCCGTCGTCGCCGAGATCACCCAGAAGGAGATCGAGGAGATCCTCGTCCCGATCCGCCTGGTGATCGAGAAGGCGGCGTTCCGCGACGCGGCCGAGGCGGGCGACGAGGAACTGTTCGAGGCCCTCGACGCGCTCGTACGGCAGATGGAGTCCGCCGCGGCCGAGCCCCTGGACGCCAAGGCGCTCGCCGACCTCGACGTCGCGTTCCACGAGGCCGTGATCGCCGCCGCCGGGCAGACCCAGTCGCTGCGCATCTGGCGCACCATTCAGCCTCGGGTCCGGGCCTACTTCCTCCGGGACGCGCCCCACCATGAGAGTCCCGGCGCCGTCGTCGATCAGCACCGTGCCTTGCTCGACGCTCTCCGCTCCGGCGACGCCGCCCGTGCCGGGGGCGAGATCGCCGAGCACATCGGCATCTACCTCGGCCGCTGACGCGGCGGTCGCCCTCAGCTGAGGGCTGGGCAGGGGCTGCCCCACCTGTCCGCCGCAGGCTGCGGGCCGTGGCTGGTCGCTCGCGCAGTTCCCCGCGCCCCTAGATGGGCAAGCCCAGGAGTCTTGAACCGGTCGCGCCCACGCGGCGGAGCCGCAAATCGACACAGCCCCGCGCCCCTGACGGGGCGCTCCGAGGAGTGCCGCGTACCTCTAGGGGCGCGGGGAACTGCGCGACAGGCCACGACGCAGCCGCACTCTGCAACGCACGGCATGGGGCAGCCCCTGCCCAGTAGCCACAGCAGGGGGCGACCAGGATGCGGCGGACACGCCCTAGCCGATCGGCCTCCTCCACGTGGGCGGTCGACCGGGGCTGTCGGGGGCTCTGGCCTCAGCCGAGCATGAGACGTCATCCACCGGCGGCGAGGGCGAGGGGACGCGGATGAGTTGGAGGCACCTGGAACCGGCCACCCTGGCGGACGCCGCGGTGAGCAGTCTCGTGATCGCCTCCGACCCCTTCGCCCAGTCCGCGGCGCCCGGCTACTGGGTCTGGTCGCGCGACGCGCACCGCGCCGTCGCCGACGCGCTCGCCGTACTGCCGGACGCGCGTGCCCGTACGCTCGCCGCCGCCGTCTCCAAGGACCCCGCCGACGCCGAGGCGTGCCGGGAGCTGACCCGGGCGCTCGTGCCGCAGCTCGGGGAGGGCGATCCGCCGCTCGCCGCGCTGGTCTGGCAGGCCGAGACCACCTCGCGGCTGCGCATGCGGCACGGCGAGCCGCGCCCCGCCGGGCTCGGCGCGCCACGCGCCCGCGACATCCTCCGTACGGCCGGGGGAGCGGCCAGGCCCGCGGGGCAGGTGGAGGCGGCGTTCGTCATCCCCTTCCGCGAGCGCGGCGGGGAGGGGCACAGGACCCGCAATCTTGCCGCCGTGCTGCACGCGCTCGCCGACCAGAGCGTGCCGCGCGACAGCTACCGCGTCGTCGTCGTGGAGTCCGACTCCGAGCCCCGCTGGGAGAGCGTCTACGGCCCGCACTGCGACGCGTACCTCTTCGCCGAGAACCACGGCCCGTTCAACTACTCCTGGGCGGTCAACGCGGGCGTCGTGCACGGCGCCAGGCCCGCCGAGCTGCTGTGCGTGCTGGAGGCCGACATCCTCGTCGACCGCCGGTTCGTCGAGCGCGCCCTCGCCCGCTTCCGCGTGCCCGGCGCCATGGCGCACTGGCCGTTCGAGGACATCCTCTACCTCGACGAGGGCTCCGCCCACCAGGCCGTCACCGAGCGCTGCCTGGAGGGCCGGGCCGCACCCTCCTACGAGGAGCTGCGCGGCGTGCACCTGCGGCGGATGCCCGGCGCCTGCATCTGGCTGCGCGACAGCCTCTTCGCGCGCGTCGGCGGCTACGACGAGCGGTTCACCGCCGGATGGGGCGGCGCGGACAACGACTTCACCTGGCGCACCGACCTCTACGGCTGCCTCGACCGGCACAGCGACCCCACCGTGCACCTCTACCACCCCCGCGCGGGCGACTGGTACGAGGACAGCCTCGGCGCCTACGACTCCTTCCCCTGGTGCACCTGGCCCCCGGACTCCGAGATCGGCGACCTGGACAAGTTCCGCGCACGGACGTCCCGTTGAGGAAGGCCCGGCAGCCCATGGAACGCAGGGAACCCGTACGTCCCGTGCCCGGCGCCGGCGCCGTCCTCGGCGTCGGGGCCGTCTCCCGCAACACCGTCGAGGCCGCGCTCACGGTCGCCCACCGCGCCCGCACCCCGCTGATGCTCATCCCGAGCCGCCGCCAGGTCGACGCGGCGGCCTTCGGGGGCGGCTATCTCGGCTGGACCACGCGCGAGTTCGCCGACCGCGTCCGGGAGCGCGACGCCGACGGGCTGACGCTGCTCTGCCGCGACCACGGCGGGCCCTGGATGCACACCGCCGAGCACGGCCTCGCCGACCCCGCCGCGGCCCTCGACTCCTGCGCCCGCTCCTTCGCGGAGGACCTGGCCTCCGGCTTCGGGCTGCTGCACATCGACACCTCGCAGGGCCCGCAGGGCCCCCCGGGCAACGGCACAGGCACCGGGCCCGTGCCGTTCGACGCCGCCGCCTCCCGCCTCGTCGAGCTGTACGCCCGCTGCCACGCCGAGGCGCGGCGGCTCGGCGTCACCGTGGCGTACGAGATCGGCTTCGAGCCCCAGGGCGTCAGCACCAACGACCCCGACACCTTCAAGGCCGCGCTCCGCCACGTCCTGGAGGGCATCGACGGCACCGGCGCGCCCCGCCCCCGCTACGTCGTCGCGCAGACCGGCACCAAGGTCGCCGAGCTGCGCAACGTCGGCCGCTTCCACGACCCGCACGCCCGCGCCGAGACCCTGCGCCAGGTCTCCACCCTCGCCGCCACCTGCCACCAGGAGGGCCTGCTCCTCAAGGCCCACAACTGCGACTACCTCACCCCCGAGGAGACGCGGCTGCTGCTCGCCGCCGGGGTCGACGCGTTCAACGTCGCGCCCGAGTTCGGCGTCGCCGAGACCCGCGCCCTGCTGCGCATCCTGGACGAGATGGAGCTGCCCCGGGCCAAGGAGACCTTCCTCGCGCGCGCCCACGACAGCGGCGAGTGGCGCAAGTGGATGCTCGACCCGACCACCGCGACCGACGCCGAACGCGCCGTGATCGCCGGGCACTACGTCTTCCGCACCGACGAGGGACGCCACGTCCGCGACGAGGCCGCGCACGCCCTGCGCGCCCGCGGCAGACCCGCGCTCGACGCGCTGCTCCAGGACGCCGTCGCCGAGCGCGTCGAACGCTGCCTGCGCGCGGTCCGGGCGGCGCACCGGTGACGCCCGCCCCCACGCTGAGCGAAGAGGCCGTGCGCGAGGCCGTCGACCGGGTGCGCAGGGTTCCCGACGCGCACCGCCGGTTCGGCAAGGACGCCGCCTTCGCGTACGAGCAGTGGGCCATCGACGGGCCCCTCCTGGAGACGCTGCTCGACGCCGGGCTCCCGCACCGCCGGGCGGGCGGCGCCCGTACGTACGAGCGCACCGACCTGCACAATCTCAGCCTCTACCTGCGGCTGCCCTCCCCGTACTTCACCGCGCTCAGCCGCACCGCGCACGCCCTCGACGAGCGGGCGGCGCGCGGCGGCGACCACCACCGCGAGATCACCGTCGCCGCCGAGTGCCCCGGGCCGCCGCACCCCGGCCGGGACTGCGCGTTCGCGCCCGACCCCGGATTCGCCACGGCCGTCGTGCCGGGCAGCCTGCGCGAGACCCGGCCCGGGGTGTTCGACGCGCACGTACGGATGCCGTCCGACACCACCCTCTTCGGCGCCGAGCAGGCCGCGCTGCTCGCGCTCGTCGCCGACTGGGAGCTGTACGTGCTGCCCGAAGGGCTCGCCCAGGACGAGGGGTTCACCCGCGAGACGGGGCTGTGCAACTGCGTCATCCCCACCGCCGTGCTGCTGCGCGAGGCCGAGGCGCGCGGCCTCACCGCGCGGCACGGCGGCGGGATGCTGATCACGCCGCCGTTCACGACCCTCCACCACTGGGCCGAGCTGCCCGTGGACGGCGCGTGGGTCCCCGCCGACCCCGTGCTGCTGCGTGCCTTCGCGCGCTGGGGCATGGCCGACCCCGCCGCCTGGCCCCCGCACCGCTCGGTCAACGGCTGCGTCCGCCGCACCCGTACGTGGCCGGACATGGTCTTCCCCGTCGTCCTCCACGAGGGGGAGACGGCACCGACGCAGATCAGGGCGCGCTGACCCGACGATCCGAAGGGACCGCACACCATGGACACCAGGGACTCGATCCGCGAGCCCGCCCACGACACCGGAGCGCACGAGGCGCGCGAGCCCCGCCACGTGGCGCCCGGCGTGCGGGTCGTCGAGTTCGCCGACACGAAGAAGGTCGTCAAGCTCTGGGGCCAGGAGCGCTGGCTGCACGAGAAGGACGGCCCGTACGGCTTCAAGTTCATCCGCATCGCCGCGGGCCACCGCACCAGCCTCCAGTACCACGAGCACAAGAGGGAGAGCTACTTCATCCTGGAGGGCGAGGCCGTCATGCACTACCGTGAGCGGCGGGACGGCGCGAACCTGCGGATGCCCATGCCCGCCGGGACCCTCGCACACGTCGACCCGGGCGCCGTCCACCGCGTCGAGGCCGTCACCGACATCGTGCTGGTCGAGGTCTCGACGTACGACGACGGCTCGGACAACGTCCGCCTGGAGGACGACTACGGGCGCGGCGACGGCCGCATCGCCCGCGAGCACTGAGGGCGAGGGCCGCGCGATGGGTGACTTCACCGTTCCCAAGTACCGCTACCCCGCCCAGTTCGAGGGCCGGGAGCGGGAGCTGCTGAAGCGGATCGAGGAGGTGCTGCTGCGCGGCGGCTACGTGCTGGGCGAGGAGGTCGCCGAGTTCGAGACCCGCCTCGCCGCCTACCTCGGCACCGGCCACGCCATCGGCGTCAACTCCGGTACGGACGCGCTGATCCTCACCCTCGACGCGCTCGGCGTCGGCCCCGGCGACGAGGTCGTCACCGTCGCCAACACCTTCCACGCCACCGCGCAGGCCGTCGCCCGCCGCGGCGCCGTCCCCGTCTACGTGGACTGCCGCGACGACGACTTCCTGATGGACCTCGACCAGCTCCCGGCGGCGTTCACGGAGCGCACCCGCGCCGTGATCCTTGTCCATATGTTCGGCAGGGCCGCCGACGTGCCCCGCGCCCGGGAGATCTGCCGGGACGCCGGGGTCCCGCTCGTCGAGGACTGCGCGCAGGCGATCGGCGCGCGCAGCGCGGGCGTACGGGTCGGGACCGTGTCGGCGGCGGGCTGCTGGAGCTTCGCCCCGTCCAAGAACCTCGCCGCCGCCGGGGACGCGGGCGCCGTCAGTACGGGCGACGAGGAGCTGGCCGAACGGCTGCGGCTGCTGCGCCACTTCGGTCAGCCCGCGCAGAACCAGCACGAGATCCTCGGCTACAACTCCCGCCTCGACACCCTCCAGGCCCTGGTCCTCCTCCACAAGCTCGACCGCCTCGACGCGTGGAACGCCGCCCGCGCCGAGGTCGCCGCCGCCTACCACGCGCGGCTGGCGCACCTCCCGCTCCGCTTCCAGGCCCCGGGCGCCGCCCCGGACGAGCACGTGTACCACCTCTTCCAGGTCCGCGCCGCCTCCGAGTCCGTACGGGACGGGCTCCTGGCCCACCTCGTGGCGAGCGGCGTCGACGCGGTCGTCCGGTACCCGGTCCCCCTCCACCGGCAGCCCGCGCTCTCCTCCGGGGGCCGGGGGAACCGATCGGGCGGCTTCCCCGTCGCAGAGGAACTGGCACGGCAGACGCTCTGCCTCCCCGTACGACCCGACCTCGACGAGGCCGAGCTCGGGCACGTGTGCGAGGCGGTCGAGCGGTACTTCCGATGACGACGACAGTGCCGGTCACGGTGCGGGAGGCCGCCGACGACGCCGAGTTCGGCCGCTATCTGGCGCTCGCCCCGCACGCGTTCGGCAAGGTGCCCTACGACCACGGCACCTTGCGCGCACACGGCCACGCCGCCGTCGCCGCCAGGGGGAACGAGGTGCTGGGCGGCGGGCTCTTCCTGCCCTTCGCCCAGCACTTCGGCGGACGGCCTGTGCCGTCCGGGGGAGTGGCCTGGCTCGCCGTGGCCCCCTGGGAGCGCGGCGCCGGACTCGCCCGCCGCCTCACCGCGTACGGCACCGAGCGGCTGCGGGACGCCCACGGCGCCGCCGTCGCCTGCGCCTGGACCCCCGCCGTCGGGCTGTACCGCCGCTGGGGCTGGGAGGCCGTCTCCGTCGCCGCGAGCCACACCCTCAGCCCCGCCGGACTCCCGCCCCCGGAGCCCGGGTTCACGGCCGTACGGCCCGACCCGGAGGAGTGCGCGGCGCTGCGGCGGCGCCTCGCGCCCGCGTGGAACGGCCCGCTCGACCGTCCCCACTGGTGGCAGGGCTGGCGCGCCCGCGTACTGACCGACCCCCTCACCGTGGGCGTCACGCGCGAGGGGACCCTGACGGGATACGCGACGGTCACCGTCGAGCCGTACGAGCCGTGGGGCGTCGCCGCCGTCGTGCACGACCTCTGGCACGACGGGCCCGACGCCCTCCCCGCGCTGCTCGACGCCGTCACGGCCCGCTCGCCACAGGTCCGCGAGATCAGGCTGCGCCGCGCGGTCCTGCCGAGCCCCGGCCCGCTGCTGTGGTCTCTGGGGCAGTACACGGTGCGGGAGGAGGGCTGGTACCCCTGGATGCTCACGCTCCTCGACGTGCCGCGCGCCCTGGAGGCCCGCGGCTGGTCGCCGGTCCCGCGCGGCACGGTCGGGCTCGACGTCACCTCGCCGGACGGCCGGAACACGCCGTACACCCTCACCTTCGAGGAGGGCCGCACGCGAGTGCGGCGCGGCGGCGACGGCACGGTGCGCTGCACGGCGGGGGCCCTGGCCGCCTGGTACGCGGGCGCGCTGACCGTACGCCAGGCCTACGCGTACGGCACGGCGGCCGGAGACCCGCACGCCGCCGACCTGCTGGACGCGCTCACGACGGGGCAGGGGCCATGGCTCCCGGAGACCTTCTGATCCCCCTCCGGCGACCCTCGACGATCGGCTACCCCTGTCGGGCGCCCGACCGGTCCTTACTCGGGTCGGAGGCGGCGGGGAGGATCGCGGGACGGCGCGGCGGCCCGGGCAGCCGTCCGGGGCGGAGCGCTGCCGGTCGCCTCCTGCCTGTTCGGGTGCTCGCCCCCAGGGAGGCGCACCACGGGGCGCTCCTCCATCCCCCTCCCGTTCGGGAACCATGCTCCGGCGCCACCGAGGAGGCGACATGCCGGGACCCACCAACCTGCTCGTCCTCGCCAAGGAACCCCGCCCCGGCTTCGCCAAGACCAGGCTCAGCCCGGCGTTCACGCCGGACGGTGCCGCCGCGCTGGCCGCCGCCGCGCTCGCCGACACGCTCGACGCCGTGCTCGCCGCCCCCGCGCGCCGCCGCGTCCTCGTGCTCGACGGCGAGCCCGGACCATGGCTGCCGCGCGGACTGCCGTACGGGGCGCCGCCGCTGGAGATCGTGCCGCAGGTCGAGGGCGGCCTCGACGAGCGGATCGCCGCGGCCTTCGCGGCCTGCGAGGGGCCGACCCTCTTCGTCGGCATGGACACCCCGCAGCTCACCCCGGCGCACCTCGCCGACGCCACGGGGCCCGAGGCCTGGCGCGACTTCGACGCGCTGTTCGGCCCCGCGGCCGACGGCGGCTTCTGGCTGCTGGGACTCGCCCGCCCCGACCCGTCGCTGCTGCGCGGCGTCCCCATGTCCACCGCGCATACGGGCGCCGCGCAGCGCGAGAGGCTGACCGGCGCGGGGCTCGCCGTACGGGACCTGCCGGTGCTGCGGGACGTCGACACGCCCGAGGACGCCTGGGCCGTCGCCGCCGACGCGCCCGGGACGCGGTTCGCCGCCGAACTCGCCCGGCGGCGCGCCGGGCAGGCGTCACACGACGGGGGGCCGTCCCGCGCGCGTCAGCCGTAGCACCGTCCGCCACCGCATCGGCCGCCGCTCGCCCCAGCCCCCGCGCAGCCCCTCACGGAAGCCGCCCAGCCAGGTCCGGAGCGCGGCGAGCCCCCGGATCCGGGACGGCGTCAGCAGCACCCACGCCGCCAGGTACGGCGGCACGAGCGGCCAGGGCAGATTGCGCAGCGCGACCCACACCCGGTTGCGGGCCACCAGCCGGTAGTAGACCGCGTGCCGTGCGGGGTCGGTCGCGGGGTGGTGCACGACGTGGTCCGGCGCGTAGTGGCCCGTATGACCCAGGTCCCACAACTTCCAGCTCAGGTCCACGCCTTCGTGGTACAGGAAGAAGTGCCCCGGCCAGCCCCCGGCGGCCTCGAACGCGTCGCGCCGCACCGTGACCACGCCCTCCGCCATGATCGTCACGGTCCCCGCGCGCTCCGGGTCGCCCGCGCGCAGCCGGGGCACCCAGCGGCGCATCGTCACGCCGGTGTCCGGGTCGGCGATGCGTGGCTGGATGTACGCGCGCCGCGTGTCCTTCGCCATCTCGGCGGCCAGCGAGGCGAGCAGCCCGGGGTCGGGCAGCACGGCGTCGTTGTCCATGAAGAAGAGCAGCTCGGGCCCCGACTTCAGGGCCTGGGCCCCGGCGTTGCGGCCCTCGGGGATGCCCACGTTCTCCGGCAGCGTGACGCTCCGGACCCCGTCCGGCACCTGCGCGGGCACCACGCCGTTGCCGACCACGACGACCTCCAGCTCGACCCCCTCCTGCGCGAGCAGCGAGTCCAGCGCCCGGGGGAAGTCCTCGGGCCGGTCGTTCATCGTCAGCAGGATCGCGCCGTAGCGCGGCGGGGAGGAAGTGCGCATCGCCATGGGGCGCGAGCGTAGTGGGCAAGTACGGTGAAGGTCGCTCGAACCGGAACGCGTCCCGGGAGGCCGACGTCATGCCCACCGCCAGGTTCTTCTTCGACGCCGGGTCAGGCGGCGTCCTGTGGGCCGCCACGCCCGAGGACCGGGAGGAATGGGGATACCCGGTCGATCTGGACCGCCTGCCGATCAGCGACGACCTCCGCGACGGCCTCGACAGGCTGACGGCCCGTTACGACACATCCCTGAACTGGGACTACCCGCCGCACCCGGGCCCGTGGCGCGAAGCGGAATGCCGGCACTTCAACGACGCGGTACGCCGGGCGCTGGGCCGCCTGCGCGCCGAACTCGGCCCGGCGTGGCGGATCCACGACGAGTCTGCCGCACTCCACGAAGACCCGGACCTCGACCGCTACCTGACCGACCCCACCGGATTCACCCGCACCCCTCGCGGGGGCTATCGGACGCGGGTGAGCTGAAGTGCCGGGCGGAACCGTTGGAAGGCGGTGCTGAGCAGGCCGGGCCAGGCGTGCGCCCGCTGCCACTGCTCGTTCGCCTCAAGCCGGGCTGGACGGTGCTCGATGGCTTCGCGGTGAGCTTCGGCGGTGGCCCACAGCGCGTAGGCGAACACCCGGGTGCCGTCGGTGCTCACATAGAAGTGGGCGGAGAGCAGCCCGTCGGCGGGTGGTGTGTCGGCGCTGCTGTGGAACATCGCGTCCACCAGCCGGTTCGCCCGCGCGGTGTCGGGGCCGTCGAAGACGCGGGTGACCAGCACCACGCATCCGGCCCCGGCTGCCGGCCCGTGGAGGGGCGTGCTCCGGCGCAGTCTGGCCGCGACCACTCCGGTCCGCTCGATGCCGGGGACGGCCGCATCGACCTCCTCCTTCCAGGCCAGGTCCTGTGCCGGGACCTTGTCCAGGTCGCTGACCTGGGAGAAGTGCAGCAGCGTGGTGGCGTCGTCGGCGGCCAGCACGGTGTACGACCGCAGGCCGGGGCCCGGCCAGGGCCTGGCGCGCCATGCGTCGGCGATTGCCTCAGCAGTGGCCTGCTGCCGTCCCGGTGTCCCCACCTGCCAGGTGCCGAACGCCATCTTCCCGCCTTCACACGCAGCTCGCGTCGGCCGCAGGACCTACGACTGGCTGAGCACGCCGCCTATGCGGTCTCCGGCGATGCCGATGCCGATGCCGATGCCGGTGGCGGCGGTGCTGTGCTCTCTCTTGGGGTGAGGGTCGGGAGGGGGACGCGGACCTGGCGGAGGGGGCCGCCGGTGAGGACGTCCAGGAGCTGTTCGGCGGCGCGGCGGCCGAACTCCTCCGTGTCGCGGGAGAGCGACGTGAGCTGCGGGTGGAGCGTGCGGCACAGCACGGAGTCCTCCCACGAGACGATCGAGAGCTCGCGCGGCACCGCGAGCCCCCGCTCGGCGGCGACGCTCACCGCGGCGACGGCCATCACCTCGTTGTCGCAGATCAGTGCCGTGGGCGGGGCGGGCAGCGCGAGGAGGCGGCGGGCGGCCTCGGCGCCCTGCGCGTCGGTGTAGTCGGTGGTGACGGACCGCGCGTCGGCGAGGCCGATCCGCGCGGCCTCCGCGCGCAGCGAGGCGATGCGCCGCTCGGTGTGCGCGAAGCCCGCCACGCCCGCGATGTGGGCGACACGCCGGTGCCCCAGGCCGTAGAGGTGGCGCACGATCGTGGCCATGGCGCCTGCGTCGTCGGCCCACACGTTGGAGAGCCGCGGGGTCTCGGACCCCTGCGCCTCCTCGTCCGCCATTCCGCCCACCACCACGGCGGGCAGCCCGAGCGAGGTGAGGAGCGCCGGGCGGGGGTCCTCGGTGCGGGGGTCGACGACCACCACGCCGTCCACCCGGCCCTCGGCCCACCACCGGCGGTACAGCTCGCACTCGGCGTCCAGGCTGTCGGCCATCTGGAAGAGCAGCGCGTGGTCGCGCGGGGCCAGCGCGCGCTGGATGCCGGACATGAGCTGGAGGAAGAAGGACTCCACGCCCAGGCTCCCCGCGGAGCGGGCCAGCACCATGCCGAGCACGCCCGCGTTCTCGCCCGACAGCGCGCGTGCCGCCGAGTGGGGCCGCCAGCCGAGGCGTTCGGCGACGCGCACCACGCGGTCGCGGGTGCCGGGGGAGACCCCGGCGCGGTTGTTCAGCGCGAAGGACACCGCGCTCGCGGACACCCCCGCCTCGCGGGCGATGTCCTTCATCGTCGGCCGCTTCGGAGGCTGTTCCCCGACCCTGTCCCCGACCCTGTCTGCCACCGGTCTCTCCTCGCTCCCCTCGTACGTCGCGTACGTGCTGTACGTCCGCGCGTGAACGACCTTGTCACGTACGCCCGTTGGCCGCCCCGCCAGGTGCGAGCAGCGCGTAACGGCGTTCGAAGGCGGCGTGGTCCGGCTCCGGGCCGGGTGCCGACCACAGCCGTTCCGCGAAGGCGCGCAGCCACGGCGCCGTGTCGTCCGCGATCTCGTCCTCGGTCGCGAGGTCCGGCGTGTCGCACCAGATCGAGAGGTGCGAGCCCAGCAGCCGGCCGGGCCGGTCGTCGCGCTCGTCCGGGGTCAGCTCGGCGTCCTCGCCGGGCGCGTCCATCACGGTGCGCGGCGTCCACGCCTCGTACAGGCCGGGCGCCGACTTCTTGCCGCGCGGCGGACGGTCCTCGCCGAGGACGTAGTAGAGGTGGTCGCCGTGGCCGTTGACGACGTCGTACCCGGCGCGCAGACAGTCGGCCGCCGAGGGCTGTTCGTGGTTCCAGCGGATCCAGGTGTCGAGCTGGACGTCGCCGTCGAGGCGCACGGCGCCGCCCGTCGGCAGGATCTCGTCGTTCCACACCCGCGCCCGTTTGCCGTGCTCGCGCAGCACGCCCGCCAGCTCGTTGACGTACGCGGCGAAGCCGTCGTGCAGCGTCTCCCCGCCCCGCTCGCGCGCGAAGCGGACGAGCTGCGGGGCCCGTTCGGGCGTGACGCGGTGGCCGGGCTCCCAGAAGTAGCCGAAGTACTCGTCGCCGCCGAGGTGGAAGAGCTCCCCGGGCATCAGCTCCGCGTACTCGTGCAGCAGGTCGTGGACGAGCGCGCGGGCGGCCGGGAGCGAGTAGTCGAGGTTCTCGCCGCGCACGCTCCCGTCGGCGAGCCGCAGCCGGTGTTCCGGGTGCCGGTCGAGGACGGAGCGCAGGTGGCCCGGCGTGTCGAACTCGGGGACCAGCGCGATGTGGTGCCGCGCCGCGAGCTCGGCGAGGCCGCACAGCTCGGCCCGGGTGTACGCCTCCTCCGCGACGATCTCCGGATGGGTCTCGCTCTCCACGCGGAACGCGAGCGAGTCGGAGAGGTGCAGATGCAGCTCGTTGAGCTTGAGCGCGGACAGCCTCTCGACGAGCCGTTCCAGCCAGTGCACGCTGAACCGCTTGCGCCCGACGTCGACCATCAGCCCCCGCACCGCGTACGAGGGCCAGTCGGTGACCTCGTACGCGCCGAACCGCCCGGTGGTCGCCAGGGCCTGGAGCAGCGTGCGTCCCGCCTGGTGCACGGCGCGCTCGGTGTGCCCGGCGAGCACGGCGACCGGCTCGGCGAACTCCAGGCGGTACGCCTCCTGTTCGCCGCTCGGCGCCCCCGCCACCCCGTCGAGGCGGAGCAGCACGTCGCCGGGCCGCGCCTCCGCACGGGACCCGAGCGGCACGACGGGCGGCGGGCCGGGCAGGTGCCCCACGCGCTCCAGGTCCCGGGCGAGGGTGCGCGCGGTCCCCTCCAGCCGCGCGAAGTCCCGCCCGAGGACGCCCACCCGCGTCCCGCCGCGCGGCGCCCACCCCTCCCCGCTCCGGACCTGGACGTCCCGCACGGCGGGCACGAAGGGCGGCTCCGCGAAGGGCGGCTCGACGAAGGGCGGTGTCATCGGGCTCATGGCTCTCCTCGCACCGGAACGTCGTCCGGGGTGGGCGGCGGCGTGTCGTCCCCGGGCGGCGGCCCGGCCGGACGCGCGCGGCGGCCCGTGCCGCCGCGCTGCCAGGGGCGGGGACCGTCCAGGGGGCGGTGGTTGACGCCGAAGGCGTCGAGCAGCGCGGCGTACGGGGCGACACGCCCGGCGAAGGGCAGCGCGGCCCGCTGCTCCGCGCTCGACCACCCGGCCTCGGCGAGCGCTCCGAGGCGCGGGAACGCCATGTACTCGACCGCCTCCGGCGTCGGCAGGTACTCGGACCAGAGCTGCGCCTGGACCCCCAGGACCCGCCCCGCGCCCGGGGCTTCCAGCGTGCCGTCGGGGATGCCGACGGCGAGCGGGTCGAACGCGGCCGCCTTCTCCAGCGGCAGATGCCCGTCCTGGGCGAGCGGCTCCTCGGGACCGTCCGACTGGTAGTGGTCGAGGTAGGTGAACCCGGCGGGGCACTGCACCACGTCGTGCCCGGCGGCGAGCGCCGCGCCCGCCACCCCGGGCCTGATCCAGTCCCGCCACGCCATCACGATCGCGTCCCGCGGCGCGTCATGCGGCGTGTCACCGGCACCGGCACCTGGACCGGCACTGGCACCGGCACCGGCCTCCAGCATCTCGTCCCACCCCGCGACACGCCGTCCCGCCGCGCGTACGTGCTCCGCGAGGCGGGCGTGGAACCAGCTCTGGACGGCGTCCGGCGACGGGAGCCCCAGCGCGCGGGCCCGGGCGTGCACGGCGGGGTCGGCGCGCCACTCCGTACGGGGGCACTCGTCGCCCCCGAGATGGATCACGGGCCCGTCGAAGGCGTCGAGCACCGCGTCCAGGACGTCGCGCGCGAAGCCCAGGGCCTCCTCGGTCGGGGCCAGGACGTGCGGGGAGACGCCCCAGCCGCACGCCACGCCGTGCGGTCCGGTGACGCCCAGCGAGGGGTACGCGGCGAGCGCGGCCTGCACATGGCCCGGCATGCCGGCCTCGGGCACGAGCGTGATGTGCCGCGCAGCGGCGTACGCGGCGATGTCCGCGAGGTCGGCCCGGGACCAGCTTCCGCCGTGCGGCGTGGCGTCGAAGCCGAGGGGGCGCGTGGCGTGCCCGGTCAGCGTGCCCTCGCGCCACCCGCCGACCTCGGTGAGCCGGGGTCGGCCTGGCACGGGGAGCCGCCAGCCCTGGTCGTCGGTGAGGTGGAGGTGGACCGTGTTGAGCCGGTGCAGCGCGGCCAGGTCGATCATGCGCAGCACGAACGGCTTCGGCGGGAAGTGCCGGGCCACGTCCAGCAGCACGCCCCGCCAGGGGAAGCGCGGCGCGTCGTCGATCAGACAGTGCGGCAGTCCGGGCGCGGCGTGCAGCAGTTGGCGGAGCGTCTGGATGCCGCGCGCCAGGCCCTCGCGCGTGCCGGACGTGAGGGCGACGCGCGCGGCGCCGATCTCCAGCCGGTACGCCTCGGGCCCGTCGTGGGCCGTCGGGCCGAAGCGCAGCAGCACCTCCGGCGCGTCGGCGGGTGCCCCGTCAGCCCCGTCAGCCCCGTCGGTGCCGATCCCGCACGCGTCGAGCGCGGCCCGCAGCAGCGCGGCCTCGGGCTCGGCGCCACGGTCGATGCCGAGGCGCACGCGGGGCACACCGCCGGGCCGCCGGAGGCGGAGCGTCCCCGGACTCCGCCGCGCCGACAGGGGATACGGGACGAGGGGGAGCGGGCCGCCGGGAGGGCCCGGCGGGTCATCGGGAAGAGCGGTCACAGCGGCACACCTCCACGTACGGCGACCGATCCAAGCACAGCTAACGCGGTTTAGCTAGAGACAGCTAAACCGCGTTAGTAATCGCCTCGAACTCTATTGACACGGCTCTCGCTTGGATGCACAGTGCGATTCGTCGTGACCCGAGCGAAGGAGCCGGCCCCATGCCCGTACCCATGTCAGGAACGTTCCGGAGAAGGCCGGTTCCCCTCGCGGTGACAGCGCTCGGGGCCGCTCTCTCGCTGACCGTCCTCACCGGCTGCGGGGGCGGCGGGGGCGGTGGATCGGCCGACGCGAGCGGCAAGGTGGAGGGCTCCATCACCTTCCAGACGTGGAACCTGCGCGCCGAGTACAAGGACTTCTTCAACGACCTGATCGACCGGTTCGAGAAGAAGCACCCGGACGCGAAGGTGCGCTGGATCGACAAGCCCGCCGAGGGGTACGCGGAGACGCTCAGCGCCGACGCCGCGTCCGAGAAGCTGCCCGACGTCGTGAACGTCTCGCCCGACCTCGCCTACCCGCTCGCCAAGGCCGGGGTCCTCATGAACCTCAGCGAGGACGAGACGGCTGCCAAGGCGGAGAAGAAGTACATGCCGGAGGCATGGAAGGGCAATGAAATGCCGGGGCTCGACGGCGTCTTCGCGTATCCCTGGTACCTGAACACGGGCCCGATGTTCTACAACAAGCGGCTCTTCAAGGAAGCGGGCCTGAATCCGGAGAAGCCCCCGGAGAACTACGCGCAGCTCTTCTCCGACGGGGAGAAGCTGGCCAAGAAGAAGGTCCCCGCGCTCGCCGCGACGCCCACCATCGAGGACTTCGGCCGCTACGGCGTACCCCTCATGAACAAGGAGGGCACGAAGTTCACGTACAACTCGCCCAAGGGCGTCGAGTTCATGGAGAAGTACAAGCGGCTCTACGACAAGGGCGGGCTCGACAGCCAGGTCATGTCCTCCAGCCCGGAGAAGGCGGGCCAGAAGTTCGAGCAGGAGAAGGTCGCCATGAACCCGGGCGGCGCGCTCGACCTGAAGAACTTCAAGGACAACCAGCCCGACCTGTACAAGAACATAGGCATCACCGAGGCGCCCAACAACAACGGGCACCCCAACATGTCCGTGATGAGCCTCGGCGTCGCCCAGCAGAGCGAGCACAAGGCAGCGGCCGTCGCCTTCGCGCAGTTCGTCACCGACCAGCGGAACCAGGAGGCGTTCGCCCGTAAGGTCGCCGTCTTCCCCAGCACCAAGGGCTCGCTGGACAAGCCGTACTGGACCAAGGAGGGCAGCAGTCCCGAGGACCGGGTCCGCGTCTCCTCGGCGAAGCTCGTCAAGGACGCGGTGAACTACACCCCGGCCGTGATGACCGACCCCATGAAGACCGTCCTCCAGAAGGAGGTCTCCAAGGTCTTCCTCGGCAAGAAGAGCCCCAAGAAGGCCCTCGACGACGCGGTCGCCGAGTCCGACAAGCTGCTCAAGCAGCTCTGAGGCGGGGCACACGGCCGTATGAAGACCGCAGTCACCACGGCGGCGGACGGCGCCGCGGACCGGGCGGACCGGGCGGAGCACGGGCGGGGCCCGGCCCCCGCCGGGTCCCGCCGGTCCGGCGGACGCCGCGTCCGTACGCACATGGCGCACAGCCCCTGGGCGTTCCTGCTCCCCGGCATCGCCGTCACCCTCGCCTTCAACCTCTACCCCTTCTTCGCGACCGTCTGGAAGTCGTTCACCGACGCCAGGACGCTGACCCCCGGCACCTTCGTCGGCCTGGAGAACTTCCAGGAGATGCTGAACGACGAGCAGTTCTGGATCGGCCTGCGCAACAGCACGCTGTACGTGGTCGCCGTCGTGCCCTGCATGGTGCTCCTGCCGCTGCTGCTCGCGCTGCTCGTGCACAAGCAGATCCCCGGCATCGCCTTCTTCCGCTCGGCCTTCTACACGCCCGTGGTCGCCTCGGTCGTGGTCGTCGGGCTGATCTGGGTGTGGATGCTGGACGAACGCGGGCTGGTCAACGCCGTGTTCAAGACGATCGGCATCGGGCCCGTGAAGTTCCTCAGCGACCAGTGGCTGATCCTGCTCAGCGCCATGATCGTGACGGTCTGGAAGGGCCTCGGCTACTACATGATCATTTTCATGGCCGCGCTGGGCAACGTCCCCCGCGAGCTGTACGAGGCCGCGAACGTGGACGGCGCGGGCCCCGTCCGCCGCTTCTGGTCGGTCACCGTGCCCGGCGTCCGCAACACGATGGTGCTGGTCGCCGCGCTCTCCTCGGTCGCCGCCTTCCGCGTCTTCTCCGAGGTCTACCTGATGGCGGGCCAGGACGGTGGCCCCGCGGGCGAGGACACCACGCTCGTGATGCTCGTCCAGCGCGTCGGCACCGGGCTCTCCGGGCGCGTCGGCTACGCGTCGGCGATCTCCCTCGTGCTCTTCGTGATCACGCTGGTGCTGCTCCTCGCCGTCTTCGCGGCCGAACGGAGGGACAAGAAATGAGGAACCGCAAGCGCGCCGGGCTCGCCGTCCGCTATCTGCTGCTGATCCTCGTCTTCCTGATCTGCGTCGGCCCGTTCCTCTGGCAGCTCTCCACCTCGCTCAAGGGCGCCACGGAGAACGTCTACAGCGACCCGCCCAAGCTGCTGCCCGAGCACCCGACGTTCGAGAACTACAAGAAGGTCGGCGAGATCATCCCCGTCTGGGACTACGCCTTCAACTCGCTGAAGGTCGCCGTCGCGAACGTCCTCGCCAACGTCGTCGGCGCCTCCATGGCCGGATACGCGCTCGCCCGGCTGAAGTTCCGCGGCCGTAAGTACGCCGCGCTGGTCTTCCTGATGGCGATGCTGGTGCCCGGCGAGTCGATCATGATCGCGCAGCTGACGACGATGCGGGCGCTGGACCTCCAGAACACGTTGACCGCGGTCGTGCTGCCGGGGTCCGTCGCCGCGCTCAACGTTCTGCTGATGCGCAACGCGTTCCGGAACATTCCGGAGGAGATCGAGGAGGCCGCCGTCGTCGACGGCGCCAACGTCTGGCAGCGGTATTTCCGGATCGGGCTGCCCGCCGTGAAGGGGACCCTGGCCGTTGTCGCCATCTTCGCCTTCATGGGGGCCTGGGACGACTTCCTCTGGCCGCTCATCGTCCTGACGGACGACGCGAACTACACCCTCACCATCGGGCTGAACTTCCTGCACGGCACGTTCGCGAACAACCAGCGGTTGATCGCGGCCGGGACGATCATCGCCGTCGTGCCGTTGATTGTGATGTTCGCCTGTCTGCAGAGGTATTTCTTCCGGGGGGTCGGAGAAGGCGCCGTCAAGGGATGAGCCGACCGGCGGTCGGACTGCTCAGGGGCTGCCCCGTGCGGTGCGTCGCAGACTGCGGCTGCGCCGTGGCTCGTCGCGCAGTTCCCCGCGCCCCTGAGGGGGCAAGCCCTGCTTCGCCGTGCTGCGCTTGGGAGGTCTGCGCAAGGCGCAGGGCTGGCAAGCGCAGCCCCCCATGCCGGGTACGCCCTGCTCCGGCGCACAAGCAATCGCACCGACGACAAGAAAGACCGCGCATGCGTTTCGGCGTCAACTACACGCCCACCCACGGCTGGTTCCACCACTGGCTCGACTTCGATCTCGGAGAGGTCGAGGCCGACCTCGACTCGGTCGCGGAGCTCGGGCTCGACCATGTGCGGGTCTTCCCGCTGTGGCCCGTCTTCCAGCCCAACCGCACCCTCATCCGCGAGCGCGCCGTCGAGCAGCTCGTCGCGCTGGTGGACGCGGCGGGCGAACGCGGCCTCGACGTCAACGTCGACGGGCTCCAGGGCCATCTGTCGAGCTTCGACTTCCTGCCCTCCTGGACCACCACCTGGCACCGCCGCAACCTCTTCACCGACCCGGAGGTGATCGAGGGGCAGGCCGCCTATCTGCGGACGCTCGCCGCCGCGCTCAAGGACCGGCCGAACTTCCTCGGGATGACCCTCGGGAACGAGATCAACCAGTTCTCGTACGCCCCGCACCCCGACCCCGACCCGGCGACCGAGGACCAGATCGACGCCTGGCTGCGCCGGATGCTCGACGCCTGCGAGGAGGGCGCCCCGGGGCGGATGCATCTGCACGCCGAGTACGACGCCGCCTGGTACCAGGACGGGCACCCCTTCACCCCCGCGCAGGCCGCGACGCTCGGTGCGGCGACCGCCGTGCACTCCTGGGTGTTCAACGGCACCGCGCAGCGCCACGGCCCGACCGGCACCGCCACCGAGCAGCACGCCGCCTACATGATCGAGCTGTCCAAGGCGTGGGCCACCGACCCGGCGCGGCCCGTCTGGCTGCAGGAGGTCGGCGCGCCCGCGCCGCACATCCCGGCGGCGGACGCCGCCGCGTTCACCGAGGCGACCGTCGTCGCGGCGCTCGACTGCCCCGAGCTGTGGGGCGTCACCTGGTGGTGCTCGCACGACGTGGACCGCGCCCTGGCCGACTTCCCCGCGCTCGAATACGACCTGGGGCTGCTCACCACGGCCCGCGAGCCCAAGCCCGCGGCGAAGGCACTGGCCCGGCTCGCCGCCGCGTGGCGCGACAAGGAGCACCGGCCCGCGCCCCGTACGACGGCCGTGGTCGTCGACGGGTCCGGGGCCGACTGCGCGCCCGGCGGCTCCGTCTTCGAGGCGTGGGCCGCGCTCGCCGCCGACGGCGTACGCCCCACCACCGTCCTCGCCTCCCGGGCCGAGGACCATGAACACTTGGCCGCCCGCGGCATCACCGAGACCGTCCACCCCAGCGAGGTGCCCCATGCATGACGACCGCAAGCTCGTGGAGGACCGCCTCAAGCGCGTCCTGGACGAGCGGATCCGCCCCGCCCTCTACCCCGAGTCCATGCCGCTGGCCGTCGAGGTCTGGCACGCGCCCGGCGAGCCCGTGCCCGTCGAGGAGGGCCTGGCGGCGCCGTACGGGTCCGCGTCCGTCGGCGACCGGTGGGGCGCCCCGTGGGGCACGAGCTGGTTCCGGGTCACGGGGACCGTGCCGGAGGCGTGGGCGGGGAAGACCGTCGAGGCGCTGCTCGACCTCGGCTTCGACGAGAACATGCCGGGCTTCCAGTGCGAGGGCCTCGTCTACCGCCCCGACGGCTCCCCGGTGAAGGGCCTCAACCCGCGCAACCAGTGGGTACGGATCGGCGCCCCCGCCCAGGGCTGCGAAGAGGTCACCCTGCACATCGAGGCCGCGTCCAACCCCGTCATCCTCGACTACCACCCCTTCCTCCCGACCCAGTTGGGTGACAAGGAGACCGCGGGGAGCGAGCCCCAGTACCGGCTGGAGCGGATGGACCTCGCCGTCCTCGACACCGAGGTGTGGGAGCTGGTCCAGGACCTGGAGGTCCTCGGCGAGCTGATGCCGGAGCTGCCCGTCGAGGGCGCCCGCCGCTGGGAGATCCTCCGCGCCGTCGGCGCGGCCCTGGACGCGCTCGACCTCCAGGACATCGGCGGCACGGCCGCCGCGGCCCGCGCCCTGCTGGCCCCGGCGCTCGCCGTCCCGGCCGAGCCGAACGCGCACCGCCTCTCCGCCGTCGGCCACGCGCACATCGACTCGGCGTGGCTGTGGCCGCTGCGCGAGACCGTACGGAAGGTCGCCCGTACGACCGCGAACATGACGGCGCTGCTCGACGACGAGCCCGAGTTCGTCTACGCCATGTCGCAGGCCCAGCAGTACGCCTGGATCAAGGAGCACAGGCCCGAGGTCTACGCGAAGGTCCAGAAGGCGGTGGCCGAGGGCCGGTTCGTCCCGGCGGGCGGCATGTGGGTCGAGTCCGACACGAACATGCCCGGATCCGAGGCCATGGCGCGGCAGTTCGTGCACGGCAAGCGGTTCTTCCTCGACGAGTTCGGCGTCGAGAACGACGAGGCGTGGCTGCCCGACACCTTCGGCTTCGCCGCCGGGCTCCCGCAGATCATCAGGGCCGCCGGGACCCGCTGGCTGCTCACCCAGAAGATCTCCTGGTCCACCACCAACTCCTTCCCGCACCACACCTTCTGGTGGGAGGGCGTCGACGGCACGCGGATCTTCACCCACTTCCCGCCCGTCGACACCTACAACTGCTCCATGCTCGGCCGCGAGATCGCCCACGCGGCCCGCAACTTCAAGGAGAAGGGCCGCGCCACCCGCTCGCTGGCGCCCACCGGCTTCGGCGACGGCGGGGGCGGCACCACTCGCGAGATGCTCGCCAAGGCCCGCCGGATGCGCGACCTCGCGGGCGCGGCCACGGTCACCTGGGAGAAGCCCGCCGACTTCTTCGCCGCGGCCGAGGAGGAGTACCCGAACGCCCCGGTGTGGGCGGGCGAGCTCTACCTGGAGCTGCACCGCGCGACCCTCACCAGCCAGGCGAAGACGAAGCAGGGCAACCGCCGCTCCGAGCACCTGCTGTACGAGGCGGAGCTGTGGGCGGCGACGGCGGCCGTACGGGCCGGGTTCCCGTACCCGTACGAGCGCCTCGACCGGCTCTGGAAGACGGTCCTGCTCCACCAGTTCCACGACATCCTGCCCGGCTCCTCGATCGCCTGGGTGCACCGCGAGGCCGAGCGGACGTACGCGGAGGTCGCCGCCGAGCTGGAGGAGATCATCGGCGGCGCGCAGCGCGCGCTCGCGGGGGAGGGGCAGGACGAGCTCGTCTTCAACTCCGCGCCCCACGCCCGCGCCGGAGCCCCCGCGCTGGGCGCCGCGGCCCCGTCCGCCGCCGGTACCGCGCCCGTCACCGTCACCGCGCGCGAGGACGGCGGGCACGAGCTGGCGAACGGCCTGCTGCGGGTCGTGATCGACGCCCGGGGCCTGGTCGTCTCCGCGTACGACCTCGTCGCGGACCGCGAGACCCTCGCCCCCGGGCAGGCCGCGAACCTCCTCCAGATCCACCCCGACTTCCCCAACCAGTGGGACGCCTGGGACGTCGACGCCTTCTACCGGAACGTCGTCACCGACCTCACCGAGGCCGACGAGATCGCGCTCGCCGGGGAGACGGGCGAGCGCGTGACCGTCCGCGTGACGCGCTCCTTCGGCTCCTCGCGCGCCGTCCAGTCGCTCACCCTGGAACGCGGCGCGCGGCGGCTCGACATGGAGACGGAGGTCGACTGGCACGAGACCGAACGCTTCCTCAAGGCCGCGTTCCCGCTCGACCTGCACACCGAGCGGTACGCCGCCGAGACCCAGTTCGGCCACCTCCACCGGCCCACGCACACCAACACGAGCTGGGAGGCCGCCAAGTTCGAGGCGTGCGCGCACCGCTTCGTGCACCTCGCCGAGCCCGGCTGGGGCGTCGCCGTCGTCAACGACTCGACGTACGGCCACGACGTCACCCGCGACGCGGCCCCCGGCGCGACCACGACCACCGTCCGGCTCTCCCTGCTGCGCGCCCCGCGCTTCCCCGACCCGGAGACCGACCAGGGCGTCCACCGCTTCCGGTACGCGCTGGTCCCCGGCGCCGGGATCGGCGACGCGGTCCGCGAGGGCATCCGCGTCAACCTGCCGGAACGGCGCGTACGGGGCGGCGGCGCGGACGTCGCCCCACTCGTCGCGGTGGGCGGCGAGGGCGACGGCGAGGGTGACGGCGACGCGGTCACCGTCACCGCCGTCAAGCTCGCCGACGACGGCAGCGGCGACGTGATCGTCCGGCTCCACGAGGCGCACGGCGGCCGGACGTCGGCCACCCTCACGCCCGGCTTCCCCGTCGCCTCCGTGACCCCGGTGGACCTGCTCGAACGTCCGCTGGCGGAGGGCGCCCCGGAGGGCACGGAGATCACGGCCGGGCCCGACGGGCGGGTCCGCCTCGGGCTGCGCCCGTTCCGCCTGGTCACGCTGCGGTTGCGCCGGGCGGACCAGGGCTGACCGGACGCGCGTGCCCGTATGCCCGTATGCCATGATCACAGGTCGAACGGGCATACGGGCCCGGGCACACGGAGCAGGGGAAGGGCGACCGATGCAGGGGAACTGGCCAGGCGGGACCATGCGTGCGGCCCGTATCACCGGCGTCGGACGGACAGAGCTCGCCAGTCTCCCCGTCCCCGCGCCCGAGCCGGGCACGCTGCTCGTCCGCGTCCGGCACGCCGGGATCTGCGGCACCGACCTGGAGATCCTGCACGGCACCTCGGCGTTCCTGAAGGACGGCAGCCTCACGCTGCCGCACGTCTTCGGGCACGAGTGGTACGGCGAGGTCGTCGCGCACGCCGACGCGGACTCGGCGGCGGCCGTCCCCGTCGGCACCCTGGTCGTCGGCCGCACGATGGTGCCCTGCCACCGCTGCGCCCGCTGCCACGCCGGGCGCCCCCAGATGTGCATGGCCCTGCGCGAGACCGGGCTCTACGGACTCCAGGGCGGCGCCGCCGACTACGCACGGATGCCCGTGGACGCCGTCACGCCGCTGCCCGAGGGGCTGCCGCGGTACGCGGGGGCGCTCATCGAGCCCGCCGTCTCGGTCGTCGAGGCGTTCGAGCGCGCCGCGCTGCGCGTGGACGACCGCGTCGCGGTGATCGGCACCGGCACCATGGGCCTGCTCGCCGTGCAGTACGCGCGCCGGTACGCCGCCGAGGTACACGCCGTCGGCATCGACCCGGACGGGCTCGCGCTCGCCTCCCGCTGCGGCGCCCACGCCACGTACCGACCAGACGAGGCCCCCACGGACGGCTACTCGCTGATCGTCGAAGCCTCGGGCGCCGCCCCGGCGTTCACCTCGGCGCTGCGCCTGGCGGAGCGCGGCGCGCGGATCGCCATGGTCGGCGTGGCGCAGGAGCCGGTCTCCTTCATGCCGGGCGACCTCTCGCTCCAGGGCGTGGACATCCTCGGCATCCAGCACGGCATCAGCCACTACGACCGCACCGTCGCCCTCTTCCGCGACAACGTGCTGGACGCCGAGCCGCTGATCGCCCGCACGTTCCCCGCCGAGCGGGTCGCGGACGCCTTCGCGCTGCTGGAGGAGGGCCGCAGCGGCCCGCCGAAGATCCTCCTCGACTTCACGGACGGCGGGGCCTGACCCTGGCCCCCGTTCAGTCGCCCGTCGCGCCGTCCGTCCGCTCCCGCAGGAAGTCCGCGTGGCCGTTGTGGCGGGCGTACTCCTGGATCATCATCACGTAGACCCAGCGCAGGCTGAGGCGGATGTCGTGGGCCGAGGTGAAGTCCGCGTCGAGCGGCTGCGCCGCGGCCGCCGCGTCGCAGGCGCCGGTCTCCGCGCGGTACCGCGCGAAGTCCCGTTCCGCGTGCGCCGCGTCGACCCCCTCGATGCCCTCGTCGCCGTCCCCCGGAGCCGTGAAGACCTCGCCGACGTCCTCACCGGCGAGGCTCCGGCGGAACCAGAAGCGCTCCACCTCCGCCATGTGCCGGACCAGGCCGAGCAGGGTGAGGTTCGAGGGCTCCACGGCCGTCCGCGCCAGCTGGGCCCCGTCCAGCCCCGCGCACTTCGCCAGCAGCGTCTCCCGGTGCCAGGTCAGCCAGCCCTCCAGCAACTGCCTCTCGGAGAGCGTGCCCAGCTCCGCCAGGCCCACCGTGCGCTCGACTTTCGGTGCTGTCCATGTCATGCGCCCACGATGGCCGCCCCGGCACCGGAGCACCAACCGACTTTTCCGCTCAGCGCAGCGCCAGCCGTACCGCCTCCAGCGCGCTGCTGAACGACACCTCGCTCAGCACCCCCGGCGCCGCCACCTGGTCCCCGGCGAGATACACGTCGCCGCCCCGGTCCACGGCGGGGCGGTCGCGCCACGAGGTGCCCACGACGTCGATCGCGCCCGTACGGTGCGCCGCCATCGCCCTGCTGCTGTGCACCGTACGGTCCCGCCAGCCCGGGTAGCCCAGATCCAGCAGGCGGGAGCCGCGCTCCAGCGCGTCGTCCCGGGACTCCTCGGGCGTGACGGGGAACTGGGCCTGGATCAGCGAGATCCCGTCCGGCGCCAGCGAGCGGTCCTGCGCCGTGAACCGCTCGACCCAGCCGGGCCCGTCGAGGTCCGAGACGGCGAACGCGTCGCCCCCGCGCCGCTCCAGGGCGAGGTCCAGCAGCGCCGTACGGCCGCTCGGCCAGCTCAGGGACTCGTCCTTGAGCAGCCGCCGCGCCGCGTCCAGCGTCGTCGCGACGACCACGGGCCCGCCGTCCGGCAGATCGCCGAGCGCGTCGATCCGCGCGCCGGTCTCGATCCGTACGCCCGCGCCGCGCGCCCGTCCGGCCATCCGCGCGATCAACTCGCCCCAGCCGCCGCGCGGATAGTGCGCCTCGGGCGGCAGCTTCGCGGAGCGCCGGAACCGCTCCTGGGTGAACGCGGCGGAGAGCGCGCCCGGGTCGTGGTGGTACGTGGAGACGGCCGCGAAGCGCGCCGCGGCCCGCGCGCTCTCCTCGCCGACCTCGCGCGCCGCCCAGTCCAGGAACGGTTCGTCCACCGGCGCCGACCGGCGCCGCGCCAGCCGCAGCAGGCCCAGCGGGGGAGTGCGGCGCAGGGCGTCGCCGAGGCGGTAGCGCATCCGCAGCCCCTCGTGCGGCGGGAGCTGCGCCATCGGGCGCAGCAGCCCGCGCCGCTTCAGCCAGGGCCAGTGCGCGCCGCCGTTGTAGAGGGCGTGCGGGCCGTCGTTGGTGCGGTACGGGCCGTCGGACGTACGGGCGCGGCCGCCGAGGTCGCGGTGCGCCTCGTAGAGGGTGACCTCGGCTCCGGCCTCGGCGGCGGCGAGGGCGGCGGTCAGCCCGGCGAACCCGCCGCCGACGACGGTGAGATGCGTCATGCTCAGCTCCAGGGAAGGGGGACGGAAAGGGCGTTCAGGAACCGGGGCGGGCGTCCGCCGGAGCGGCCGTCCCCGGCGCGGTCCTGCCACTCGCCCGTGACTTCGCCCAGCGGTACGAGCCGGGCCTGCGGCGCTCGCCGCGCAGCGAGAAGAGCGGATAGCGGTTGACCCACTCGTTGAACCGGGCCGCCGCACGGCCGGTGACGACCGGGCCGTACGGGGAGTCGTCCGCGCGGACCAGCTGGATCACCCCGTCGGTGCGGCCCAGCCCCACGCACTGGCCCAGGAAGCGGAAGCGGAACGGCGTGGGCTCCGCGCCGCGCGCCGCCTCCTCCATCGCGCCCGCCGCGTGCGCGCCGGCCGGCATCGCCGTCGCGCACGCCATCCGCAGCTCCCCGACGCCGGGCACCTCGACCCGCGCCGCGTCGCCCACCACGTACACGTCCGGGTGGGAGACCGAGCGCAGCGCCGCGTCGACCAGCGCACGGCCCCGCCCGTCCACCGCGAGCCCGGCGTCGGCGGCCAGCGTCGGCACCGCGAACGAGGCCGTCCACAGCACCGCACCGGCCGCGATCTCCCCGGCGTCCGTGGAGAGCCCGCCCGCGTGCACGGCCGTCACGCGCGTCCCCGCGCGCACCCGCGCGCCGAGCCGCTCCAGCGTCGCCGTGACGTGCGCCCGCCCCTTCGCCGACAGTCCGGGCGCGGGCTCGCCGCCGGTCACCAGCGTGACCGGGGAGGCGCCGCCCCCGGCCTCGGCGAGTTCGGCGGCGACCTCGACGCCCGTCAGCCCGCCCCCGACGACGGCCACGCCGCGCCCGTCGAGCAGCCGCCCGTTCAGCTCGGCGGCGTGCTCCAGCGTGTACGCGTGCTCGTTCGCGCCCGGCACGCGGGAGGTGTCGGTACGGCTGCCGAGCGCGTAGACGAGGCTGTCGTACGTGAA
Organism: Streptomyces sp. NPDC048172; assembly: GCF_043202595.1. NCBI lineage: Bacteria > Bacillati > Actinomycetota > Actinomycetes > Kitasatosporales > Streptomycetaceae > Streptomyces > Streptomyces sp. NPDC048172. The sequence goes on from NZ_JBIDAT010000003.1 coordinate 111,158, forward strand.
CTCGCGCCCGTCGTGCGTGCCGACGGTGCGCCGGCCGGGGGCGAGCGCGGTCACCCGTGCGGTGACGGTGGTGATGGGCCGCCCGGCGACCAGTTCGGCCAGCGGCACCGAGGTCGCCGGGGTTCCGGGGCGGCCGGTGAGCCCGGCGACCCGCTCGTGCAGCCTGATCCGCTCGGTGAACGTGCCCGTGGCGTCGATCAGGGTCACCCGGTGGCTGCGGCTGACCCGCAGCGCGGCCGTGAGCCCCGCGTAGCCGCCGCCGATCACGACCACATGCCGCGTCGTCATGTTCTCGCTCTCCCGTCACTCCGGCCCCGTCGGGGCGCCTCGCCGGTACGACGGACGAGGGCGGCGCGTTCGTGACACGCGGCGGGAACGGGCTACCAGGTCACGGCCGCCCAGACCCCGGCGGCCAGCACGGCGAGGCCGTACGCCGCCACCGCCGCCGCCACGGTCCGGCGGCATGTCCCCGCGTCCCACCGGGTGCGGGAGAGGACCCAGGCGAGGAGGGGGAGGACGAGGACCGCGTGGAGGCTCACCCCGTGCAGGGGCTTGAGCGGGGCCGTCGAGGCGTAGGCGTCGAGCTGGTGGCCTGTGCGCGTGAGGTACACGCCGCGCGCGATCATCGCGGCGCCCGAGACCAGCGCGACGAGCAGGATCGCGAACCCGGCGCGGACCGCCAGCGGCATCCCGGCCGGGCCGTACGGCTCGCGGAGGAAGGAGAGCACCGCGAACGCCGTCAGCAGGACGACGAGCAGTCCGCCGCCCACCGCGAGCGTCATGGAGACGGCCGAGTCGAAGCCGGTCTCCATGTTGAGGTGCGAGGGCACCCCGCGCCACGCCTGGAGCGTGATGCCGCCGACCTCCAGCACGCAGTCGGCGGCGAAGAGCCCCAGCAGCGCCGCCCGGACCCGCGTACCCATCCGCACGTACGCGGTCACCCACGCGACCGCGAGCAGCGTGACCCCGAACGACACCCCGAACGTGACGGGCTTCCGCCAGGAGACGGGCCCCTCCCACGTCCCACCGTCGACGGCGAAGACGGCGAGGTGCGTCAGTCCGGACAGGATCAGGAACGCGCCGGTCCACAGGGCGAGTTCGTCGACGAGCCTTCTACGGGCGGTGGCCTCGGGGGCGGAGGAGGAGGCGAGCACGGGATCCGGCATGCCGCCCAGCATCGCGAGTGCCCACCGCCCGGTCGTCGTCCCCGCGGAGGCTCATCGACTGCTCCCCTGGAGGTACGGGGCGCAGGGGCTCACATCCGGTCGACCTCTGCGCGGTACGCCGCGTACCCCGTCTCGTACAGCTCCCGCAGCTCCGGGTCCGGCTCCACGACGCGGTACGCCCCGTGCCAGCGCTCCTCGTCCACCGGGTCGCCGAGAGACGCGCGGGCCACGAGCGCCGCGCCCTTCGCGCCGACCTCGGTCTCCTCGGGCACCCGCACCGGGCGGCCCAGGATGTCGGCGAAGGCGCGCAGCCACGTCGCGGAGCGGGTGCCGCCGCCGCAGGCCGCGAGCGAGGCGGAGAGCCCGGCGGCCTCCAGGCAGTGCCGGGCCGCGTAGCCGACGGCCTCGCACATCGCCCGTACGAGGTCGGCGCGCCGGTGCCCCAGGTGCAGCCCGTCGAACCGGGCGCGCGCGTCCGGCGCGACGAACGGGGCGCGCTCGCCCGCCTCGGAGAGGAACGGCAGCGCCCGTACGCCGTGCGCGCCGGGCGGGCTCGCGGCCAGCAGCGGTTCCAGGTCGGCCGTGGTGGCGCCGACGGTGGCGAGGGTCCAGTCGATGCCCGCCGTGCCGACCATCGCGGGCATCGCGCGCAGCCAGCGCTCCGGGTCGGGCGTGCACAGCCACATCCCGGCCGGTTCGGTCCCGGCCCCTGGCTCGGCCCGGTCGGTGAGCACCTGGCAGGCGAGCGTGGTGCCGACGATCAGCAGCCCGTCGCCGATCTCCCGCACGCCGCTGCCGAGCGCGGAGGCGGGCAGGTCGAACGGGCCCGAGGTGACCGGCAGTCCGGCGGGCAGCCCGAGGAGCGCGGCGCCGTGCGCGTCGAGGCTCAGCACGGTGCCGGGCGCGGCGGGCTCGGGCAGCAGGTGCGCGGCGTCGGCGACGCCGCACGCGTCGAGCGCCTTCGTCGCGTACGTCCGGGTGCGCGGGTCGAGGAAGGGGAGCGTGGCGTCGGAGGCGTCGAGGCTGACCGTGCCGGTGAGGCGCTGCGCGACGGCGTCCACGCAGTATCCGGCGACGGCCGCGCGCTCCAGGGACTCCGGCTCGTGGGCGCGCAGCCAGGCGAGCAGCGGCGCCTGGCAGCCGGGGAACATGCCGGACCCGGTGTGCTCGTACACCGCGCGCACCGTCCCGTCCGCCAGCCAGCGGGTCACGAGGGGCGCCGCGCGGCCGTCCATCCACGAGATCGCGTTCCGCACCGGGCGGCCGTCGGCGTCGCGCAGCCACAGCCCGTCGCCCTGCCCGGTGAGCGCGAGCGCCGAGGGCGGCCCGTCGAGCGCGGCGGCGACCTCGCGCACCACCTCGGCGACGCTCTCCAGCACCTTCTCCAGGTCCTGCTCGACGACGCCGCCGGGCTGCCGCAGCAGTGCGGAGGGGCGTGCCGCGGAGTGCAGCGCCCGTCCGTCCCGGTCGAAGGCGACGGCCTTGGTGACGGACGTACCGACATCGACACCGATGACCGGCGACGACGCTGCCCACGGACTCATGACGCTCCTCTCCGAACGCACTCCTCTCTGAACACGTTCGCTGTTATATTTATAGCCCTTTACGTGAAGAAGCAACGGGAGAACCTATGACAGCCGCCCGGCTCCTGCTCGTCCGCCACGGTGAGACGGTGTGGCACGCCGAGAACCGGTACGCGGGCAGCTCCGACGTGGCGCTCACCGAGGCCGGGGTGCGGCAGGCGGACGCGCTCGGCGCGTGGGCCGCGAAGCGCGGCGGGATCGAGGCGCTGGCCTGCTCGCCGATGGAGCGCGCCCGGCGCACCGTGCGGCCCGCCGCCGAGGCGCTGGGCCTGACGCCGAGCGTCCACGAGGGGCTGCGCGAGGTGGACTTCGGCTGGGGCGAGGGCCGCACCATCGCCGAGATGGAGGCCGAGGACCCGGCGGCCGTACGGGCCTTCCGGCAGGACGCGGAGCGCGGCGCGTTCCCCGGCTCGGAGCCGCCCGCCGCCGTCGCCGCGCGCGTCACGGGCGCGCTGCGCGAGCTGGCGGGCGCCCACGCGGGCCGCACGGCGCTGGTCGTCGCGCACAACACGGCGTTCCGCATCGCGCTCTGCTCCCTGCTGGGCATCCCCCTCGGCCGCTACCGGCTGGTGCTGCCCCGGCTCGACAACGCGGCGGTGACGGAGATCGAGATCGACGGCGCCCGCACGGCGCTGCGCGCGCTGAACGTACCGACGGGGGAGGCGGCATGACACGGACCGAGGCGGAGAAGGGCCCGGGCTCGGGGGCCCGCTCGCAGGAGAGCCGCAGGCAGTACATCGCCGAACGGGTCCTGGAGCACGGCACGGTCACCGTCACCTGGCTCGCGGGGAAGACGGGCGTCAGCGTGATGACCGTCCACCGCGACCTGGACGAGCTGGCCAGGCGCGGCGTGCTGCGCCGCTTCCGCGGCGGGGTCTCCGCCCAGCCCTCCAGCGTCTTCGAGAGCAACCTCGACTACCGGCTCGGCGTGCACGTCGCCGAGAAGGAGGCCGTCGCGCGCGCTGCCGCCGAGCTGATCGAGCCCGGCATGTCCGTGATGCTGGACGATTCCACGACGGCCCTCGCGCTCGCCCGGCTGCTGCCGGAGCCCGGGACGGCGCCGCTGACGGTGCTGACCAACGCGCGCCGGGTCATCGACGTCTTCACCGACCGCGAGGACGTCCGGCTGATCGGGCTCGGCGGCGAGTACTCGCGCACCCACGACTCGTTCCTCGGCATGCCCTGCGTGGAGGCGATCGAGGCGCTCTCCGTCGACCTGGTGCTCGTCAGCACCTCCGCGATGAACGCGCGGATGACCTTCCACCAGGAGCAGGACGTGGTGCTGGTCAAGCGCGCGATGCTGCGCTCCGGGACGCGGACGGCGCTGCTGATGGACCACTCCAAGCTGGCGCGCACGGCGCTCCACCGGCTCTGCCCCGTCACCGACTTCGACCATGTCGTGCTCGACGCGGGCGTGGAGCCCCGGCTGCTGGCCGAGCTGCGGGAGCAGACCGACGTCCGGGTCGCGGAGACGGCCACGGAGCCGGTCACGGAGCCGGTCACGGAAGCAGGGAACTAACGTGAATTCTGTGAACTTCACACGCGATGTGTCAGAGGCCGGTTCCGGCGCGGCGGACGTCGTCGCCGGAATCGACGTGGCCACCGCCGCCGTCCGCGTCCTCTGCGTCGACGCCCACGGCCGTACGCGCGCCGAGGGCAGGGCCCCGCTGCCCCAGCCCGTCCGTACCGACGACGGCCGCAGCGAGCAGGACGCCCGGAGCTGGTGGCCCGCGGCCGTACGCGCGCTGCGCCAGGCCACCGGGGCGCTCCCGCGCGGCGGCCGCGAGGTCGTCGCCGTCGCCGTCTCCGCCACCTCCGGCACGCTCGTCCTCGCCGACCGCGACGGCGCGCCGCTCGGCCCGGCCCTGATGTACGACGACCGGCGCGCCGCCGACCTCAACGCCCGCGCCCAGGAGGCGGGCGCCCCGCGCTGGGCCGCGCTCGGCCTGAGCGTCGGCCCGACGGCCGCGCTCGGGCGCGTCGCCTGGTACGCGCGGCACGCCGACGCGCCGCCCGGCGCGCGCGTCCTGCACACCCCCGACCTCCTCGCCCAGGCCCTGACCGGCGGGCCCGTCCCCGCCGACTGGAGCCACACCCTCAAGACCGGGTACGACCCGCGCGCGGGCGAATGGCCCGCCGAGGTCCTCGACGCGCTCGGCATCCCGCACGACTGGCTGCCCGAGGTCGCCGCGCCGGGCACCCGCGCCGGGACCGTGGGCGCCGCCGCCGCGCGCGAGACCGGACTGCCCGAGGGCTGCTCGGTGCGGCTCGGCATGACGGACGGCTGCGCGGGCCAGCTCGCCACCGGGGCCGTCGCGCCCGGCCAGTTCGTGGGCGTGCTCGGCACCACGTACGTCCTCAAGGGCGTCACCCGCGAGCTGGTCACCGACCCCTCCGGCGCGCTCTACAGCCACCGGCACCCCGACGGCTGGTGGCTGCCCGGCGGCGCGTCCAACACGGGCGGCGAGGCCCTGCGCGACGTCCCCACCGACCGCCTCCCCGCGCTCGACGCGGCGGCGGAGGCACGCGGCCCCGCCTCCGTCGTCAGCTATCCGCTGCGCCGCGCGGGCGAACGCTTCCCGTTCGTCAGCGGCGCGGCCCGCGGCTTCACGCGCGGCACACCGCTGGACGAGGCCGACGCGCATCGCGCCGCGCTGGAGGGCGTCGCCTTCCTGGAACGCCTCGCCCTCGACCGCGTCCGCGCCCTCGGCGTCCCCGTGGAGGCCCCGCTCTACGCGGCGGGCGGCGGCAGCCGCAGCCCCCTGTGGACCCGGATCCGCGCCACGGTCCTCGGCATGCCGCTGCGCGTCGCCCCCCACGCCGAGACCGCCTTCGGCGCCGCCCTCCTCGCCGCCACCGGCACCCTCCACCCCACCCTCACCGAGGCCGCGACCGCGATGACCGCGCGGGGCGAGCTGATCGAGCCCGAGGAGAAGGAGACCCCCGAACTGGACGCCTCCTACACCCGCTTCACGGAGGCGCTCCGGGAGGAGGGCTGGCTCGCGGACTGAGGACGCGCGTCAGAAGAGGACGCGCGTCAGAAGAGGACGTGCGTCAGAAGGGGTACCAGCGCACCTCGTCCGCGCCCTCCCGCAGGGACGCCACGCGGCGGTCGAACTCCCGGCGGGCGGCCGGGTTGCCGGGGGCGTGCTGGCTTACCCAGGCGCAGCTGGCCGTCTCGCGGGCGGCGCGGAGGGTGGCGCAGCCGTCCCACTCGCGGACGTCCCAGCCGTAGGTCTCGACGAAGCCGGTGAAGGCGTCGTCGGCGAGGCCGTACCGGTCGTGGCTGAGGACCATGACGACGAGGTCGTGCTCGCGCAGGTCGGAGGAGAAGGTCTCCAGGTCGAGCAGCAGGGGGCCGTCCGGGCCGACGTGCACGTTGCGGGGGAGCGCGTCGCCGTGCACGGGGCCCGGCGGGAGGTGCGGGACGAGGGTGGGCAGGCGGGCCTCGATCGCGTCGCGCCGCTCGCGCAGGAAGTCCGCGTCCTCGTCCCGCACGGCGTCGCCCGCGAGCCGCAGCCAGCGCTCGACGCCCGAGAGCAGCTCCCGGCGCGGCAGCGCGACCGGCGGCTCCGGGAGCGCGTGCACCCGGCGCAGCAGCGCGGCCAGGTCCGTCGGCGTCGCGGGGCGTACGGACGGGGGCAGGCGGCGCCAGTACGAGACGGGGTGCCCCTCGACGAGCCGGGCCACGGGCTCGGCGGCGCGCACGGCGGGCACGTTCTCCTTCTCCAGCCACTCCGCGACGCCCAGCTCGCGCCGGGCACGCGGCAGCAGCTCCGCGTCGCGCCCGACGCGCACGACGACGTCGTCCCGCGCGAAGACCGCGTTCTCGCCGAGCGACAGCAGCTCGGCGCGGCGCGCCGCGGCCGTCCCGTCGGCGGCCTCCAGCACCGCGCGCGCCCGCTCCTCCGTGAAGCCCTCGCTACGGCTCATCGAACCCACGCTCCGTCAACTCCCAATGCGGTGTATGTCTCATTTACCTACTGCAACCCTCGTTCCGCCCGTCGAGTCTGAATCAACGACAAGCACGGGGAAAACGGGCAGGTAGGAGCGGTAGCGGTGCAGAGCAAGCGGTGGGGAAGGCGTCCGGGACGGCAGGGGAGCGTGGCCATGGCCGCCGCGGCGGGGACCTTCGTCCTCGGCCTGTTGACGGCGCTGATCGGACACGGCACCGGAGCCGTCGCGTCCACCGCCCACCCCGGCTGGGAGCAGAGCGTGCGCGGCGGCGCGCACGCCGAGGAGCGCGGCGGCGAGCGCTCGCGGTCCAGCGCCGAGCGCCGCGAGAAGCCCGCCCCGCCGCCCGCGACCAGCCGCGCGCTGACCCACCGCACCGCGCAGGGCGGCAAGACCCTCGCCCTCACGCTGGACGACGGCCCGCACCCCGAGTGGACGCCCAAGGTGCTGGATCTGCTCAAGAGCGAGCACGTCAAAGCCACTTTCTGTCTGATAGGTCCCAACGCCGAACGCTACCCCGCCCTGGTCAAGCGGATCGTCGCGGAGGGGCACCGGCTCTGCGATCACTCGGTGAGCCACGACACAGCGATGGACCACAAGCCCGTCCCGTACCAGAAGAGCCAGATCCTCGACGCGAAGAAGATGATCGACAAGGCGTCCGGCGGGGCCCGCGTCCACTACTACCGCGCGCCGGGCGGCGCCTTCACGCCCGACAGCCGCCGCATCGCCGCCGCGCACGGCATGCGCCCGCTGGGCTGGACCGCCGACCCGGGCGACTGGCAGCTTCCGGGTACGGACGCGATCGTGCGGCGCGCCCAGCAGCAGGTCGAGCCGGGTTCGGTGCTGCTCCTCCATGACGGGGGCGGCGACCGCTCCGAGTCGTACGCGGCGCTGACCCGGCTCATCCCCTGGCTGAAGCAGCAGGGCTACGGGTTCGGCTTCCCGGAGTCCTGAGCCTGTACGGGACCCGTACGGACCCGTCCGGGGAGGGTGGAGCCCCCGCGTGGGGGCCGGGGACTCCACCCGGTCCGTGCGGCGCGGACGGGGCCCGGTTCGGCTCAGCCCGCCATCGCCGACGAGACCTCGGCGGCCCACTTCCAGGGCGCCGAGGCGCCGCCGGGCTGGGAGTTGAAGTACTCCCAGCCGTCCACCCCGCCGAAGTCGGGGTGCTTCGCCCGCAGGCTCTTGACCGTCGCCTTCAGGGTGTCCATGTCGACATATCCGCTGCCGCCGTTGGCCGGATCGGTCAGCACGCCCGCGACGATCTTCTCGGCCGGGATCAGGCCCCGGCTCACGATGCTGTCGAAGCTGTCCGTCGACGCCATGCTTCCCCAGCCGTTGTAGAACTGGGCGTTGAACCAGGCGATGTCGCCGCCCTTGTTCCGGTACAGCTCCTCGTAGTCGAATCCCGAAAGATTTCCGCCACCGCTGAGCGCGGTTCCCACGGGTGCGAGGGTGATCACGAAGTCGGCGCCGAAGTCCTTGCGCAGCGCGTCGATGACGCGCTCAATTCCCTGCAGCGACATGTCCTCTTCGACGTCGAGGTCCACGCCGTTCAGGCCGTATTCCCGGACGAAATCCCGCAGGAGCGGATAGTACGTGTCGAATTCGGTGTCGAGCCGGGTGAAGCTGCCCGGCGCCGCGCCGCCGATCATGCCCAGGACGCGTACGCCCTTGCCCTGCATGGCCTTCAGGTCGGCCCACATCTGCTGGTACTTGTCGGCGCCCGGCGGGTCGTCGTTCAGGTGCACGGGCGCGTGCTCGCCGTTGACGTCGTTCAGGTGCACGGCCGCGACCAGCACGTCCGTGACGCCGGTGGCGTTCTCGGTCAGGCCGAGCGGGGACACGTACGTGCCGTCGGCGTACTGCGTCTGGTAGTAGACGACCACGCGCCCGCCCGCCGCGGCCCGGCCCTCCGGACGCCGCCCGGCCCCGGCCGCCCACGCCGTCGCCGGCGCGGCGGCCAGGGCCGCTCCCGCGAGAAGGACGCTCCGTCTTCTCATGCTCACGTCTTCCTGCCACCTCTCCTTCGTCCTCCGGGACAGGTCTTCCGTATCGGGTCCGGAAGCCGCCGTGATTCTGGCGCCGGAGGCGGCGGGAAGGCTAGACCGAAGCGTGAACTAAATCGGATTAGTTGGAGGGCTCAGAACCCGACCCGTGCGGTGTCGTCCGCGCGGAGCACGGACTCCTGGTTGAAGAGGCGTTTGTACGCGGAGCGGATCCGCTGAATGTCCCCGTCGTGCGTGGGAGCCTCGGATTCCGGATACATCACGGTCAGCTCGTACGAACGTTCCCGCTCGATCGTCCCCTGCTTGTCCTTCCACTGCCCGCGCCCGTTCTGGATCGTCAGGCCCTCCGGGAAGCGGGGCGTCACGTGCTTGTCGACGAACGCGCGGAACTGCCTGTCGGTGACGGCCGGTCCGCCGTCGGGGTCGGCGGTCCCGAAGTACAGCCGCGTCTCGACGTACGCCTTGCCCCGCTCCGCGACCGTCTTCGGCGGTGCGGAGGACGGCGCCCCCTCGTCCAGCGCCGCGTACGCGGCGGGTGCGGAGACCGACAGGGCGAGGACGGAGGCGGCGACGGCGACCCGCAGCCGGGTCCCGCCCCAGGGCTTCCTCGGCTTCTTCGTGTCCGGCACGGTGACATCCCTTCATCGGCGCCCCGCACGCGCCGATCCGCGTACGGGCGAGCCGAAGCATGCCCAGCCGTACGCCCGTTGAGCGCACCCCATCGGGTGACGGGCCCCGTCAGGGGCGACGCGGATCGGTGACCCGATAGCCGTCGTGCAGGGGGCCGCCCGCGGCGTCCAGCACCTCGCGGGCCACGGCGGCGAGCCGGTCGGGGGCGTGGAGCGAACCGGCGAGCCGGTCGGCCAGCCGCGGGTCGTGGTCGCGCAGTTCGCGCAGCAGCCACTTGCCGCTGCCCTGCCAGTGCCGCCCGGCCAGCAGGGCGAGCTGGGCGCTCTTGGGCAGTACCCGGCACGCGATGAAGGCGGTCTCGGCCGGGTCGTCGGCGCCGCGCAGATCGTCGAGGAGGTCGGTGAGCTCGTACCGGTGGGCCTCCAGTTCGGCCGGGCTCGCCGCCGCCGGGCCCTCGGCGAGGCGGCGGCGCATCTCGTCCTGGAGCCGCGCGCCCAGCCCGCCGGGGTCGCTCACGACCGTCCCCTCGGCGATGAGCCGGGGGATGCCGGGCCAGCGGCGGGCGAGGTTGTCCTCGCAGTACGCGGCCAGCGTCCCCTCGTCGTGGAGGAGCACCTCCACCGGCCAGCCGGCCCAGCGCAGCGAGCGGCGGCAGGGATTCGCGCGGGGCCCGGTCACCACGACCATGTCCAGGTCGGACGCCGGGGTGCGCCGCTCGGTGAGCACGCTGCCGCCCACCAGCACGGTGAGCGCGTCGGGGAAGGAGTCGCGGGCGAGTCCACGGGCGGCGGCGACGGGCTCCGGTCGTGTCATGCCCACCATCATGTCGCCCGCGTCCGCGGCGGGGAGCCGGGGTGCCGGGAAGCCGGGAGACGGGCCCCGGGAGCCGTGCCCGGAAAACCGCGTGCGGGGCGCGGGAGGCCCGCGTTACGCTCGTACACATGTACTACCACTTCTTCCTCTGATCCGGACCCGCGGACGCGGTGCGAGGGCCTGACCTGCCCCGCCGCCGCACCGGTTGCCGGTTGCCGGTCGTCCGCCGACGGTCCGTCCGTGCGCGCCCTCGCGCGCGCCCACGTGCTCTCGGGATCAGGGAAGAACTCCATGCGCGATCGCGCCCAATTGACCATGAAGGATGTCGCCAAGTCGTACGGGGACCGGAGTGTCCTCGACCAGGTGTCGCTGACCGTACGGCCCGGGGAGCGGGCCGGGGTGATCGGGGAGAACGGCTCCGGGAAGTCGACGCTGCTGCGGCTGCTCGCCGGGGCCGAGGCGCCGGACAGCGGCGAGATCACCGTCCGCTTCCCCGGCGGCACCGGCCATCTGACCCAGACGCTCGACCTCGACCCCGGCCTCACCGTCCAGGACGCGGTGGACGACGCGCTCGCCGAACTGCGGGAGCTGGAGCGCCGGATCCGCGCCGCGGAGGCGTCGCTCGGTGACACGGGCGAGGCCGGACTCGCGGCGTACGGCGAGCTGTTGACCGCGTTCGAGGAGCGCGGCGGGTACGAGGCGGACGCGCGGGTCGACGCCGCGCTGCACGGCCTCGGCCTCGCGCACCTCACCCGCGACCGCCGCCTCGGCTCGCTCTCCGGCGGCGAGCAGTCGCGGCTGGCGCTCGCCTGCGTGCTGGCCTCCTCGCCCGAGCTGCTGCTGCTCGACGAGCCCACCAACCACCTCGACGCCGCCGCGTGCGCCTGGCTGGAGGAGCGGCTCAGGGCGCACCACGGCACCGTCGTCGCCGTGACGCACGACCGCGCGTTCCTCGACCGGATCGCGACCACGGTCCTGGAGGTCGACCGCGACACCCGGGCCGTCACCCGGTACGGCGACGGCTGGGCCGGATACCGCGCCGCGAAGGCCGCAGCGCGGCGCCGCTGGGAGCAGGACCACGAGGAGTGGTGCGCGGACCTGGCCCGTACGGAGGAGCTGGTCGCCGCCGCCGGACAGCGGCTGGCGTCCTCCGGAAGGGACCCGCGCGAGGGCTTCGGCAAGCACCGCCGCTCGCACGAGGCCAAGCTGTCCGGGCAGGTCAGGGCCGCGCGCCAGCGGCTCGAACGGCTCCGGTCGCACCCGGTGCCGCCGCCGCCCGAGCCGCTCCGGTTCGCGGGCGGCGCGTTCCTCGCCCAGGGCGCCCAGGAGGGCGATCGGGGTGACGGCACCGTCGCCGAGGTGCGGGACCTGGCCGTCGCCGGGCGGCTGCGGGTGCCGGAGCTGCGCGTCAAGCACGGCGAACGGCTCCTCGTCTCGGGGCCCAACGGCGCGGGCAAGTCCACGCTGCTGCGCGTCCTCGCCGGGGACCTGCGGCCCGAGGAGGGCACCGTCCACCGCGCCGCCCGCGTCGGCTGGCTCCCGCAGGAGCTGGACCCGGCCCCGACCAGGAAACCCCTGCTCAGCGCCTTCGCCGCCGGGCGTCCCGGCGAGCCGGAGGAGCACGCGGAGGAGCTGCTGGCCCTCGGGCTCTTCCGCGAGGACGACCTGGAGGTGCCGGTCTCCGCGCTCTCCGCCGGGCAGCGCCGCAAGCTCGACCTGGCCCGCCTGGTGACGCGCCCCGCCGGGCTCCTCGTCCTCGACGAGCCCACCAACCACCTGGCTCCCGGCCTCGTGGAGGAGATCGAGGAGGCGCTCGCGGCGTACGAGGGGACGGTCGTGGTCGTCTCGCACGACCGCAGGTTCCGCTCCCGGTTCCGGGGGACGGAGCTGGAGCTGCGGGCCGGACGGGTGGTACCCGGCTGACCCCGCCGCCGCGCGGCCGGGACGCCGACATGCCAAGATCGCACTCATGGCGACGCTGAGTGAACTCCTCCCCACCGAGGCGATCCGGCTGGACGTCCCGGCCGCCGACTGGCGGCGCGCGGTCACGGCGGCGGGCGACCTGCTCGTGGCGAACGGCACCAGTACGGACGCGTACACGGCCGAGATGATCGCGAACGTCGAGGAGAACGGGCCGTACATCGTCATCGCGCCCGGCTTCGCGTTCGCGCACGCGCGCCCCTCGCCCGCCGTGCTGCGCACCGGCATGTCGTGGGTGCGGCTGACGGAGCCGGTCGAGTTCGGGCACGAGGCGAACGACCCGGTGACGCTGGTCGTCGCCCTCGCGGCCCGCGACTCCGGCGCCCATACGGCCGCGATGGCGGGCCTCGCCCGGCTCCTGGCCAACCCGGACACGGAACAGGGGCTGCGCGAGGCGCCCACCCCGGAGGCGCTGCACCTGCTGCTGGTGGAGGCCGACGGGAGGACGGGAGAGAAGGCGGGGGAGAGGGAGCGAGCCGCCGAGACCGGGCCCGCCGTGCAGAAGATCCTCACGGTCTGCGGCAACGGCGTCGGCACCAGCCTCTTCCTCAAGAACACCCTGGAGCAGGTCCTCGACCGCTGGGGCTGGGACCGGAACATCACCGTCGAGGCCACCGACACCATCTCGGCCAAGGGCAAGGCGTCCGAGGCCGCCGCCATCTTCACCTCCCGGGAGATCGCCAGGACGCTCGGCGACGTCGGCGTCCCCGTGAAGGTCGTCGAGGACTTCACCAGCACCACCGAGGTCGACCGCACCATGCGCGACACCTACGACGTCTGAGCGGCGTCCGAGCCGAGAGAGGCAGCAGACCATGGACGTGCTCGTCACGATCGCGAAGTTCCTCGTCAACGAGATCCTCAGCGTCCCCGCGTATCTGATCGGTCTCATCACGGCCGCCGGCCTGATCGCGCTGCGCAAGTCGACCGGGCAGATCCTCGGCGGGGCCATCAAGGCCACGCTGGGCTTCCTGCTCATCAACGCGGGCGCCGGGCTGGTCACCAGCTCCCTCGCGCCGCTGGGCCGGATGATCCAGGGCGCGACCGGCGCGCACGGCGTGATCCCGACCAACGAGGCCATCGTCGGCATCGCGCAGGCCCAGTTCGGCTCGCGTGTCGCCTGGCTGATGATCCTCGGCTTCGCGCTCAGCCTCGTCCTCGCCCGCTTCACGCCGCTGCGCTACGTCTTCCTGACCGGGCACCACATGCTGTTCATGGCCACGCTGCTGACCATGGTGCTGGCCACGGCGGGGTACGAGTCGTGGATCGTCGTCGTCCTCGGCGGCGTGCTGCTCGGCATCATGCTCGTCGCGATGCCCGCGCTGGCGCACCCGTGGACGAAACGCATCACCGGCAACAACACCGTCGCCATCGGCCACTTCGGCACCGCGGGCTACATCGTCGCGGGCGCCGCGGGCCAGCTCGTCGGCGGCCGGGGCAAGGGCGGTCGCAGGAGCGAGGGCCGGAGCCGCAGCACCGAGGACATGAAGCTCCCCGAGGGGCTCCGCTTCCTGCGGGACTCGATGGTCGCCACGGCGCTGTCCATGCTGCTGATCTATCTCGTGATGGCGATCGTCTACGTCGCGAAGGTCGGCGAGGACACCGCCTTCAAGGCCTTCGCGGAGGACAACGGCGCCGCCGCCACCAGCCTCGGCAACTACCTGATGCAGTCGGTGATGCAGGGCCTCCAGTTCGGCATCTCCGTCGCCATCATCCTCTTCGGCGTCCGTACGATCCTGGGCGAGCTGGTCCCCGCCTTCCAGGGCATCGCGCAGAAGGTCGTGCCCGGCGCCGTCCCCGCGCTGGACGCGCCGATCGTCTACCCGTACGCACAGAACGCGGTGCTCATCGGCTTCATCTCCAGCTTCGTCGGCGGCCTGTGCACCCTCGCGCTGCTGGCCTGGGTGCTGCACCCGGCGTTCGGGCTGGCCCTGGTGCTGCCGGGACTGGTCCCGCACTTCTTCACCGGTGGCGCGGCGGGCGTCTACGGCAACGCGACGGGCGGCAGGCGCGGCGCCGTCGTCGGCGCGTTCCTCAACGGCGTGCTCATCACCTTCCTGCCCGCCGTGCTGCTGAAGGTCCTCGGTGCCTTCGGCAACGAGAACACGACGTTCGGCGACGCAGACTTCGGCTGGTTCGGCTCGCTCATCGGCTACGCCGCGAAGGCGGGGGAGACCGGCGGCATCGTCCTGATGCTGGTCATCGGCGCTGCGGTCCTGGCGGGCGCGATCCTCGTCCAGCGGAAGGTCGTGGACACGGGCTGGAGCCCGGGCGGCCCGCCCGAGGAGGAGCCGGAGGCCGACATCGAAGCAGGTGCTCCGGAGGGAGCGGCCCGCGTCTACCCCAAGCTCCCGCCCCCGGCGGGCGCCCCCACCCCGCCGCCCCCGCCCGGGGACTGACGGCGCTACCGGCCCCCGCGCCGCGCGACGATGTACGTCCCGGCCGCCATCAGCAGGGCGGCGAGCCCGCCCAGCAGCGGGTAGAGCCAGTCCGACACCCCGTCGGCGGCGCCGCCGGTCTTCGGCAGCGGCTTCACGGGTTTGCCCGGCTTCCCGGGCTTGCCGGGCTTCACCGGCTTGTCCGGCGGGTCCGTGACCTCGGTCGTCGTGCCACAGCCCTTCTCGTCCGCCGTGCGGCAGTTGCCGCCGGGCGTGCTGGTGGTGACCGCGTTGCGCAGGGTGCCGTTCCCCTTTCCGGTCACGGTGACCGAGTAGGTGACGACCGCCGACTCGCCGGGCGCGAGACGGCCGCTCCAGCGCAGCACCTCGCCGTCCCGGTACGCGGCACCCCGGCTCGCCCGCGTGTCGCCGTTCCAGGACGCGTCGTCGAGCACGCCGGACAGGTCGTCCGTGAACGACGCCGGATCGAGCGCGGCGCTCCCGGTGTTGGTGGCGGTGACCGTGTAGGTGACCTTGTCGCCCTTCTCGACGGGTCCGTGCGGCGAGGCCGTCTTGTGCAGCGCCAGCGACCGTACGGGCGTGTCGGTCCCGCACTCCGGGGCGACGGGTGCCAGGGGCGCGCGCGGCGCCCGTACGGCGCGGGAACCGGCCATCGGCAGCGGGCAGTTGGTCTCGTCGGGACTGGTGAGCCCGTTCGTCAGCGTCTTGTCGCCGCCCGGCGGGTCGTCCACGGTCACCGAGTACGTCACGGTCACCGTCTCCCCGGCGGGCACGGTGCCGCGCCAGGTCAGCAGCGCGCCGTCCCGGGTGAGAACGCCCTGGTCGGCCCGCGCGTCGTCGTTCCAGGTGGCGTCGTCGAGGACGCCGGAGAGGTCGTCGGTGAAGGACGCGTCCCGCGCGTCGGCCGTGCCGGTGTTGCGGAACTCGACCGTGTACGTGACCTTCCCGCCCGGCACGGCCGTGGCCGGGGACGCGCTCTTGCGCAGCTCCAGCTTCGGCGTGTTGAGCGTCCTGCGGCAGTCCGGGTCGGCTGGAGGACCGGACGAGCGGCCCGCGCAGTTGGAGTCGTCGGCGGTGACCGTGTTGGTGATCCGGTGGTCGCCCTGATTGTGGACGGTGACCGAGTACGTGACCGTGGCCTTGGCGCCCGCCGGGAGGTCGCCGCGCCAGGTGAGCCGGGGCGGCGCGTAGGAGACATCGCCCCGGTCGGCCCGCGCGTCGCCGTTCCAGGTGGCGTCGTCCAGCACGCCCGACAGGTCGTCGGTGAAGGTCGCGCCGTCGTACGCGGCGGTGCCGGTGTTCTCGACCGTGACCGTGTACGTGACCCTGTCGCCCGTCCCCGGCTCGCGCGGTGAGGCGGTCTTGGCGACGTCCAGCGCGGCGAGCGGCGTCTCGCTGGAGCAGTCCGGATCGTCGCCGCCGGGCGGGCAGTTGGTGTCGCCGGTGCTCGTCAGGGTGTTCCTGAGCCTCTTGTCGCCCCGGGGCGGGGAGTCGACGGTGACCGTATAGGTGATGGTCACGGCGGCTCCCGCGGCGACGTCGCCGCGCCAGGTGACCGCCCGCCGGTCGCCGTCGAAGGAGGCGTCGCCCGAGGACGCCCGCAGGTCGCCGTTCCAGGCGGCGTCGTCCAGCACGCCGGTGAGGCGGTCGGTGAAGGTGGCACCGTCGTAGGCCGCGGTGCCGGTGTTCCGGACCCTGACCGTGTACGTGACGGTGTCGCCCGGCTTCGCGCTCGCGGGGGACGCGGACTTGCTGAGCGTGAGGTCGGGCCGGGGCAGCACGGTGCGGCAGTCGTCGTCCGCCGAGCCGCGCTCGCAGTTGGAGTCGGCGCTGGTGACGACGTTGCGCAGATAGCGGTCGCCCTTGTTGGTGACGGTGACCGTGTAGGTGACGGTGGCCCGCGCGCCGACGGCCAGGTCGCCGCGCCAGGTGAGGGTACGGGCCGCCGCGTCGAAGTCCGCGCTTCCCGCGGAGCTGCGGACGTCGCCGTCCCAGGTGGCGTCGTCCAGCACCCCGGACAGATCGTCCCTGAACGTGGCGCCGTCGTACGCGGCTCCGCCGGTGTTCTCCACGGTGACCGTGTAGGTGACGGTGTCGCCCGTCCGCGGGTTGGCGGGGGAGGCGGTCTTCTTCACCGTGAGCGCCTTCACCGGGACGGCCCCGCCGCACTCCGGCGCGGGCGAGGCGGCGCCGGGCGGGCACGAGGAGCCCTCGGGGCCCGTGACCGCGTTCCTGAGCCGCTTGTCGCCCCGGGGCGGGGAGTCGACGGTGACGGAATAGGTGACGGTCACGCTCTCGCCCGCCGCGAGATCGCCGCGCCAGCCCAGTTTCTCCTCCGCCGCCGAGAACTCCGTACGCCCTGAGGTGCGGGTCACGTCGTCGTTCCAGGCGGCGTCGTCGAGGACGCCGGACAGGTCGTCGCTGAAGGACGCGCCGTCGTAGTCGCCCTCGCCGGTGTTGGTGACCGTGACCGTGTAGGTGAGCACGTCCCCGGGGCCCGCCTCGCTCCTGTCCGCCTTCTTCTCGACGCGGAGCAGGCCGACGGGCGTGTTCGTGGCGCAGGAGGCTTCGGCGGCGCCCGGCTCGCAGGAGGAGCCCTCGGGGCCGGTGACCGCGTTCCTGAGTCTCTTGTCGCCCCGGGGTGGGGAGTCGACGGTGACGGAGTAGGTGACGGTGACCGTCGCGCCGGGCTCCAGATCGCCCTTCCACGTCAGCTTCCGGGTCCCGCTGTCGTACGTAGGCTGCTTGGGCGCGGCGGTTCCGCCGACGCGGGCGGCGGCGTCGCCGTTGTACGCCGCGTCGTCCACGACGCCGGACAGGTCGTCGGTCAGCTCGGCGCCCGTGACCCGCGCGCCGCCGGTGTTCTCGGCCGTCAGCGTGTAGGTGACGGTGTCCCCGGGCCGCGCGTCGGTGCGGGAGACGGACTTGCGGATGCGCAGGCCCTGGAGCGGCTCGTCGGTGGAGCACTCGGGCGCGGGGTCGGCGGCGTCCGGCGGGCAGTTGCTGCCGTCGGGCCCGGTGACCGTGTTGGCCAGGCGTTTGTCGCCGGGCGGCGGATCGCCGACCGTGACGGAGTAGGTGAGGGTGACGGTGTCACCGGCCGCGACGTCGCCGCGCCAGGTCAGCTTCCGGGCGGCGGCGTCGAGGACGGGCGGTGCGACCGTGGCGCCGTTGGCGCTGCGCGCGGCGGCGTCACCGCCGTACGTCGCGTCGTCCAGGACGCCGCTCAGGTCGTCGGAGATCTCGGCACCGCGCCAGGCCGCGTTGCCGTCGTTGTGGAGCGTGACGGTGTACGTGACCGTGTCCCCGGCCCGGGGCGCGGCGGGCGAGCTGCTCTTCCTCAGCCGCAGGGTGGCCAGCTCCACCTCGCTGGCGCAGTCGGCGTCGTCGGAGCCCTCCGAGCAGTTGCTGTCGGGCACGGTGAGGGCGTTGGTGAGCGCCTTGTCGCCGCCCGGCGGCTCGCCGACCTTCACGGTGTAGGTGAGCGTGGCGGTCTGCCCGGCAGGCACGGTGCCGGTCCAAGTCAGCTTCCTGGTCGCGGGGTCGTACGAGGGCTGGTCCGCGGGCGCCGTACCGCCGACGCGTACGCGCGCGTCGCCGTTGTACGTCGCGTCGTCCACCACGCCCGTCAGGTCGTCGGAGAGGCTCACGCCGGTCGCGTCGGAGGCGCCCTCGTTGGTGACCGTCAGCGTGTAGGTGACAGTGTCGCCGGGCTTGGCGTCCCGGCGGTCGGCGGTCTTCCCCGCGACGAGCTTCTCCGTCAGGTCGGGGGCGGTCCCGCAGCTCGCGAGGTCCGTGATGGGCCATGAGCCGCCGCTCTCGGACTGGATACGGCCGATCTGGTTGCTCTGCGCCGTGGTGGTGCCGACGCGGGCCGAGGTGCCGTCGCGGGGATCGACGCGATAGAGGCTGCCGTCGTAACTCCCCAGGTAGACGGCGCCGTTGTGGTACGCCATGCCGTACGCGGCGGTGCCGATCGCCCCGGCGCCGCTCACCTCGGTGATCCGGGTGACCTTGGCGGTGCCGGGGTCGAAGCGGTAGAGGTACGTGCCGCCGTAGGACATGCCGAAGTACACGCCGCCGCTCTTGTCGACGAACATGTCGGGCAGCGTGGTGCCGTACCGGATGACGGGGTCGTTCGGGATCTCCGTCGTGACGTCCCCGATTCCCCATTCCTTGCTGGCTCCGGTCTTCACGTCGAGCCGCATCAGACGGAACGTCGTCAGGTTGGCCGCGCCGTAGAGGCTGTCGCGGGCGGAATCGTAGGTGAGGCCGCCCCAGTTCGTCCCGGCCGGGAGTTCGCGGGTCCGGCCCGCGTAGATCTCGTCGGTGACCTGATTGGTGCCGGAGACGTGCTTGTAGACCTTGCGGTTGCCGCCCCGGTAATCGGAGTAGAAAAGCGCCGGCTTTCCGGAGTCGGGATCCGTGCCAGCGGCCATGTTGCTCGACCAGTAGTCCGGCAGTCCGCTGCCGACGCGTTTGGTGACCACGGTGTTCTGAATTTCGGCGCCGCCGTCCGCGCCGTTCCTGAATTGCATGCCGCTGCGATAATTGCTGTAGTAGAGGTGGTCGCAGTCGAACGTCGAGGGATCGTTCTGCCCCTCCACAGCCCAGGCCTGCGCCCGCGCGGGCACCGCCGTCACCAGGGAGAGCGCGGGCATCAGCAGGGCGAGGACCAGGATCTGTACCAGTGCCGGGCCCAGCGGCGGCGTGCGGCGGCGAGCGTTCCCCTGCGGCATGACTGCCCTCTCGAATTACTGAGCCCGGCATGGAAGTCCGAGCGCATTCATAGCGCCCGTTCGCACGCGGATTCGTGGACGCGCGCGCCGAATGCGGAGAAAATCACTCGGTGGTTCCAGTGAAACCGAATAATGCGATGAGTCGCGGGGGCGGGTCCCGCCGGGCGGATGCCTTTTCGGTGCCTACTGTGGTGAGGAACGGAGACAGGCTGAAACACGCCTGGGAGAGGGGCGGCATGAGTGCCACGGAATCCGTGTGCATTTCACATAAATAATGGTTCCTCCCGGGTCGGAGCCCGCGTGGACCCGGATAAGCGCGCGGAGGCGATGGCGGCCATCGACGCCCTGGAGACAGGGGCCAAGTTCGCCTGACGAAGACGAAGTGGGTGGCTTGGCCTTGAGACGGGACTACAACTTTGAGGTCTACTGACCCCGAGGAGAGAGGCCGCGGCGTCGACGGAGCCTGGGCTCACCGGCGGTAGCGGTCGTCTCGATGAACGGCCGGGCGCCTCGTACGGCACTGGCTTACCCGTCGAAGCGTCCAGGTGCAGGCGTTCGACGACTGGTTCTGCCAGCTTCACCGATACTTCCCGAGTGCGGGCTTCGGCGGTGCAGTTGCCGTCCTTGGCATTCCCGACCGGGCGGACAGCACCACGCTGCCGTCCGTCTCCAAGGCGTCGACGGCGGGGTTTCGCCCCGCCCCCGCCTCCGGTCGCCACGCTTGAATTGGCCTGTTCCGCTCCTGTGAGCGGCAGCATCAGCGAGCTTCCTTCTCCTCAGGCGACCTGTCCCTTCTTCTGCGGGCCGGTGGGAAGCTCTCCCCGCAGCGTGATGTTGCGGGTCTTCCAAGCACGCTTATCGAATGCGCTGCGAAGACCTTCTCCGGGGAGCTGAACCACTTCGCCCATCTGGCCAGCTGTGGTGTCGGTGGTGTCGCTTAGCATCCGGGGCATGCGCGAGTTCTTCATAGCCGGTGGGCGGCGGCTGTCGTTTCTGGACTTCGGTGGTCCGGGGACGCCGCTTCTGGCGTTGCACGGGCATTACAACGAGGCGTCGGCGTTCGAGCCGCTGGCCGAGGCGCTTGCGCCGCGGTGGCGAGTGATCGCGTTGGATCAGCGCGGTCACGGTGAGTCTGATCGTGCCGAGAGCTACGGCCGGGACGACTATGTCGACGACGTTGCCGCCTTCCACCAGCATCTGGGCCTTGGTGCGGTGGCGGTGCTCGGCCATTCGCTGGGTGGCGTGAACGCGTACCAATACGCCGCCCGGCATCCGGACCGGGTCTCTGCGTTGATCGTCGAGGACATCGGTGCGATCGTGGACAGCGACTGGTCGTTCACCTTGCGCCTGCCGCCCCAGGCGCCGTCGCGGCGGGAGCTGGCGAGCATGCTCGGCTCGGTGGCGCCCTATCTGGAGTGCTCATTCCGCCGCGCGGACGACCGTTGGGGGTTCTCCTTCGAGATCGAGGACACGGTGGCCTCCCAGAAGGCGCTCAACGGACGGCACTGGCAGGACTGGACGGCGGTGGCTTGTCCTACTTTGCTGCTCCGGGGAACACGCAGTGACGAGCTGGACGCCGGCCATGCCCGGGAGATGATCGCCCGACGGGCCGGCCAGGCCCGTCTGGTCGAGCTGCCCGCCGGGCATGTCGTGCACCAGGACGCCGCGGAGCAGTTCGCCGCCGTCGTCGAGGACTTTCTGGCCTCTCCCGGCTGAGTCCTGGGCCGTCTCACGCGGTGAGGGCGTAGCCGCCCCGGTCGGGGCTGCCGTGGTCGCGGTGGTGTTCGCGGACGAGGTGACAGTGCCAGTAAGGTCGGTCGCTCGTGCCCAGGCACTGAGCTTTTTCGAACCTCGGGTTGAGGCGTGACGAAGGGCGGGGATGGTCTCCCCGGTGGCGGTGACCCGGTTGGTGCTGCAGCGGAGTTTCCGCGGGAGGCGGCAGTCCTTCAGGGCGGCCATGGCTTGCGCGCGGCGGCAACGGATTCCGGCGTGGGTGCTGTTGTGCCGACGTTGCCGCAGCTTGAGACGCAGGTTGCGGAAGGGCACCGGGATGATGCCGTCGCCGCCTTGATACGCCTTGTCCGCCCGGCACTTCACCTCCGCGTCGCGGGGGCGTGGTCACCGGCAGTCCCCATGTCGTGGCGAGCGCCGGGAACGGTGGGTGAGGCCCACAGCAGTCGACCTGCCGCATCGGCGATGACCTGCCACTCCGAGCCGGGCTCGTCGGAGCCGCGCACCGACCGGTGACCGGTCGGTGCGGACCCGGTCTACCGGTTCGCGGCTTCGCGAGAGGCGATCCGGTTCGTGCGACCGACCGCGCGGCCGACCGCGCGGCCCACCGTGTTGCGCACCGCGAGGCCCGACCGGGTGCGGGGCACCATGAGCCTGGAGAGCGGACCGACGCGTCGCTGCCGCGGGCCCACCTCACCGCGTAGCCGCGACTCGTAGGCGGCGAAGGCGCGGGCGTGATCACCGGGATGGGCGGCGAGCTCTTCCGCGAGGGCGTACGCGCCCGCCATCGCCATGCTGGACCCGTCACCCAGCAGGGCCGTCGCCGCCGCCGCGTCCCCGAGCAGGACGACCCGTCCGCGGGACCACGAGGGCACCCGGACGGTGGTCAGGGGGTCGAAGAACGGAGCCGGGTGGTCGAGGAACGCCGCCACGAGTTCCGGTGCCCGCCACCCCACGTCGGCGTAGGCGTCTGCCACGGTCTGCTTGTGGAGGGCGAGGTTCTTGCGGTCGTGGGGCGCCAGCCGTGCGGCCCGGAAGGTGAAGATCGCGAGCGGAGTGGTCCGCGAGGGGTGGAGGACCAGCATCCGGTTCGGCACGGTCAGCATCGTCATCTCGCTCGGGTCCTCGATGGCGTCGGGTTCCAGCGGCACGGTCGCGCCGTACAGGCCCAGGTCGCCCGCGAACTGCCGCTCGGGCCCGAACACCAGGCGCCGTACGGTGGAGTGCATCCCGTCGGCACCGACCACCAGGTCGAAGCGCCGTGGCGCGGACCGCCGGAAGGTGACGTCGACCCCGCCTTCGTCCTGGTCGAGAGCGGTGACCGTGTCGTCGAACAAGAACTCGGCCTCGGTCTGCGCCGAGTGGTGGAGCACCTCGGACAGGTCGGCTCGGGTCACCTCGACCGTCGGCGCCTTGTCCGAGGTGAGCGGGAGTTGCAGGATCCGCCTGCCGCCGGGGTCGAGCAGGGTCAGCGACCGATTGCGGGTGGCGAGCTCGCGGAGCTGCGGAAGGATGCCCATGCGCTCGGCGACCGGGATCGCGGGCCCCTTCACGACGATCGCGCTACCGCCGGAGCGCAGCTGCCGGGCGTGTTCGACGACCGTCGGCCGGTAGCCGTTCCGGGAGAGCCAGTACGCGAGTGCGGGCCCTGCGATTCCGGCACCGACTATCAGCACCTCGGGCTTCTTCATGACGATGACCTCTCGGAGTGTCGGTGACCAGGTCCTTGGCGCGTGCCGGGCCGGGTCTGAGGGCGCGGCGGCACGGGGCGGTGCAACCGGACCAAGGTACGATCAATTTCGTACCTCAGGGGAGCACACTCTTCAGGTACGATGCAAGTCGTACTTGAAGGAGGTGCCGCGTGGCCGGGAAGAACCTGGTCGGCCCGGAGGCCGACGCGCTCGATCTGGGTGCGGTGTTCCGCGCCCTCGCCGACGAGCACCGTCGTTCGGTGATGACGGAGTTGGCCACCGACCACAGCGACAGCGAGCGGGGCTGCAACTCGTTCGATCTTCCGATCTCCAAGCAGACCCAGACCCACCACTTCCGGGTCCTGCGCGAGGCAGGTCTCATCAACGAGATCGACTACGGCAACCGCAAGGGCATCCGACTACGACGCGCGGACATCGAGAAGAGATTCCCCGGCCTTCTCGCGCTCCTGGGAGCAGGGCCCCCGTCTGAAACCGCTCCTCGCTGAGCACGGCTGAGCACACCGGAGGGGAGTCCGATTCGGCCCTGAGCCGCGAGCTCGACCGTCCCGCGCTCGTGATCGGCGCCGAGCACTTCCGCGCGCGCTCCCTCACGCCACCACCCACCGAGGTTGTTCGGCGCAGTAGTACGCCGAGCCCCCTGCCGCGCTCGCGCACACACGCATCAGGTCAGCATCCGCACGCGTGGAGGCTGCCGGATGGCGGTCGGGGAGCTGGGGCACGCGCACCCGACAGCGTTGCGTTGTCGGTCCGAGTGGGCGTGATATGCCTGGTCACGTGACCGATTCTGAGGCGTCGGTGCCATGTTCCGCAGCGGCGGAGCAGATGGCGGATCTTTGCCGTAGCCCTCACCTCCCCGGCCCTGTGGCCTGCTGGCTCGATATGTTCATGGAGATCGCCGATGGAGTTCGTCTACATCACCGTCATCCGCACCACGCCCGAGAAGCTCTGGGAGGCGCTGACCGACACGGACCTCATCCGGCGGTACCACGACGACACCGGCCCCGACTCCGACTGGAGGCCCGGCTCGGTCGTCAGGTGGAAGATGGGGGAGGAGTACCAGGACTACGGGCAGCGCGTCCTGGAGGCCGAGCCGTACCGGAAGCTGTCGTACACCTGGCACAACTACACGCCGGAGATCGGCGCCATGTTCGGCTGGAGCGACGAGGAGCTCGCCGAGCACCAGAAGGAGCCCGTCTCCCAGGTCACGATCGAGAACGAGCAGATGGGCGAGGGCGTCATGCTCACCCTCACCCACGACGGCTTCGCGCCGGACAGCGAGATGCTGAAGGCCATCAGCGAGGGCTGGCCGTTCATCCTCTCCAACCTCAAGTCCCTGCTGGAGACAGGCGCGACGATCCGCCTGGAGGACTAGCCATCAGAGACGCCCAAGGCCTGTCCGACGGGCCGCGAAGGTGCGCGTGGTCGGACAGGCCCGGTTCAGCAGCGCGAGTTACAGGGCGCGCAGGGCGTCCCAGGTCTCAGGGCCGACGATGCCGTCCACCTGGAGACCGTTCACGTCTTGGAAGTACACCACCCAGCTCTCGGTGCGCGGGCCGAAGTCCCCGTCGACGTTCAGTGGTGAACCGCCGTTCCACTGGTTGATCAGGCACTGGACTTCCCTGACGTTGTCGCCGGAGTCACCACGCCGGGTGGTGGCGGAGCCGTCGTAGTAGCCGCAGTAGCCGGCGAACTTGGCCGCGGAAGTGCTTCCCGGTGCCTCGACCGGCGTGGCGGAGGCGGCCGGTGCCATTGCGAGAAACAGCCCGCTCAAGGCGGCTGCCGTAGCAAGGACGACGCGCTGACGTGTACGCATATGAGGTTCCTTCCCCCCGAGTCTTCACGGATCTCCCGGACAGGAGTTCCGCGAAGAGGCTGGCTTCGGGAGCGCTCCGCTACGCCTCTGCCGCCCCTTTTCCCCCCTTTCGGGTGACCGTGAGCGTCCTAGCCGAGGACGAGCGGGAGCTTCGCGGCCAGACCGTCCGTCCCGCCCAGTTCGGTCCTCTCCGCCTCGGTCGGGGCGCGCCGTCCGGTGCCGATCCGCAGCGCGTCCGTGTCGGAGAAGGAGGCGGGGAACGGCGCTCCCGCGATCCGCTCCAGCATCTCCCGCGTCCGGGCCAGCCCCTCGGCGGGCGGCCCCGGCGCGTCCGGGAGGTGCGCGACCAGGTCGAGATGGTGCAGCGTCCACTCCAGGACGTAGGCGGAGAGGAAGTCGCCCGCGGTGAGCACCATG
Organism: Streptomyces sp. NPDC048172; assembly: GCF_043202595.1. Taxonomy (NCBI): domain Bacteria; kingdom Bacillati; phylum Actinomycetota; class Actinomycetes; order Kitasatosporales; family Streptomycetaceae; genus Streptomyces; species Streptomyces sp. NPDC048172. The sequence goes on from NZ_JBIDAT010000003.1 coordinate 136,101, forward strand.
TCCTGGGTGGTCACGCGGGCGGCGGGGTCGGCCAGTTCCGCTGCGCGGCCCGCCGCCGAACCGACGTCGTCCAGGTGGAAGGCGAGCAGCGCCGGGTCCTCGTACGCCGCGGCGAGCCGGACGATCAGCGCGTCGAGCGGATCGTCGCCGGACGGCGGGGTGTCGGCGACCTTCCAGTACGTCACCGCGTCCACGGTCGGCCCGGTCTGCTCCCCCTCGGCGGGGGTGACGAGGGTGATCAGGACGTCCTGCGCGTCGATGACCAGGTGGCACACCAGGTCCCGCACCAGCCAGCCCGCGCAGCCGGACGGCCGTGCGAAGTCCTCGTCGGAGAGCCCGGCGACGGCGGAGCGCAGGGCCGCCCACGTAGTCGAGAAGAGATCCACGCGCGCAAGGTAACAGCGCCCCGCGCGCCGGAGCGACCGGATTCCCGGCCCCCCGGCGCGCGGAGGGCAACGGGTCAGCGCAGCAGCACCGGCAGTTCCCTGAGGCCGTTGATGCCGAGGGACGGGACGCGTGGCGCGGGCCGCGGGGCGAGCGCCAGCCGGGGGAACGTCCCGAAGAGCCGCCGCAGCGCCGTCTCCGCCTCCAGGCGTGCCAGGGAAGCGCCCGGGCAGCGGTGCGGTCCGTGGCCGAACGCGAGATGCCGGGCGACCTCCGGGCGGCCGGGCGCGAACGCGTCCGGGTCGGGCCCCGGGAACGTGTGCGGGCAGCGCTGGACGGCCGGGAGGGGTACGAGCACGGCCTCGCCTTTCCGGATCACGACGCCCTCGACGTCCACGTCCTCGGTCGCGTACCGGAACATCACGTTGCGGCTCGGGGACTCCCAGCGCAGGGCCTCCTCGACCACGTCGGGCCAGGGGTCGTCGCCCGCCTCCTCCCGTTCACGGGCCCCGTCGAGCGTGGCCGGGTACGTCAGCAGGCCCCTGACGGCGTGGCAGATCAGGTTGGCCGTGGTCTCGTGGCCGCCGATGACCGTGACCACGAGGTTGCCCACGACCTCCGCCTCGGTCAGCTCCCCGGCGTCCAGGGCCGCGACGAGGTCCATCGTGAGGTCGTCGCGGTCGCCGTTCGCGCGCTTCTGCTCGATCAGCGCCATCAGGGCCGCGGGGAACCGCCGCCCCACGGTGTGCTGCACCTCCTCCACCCCCGCCTCGGAGTTCAGCGCCGCCGCCGACAGCTCCCGCAGCTCCTCGCGCACCGCGCCGTCCTCGGGGACGCCGAGCAGATGGCAGACGACCTCCAGGGGCAGCGGCAGCGCGAAGCGCGCCAGCAGGTCCGTCTCCTCCCCGGCGGGCACGTCCGTGAGGTCCGCGAGAAGTCGGTCCGCGACGGCCTCGATCCGGGGCCGCAGCGCTCGTACGCGGCGGGGCGAGATCGCGCGCTGCACGGGCGTCCGCAGCCTCCTGTGGGCCTCGCCGTCGGTGGTGAGCAGGCCCCTGCCCTCCACGATGAAGAGCAGCGGCCAGTCCGCGGGTATCTCCCCGCGCGCGTGCGCGCCCCAGTGCGCGATGTCCTTCGCGAAGCGGGGGTCGCCCAGCACCAGGGCGCTCGCCTCGCGCGTCGTCACCGCTTGGGCCACCACGCCACCAGGGAGCGCCACCTGGGCAACCGGCCCTGCGGCGCGGAGGGCCGGGCCTTCGGCTCCGTGGAGATCGGCCGGGGCGGGTTCGAGAGGAATCCGGGCTGTGCTGTCCACTGCTGTCCATTCGTCGGGGCCGTCGGCGGGAAGGGGAAGGACACGGGGAGCGAGGTGGGGGAGCGGGCGATGTACGGCATCTCCCAGGTCAGCTTCTCGGCGGGGACGGCGAGCCGGAGGCCCGGCAGCCGGTTCCACAGGACCTCCAGGCCCGAGCGGACGATGAGCGTGCCCAGCTCGTGCGCCGGGCAGCCGTGCGAGCCCGCGCCCCAGGCCAGGTGCGACCTGTTGGTGCGCGAGACGTCCGAGGCGGACGAGAGCATCGCCGGGTCGGCGCCGGTCGCGCCGAGGCAGATGATCGCCATGTCCCCGGCGTTGACGGGGTATCCGGCGAGCGTGGTGTCCTGGGTGGCCCAGCGGCCGATGAGGTTCTGGATCGGCGCGTTGACCCACATCACCCGGTTCATCGCCTCGTCCATCGGGCAGCGCCCGGCGAGCACGTCGGAGTTCAGCTCCGGGTCGGTCAGCAGCTCCAGCACGGTGTTGCAGATCCAGGTGGTGGAGGCGCCGCGCCCGGCGACGATCTGGAGCCACACCTCCTCGGCCAGCTCGTGCGCGTCCAGCGGTGCTTGTTGCTCCCGCTGCTCCTGTTGCTCCCGCCGCTCCCGGTTGTGGTGGTGCATCCAGGAGACGAGGTCGGGCCCGGGGGCGCGCTCCTTCTCCTCGACCAAGGCCCGCATACGGGTGTCGAGCTCGGCGGCGGCCTGCTCGGCGCCGGGGCCGCCGCTGAGCATCTCGTGGATCGCGTCACCCGTGGCCAGGGCGCTGCCCTCGTCCATGCCCATCAGCCGCATCATCACGAGCAACGGGAGCTGGAGCGCGTACTGCCCGAGGATGTCCACGTCATTGCGCTCGCGGGGCGGCGTCTCGCGGAAGAACGCGGTGACGAGCTGGTCGGCGAGGTCCTCGACGAGGTCGCGGGTGCGCAGCAGACGCAGCTCGCCCAGCGCCTTGTTGCCGGGCCCCGAGAGACGGGTGTGCTCCCTGCCCTCGGCGTACAGGCGGCTGCGCCGGTAGGCGAACTGGGGGATCATCGGGTGATCCGGCGGCAGCGCCCCCTCGGCCAGGTCGCGGTACCAGCGGGAGTCCCGTGTCCACACATGGCCGTGGTTCTGGAGGATCTCCAGCTGGTGGGCGTGGTCCAGGACGAGATAGCCGCGGAAGGCGCCGGTCTCCTCCAGCGCCACGGGGGCCACGGGCCCGAAGGTGCCGCGCAGCCGCGCGTAGTACGAGAAGGGGTCCCGCGCGAACTCCTGTCCGTGGAGCGGGGCGTCGCGCGTGGGCCAGGGGGAGCGGACGGGCGGCCAGGCGTCGCCAAGAGGTGTGGTCGATACGTGAGTTGACACGGCGATCATCCTGAGGCCCCAAGATCGCCAAGGCAACCGTCCGCGGGGACCGCTGTGTCACGGGAGGCCGGGCGCTCCGCTCTCCGGCCCCGGCGGGTGCGGCGCGGACGGGCGCATCAGTGCGAGGAGTGCCATGTCGTCGTCGCGCTGCCCGCCCGTCCACGCCCGTACGTCCTCCGCGACCGTCGTCAGCAGTTCCTCCGGGCAGCGGAAGCGCCGTCCGGCGAGGCGTTCCGCCGGGTCGTAGAACCGGCCGTCCGGGTCTCTGGCCTCGGTGACCCCGTCGGTGACCAGTAGCAGGATCGCGCCCGGCGGTACCGGGAAGCTCTTCGCTGGCGGGTTCCCCGGCGCCAGTTCGCCCAGGCCCAGCGGGACCCCGGGTGCCTCCTGGGCCAGCACCGTGACCGCGCCGTCCACGAAGAGGTACGGGTCCGGGTGTCCCCGGGTCAGGAGCCGCACCTCGCGCAGGTCGGGTGCGAAGGTGCCGAGCACCACGGTGGTGAAGCCCTCGCTCACGGGCGTGCCCTCGCGGTGCCGGGCCTCGCGGAGCAGGGAGCGCTCCATCTCGTCGGCCAGGACGGTCAGCTCGGGCGCCCGTACCCCCACCTCGCGGAACGCGCCGAGCGCCACGGCCGCCGTGCCCACCGCGCCCAGGCCCTTGCCGCGCACGTCCCCGACGAGGAACCGCACGCCCCACGCCGTCTCCTCCACCGCGTACAGGTCACCGCCGACCTGCGCCTCGGCCTCGGCGCCCTGGTAGCTCGCGGCGATGTCGAGCCCGCGCAGCGACTTCGGCGGCGTCGGCAGCACCGCGAACTGCGCGGCCTCGGCGACCGTACGGGCGGTGTGCAGGCGGCGGGCGTGGCGGGCGATCAGCCGGTTCACGTCGACGGAGATCAGCCCGGCGAACGTGACGTTCACGATGTCCACCACGTCGTGCCCGGCCCGGGCCTGGTCGCCGACCAGGCCGAGCAGCGTCATGGCGAGCACGGCGGCGACGCACACGGCGACGGTGTGGCGCAGCGTGGAGTTCACGGCGGCCAGCAGCCCCGCCAGCGCGAGGAGCGGCGAGCCGGTGAAGACCGGGGGAGTGACGACGTCGACCGCGACTCCGGCGGCGATGAGCAGCCACGGCATCCACCTGCCGTAGGCGGGCCAGCGTGCGCCGAAACGGTCCACTGGCACTCCTTGGCCCGGTCGCGGTCGAGGCGCCGGGGAAGCGGGGGAAGCGGGGGAAGCGGGTAGCGGGGGAAGCTCTCCTGGTGAGCCTCGGGCCCCGCGCCCGCACCGGCCAGCGCTTGGGGCCCGTACGGGTGACGGGCGGGACCCCGGCGGAAGATCCGGAAAACGAATACTGTCATCCGGAAAAGGCGCTTAACGCCTGGCCACGGGCTCCCTACCGTGGTCGCCATCCTGACTCACGAGGTGGCTGGGAGCCGTGATGGGCACTGATGCGCTTTCTCGTCGTCACATCCTCCAACGGAGCGCGGGGGCCGGCGGGGTCCTCGCCCTCGGCCCGCTCCTCGCGGGCCTCAGTACGGGCGCCACGGGCGCGGCCGAGGCGGCGGAGCCGCCGGGCGGTACCGGCGGCAACGACGTCTACGGGCGGATCGGCGTGCGGCCCGTGATCAACGCGCGGGGCACCTTCACCATCCTCAGCGGCTCCCTGATGCTGCCCCAGGTCCGCGAGGCCATCGACGCGGCGGCACGGCACTACGTCCACCTGGACGAGCTGGCCGACGCGGTCGGCGAGCGGCTGGCCGCGCTGACCGGCGCCGAGTTCGGCCTCGTCAGCTCCGGCTGCGCCGCCGGGCTCACCCACGCGACCGCCGCCTGCGTCGCGGGCGGCAACCCCGACCTGCACATCCGGATCCCGGACCTCACGGGCTTCGACCGTACCGAGGTGATCATCCCCAGGCACTCGCGGAACGTCTACGAGGCCGCCGTCAGCGCCGTCGGCCTCAAGGTCGTCGAGGTCTCCGGCCGCGCGGAGCTGGAGCGGGCCCTCGGTCCCCGTACCGCGCTGATCTACGTCATGGCCGGGCCGCGCGTGGACGAGAGCGAGCTGGACACGAAGGTGCTCGCGCGGGCCGCGAAGCCGCACGGCGTGCCCGTCCTCGTCGACGCCGCCGCCGAGATCCTCACCATCCCCAACGTGCACCTGGAGAACGGCGCCGACCTCGTCGCCTACAGCGGCGGCAAGTGCATACGCGGCCCGCAGTCCGCCGGGCTGCTGCTGGGCCGCGAGGACCTGGTGCGCGCGGCGTGGGTGCACAGCGCCCCGCACCACGGCTTCGCGCGCGGCTTCAAGGTCGGCAAGGAAGAGGCCGTCGGCATGCTCGCGGCCGTCGAGATGTGGGTGCGCCGCGACCACGAGGCCGAGTACGCGCGCTGGACGTCCTGGCTCCGCTCCCTCGCCCGTACGGTCCGCGCGGTGGAGGGCGTCAGCACCGAGACGGTGAAGCCCGAGGGCCTCTCCAACCGCACCCCCTCCCTGAAGATCCTGTGGGACGGGAAGAAGCTCGGCGTCTCCGGGAAGACCGTCATGGACACGCTCTTCGAGGGAGGCGAGGGCGGCGAGGGCGGCCGGGGAGCCCCCCGCATCGCCCTCAATGAGGCGGGCGACGAGAAGAACGGCCGTACCGGCGTCCTCGTCACCCCCTACATGCTTCAGCCCGGCGACACGAAGACGATCGGGCGGCACCTCGTCGCGCTGCTCAGGGACCCGCCCCCGCCGCCGGAGGAACCCCGGCCGCCGACCGCCGACGTGAGCGGCACCTGGAAGCTCACCATCCGTTACGCGGCGGGCAGTTCGCGCGCGCACCGGCTCACCCTCCGGCAGAAGGGCGGCGAGGTCACCGGCAGCCACACCGGCGAGTTCGTCACCCGCGAGGCGACCGGCAGCGTCAGCGGCGACACCCTCACGCTGCGCAGCGTCCTCGGCGAGGAGCACGGTGACTCGCTCGACTTCACCTTCACCGGAACCGTCGAGGACGGCGCGCTCAGCGGCGATCTCTCGATGGGCGAATACCTCACGGCGAGCTGGCAGGCCCGCCGTCAGTCCGCATCCGCGACCCAGGAGGACAAGTGACCTCGAACCGCCGCGACTTCATCCGCAAGGCACCCGCCGTCGCCGCCGTGGCAGCCGTCCCCGCGGTGGCCGCGGCCCAGCCCGCCGCCGCCGAGGGACGCCCCCGGCACAGGCCCGAGAAGGAGGTCCACTTCCCCGGCGCCGAGCCGCCCGAGAACCCGCTGATGAGCCCCGTCGTCACCTACGGCGGACTGGTCTTCCTCTCCGGCATCGGCGCCCACTTCGAGGGCGACGTCCGCGCCCACACCGCGCACGTCCTGGACGAGCTGGAACGGAACCTGGAGGCCGTCGGCTCCTCCATGGCGAACGTCCTCAAGGTCAACGTCTACCTCGGCGACCTCGCCGACTACGACGCCATGAACGAGGTCTACCTCGGCCGCTTCGGCCCCGAGCCCGCGGCCCGTACGACCATCGCCGCCAAGGGCGGCATCCCCGGCGACTCCCTGGTCGAGATCGACTGTGTCGCCGTCCGCTGACGCCCCGGGACCACGAAGGAGAGGGAACGGGATGAGAGTTCGCGCGCACTGGGCGGCCGTACCCGCCGTCCTCTCCTTGGTGCTCGGCGCCTCCGTGGCGGCGGACGCCGTCCGTGCACCTGCCCAGCAGGCGAGGACGCCGGGCGCCGGGGGACCGTACGACCTGCTGATCCGGGGCGGCCACGTCATCGACCCGCGCGGCCACGTCGACGGACGCCGCGACCTCGCCGTACGCGACGGGAAGATCGCCAAGGTGGCCCGGAGCCTCGCCGGGGCCCGGGCGAAGAAGACGGTCGACGCCTCCGGCAAGTACGTCACCCCCGGCCTCATCGACCTGCACGCCCACCTCTACAACGGCCACGGCGACGCGTACGCCGACGGGGCGCTCAGCGTGCCCCCGGACGGCTTCACGTTCCGCTCCGGCGTGACGACGGCGGTGGACGCGGGCTCGCCGGGGTGGCGGAACTTCGACGCGTACAAGAAGGACGTCATCGACCGCTCCGAGACCCGTGTCCTCGCCTTCCTCAACATCGTCGGCCACGGCATGGCGGGCGGCGAGAAGGAGCAGGACCTCGGCGACATGAAGGCGGAGGAGGCGGCGCGCGTCGCCCGAGCCCACCCCGGCGTCGTCATCGGCATCAAGACGGCGCACTACGAGGGCAAGGACTGGACCCCCGTCGAGCGTTCCGTCGAGGCGGGCGAGGCGGCGGACGTCCCCGTGATGGTCGACTTCGGCGAGGACCACCCCGAGCGCCCCCTCGACCAGCTCCTCACCGAGAAGCTGCGCCCCGGCGACCTCTACACCCACGCCTACTCCGGGCTCCGCGGCGAACTCGGTGAGGACGGCAGGCTCAACCCCGGCATGCGCGAGGGGCGCGAGCGCGGCGTCCTCTTCGACGTCGGGCACGGCGGCGGCAGCTTCGACTGGGACGTCGCCGTGCCCGCCATGAAGGAGGGCTTCGAGCCCGACACGATCTCCACCGACCTGCACACCGGCAGCATGAACGCGGGCATGAAGGACATGCCCACCGTCATGTCCAAGTTCCTCACGCTCGGCATGCCGCTGAAGGAGGTCGTCGAGGCCTCCACCTGGAAGCCCGCGCAGGCCATCGGCCGGAAGGACCTGGGCCACCTCTCCGTCGGCGCCCCCGCCGACGTCGCCCTCTTCTCCCTGGAGAGGGGGAGGTTCGGCTACACCGACAGCTTCGGCGAGCGCGTGGACGGCGAGCGGAAGCTGGCCCCCGAGCTGACCGTCCGCGCGGGCGAGGTCGTGTGGGACCTCAACGGACGGGCGGCGAAGGAGTGGCGGCCTTGACGGGCCGCTCCGTGCCCAGCGGCACGACGTCCCGCATCACCACCCCGTAGATCACCGCGCCCAGCACCGACATCCCGCCCGCGACCGCGAGCGGCACCACGTACGAGCCGCCGAAGGCGTCGAGCAGGGCGCCGACGACGAGGGGGCTGATGAACCCGGCGGCGTTGGACGAGAAGCCCTGGATCCCCGCCAGCGAACCCACGTTGGCGGGGGTCGGGGCCACGTCGGCGGGGAGCGCCCAGAGGCTGGAGGCCGCGAAGCAGAGCGCGGACTGCGAGACCGCGAGCAGCGCCAGCGCCAGCCACGCGCTCTCCACGACACCGGCCAGCACGATCACCGAGGAGAGCAGCAGCCCGGAGATCAGCGGGAGTTTGCGCGCGTACGTCACGGAGTGGCCGCGGCTGATGAGCCGCGTCTGGAGCCAGCCCCCGGCCCACTGCGCGGGCATCGCCAGCAGCGCGGGCAGCATCCCGAAGAAGCCGAGCTTGAGCAGGTCGAAGCCGCGCTCGTCCACCAGGTAGGACGGGAACCAGGTGATGAAGAAGTACAGCACGAAGGAGAGGCAGAAGAAGCCCGCGACCATGCCCCACACCGTCCGGTACCGGAAGAGCTGCCGCCACGGCATCGGTTCCACGCCCGGATCCGCGCTCTGGCCGCCGCCCTCGCGGATGTACGCGCGCTCCTCGGCGGTGAGCCGGGGGTGCTCGTCGGGGTCGCGGTAGAAGCGCAGCCAGAACGCGCAGTACAGCAGCCCGACGACGCCCGCCGAGACGAACGAGCCGCGCCAGCCCAGCACCGCGATCACCGCCGCCGTGACCGGCAGCGCGAAGGCCGTGCCCGCGCGCCCGCCGCTGTCGAAGATCGAGGCGGCCATGCCCCGCTCCCGCACGGGGAACCAGCGCGCCACGATCTGCGAACTCGACGGGTACGCCGGGGACTCCACGGCCCCCAGCAGCAGCCGGATCAGCAGCAGCACCAGGAAGCCCGTCGCCGCGCCCACCAGCATCGTGGCGACCGACCAGGCCGCGACGGCGAACGCCATCATGCGGCGCGGCCCGTACCGGTCCACCAGCCACCCGGCGCCCGGCAGGAAGCCCGCGTACGTCCAGAAGAACGCGCCCAGCAGCAGCCCGGTCGCGGTCTTGGACAGGTCCAGCTCGTCGGTCATGTACGGCAGCGCCACACCCAGGTTGGCGCGGTCCATGTAGTTGATGGTGACGGCGCCGAAGGCGAGCCAGATCATCGACCATCTGACGCGTCCGGCGGGGTTGGGATGCACGGCCACAGCGGACTCCTCACCGGGAGCGGAGGGGCGGACGGCGGAGGGGCGGAGGGGTCGGGAGGGGGAGATCGCGAGCGTACGAGCGGGCCGTGCCCGGCAGGAAGCGTCCGCCGCGCATACGGCTATTCGGAAAACGGATCCGGGCTCATTCGCTTTGCGGGGCCCGTCTTGTCGCTGCTCAGCGCCTTCGGTACATCACGAGACATGCTGCGACCGGAAGTCCGACTCGAATGGTTCGTCTCGTTCCTCGGCGTCATCGACACCGGGAGCTTCAGCGCCGCCGCCGAGGCGGTCCACCGCTCCCAGCCGAGGGTGAGCATGCACGTGGCCGCGCTCGAACGCGAGGCCGGACTGCCGCTCTTCGACCGTAGCAAGCGGCCCGTGCAGGTGACCGAGGCAGGCTCGGTGCTGGCAGGGCACGCCCGCGCGATCCTGCGGCGGCTGGGCAGCGCCGAGGAGGCGATGGCCTCGCGCCGCGACTCGGCGCGCGGCGTGGTGGCGCTCGGCAGCCACCCCAGCGCGGGCGCCGCCTTCGTCCCCGGACTGCTGGGACACCTCGCGCACAGCCGCCCCGCGCTCAAGGTCGTCCTCGTCGAACGCTCCACGCTGGAGCTGGACTCGGCGCTCGCGGCGGGCGAGGTCGAGGTCTATCTCCGCCCGCTGGCGCCCCCGGCGGGGCCCTCGGTGCGCTGGCACGGGCTGTGGCGCGAGCCGCTCTCCGTCGTTCACCCGCCGGGGCACCCGCTCGACGCGCTCCCTGATCCGCTGCCGGTCGCGGCCGTCGCCGCCTACCCGCTGATCACCATCGGACGGCTCGGCTCGCCGGAGGGCGTGGGCTTCGAGGCGTACCACGCCTTTCGCGCGTACGGCTTCGAGCCCGAGGCCGTGCAGGCCACCAACCAGCCCCAGACGCTCGTCTCCCTCGTGCGCGGCGACCTCGGCGTCGGCGTGACCAACCAGCTGGCCGTCGCCACCGCCGACACCCGTGACGTACGCGTCCGCAGGCTCGACGCGCCCTGCGCCCGCGAGGTCGGCGTGCACTGGGACTCGACCAGGGCGCTGAGCCCCGCCGCGCGCACCCTGCTGCGGGAGATCCTGGCCGCGCCCGTGCCGCCGGGCACCGAACCGCTGCCCCGGGCTCGGGCCCGGACCCAGGTCACTCCACCGCAGGCGCGCTCCGTTGCTCCTCGGTCCACGGCCAGCGCGGCGCGGGCAGCCGGGCGATGACGTCCCGCACGGCCTCCACGGCGGGCGACACCGGGTCCCCGGAACGCCACCACGCCGCCACGACCCGCTCCGAGTGCGGATCGGCGATCGGAACGAGCGTGACGCCCTCGGTGTTCGCCGTGGTCATCGCGAGGCTGTTGGTGACGCCGACGCCCAGGCCGTGCCGGACCAGTGAGATCAGCGTCTGGGGCTGGTTGGTCTGCGCGGCGATCACCGGATTGAGCCCGGCGCCCGCGAAGGCGAGGTTCGTCTCGTACTGCCGCCCGTGCCCCTCGCCACTCTCGCCGATGCTGATCACCGGCAGCTTCGCCGCCTGCGCCAGCCGTACGGACGGCGCCGAGGCCAGCCGGTGGCCGGAGCGGAAGACCGCGACGAGCGGCTCGCGCCACAGCACCCGGCTGGCGACCTCGTCGGAGTTCAGCAGCGGATGCAGCGGGCGTACGGCCAGGTCGATGTCGCCCTCGACGAGATCGGCGCCCAGCGCCACGCTCGGCCCCTCGCGCAGCACGAGCCGTACGTGCGGATGCCGCTCGCGCAGCGCCCGTACGGCCAGGGGGTAGAGGTAGGAGGCGGCGCTCGGGTAGGCCCCGAGGCGGACGAGGCCGCAGACCGTGCCGCCCGCGAGGTCGGCCAGCACATTGAGGCGCCGCAGGATCTCCTCCGCGTGCGGCAGCAGCCCGCGGCCCTCGGGAGTGAGGACGGCGGGCTGCACGGAACGGTCCAGCAGCCGGGTGCCGAGCAGCCGCTCCAGCTCGGCGACATGGCTGCTCACGCGGGGCTGCGAGCGGTACAGCGCCTTGGCGGCGGCCGAGAAGCCGCCGTGGTGCGCGACCGCGACGAAGCTGGCGATCCAGTCGATGCGGTAGTGGTAGACGCTGCCGATGTCCATGCCGGGGACGTCTACCCACCGCTCGGTGCCGGTACGGCTCAGCGGATGAACTGGTCGACGTAGCCCGCGCCGAGGCCGTTGGTCGCGTAGTGCGCGCGGCACATGTCGATCTTGGTGAAGGTGTCCTCGTAGCCGGTCTGCGCGCCGTCCTCGTCCACGTACGCCATGGCGCCCGTGATGTTGAAGAACGTGATCATCTCGTCGCAGTCCTCGGGCACGGCGAGCGTGTGGATCTCGCCCGGCGGCTCGTAGACGAAGTGCCCGGCCTCCGCGACCCACTCGTGCTCGTAGTAGTGCCACCTGCCCTTGAGCACATAGCCGAAGACGACGCCGGGGTGGCGGTGGCGGGAGACGACGCCGGACGCGGTGACTTTGAGCAGATTGCACCACTGGCCCGTCACCGTGTTGAACATCAGCGGCCGGAACCATACGTCCGGGGCCTGCGGCACCCAGATGCGCTCGTCGTCCGGCAGCGCCGCGACGGCGATCTCCGGGGGGACGACGGCCGATTCGGGGATGACGGGGGCCTGCGTCGAAGTCATGAGCGTTTCCCTCTCTCGTCGGGGGGCGGGGGGGCTAAGCGGCGAGATAGCCGCCGTCCACGGGCAGCACCGCGCCCGTCACGAACCGCGCGTCGCCGCCGCACAGGAAGTCCACGGCGCCCGCCACGTCCGCGGGCTCGCCCCAGCGGCCCATCGGCGTGCGCTCGATGATCCGCCGCGCCGCTTCGCCGTCCGCGTCCTCGTGCAGCTCGCTGGTGAGCGCCGTACGGATCCAGCCCGGCGCCACCGCGTTGACCCGGATCCCCTCCGGGGCCCAGGCCACCGCGAGCGCCTTGGTGAGCTGCATGACGCCGCCCTTGCTGGCCGTGTACGCGGGCACCTTCGGGCCGCCGAAGAAGCTCAGCATCGACGCGACGTTCACCACACAGCCGCCCCCGCCCGCGTCGCGCAGCAGCGGCCGGGCGGCCGCGCACGCCCGCATCGTCCCGGTCAGATTGACCGCCACCACGCGGGCGAACACCTCGGGGTCGTGCTCCTGCCCCCGGGCGATCACCCCGGCGGCGTTCACCAGCACGTCCAGGGAGTCCAGCCCGGCGAGCAGCTCCTCCAGCTCGGTGCCGTGCGTCACATCGACCTCGACCGCGCGCACCGCCGGGGGCAGCGCCCGGGCGGCCCGCTCCGCGCCGAGCCCGGCGGCGATCACGGTGGCGCCCGTACCGGCGAAGCGCCGCGCGACGGCCGCGCCGATGCCGCTGGTCCCGCCGGTGACCAGGACCGTACGGTCCCGGTCGGCACGCTGTTTCTCGCCCACGTCTCACTCCTCCGCACGGGTCCCGGACGCGACAGGGCGATTGAACCCCCGCGAGCGCGCGGGACCGCGAGCTCATGCGGGAGGAGGATGACCCCCATTCGAAGTCGCGGGGCACGGCTTGCGCGGGTGAGGGGCGGCGTCCACCATCTGACCTGCTCATCCACTCTGTGGACGGCACACGTACCCTCGTCAGCGAGCTCCGCCGCGAGCCCACCGAAGAGAGGACGATGCCTGTGGATGTCAACGCCCGTGTCGAGGCCGTGTACGCCGAGGTTCTGCGCCGCAACCCCGGAGAGCCCGAATTCCACCAGGCTGTCCACGAAGTCCTGACCAGCCTCGCCCCCGTGCTGCGGCTGCGGCCCGAGTACGCCGAGGCCAAGCTCGTCGAGCGGCTCGTCGAGCCCGAGCGCCAGGTCATATTCCGGGTGCCCTGGACCGACGACCGGGGCGAGGTGCACGTCAACCGGGGCTTCCGCGTCGAGTTCAACAGCGCGCTGGGCCCGTACAAGGGCGGACTCCGCTTCGTGCCCGGGCTCGGACTGGGCACCGTGAAGTTCCTCGCCTTCGAGCAGATCTTCAAGAACGCCCTCACCGGGCTCGGCATCGGCGGCGGCAAGGGCGGCGCCGACTTCGACCCCAAGGGCAAGAGCGACGCCGAGGTCATGCGGTTCTGCCAGTCCTTCATGACCGAGCTGCACCGCCACCTCGGCGAGCACACCGACGTGCCCGCGGGCGACATCGGCGTCGGCACCCGCGAGATCGGCTACCTCTTCGGCCAGTACCGGCGGCTCACCAACCGCCACGAGGCGGGCGTCCTCACCGGCAAGGGCATCGGCTGGGGCGGTTCGCAGGCCCGTACCGAGGCCACCGGCTACGGCACCGTCCACTTCGTCAGCGAGATGCTCGCCACCCGCGGCCAGGATCTGGAGGGCCGCCGCGTGGTCCTCTCCGGCTCGGGCAACGTCTCGCTCTTCGCCATCGAGAAGGCCCAGGCCCTCGGCGCCCGGGTCATCGCCTGCTCCGACTCCTCCGGATACGTCGTGGACCAGGACGGCATCGACCTGGAGCTGCTGAAGGAGGTCAAGCTGGAGCGCCGCCAGCGCCTCACCGCGTACGCCGATGCCAGACCCGGCGCCGCCTTCTCCACCACCGGCTCGGTCTACGACGTGCCGTGCGAGATCGCCCTCCCGTGCGCCACCCAGAACGAGCTGGAGGAGAAGCACGCCGTCACCCTCGTCAAGAACGGCGTACGCGCCGTCGCCGAGGGCGCCAACATGCCCTGCACCCCCGACGCCGTCGCCGTCCTCCAGGACGCGGGCGTGCTCTACGGCCCCGGCAAGGCGGCCAACGCGGGCGGCGTCGCCACCTCCGCGCTGGAGATGCGGCAGAACGCCTCCCGCGAGAGCTGGACCTTCGAGGAGACCGAGACCCGCCTGGCCACGGTGATGCGCTCCATCCACACCGACTGCGTCACCGCGGCGGGCGAGTTCGGCGAGTCCGACGACTACGTGCTGGGCGCCAACGCCGCCGGGTTCTTCCGCGTCGCCGAGGCCATGCACGCGCAGGGACTCGTCTAGGCCCCTGCCGAGGGCCCGTCTAGGGCAGAATCCCGTCCGATGGACGAGATGAGCCTGAACCAGGCCGAGTTGCGCGTCTGGAACGCCTTCCGCCGCGGCGAGGTCGTCGACTTCCGCGCGGAGGGCGAGGGAGCGGACCCGGAGGCGGCGCTGCGCGGTGACCGCTGGGACGGGGAACGCACCGTACGCGCCAAGGTGTTGCGCGCCCTGCTGGTCAACGGGCCGGTGGAGGCGGGCGAGATCCCCCGTATGCGGGTCCTCGGCGCGCGGATCACCGGGACGCTGGACCTCCAGTACGGCGTCGTCGAGCACCCCGTCACCCTCAGCGGCTGCCACTTCGAGGAGACGCCGCGGCTGTACGGGGCCCAGGTGCGGCAGTTCAGCCTGAGCGAGTCCCGGCTGCCGGGGCTCACGGCCGACGGCATCCGCGTCGACGGCGTGCTCCGGCTCACCGGCTGCCACGCCGAGGGCCCCGTCACCCTCGGCGGCGCCCGCGTCGCCGGGGCCTGCTTCCTCGACGCCGCGCGCCTGGGCGCGGGGCCGACCTCGGGGATGGTGCTCGGGCTCAATCACGCGGGCATCGAGGGCGACCTGTGGGCGCCGGGGCTGGTCGCGCGCGGGCAGGTGCTGCTCGACGGCGCGCACGTCACCGGCGTCGTCAACCTGAACGACGCGCGGCTCGAAGCGCCCGGCGGCACCGCGCTCCAGGCCGAGACGCTCACCGTCGGCTCCGACCTGCACGCGATGCGGCTGCGGACGCTCGGCCGCGTCAACCTGCGCGGCGCCACCGTCCCCGGGCAGCTCAACCTCGCCCGCGCGCGGCTCCGCAACCCCGACGGGGCCGCGCTGCGCGCCAGCGGCTGCCAGGCGGGCGAGTTCTGGCTGCGCGAGGCGGCCCCGATCGAGGGCGGCGTCAATCTGCGCCGCGCCCACTTCGGCCTGCTCTTCGCGACGCCCGACGTCTGGCCCGACGAGGTCCGCGTCGACGAGCTGAGCTACACCAAGCTCAACCCGCCCCTGCCCGCGGCCCGCCGCCTGGAGCTCCTCGAACGCGACGCCGAGGGCTACATCCCCTCCGCGTACGAGCAGCTCACCGCCTCCTACCGGCGCATCGGCGACGACGTGGCCGCGCGCACCGTGCAGCTCGCCAAGCAGCGCCGCCACCGCGCCACGCTCCCGCCGCCCGCGCGCCTGTGGGGCCACCTCCAGGACGCCACCGTCGGCTACGGCTTCCGCCCGATGCGCGCCGCAGGATGGCTCGCCGGGCTCCTCCTCGTCGGCACCGTGACGTACGGGCTGCGCCCGCCGCGCCCCCTCAAGTCCGGCGAGGCGCCCGGCTTCCACGCGCTCGCCTACACCCTCGACCTGCTGCTGCCGATCATCGACCTCGGGCAGGAGAAGAGCTACACGCCGGACGGCGCGTACCAGTGGCTGTCGTACGCGCTCGTCCTCGCGGGATGGGTGCTGGCGACGACGTTCGCGGCGGGCGTCACACGGGTGCTGAGCCGCCAGTGACAGCCGGGCGCTCGCGGGTTACGCCCGCAGGGAGCGCAGCACCGCCAGGACGCGGCGGTTGTCGTCCTCGGAGGCGGGGAGCCCGAGCTTGGTGAAGATCGACGCCACGTGCTTCTCGACCGTGCCCTGCGAGACGACCAGGGCCTGCGCGATCCCCGCGTTGGAACGGCCCTCCGCCATCAGCGACAGCACCGCCCGCTCCCGCTCGGTGAGCGCGTCCAGCTCCTCCGTGCGGCGGCTCGTCCCCACGAGCTGGGTGACGACCTCGGTGTCGAGCGCGGTGCCGCCCGCGGCGACCCGGACGAGGGCCTCGGTGAACTCCGCGACGTTCGCCACCCGGTCCTTGAGCAGATAGCCGACGCCCGCCGAACCGCCCGCGAGCAGCCTGCTCGCGTACTTCGTCTCGATGTACTGCGAGAAGAGCAGCACGCCCGTGTCCGGCTGGGACGCCCTGATGTCGAGCGCGGCGCGCAGCCCCTCGTCCGTGTGCGTGGGCGGCATCCGGATGTCCACCACGGCGGCGTCGGGCCGGTGCGCGGCGACCGTCGTCCGCAGCGCGTCCGCGTCCCCCACGGCCGCGCACACCTCGTGCCCCCGCTCGGTGAGCATCTGGGCGAGCAACTCCCTGAGCACCGCGGCATCCTCCGCGATCACGACGCGCATGGCGGCATGCTCTCACGCTCTCACGCGTGGAAGGGCAGCGAGACGGTGACCACCGTCGGTCCGCCCCGGGGGCTCTCCACCCGCACCGTCCCGTCCACGGTACGGACGCGCTGCGCGAGACCCGTCAGCCCGCTCCCGCCCCCCTCCTCGGCACCCCCGCGCCCGTCGTCCGTCACCCGCATCACGAGCATGCCCCGCTCGTCGCGCACCGTGAGCGTCGCGCGGCCGGCGCCGCTGTGCTTGATGACGTTCGTCAGCAGCTCGGCGGCGCAGAAGTACGCGATGGTCTCGATCGCCTCCGTCGGGCGTTCCGGCACGTCCACCGCCAGCTCCACGGGGACGGCACTGCGCGCGGCGAGGGTGGCGAGCGCGTCGGGCAGCCCGTCGTCGAGCGCGGGCGGATGGATGCCGCGCGCCAGGTCGCGCAGCTCGGTGAGGGCCTCGGTGGCGTTGAGGTGCGCGCTGTCCAGGAGCCCGCGCAGCCGCGCCGCCTCCTCGGAGGACACCCCGACGCCGTCCCGCACCCGCTCCTTGGCCATGTCGAGCGTCATCGCCAGCGCCACCAGCCGCACCTGGGCGCCGTCGTGCAGATCGCGCTCCAGCCTGCGCAGCAGCGCGGCCGAGTCGTCCACCGCCAGCGCCCGCGTCTCCTCCAGCGCGCGCACGCGCTCCGCGAGCGCCCCGGGCCCCAGCAGCGAACGGATCAGCCAGCGGTCCACGGCGACCACGCCCCGCGTGAACCACGGCGCGATCAGTAGCGAGACCGCGCCGACGGCGACCGCCACGAACGTCCCCGCGAAGGTGGTGACATGCGGAGCCCCGCCGAACGGCAGCGGCGTGAGCACCGGCATCGACTCGCCCGGACGCACGGGATGCTGCCCGAACACGGCCCAGCGCACCGGCGCCGTGAGGTTCACCAGCGCGGTCGTCCACCAGGCGAAGGCGTACGCGCCGACGGTGGCGACCGGCAGACTCGCCGCGACGTACGCCACCGCGCGCCACCCCGTCGCGTCCCGCAGCCGCGCGTCCAGCCGCCCGAACGCGCCGCTGCCCGGCCGGAACGGCCCCGGCGCCGCGACCCGTTCGCCCAGCAGCCCGGCGGCCAGCCCTCGGCGGAGCCCCGCCAGGACGCGCGCCAGCGCGGTGCCCGCGACCAGGAGCAGCAGCCCGAGGACCGCGCCGACGAGCGTCGCGGTGAGCCCGGCCCCCAGCGCGAGCAGCACCGCCACGAGCACGAACCCGACGAGCGCGAGCGGGAACCCCACCAGGCAGTACGCGACCTCACCCCAGGCCCGACGCGCGAACGGCGCCCGCAGCACGGCCCGTACACCGTCGCCCACGGAGGGGCGGGCGGGGGAGGAGGACTCGTCGTGCATGCGGCTGTCCGTTCGGTACGAGTACGAGTGGGGTTGCGGAGGAGACCTGACGGATCGCATCATCCGCCACGAGCCGTCACGCTGGGCAGGGGCTGCCCCGCCTGTGTGTCGCAGACCGCGGGTTGTGGGTGGTTGCGCGCGCAGTTCCCCGCGCCCCTGGGACCTCAGGGGCGCGGGGAACTGCGCGACAAGCCACGACGGCGGCCGCAGCCTGCAACGCACGGTACGGGGCAGCCCCTGCCCAGCCCCGATACGAGGGGCAAGCCGCGAGGTCGTAACGGCGACCCGGCCGGCAGGCCGTCACGCGTCGCGGCGCGTCAGGAGTCTGCCGCCCACGCCCAGTGCCACCGCCGTGTACAGACACAGCATGCCGAAGCCCGCCCACGGCGGCAGCATGTCCGCCACGGGCTTGGCGACGCCGACCGAGTTGCCCGCGATCATCGTCGGGAAGAACCGCGCTACGGCCGTGCCCGTGAGGCCCGCCGTGATCAGCGGCAGCACGAACGTGATCCCGACCAGCGCCCCGAGCGCGGTCGCCGTGTGCCGCGTGATCGCGCCGAGACCCAGCCCCATCAGCCCGATCTGCGCGAGATAGGCGCCGGAGAGCACCACGGCCCGCAGCACCCCGCCGTCACCGAGTGACGGCGCGGCCACCTCGTCGGCCAGCGCCGCGCGCCCCGCGAGGAAGGTGACGAACGCGACGACCTCGCCCAGCACGAGCACCAGGCCCCCGAACACCACGGCCTTCGCGGTCAGCACCAGCCGCCGGTCGGGGATCGCGGCGAGCGTGGAGCGGATGGTTCCCGAGGAGTACTCCCCGGTCATCAGCAGCACGCCGAGCGCGCCCACGAGGAGCTGGCCGAGCGCGACCCCGGCCATCACATTGTTCGTCGGGTCGAAGGTCTCCCGGGCCGAAGGGGAGCCCGGCGGCTCGGTGTTGGCCATGGTCACCACCCCGATGGTGACCATGCCGACGACCGTGAGCAGCAGCGCCCAGCCCGTCGAGCGCAGGCTGCTCAGCTTGATCCACTCCATACGAGCCGCCTGCGCGAGGCCGTAGCGTCCCGTGGCGTGTGCTCCGCTCGTCATGACGGCCTCCTGCTCCGTACAGGGGCGGCCTCGCTCCGGTACTCCGCGCTGTCGCCGGTCAGCCGGAAGAACGCCTCCTCCAGCGTCCGCCCGTCCGCCGTCAGTTCGGCGACGGACGTGTCCGCGAGCAGCCGGCCCTGGCCGATGACGACCAGATGATCGGCCGTCAGCGCCATCTCGCTGATCAGATGGCTCGACAGCAGCACCGTCCGCCCCTCGGCCGCCAGCCCCTTCATCAGCCCCCGGATCCAGCGCACGCCCTCCGGGTCGAGCCCGTTGACCGGCTCGTCGAAGAGCAGCACCTCCGGGTCGCCCAGCAGCGCGGCGGCTATGCCGAGCCGCTGGGCCATGCCGAGCGAGAACGAACCCGCCCGCTTCCGCGCCACCTCCGCGAGCCCCACGGTCCGCAGCACCTCGTCCACCCTCGAACGGCCGATCCCGCCCGCCGCCGCCAGCGCGGCCAGATGGTGCCGGGCGCTGCGCCCCGGGTGGTACGCACGGGCCTCCAGCAGCGCCCCCACCTCGCGCAGCGGCCAGCCCAGTTCCCCGTACGCCCGGCCGCCCACGCGGACCGTTCCGGAGTCCGGCCGGTCGAGGCCCATGACCATGCGCATCGTCGTCGACTTCCCCGAGCCGTTCGGGCCGAGAAAGCCCGTGACCGCCCCCGGCCACACGTCGAAGCTCAGCTCCTCGACGGCCGTACGCTCGCCGTAGCGCTTCGTGAGACTCCGTGCCTCGATCATCGCAACTCCCGGATCCACGCCCTCGTAACCACTGCTCACGACGGTACGAACGCGGCCCTGGGCCCGGCATCGGGGATGACCTCCGACCTCGCTGGGGGATTTCCCCCAGCCGCCAGCGCGACGTCCGATTTCCGCCGGTCCACGCGCCCGCCGCCGGGCACGGTGGGGGACCTGATGGCGCCCGGCGGGCTCGGCCTCGGCCTCGGCAACAACGCGCTCATCGCGCACATGACCTCCGCCGTGCCCGCCTCCGCGCGACGTCCATTCCTCTACGTCCAGCGAAAGAGAGAGGGACCAGACGATGACCACGCCCACCCCGCGCGCCCCCGTACGGGCGGCAGCCCTCTTCGACCTCGACGGCACCCTCGTCGACACCGAGCCCCGCAGCCGTGCCGCCTGGGCCGCGCTCTTCGCCGCGCACGGCGTGCCGGTCGCCCCGCACGCGCTCGACGCCTTCGCCGGAAGACCCGGCAAGGAGGCCATCGCCGAACACCTGGCCGACTTCCCCGGGCACACGGCGGAGGAGCTCTACCAGGAGGCCAAGGGCTACTCGGGCGGCCCCGGCATGCCCGCCACCCGGCCCGTGCCCGGCGCCGTCGCGCTGCTCGTCCGGCTGCGCGAGGAGGGCGTGCCACTGGCCGTCGTCACCTCGGGAACGCGTGAGTACGCGAAGGGCGAACTGGCCGCGCTCGGCGTGCTCGACCTCCTCGACGCCCTGGTCACCGCCGACGACGTCACCCGCGGCAAGCCCGACCCCGAGGGGTACGTCCGTGCCTGCGCCCTCCTGGACGTACGGCCCGAGGACGCCGTCGTCTTCGAGGACGCCCCCGCGGGGATCGAGGCGGCACGCCGGGCCGGTGCGTTCTGCGTGGCCCTCACCGTCACCCAGCCCGCCGAGGCGCTCGCCGGAGCCGGTCTCGTCCTGCCCGACCTCACCGGGGTGACCTGGCCGCCCGTCGCTCCCCAGAGACCCTAGGGGCGCGTACCGTTGGCCAGTGGATCACGTCCGTAGGACCGTACGAGTACGACCGAGAGGCAGCGGGATGCAGACTCCTCAGACCCGTCACGAAACGGCAGGACAGACGGCGCGGCGGATCGCCGGGGCCCCCATCTCGTGGGGCGTGTGCGAGGTCCCCGGCTGGGGGTACCAGCTGCCGCCCGAGCGGGTGCTCGCGGAGATGCGCGAGGTCGGGCTCGCCGCCACCGAGTTCGGCCCCGAGGGCTTCCTGCCCGACGGCCCGGAGGAGAAGGCGGCCGTGCTGCGCCACCACGGGCTGCGCGCGGTCGGCGGCTTCACCCCGCTGCTCCTGCACGTCGCCGAGCACGACCCGCTGCCCGAGGTCGCCCACCTCCTGGAGAGCTACGCGGCGACGGGCGCCGACACGCTCGTCCTCTCCGCCGTCACCGGACAGGACGGCTACGACTCGCGGCCCGCGCTCGACGAGAGCGGCTGGAAGCGGCTGCTCTCCCACCTCGACCGGCTCGCCGCGCTCGCGGCCGACCGGGGTGTGCGCGCCGTCCTCCACCCGCACGTCGGCACGATGATCGAGAACGGGGAGGAGGTGCGGCGCGTCCTGGAGGAGTCCACGATCTCCCTCTGCCTGGACACCGGACATCTGCTGATCGGCGGGACCGACCCCGCCGAGCTGGCCCGCCAGGCGCCCGAACGGATCGCGCACACGCACATGAAGGACGTCGACGCGTCCCTCGCCGACAAGGTCCGCTCGGGGCGCGTCGCGTACACCGAGGCCGTACGCCTGGGCATGTACCGGCCCCTGGGTGCGGGCGACGTCGACGTGGCGGCCATCGTCGGCCACCTCGCCGCGCACGGGTACGACGGCTGGCACGTCCTGGAACAGGACACGATCCTCTCCGGGGAGCCGGCCGGGAAGGGGCCCGTGGACGACGTCTGGACCAGCGCGGAGCACCTGCGGTCGGTACTGAACCAGGGCTGACCGGGCCCTTTCCCGTGCGCCCTCTCCGGGGGCCGGGGATGCCCCTACCGGTGCAGTTCCCTGAGCCCCTGACGGGGCCGCTCCGGGGGTGCCCCCGGGCGTGCCTTGCGGGCTGCGGGTGCGTCGTGGCTTGTCGCGCAGTTCCCCGCGCCCCTAACGGGGCACTTCACGGCGGAGCCGCAGACCGAAGGGCCCCGTGCCTCTGGCGGGGCACTTCGCGGCGGAGCCGCTGGTGGAGGGGGCCCGCGACCCCGGCGGGGCCCGTCCGGTTCTCCCCGCTGTGCTTGGGAGGTCTGCGCCGGAGGCGGAGGGCTGGCAAGCGCAGCGCCCTTGCCGGGTGCGGGCTGCATTCCGCGTGCCCGGACGTGCAGGGGCCCCTGGTAAGGTCCCGGGTCATGAAGTGAGCTGATGTCGCATCGTTTGCGTCGCCGTCGCGCGCCGTTGAGCTCCGCTCCGGCGTGCCGCGTTCGTCTGTCACTTCTCCTGGAACGGAACACCCGTATGACCGCGACATCCTCCTTCCCCCTGTTCTCCGCCGACGACGAGGCGTTCCTCGGTCGTACCGCCGATGTGCTCGCCGCGTTGCCCACCGTCGAGGCCGTGACTCTCGGCGGGTCGCGCGCGCAGGGCACGCACGGGCCCGACAGCGACTGGGACATGGCCGTGTACTACCGGGGCGGCTTCGACCCCGGCTCGCTGCGTGCGCTCGGGTGGCCCGGCGAGGTGTCCGGGATCGGGGAGTGGGGCGGCGGGGTCTTCAACGGCGGGGCCTGGCTCACGGTCGAGGGGCGGGGCGTGGACGTCCACTACCGCGACCTGGACGTGGTGGAGCACGAGGTGGCCGAGGCGGGGGAGGGGCGGTTCCACTGGGAGCCGCTGATGTTCCACCTCGCCGGGATCCCCAGCTACCTCGTCGTCGCCGAACTCGCCGTCAACCGCGTGCTGCGCGGCGAACTCCCGCGCCCTGCCTACCCGGACGCGCTCCGCGCCGCCGCGGCCGAACACTGGCGCGGTACGGCGGCGCTGACCCTCACCTACGCCAAGGCCAACCACGCGAAGCGCGGCAGCGTCACGCTCACCGCCGGGGCGCTCGCGACGGCCGCCGCGCAGAGCGCGCACGCCGTGCTCGCCACCCGAGGCGAGTGGGTGACCAACGAGAAGACGCTCCTCCAGCGCGCCGGACTCACCGGCGTGGACGCGCTCGTCGCGGAGCTGAAGCCCGAGCCCGAGACGCTCGTACACGTCCTCGAAAAGGCGGAGGCGATCTTCGGTTCAGCGTCTTGACACGCAGGTGAGGCGGGTGGCTGGATAACGGGCAGTACGTCCGAACCGAATGATCGGTCGATTCCCCCGGGGGTCAGATTGAGTCGAGTGCCCGCCGAGCCACTGCCGGACGCCCTGCGCGACGAGGGCGAGCGGCTCGGCCGTGACGAGCTGCGGGAGCTCCAGCTGACCCGCCTGCGGGCGACGCTGCGGCACGCGTACGAGGACGTGGAGCTGTACCGGAAGAAGTTCGACGCGGCGGGCGTCCGCCCCGAGGACTGCCGCACCCTGGAGGACCTGGCCCGGTTCCCCTTCACCACCAAGGCGGACCTGCGGGACACGTATCCGTACGGGATGTTCGGCGTGCCCATGGAGAAGGTGCGGCGCATCCACGCGTCCAGCGGCTCCACGGGCCTGCCGACCGTCGTCGGGTACACGGACAGCGACCTGTCCGTGTGGGCCGACGTCGTGGCCCGCTCGATCCGCGCCGCCGGGGGTCGCCCGGGGCACAAGATCCATGTCGCCTACGGGTACGGGCTGTTCACCGGCGGTCTCGGCGCGCACTACGGCGCGGAGCGCGCGGGCTGCACCGTCATCCCCGCGTCCGGCGGCATGACCGCCCGTCAGGTCCAGCTCATCCGGGACTTCGAGCCCGAGATCATCATGATCACCCCGTCCTACATGCTCGCGCTGCTCGACGAGTTCGAGCGGCAGGGCGTCGATCCCCGTACGTGCTCGCTCAAGGCGGGCATCTTCGGCGCCGAGCCCTGGACCGAGGAGATGCGCCGCGAGATCGAGGACCGGCTCGACCTGCACGCCGTCGACATCTACGGGCTCTCCGAGGTCATGGGCCCCGGCGTCGCGCAGGAGTGCGTGGAGACCAAGGACGGGCTGCACGTGTGGGAGGACCACTTCTACCCCGAGACGGTCGACCCGCTGGGCGAGGAGACGACGGACGGCGAGGGCGAGCTGGTCCTCACCACGCTCACCAAGGAGGCCCTGCCCGTCATCCGCTACCGCACCCGGGACCTCACCCGGCTGCTCCCCGGCACGGCGCGGCCCGCGTTCCGCCGCATCCAGAAGATCACCGGCCGCAGCGACGACATGATCATCCTGCGTGGGGTCAACGTCTTCCCCAGCCAGATCGAGGAGCTCGTCCTCCGCGTGCCCGCCGTCGCCCCGCACTTCCAGCTCCACCTCACCCGCAGCGGCAGGCTCGACCGTATGACCGTCGTCGTCGAGGCCCGGGCCGACGCGCTCCCCGAGCAGCGTGCCGAGGCCGCGGGGCTCATCGCCGCCGGGGTCAAGGACGGCGTCGGCGTCTCCGTCGAGGTCCGCGTCGTCGACCCCGACACTCTTGAACGGTCTGTCGGAAAGATCCGCCGGGTCAAGGACGAACGCGGCGCCTGAGCGGCCATACTGGGTCGATGCGCATTGCGGTGATGACAGCGGGTTCGCGCGGAGACATCGCCCCCTACACCGGGCTCGCCCACGGACTGGCGGCGGCCGGGCACCAGGTCACCGTCGTCACCCACGGCTCGTTCGGCCCGCTGGTGACCGCCGCCGGGGTCGGCTTCCGGCCCATCCCCGTCGACCCGCGCGCCGAGCTGGAGTCCGCGCGTGGCCGCGCCCTGCACGACAGCGCCACGGGCCCAGGGAAGCTCGTGAAGCTCGTCCGGATGGCCAGGGCGCTCGCCGACCGTATGGTGCCCCCGCTGGTGACGGCCGCGCGCGAGAGCGACGTCCTCCTCGTCTCCAGCTCCCTCGCCCCCATCGGTCACGCCCTCGGCGAGGGACTGGCCCTGCCCAGCATGGGCCTCTACCTCCAGCCCCTCCACCCCACCGCCGAGTTCGGCCCCTGCATCGTCGGCACCCGCTCCTGGGGAGCGCTCGGGAACAGGATCGGCGGCCACCTGGTCAACGCCTCCGTGGACGCCGTCTTCGCCGGGACCCTCCGCACCACCGTCCGCGATCAGCTCGGCCTGCCCGGCGGCGCGGCCCGCCAGGCCACGCACCGGGCCCGCGAGCGCCACCGCTGGCCCGTCCACCACGGCTTCAGCGAGCACGTCGTGCCCCGCCCCGCCGACTGGCGCCCCGGACTGCACGTCTCCGGGTACTGGTGGCCGTACGACTCGCCCGGCGCCCGGCTCCCCGACCACGTACGGGAGTTCCTCGACGCCGGGCCGCCGCCCGTCTACATCGGCCTCGGCAGCGCCACCGTCCCCGACCCCGCCGGACTGAGCCGCGCCCTCGTGCGCGCCCTGCGCGCGGCCGGGCTGCGCGGCGTGATCCAGCGCGGCTGGGCCCGGCTGGAGGCCGAGGGCGACGACATGCTCACCGTCGACGAGGTGCCGCACGCGCTGCTCTTCCCCGAGACGGCCGCCGTCGTCCACCACGGCGGTGCCGGGACGACCGCCGCCGGACTCCGCGCCGGGGTGCCCTCGGTGCCCGTCCCGGTGCAGTTCGACGCCGCTTTCTGGGCCGCGCGGCTCACCGCGCTGGGTGTCGCGCCCGCCGCCGTACCGCTGCGCCGGCTCACCGCCGACCGCCTCGCCGCCGCACTCACGGCGGCCACCCGCCGCCCCGCCTACGCCCGCCGGGCGGTACGGGTCGCGGAGATGCTCCGCACGGAGGACGGCATCGGCCCGGTCCTCGCCGACGTGGAGAGGCTGGGCGCGCGGTAGGACGCCGGGCCGGAACGGTCAGCGGACGACGAGTTCGACCAGGGAGCGGTAGAACGTCAGCTTCCGGACCACGCCCATGTCGAGCCCCGCGCGGTCGGCCAGTTCGGCGAACTCGTCGCGGGTGCGCTCGTGACCCGCGAAGTACGTCAGCATCCGCAGGTCCATCCCGGTGCGCACCCGCGCGCCCTGCGGGTCGTCGCGCAGGCCCTCGATGAGCAGCACCCTGCTGCCGGGCCGCGCGGCCTCCGCGCAGCGCCGCAGGATCGCCAGCGTGTGGTGGTCGTCCCAGTCGTGGAGGACGACCGAGAGCAGATAGCCGCCCGCGCCGTGCGCCTCCTCGGGCAGCGGGTCGAGGAAGCTGGACTCGACGACGGCGCTCCGGTCGGCCAGCCCTTCGGCGGCCAGCCGTTCACGTCCCGCCGCGGCGGGCTTGGGCAGCTCCACGAGCGTGCCGCGCAGCTCCGGGTGCGCGGTGAGCAGCGCCGCGAGCAGCGTCGCGTCACCGCCGCCCACATCGACCAGGTGGCCGAGCGCTCCCCAGTCGTAGCCGTCGGCCGCGGCCTTCGTCTCGCCCGGCACGAGCAGCGAGGAGAGCAGCGTGTCGAACGACCCGGACAGCGCCGGATCCGCGTCCAGGTCCTCCCAGAACGTACGGCCGTACGCCGCCTCGTACCCCGGCTTCCCGGTGCGGACCGTCTCCAGCAGGTGGACGAGCGCGAGATCGCCGCGCCCGAACGCGCCCGAGATGTCCAGCCAGTCGCGCGGGCAGCCGGGGAAGTCGCCGCGCAGCTGCTCGCCCGTCGCGGTCAGACCGTACGCGCCGGGCTCCGGCTCCGTGAGGACGTCCGCGTTGACCAGATGGTCCAGCAGCCGCTTCAGCAGGCGCGGTTGCGTGCCGGTGCGCTCCGCGAGCAGCGGGAGGGGCGCCGCAGCCTCGCCGATGTGATCGGCGAGGTGCAGCGTGGCCGCGACGCGCACGGCCATCGGGGTGACCAGGTCGGCGGCGTCCCACACCTCACTGGTGCCACGGGGCCGTCGGGAATCCTGGGTCACCTTCGCCTCCGGTTCTGTGCGGACTTTCTCGGACTAAGGGGTGCCTCTAGTGGCAGAGGGGGCCGGACGCCGTGGTGCTGGCGATGGCGTGCTCCGGCTCCTCGATCTCCTCGATCTCGAAGACCTCGGCCTCCAGGGTGGCGAACTCGTCGGCGAGCATGTGTCCCAACTCCTCCCGTTGACGTGTCAGTTCAGGCCACTGACAGGTCCGGCCATTCTGAAGATCGCGTTCCGCAGCGTCAAGGGATCTCCAACTGTCCATCCGATCAGCTGAGACGGTCCCGGAACGCGGCGCTCAGCACATATCCCAGGTAGTCCTCGCTGCCCACCGTCACTCCCAGCCTGTTGCAGGTCATGTGCGTGAAGGTCGCGAGGAGCGCGGTGCGCGCGTCGCGCGCGGAGACGGCGCGCACGGCCGTTCCGCCCGAGCCGTCCGGCATCCGGAACCGCAACTCGCCGCGCTCCGCCGCCTCGTCGATCCGCCCCCGCAGCTCCGCCCCGTGCTCGGCCCACCGCCGTACGAACCCGGGGAGCCGCTCCGTACGGCCGCGCACCACGCCCTCGTACAGGGCCTCGACGCGCGCGCCGAGCGAGGGCGCCATCCGCCGGTAGGCCGCCTCGTACTCGGCGTGCCGGTCCCGGAACAGGTGTTCCCAGGAGGCCACCCGCCACTCCAGGAAGGCGAGCGTGCGCGGCACGTCCTCCAGCACGCCCAGCGCCAGCGCCGCCATCACCTGCCCGGTGAGGCCCAGCCGGACGCTCGTGACGCGGGTGTCGGCGGACTCCAGCAGCTCCAGCACCAGTGCGCCGGACCGGTCGGCCTGCCACTCGGCCAGCTCGACGCCCGCGGGCCCGCCGTACCGCTCCAGCTCGGGCTCGTACGCGACGTAGGCGAGCGAGTCGTTGGGGCGGCGCGGCATCCGTACGAGTTCGGGGCCGTACCGCTCCTGCCACTGCTCCTCGGAGAACTCCAGCAGGAACCGCTGCCGGTACTGCGCGTCGGACAGGTCGCTCTCGGGCGTGTAGTGGGAGGGGGTGTCGCGCAGGTAGGCGTGCACGGCGGTCTCGACCTCCTCGCGTACGCGCGGGAGCGTGTCCTCGATGTCGCTCGCGGGGCGGATCCGCAGCCGGAGGTGCGGGCCTTCCAGCCAGTGTCGGAGGAAGTAGCAGCCGTCCGCCAGACCCTCGGCGCGCAGCCGCGCGAAGAGCGGGGCGACGCACTCGACGAGCAGCGGGTCCCGGTCGCCCGCGTGGTAGACGTGCGCGGAGAGCCACTCGCCGGGGCGCAGCTCGCCGGGGTCACGGTCGTCCGCGTTGAGCGGGGTCGCGGGCTCGGCGGTCATCGCTTCGTCGTCCTTCCGTCGTTCCGCGGCAGGTCCAGGTCCAGGTTCGGGTCCATGTCCAGCTCCACGCACAGTTCGGAGACGTACGCGGATCCGCCGACGCGCAGCGGGAGTCGGCAGGTGTCGGGGAGCATCTCGGTGAACACGGCGTCGAATTCTCCGGGCGCCAGCGCGTGATCGCACAGGGCGAGTGACAGCGGGCTGTCCGCGTCGACGGGCAGCGGCTTGTCACGGGGGCCCGCGCGGACGACGGCACGCGGCGGCAGCCCGGCGCGCCGCCACCAGCGGCGGCGGTCGAGGAAGCCGCGCGCGGTGTCGGGAGCGTGTGTCGCCGGTGGCAGTTCGCCACGCCCGAAACGCCAGGAGCGGCGGGCCAGTACGAGGTTCCCGACCCGCACCCGGGGCCGGTGCCGGGGCGGTTCGGCGAGACACGCCCACACGTCGGAGAGCGGCATCGCGGCGGGCGAGAGCGCGAGCAGCGTGCGCTGCACGCGCGGCAGCGCCATGGGGATGAGCCCGCCGAGGTAGAGGGGGATCACCCGCTTCCCCAGGCGGCGGGAGCGGAGCTGGAGCACGCCGGACTCCTCGTCGTCCACGAGGAAGAGGTCCGAGAACGGGAGGGGCGCCGGGGCATGTCCGCCGTCCCCGGTGCCGTCGCTTGCGTTGAACTCGGGTTCCCCGGGGCACGTCAGCCGGTACGGGGCGAGGGCGGGGCGCAGGGAGAGGTTCGAGGTGTCGTAGCCGCCGCTGAGGTCGGCGAAGACCGCGTCCGGCGGCAGCATCCGCGCGTGCCGCCGCCGCACCGCGCCGCACAGCTCCGTCTCGGCGCCCGCTCCGAAGGAGCGCGCGAAACGGGCGAGGGGCTGGCCCATGCCGGTGTACGCCCAGTTCAGCACGGCGAGTCCGCCCTCATGGGAGGCCGGGGACGGGGCCCACTGGAGGTAGAAGCTGTGGCTGCGCGGCAGGGCGCCGGTGTCGTGGGGGAGGAGCGCGGCGACGCGGTCCAGCACGGCGTCGTCGAGGACGAGTTCGTGGCCCCGGGCGGGAAGCCCCTGCTGCCCCTGCTGCAGCGCCGTCGCGAACGCGCGGTGCGCCGCGTCCAGCGCCTCGACCTCCGGCAGGCCGTACGGGTTCGGGCGCGGCTCGTACGTCCCGTCCCGCGCCAGCCGCCCCAGTCCGCCGCCGGAGCCCGTCAGCCACTCGCCGCACGTGGTGTGCAGGTCCTGGGCGAAGCCCGCGACGTCCTCGCAGGTGCCGCCCGGCCCGTACAGCGTCCGGAACCGCCCGCGCGCCACCAGCCGGTCGGAGAGCAGCAGGTCGAAGGCGGGCAGTACGCGTGCGAACCGCCGCAGCGCGGGCAGCGGCCCCTCCTCCCACGCGGCGGTCGAGGCGGTCGCGACACGCCCGGCGGGCACCGCGTCCTCGTACACGGCCGTACGCGGCACCACCGGTTCGGCCCGCCCGAGCGCGCGCTGCGCCTCCGCGCTCTCGGCCCGCATCGCACGGACGGCGCGGGCCCGTTCCTCGCGCGGCGCGAGGGGGAAGGCGGCGGCGTGCGCGGCGAGGCGGTCGAGCGTGTCGGCGAGCGGGGAGGGGCCGGGAGCGTCGGGCGTGCCGGGCGTGCCGGATGTGTCGGGTGTGTCGGCGCGGAGGCGGGCGGCGAGGTCCGTGACGGGGTCGGCGTGATGGATGTCCAGGGCGAGGGCGGGGAACGTCAGCAGCCCCAGCTCGACCAGCCGCGCGAGGTAGGCGTCGAGCTGCTCGCGGGGCCTGTCCGCGGGGTCCACCGCGTGCAGGTGAGCGGCGAGTGCGTCGAGCGTGAGGCGGTCCTCCTTCTCCAGCAGCGCCAGCACCTCGGTCAGCACCGGACCGGCCGAGAGCTGGCAGACCGACTCCTCCAGAACGCCGGGCGCGGCGAGCGTCAGGTCGCCGGGCGGGGAGGAGCGGTAGCGGCGGCGCACGTACCGCAGGCGCCCGTCCTCGCGGCGCAGCCCGCCGACGGGCCGTACGGAGAGGGCGGAGGCGGCGGGGTTCTCGCGGGCGGCGGCGAGGAGTTCGTGCACGGCGATCAGGCTGGGCCGCGCGCGGGTGACGAGCCGGAGGCCCCCGTCGCCGGTGAGCCCGACGGGAGCCTCCGGTTCGTACGGTTCGGACGGCTCGTACGGCTCGGGCGGACCGAACCGTCCGTACGTGACGGCCGTCAGCGTGCTGAACGGGCTGGTCTTCACGGCGGCCCGCTGCACGTACGACACCAGGGCCCGTTCGGCCTTGCGCGCGCTCTTGCCGCGCGGCGGCGTGTCGCCCGTCCCGACGTACGCCGGGAGCGCCGCGTCCAGCGACGGCGAGGCGGCCTGGAGCCCGGCGCGCAGGGCGGGGTCCTCGGCGAGCGTACGGAGATGGGCGCGCGCGTCGCGGAGTTCGGCGGCGAGCGAGCTGTCGGCCTCGCTCAGCGTGTCGCCGAGACGGCGGCGTGCCCCGAGCCACGCGCGGACCGGCGCCGCGAGGGCGGGGGAGAGGGTGTCGAGGAGGGCGTCGGGGTCGGGGTCGCCGGGCGCGCGGCCGTTGTGGATGTCGCGGCGGAGCGCGAGCAGACGGCGCCGCCCGCGCGTGTCGCCCTCGCCCGTACCCGTGTCCGCCACGGCCTTCGCGAGCGCGTCGCCCGCGCCGGGGGCCAGTTCCGCGAGGCGCCGCTCCAGCTCCAGCGCCTCGTCGGCCCGTTCGGCGGCGCGCGGCGCGCGCAGCGGGGCGAGCGCGACGGCGGGGAGCCCGGCGACGCGGAGCATGAAGTGCTCGGCCAGGTAAGGGAGTTGGGCGTCGCTCGGCAAGGACCGCTCCTGCGGGTCGGGGGTGCGGGGACAGATTGTGCCCCGCCACGGGCCCTCCCGATCTTGCGGGGTAGTGTCCCCCGCATGCCAGCCCCCGTGATCCTCCAAGACGTCTTCCATGCCCTGCGCGGCGAACTGGGCGAGGAGGACACCGGCGTCACCTTCGACAACGGCCCCGCACCGCTCGACCGGATCGACGTCATGATCCACCGCGCCGCCGAACCCGCGGGGGTCACCGTCTTCACGACGATCGGCATGTCGGCCCACGCCATGCCCCCGGCCGACGGCCCGGACGGCCCCGTCGGCCCCGTCGGCCCGGACGGCCGCTCCGACGGTCGCCCCGGCGGGCGCGCCGAACTCCGCCTCCACCGGCGCGGCGTCCTCGACCAGGCCTCCGAGGGCGGCATCGCGATGCGGCTCGCCAACCTCGCGACGTACCCCTGGGCGAACGGCCGCCCGCTCGGCTGGGGCGAGGTGCTCTCCTTCCAGGACGACACGCCGACGTTCCCCGCCTGTGCCCGCGCGTTCCTCGCCGGGCCCTGGCTCCAGGGCCAGCCCTCGTTCCTGGAGACCCGGGAGGGTCCGGTCCGCGTGCTCCACGTCGTCCCGATCACCGAACAGGAACGCGCCGCGGCCCTCGCCACCACCCCCGAATCCTTCTTCGGCGACCTCCTCGAACGGCGGGACGTCCTGCTCCATCCCTCACAGCATCCCTAACAGCAACAAAAAAGTGACAGCTGCGAAACCCTAACCGTTAGTGCTATGTTCCCTTCCAGGGGAACGGGACGGGCGGAGGGGTGGACGATGCGCACGGTGATTGTGGGAGCGGGTCTGGTGGGGCTCACCGCCGCGGCCTCG
Source organism: Streptomyces sp. NPDC048172 (assembly GCF_043202595.1). Taxonomy (NCBI): domain Bacteria; kingdom Bacillati; phylum Actinomycetota; class Actinomycetes; order Kitasatosporales; family Streptomycetaceae; genus Streptomyces; species Streptomyces sp. NPDC048172. Next base: position 167,684 of record NZ_JBIDAT010000003.1, read on the forward strand.
CTGCGGCTGATCGGGCACGAGGTCACCGTGCTCGAACACGCCCCGCGGGTGCGGGCCGCCGGGGCCGGGATCGGCCTGTGGCCCAACGCGCTGCGGGAGTTCGACACGCTCGGCGTCGGAGACGACGTCCGCCGCATGGGCCGGCCCGTCGACGCCTGGTACCACGACCCCACCGGGCGCCCGGTGCGGGCGGCCGGATACGACCCGGCCGTGTACCAGTTCCTGATGGTGCCGCGGCCGGACCTGAACAACCTCCTCGCCGACACCGTCGGCAGGGACCGTATCCGCCTCGGAGTCCACGTCACCGGCTTCACCGAGCACGACACGCACGTGGAGGTCCACCTCGCCGACGGCGCGCCGCCGCTGCGGGCGGATCTGCTGATCGGCGCGGACGGGGTGTACTCCGACGTGCGCGCCTCCCTGGTGCCCGGCAGCGCGGCGGTCGAACACGCGGGCCACTACGCCTGGCGGGCCGTGCTGCCCTCCGGGGAATCCGCGGACGAGCGGCCGGAGGGCACGATGGTCACGGTCGGTCCCGCGCGGACCCGGGGCGGCTACACGCGGGTGGCGGAGGGGCGGACCATGTGGTGGGTCGGCCAGTTCGACGCCGGTGAACTGGCCGGGAGCAAGCGGGACCGGGCGCTGACGCGCGCCCGTCACGTGGCCGGGCCCGGCTGGCACGGCGAGCTGCTGGAGATGATCGCCGCGACCCCGGAGGAGGCCGTCCTGGAGAACCAGATCATGCGCGTCCCCGAACTGCCGCGCTGGGCCACCGCCCGGGTCGCGCTGATCGGGGACGCCGCGCACGGCCTGTCCCCGCACATCGCGGCGGGCGGCACCCTCGGCATCGAGGACGCGGGAGTGCTGCGCGCCGAACTGGCCGAACTGGCCGGACAGGCGGCCGGATCCGGCACCGGCACCGGCACTGCCACGGCCCTCGCCCGCTACGAGAGGGCCCGTACGGCCCGGTTCGCGACGGTCCGCCAGCACGCCGCCGCGGTCGAACACGCCGACGGGGCCACCGAGAGCGCCGAACGCTACGCCGCCTTCAGCCACTGGATGCTCACCACCGCACCCACGACCTGAGCCGATACCGGCCGGAGCTCCGATCGGCTTCGGCTCTCACCCTCGGATGCGGACTCGTCCGCCGGCGATGCCTCAAGTCATCGGCGCATGGCACCGCGCATCAGTTCTTCGAGGTCGCGTTCACCCCGGGGTGTCTGCGCCCCGTCGCGCAGCCCTCGGGAAATCAATTGCTGAACGGCGGGCAAGGCGATCTGAGTTGCCCACGCCTCGTTCTCACGGCGGAGTCCGTCCGTGAATTGTTCGGCGGGCAATGCGCGCTTGGCCGCTTCGATGACACCATCGGGCAGGGCGGCGATATTGCGGGCGATACGGTCGACATACTCATCGAGTTGACCGGCTGGGAGGGCCCGGTTGATCCAGCCGTAGGACGCCGCGGTCTCGGCGTCGAACAGGTCTGCGGTGAGCACCGCCTCCAGCGCACGGTTGCGGCCCACGCGGTCACGCAGGTACTGCGTTCCGCCTCCGCCCGGGACGATGCCCATGAGCGCTTCGATCTGGCCGATTCCGGCGGTCTCGGCGGCGGCGAATGCCATGTCCGCTGCGGCGATGAATTCCGCCCCGCCTCCGCGGGCCTTACCGGCGACCTTCACGATGGTCACCTGGGGCTGATGGCGGAGGAGCTCGCCCACGGCCTGGAACACATTGACGTCCGTCGGCGTCGGCGCCGACGCGGTGAGCTGCTCCAGAGCGTCCATGCTCTCCCCGATCCGCATGTCCACATGAGCGAGGAAGAACTCCGGGTCGGCGCTGGAGAAGACGATCACCCGGACCGACGCATCGCCCCTCAGGGCGTCCAGCGCCGTGTGGAGCTCGCGCATCATCGTCGCGTCGAGCACGTTCACCGGCGGGTTGTCGAGGACGATCCGGGCGACGCCGTCTTCGACGCTCACGTGCAGCGTCGAATGGACATTGGTGGTCAAGAGACTCTCCATCAGTTACCGGCAGATGTGTAGGTTTGCACTGCATACCTACCGTCGGCGACGCCTTTGGGGCCGTCAAGAACGCACTTTGGGAGAACCTAGGATCATGAGGGATACCGGCCCGCACAGCGTTGACGCGGAAACACCTGTCGTTTTCCGAGCGAACTGCCCCAGTCGGCCGATCCTCGATCAGATAGCGGACAAGTGGTCGATGATGGTCATGGCACTTCTGGAACGGCCCATGCGCTTCAATGAATTGAAGCGCCGCCTGGAAGGCGTGACGCAACGCGTCCTCACTCAGACACTGCGCCGCCTTGAGCGGAACGGAATGATCCAGCGGAAAGTGCTGCCGACCTCACCGGTCGGCGTCGAGTACTCGCTCACGGCACTGGGCGAGTCCCTGCGCGAGCCTTTCGGGCATCTGTACAGCTGGACTGTCGAGCACAGCGAGGAAATCCAGAACTCCCAGCGGGCGTACGACAGCAGGACCGACCGGCCTTAGGGGTGGGCGGCCTCCCAGGCCGCCTCGATCATCGGGAAGATCTCGTCCAGCGCGGCCTCGGGGTCGTCCGCCTCGCGGGCCAGCGAATAGGCGTCGATCACGAACCTCGCGAGCGTCCGGCTGACCGTGGTGCTCAGCGCCAGGCCGGGGTCGTCGGCGATGGCGGCGCCCAGGGAGTCCGCGTGGCGCAGCCGCATCGACTCCTCGTACTCCCGCAGGGCGGGCGACGCGCTGATCATCTTCCAGACCGGGGCCGCGCCCTCCGCCGTGCAGTGCCGCACGAGGACCTCGACCTCGCGGCGCAGCGCGGGGACGAGCGGCTCGTCCGCCGTCCGGCCGGTGACCGCCCCCGTGAGGCGCCGCTCGAAGTCCTGGTCCTGCTCGAAGACCAGGGCCTCTTTTGAGGCGAAGTGGGAGAAGAGCGTGGTGACGGCGACGTCGGCCTCGGCGGCCACGTCGCGGATGCCCACCTCGTCGTACCCGCGCTCCAGGAAGAGCCGCATGGCGGTCTCGGCGATGTTCTGCCGGGTCGCGGCCTTCTTGCGCTCACGGCGTCCGAGCGGTTCGGTCATGCGGTGATGCTAGCAGCCACAAAAACGAAGCTGTTGGAAATTGCTAACGGTTAGTGCTAACTCCGTCACCTGGAGGCACATGGAAGTAACCACGCACTATTTTGTGCGTAGTTGTGGGAGTCCGGGATCGGCACCGAAGGTGAAGAGGCCGTATCCGGTCACACACGTACAGGAACAGGGGCATCCGTGGGCAACGCCGCCGCAGTCACAGTCATCGGTCTCGGCGAGATGGGAAGAGCGCTGGCCGACGCGCTGATCACCGCCGGTCACCCCACGACCGTATGGAACCGCACCGCCGCCAAGGCCGACGATCTGGTGGTCCGTGGCGCCCGGCGGGCCGCGACGGTCGAGGAAGCGGTCCTGGCCAGCCCGTTGACGCTCGTCTGCCTGCTGGACCACGACGTCTCCGACGCGACGCTCCGGCCCGCCGCGGGCGCCCTGCGCGGCCGGACCCTGATCAACCTGACCAATGGCACACCGGCCCAGGCCCGGGAGGCGGAGCGCTGGGCGACGGACCAGGGCGCGGCGTACCTGGACGGCGGGATCATGGCGATCCCCGCGACGGTCGCGACCCCGCAGTCATTTGTGCTCTACAGCGGTCAGAAGCAGCACTTCGACGCGCACAGGGAGACCCTGGAGGCGCTGGGTACGGCCAAGTACCTCGGCACCGACGCGGGCATCGCCGCGCTCTACGACCTCGCCCTGCTGAGCGCGATGAGCGTGATGTTCGACGGCTTCTTCCACGCGGTCGCCATGGCCACCTCGCACAAGGAGGGCAGCGCGGCCGGATTCACCGAACTCCTGGTGCCCTGGCTGACGAACACGGCCCAGGTGATGCCCGCCTTCGCCGCCGACGTGGACGCGGATACGGACGCGGACGCGGAACCGGCGCTCACCCAGGGCCTGGACGTGGTCCTGGCCAGCGCGCGCAACATGGCTCAGGCGTCCCGGGACGCAGGGGTGCGCGCCGACTACTTCGACCACTCCGTGGCGGCCCTGGAGAAGCAGCTCGCCGAAGGGGAGAGCGTCTACAGCGGACCAGGAGTGGTGCGGCGTCTTCGGGTGTCCGGCGTCAGGTGAGGCGGGCGTCGAACTCGGCCTGGGTGGGGCGTTCGTGGCCGGTCATGAGGAGCAGGAGGGGCCAGGTGTCGTTCTCGGGGCCCTTCCCCAGGCGGTTGGCCATCTTCTCGTAGTCGAAGCCCAGGGCCGCGCCGCAGGAGAGGCCGTGGGCGGTGGCGGTGAGGTAGACGGACTGGGCGAGGGCGCCGATCTCGGCGTTGAGGAGGCGGTAGCCGCGCGGGCCCGTCGCGTCGAGGACGGCGTGGGGGCGGGCGCGGGCCACGAGGACGGTGGCGGCCTGTTCGAGGTTGTAGTTGTTGAGCGTGTAGACGTCCTGGAGGAAGGGGTGCGGTCCGGGGCCCGGGATCGGGGTCAGGGCGTGCGCCTCGGGCTCGTACGCGTAGACGCCGGGCGGGACGTCCGTGACGTGGTTGACGAAGACCGCGACGCCGGTCAGCGGTGGCGTGCCGGAGGCCTTGCCGGTGCCGGGGCGTACGTCCGTGCGCAGGTGCGGGGTCTCCGTCGCCGCCCGCAGCAGCGCCGCCAACTCCTCGGCTGCCAGCGGCGTTTCGGCCGAGAGGAGCCCGAAGCTGCTGCGGCGTGTCGCGAGGGAGGCGGAGAGGTCCCGGCGGGGCGGTGCGGGCGGGGGGAGCGGGAGCGGGGCGGTGTCGGTCGGGGAGGTGGGGGAGAGGCGCGGTGATGGTGCGGGTGGGAGGTGTGGCGGGGCCTCCACCGCCGCGAGGTGCGCGCTCTGTGCCTGGGGGAAGTGCCGGACGGCGCGCGAGCGTTCGGCCACCGGCGTGTCGGCCTGCAGTCCTGGATCCGGACCCGGGCTCGTCGGCGCGACACGCCGTCGGGTGTCCGGCTCGGACCAGGGGAGGGGTACGACCGCGAGCACGCTCTCGTCCGCCGGGTCGAGGCCCAGGAGCCGGTTCAGGTCAAGCTCGTCGAACCAGAGGGCCGCGGGGGAGAGGGGCACGTCGTGCGCCGCCGCCCATGTCTGCCAGGTGCCGAGCAGACAGCCGAGGTCCATCGTCACGCAGTGGTAGCTGAACTCCGCGTACTTGAAGGCGTTCTGCCAGAAACGGACCGTGACGAGAAGGAATTGGTCGGGCCCGGTCTGCGTGTCGAAGCCGAGCGCACGCGACACGCGCGCCGATACATCACCGGTGATCAATCGCCGTACCGCGTGGCCGGGCTGGTCGTAGTGGTAGACGCCCGGGAGCACGCCGCCGCCGTCCGCGTGCCCCGCGCCCGTCACGCCCGTCACCCAGTAGATCTCGCACGGGTACAGGCCGCCGCCCGCCGCGCTGCCCCGCCCCCAGGCCGCGCCCCCGTACCGCTCACGCCCGCCCTGGCCGGGGTCGGCGGTGATCCGGAGGCGCCGCGACCGCCAGGCGTACGAGTCGTGGAGCATCCCGGAGAGCGCGGTGAGAGGGGAGGCCGGAGAGGCGTCGCCCGGAGGGAGCGGGTACGCCGGAAGTCCCTCGTACACCTTGTGACTTCGCGGCCCGTCGGCCCAGTCGGGGCGGAACACCTCGCCCTCCATCGGCACCGAGGCCCGTCGCAGCACGGCGTCCAGGTAGGCGTGGACGTGTCCGGTCATCGGCGCGTCGGTCTCCTTCGGGGTCACATGAACGGGTGCGGGGCGGGGTGGAGCGCGGAGGGGGCGAGGTCGGTGTCGCGCAGCCCGGCGCGCCGGAGCGCCGTGCGGGCCCTCGGCATGAGGTGGGCGCGCTGCCGCGCCGCGCCGAAGTCGATCGGGAGGAGGCCCGGCACCAGCACCCGGACCGTGCGCAGGCCGAGGGCCGCCTGCTCGGGCCCTGTCTGGTCGACCACCACCGTGTCGAAGCCGCGCGCCGTCAGCAGGTCGCGGCAGTGGCGCAGGTCGTCGGTGAGGTCGGCGTTGCGGGGGCGGCGCGCGGACCAGTCGCTGTAGACCTCGTCGAGCGGGCGGGCGCGGTCGGGGCCGAGGAGGAAGTCGGCGTGTCGCGCCATCTCGGGGAGCCCGTAGAGCGCGGCGTGGTCGGCGAGTTCGGCGACACGCCCGAAGTCGGCGGCCAGCAGCCGCAGCCGGTCCAGTGAGCGTTCGGTGCGCTCGGGGAAGTCCGACAGCGCGCTGGCGACCTCCCGTGCGGCCGACTCCGCGGCGCGCTCCGGGTCGAGGTGCGCGGCGGAGGAGAGGCAGAGCGCGCCCAGACCGTCGGCATCGCGGCGTGTCGCGACGGCGGTGACGACGGGGATCGGCAGGTCGATCCGGTTGTCGAAGAGCCGCAGCCGGTGGCCGCCCCGTGCGATCCGTGCGGCGAGCCGGTGCAGCGCGGGGGCGCGGCAGCTCGCCACGGCGATCTCGGGCAGCGCGGCCCTGCCGAGCCAGGCGACGAGGAACGCGTCCCGCTCCACGACCTCCAGCAGCCCGTGCAACGCCGCCTCCTCCGCGTTGGAACCGCTGGCGCAGCCGTTGGAGGTGCCCGCGACGAAGACGGGGCCGCCGGGCGCCGGGCCGTACTGGACCAGCTGCTCGGGCACCAGCACCGGCAGCTCGTCCCGGAGCGAGTGGCCCCGCACCCAGGGCAGCACGAGGTCGTCGTCGTACGGGACGACCCGCGGCCCGGCGTCGCGGTGGAACGCCGCGCCGGGCAGCCCGCACACCCGGGGGTCCACCGACCGGTACGGGAGGTCACGCCGGGCCGCGACGACACGCCCGGCGAGTCCGCCGCGCCGCATCCCCGCCTGCCGCTCCAGCCCTTCGGCGAGGGCGAGCGGGGCGCTGTCCGCGTACGTGTCGGCGTGGCCGCTCCAGTGCACGTCGAAGAGGGCAGGCGTGCCGCGTACCGCCGACCTCCCGGTGACCGGCGCCGTCGTCGCCGCCTCGCGGTCCGCGCGGGTCCCGCTGCCGAGCGCGCCGCACACGGGGTTCGCGAGCGCGGCGCGTGCGCGGGGCGGCAGTGCCGTACGGGCGGGGGCCAGCCGCAAGGCGTCGGGGTCCCCGGCGGGCTTGGGGCGGGACCGGAGCGGCAGGATCCCGCCTTCCGGCGTGTCGTACCCGCCTCCGGCGCAGACGGGACACGCCGAGTCGGCGAGCAGCGGGACGGTCTCGACGCGCAGGGTGTCGAGGCGCAGCCGGTACACGTCCGCGAGCGGCTCCGAGGCCCCGGTCCCGGCCCCGGCCCCGGTCCCGGCCCCGGCCCCGGTCCCGGCCCCGGCCCCGGGGCCGGGGCCGGCCCCGGCCCCGGGGCCGGTCCCGGCCCCGGTCCCGGTCCCGTTCCCGGTCTCGCCCTCGGCTCTCTCCCTCTCCCCGTCGAGCGCCAGGCCCACCAGCTCCGTCAGCGTGTCGAGCGCGAAGCCGGTCAGATACGGGCTGGCACCCGTCGCATGCGTACGGCCGGGAGGGCCCAGCTCCAGCCCGTCCCGCTCGATCGCGGGACGCAGCGCCTGCCAGCGGGTCGCCACACAGTTCCAGCACGGCCGGGCGGGGGCTCGCCCGGGGCCGGTCCCTCCGAGGGGCGTCGGCACCACGGGCCCGACCAGCGCGTGCGCGCCGTGCAGATGGACGGGGACGACGCGGGCGGCGCCCTCGTCCGTGCCGGGCGGCCGGGGCGCGGGGCGTTCCGCGTACGCGTCGTCGAAGCCGAGCCGCCGGACGTACGCCCGTGCCGTCGGGTCCCGCGTGTCGAGGACCTCGCGCAGATGGAGCGCGACACGCTCGACGTCCTCGGCCTTCACCGCCCGTCGTCCTCCGGACGGCGGCGCAGCAGGACGCGTACGGTCGCCACACCGCAGGCACGCAGGTCGGGCGTCGCGGTCGGTACGACCAGCGCCTCCCACCCGGAGGAGGCGAGCCGCTCTGTCAACTCCCGTACGGAACGGGCCCCTTGGCGTTCGGACGAAGGAGTCGCCGTGGAGGAGTCGACTGTGGCCCGCAGCGCTTCGGGGCCCGGGCCGTGGAGCAGCGGGTCTCCCATGTCGGGCGTGTCGTCCCCGAGCTGCAGGGTGCCGACCAGGTCGCGCAACGCGTGTTCGGTGGCGGCGGCGCGGTCCCGCCCGTAGCCGAGCGCCCAGGCCGCCCCCGCCCTCGCCGCCCCCGCTGCCCCGGCCGTCAAGGCCGCCACGGCGTGTCCCGGCGCGGCCCCCGGCAGATCGAGCAGCGTCACCTCGTGACCGAGCCCGTCGGCGGCGCGCATCAGGAACGGCAGAGGCCCGTCCCCCGCGCGCGACGGAGAGGGGAGAGACTCCGCCGGGGACAGCCCGCGCAGCGCCGCGACCAGCCCCCGGTGGGCGAGCGCGGACAACAGCCCCGCCTCGACCGCCCCGTCCTCCGCCGCGCCTTCCGTATCCGCGCCGTGGCGCGGGGACGGCGGCTCCGTGGCGGCCTCGGCCACCGACATGCTCGCCCCGGCCCCCGCGCTGCCCGGCTCGAACTGGCGTGCCCGGTTCAGCGCGCCGTCCGGGTGCACGGCGGCGGCCGGGACCGTGCGGGCGATGCCCGAGCCCAGCACCGTCGCCTCAAGCACTGGCTCCGTGGCGGTGGGGGCGGGGAATCCGCTCCAGGTCGACAGCTCCTCGGGGCGGACGTCCGCCGGGCCCACGAGGGCCGGTACGGAGGGCGGGAGGCCGTCCTCGTGCACGCGGGCGAGGTAGACGAGGGCGGCCGTGGCGCGGGCGCGGGCGCGTGCGGTCTCCGTCGTGTCGAGGGCGAAGGCGGTAAGGGCGCGGCGGGCCGGGGAACGGCCGCCCGGCGGGCCCGTCTCCACCCGGCCGACGCGCAGCGGGGTCTGGGCGAGCGTGTCGTCGGCGTACCCCACGAACACACCGACACGCCGTCCGAACAGGGCTTCCGTGGATGCGCCTGGGCCGCTCTCCGGCCCGCCCGGCAAGGACGCGCAGGCGCCGCACGACGGGTGGGGCAGCAGAGGTTCGTGGGAGGTGTCCAGCGTCCCGGCGTCCTGGACCAGCACCGCGTCCTCGCTCTCGGCGGCGAGCGCGCCCGTACGCCAGCGGAACACGTCGAACGCGAGCGCCGTGCCCAGCATCCGTTCCAGGCCGGAGGGAATCGGGCTCCCGGCACCGGCACCGGCACCGGCACCGGCACCGGCACCAGCCCCCGCCCCCGCCCCCGGCGTGCCGAGCGTGCTCCGGAAGAGTGCCGCGGCGGCGTCCCCGTCCAGGTTCGCGGCGAGTCGCAGCAGCGCGCACCGCCGGCAGCCGCGCCGCCCGGGGCGCACCAGCGGCCCGAGCACCGCCGCGCCGTGCACCGGCGTCAGCGGGAGCAGCGCCGGACCGCCGTGCAGGGCGGCCGAGTTGATTCGGTCCAGCGTGTCGCCGTCGACGCCGCACGCGAGCACGAGGTCGTACGCCGCCGCGCCGTCGGAGGCCCACGAGGACGACACGTCGGCCCCGGCATCGGCCCGGGCATCGGCCTCGGCGGCCTCCGCCGCGAGCTCCGGCGGGACTTCCGTCCACCACGGCGCCGCGAGCGTCACCGCGCGCGAACCGTTGCGCAGCAGCCCCAGCGCGGCGGTGAGCGCGGCCTCACCACCACCGGCGATCAGTACGCGCGTGTCCCGGAACCGCTGGAACCGACGGACCGCGTCGGCCTTCGCCGCGCCGCCCGCGAAGTGCTCCACGTACGCGAGTTGGCGCGCGAACCGGTCCCGCACCCCCTCTTCCGGAACGGACGCCTCCGGCACGGGCGGTGGTCCCCCGTCGTGGACCACCCCCCGTTCCAGCAGCGTCCCCAGCATCGTGGTGAGGGTCGCCCGGCGTGGTTCCGGGAGTCCCTCGCACAGCTCGCGGACGGTGTGGGCGCCGGTGAGGTGCGGTGCGAGGCGGCACATCCACTGATATGCCGTGCGTCCCCTGAGCACGAACTGTCCGTCCGGGTGCTGGAGGAGCACCCCCTCCTCGGTCGCGGCGAAGAGCGCGTCGGCTCTCAGCCGTGGTCGTACGTCGAGCAGTCCGAGAAGGGGGTCGGGCTCCCGTTCCACGCGTGCGTCAGCCTCCTTGGCCTCAGAGAACTCAGAGAACTCAGAGGCCTCAGACCTCCGGGTACACGTTGTAGAGCAGCGCGGCCAGGATGCCGCCGAGGATCGGGCCGACGACCGGCACCCACGCGTAGCCCCACTGCGGGGAACCCTTGCCCCGGATCGGGAGGATGAACGCGTAGGCGATACGGGGACCGAGGTCGCGGACCGGGTTGATCGCATAGCCCGTGGGCCCGCCGAGCGAGGTGCCGATCACGAGGACGACGAAGGCCACGCCCGCGTAGCCCAGCGCGGCGTTGCCGAGGTCGAGTACGGCGCCGTCCTTGCCGGTCTTGAGGACGGGTGAGAAGAGCACCCAGGCGACGAGGACGAAGGTCGCGAGGGTCTCGGTGACGACGTTCCAGACCTTGTTCTCGATCTGCGGGATCGTCGCGAAGACGCCGAGCGTGCCGCCCGGGTCGTCATGGTCGTCGAACTGGAGCTTGTAGACCGCCCAGCAGAGCACCGCGCCGATGATGCCGCCCAGCAGCTGGGCGAGCAGGTACATCGGGACGTCCGACCACTCGGTCTTGTCCGCGATGGCCGCGGCGATGGTGATGGCCGGGTTGAGATGCGCGCCCGTCGGGGCGGCGAGACTGGCTCCGGTGAAGACCGCGAACGCCCAGCCGATATTGACGAACAGCACCCCTCCGCCGTTGCCGTTCGTCTTGCGCAGGACGTTGTTGGCGACGACGCCGGTGCCCAGCATGACCAGGACGGCCGTGCCGAGCAACTCCCACAGGAAGATGTCTCCCTGACTCAGATTCATCGGTTACCTCTGCCTCCACAGCGTTGCGGCCCCGCGCGCCCCTGGCATGCGCCAGCGGCATGGCGGCGGCGAATGACCGCGCACCTTACTTCGTGCGGACACCGCCGGGAAGCGTTCGGCGCGTTCGCGCGCGCTTCGTCAGCGCATCGTGATCCGCGCTCCGTCGTCCTGGCTCCGCCCCGTCGTTCCTGGCTCCGCCCCGTCGTTCCTGGCTCCGCCGCGTCGTCCTGGCTCCGCCGCCCGGGCCCCGGCCGCCCGGTTCAGGGGCCGGACGGGACTTCGAGCACCGCGAACGTCGCCCCCCAGGGGTCGGCGAGCACCGCCACGCCGCGCCCCTCCGCGTTGGCGCCGGACCAGATCACCGAGGCGCCCCCGTCCGTCGCCGTCTCCTCCGTCCACCGCGCGTCGGTCACGCCGAAGTACGGCATCCAGAAGGGCTCGACGTCCCGCTGCTCCGGGCCCAGCACCGTACGCCCGGCCACGGGGCCCTCGCGACCCTCCAGGTGGTACGCCGCGTAGCCGGCGTCTCCCGCGGCGGCGAGGGCACCGGAGCTGAGGCCGAGGACCTCGGCGTAGAACCGGTCGGCGGCCGGTGTGTCGCGCACCGCCAGCTCGGCCCAGCACAGCGAGGAGGGCTCGCCGACGAGGCCCGCGCCCATGTGCGCGCGGGGCTGCCAGAAGCCGACGTGGGCGCCCGCGGAGTCGACCGCGAACAGGCTGCGGCCCTGGATGCCGAAGTCGCGCGGACCGTCCTCCAGCTCGCCCCCCGCTGTCGACACCTGTTCGGCAGTGTCGTCCGCACTGGTGGTCGAGAAGGCGACGATCCAGCTGGCCTCGGCATCCTCTGAGGGCGTGATTCCCGCGACCATGTGGCCTTTCGCCGCCGCGTACGTGTAGTGGTCGAACGCGGCGCCCGCGTGCACGTACTCCCAGTCGAAGAGGGTGGCGTAAAACCGCTCCGAAGCGGCGGGTTCCGGGGTGAAAAGGTCCGCCCAGCACAGCTCTCCGGGGCGGTACGACAGCAGCTCAGGCACCGGAACTCTCCTCCCCGCCAGGGTCTTTGACCCTCGTTGGGCCACTTGGACGATCACCTGGTGATCAGGAGGCGACCGTACGTCATTGTCGAACTGTACGCATTGACGTGCGTCAGGAGAGGCATACAGGATGCACGAACATAGGTAACGGGGCTACGGGGTGCACATCATGAACAAGAGGATTTCCGGCGACGATTCGGGCTCTGGGGACACCTTCGGGGACGCTGCCAGAGACACCTCCAGAGACACCTCCAGAGACATCGCGATCGTTGGCATGTCCCTGAAGGTGCCCGGCGGAGGGGATCTGGAGGAGTTCTGGTCCGGCCTCACGGAGGGGGTGGAATCGGTCACCCGTTTCACGGACGAGGAGCTGCGCGAGGCCGGGATCTCCGAGGCCGACCTCCAGAACCCGCACTACATCAAGGCCAAGCCCGTCCTGGACGACGTGGCCGCGTTCGACGCCGCCTTCTTCGGTCTGACACCCCGTGAGGCTCAGGTCAGAGATCCGCAGCACCGGCTCTTCCTGGAGTCCGCGTACACCGCGCTGGAGCACGCGGGCTACGACCCCTTCCGCACCCCCGGCGCCGTCGGCGTCTACGGCGGCGGCGCGCCGAACTTCTACCGCGAGTGGAACGTCAACCACCACCCCGACGCCGCCGCGATCCTCGGCGAGGTCGGCGTCATCGTCGGCAACGCCACGGACTACATCACCACCTCCGTCTCCCACCAACTCGGCCTGACGGGGCCGAGCGTGAACGTGGTGACGGCCTGCTCCACCTCCCTCGTCGCCGTCCACATGGCCTGCCAGGCGCTGCGCGCGGGCGAGTGCGACGCCGCCGTCGCGGGCGGCGTCCAGGTCGAGCTGCCGCGCCGCACGGGCTACCACTCGGCCGAGGGCGGCATGTTCTCCGTCACCGGCCGCGTGCGCCCCTTCGACGCCAACGCGGACGGCACGATCTTCGGAACGGGAGTCGGCACCGTCGTCCTCAAGCGCTGGGCCGACGCCGTCGCCGACGGCGACCATGTGCACGGCGTCGTCCGCGCCTCCGCCGTGAACAACGACGGCAGGCTCAAGGCCGGGTTCACCGCGCCGAGCGTCGAGGGCCAGGCGATCCTGATCCGGCAGACGATGACGGCGTTCGGCATCGACCCCGACGACGTCGGCTATGTCGAGGCGCACGGCACCGGCACCCGCGTCGGCGACCCGATCGAGGTCAACGCGCTCACGCGGGCGTACCGCGACCTCGGCTCCAGCGGCACCGGCACCACCCCGATCGGCTCGGTCAAGGGCAACGTCGGGCACCTCGGCCCGGCCGCCGGGGTCATCGGCCTCATCAAGACCGCGCTCGCGCTCAAGACGGGCCTGATCCCGCCGAGCATCAACTACGCGGACCCGAACCCGGCGATCGACTTCGCCGACAGCCCCTTCTACGTCAACACCGCGCTCTCCCCCTGGCCCGAGCACCAGAAGGACCGGATCGCCGCCGTCAGCTCCTTCGGCGTCGGCGGCACCAACGCGCACCTGGTCGTCGCCGAGGCCCCGCCGGTCCCGTCGTCCCCGCACCCGCAGCACGACACGCCGTCGCTCAACGGCCACGGCGCGGTCAGCCTCAACGGGAAGGCCAGGAAGGGGAAGAATGGAAAGAAGGGGAAGGGCAAGGCCCCCGCGACCGACACGCCCGTGACCGGCCCGGCTGCCACCGACACGCCCGCCACCGGCACACCTGCGACCGACGCACCCGCCACCGACGCCCCGCTCCACCCCCGCCCCGTCGTCCTGCCGCTCTCCGGCCGTACGCCCGAGGCGCTCACCGCCGTGGCCGGGCGGCTCGCCGGGCATCTGGAGGCGCGTCCCGAGCTGGACACGCGCGACGTCGCCGCGACCCTCCGGCACGGCCGTCCCGCGCTCGCGCACCGCGCCGCCGTCGTGCTGGGCGAGGGCGACACGCTGGTGGAGGCCCTGCGCGGGGTGACGCCCGGCAAGCCGGTGGCCAAGGGGGAGCGCTCGCTCGGCTTCCTCTTCCCCGGACAGGGCTCCCAGCACCTCGGCATGGGCCGGAGCCTCTACGCGCATGAGCCCGTCTTCCGCGCCGCCGTCGACCGCTGCGCCGTGCTCGCCGAGCCGTACCTCGGACTCGACCTGCGCGAGGTCATGTTCGCCGACGCCGAGGAGGACGGCGCGAGCGCCCGGCTCACCCAGACGCGGCTGGCGCAGCCCGCCCTCTTCACCGTCGAGTACGCCATGGCCCGGCAGCTCATGAGCTGGGGCCTGGAGCCGGACGCGATGGCGGGGCACAGCGTCGGCGAGTACGTCGCCGCGACCCTCGCCGGGGTGTTCTCGCTGCCCGACGCGCTGCGGCTGGTGGCCCGCCGGGGCGCGCTCGTCCAGGAGCTGCCCGGCGGCAGCATGATGGCCGTGCCCGTACCGGCCGAGGAGGTCGAGGGCCTGGCCGGGATCGACATCGCCGCCTACAACGGCGAGCGGCTGACCGTGGTCTCGGGCCCCGACGACGCGATCGACGCGGCGCGCGCCGTGCTCGCCGAGCGCGGCGTGAACGGGCAGCGGCTGCACACCTCGCACGCCTTCCACTCCGCGATGATGGAGCCCGCCCTCGACGCCTTCGCCGCCGAGCTGGCCGAGGTCGAACTGCGCGCCCCCGAGCTGCCGTTCGTCTCCAACGTCACCGGCGACTGGATCACCGACGAGCAGGCCACGGACCCCGCGTACTGGGTCAGCCATCTGCGCTCACCCGTCCGCTTCGCACAGAGCGTCGCGCTCCTCCTGGAGGACACCGGGCGGCTGCTGGTCGAGTCCGGGCCGGGCCAGGTGCTCTCCGGGCTCGCCCGCGCGCAGGCCGTCGCGACCGGCAGCCGCGACCGCGTCGTCGTGCCGACCATGCCGATGCCGCAGGGCACCGAGGACGGCGAGGTCTGTCTCGCGCGCGCCGCCGCCGCGCTGTGGAGCGCGGGCGCGCCGCTCGACTGGGGCGCCTACGACACGCGGGCGTGGCGCCGCGTCCCGCTGCCCACCTACCCCTTCGAGCGCAAGGAGCACTGGCTCGACCCGGTCGCCACGCCCGAGCGGGGCACGGGGGCAGCATTCGACGCGTACGACACGCCCGAGCCGTACGAGGAGGGCCGCCGCACCATCGACCGCGCCCTCTTCGAGCCGGAGTGGCGCGCGGACTCCGAGGGCTCGGCCTCCGGCACCGGCGCGACGGCCGAGGGCACGCTCGCAGGGCGCTGGCTCCTGCTGCGCAGGGGCGAGGCTCTCGACGACACCGTCAACCGGCTGCGCGAGGCCGGGGCCGAGGTCGTGACCGTCGAGCCGGGGGAGCGGTTCGAACGGCTCACCGGAAGCCGCTACCAGCTCCGCCCAGGGGACCGCGAGGACTACGACCAGCTCGCCGCCTGCCTCGAAGCCGACGGCCAGCTCCCCGAACGCGTCCTGCACGGCTGGCTGTTCGGCCCGCCCACCGATGCCGAGACGACATTCCCGGCGCCGGGCGACCGTACGGCAGGCGACCGTACGGCCGGTGACGTCAAGGGCGCCGAGACGAACCGCTGGCTCGACCTCGGCTTCTTCAGTGTCCTCTTCCTCGCCCAGGCGCTCTCCGAGCGCGGCTCGTCCCTCGCGCCGCGCGTGCGCTGGGACGTCGTCGGCTCCCGCACCCGCTCGGTCTCCGGCGACGAGCACGTCGAGCCCGCGCGCGCCGCCGTGACCGGGGTCTGCGACGTCATGGCCAAGGAGCTGCCCGAGTTCCCGGTCCGCTGCGTCGACCTGGCCGAACACCGCTTCGGCGCGGGCCTGCTGGACGAGCTGCGCCGTACGCTCCGGCCCGGCGTACGGGACCGCTTCGTCGCGCGGCGCGGCCGCAAGCGCTGGACCCTCGGCTACCGGCAGGTGCCCGCGCCGCGCGCGACGGGCGCGGCGGGCCCGCTCCGCGAGCGCGGCACGTACCTGGTCACCGGCGGGCTCGGCGGCCTCGGCCTCACCGTGGCCGAGAGCCTCGCCCGGGCCGTGCGCGCCCGGCTCGTGCTCACCGCGCGCTCCGCGTTCCCGCCCCGCGCCGAGTGGGACCGGGTGCTGGAGGCGGACGGCGCCGACGGCACGCCGGAGGGCGTCCGCGACACGCTGCGCTGGCTGCGGCGCATCGAGGGGTACGGCGCCGAGGTGCTGGTCTGCCGCGCCGACGCCGCCGACGAGGACGCGATGCGCGCCGTCGTCGAGCGCGCCGAGGTGGAGTTCGGCCGCGTCCACGGCGTCTTCCACACGGCCGGTGTCCCCGGCGGCGGGCTGCTGGCCCTCAAGACGCGGGCCGAGGCCGAGCGCGTGATGTCCGCGAAGATCGCGGGCACGCTCGTCCTCGACAAGCTGCTGGGGGACCGGGCGGAGCTGATGGTGCTCTTCTCCTCCATCACCTCCGTCGCCGGGAACCTGGGCCAGACCGACTACGCGTCCGCCAACGCCTTCCTCGACGCCTACGCCCACGCCCGGCACGCCGAGGGACCCGGCTTCACGGTCTCCGTCAACTGGGACGCCTGGGCCGAACTCGGCATGGCGGCCAAGGCCGACGCGCTCGCGCCCGCCGCGTTCCGCGCGCTCCAGACGGGCGCCCCGGCCGGGGCCGGCTCCCTGGCCACCCGGGCCCCCGCCCCCGCTGCCGCTCCCGTCCCCGTTCCCGTACGCGAGCCCGTTCCGGCCCCCGCGCCCGGCACGCACCCCCTCCTGGGCGAGCGCGCCGAGGGCGAGGACGGCGCGCTCACGTACCGCGTCACCATGGACGCCGACGCGCACTGGGTGGTCCGCGAGCACCGGGTGGCCGGGACGGCCGTCTGGCCCGCCACGGCGTACGTCGAGACGGCGCGCGCCGCGGGCGCCGACGCGCTGGACACGGACGGCCCGCTGCGGCTCACCGACATGACGTTCCTGTCCATGCTCACGCTGAACGAGCCGCGCACGCTCCGCACGACGCTCGTCCCCGAGCGGGACGGCTACCAGGTCAGCATCGCCAGCTCGCCCGTCGCCGGTTCGGCCGTAGCCGCCTCGCCCGACGGCGAGGAGTGGACCGAGCACGCCACCTGCCTCGTCCGCACGGCCCCCGCCGCGACGCCGCCGGTCCAGGACCTGGAGGTGCTCCGCGAGTGCTTCCCGGTCGTCAAGCCGGACACCGAGTCCTACGAACCCGAGGTCGGGCTCATCGACTTCGGGCCCCGCTGGACGAACATGGCCGAGATCCGCCGCGACGACTCCTCGACCCTCGCCCGCGTCGAGATGCCCGAGCCGTACGTGGACGAGATCGCCGACTACCCGCTCCACCCCGCCCTGTTCGACGCGGCGACCTCCAACGCCGTCTATCTGCCGGACCTCGGCGCGGCGGGCGAGAGCTATCTGCCGTTCTCCGTCAGCGACATCACCGTACGGGCGCCGCTGCCGCCGACCCTGCACGTCTACTCGCGGCGGCGCGGAGCGCACCAGAACCTGGTGACGTTCGACATCACGCTGACCGACGACGCGGGCAAGGAGGTCGTGGACGTCAGCGGCTACACGGTGCGCTCCTGGAACCCGGCCGAGTTCCGCGAGAACGTCGCGTCCCGCACGGAGGCCCCGCAGCCGGAACCGGAACCGGAACCGGAACCGGAGAAGGGGCCGGAGCAGGAAGCCCCGGCCCCGACCCTCGGCGGCGAGTTCGCGATCCGGCCCGAGGAGGGCGTGCAGGCGCTCTGGCACATCCTCAGCGACCGCGTCGGCCCGCAGGTCGTCGTCGTGCCGGAGGGCATCGAGGCCCGGCTGCGTACGGTCGAGAGGCTCACGCAGGACGTCATCGAGGGCGGCGCGGGAGACGAGGACGCCGGGAACCGTCCGGAACGTGCCTCCGCGGGGACGAGCGCCGCCCCGAAGGACGAAGCCCCAGCGGCAGCGGGCACGTCCGGTGGCAGCACGCACGAGCGGCTGACGCGGCTGTGGGCCGACGCGCTGGGCATCGAGGACGTCGGCGTCGACGACGACTTCTTCGCGCTCGGCGGCAACTCGCTCGTGGGCGTGCAGCTCGCGGCGCGCGTACGCAAGGAGTTCGAGACGGACCTGCCCATCGCGACCCTCATCGAGAACCCCACGGTCCGCGCCATCGCTGGGATCATCGGCGCATGAACCCGTGGACCCCGTTCCCGCCCTCCGGCGCGGGGGAGCTGACGCTCTACTGCTTCCCCTGCGCCGGGCAGGGCGCCTCCGCCTACCGCTCCTGGCAGCGGCTGCTCGGCCCCGAGATCGACGTCGTGCCCGTGCAGCTGCCGGGCCGCGAGGGGCGCGCGACGACCCCGCAGCACTCGGACATGGGCAGCCTCATGGACGCCCTGCTGCCCGTGCTCCAGGAGCAGCTCCCCGAGCGGTTCGCGCTCTTCGGGCACAGCATGGGCGGCACCGTCGCGTTCGAGGCGGCGTGCGGGCTGGAGGCGGCGGGCCGGGCGCCCGAGCACGTCTTCGTCGCCGCCCAGCGCCCGCCGGACGACCCGGGCGGTGAGCTGGAGCTGCACGATCTGCCACACGCCGCGTTCATGACGATGCTCGGGCTCTTCGGACAGGTGACCGTCGAGATGTTCGAGGACCCGGCCGCCGTCGAGCTGGCGGCGGCGACGCTCCGCGCGGACTTCGCGCTCGCGGAGACGTACGAGGCGCCGCCGGGCCAGGTCCTGGCCAGCCCCCTCACGGTGCTGGCCGGACTCGCGGACAGCAGCGTGCCGCCCGCCTCGCTGCGGGGCTGGAAGGAGCGGGCCGGGGGCGGCTTCACGTTCCGGCCGATCCCCGGGGACCACTTCTTCGTCCACGAGCGCGTGGAGGAGGTCACCGGGCTGCTCAGGAACACGCTGCTGGGCGGATGAGTGACGGTGGCGAACGGGTAGGGTCGTGCACGTTGTGCAACGCGCGTGCAGAGGAGGGGCGGCATGGCCGCTGAGCAGGGGAACAACCAGAGCGTGGAGCGCGCGGCGGCGGTGCTGCGCGCCCTGGCGGAGGGGCGGCCCGAGCTGCGGGTGTCCGACGTGGCGTCCATGGTCGGCCTCGGGCCCTCCACGACCTCCCGCCTCCTCGCCACGCTGGAAGCGGTCGACCTGGTCGAACGCGACCCCGTCAGCAACCTCTACCGGCTCGGCCTCGGCACCCTTCCGCTGGCCGCCGTCGCCGCCAACCGGCACCCCGTGCACCGTGCCTCGCGCATGGTCCTCCAGGGCCTCGCGGCCCGCACGGGGCTCGGCGCGAACGCGGCCGTGCGGCGCGGCGACGCGCTGATGTTCCTCTGCAACTTCGAGGGGCCCCGCGCCCCCAAGTCCCAGACCCAGGCGGGCCACACGGCGCCGCTGCACGCGACGGGCATCGGCAAGTGCCTGCTCTCCGGCATGACCGCCGAGGAGCGGCGCGCGCTGCTGGGCGAACCCCTCGCCGCGCACACCGAGTTCACCGCCGTCAGCCACGAGGCGCTGGACGCGGCGGTGGAGGAGGTACGGCGCACGGGGTACGCGGTGGAGGCGAACGAACGCGCCCTCGGCCGCGCCTCCTTCGCCGCCCCGGTCCGCGACGCCGCCGACGAGATCGTCGCCGCGATCTCCCTCTGGGGCCCGGCCTCGGTCCTCGGCGAGGAGGAGACCCGAAGCGTGCTCGCCCGCGAGGTCATCGAGTGCGCGGACGCGGTGAGCCAAGCGCTGGGCGCGCGCTGACCGCCGGGCAGGGGGTGCCCCTTCCCGTGCGTCGCGGACTGCGACTGCGTCGTGACCGGCCGCGCAGTTCCCCGCGCCCCCAAGATGAGCCCCCTTGCGAAGGTGCCCCGTCAGGGGCGCGGGGAACTGCGCGCCCAGCCGTGGCGGACCCGCAGTCAGCGGCGTGCCGGACGGGGCAGTCTCTCCCGGCGGAAGAGGGTGACTCTTGGGGGCGCGGGGAACTGCGCGCCCAGCCGTGGCGTACCCGCAGTCAGCGGCGTGCCGGACGGGGCAGTCTCTTCCAGCGGAAGAGGGTGACTCTTGGGGGCGCGGGGAACTGCGCGCTCAGCCGAGGCGCACCCGCAGCCCGGCACGCGCCGCAAGGGGCAACCCCTTCCCGGCGTCAGGGACCGAGGCTCTGCGACGCCGCAGAGAGGACGGCTTCAGCCGTAACGGCGAGCGCGGGCGAGTCCAGGCGCCACTGCTGCCAGAAGAGGGGGACGCGGGAGTCGCGGTCCGGGTCCAGGCGGATCAACGACCCCGCGCGGAGGCGCGGTTCGGCCTGCTCCTCCGGGACCATGCCCCAGCCGAGGCCCGCCGTGATCGCGTCGACGAAGCCGTCGGACGTCGGGACGTAGTGCCGCCGGGCACTCGCCGCGCGCCGCCCGTCCGTGAGCCGCCGCACGAAGTCGTCCTGGAAGGTCTCCCGGCGGTCGAAGAACATCGCGGGCGCGTCCGGCAGCACCTCCCGCAGCGGCACCTCGGGCCAGGTCCCCAGGTGGCGTTCGGCGAAGCGGGGCGCGGCGACCGGCAGGTACCGCATCGTGCCGAGCCGCCGCACCGTACAGCCCGCGACCGCGACCGACGAGGAGGTCACGGCGGCCATCACCACGCCCTCGCGGAGGAGTTCGAGGGTGTGGAACTCGTCCTCGCGGTGCAGCTCGAAGCAGATGCCCTCGTCCTCCGGGACGCGGGAGAGGGCGGGCAGGAACCAGGTCGCCAGGGAGTCCGCGTTGACCGCGACGGGAAGCAGGAACGGCTCGTCCTCCTCGCTCATCCCGAGCGAGGCCCGCGTGTCCCGTTCGAGCTGCGCGACCTGCCGCGCGAACCGTACGACCGCCTGTCCCGACTCCGTGGGCCGCACCGGCTTGGTCCGCGTCAGCAGCACGCGGCCGGTCCGGCGCTCCAGGGCCTTCACGCGCTGGCTGACCGCAGGGGGCGTCACGTGCAGTGCGGCGGCAGCGGCGTCGAACGTGCCCTCGTCCACCACCGCGAGCAGCGTCCGTACCTGGTCGAGCGGCAGCTCGGAAACCGACATCTTCACGATTGCTTAAGCTACATCAGAATCTTTACCTGTACTTACCCTCGGCCGGTTACCTAACGTCACCGGCATGGGAACCACACTCGCCGCCGGTGCCACAGGATTCGGCACCGGCCTCTCGCTCATCGTCGCCATCGGCTCGCAGAACGCGTTCGTGCTCCGCCAGGGCATCCGCCGCGAGGCGGTCCTCGGGGTCGTCGTCCTCTGCGCGCTCTCGGACGCCGCGCTCATCACGGCGGGCGTCGCGGGCGTGGGCGCCGTGGTCGAGGCGTGGCCGCCGCTGCTGACCCTGGTCGGCCTGGCGGGCGGCGGGTTCCTCCTCACCTACGCGGTGCTGGCCGCGCGGCGCGCGCTGCGGCCCGAGGCGATGACCGCCGAGGGCGGCACGGCGTCCTCGCGCCGGGCGGCGCTGCTCACCTGCGCGGCGCTGACCTGGCTCAACCCGCACGTCTACCTCGACACCGTGCTGCTGCTCGGCTCCGTCGCCAACGGGCACGGCGACGAGCGCTGGGTCTTCGGCGCGGGCGCCGTCCTCGGCAGCGTCGTCTGGTTCGCCGCGCTGGGGTACGGCGCCCGCCTCCTCACCGGCTTCTTCGCCCGCCCCGCCTCCTGGCGCGCCCTCGACGCCGTGATCGCCGTGACCATGGCGGCCATCGGCACGACGCTGATAGCCGGAGCCCTTTAAGGATCACCTGCAAGGATCACCCCATGCCGCCGAAGCCCACGCTGACGGAACGCCGCGCCCCCTGGGTCGTGTTCACCTCCGCCGCCGACCCCTGGCTGACGTCGGAGACGGCCACCCTCGTACGGCGGGGCGGTCTGGTCCTGCGTGTCGACGGCCGTGAGCTGCGGGACGCCGCGTCCGTCTTCCGTACGTTCGCCCGGGAGCTGTCCTTCGCCGGGTACTTCGGCCACAACTGGGACGCCCTGGTCGACTGCCTCCAGGACTGGCACGGCCCCGGCCACGGCAACCAGGACCTCGCGATCCTGATCGACCACGCGGACGGCCTGTGCGAGGCCGACTTCCTGGGGGTGCTCGTCTCGGTCCTCGCCCAGGCGGCCTGGCACTCCAACCTCCGCCTCGACGCCGACGGCAACCTCGACGCATGGCGGCCACGCGTCGCCCAGCACTTCGTCCTCCTGCTGGACCGCACCGCCCCCGCGGCCTTCGCCGAGGGGGCGGCGCGCGGTATGGACGTGGCGGTCGCCCTCGCGGACGGCCGCCTCCTGGCCGGTCTGACCCCCGTCGACTGGCCGCCCGGCCCGGCTCAGGCGTAGGCGCGGACCGCCACGACATGGGCGCGGTCGGCGCCGTGCGTGGCCGTCGTCCGGACGCGGAGGGCGCACAGCCCCAGGCCCTCGTCCACGTCGTGCACGCGGTGCCGCCGCCGGTTGTCCTCGACGCGCGCCAGCTCGTGCCAGTGTCCTGCGGGGTCGCGGCCCTCCAGGACGTACGACTTGACCAGCTCCGGCATGATCTCGAACGGGGTCCGGTGCCGGTGGAGGTTGTTGAGGTACTCGTCGACGTCGTCGTCCAGGACGAGGTGCACCGTGCGCGGCGCCTGGGGCGCGTCCCACTCCAGCAGCAGCCACTCGTCCATGCGGGACGGGTCGGCGACGCGGGCCGAGGACCACATCTGGGGGCCGCCGTACGGGCGCTGGTAGCCGCCGACCGCCTTGTCCGGGGCGAGCGCGCGGGTCTCGGGGGCCGCGCGGAAGCAGAAGGAGCTGCGGCGCAGTTCGCGCGCCGACCACTCGACGACCCGCTGGCCCTCCTCCTCCGGGATGTCGTGGTCGACCGCCGCGTCGCCCTGGGCCTTGCGGCGCAGCGACAGCACGCCGTCCACGCGCTGCCGTACGAGACGGAGCGAGACGTGCGGGTGTGCGCGGACGAGCACGACGACCTGGGCCGGGAGGGACGCCGACGCCGACGCTGACGCCGGGACGTGGCCGAAGTGCGCCGTCGCCCACGCGGCCTGCCCTGCCGTGGGCCCGGCCTTGACCTGTGCCGCCGTGGTGGCCAGGTGGCGCACGGGTACGCCGTTCTCGGGGAGGCCCGTGTCCCACAGCTCGACGCTCAGCTCCGCCCCGTCGGGCAGGTCCGTGGAGGCGAGGAGCGCGACGCTGTCGAGGCGGGGGTCGGCGGGGAGGAGGAGGCCGACGTCGCGGGTGAGGGGGTACTCCTCCTCGGTCCCGTCGGGCTCGGCCGCCAGCACCTCCGTGGTCGAGGAGGCGGTGACCCGGGCCGTACGGGCGAGGTCGGCGGGGTCGGTGTGGGCGAGGCCGATCACGGAGGCGTCCTGGCGGACCAGGGTGTGGCGGAGGAGGTCCAGCCGCTCCGTGGCCAGTCCGCGCGGGGACAGGTCCTCCGACACGCACAGGGCCGCCGCCGTGCCCGCGGCCTCGCCGAGCGTGGCGCAGGTGGCCATGACGCGGGTGGCGCCGAAGGCGACGTGGGTGGCGGAGATGTCGCGCCCGGCGAAGAAGAGGTTGGCGACGTTGGCCGAGTAGAGGCAGCGCAGGGGGATATGGAAGATGCCGTCGGCGTACCGCTGGCGCGCGCCGGGCTCGTTCGCGTACATCCCCTCGACCGGGTGCAGGTCCACCGACCAGCCGCCGAAGGCGACCGCGTCGGGGAACTGGCGCTGCTCCAGGACGTCCCGCTGGGTGAGGACGTGATCGCCGAGGAAACGGCGGTACTCGCGCTTGCCGGGGAGGCTGCCGACCCACTCCAGGGTGAGGTTGTCGGCCTCGAACTCGCCCGAGTTCTTGATGTGGTCCCAGATGCCCATGATCGCGGCGTGCAGCTCGTCGCGTATCCGCTCGTTGTCGTGGACGGTGTCGAGCTCGCCGCCCCACTCGATCCACCAGTAGTCGCAGCCGTTGTCGCCGGTGCGCAGGACGCGGTTGCGGAGGATGGGGGTGGTGGAGAGGTCGCGCGCGTAGGAGGGCGGCACGAACTTCACGGGGCGGCCCGCGTCCTTGGTGTAGAAGAGGATCGTCGAGCCGAGCAGCGCCCCGTCGGCCTCCTCGGGGGCCCACGGCTCGTCGTACTCGGCACGGGCCTCGCGGCCGATGCGGTGACGGGCACCGGCGAGATGGCCGATCAGGCCGTCGCCGGTGCAGTCGAGGAACTGTTCGGCGCGGAAGGTGGTCCGGCGCTCCGAGCCCAGCGTCCAGCCGGTGACGGAGTGCAGCACGCGGGCGTCCTCGGGGCCGCTCGCCTCGGCCTCGCGCACATCGGTGTTGAGGTAGAGGTCGATGAGCGGCTCGGCGAGGACGGCGTCGAGGACCACCTGGTCCCAGTAGTACGGATTGCCCTCGGGGTTGCGGAACTGGTTCTCCGTGTAGAGCTCGCCCATGATGCCGGTCTCCCGGGCGTACCGGTGCACGCCGTGTGCGGTGGCGCCGCAGACCCACACCCGCACCTCGCTGCTGGAGTTGCCGCCCAGCACCGGCCTGTTGTGGACCAGCGCCACCCGGCGGCCGAGGCGTGCGGCGGCGATGGCCGCGCACGTCCCCGCGAGTCCTCCGCCGATGACGGCGATGTCGTGACGGGCCTGTTCCTCGCGCATGGCTCCGGCTCCTTCGCACAAACGGTGCTGTGAAGTGGTTGCTGTCCCATAGGAACGTACATCACTTTCAGATTGTGCAATCACTATGCAGTGTATGGGATCTGTTGTAACTTCTCGCGGCAGATCGAACGGAACCTGGGACTGGCTGGGAACGGTGGAGGCCGCTGTGCAGGACACGCATGACAGAGGGACCACAGAGGCGGAGGACACCGGGGTACCCCCGCGCACGCTGCGCCGGGTGCTGGTCGCGGCCGGGCTGGGCCACTTCGTGGAGTGGTTCGACTTCGGGATCTACGGCACGCTGGCCGTGATCCTCGCGCACAACTTCTTCCCCTCGGGGAACGAGCAGGCCGAACTGCTCTCGACGTTCGCCGTGTTCGGCGCGGGCTTCGTGATGCGGCCGCTGGGCGGGCTGTTCTTCGGCTCGCTCGGCGACCGCATAGGCCGTCAGCGCACCCTCGCCCTCGTCGTGCTCACCACCTCGGCGGCCACCCTCGCCATGGGCCTGCTGCCCACCCACGCCTCGGTCGGCGTCCTCGCGCCCGTGCTGCTCGTCCTCGCGCGGCTGGTGCAGGGCTTCGCGGCCGGGGGCGAGTCGGCGGGGGCCACGACGCTGCTCGCCGAGTACGCGCCCGCCGACCGGCGGGGCCGGGTCACCTCGTGGATCGACGCCACCGGCTTCGCCGCGTTCGTCGCGGGCTCGGGGCTCGTGCTGCTGCTGACCGCCGCGCTCTCCGAGTCCTCGATGGACGACTGGGGCTGGCGCATCCCGTTCCTGCTCGCCGCGCCGCTCGGGATCGCCGGGGTCTATCTCCGTACGCGGCTGGAGGACTCCCCGGAGTTCCGCAGGCTCAAGGAGTCGGGCGGCACCGCCGGTTCACCGCTCAAGGAGAGCCTGGCCACGGCCCGTACGGCCATGCTCTTCTGCATCGGCTTCATGCTCATCAAGGCCGTCGGCCACTGGGCGCTGCAGACGTTCATGCCGGGATACCTCCAGACCACGCTGGACTTCGACCGGGTGCCCGCCTTCGCCATCACCACCATCGGGCTCTTCGTGATCGCCGTGCTGGTGCCGTTCATGGGCTCGCTCTCCGACCGGTACGGGCGCAGGCCGCTGATGATCGGCGGCTGTCTCGGCTTCGTGCTGCTCTCCTGGCCCGCGTTCTGGCTGATGTCCCAGGGACACGCGGTGCTCGCGTGCCTCGCGATGATCCTGCTCGGCGTCTTCATGGCCGCCTTCGACGGCGCCAGCTCCGCCGCCCTCGCCGAGCTCTTCCCCACGCGGGTGCGGTACGGCGCGATGGCTGTCGCGTACAACATCGCGACCGCGCTCTTCGGCGGCATGACCCCGTACTTCGCGACCTGGCTCGTCAGCGCGACCGACTACGACCTCTCGCCCGCCTTCTACCTGATGGTGATCGCCCTGGTCTCCATGATCGCCCTGCTGCGGGCCCGCGAGACGGCCCGTACGCGACTGACGCCCTGAACCGTCCCGACCGCCTGACCCCCCCCACAAGGAAAGAGGCAGCCGTGTCCCGTACGTTCCGCCGCGCCGCGCCCCTCCTCGCGCTCGCGCTGCTCACCCCGCTCGCGGCGACGGCCCCGGCGCGGGCCGCCGCCGACGCCGCCGACGCCGCCGCCGACCCGGCGACCAGCGTCGTGCCCTACCCCATGGACTCCTCCAACCAGGCGGGCTGGTGGTCGCCCGTCGCGACGCACAAGGGCGCGGGCTCGTACACGTACTTCGCCTTCAACGAGCCCGCCGCCGACGAGAGCCGCCACAAGGTCGCCGTCGCGCGCCGCGCGCCCTCGGGGGAGTGGACGAAGCTGCCGGTGCGGCAGCGGGACGGCAAGCAGGCCGAGTACGCCGACGACATCGGCCACAACCAGCCCTCGGTCGCCCGCGACGGCAGCGGGCGGCTGCACGTCTTCGCCTCGATGCACAACGACACCTGGCGCTACTTCCGCTCCGACGCGCCCGGCGGTGCTTCCGGCGACCCCGTGAACCACGCCGGTGACCTGCCCGACCAGGGCAAGGGCATCACCTACCCCGTCGTGACGACGGCCCCGAACGGCGACCTCTACCTGATCGCGCGCGTCGACGTCTCCGGCAGCGCGCGCCACGGCGGGCTCTACCACTGGGACGACTCGGCGTCGAAGTGGAGCAAGGTCGCCGACTTCGCGGGCGCCGAGAACCGCTCCGTCTACCCCGACGACATCCAGACCGACGCGCAGGGCCGGGTCCACCTGCTCTTCGAGTGGGCGAGCCACCCCGCAGCCGTCTTCCGCCACCAGCTCTCCTACCTGCGCTACGACCCCGCCGACGGCACCTTCCGCGACAGCGCCGGGGCGCGCGAGCAGGCCCCCGTCACGCCCGCGACCGCCGACACCGTGCAGCCCGTCACCGCGGGGGAGGAGTGGACCAGCGATCCCGCGTACGCCGGGCCCGCCGTGCAGAGCGCCAAGCTCGCCCTGGACGGCGGCCGCCCCAAGGTCGCCTACCGCTACCGGCACGCGGGCAGCGAGGGACGGTTCGACGTCCGCTACGGCTACCTCCGCGACGGCCGCTGGGCCCGCCAGACCGTCCACGCCGGTGCCCAGACGCGCGCCGCCGTCGGCATCACCTGGGACGAACAGGACGGCAAGCGCGTCTACTTCGCGAAGTCGGCGGGCGCCGACCGCGCCTTCGCCGCGACCGAGTCCGGCGGGAAGTGGACCGCGGCGTCCGTCGCGCCCGGCGTCCCCGCCGAGCGCCTCGCCGTCCGCCGCGACGCCGACGGGGGCGACGTGCTCTATCTGGCCGACGTCGCGGGCGGACGGCTCCACTACGGACGGCGCTGAGAGGGCGGACGGCTCCACCACGGACGGCGCTGAGAGCGTGGACGGCCCCACCACGCGCCGCCGAGCGCGGAGCCGTCCGCCGCCGTCGCCGCGCACGGCGCCCCCGCCGGTCGTACGCTCAGGAACGCACCGGAGCCGGAGCCGTCGGAACAACGGCGGGCGCACGCGCGTTCAGCGAGAGCGGCGGCAGAACGGAGAGCGACCTCGTGAGAGACCTGAGCAGCGTGCGACCCCTGTCCTTCGGGGCCCGGCCCGAGGGCGAGCGGCTCGCCCGTATCGAGCGGTCCCCGCACTACGACAGGGCGGCGGGGCGCTTCACCAACCCCGAGGCGGCCCCGGACGCGCCCCGCGCGACGGGGACGCGCGGCCAGATGATGCGCGCGCTGCTCCGCACCCGGGGCCGTAAGCCCGCGGGCGCGATCCCCCTGGAGCGGCCCGACCTGTCGGCGCCGCCCGCCTCCGGGCTGCGCCTCACCTGGCTGGGCCACTCCACCGTCCTCGCGGAGATCGACGGACGGCGCGTGCTCTTCGACCCCGTGTGGGGGAGGCGCTGCTCGCCGTTCTCGTTCGTGGGCCCGAAGCGGCTGCACCCCGCGCCGGTCCCGCTGGAGCGGCTGGGCCCGCTCGACGCCGTCGTCGTCTCGCACGACCACTACGACCATCTGGACCTCCCCACGATCCGCGCCCTGGCCCGCTCCGGCGCCCGGTTCGCCGTGCCGCTGGGCGTGGGCGCGCACCTGGAGCGCTGGGGCGTCCCCGCAGCCCGGGTGGACGAGCTGGACTGGCACGAGTCGGCCGAGGTGGCGGGGCTGACCCTCACCGCGACGCCCGCGCGGCACTTCTGCGGGCGCGGACTGCGCGACGCGCAGCGTGCGCTGTGGGCCTCGTGGACGGTCACGGGCCCGGAGCACCGGGTCTTCCACAGCGGCGACACGGGCTATTTCCCGGGCTTCGCGGACATCGGCGAGCGGTACGGCCCGTTCGACGCGACGATGATCCAGATCGGCGCGTACAGCGAGGCGTTCTGGCCCGACATCCACATGACCCCCGAGGAGGGCGTCCGCGCCCACCTCGGCCTGGCCCGCGCCGAGGCCCCGGTCCTCCCCATCCACTGGGGCACCTTCAACCTGGCCCTCCACCCCTGGGCCGAGCCCGCCGAGCGCACCCTCGCGGCCGCGGCGGCCGCGGGCGTACGGGCGGCGGTGCCGAGGCCCGGCGGCTCCTTCGAGCCCTCCGCCGAGGAGCTGCCCGCCGAGCCGTGGTGGCGCGCGGTCGCGGCCGCGACCGGCGACCGGGTCAGCCGCGGCGGCCTGGCCGGCCGGGTCAGCCGCCGGACGGCCCCCGCAGCAGCCCGTCGTGGCGGTCGAGCCAGTTCCGGCGCAGCACGTCCAGCACCGGCAGCACCACGACCGCGCTGATCCCCGGCAGCGCCGCCAGGCTCACGTAGCGCGCCGAGGGGTGGCGGGCGAGCACCTCGGCGGCGTGCTCCGTGTCCCCGGGCGCGAGGGTGAGGGTGACGACGGCCTCCAGCGCGTACCCCAGCAGCGCGGGCTCGATCTCGACGCGCGGGCGGACGACGCCGTCCCGCAGGAGCTGCCGCGCCGTGCGGTACGCCGTGGACTGGGCGACGCCCAGCTCGCGGGCGATCTTCGCGGCCGGGGCGCGTCCGGCGGCCGACGGCGGCTCGCCCACCTCCTCGAGGTGCTCCGCCGCCAGGCGCGGCACCCGCCAGCTGTCCGTCCTGGTCAGCGCGCGCAGCACCAGCTCGGAACGGGCCGAGCCCACCCCCGGCATCGACGGCAGCCGCGCCGTCAGCAGCTCGCGCACGGCGCCGCGCGTACCGGGCTGCACGACGGCGTAGATGTCGGTGCGCCCCGCCGTCGTCGCGACGAGCTGGGCCTCGGGCAGGGCGGCCGTACGCCGGGCGAGCTCGTCCGCGCGGCCCGGCTCGGCCGTGAGCCGGACGTGCCAGGGGTTGCCCTCGCCCGTGATCGACCAGTCCGGCTGACTGAGTGTTTGGTCCGACAATTGGTGTTTGCTCCAGCCTCGCGGCGGTGGTCGCACCGCGTAGGGCGGTTGTGCGCTCGCGCTGACTGATGTCACACAGCTCCTGCGTTCGGCAGTTCTCACCCGTGTGGCGCCCACTCAACATCGTTCCGCAATGGCTCGGCACCCACATCCTTTCGCATTTCGGATCTCAGCATTTGCACAGAATCGGCATATTTATTTAGGCAGCTGAGGAACTCCGGGCTGTACCTGTCGCAGCGAAGATTCACAGCCTCCTGCATTTGGAGCAGGCTGTTGAACACCACATTCATAGCGGCTGCCACGGAGTTGGGGGCGAACAGGATGATTCGCTCACGCGTGACGTAAAGACTGCTTTCCTTGAAGACTTGACGACTGGACTCCTGTAGCTGGTCAGGAGGGGCTTGCGCTGCCGTCAGGGCAAGACCGCGGAACGCTCCGGCCGATTCATTCATGGATTGCAGGAAGCTCAAGTAGGCTTCGGTTCGGACTGCCTGATGGAGCTGCAGGCGAGCTTCCTTGCTGCGGAAACGTTCCGATATGAGAGTGCTGGCTACGCCGATAGCTGTCCCTAGGAGCGTCGACAGCAGAGTGAACCACTGCATGGCAAATTCCCATCGGCCAGGCACGTAATGGGTCGGTTGAATTTCCAACAAATCTGACGTTCTGGCGCCTTGTTGTTAAGTTCCGCGCCAGTTGGGGGTGGCTTCGCCGGTGAGACGGCGGGCCATGAGGTCGATCATCGCGAGGTGGATCATGGCCTCGGATCGGTGTGGGTGTCTCTCGTAGTCGCGGGCGAGGCGGCGGTGGTGCATGAGCCAGCCGATGCTCCGTTCGATGGTCCAGCGTCTCGGAATGACCTTGAAGCCTTTGGCTCCGGGCTCGCGTTGGACGGGGTGAACGTCGATGCCAAGGCGGGCGCCGTGCTCGATGGCGGTGGTGCGGTAGCCGACGTCCACCCAGGCTTTGCGGATGTGGGGGTGGGCGGCGGCGATCCGTGAGAGCAGGGTCACGCCGGCCGCGGTGTCGGAGACGCTGGCGGCAGTGACCAGGACGGTCAGCAGCAGGCCGAGGGTGTCGCAGCCCAGATTGCGCTTGCGGCCGATGATCCGTTTCCCGGCGTCGGTGCCCTGGTCGGCACGGTGCACGTTGGCGGAGGTCTTGATGCTCTGGGAGTCCAGCACACAGGCCGACGGCTCTCCGTCTCGGCCCTCGGCCTGGCGGACCAGGCTCCTCAGCAGCCTGGTGAGCTGCGTGAAGACGCCGTCCTGCTGCCACCGTGCGAAGTAGCCGTAGACCGTGGGGTGGGGCGGGAAGTCGTGCGGCAGGTAGCGCCAGGGGATCCCGGTGCGGTCCACGTACAGGATGGCGTTCACGATCTGCCGTAGGTCGTGCTCGGGCGGGCGCCCGATGTCCAGGGCGTACTGACGACGTTTGACCCGCCAGTCCGTGAGGACCGGTTCGATCAGTGCCCAGCGGGCGTCGGAGAGGTCGCTGGGGTAGCCGCGCTGCCCGGTCATGTCTTGGATGTACTGCGGGATGGCCGCCCTGGCCAGTGGTCAAAGGGGACTGTTCAAGGCGTGTCGGAGTGAGACAGGAGGAGGCCGGGCGAAACAAGCCTCTGCTGTCACCGGCTAAACGGGCGCCTCACCCATCCCTCCAGCCCCAGAATAGTAAGGTCAGAAAACTACACCAGGTCGCCTGGAAACAGGACCAAACACTCAGTGAGAACCTGTCTGGAAAGGTGCATGCCAGGTGCTTGATGTCTGGTAGAGAGCCCGTTCGTGTGGCTTCGCGGCCGATTCCGACTCAGGCGGCGGCTCATGGGCAGGACGCCCTCGTCCACACGTTCTCGAACGAAATAGAGGTCACTCGTGCGCAAGAACTCACGTGCTGTTCTCGTCACGCTGCTCGCGGTTGCCGCTCTTGCGGCGGGGGGCACCGCCCATGCCGCGCCGTCCGACGGCCCTCTGGACGGACTGTCCGCACCGACCAGGGAACAGGCCACCGCTGTGCACGACTTCGACAGGCTCCTCGACGCAACGGATGACCTGGCTGACCGCGCCGACCCTGACAGGCAGCCGGGCCTGGAGACTCAGGTCCGATAGCCGCCAACAGCATCGAAGCAGTCAGGTAGGCCGGCGGTATTCACGCTGCTTGCAGCGCTTCAGCCGGTCGGGGTGGGGCGGCGGCGGGATGGCAGCCGGGCTGGGCGAGGCGGCGGGTCATGAGGGTGATGACCGCGAGGTTCACCATCGCTTCGGCGTGGGCGGGTCTGCGTTAACCACGCGAGGCTCCGCTCCACGATCCAGCGGCGGGGCAACAGGACGAAACCCTGCGCTCCCTTCGGGCGCGAGACGGTCTTGACCGTCAGGTTCAGGGTGGTGCTGGCCCAGGTGACCAGGGTTCCGGCGTAGGCGCGGTCGGCCCACACGACCGTGATCTCCGGATGCGTGCGCCGTAGCCGGGTCAGCATCATCCGGGCGGCGTGGCTGTCGTGGACGTCGGCCGGGGTGACACCGACGAGCAGGGGAAGGCCGGTCAGGTCGACGACGACGTGTCGCTTCCGGCTCGTGATCTTTTTCCGGGGTCATAGCCGGACGTCTCACGCCCCACCGTCTCGGCGGCCTTGACCGACTGGCTGTCGATGACTGTGGCGACGCCGTGCGGGGAGGTGCCCATGCGGCGCCGGACCTGGCGGCGCAACTGGTCGCGGACCTGTTCGAGGACTCCGGCCCGGCTCCAGCGCACGAAGAAGCCGTAGACCGTCGGGTAAGGCGGGAAGTCCGCGGGCAGGGCCCTCCAACGGGTGTGCCCGGAGACCACGTAACGGATGGCGTCGAAGACGTCCCGGCGCGGGTGGGTCTCGGGGCGGCCTCCGGCCCGGGTCTGGGACGCGGGTGGCGGTAGCAGGCCCGCGACCAGGGCCCATTCGGAGTCCGTGGTGTCGGACGGGTAGCGGCGAGGGCGCATGTCGCATGCCCTTTCTCCCGGCCCCGGACGGGGCCGGGCGGAGGTTCAGACGATCAGGTCGAGGGTGGCCTCGACCGAGGTGAGATGGGTGACCAGGACGCGGACGCGCTTGTCGTCCGGGGGCAGGCGGGCGTTCGGCGCGAGGGTGGCGGTGATGAACCGCCGCACTTCGGTGACCTTGACCCGCAGCCACGCCACCTCATAACGCTCCAGCTCATCGCCGTCAGAGGTGAACTGGTAGCCGTCGACGCGGGTCCAGATCAGGGGTGGCCAGTTCATCTCGGTGATGATGTCGCGCAGCATCGCCAGCCCGTCCTGGGCCTGGCGCCGGGAGAGCTCGCAGGCGGCCAGTAGCTGTGGGGTGTGCAGCCCGGCGGGTCTCACCTCCATCAGGATCCGGTAGATGCACTCGGCGTGCCGGCGGGCGGCGTCTCCCTTCCGCCGCCCCGGCTCCGAGCGTCGTGCCACGGCCTAGTCCTCTTTCAAGAGCCGGGACAGCTCGGCGTCCATGTCCACCTCTCCGGTGTCCACGGCGTGCTCGATCCAGTCACAGGCGGCGCGGACCTTCGCTATCCGTTCGTGCACGAGGTCGCGCTCGTCCTCGCCGAGCTGTCGGTCGCGCAGGCCGGGAACGGTGCGTCCGGCCTTGGCGACGAACGCGTGGCAGGCCGTGATCAGGTCCAGGAACTCGGCCGTCCGCTCGAAGTGCTTGATGACGGGCGCCAGCTCGTGGCTCTCCTCGAACTCCTCGCGGGCCTGGCGGCCCCGCTCGACCTGCGCATGGTTGACCTGCGTTCTGGCGGTGGGGTCGCTCATGGCCTTGAAAGCGACATCGGGCCTGCGCAGCAGATTCGTGGCGGCCGTCGCGGCGACTGACTCGTCCCGGGTGAATTCCTCGATCACCCGGGCTTTCTCCTCCGCCGGGTATTTGGTCGCCACCTTCGGCCGCCGCAGCAGATCACCGGTCACCTGGGCCGTGACCTCGTCGTCCCGGGCGAGCGAGTGGATCGCGGAGACCTTCTCCTGCGGTGAGACGGGGTTCTCGACCTGGCGCCCCACCCGCCGACTGGCGTCGTCCGCCGTTCACCGGCTCTTCCCCTCCGGCGGCGTCGTGACCGCGGCGAAGCGTTCGGCCTCGTCCTCGATCCCGCCCAGGATGCGGTGCACCGTATAGGACACGCCCGGCTGCC
Source organism: Streptomyces sp. NPDC048172 (assembly GCF_043202595.1). Classification (NCBI taxonomy): domain Bacteria; kingdom Bacillati; phylum Actinomycetota; class Actinomycetes; order Kitasatosporales; family Streptomycetaceae; genus Streptomyces; species Streptomyces sp. NPDC048172. The sequence continues at coordinate 201,263 of NZ_JBIDAT010000003.1, forward strand.
GGTGCTCCTCAGGCCACCTCGACGCCGTCCAGCGCGCGTTGCGCACCGTGCTGTACTTCAACCCGATGTCCTCGGCCAGCTCCGTCAAGGACCGCTGCACCGAGAACTCCGCCTCACCCGGGGCTCCCCCTCGGGAACGCGCGGGCTCGACCTCCAGGGCCCGGTCTCCGATACGGAACTGCCCCCTGGACTGCTGCTCGACCACGTCCCGCAGCTCGGCCACGATCTCGTCGTAACGCTGCCGGGCCACACACCCGACCTTCTCAGCGGGCACCTCGCCCACCCTCAAAAGACCGAGGCGCGGCAGAACCACTTCGCCAGCGACGAACCCCGGCCTCCTGCCCAGCAGCCTTCTCCCGCTGCCAGATCCACAGCAACCCAAGGCCAATGCTCTCCGCCACCGTGGCCTCAACCAGCCTCAACATCCCCGCGAGCAAGGTTCAAATACGGGTTCTGACCGCCGACGCGCAGCACCCGGCGGGACTCCAGCCGGGCCAGCCGCCGCCCCGCCGTGATCGGCGAGACCTCCAGCACCTCGCCGAGCAGGCTGAGCGGGGCGCGCGGGGCGCGCGGGGCGCGCTGGAGCGCAGCCTCCAGGTCGAGATCGGCGTCGTCGAGCACGGGCCGCACCGAAGAGGCACAGAGCCGCTGGCTCGGTCCGCTGCTGCGGGTGCTCGGCGGCATCGAGACTGCCGCACCCCTTCTGGCTGTTCGCCATCCTCAGCGGGCTGCTCGCGGTGCTCAGCTGGGCGCTCGCCCTCGGCGGCGTCTCCGCCGAGTCGCCCGGGGAGGACGGCAAGACCATCGCCGTCCGCAACCTGATCTCGGGCGACGGCATCCGCATGATGGTCACCGACGCGGTCGAGAACTACGCGACGTTCCCGCCGCTCGCGACCATCCTCGTCGTGATGCTCGGCGTCGCCGTCGCCGACCGTACGGGCCTGCTCTCGGCCATGCTCCGCGCGGGCGTCGGCACCCTCGCCTCCCTCACCTTGCCGCTCGCGCTGACCATGCTCGTCGCCTGGACGCTGCTCTTCTACGCCTGGTACGCGCTCGGCATCCCGCTCGGCCCCGGCGTCCCCGTCCGCTGAAGTCCTGTGAACAGGGCACCCGGCACCCCGCCCCGTAACCCTCCGCCCAGGAAGGAACCCGTACCCATGACCGCACCCGCACCCGCCCACGCCCCCGCCGCCGCGCTCGCCGAGGCCGCACGCGAGGCGCTGCCCGCGCTCACCGAGGACCTGCGGCGCCTCGTCCATCTCGACACCCCGAGCGACGACAAGGCGCTCCTCGACGCCGGGCTCGACGCGATCCGCGGCTGGCTGCGCGAGCGGCTCGGCGATCCAGACGAGGAGACCCGGCACGACGGCGGCGCCCACGGCGACGTGCTGGAGGTCCTCTACCGGGGCACCGGGCCCGGCACCGGCGGCACCGTCCTCGTCGTCTGCCACTACGACACGGTGTGGCCCGCGGGGACGCCGGAGGAGTGGCCGTTCTCCGTGGACGCGGACGGCAGGGCCACCGGGCCCGGGCTCTTCGACATGAAGACCGGCCTCGCGCAGGCCGTCTGGGCGGTGGCGCTGCTCGACCGGCTGGGCCTGGAGCGCCCCGCCGTACGGTTCCTGATCAACGGCGACGAGGAGATCGGCAGCCCCGCCTCACGCGCCCACATCGAGCGGGCCGACGAGGACGCGCGCGCCACGTTCATCTGCGAGGCGTCCCACCACGGCGCGCTGAAGACCTCGCGCAAGGGCGTCGGCCTCTTCGAGGTCGAGGTGACCGGCGTCGAGGCGCACGCGGGCCTGGATCCCGACGCCGGGGCCAGCGCCGTCCACGCGCTCGCCGAACTGGTCCCCGTCATCGCGGGCGCGGGCGACCGCGCCCGGGGTACGACCCTCAACGTCGGCCTCATCAGCGGCGGCACGGGCCGCAACGTGGTCGCCGGGCGGGCTCTCTGCGGCATCGACGTCCGCGTCGCCGAGCCCGGCGAGATGGCCCGCGTCGACGCCGTCCTCTCCGGCCTCACCGCGACCGACCCGCGCGTGAAGGTCACCGTCACCGGCGCCTGGAACCGGCCCCCGATGGTGCCCACCCCGGCCTCGCGCCGGGTGTTCGCGCTGGCCCGGCGGGTCGGCGCGGAACTGGGCGTGACCGTCGAGGAGGTCGGCGTCGGCGGCGCCAGCGACGGCAACTTCGTCTCGGCGCTGGGCCGTCCGGTCCTCGACGGGCTCGGCGCGGTCGGCGACGGGGCGCACGCCCGTCACGAGCACATCCTGCTCGACCGCGTCCCCGAACGTACGGCGCTGACGGCGGGCCTCCTGCACGCGCTGGCCGCCGACGACGGGGCCGGAGGCGCCTGAGGCGCCTGAGGCGTCGTCAGCCGTCGCTGCGGGAGGAGACGAAGGCGATGCTGCCGACCGTGCCGATGGCGAAGCCCATGATGAGCCCCACGGCGAGGTTGTCGAAGACCATGAGGCCGAGGACGAGCCCGGCCGGGAGGCCGTACAGCGCGCCCATGGCGAGCACCCGCCCCGTCGTGCTCCGGCGGGTGGTCGTGGGCTCCTGAGGGGTGCCGCTGTCAGCCTGCATACGGCCATTGTGCCCCGGAGGTCCGGGAGACGATCAGGACGGTGCGTCTGTGCGCGGCTCCGGGACCATCCGCAGCGGCCCGGGGCCCAGCGTGCCCAGGGGCCGGGGGCTGAGCGTGGTGCCGCGCAGCGGGCGCAGGCGCCAGCGCGCGGAGATGCCCGCGAGCGCGAGCACCATCTCGGTGAGCGCGAAGTGCTCGCCGATGCACTTGCGGCTGCCCCCGCCGAACGGCACCAGCGCGCCGCGCGGCGTCTCCCGCTCCCGCTCGGGCCGCCACCGGTCCGGGTCGAAGCGCTCGGGCTCCGGGAAGAGCCCGGGGTTCCGGTGCAGGACGTACGGGCTGTAGAGCACCGTCGTGCCGGGCCGGAGGCGGCGGCCCGCGAGCTCGGTGGCCGCGGTGGTGACGCGGGTGAAGAACCAGCCCGGCGGGTACAGCCGCAGCACCTCGGTGACCACGCTCCGGGTGTGCGGGAGGCTGTCGAGGTCGTCGAAGTGTGCGGGGCGCCCGCGCAGCACCTCGTCGACCTCGGCGTGCAGCCGCCGCTCGGCCTCCGGGTGGCGGCTGAGCAGCCAGTACGCGAACGCCAGCGCGTTTGCCGTGGTGTCGGAGCCCGCGCCGATCGTGACGATGAGCTGATCGCGGATGTCGGCGTCGGTGAGCGGCTCCCCGTGGCCCCCGTCGCCGGGGCCGTCCCCGGGGCCGTCCCCGCGCCGCGCGGCGAGCAGCAGCGGCAGGAGCCCGCCGCGCCCACTCTCGCCCCCGGACCCTATGCCCCCGGAGCCCGTGCCGCGCCGCTCCGCGACGGCCGCCTCGGTGACCCGGCGGAGGCGGGAGACGGCACGCCGGTAGGCCAGGTTGCCGGGCGTCGGCAGGCTGTGGAGCAGCGGTACGGGGGTGACGGTGCGGCGGTAGACCCCCTCGACGGCCACCGGCAGCGAGCGCTGGAAGACGGCCACCGCGCGGTCCTCGGCCTCGGCGGACAGGACGCTGCGCGTGACGATCCGCAGCGCCAGCGTGTTCAGCTCGTCCACGATGCCGACCACCCGGCCCGGCCGCCACGCCGCGGTCATCCGTGCGATCTCCCCGCCCATCACCTCCGCGTACTCCGCGAGCCGCGAGGGGTGGAAGGCGGGCTGCATCCGGCGGCGCTGCCAGCGGTGCTCGGCCCAGCGCGCCATGGCCAGGCTGTCCCCGAACAGGGCGCGCGCCTTGTCGAAGAAGGGGCCTCCCTTGTCGAACGTCCGCGAGTCGGCCAGCACCTGGCGCAGCAGCCCCGGCTCGCACACCACGTAGGCGGGGGTCGGGCCGATCCGTATCTCGACCAGGTCGCCGTGCGCGGGCAGTGAGGCCAGGAACTCCAGGGGCCGGGTGCGCAGTTGCCAGGCGTGCCCGAGGAGGGGTATCGCGCCGGGGGCCGCGCCCGTACGGGCGGGCCCGTCGGAGAGGGCGGTGGGGGGCGTCTGGGAACGAGGCATGAAGGATCTCCTCTCGGACAGCGCTTGCCGTCTTCCCACTCGCCCTGCGCGAGAAGCCGCGTGCGCGGGCGCGCTCGATGCGCGGAGGGGGCGCGCAACGCCCGTACTCCTCCGATAAGTTGGGGCCGACCGGACAATGGAGACGCAGGGACGGACGCATGGCTGACGAGGCACCCGAGGCACCTGAGGCACCCGCGCACGGCAGTGACGACGACGGTCTGACGCGGCGCATCGACACCAGCAAGGCCCACCCGGCCCGCGTCTACGACGTCTTCCTGGGCGGCAAGGACAACTATCCGGTCGACCGCGACGCCGCCGCGAAGTCCCTCGCGGTCAACCCCCGGGGTTACCTCGACATCCGGCACAACCGCGCGTTCCTGCGCCGCGCCGTCGCCCACCTGGCGCGCGAGGAGGGCGTACGGCAGTTCCTCGACGTCGGCACCGGCCTGCCCACCCGCGAGAACGTCCACCAGGTCGCCCAGCGTGTCGCGCCCGAGACCCGCGTCGTCTACGTCGACAACGACCCCTCGGTGCTCGTCCACGCCCGCGCCCTGCTCGTGAGCACCCCGCAGGGCGCGACGAACTACATCGACGCCGACCTGCGCGACCCGGCCCGCATCCTGAGCGAGGCCGCCGACACCCTCGACTTCGACCGTCCGGTCGGGCTGGTGCTCGCCGCGATCCTGCACTTCATCGAGGACGACGAGGCGTACGGCATCGTGCGCGAGCTGATACGCGCGCTGCCGCCGGGCAGCCACCTCGTACTGAGCCATCTGACGGCCGACCTCAACCCCGAGCGGATCGGCAAGGTCGCCCGGATCATGCGCGAGCGCGGCGTCTCCTTCGTGCTCCGCCCGCGCGACGCCGTCCTGCGCTTCCTCACCGAGAACGGCATGGAACCCCTCGAACCCGGCCTGGTCCCCGTCCACCGCTGGCGCCCCGACCCCACGGCCGACGCCGACCGCATCGGCGGCCCCGACGGGGACGAGGACACGCGGCCGCCCGAGGGCACGGACGTCCTGGACAGGACCCGCTACCTCGACATCGGCGACGCCACGGACGAGGACATCAGCATCTACGCGGTGGTCGCCCGCAAGTCCTAGCCGGACTGCCCCGGAGGGAGCGCCAGGGCCGCGCGCAGCCGGGTCAGGAGCGCTCCGGCCGCCGGGCTCGTGGGGCCCTCCGTGCGCCAGGCCAGGGCGATACGGCCGAGCGGCCGGGGGTGCGTGAGCGGCAGGGCGCGCAGCCCGGCTACCGGCGCGGCGCCGGTCAGGGGCGCGGGGACCACGGCCACGCCCAGGCCGCGCGCGGCGAGCTGCTCCAGCACCTGCGGCGCCGCCGCCTCGAAGGCGATACGGGGCGTGAACCCGGCCTCGGCGCAGGCGCTTTCGAGCACGCCCCGCAGGCCCGTCCCGCGCGGCAGGCTGATCAGCGGCCGGTCGCGCAGCTCGGCCAGCCGGACGGAGGCACGCCGCCCGCCCGCCACCAGCGGGTCGTCCGCCGCGCACGCCGCGACGAGCGGGGCCTCGATCACCACCTGGTACGAGACCCCGGCAGGCGGCTCGCTCGCGGTGAGGCCGAGCAGCGCGAGGTCGAGGGTGCCGCCGAGCAGCCCGGAGAGCATCCGCTCCGAGGTGTCCTCGGTGAGCGCGATGTCGACGTGCGGGTGGTCGTCGTGGAAGTCCGCGAGCAGCGAGGCCACATCGACCTCGTACGTGGGAGCGCCCGAGACGAGGCCCAGCGTGACGTGGCCGCGCAGCAGCCCGGTGAACTCGTCCACCGTCTGCCGCACTCCCGCCACGGCCGCGAGCGCCGCCCGCGCGTACGGCAGCACGGCCTCGCCCACCTCCGTGGGCGTCACCGAGCCCCCTGTGCGGTCCAGCAGCGGCTGGCCGACCTCCCGTTCGAGCTGGCGGATCTGGGCGCTGACGCCCGGCTGCGCGAGGCGCAGCCGGGCCGCGGCGCGGGTGAAGTTGGCCTCCTCCACCACCGCGACGAAGTACTGAAGCTGCCGCAACTCCATAACTGTCGATTCTAGCCGTGAGACAGAAGCAGCCTTGGACTTATGGCGATCGCGACCGGATGCTGGAGCCATGGACACCACGACCACGCAGCCCCTTCCCGCCTTCACCGGCCCGGTCCTCCGCCCCGGGGACGCCGCGTACGACGAGGAGGTCTCCGGCTTCCAGGCCGCCTACACGCACCGGCCCGCGCTCGTCGTCGGCGCCGCCGACGCGGAGGACGTGCGCGCCGCCGTCGCGTACGCGGGGGCGGCGGGCCTGCCCGTCGCGGTGCAGGCCACCGGGCACGGCCTGTCGGCCGCCGCGGGCGACGGCGAGGGCGTGCTGATCAGCACCCGCCGGATGACGGGGGTGCGGATCGACCCGGAGGCCCGTACCGCGCGCGTCGAGGCCGGGGTCCGGGCGGGCGCGCTGATCGAGGCCGCCGCCGCGCACCGCCTCGCGCCGCTCAACGGCTCCTCGCCGTCCGTCGGCGTCGTCGGCTACACGCTGGGCGGCGGAGTCGGCCTGCTGGCCCGCCAGTTCGGCTACGCGGCCGAGCACGTACGCGCCGTCGAGATGGTCACCGCCGACGGCGAGCTCCGTCGGCTGGAGCCCGGCGAGCCGCTGTTCGGCGCGGTCCTCGGCAGCGGCGGCAACTTCGGCGTCGTCACCGCGCTGGAGCTGGACCTCCTCCCCGTCCGCACCCTCTACGGCGGCCAGCTCGTCTTCGGCGCCCCGCACGTCGAGGAGGCGCTGGAGACCTGGCGCCGCTGGTGCGCCGAGGTGCCCGAGGCGCTGACGTCCTCCGTCACCCTGCTCGGCCTCCCCGACATCCCGCAGGTCCCCGAGCCGATGCGGGGCCGCTACATCGCCTCGGTCCGCGTGGCCTTCAACGGCCCGGAGGAGGAGGGCGAGCGCCTCGTGGCGCCCCTCCGCGCCCTCGGCCCGCGCCTCAAGGACGAGCTGCGCACCATGCCGTACGCCGAGTGCGGCACGATCCACAGCGACCCCGAAGAGCCGCACCCGTACACGGCCACCAACGCGCTGTTGAGCGAGCTGACCCCAGGGGCCGCGCGCGACCTCCTCGCCGTCGCGGGCCCGGACTCGCCGGTGCCGTGCGTCGTGGACGTACGCCACCTCGGCGGCGCCCTGCGCGAGCGCGGGCCGCACGGGATCGCGGTCGACCACCGCGAGGCCGAGTTCGCCGTGCGGATCATCTCCATGCCGGGAACGGGACCCGGCGCCTCGGACCCGGAGGCGCTCCGCGCCCGCCACGCGCTCGTCCGTGAGACCCTCGCGCCCTGGACGCTCGGCCACAGCCTCACGTTCCTCTACGGCGACGGGGAGCACGCCGACGAGGACCAGACGCGCGAGGGCTACGCTCCGGAGACGTACGCCCGCCTCGCGGCGCTCAAGGCCGAGCACGACCCGGACAACCTCTTCCGCTTCAACCGCAACGTGCGGCCCGCGCGCCACGGGTAGGAGCGGTTCGGCGGTTCGGCGGTTCGGCGGTTCGGCAAGTCGGCAGGGGGCAGGGGAGTCATGGTGGCGTTTCACGCGTCCGCGCTGGACGGAGTCGCCCGCAATCCGGCGCTGCCGACACCGCTGCTCCTGCGCCTGCTCGCCGTCGCGGGGGACGGCGGCCGTCCGCCCCGTGACGCCCTCCAGCGGGCCGGGCTCCCCGAGTCGGCCGTCGTGGCGATCCTGGCGCACCCGGACCCGGGCGCCCGGAGCGACTTCGCGATGAGCGCCCGGGCGGAGCCCGCACAGCGGGCCCGGCTCGCGGACGATCCGTCTCCCCGGGTGCGGGCAGCCCTCGCGTACGGACCCGAGGTGTACGACCCGCGCACCGAGGTCGCGCCGCTCCCGGACGCCGTGTGCGCGCGCCTGCTCGACGACCCCGTCCCCTCCGTCCGGACGGCGTTGCTGGAATCGCCCCATCTGCCGCCCTCGTTCGTGGCCTCGATGGCCGCTCATCACAGCGCGGCAGCGCGCCGGGAAGCGGTGCGTGCGTGGGAGATCCTGCCGCCGGACGCGCGGTCGGCGCTGCTGGCCGACCCCGATCCCGAGGTGCGGCGCGCGGCCGCGCTGCGGGAGTGCCGACGGGACGCGCGCGTCACCGCCGGACTCCTGCGCGATCCGGAGTCCGCCGCCGAGGCGCTGCGCCGGGGGCTCCTCGCCCGCGCCGACGCCGAGCGGTGCGTCGCCGCGCGTACGCACCTGCCGGCCCTCGCCGGGAACCCGTCGCTGCCCCCTGACCTCGTGGAGCGGCTCGCCGTCGACCCCGACGAGGCCGTACGGCGCGCCGTCTCCCTCAGGCCCGAGCTGGACGAGGCACGGCGCATGGCGGTCGACTTCACGGCCGAGGACGCCGACAGGGCCCACGACGTGCGGTGGGTGCGGGACGGGCTCGCCGACCCCGGGGTGCTGCGCCGGGCCGCGACCTCCGCCCACCCGCTGCTCCGGCGCGCCGCCGCACAGAGCCCCCACCTGCCGCCCGACCTGCTGCGCCTGCTCGCACGCGTCGAGGACCCGGTGGTGGACAACCACCTGGGCATCCACCACCCCGACACCCCGGAGGAGGTTCTGCTGCGGGTGTTCGCGCGGCTCGGCGGGACGTTCTCCGCCTGGATGGCGGAGACGCACCCCCGCTTTCCCCGAGAGGGTCTCGCCGCCCGCTACGCGGACCACCCGGACGGGCACCACCGTCGGCTCGCCGTCCGGGACCCGGCCGCCACGCCCGCGCTGATCGAACGGCTCAGCCACGACCCCGTGCTCTGGACGCGGCAGGCGGCGGCCCGCGACCCGCGCCTGCCGCTCCACCGGCTCCGCGAGGCGCTCCGTACCCCCGAACTGGCCTCCAGCGCGGGTGCCAACCCGGCCCTCCCCGAGGAGGAGATGGCCGCCGTCCTGGACCGGGCCGGTGTGCACCGCCTTGGTCACACCGCCGGGGTCACATCGCCGGGTAGAGCGCGGCCGTGACTCCGGCGCGTGCGAGGGCCGCGACCGTGTGCGCCTCGGCCGTGCCGGGGTTGGAGCGGACGCCGACCTCGACGCCGTCCCGTACGCCCAGGTCCCGGTAGCGGCCCGGCAGTTCACCGGCGGGGAGGAACCTGCCGTCCCGCGCGAGCCCGGCGCCCACGGGCGCGGGGGAGTCCAGCAAGACGCCCGTACGGGCCACGCGTGCCGCCTCCTTCGCGTCGAGCACCGGCAGCTGCCCCGGCGTGAGCGCGAGGTCGCCGCCCGGCTCGGGCGCGGTGGGCTCGCCGGTCGCGACCGGCAGCAGCCCGCCGTCGCGCCACGCGTCCAGCGCGCCGTCCAGCAGCGTGACGTCCCGGGCGCCCGCCCAGCGCAGCAGCCACCAGGCGCGCGCCGCCGTCCTGTTGCCGTGGTCGTCGTAGAGCACGACGCGGCGGCCCTCGGCCAGGCCCCAGCGGCGCGCGGCCTTCCGGAGCCGGTCGAGGTCGGGCAGCGGGGAGCGCTTCGTGCGCGGCAGTTCGGACTCCAGGTCGACGAGGACCGCGCCCGGCACGTGCGCCTCCCGGAAGCGGGCGCGGCTCTCGGCGCCGCACCGCCCGGGCCGTCGGCGTACGTCCAGGACGAGCGGCGGCCGGATCTCGGAGCGCAGCCGCGCGTACAGCTCGCCGACGCCGGTGGTCACGGGTGAGGTCGTGGGAAAGGCAGGGGCAGGGGCGGGTGCGGTGAGAGTCATGAGCCGTCCTCCGTCATGGCGATGAGGGGAAGTTCGGGGGCGAGCCGCAGCCGTTCGAGGAAGAGCACGACGGTCGCGGCGACGGTGCGGTGGGTGTGGTCGTTCAGGACGTCGTGCCGGGTACCGGCCACGCTCACCAGCTCCGCGTCGGGCAGCGCGCTGAAGGCGCGCCGGGCCTCGTCGAGCGGGCTGACCGTGTCGTCGGCGCCGTGCAGCCCGAGCACCGGCACCGCGATCCGGTCCAGCGCGGGGAGTTCGCCCGTGGGCGCCTCCTCCAGCGCGCCCCGCGCGAACGCGGGGTCCGAGGTCAGCAGCGCGCGGTGCGCGGGACACGCCGTGCGCTGGTCCAGCTCCTCCAGCCACGGCGGTACGGGCGCGGAGCGCGGCCGGGTCGGCAGCCCCGCGAGGATCAGCCCGTCGAGGCCCGGGGTGCCGCGCGCGGCGAGGCGTGCGGCGCACAGCGCCCCGGTGTCGGAGCCCGCCAGGACGCGCGGCCCCGGCAGGGTCTCGTCGCGGAGTAGCTTGGCGGCCCGGTCGAGCACCGACTCCGGCTCGCGCTGCGGGCGCGTCGCGTCGTGCAGGGCACGCACGCGGTACCCGTCGGCGGCGAGTCGCAGGCCGAACCGCTCGTACACGCCGCCGTGTTCGCCGCGTCCGGGCAGGACGAGCACGGTGCCGCGCGGGGCGATTCCATCCGGTTCGTCCCAGGAGTGGGGAGGGTGAGGGGAGGTCATGGTGCCTCGATTCGTCAGAGGACGGCACCCCGTGCCTGCGGCGTACGAGGGCAGGCGTACGGACGGGGAGGAAGGAAGAAGGAGGAGCGCGCGCGGGAAGAGGGGTTCGCTACGGAACGGCCCGCGGGGTCAGCGACAGAGCGAGGCGCCCACGCGGCGCAGGTCGACGACGCGCCGACGGGTCAGCCAGGTGTCCGCGCCGCAGCCCGAGGCGGACTCGACGGCCAAGTGCCGGAGTCCGCCGCTGCGGCGATGCGGCCCGGAGGCCGCCGCGATGGCTGTGTGCGGCATGCGCTCAGGATGCAGGAGCAGGACGTCATTCGTCCATCGGCGGCTTCCGGAAGGGAAGGAAGGAGACGGAGTGCCCCTGGAGTGGTTACCGTGCAGGGGTGGTGATCGCTGAGTACGACATAGCATCCGGGACCGCGCTGTTGCTGGCGGCGGCCCCGAACGGCAAGAGCCGACTCATCGACGCGGCCTCCGTGCTGCCTGCGCTGGCGGCCGTACCCCCGCCTTCCCTGACCGGCGCGGCCGCCTCGACCGTCGTGGAGCTCGCCGATCCCGTGGACCCGCAGACCGTGCTGACCCGCCTCCGCGCGGCCGCTGCCACGCCGGGCCCGCTCTTCGTCTGCCTCGCCGGACAGCTCCACTTCGACCAGAAGCAGCGGCTGCCCCACCTGGCGCTCGCCCGCACGACGCCGTCCACCGTGCGCTACACGGGACTGCCCTGGCACTGGCTCGCCAGCGAACTGGGGTCCCGCGCCGCCGGGACCACCACCGTCGTGGCCGATCTCGTGGCCGACGCCACCGCCTTCCAGCGGGTCGGCGCCGAGGGCCTCTCGCTCGGCCACGGGATCGATCTGTACGGGCACGTGGCCCCGCCGCCCCGCCAGCGGCGTACGACCGCGACGCCGGTCTATCTCCAGGCGTGCGCGGCCGTCTGGCGCGAGGGCGGCCGTCCGCCCGTCGCCGAGGTGCACGAACTGGCCGTGGCGCAGGCCGCGCACCCGGAGGCGCTGCTCCTCACCCCCCAGGCGCACGCGAGCGCCGCGGTCCCGGCCCCGACCCCCGTCCTCGCCCAGGATCCGGCTCCGGCTCCGGATCCCGAGACCGTCCTGCCCGCCGTCCCGAACGGGGCGGCCGCGCCGAACGGCCACGGGCCGCAGACCACCCCCGCGGAGGTGCCCGACCCGCATCCGGCGATCCTCGCCGCCGCCCACGCCGGGCGGCACGGCGAGGCCGCCGCGATCGTGGCGCTGTGGGAGAGCGCGGCGCTGCGCACCCACGGCGCGGGCTCGGTCCAGGCGGTGCACTGGCTGGAGGTGCGCGCCGACCTCGCGCGGATCGGCGAGGACCCGGCGCGGAGCTGCGAGCTGTGGACGGCCGCCGCCGAGTCACGGCTCGCGCTCCAGCAGCCGCCGGACGACCCGGAGGTACGGGCGGCGGCCGACCGCGCCCACCATCAGTGGACGCTGGTCCACCAGCCGGAGCGGGCCAAGGAGTTGGGCGAGGGCCTCCTCGCGCTGCGCGACCAGGTTCCGGGCACGCAGCCCGGGGCGCTCCAGGCGATCCGCCAGCGCCTGGACACGCTGGGGTCCGCGTCCACCGCGCCCTACTGAGCCGCGGGCGCCCAGGCGCGGAGGAAGGGCAGCAGACGGGCGTTGACCTCGTCCGGGCGCTCCTGCTGGGCCCAGTGCCCGCACCCCGGCAGGAGGGTGATCTCGCGCAGCCCGGGTACGCCCGCGCGCAGCGCGTCCAGCGAGGTGAAGCGGAAGGCGGAGTCGAGGTCACCGGCGATCAGCAGCGCGGGCTGCTCGACCTTGAGCGCCCCGACCTGCGGCAGGTCCGACCAGTCGAAGTCCATGGCGCGGTACCGCCGTACGGCCCCCGTGAATCCGGTCCTGGTGAACTCCCGTACGTAGACGGCGAACTCGGCGTCCGTCAGCCAGTCGCACCAGCGCGAGGGCGGGCCGGGGTCGGGCAGCGGCTCCAGGTAGCCGGAGCCCTCGGGCGTGCCGAGGAGCCAGCGTTCGACGAGCCCGCGCGGGGCCTCGCCCGCCAGCGCGTGCAGCGTCATCCGCAGCGTGCGCGCGGGGTCGGCGTCGAGCTCGGCCTCGGCGACGCCGGGCTCCTGGAAGTAGAGGGCGACGTTGAACTTGCCGGGGAAGTTCTTCCGGAGGATGTCGGAGAGCGGCCGCTCGCCGCGGGGCGCGTAGGGCGAACCGAGCGCCGCCACCGCGGGGAAACGCTCCGGATGGATCTGCGCCGCCGCCCAGCCGATCGTGGCCCCCTGGTCGTGGCAGACGAGCGCGGCCTGTTCCACGCCGAGCGCGTCGAGCATGCCGGTGAGGTCCGCGAGGTTGTCGCGCAGGGTGTAGCCGGTCGCGGTGTCGGGCGCTTCCGTGCGGCCGTAGCCCCGTAAGTCCGGGGCCAGGGCGCGGAATCCGGCCTCCGCGAGGGCCGTGAGCTGGTGCCGCCACGAGTACCAGAGCTCCGGGAACCCGTGGACCAGCAGCACGGCGGGGCCCTCGCCCGCCTCGGCGACATGCATGCGGATGCCGTTCGTCCGCACCGTCCTGTGCCGGATGCCCGGCACGTCGTCGGGGGCTTCCTCCGCAGGGGAGTTCGGGTGCATGGCACACTCCTGTCTCTCGTTCGTCTCCGTCGTGGGCCACCAGGATCGGCGCGTCCGCGGCCGGGTCGCGTCCGCTGGGGGAAGGCGCTTGGGCTGCGCCGCGCGGAGTAGGGCACCATGGTCAACTACGCCGCGCGCCGGACGGTCCGACGCCGTGCGCCGTGCGGCCGTACGCGGAGATCATCCCGACAGAGAGGTGCCATGGAGCCCACGCGCGTACTACTGGTCAAGCACGGCGACTCGCACCACAGGCACGAGGGCGTCCACGGCGGTCCCCAGGGCTGCCGGGGGCTGACCGACCTCGGCCGGTGGGAGGTCGGACGGCTGCGTGACCGGTTGATGGGGACGCTCGACGGACCGGTGACCGTCTACAGCTCGATCATTCCCCGGGCGATCGAGACCGCCAGAATCCTCGCCGAGGCCGTCGGCGGCGCTCACGGCATGCAGGAGGGAACGGAGGTCGTCGAGGACTGCGGCCTGTGCACCTTCCACATGGAGGAGCACCTCGACGGGATGGCGTGGGACGAGATACGGCGCGAGCACAGCGCGCCCAACGGCGGGGTCTATCTGCCGTTCGAGCAGGGCAGCGAGTCCTGGAGCGATCTCGTCAACCGCGTCAGCAAGGCCCTCACCCGGATCACCACGCGGCACGCGGGGGAGACCGTGATCATCGCGGGTCATGAGGAGACCGTCGAGACCTCGCTGATCGCCTTCGGCGCGCTGCCCGTCTACCGGACGTTCGACCTCCAGGTCCACACGGGGTCCGTCACCGAGTGGTTCACGACCGACGACCCGGCCGCCGAGTGGGACACCACCGACAGCGCCTGGCTCCCGGCCCGCTGGACCCTGACCCGGCTGGCGGACAGCGCCCACACGGAGGACTGAGGCCGGAGGACTGAGGCCCCCGACGAGCAGGGACTGACGGCACCACGCTGTCGGTCCCTGACACCTCCTAGGCGAGGCGGAAGTCCACGACCTCGGCCTCGGCCGCCGGGTCCAGGCCCGGGTGGCGGCGGGCGAGCGCCTCGCGCAGGGCCGCGCGGTCCGGGAAGCCGTCGCGCCGCGCGTCCTCGTCGCTCAAGGCGTCCACGCGCGCGGTCCGTACGCCCGTGATCTCGGCCGGAAGCGTCGTCGCCGTGCCGTCCCGGTGCGGGAAGACCAGCCGGACCGGGCCCGGGAGCGCCGGGTCGTGGACCCGTACGGTGACGCGCCTGGTGCCCGCGCGGACGGCCGCCAAGTGCCGCTCGTCGAAGAAGAGTTCGGGCCCGCCGCCGGACGGCTCGTAGGCCCGCCAGTCGTAGGCGTACGGCAGGAGGTCGCGGACGGCGACGGACTCCAGGCCGTTCCTGCCCCGGACGACGACGCGGGTCTCCGGGTGGTAGTCGAAGAGCATCTGGCGGCAGCGTCCGCAGGGCGGGAGCACGGCGGCCGGTTCCTTGAGGCAGGCCACGACCGTGTCCAGCCGCACCGGCATCCGCCGCTCCGCCGCCCGCCCGATGAGCACCTGCTCGGCGCAGGGCCCGCCGCTGAAGTGGTGGGCGTTGACGCCGGTGACCAGCGTGCCGTCCGCGTCGTAGGCGGCGGCGACCACGGTGTGGTCGTCGTCCTCGCCCAGCCCCGCCGCGACCTCGGCCGCGTGCCGTACCAGTGTCCAGTCCCGTTCGCTCAGCACGGCGCCAACCTAGGTCACTGCTCGGCGCCGGGCACCCGGATAAATCGCCGTCCGGCGTCGTCCGCCACCCGGGCAGGTCCTCCGAGCCGACCAGCACGAAGCGGAACCGCTGGTTGGGTTCCCGTGTCCGTGGAACGGAGCGCCTCATCGAGGAGGCCCGCGCCAGGGCCCGCCAGCCAGCGGTCGAAGCACAGCAGGAACGGGAACTCCGTGCGCAAGGCGTCGAGGTCCGCGTTTCCCGCCAGCCTGCCGTCGTCCACGAGTGCTTCCAACTTGCTGAGGACCTCGTCCTGTGCCGACAGGGTCGTCGGCAGGCGGCTGTAGCTGATCGGTCGGCCGGCGGCCCGGGTCAGATGCCCGGCCAGGGCGTTGCCGGTGAGAGCGTCACCGGCGATCTCCATGGTGCGGCCGGCGTAGCTCTCGGGTGAGCCGAAGACCGCGGCGACGATGCGGCCGATGTCGCGTACCGCGATGAACTGCATGGCCTGGTCGGGGCGCATCAGGAAGGACAGGTGTCCCCGGTCGAGGCCGATTTCGGGGGTCACCAGGAGCTCCATGAACGTGGCGGGCCGAATGATGGTGCTGGCGATGTCCAGATCCCGGACATGGGCCTCGATACGGCTCTTGGTGTCGAGATGGTCGACGCCCGTTGTCGAGCCCGCGGTGACCGCCGAGCTGTAGACAAGGTGGGCGACGCCGCAGCGCTCGGCGATGTCGGCCACCGCCGTGCCGAAGCGGACCTCGTCCTCGTCGGTCACGCCGGCGTCGGCCTGGCCGGAGTTCGGCTGGACGCTGAAGACACCGTGGGCGTCGGCGAAGGCCGCGCGGAGCGACTCCGGATCCCCGAGGTCACCGCGGACGGTTTCGACGCCGGAGGCGGAGAGGGACCGGGCCCGGTGGCCGGACGGATCGCGCACGACCGCGCGCACCACCCAGCCGTCGGCCCGCAGCGCGGCGGCGACCGATCCTCCCTGCTGCCCCGTGGCGCCCAGGACGACGACGGTTCTGTCGATGTCGGTCATACCGACCACGCTGCGCTTTCGGCGATCACGGACGTGCTCCAGAGTCAGTAAGGGGTGGTTCGCGTCGTGTTCGCTACGCTAAAACCTGACGCCAACGTCAGGTGCAAGCGAGACGTGGAGTCGGGTCAGGAGGCCGGGATGCGGATCGGAGAGGTCGCCGCGAAGGCGGGCGTCAGCGTCAGGGCGCTGCGCTACTACGAGCAGCAGGACCTGCTGCACTCCACCCGGAATCCGGGTGGCCAGCGCCAGTATCCGGCCGGTGCCGTCGAACGGGTCAGGCTCATCCAACGGCTCTACTCCCTGGGCTTGCCCAGCAGAACCGTCCGCGAGGTGCTGCCGTTCGCCGACTCCGGTGAGGCGTCACCGGAACTGCTGGAGCTGCTCGCGGCCGAACGCGACCGCCTCGACCGGCGGATGACGGACCTGCGGGACATGCGCGACCGGCTGCACGACTGCATGACCGAGGCGCGGAATCAGGACGGAACAGGAAGTCCGTCCTGAAGCAGGGGCGGCCACCCGCGCACGGCCCGAATCGTGATCGAGAACGCGCGCGGACGGCATCCACTTCTCCGCCTCCGGTCAGGCCGTGATGGCCGCCGAGATGGTCAGAGGGCTCGCCGCCCGCGTCAACGGCCCTTCCCCGAGCTGAAGGTGACGGGGTACGAGACCGTGTCGCCCGGCTTCCCGTGGGGGGACTTCCGCGGTTTCTCGTCGTCCTTCCCGGGGGACTTCTTCTCGTCGAACCTGACGGGGTAGCTGCCCGAGGTGTGCGGGCTCGGCCGCCGCTGGCCGTCCCCGCCGCCGGACCCGTCCCCGTCGTTGGTCAGCGCGAAGACCGCCACGACGGCCACGGCCAGCGCGACGAACTGCTGCTTCCTGGTCCCCGGAATGGCCGGCACGGTACGTCCCCCCTCCGCATGCGCCCTCGCGCAACTCGCCCTCGTACACGCGACGTTCGTCTTCCATCGTGCCCGAAGGAGCGGCCCGGCGGACCGCCCCGGCGAGGGGCGCTCTCCGGTCGCGTCGGTGCACCGCGCGGCGGCGGGACGGGGGAGGGGGCGGCGGGTGTGCGCCGGGGTCAGCGCTGGTGGCGTGGCGGCCCGGCCGAACCGGCATTGATCTTGCCTATCCGGACGGATAGTGTGCTCCGCGCCCAGCCGGTCATCGGCTGTCCAGACCGCTCAACTGCGGTCCAACGGGGCAGACTTCACGTCTGAAAGGAACAGGCACATCACTACGTCCACAGGTTCCGCGGGGCGTCACTCCCGCCGGAAGAACAAGACCATACGCACCGCCGCCGTCGCGGTCGCCTCCCTCGGCCTCGTCGCGGGCGCCACCGTCGCCTACGGCGCCGTGGACTCCGGCTCGCCGGACGCTCCCGGCTCCGGGGGCGACAAGCAGGCGAAGATCATCGGCGGCGGCGAGTCCACGGAGAAGTACCCCTTCGTCGCCTCCCTCCAGTGGGAGCGCGACGGCGACCCGAACAGCCACTACTGCGGCGGCACGCTCGTCACCTCCGACTGGGTCGTCACCGCCGCGCACTGCGTCACCTCGCCGGGCAAGGACGGCAAGCCCTACGAGATGCGCGACCCCGCCAAGTACCACATGCGGATCGGCTCCAACGACCGTACGAGCGGCGGGACCGTCGCCAAGGTCAAGCAGTTCAAGGTCCTCCCCAAGTGGAAGTACGACGAGAACAGCAACAAGGGCCAGGACCTCGCGCTGATCCAGCTCGCGAAGAAGGTCCCGCAGCGGCCCGCGCCAATGGCGAAGAAGCTGCCCGCCGTCGGCAGCACCGTGAAGACCATGGGCTGGGGCTACACCAACGCCTCCGACAGCGGCGCGGAGAAGCTGCCCAAGAAGCTCCGCGAGATCGACCTCAAGGTCCTCGAACCGACCGCCAAGGTCTGCAAGGAGGACGCCAACGGGGACGGCTCGTACGGCATCGGCGCCGGTGACTTCTGCTCCGACGACGGCGCGGACGGCGGCACCTGCGGCGGCGACTCGGGCACGCCCGCCGTGCAGAAGGTGAAGGGCCGCTGGCAGCTCGTCGGCCTCAACAGCCGCGCGCCCGGCGACTGCGGCACGAGCACCGACATCTTCACGGGCGTCGGTGACCACCAGAAGTGGATCAAGAGCCAGATCGGCTGACACGCTCCGGACGCCGGGGCGCGCCACCGGATCGAACCGGACCGGACGGGCCGGGGATCGCCCTCAGGGACTCTCCGTACCTCCCGGAAGCGCCCCGGCGACCTCCGTACGGGAGGCCACCGCCAGCTTGCTCAGGATCCGTTCGACATGGCTGTCCACGGTCCGCTTGGACACCGTCAGCCGGGCGGCGATCTCCCGGTTCGTCAGCCCCTCGCGCACCAGCAGTGCGACCTCCGTCTCGCGCTCCGTCAGCCCCCGGCCCGTCTCGCGGGGCGTGAAGCGGGAGCCGGAGAGGGCCTGCTGGACCACCTCGTCGAGGGGCCGGGCCGCGGCGTCGGCGGCGTAACGGGCGTAGCGCGTGGCACCCAGCGCGATACGGGCGCCCCGCGCGGCCTCCTCGTGCGCCCGCTCCATGATCGTCGTGCCGCCGAGCCGCGCCCCCGCCCGCTTCCACAGCGGGTCGGCGGCGCCCAGCAGCAGCGCCGTACGCTCGTGACGGCGCTCGCGCGCGGCCAGCCAGCCCAGCAGCTCCAGGCAGTACGCGGTGCCGACCGCGTCCCCCAGGCTGTGCTTGAGGTCGAGGGCCCTGGCGCCGACCTCGGCGCTCCGCTCGTACGCGCCGCGCCGGAAGAGGGCCGCGCCCCACACGTAGTGGAGGTAGCCGCGCACCCAGGCCTCCGCGCTGTCCGGCGGGAAGCGGTCCAGGCCCCTGCGGCACCACTCCACGGCGCTGTCGACGCTGCCGCGCAGCAGGTGGAGATAGCCGATCTGGGTCTCCAGGGTGACGAGGCCGACCCTGTCGTCGGCCTCCTCCAGCATCGCGCGCGCCTCCCGCGCCGCCTCCTCGGCCTCCTCGTGCCGCCCCCGGAACGTCAGGGAGAGGTTCAGATAGGCCCGCCCGCGCCCGGCGAGCCGCCGGTCGCCCAGCATGTCCGCGATCTCGGCGCACTCGCGGGCCTCGTCGGCGGCGGCCGGGTCGGCCTGGAACGCGCCCAGGTACGCGCTCTTGGCCAGCGCCCAGGCCCGTTCCGGCACGGGCGCGGGGTAGCGGGCGCGGACCTTGGCGTACCAGTGGCGGCCCTCGGTGTGCAGGCCCGCGATGTGCCAGTACCCCCACAGCGCGGTGGACAGCGCGGCGGCGGTGCCGCGCAGCTCCGGGCGCGCCAGGGCGTGTTCGAGCGCGCGCCGGACGTCGGCCTGCGCGGTCCGCAGCGCCCGGTACCGTTCGACCTGCCCGTCGGTGAGGAACGCGGCGTCGAACTCCTCGGCCAGCGCCAGATGCCGCCGCACGTGCCGCTCCCGTACGGCCTCCGCGTCGCCCAGCGCCTCCAGCCGGTCCGCGCCGTACTCGCGGAGCATGTCCAGCAGCCGGTAGCGCGCGCCGCGCGCGTCGTCGGCGCGCAGCACCAGCGACTTCTCCACGAGCCCGACCAGGCCCCGCACCACCGCGTCGCCGTCCAGCTCCCCGAAGGCGCACACCTCCCGCGCGTCCTCCAGCCCGAAGGTGCCCGCGAAGACCGAGAGCCGTGCCCAGACGAGGCGTTCGGACGCGTCGCAGAGCTCGTGGCTCCAGTCGATCGTCGTCCGCAGCGTCTGATGGCGCGGCAGCACGCCGCGCCGGGTGCCCGTCAGCACCCGGAACCTGTCCTCCAGCCGGTCGGCCAGCTCGCTCAGCGGCACCGCGCGCAGCCGCACGGCCGCGAGTTCGACGGCGAGCGGGATGCCGTCCAGCCTGCGGCAGAGCCGGACGACGTCCGCGCGGTTGGCGGGCGTGACGCGGAAGCCGGGCCGCGCGGCGCGGGCACGCTGGACGAAGAGCTCCACGGCGTCGCCCGTGGGGACGGGGCCCGTGGGCGGCGCCGCGGGGCGGCCCAGGTCCCCCGGGTCCGGCACCGGGAGGGGCGGCACCGGCAGGACGTGCTCGCCCGCGATGTCGAGCGGCTGGCGGCTGGTGGCCAGGACGGTGAGCCCGGGGGCCTCGCGCAGCAGTTCCCACGCCAGGTGCGCGCAGGACTCGACCAGGTGCTCGCAGGTGTCCAGGAGCAGCAGCAGCCGGCGGTCCGCCAGATAGGAGCGCAGGGCGCCGAGCGGGGAGCGCCCGCCCTGCTCGGGCAGGCCGAGGCGGGCGGCGAGGGTGTGGGGGAGGAGGTCGGGGTCGCTCAGCGCGGAGAGTTCGAGGAGGCAGACGCCGTCCTCGAAGCCTCCGGCGGCGCGAACCGCGGCGCGCAGCGCGAGCCGGGTCTTGCCGACGCCGCCGGGGCCGGTCACGGTGACCATGCGGTCCGTCCCCAGCAGCTCCAGGAGCCGGGCGAGTTCGGCCGTACGGCCCACGAAGCCGTTGCGTTCCGCGGGAAGGCCCCCCGTCGGGAGGCCCCCGTCGGGGAGGGCTCGTACGGCCTCGGCGTCGGTGGATGGCAAGGTCATGGCCACCGGAGCATAGTCCGCGCGGGGCCTTCGGCGGTGGATCCGATCTTCCGCCGTACGGAACGGCGTTCAGCCGGGCGCGGCGCGAACGGCCCGTTCCGCCGCCCGTGATCCTCAACTACCGGGCACTGTCGGCCTGTTCGGCCCGCGCCGCCAGCTCCTCCATGTCGGTCATGATCTCCTGCCGCTCGACGGCCTCGTCCGCCGTCGGCCCGTCGTCCTGCGTGAGGTCCCGGCGCCAGTAGCCGGAGAAGGCCACGGCGCGCTTGTCGAGGCCGCGCTCGTCCACCAGGTGCCTGCGCACCGCGCGTACGGCCCCGGCCTCCCCGGCGACCCACGCGAAGACCGGGCCCTCGGGGAGCGGGGCGGCGCGCACCGCAGTGACCAGGGGCTCCCGCTGCCCGCGCGGGCCCCCGTTCCGGTGCACCCAGCGGTACTCGACCTCGCCCCGGGTCTCCCAGCGCTGCTCCTCCCTGGCGTCCTCCACCTCGGCGCAGACCAGCGCCCGTTCGCCCGGCTCCAGCGCCTCGACCGTCGCGGCCATGGCGGGCAGCGCCGTCTCGTCGCCGACGAAGAGCTTCCACGCGCCCTCCGGGGGCGTCTTGTAGTGGCTGCGCGCGGGGCCGAGCAGGCCGACGGCGTCCCCCTCGCGCGCCGCGTACGCCCACCGCGAGGCGGGCCCCTCGCCGCCGCCCTCGCCGTGCAGCGCGAAGTCGACCTCGATCCTGCGGCGGTCCGCGAGGTGGCGGCGGATCGAGTACGTGCGCATCCACGGCCGTTCGGGCTCGGGGATCGCGAGATACCGCGCGTGCCAGCGCCCGACATCGCCGTCCTCCGGCGCCTCCGGCACCCGGGGCACGCCGCCGTCCCGCGCGAAGAAGAGCTTCACCTGCTGGTCGGGCGCCACCGAGGCGAACCGGGCCAGATCCTCCCCGCCGAAAGTGATCCGCCGCATGTGCGGGGTCACGTCCTCGGCGGCGACCACGTGCAGGAGGGCGAGGGACATCGGGGGCTTGAGCGGATTGGGGCGGGGGCGGGGACGGGGACGGGGGCTGGGACGGGACGCGGGGGCATTGCGGGACGGCACGGGTGGCGTTCCCTTCTCACGGAAGTCAGGTAAGGCTTACCTTAGTGGATAGAGGGCCGGAGTCGTCACCCATGCGGCGAACGCCCGGAGCGTGAAGGGATCTTGACCTGGCGCGCGGCCCATGTACTATGTCATTCATCATAGTTACTCGACGGTATGCGAGGGGCCGGGCGAGAGGGCGGGCATGGGGGCACGGAAGAGCGACACGCGTGAGCGGATGCTGGAGAGCGCCGTCGCCCTGCTGCGGGAGCACGGCGCGCGGGCGACCAGCATCGACCGCGTCCTCGCGCACAGCGGCGCCCCGCGCGGCTCCTTCTACCACCACTTCCCCGGCGGTCGGGCGCAGCTCGTCGAGGAGGCGGTGGCGCGGGTCGGCGGCTTCGTCGCCGGGCTGCTCGACGAGGCGGCCGCTTCCGGCGACGCGCTGCGCGGCGTCGACGCCTTCTTCGCGCTCTGGCGGGAACGGCTCGTGGAGAGCGGCTTCCGGGCCGGATGCTCGGTCGTGGCGGTGGCCGTGGAGACGAACGACGAGGCGCCGCAGCTCGCCCGGTCCGCCGCCGCGGCCTTCGCGCGCTGGACGGACGCGCTCGCGGACCTCTTCGCCGGGCAGGGCCTGCCCGCCGCACGCGCCCGGCGGCTCGCCGCGTTCACCGTCGCCGCCGTCGAGGGCGCGGTGATCATGTGCCGCGCGGAGCGGAGCGCCGCCCCGCTGGACGCCGCGGCGGCCGAGATCCACGACCTGCTGAGCAATACCCTCCGTCCGCCTCGGTCCACCATCTGACCCCGGGAGCAGCCATGCCCACGCTCGACCGCCAGGACGACGTCTTCGTCCTCGACATAGGCGCCACCGAGAACCGCTTCCACCCGGACTGGCTCACCGCCGTCGAGGCCCACCTCGACGAGGTCGAGGGGGCCGAGGGGCCGCGCGCGCTCGTCGTCGGCGCCACCGGCAAGTTCTTCTCCAACGGCCTCGACCTGGACTGGCTCTTCGCGCACGCCGACGAGGCAGGCACCTATGTGGCGCGCGTCCAGGAGCTGTTCGCGCGGCTGCTGTCCCTCCCCGTGCCGACCGTCGGCGCGCTCCAGGGGCACACCTTCGCCGCGGGCGCGATGCTCTCGCTCGCGCTCGACTTCCGGGTGATGCGCGCCGACCGCGGCTTCTGGTGCCTGCCCGAGGCCGACATCAACATCCCGTTCAGCCCCGGCATGTCCGCGCTGATCCAGGCCCGTCTGCACCCGCAGACCGCGCACGAGGCCATGACCACGGCCCGCCGCTACGGGGGCCACGACGCGCTCGCCGCCCGCATCGTCGACCGTACGGCCGACGAGGACGCCGTACGCTCCACCGCCGTCGAACTCGCCGCCGCGCAGACGGCCAAGGCCGGGCCGACGCTCGGCACCATCAAGTCCCGGCTCTATCCCCGGGTGACCGAGCTGCTGCGCGAGAAGGACGTCCCGCTCGGCTGAGCGCGGCCGCCCCGCCCGTCACCGCGCCCAGTGCGGGGCCCAGGTCCCCGCGCGCTCCTGCCCCTCGTACGCCGCGGCCAGGTGCGCGCGGAGCGCGGCGAGCGCCGGGTGCGGGTTGTCGGCACGCCAGACCAGCGAGTGCGGGTAGACCGGCGCCGGACCGCGCAGGGCGATCCGGCGCAGGTCGTCGTCGACCGGCCACACCATGCTGGTGCCCTCGCCGACGAGGGTCGCCAGCGTCGCGGATCCGGCGATCGTGTCGAGGAGCGGGTCGGCGCCGAAGTCGGGGCCCGTCGCCTCGATGGTGAGCCCGAAGGCGGCGGCGAGGTCGTCGTAGTACGTCCCCCACTCGGTGCCCGCGACCAGCCCCGGCATCCAGATCCGGTGCCCCGCGAGCCGCCCGGGCGGCACCGCGTCCGCCGACGCCAGCGGGTGCGCGGGGCCGGTGAGGAGCTGGAGCGGCTCGTCGTGGACCCGGGCGGTCCGCACGCCGTCCGGGAGCTGCCGCGCGGGCACGGTGACGGCGCGGACGGTGGCGTCGATCGTGCCGGAGTGCACGGCGGCGACGGCGGTCTCCGCGTCGAAGAGGGTCACCACGTCCAGCTCGGCGCCGGGGTGCGCGCGGTGGAAGCCGCGCAGCAGCCCGGCGGGCCGCAGGCGGCGGCCGATCACGTCGACGCGCAGGGCGCGAGTGCCCGGCCGTACGGAGGCGGCGGCGCGCTCCTCGGCCCGGAGGAGGGCGCGGGCGTGGGGCAGGAACGCCTGCCCGTCGAGCGTGGGCCGGGCCCCGCGCGCGGTGCGCGTGAACAGCCGCACGCCCAGCTCCCGCTCCAGCGCGGCGATCCGCTTGGAGACGGCCTGCTGCGTCACCGAGAGCTGCGCCGCCGCCTCCTGGAACTGCCCCGCGTCGGCGGCGGCGACGAAGGTGCGTACGGCGTCGAGATCCACCCGCGGCACCCTACGCGTACAACCGCTGGTTGTGTCCCGGAGGGCCGTCCCGTTGTTTGATCAGCGGCGCCCGTCCCCGCTTGGATGACCCGGTCGGCGGGGGAGCGGGGTCAGCGTGGAGGGTGCGGGCATGGGGGAGCGGCGGTCGCTGGGGCGGGGATTCGGGTGGCTGTGGGCCGCGTACGCGGTGAGCACGCTCGGCACGTATCTGGCCCTCGACGCCTTTCCGCTGATCGCGGTCCTCGTGCTGCACGCCGGGCCCGCGCAGGTGTCGCTGCTCGCCTCGGCGGGGCTCGCGGTCGGCGCGGTGGTGGCGGTGCCGCTGGGGCCCTGGGTGGAGTTCCGCCGCAAGCGCCCCGTGATGGTCGGCATGGACGTGGCGCGGTGCGTGGCGCTGCTGAGCGTCCCCGCCGCGTACGCGCTCGGGTGGCTCACCTTCGCCCAGCTCCTCGTGGTGTCCGTCGCCGTCGCCGCCGCCGACATCGCCTTCAGGTCCGCGAGCGGGGCCTGCCTCAAGGCGCTCGTACAGAAGGAGGACCTGCTCGTCGCGAACGGCCGCTTCGAGTCCACGACCTGGACCGCCTCCGCGCTCGGCCCGCCGCTGGGCGGCGCCGCGATCGGCGTGCTCGGCCCGGTGACGACGGTGGTCGCCAACGCGGTCAGCTATCTCCTCTCGGCGCTCGCCCTCCGCGCGATCCCGGGTGGCGAGCCGCGCCCCGCGCGCCGGGAAGCGGCGGCGGGGGCGCGCGCGGGCGAGCTGCTCGAAGGGTGGCGGTACCTGCTGGGCCACGCCACGCTGCGCCCCCTCTTCCTCCACACCGTCCTCTTCAACGGCCTGCTCATGGCGACCTCGCCGCTGCTGCTCTCGCTGATGGTCGGCGACCTCGGCTTCGCGCCCTGGCAGTACGGGCTCGCGTTCGGCATCCCGTGCCTCGGCGGGCTCCTCGGCTCGCGGCTCGCGCCTCCGCTCGTCGCCCGCCACGGACGGCGCAGGGTCCTGTACGCCTCCGGGACGCTGCGCGTGATCTGGCCGGTCGCGCTGGTCCTCGTCGGGCCGGGGGCCGCGGGGATCGCCCTCGTCATCGCCGTCGAGTTCGCGCTCATCACCTGCATCGGCGTGTTCAACCCGGTGCTCTCCACCTACCGGCTCGAACTGACGCCGGACGACCGCGTCGCCCGTACGCTCGCTGCCTGGACGGTCTCCGCCAACGCGGCCCGCGCGGCGCTCACCGCGCTGTGGGGCCTGCTCGCGGGCGCAGTCGGGGCCCGCTCCGCGCTCGGCGTCGCCGGGCTCCTGCTGCTGGCCACCCCGCTGCTGCTGCCGCGCCGCCGCGACGGTGACCGCAGCGAGGAGAAGCAGCCCGAGGCGGAGCTCAGCTGAGCAGCAGCAGCGAGTCCCAGCCGCTCGCGGGCGCGCGGCCCGTGGCGTACGTCTGGAGGGCGAGCGCGATGCCCGCCGCGCCGTCGAGGAACCCCGGCATGTCCAGGTGCAGCCCCCGCGGACCGGCCGCGGGCTGGAAGTAGCGGTAGCCGAACGGGGCTTCGGGCTCGAAGCCCGCCAGCAGCCGCCCGGCGACCGTGTCGGTGGCGGCGGAGAGTCCGGCCTCCGGATGCTCCAGCTCCCACCGCGTCAGCAGGAGGAGCGTGCTCGACCAGCCGTGGCAGAGCGCGTGGTCGTCGATGCCCCAGCCGTCCATGGGCCGCCGCACCATGGCGCGTACGGCCTCGACCCCGGCCGCCGTCCACTCCGGGCGGCCGAGCGCGCGGCCCGCCATGACCAGGGCGCGCCCGGTGCCCGCCGCGCCGTAGCACCAGGAGGGGCGCGCGGGGTCAGGTGTCGGATGGCCGTCGAGGTCGGCGTACGTGGGCAGCGGCAGGTACGGCGTCCAGTACGGCCCGTCCTCGTCCCGCAGGCGCCACCGCAGCAGCCACTCCGCCATCGCCGTGATCGCCTCGTCCTGCCCGGCCACCCTCACGCCCTCGTCCCAGGCCAGCGCGAGGACGCCCAGCGGGCCCGGAATCCCGTGCCCGAGGCCGAAGTTGGCCTGCCCCTCGGCGAAATCCTCGGCGACGAGGGTGCGCTTCGTCGGCCCGAACCACCAGCCCGGCACCTCCACGCCCCGCACGGTCAGCGGGGCGCGCAGCGCGGCGAGGGAGGAGAGCGCCGCGCGCAGCGCCTCGTCCCGCGTGCGCCGGTGCAGCAGATAGCGGGCGACGCCGCTCAGCCCGCTGAGCACGTCCACGACCGCCGGGTACGTCGGCAGGCCCGCGTCCCGCGTCGAGGCGTGCAGCGCGGCCAGGTGGTGCGCGTAGTCGGCCATGCGGGCGTCCGTGCGTTCCAGCAGCGAGGCGTACTCCCCCTCGCGCGCCGCCGCCACCCGCACCGCGCTCGCCAGCGCCCCGGCGCCGGAGAACGCGCCCTGCACCGGGACGTCCTTCGTCGCCTGTGCCGCGAGCGCGAGGCAGCGGTGCGCGGTCAGCCGGTGGTGCTCGGTGTCGCGGTCCGGGTCGCGGCCCAACTCGGCGTGGAGCAGCACGAGCGCGGGGTAGCCGCGGTTGAGGGAGCCCGGCTCCCAGACGGGGGAGCGGACGTCGTCGACCTCGGCGTGCGTGCCGTTCGCGACGGTGGCCGTCACCACGGCCTCGGGGTCCTGGAGCCGCGCGGCCACCTCGGTGACGACGTCGGCGGCGGTGCCGCGCAGCGCGGAGCGCGCCGTCGCCTCGTGCGTCGTGCTCATGCGTGCTCCGCTCTGCCGAGGTGGGTGCGGACGACGCCGCGCAGCAGCCCGTACGCGCGCTGCTCGGCGGCCGGGTCCGTGCCGAGCAGCCGGTTGGCGTGCATGTGCAGCACGCCCGCGACGGACGAGCCGCGCTCGGTGGAGGGCGCGCCGCCCGCGCCGATGCCGAGCGCCTGGCCGTACGCGCGCGCCGCGCGGGTGAGTTCGGCGCGGCAGGCGGCGAGTTCGTCGGTCCCGGCCGTGGCGTCCGGGGTGTCGGCCAGCTTCACGGCGGCGCGCCGCTGGGCCGCCGGAAGCGCGTTCGTCAGCTCGATCGGATAGGCGTCCAGGACCCAGCGCCACCAGTCCCAGTCGCCGAGCGCGGAGAGCAGCGCCGCGTGGTTGAGCGCGGCCAGGGTGTCCAGCGGCATGGCGAGCCGCCCGCGTGCGCGGGCCGCGAGCTGCGCGGTGACCAGGCGGCTGTCGGCGTGGAAGAGCCGCTCGGCGGGTACGAGCGCGTCCGGGCCGCCGTACCGGTCGGTCTCCGGCTCGTACGTGTCGAGGACGAGCTTGCGGATCGCGCCCTCGGCCGCCGCCGAATCGGCCCACTCGTGCAGCGCGGGCAGCACCCGTTCGCGGACCGCGGCGGGGTCGCCGTGGAACCGCACGCGCAGATGGGCGCCGGGGTCGCGGTAGCGGAGGAAGAACCAGCGGTCCACGTCGGGCCCGACCCGCGCGAGCAGCGGCGGCAGCTCCTTGGCCAGCAGGGAGTCGAGCCGGTCGGGCGCCGCGTACACCTTCGCGTACAGCCACTCGCCGCCCGGTGCGTGCCGGACACGCGGTGCGGCGGGGCGCGGGGCGCGCGGCGCGGCGGGCCGGGGGCGCGTGGGCGTGAGCGGCACGACGACCTCGGTGGCGTACCCGTCCGACCAGCCCAGCTCGCCCGGGTCGGCGAGCGGCGACTCCTGCACGTGCGGCACCGCGTGCCCGGTGAACTGGGCGTGCAGCAGCCGCTGGTGCGCGGGCGCCGTCAGGTCCAGGTCGAGATGGTGGTCGAGGACGGTGACGCGGAGCAGGTCCGGCACCGCGTACGCCGCGCGCCACCGCTCCAGCGCCCGCAGCCACTCCTTCTCGCCCAGCCCGGCGTCGCGCAGCTCGGCCGGGGGCCGCCAGCGCGCGAGCGAGAGGACGGCGCGCCCGTGGCGTACGCGCGGCAGGTACGGCAGGACGTCGAGCCTGCCCCACTGCCACGGGGCCCACGGCTTCAGCCCGCTGGTGCCGATCCCGGCGAGGAAGCGGGCGGCGTTGGGCGCCTCGGTCGCGATGTTGAGCATGTGCGGGCGCAGCACCGCGACCTCGCGACCGGTGACCGCCTGGACGAGGAAGAGCCGGTCGCCGTCTGCGCCGACGGCGAGATCGTCCAGGGTGAGGTCCGTGTCCCCGTCCCTCTCCGAGTAGCAGCCGACGGCGACGGCGTGGCGCGTGAGCCGGGGCACGCGGGCGACGTTGCTGGAACGCGCGTGCAGCGGCTGGAAGAAGAGCTGCACGGGCAGCGGTCCCTCGTCGTCGCCCCCGTCGCCCTCGTACAGCCCGGCCAGGTCGCGCCCGGCGCCGAGGACATGGGTGAAGCGGCCCGCCATGGCGCCCGCGCTGTACGAGCCGTTCGCCACCACCAGCCGGAAGTCCCCGGACTCCAGGTCCCGCACGGAACGGGCCAGCGGCTGTACGCACAGGTCGAGCGAGCCGGAGGGGAGGGGCGGGGCGCCGTCGCCGGGGGAGAGGCGGGCGATCAGGGCCTCGTCCAGGACGAGTTCGCCCCGGCCGCCCGGAACGGCCAGTGCCTCGTGCAGGGCCAGGCCCAGCGCCTCGTCGCGCTCCGCCGGGTACGCCACGGCGGGTGCGCCGCCCGCGCTCCGGTCGCTCGCCGGGACCTTGTACCCGGCGGGCGCGCCCAGCCCCCGGTGCGGGTCCAGCACCTCGCGCAGCGGGACGGGGTGATCGGTGCCGTACCGGTCGAGGAACGCCCGGTGGTACTCGGTCAGATGGGGGTACTGCCCCTCGTCGGGCGCCAGCCGCCACAGCACCTCGGCGGCGCGCGCGACCTCCTCCGTGACCGCGTCGGGCAGCCGTACGTCGGCGTCCACGCGCAGGTCCACATGGACGGGCGGGCGGCCCGCCCCCGGCCGTGCGCCGGTCGCGGCGGCGTGCGTCTCGCGCATCGCGGCGACGGCGGCGTGCCAGGCCCCGAGGCCCGCGCCGGGCGCGCTGTCCGCGTAGGCGCCGAGCAGCTCACCGACGCGGCGCAGCCCGGCCGCTGTGGGCGAGGAGACGTCCGCCAGCCGGGAGTTGACGTGGGCGAGCTGGTCGGGCCGGTCCTGGCGGGCCGTGACGTCGGTGAGCAGCACCTCGCGGTCCACGAGTCCGGTGAGCAGCCGGTCGACGTCCGCGTCCGCCGCCTCGGGGAAGCGCTCCTGGACGGCCCGGCGCAGCGCGGCGAAGGTCAGCGGGCGCCGCGCGGCCTCCACGGTGGCGCCGACGACGGGGCTGAGGCCGACCGTCATCTCGTGCGGCACCTGGGCGGCGGGGCCGCCGGACGGGGCCGTGCCGCGCGCGGGGCGTACGTAGGGCAGGACGAGGCGGTCGCCGCGCACGGCGCAGAGGTCGTTGGCGACGACGAGCAGGGCGTCCCGTGCCGCGTCGTCGTGGTGGAGCCGTCCGGCGATCTCGTCCAGCCAGCCGGCGTCGGGCCGCGCGTGCTTGCGGTGCGCGGAGCCCGTCCGTACGGCGGCGGTCTCCCCGCCGAGCCGCGCGGCGCGCACCCCCGCCAGCAGGCCGAAGGGGGTGGGGCGGCCGGTCATCCGCAGGACGTAACGGGTCACGGCGAGCGCGGCGCGGCGCAGCTTGGCGTCGCCGACCGGGACGCCGTTCTCGACCTTGGCGAGGGTGTCGGCGAGCGAGGCGCTCGACACCTCCAGGGCCTCGCGTACGGCCGGGTCCTTCACCAGCTCCAGCAGGTACGGGCCGAGTTCGCCGGGCAGATCTCCCAGGGTGCGGGCCGCCGCCGGGTGCGTGACCGGCAGCGCGGCCATCCGCACCACGCCGAAGTCCGCCGCCCGGAACGCGGCTCCTCCGCCCTCGTCCCCGCCCTCGTCCCCGTTCGTCCGCGGCACTGCCACCCCGTTCCCTCCGTACCGTGGGCGCCGCCCACCCGCGGGCCGGGGCCGGTGGGTGGGCGGCGGTCTGTCAGCGGTGCGTCAGCGCGCGCTCAGCAACAGGGCACGCACATCGCGACGCCGAGCCCGTAGGTGTTGACGGTCGTCGGGGTCAGGCCTGCGGTCTCGTCGAGCTCACGGGCGTCGTCGGGGGCGACGGTGCCGGTCTGGGCGGACTCCACGAGCTCCACATCGAGATCGAACATGGTGCTGGGCATATAGGACCTCCCGTTGTGAATGAACCGCTTCAGCGTCATGTCTCGCTGAAGACACGTCACCATAAGACGGTCAACCGACGGAGATCAACGGTCTGTTGGTGTGCAGAAATATGCAACGTGAGGACAAGTAGAGGCAGTTGTCCGTCAAGTCATGGCCGGTGGTGGGCGCTCGGGACGTGGCCGAAGGCGCGGCGGAAGACCTCCGTGAAGGCGCTCGGGGAGGACCAGCCGCAGCGGTGCGCGACCGTGGTCACCGGCAGCCCCTCGGCCAGCATCCGCAGGGCGTGGTAGAGGCGCAGCTGCGTGCGCCACTGCGGGAAGGTCATGCCGAGTTCGCGGCGGAAGAGGCGGCTCAGCGTCCGTTCGCCCGCGCCCGCCTCGGCGCCGAACTCCGCCAGCGTGCGCGGGTCGGCCGGGTCCCGGTGGAGGAGGCCGCAGACCGCCGCCAGCCGGGGATCGGCGGGCGCCGGGAGCTGCACGGGCTGCTGCGGCGAGGCCCGCAACTGGTCCAGCAGCACCGCCCGCAGCCGCAGCCGCTCCGGGGACGGTGAGCCCTCCTCCGGCGCGCGGGTGTACGCGAGGATCAGCTCCCGCAGCAGCGGCCCCACGGTCAGCACGCTCGGCGCGTCGAGGCCCAGCGGATTGGTGTCGGGCGGCAGGCCGAGCAGGTGCAGCTCCAGATGGCCGTACGCCCGGTGCGCGTGCACGCAGCCCGCCGGGACCCAGATCGCACGGGTGCCGGGCGCGAACCACGTCCCCGCGTCGGTCGAGACGGCCAGCACGCCCGAACCCGCGTAGATGATCTGGTGGTTGTCGTGCCGGTGCGCCTCGATGCCCTCCCCGGCGGCCAGGACGCGGGTGTCGGTGGGCGCCTCGGGCGTGTGGCGGACCGGCCGCCCCCGGAACCGGGCCTGGCGGTCCGGGCGGTCTGCGTGCGGAGGCTGGCGGGGTTGGCGGGGTTGGGGTTGGCGGGTTTCCGGCATACCTTGGCACTTTATCGGAAGCGCGCCACCCCGGCCCCCCGCGACGATCGAGGCATGCCGAAGCCGCACACCCGCTCCCTCGCCCTGCTCTCCGTGAGCCACGCCTGCGTGGACGTCTACCAGGGCGCGGTCGCCGCGCTCATCCCCTTCTTCGTCGCCGAACGGGCCTACAGCTATGCCGCGGCCTCCGGCATCGTGCTCGCCGCGTCCCTCCTCTCCTCCGTCGTCCAGCCGCTGTTCGGGGCGCTCACCGACCGCTGGCCCCTGCCCTGGCTGCTGCCCGTGAGCACCCTCGCGGGCGGCACGGGCGTCGCGCTCGCCGGGGTCAGCGGCTCGTACGCGGTCACGCTCGTCGTGGTCGCGGTCTCCGGCGTCGGGGCCGCCGCGTACCACCCGGAGGCCGCCCGCGTCGCCCGGCGGGCCAGCCGGGGGAGCCACACCGCGATGGGCTGGTTCTCGCTCGGCGGCAACCTCGGATTCGCCACCGCGCCGCTGCTCGTCGCCGCGGTCGTCGCCACCGGCGGGCTGCGGGCCTCGCCCCTCCTCGTCGTCCCGGCCCTGGCGGGGACCGCGCTGTGCGTGGCGGCGCTGCGCACGGCGGGGGCACGCCCGCCCGCGCCCAAGGGGGGTCCCGGGGAGCAGGCGGGCCGGGACGACTGGGCGTCCTTCGCGCGGCTCTCGGGCGCGATCGTGTGCCGCTCGATCGTCTTCGTCGGGCTCAGCACGTTCCTCGCGCTGTACGTGCGCGAGCGCACCTCCGGCGGCGAAGTCTCCGGCACCGTCGCGCTGTTCGTGCTCTACGCCGGGGGCGCGGTCGGCACCGTGGCGGGCGGACGGCTCGCCACGCGCTTCGGCCGTCTCCCCGTGGTCCGCTGGTCGTACGCACTGACCGCGCTGGCCGTCGCCGGGGTCGTCCTCGTTCCCGGGCCGCTCCTCTACGGGTGCGTGGCCCTCACCTCGGCCGGGCTCTACGTCCCGTTCTCCCTGCACATCACCCTCGGCCAGGACTATCTGCCGCGGCGCGTGGGCACGGCGGGCGGCGTCACCCTCGGGCTCACCGTCAGCATCGGCGGCATCGCCAGCCCCCTCATCGGCGCCCTCGCCGACGTGACCTCTCTGCAGGTGGCGCTCGCGCCGCTGATCGCGCTGCCCGCCGTCGGCTGGTTCCTCCTGCGGCCCCTGCGGGAACCGGCCGTTCCGGAGTCCGTGGCGGGGCCGGAGGCCGAAGAAGGCGGGCAGGGGGTTGCCCTGGAGAGCGCTCGAAGCCGTACGTTCCGGGCATGACGACTCCTCAGCACGGCATCGGCTCGGGCTTCGGCCCGCACAGCACCGCGCGGGACGTCCTGCGCGGGACCGACCTCACCGGGCGGCTCGCCGTGGTCACCGGCGGCTACTCCGGGATCGGGCTGGAGACCACGCGGGCCCTCGCCGAAGCGGGCGCCGAGGTCGTGGTGCCCGCGCGGCGTCCGGCCGTCGCCCGTCACGCGGTGGCGGGCCTCGGCCGGGTCACCGTCGACGAGCTGGACCTCGGCGACCAGAACAGCGTCCGGGACTTCGCGGAACGCTTCCTCGCCTCCGGGCGGCCCCTCGACCTGATGGTCAACAGCGCCGGGATCATGGCCTGTCCGGAGACCCGGGTCGGGCCCGGCTGGGAGGCCCAGTTCGCCACCAACCACCTCGGCCACTTCGCGCTCGTCAACCGGCTCGGGCCCGCTCTCACCCGCGCCCGGGACGGCGCGCGCGTCGTCTCCGTCTCCTCCAACGGCCATCAGCTCGGCGGCATCCGCTGGAACGACACGCACTTCACGCGGCACGACTACGACAAATGGCTCGCGTACGGCCAGGCGAAGACGGCCAACGCGCTCTTCGCCGTGGGGCTCGACGCGCTCGGCAAGAGCTCCGGGGTACGGGCGTTCGCCGTCCACCCGGGCATGATCCTCACCGAGCTCGGCCGCCATGTGCCCCGGGACGAGCAGATCGCCGCGGGCTGGATCGACGCCGAGGGGAAGCCGCTCGACCCCGCCGTCAAGACGCCCGAGCAGGGCGCCGCCACCCAGGTGTGGGCGGCGACGTCCCCGCTGCTGGCGGAGCGGGGCGGGGTCTACTGCGAGGACTGCGACATCGCGGAGCCCCGCGACGAGAAGGCGGAGGGGCTCACGAGCGGCGTGAGCGCCCACGCCACGGACCTCGGCGAGGCGGCGCGGCTGTGGGAGCGGTCGGCCTCGCTGACGGGCGTGGACGCGTTCGGCCCCGCGATGACCTTCTGACGGTCACGCCGACCGGGCGAGCCGGAAGCCGAGGTCGTCGATGCGGAACGTCGGATGGCTCTTGCGGCGGCACGAGGCGCGGCAACCCCGGGGCGGGTCCTGCCAGCCGCCGCCCCGGAAGACCCGGTACGGCCCGTACACCTCCGGGTCGTACACGTCCCAGCACCACTCCCACACGTTGCCGATCGTGTCGTACAGGCCCCAGGCGTTGGGCTCCTTGGCGGCGACGTCCTTGATCCGGCCGCGCGAGTTCCCCCGGTACCAGCCGATCGCGTCCAGCTCCCCGTACCGCACCTCGCGCGAGCCTGCCCGGCAGGCGTACTCCCACTCGGCCTCCGTCGGGAGCCGGTAGCCGTCGGCGGTCCAGTCGCAGACCACGCCCTCCGCGTCGGGGCCGTACGCGTCGAGCGGTCCGTAGCAGGGCGTGAGTCCCTCCGCGCGGGAGAGCAGGTCGCAGAAGCGGACGGCATCGAGCCAGGAGACCTCGGTGACGGGGGTGTCGGGACCCGCCGCGCTGGCCGTCGCGTCGCCGCGTACGGCGTGGTACTCCGCGCGCGTCACCGGACACGCCGCGATCCGGAACGGGCGGACGGCGGCGCGCCGGTCCGTCTTGGCGCTCTCGTCCCGCAGGACGATCTCGCCTCCGGGGATCTCGATCATGTGCGGGGACGTCAGGGGCGGTTCGATGGGTGTCACGGGTGCCTTCCTACCTCACGGCCGTGCGGCTCAGGAGTGCAGGGCCAGATACGGCGCCAGCGCCACCAGCGTCGCGGCCAGCGCGAACTTGAGCCGGCGGGTGGGGACGGCACGCGCGATGCGCACGCCGATGAGCACGCCCGCCAGCTCCGGCACACCCACCAGGAGCGCGAGGCCCCAGTCCAGGGAGCCGTGCAGGAGATAGCCCGCCGTACCCACGCTCGCGACGACCACCGACTGGGCCTGCGCCGCCGCCAGCGCGGGCAGCACCGGCAGCCCGCACAGCACGAGCAGCGGCACGCTCAGCATCGGCCCGCCCAGCCCGAAGAGCCCGGCGGCGACCGAGACGAGCAGCCCGACGGCGACGGTCACGGGGGCCGTCAGCGGGCGCGGCCCACCGGCCTCCGCCGTTCCCGTCCCCTCCTGTTCCTGCTCCTGCTTCCGCTCGCGGCGGTCGCGCACCCACACCAGCACGCCCGTCACCGCCACGGCCGCCGCGAGGAGGAGCCCGAACACCCGGCCGGGCAGCAGCGTGTTGAGCAGCACGCCCAGCGGCGTACCGGCCACGGCGGCGGCCGAGAGCAGCAGCGCGGTGCGCCGCGTCGCGGGCTCGCGGAGGTGTCCCGAGCGCGTGTACGCGTACGTGCCGAGCGCGCCCGTCGCCACATGGGTGGCGATGGCCGTGCCCGCGACGGTCGTGGGCGAGAGCCCGGTCAGCAGGAACATGCCCATCGTCGGCAGCACCCCGCCCGGCCCGACGGCGGTGATCCCGATCCCACCCGCGAGCCCGAAGAGCGCGAGCCCGACGAGGGTCATCGTGCCGAGGTCCGTCATCGTGTGGCCTCCTCGTCCGTGGCGACGGACCCGGCGTGCGCGCCCCTGTGCAGGACGGCGCGCAGGGTGAAGCGGTCGGCGCGTACGCGGAGCCACTCCGTGTCCACGGGGCGGCCGTCCGGGAGGCGGGTGAGGCGGTCGATCGCGAACAGGGCCGCGCCGTCGGCGATGCCGAGCAGCCGCGCGGTGTCCGGGTCGGCCGTGACCGCGTGCACGGTGATCTCCGCGCGGCCCAGCCGCAGCCCGCTCGTCTCCTCGATCAGGTCGAACACGTCGCGGTGGGCGAGGTCGCTCTCCAGCAGCGGACGGCCGATGTCCGGCGCGAGCCATGTCGTGTCGACGGAGAGCGGGGCCCCGCCCAGGCGGCGCAGCCGCTCCAGATGGACGGCCTCGGAGCCGTCCGGCAGGCCCAGCCGCTCGGTGATCGCGCGGGGCGCGCGGGGGACGACGCGGGCCGTGCGCACCTCGTTGGTGACCGTGCCGTAGCCGGTCAGGGTCTCGGCGAGGCCCGCGAGCCGGTCCAGGCCGTGCCCGTACTTCGGCGTCACCACCCGCGTCCCCAGGCCCCGTCTGCGGGTGATCAGCCCTTCGTCGCGCAGCAGCGCGAGGGCCTCGCGCACCGCGTTGCGGGACGCGCCCAGCGAACGGGCCAGCGCGGCCTCGTCCGGCAGCCAGCCGTCCTCGAACGCGCCCTCCGTGAGGTGCCGCCGCACCACGTCCGCGACCTGCCGTGCCCGCTCGGCGCGGGAGGTGACCGTCCGGCTCACGCTCGTTCGCCTCCTCCGTGGGGCCCTCCGGCGGGGCCCGCCACGGCGGCAGACGCTACCCCCGCGCGTGTTTCGCCGGAGTTACGCCACCCCCGCCGACCTGCGAAGACGTCTCAGCAGGGACGATGCCGCAGACGCGGGGCACAACGCCGGGTCCGTTCCGGGGATCATGGCGGGGTGACGCTGATACTGACCCGGAGCGACCTGCTGGCCCTCTTCGACCCCGGCGCGTGCGCGGCGGCGCTGGAGGAGGGGTTCCGCGTGGCCGACCGGTCCCCCGTGGAGGGCGTACGGGCCCGGACCGACCTGCCCTTCGCCGGGACGGCCACGGCGCTGCTGCCGGGGGTCCTGCCCGGTGTCCCGGCGTACACGGCCAAGGTCAACGCGAAGTTCCCCGGGGCGCGGCCCGCGCTGCGCGGGGTGGTCTGCCTGCACGACGGCGCTGACGGCGCGCTGCTCGCGCTGCTGGACTCCGCGACGCTCACGGCCTGGCGCACCGGACTGGCCGCGGCGCTCGGCACGCATGTGCTCGCGGCGCCCGACCCGGACGGGGAAGCGGTGCTCGGCGTGGTCGGCGCGGGCGCGCAGGCCGAGGTGATGGTGCGCGGCCTGGACGTGCTGCGCCCCCGCGGCGGACTGGTCGTGCACGACAGCGACCCGGAACGTGCGGCCGTGTTCGCCGCGCGGCACGGCGGACGCGTTCTCGATTCGGCGGCCGACGTCGCGCGCGCCGCCGACACCGTCCTGCTCGCCACCTGGTCCCGTACGCCCGTGCTGTCCCTCGCCGACACCCGCGAAGGGCAGCACCTCACGTCCCTGGGCGCCGACGAGCCCGGCAAGCGCGAACTCGCCCGCGATCTGCTGACGTCCGCGCTCCTCGTCGTCGACCACCGCGAACTGGCCGCCGCCTCGGGCGTCCTGGCCACCGCCGGACTCCCCGCCGGGGCGGCCGAAGCGACCCTCGGCGAGATCCTCCGCCGCGACCGCCCGGGCCGTACGCCGACGACGGACCGCACCGTCTACGCCCCGGTCGGCCTCCCCTGGCAGGACCTCGCGCTGGCCTGGGCGGCGTACGCGCGTGCGGAACGCGAGGGCGTCGGCACGCGCGTCGACCTGCTCTCCTGAAAGCGCACGGTCAGCCCCTCGACTGGCCCCCGTCGAAGTACGCGGTCAGCGCCGGGTCGAGCGCGGGGACGTCGTAGGGGGTGCCGTTCTCGCGGAGGGAGCGGGTGGCCATGACGCCCGCCGCGACGCTCATCCGGGCGGCGACCGGCGAGGTGTCGGTGGTGCCTCCGTCGCGGACGAAGCGGCAGAACTCCCCGATCATCCGCCCGTCGGCGCCGCCGTGCGAGCCCGTGGCCTCGGGGACGCGGTGGACGATGTCGGCGTCGGCGCGGTAGTCGCTCGGGCCCGTGTTCCAGACGCGGACCTCGTCGCCGGGGCGGTCGCCGAAGTTCTCCAGGCGGCCTTCGGTGCCGATGACCGTGTAGTTGCGGAAGTAGTCGGGCGCGAAGTGGCACTGCTGGTAGGTGGCGATGACCCCGTTGTCCAGGCGCATGTTCATCACGGAGACGTCCTCGACGTCCACCACGTGGTTGAGGTTCTCGCGCGCGGTGGGCGGCCACTCGAACTCGCGCAGCCAGGACTCGGGGCGGGGCGTGCCCGGCTCGCGGCGCGGCAGGCCGCCGTAGACCATCAGGTCGCCCAGCGCGTTGACGCGGCTCGTGTAGCCGCCCGCCAGCCAGTGGACGACGTCGAGGTCGTGGGCGCCCTTCTGGAGCAGGAGGCCCGTGGTGCGCTCCCGTTCGGCGTGCCAGTCCTTGAAGTAGTAGTCGCCGCCGTAGGAGACGAAGTGGCGCACCCAGACCGTCTTGGGCTCGCCGATGTCGCCGCGCGCGATGAGATCGCGCATGGTGCGGACGACGCCCATGTGCCGCATGTTGTGCCCTACGTAGAGCCGGGTCCCGGTCTCGTAGGCGGTGCGCAGGATCGTGTCGCACTGCTCGACGGTGATGCCGAGCGGCTTCTCCAGGAACACGGGCTTCCCGGCGCGCAGCGCCGCGCAGGCCAGCTCCTCGTGGGTGTCGTCCGGGGTGGCGATGACGACCGCGTCCACGTTCGTGTCGTCGAGCAGCTTGCGGTAGTCGTCGTGACCCGCCGCGCCCTCGAACCGTTCGAGGGCGGCGGCGAGGACCGCGGGGTCGGTGTCCGCGACGGCCGACACGACCGAGCCCGCGCCGGGCCGGTGCGCCGCGTGGGCGAGGCTGCGGCGCAGGCCGTATCCGATGACGCCGATACGGAGGTCGTCGTTCACGTGAGGGTTCCTGTTCTACGCGGAGGGGTTCGGGACGGGGGCGCGCTCAGCCCTTCATGCCGGAGAAGGCGATGCCCTGGATGAACTGGCGCTGCATCGCCATGAAGACGACGATCACGGGCAGCGTGGCGAGCAGCGCGCCCGCCATCAGCACCGGGTAGTCGGTGAGGTGCGCGCCCTGGAGGGAGGCGAGGCCGACCGAGAGCGGCATCTTCGCGGGGTCGGTGTTGACCACCATCGGCCACATCAGGTCGTTCCAGGACCACAGGAACGTGAGGATGCCGAGCGCGAGCAGTCCCGGCCGGGCCAGCGGCAGCGCGATCCGCCAGTAGATGGTGAACGGGTTGGCGCCGTCGAGCCGCGCGGCCTCCTCCAGCTCGCCCGGCAGCCCCAGGAAGAACTGGCGGAGCAGGAAGGTGCCGAACGCGCTGAACATCCCCGGCACCACCAGCGCCTGGAGCGAGTTGAGCCAGCCGAGGTCCTGCATGATCTGGTACTGCGGCAGCAGGAAGAGCTGGCTCGGCACCATCAGCACCGCGAGGAAGCCCAGGAAGATCACGTTCCGCCCGGGGAAGCGGATCCGCGCGAAGGCGTACGCCGCCATCGAGCAGAGCACCAGCTGCGCCACGGTGCGCAGCCCCGTCATCGCGAAGGTGTTCCAGAACTGCTGGGTGAACGGGATGGACTCCAGGACCTTGGAGTAGTTCGACCACTCCCAGTGCTGGGGCCAGATCGTCGGCGGGACGCGGGTGGACTCGCCGAAGGTCTTGAAGGAGGTCAGGAGCTGCCACAGCAGCGGGAAGACGGTGACGAGGGCACCGACCGAGAGGAGGACGTGCGCGGGCCACAGCCGGCCATGGCGGCGCGAGGGCCGTGCGGTGTCAGCCATAGTGGACCCACCTCTTCTGGAGCCGGAACTGGAGCGCGGTCAGGGCCATGATCAGGACGAAGAGCAGACAGACGATGGCCGCGCCGTAGCCCCGCTGGTTGTCGAAGAACGACTTCTGGAAGAAGAGCATCACGATGGTCTGCCCGTCCGCGTAGGCCGGGTTGGTCAGTCCCGCCTGGGTGTTGCCGCCCAGGATCAGATAGATCAGGTCGAAGACCTGGAGGGACTGGATGATGGAGAGGACGGTCGTGAAGAAGAGCGTCGGGCTGAGGAGCGGCATGGTGACCGAGAAGAACTGCCGCACGCGCCCGGCGCCGTCGAGCGACGCGGCCTCGTAGTAGTCCTGGGGAATGCCCTGGAGCCCGGCGAGCAGCAGGATCATGTTGTAGCCGACGGTCATCCACACGCCGATGGCGGCGATGGCGAAGCGCACGGTGGTGGGGTCGGAGACCCAGTACGTGCCGTCGATGCCGATCGTGTCCAGCGCCTGGTTGAGGATGCCGATGTCGCCGTTGTAGAGCCAGCGCCAGACGACGGCGACGGCGGCGGGCATGGTGACGACGGGCAGGAAGTACAGGGTGCGGTAGATGCCCGTGCCGCGCATGCCCTTCAGGTTGAGCATCACCGCCAGGGCCATCGAGACCGGTATCCCGAGCAGCACCAGTGCCGTGTAGATCAGCGAGTTGCCCAGCGACTGCCAGACCTCGGGGTCGTGGATGAGGGTGCGGTAGTTCTCCAGCCCGATCCACGTCGTACCGCCGAACGCGCCCCACTCGGTGAAGCTGTAGTACATCGTCTGCACGACGGGCCACAGGTAGAAGACCAGCAGTCCGAGCCCGGCGGGGGCGATGAGGAGGTAGCCCCACCACTTGTCGCGGTGGTGGAAGCGGCGCTCGCGGCGGCGCAGTTCCCGCTGGTCCGGTGCCTTGCCGGTGGCGGACGTACCGCCTCCCGCGTCGGCGGGCCGTGCGCGCGTCGGCGGCGCGGGCGTGCTCGTGTTCACGCTCATGACCTCGCGGCCTTCCCTTCCTGGGCGAGCAGTTGGTCCATCGCCCTTGTCAGGGACCGGGTGGCGCTGTCGAGACTCTCGTCCCCGCTCCATGCCCGGGAGAGCCACTGCTGCTCCTTGTGGCTCCAGGCGGCGGTGTTGGTGGATATGGGGTACGGGACCGCGTAGTCGAGCGCGTCCAGGTGGACGTCGAGACTGAAGCGGGGCTTGGCGTCGGCCCAGGGTTTCTGGGTGCCGTTGCGTGCGGGG
The DNA here is from genome assembly GCF_043202595.1 of Streptomyces sp. NPDC048172. Classification (NCBI taxonomy): domain Bacteria; kingdom Bacillati; phylum Actinomycetota; class Actinomycetes; order Kitasatosporales; family Streptomycetaceae; genus Streptomyces; species Streptomyces sp. NPDC048172. The sequence continues at coordinate 241,338 of NZ_JBIDAT010000003.1, forward strand.
ATGGCGGGCCCGTGCCGGGCCTGGGTGAGCGCGGCCTTCTTCCCGGAGAGGAAGCGCACGAAGTCCCGGGCCAGCTCGGGCTGCTGCGTACGGGCGTAGACCACGTTGCTCAGTCCGTGCAGGATGCTGGCGCGGCGCCTGCCCTTCGGGAGCGGCGCGAGGTCGACCTTGGCGCGGAATTCGGGGTCGGCCCAGAACGTCTCCACGTTGTACGACGCCTCCTGCGCCATTGCGAGCTTGCCGGACTGGAACATCTGCGTCGTGTCCGTGTCCGTGAGCTGCTGCAGGGTGGGGGAGGCGTGGTAGCGGTGGATCATGTCCACCCACAGCTTCAGTCCCTCGCGGGTGCGCGGGTCCGAGTATCCGGAGCGCTTGCGGTCCTTGGAGATGACGTGGCCGCCGGCCTGGGCTATCGAGTTGTAGTAGTTCTCCTGCGCCCAGACGGGGGCCGCGATGCCGTAGACGCCCTTGCGGCGGTCGGTGAGCCGCTGCGCGTTGTTGATCAGGTCCTGCCAGGTCCAGCTCGCGTCCGGGTAGTCGACCCCGGCCTTGTCGAAGATCTCCTTGTTGAACCAGAGGGCGACGGTGTCGAAGTCCTTCGGCGCCCCGTACTGGGTGCCCTCCCAGCGGTAGAGCGAGACGAGGTCGGACGGGAAGTCGGACGGGTCGAAGACGGCGTCCGCGCCCTCGGTCTCCAGCGGCAGGAACTGCCCCGCGTTCGCGTAGAGGCCGAAGTTGGGGCCGTTCATCCAGAACACGTCGGGCGCGGTGCCGCTGGTGCAGGCGGTGCGCAGTTTCGTCCAGTACGTGGTGGTGTTCGGGGTGAGCTGCACATCGACCGTCACCCCGGGGCGGCTGCGCTCGAACTCGCGGGCGACCCGTTTCATCGCGGGCACCTGGTAGACGTCCCACACCCCGTACGTGAGGTGGCCGCGCCGCTTCGCCGAGGAGCCGCCGCCGGTCAGGGCGCCGCAGCCCGCCGTGAGCGCGGCGGTGGCGGCCGTGGTCGCGGCCGTGGTGAGGAGGGAGCGCCGACGCATGCGGGGGCCTTTCTGAACGACCGGGCTGCACGAGGAGTACGGGGCCCGAGACGGAGGAGGCGATCACTTTCGCTGTGCGGCGACGCTAAATGTTCAAACATGCCGCGTCAATAGTCGTTTCAATCAACTTCTTGCATGCGATCGCGCGCTCACGGAGAGGTGCGAGCAGAGGTGCGAGCAGAGGTGCGAGCAGAGGTGCGAGCGGGGCCCGCACGGGCACGAAGTGCCTGGCTGTGGCCTCACGGGCTGTGATATGCCTTCACCCACCCTCGTACCCTCGTCCGCGACCTGAAGGGGAGTGTCCGTGTCCAAGGACGCCCGGTGGAGCACTCTCCTGGAGATGCTCGCCCAGCACGGCCGACTGGGGGTCGAGGACGCCGCCGCCGCGCTCGACGTCTCGTCCGCGACCATCCGCCGCGACCTCGACGAGCTCCATGAGCAGCAGCTCCTCACGCGCACCCGCGGCGGCGCCGTCGCGCACGGCGTCTCCTACGAACTCCCGCTGCGCTACAAGAAGTCGCGCCAGGCCGCCGAGAAGGAGCGCATCGGGCGCGCCGTGGCCGAACTGGTCGCGCCCGGCGAGGTCGTGGGCCTCACTGGCGGCACCACGATCACGGAGGTCGCGCGGGCGCTCTCCGTACGCCCCGACATCGTCGGCGACGCGGACGCGGGCGGAAAGGGCCGCCCGCCCGCGCTCACCGTGGTGACGAACGCGCTCAACATCGCGCACGAGCTGACCATCCGCCCGCAGATCAAGATCGTGGTGACGGGCGGCGTCGCGCGCTCCCAGTCCTACGAGCTCACGGGGCACCTCGCCAGCGGCGTGCTCGCCGAGATAGCCATGGACGTCGCCGTCCTCGGCGTCAACGCGCTCACCGTCGAGAGCGGCGCCTACGTGCACCACGAGGGCGAGGCCAACATCAACCGGCTGCTCGCCGAGCGCGCCCAGCGCACCATCGTGGCCGCCGACTCCTCGAAGATCGGCAAGCGCGCCTTCGTCCGCGTCTGCGCCCTCGACCAGGTCGACGTCCTGGTCACCGACGACGCCCTCCCGGAGGCCGCCGCCGCCGGATTCCGCGACGCGGGCGTGACCGTGGTGACCGTCTGACGACTGACCTCTGCGCGCTACGCGCGGAGACGACTGCGGAGACGACTGCGCGGTTCTGCGCGATACCGCGCACTTTCGCACATGACCGGAACGGTTATGTGCCCGATGCCGCACCGTGGTGGTCGACGAGGCGGCCGAGCAGCGCGACGAGCGCGGCGCGGTCGGACTCCGGGAGCGGGGCGAGCAGTTCGTCCTGGACCCCTTCGAGCACGCGGTCCAGCCGCTGGAGGCGCCGCGCGCCCGAGGCGGTGAGCGTGACCAGGCTCCGCCTGCCGTGCGCCGGGTCGGGGGAGCGCTCCACGTGCTCCTCGTCGGCGAGTTGGGCCAGGGCGGTGGTCACGTCGCTGCGGTCCATGCTGCACCGGCGCCCGAGCGCCGCCTGGCTGGAGGGCCCGTACTCCTTGAGCGCCGCGAGCAGCCGGTAGTGGTACCCGCGCGCGCCCTCCTCGCTGAAGGCGTCGGAGACCAGGCGGCGTACGTGCACGGAGAGCTGGCTGATCAGCCAGCTCGGCTTGGATGTGAGACGGGCGGGTGCGGATTCCATGGGGAGAGCCTAGGCGGCGAGTGTTGGCGTGACCAATGTTGGCGCGACCAACAAAGCACGCTATGTTGGTGCGACCAACATGCTCCAGGGAGGGAAACACCATGACCACGACCCAGCAGCTCGCCGACCGCGCCGCGATAGCCGACCTCGTGGCCCGGCTCGGGCACTGGCTGGACAGCGGGGACCCCGGCACGGAAGCCCTGCGGGACATCTACGCCGAGGATGTCGTCGTCGAGACGGTCCGCGGCACCCTGTGCGGGCTCGACGACGTCATGACCCATGTCGGGCGGGCCCGGACCGGCGACGAGCGCACCCAGCACTTCAACACCGACCTGCTCATCGACCTCGACGGCGACCGCGCCGAGGTCGCCGTCCAGCAGCTCGTCCACTTCTTCCGGCCCGGCGGCACGCCCCACCGCACCGCCGGGGTGCGCTGCGCGTACGGGGCCGTCCGTACGGGCGAGGGGTGGCGCTTCGCGCGGGCCGAGTTCGCGCCGCGCTGGATCGAGCACGCGGAGGCGGAGGCACAGGCTCAGTCCGTGACGGCCCCGTCCTCCGCCTCGGCCTCGTAGCGTTCGTTGGCGCGGTCGATCTCCGCCATGTGCTCCTCGGCCCACGCCCGTACGAGCGCGAGCGGCTCCTCCAGGGAGAGGCCGAGCGGGGTGAGGCGGTAGTGGACGCGGGGTGGGACCGTGGGCTCCACGCGGCGGGCGACCAGCCCGTCGCGGGCCATGCTCCGCAGCGTGGTGGAGAGCATCTTCTGCGAGACGCCCGGCATCCGGCGGCGCAGCTCCGCGAAGCGGACCTCGTCCGGCGCCGACTCGGCCAGCACCTTCACCGCCATCGACGTCCACTTCGTGCCGATCCTGTCGAGCAGGCGGCGCGTTGGGCACTCCGGCGAGAAGAGGTCGCCACGTGCCGGGAAGGACGGGGAGGGGGTCACCTTGGGCTCACCACCTGTCGGGGAAGTGCCGTCTTACGGCGGCCACGGTAGTCACCTAGCGTGCGGTTGTCACCATTGGTTACCGCCCCGCCGGGAGGCCCCGTGTCCGCCGAGCCCCAAGTCGCCCTCCGTACCGTCCCGGTCGCCGACGGCGTCGAACTGAACGTCGCCGTCGCCGGTACGGGCCCCGCCGTGCTGCTCCTGCACGGCTTCCCGCACACCTGGCAGGTGTGGACCCGCGTGCTGGGCCCGCTCGCCGAGCGGTACCGGGTGATCGCCCCCGACCTGCGGGGCTTCGGGGCCAGTACACGCGCGGCCGGGGGCTACGACGCCGCGACGCTGGCCGCCGACGCCGAGGCGCTGCTCGGTGCCCTCGGTGTACGTTCCGCCGCCGTGGCCGCCCTCGACGCGGGCGTGCCCCCGGCCTTCCTGCTCGCCCTGCGCCGCCCTGACCTGGTGCGGCGGGTGGTGCTGATGGAGTCCCTGCTCGGCACTCTCCCCGGCGCGGAGGACTTCCTCGCCGGGGGACCGCCCTGGTGGTTCGGCTTCCACGCGGTCCCCGGCCTCGCCGAGTCGGTCCTGACGGGGCACGAGGGACGGTACGTCGACTGGTTCCTCGACAGCGGGACCCTCGGTGAGGGCGTTCCGGGCTCCCTTTCCGGTGTACGTGACGCCTTCGTCCACGCGTACACCGGGGAGGAGGCCCTGCGCTGCGCCTTCTCGTACTACCGCGAACTCCCCACGAGCGACCGGCAGATACGCCGGGCGCTGGACGAGGGCCTGCGGCTCACCGTGCCCGCCATGACCGTCGGCGCCCGGCCGGTGGGGCGGGCGCTGGAGCGGCAGCTGAGTCCGTTCGCCGATGAGCTGACCGGACACCTCGTCGAGGACTGCGGCCACCTGATCCCCCTCCACCGTCCCGCCGCCCTCCTCTCCCTTCTCCGTCCCTTCCTCGCGCATGGGAAGCTGGAGGCGTGACGACGCTGGAGGATCTCCGCCGGCTGCGCCGGGCCCGCGACATGATGGACCGCGACTACGCGCAGCCGCTCGACGTGCCCGCGCTGGCGCGCGAGGCGCTGATGTCGCCGGGCCACTTCTCGCGCGGCTTCCGCGCCGCCTACGGCGAGACGCCGTACAGCTATCTGATGACGCGCCGCATCGAGCGGGCCAAGGCGCTGCTGCGGCGGGGCGATCTGTCGGTGACGGAGGTCTGCTTCGAGGTGGGCTGTACGTCGCTGGGGTCCTTCAGTTCGCGCTTCACGGAGCTGGTCGGCGAGAGCCCGAGCGCGTACCGGGCACGTGATCACGCGGAGGGCGCGGCCGTCCCCGCCTGCCTCGCCAAGATCTATACGCGACCGGTCAGGAACGGAGAAGCGAAACCCGCACCCCGCTCGTAGCGTGAACGCATGGACATCAACCTTTCCACGTGCTTCATCGCCGTCGACGACCACGACAAGGCCCTCGCCTTCTACCGGGACGTGCTCGGGATGGAGGTGCGCAACGACGTCGGGTTCGAGGGGATGCGCTGGGTGACCCTCGGCTCCCCGGCCCAGCCCGACGTGAACATCGTGCTGGAGCCGCCGCTCGCGGACCCGAACGCCTCGCCCGCCGACCGGCAGGCCATGGCGGAGCTGCTGGCCAAGGGGCTGCTGCGCGGGGTCATCCTCACCACCGAGGACGTCGACGCGACGTTCGAGCACATCCGCGCGGCGGGCGGCGACGTCCTCCAGGAGCCCACCGACCAGCCCTACGGCGTCCGCGACTGCGCCTTCCGCGACCCCGCGGGCAACATGCTGCGCATCAACCAGCGGCCGAAGCAGTGACGTCGGGGGCCACGTCCTCCAGCCGGTAGCCCGCGCCCTCCCGGTGGACCCGGCCCGCCGTCGGCGGCGGGAAGTGGGAGCCGAGGAGCAGGGCCCCGGTGTCCGCGGCGCGCTCCAGGAGGGCGCGACGGCTGCGGACCGCGCCCTCCGGATCGGTGTCGACGCGGCTGGTGAGGGCGGGGTCGGCGAGCTGGACGGGGTGGTGGACGCAGTCGCCCGTGATGACGGCGGTCGCGCCGCCGTCCCCCGGGCCGCCGTTCCCCGAGCCGCCGTCGGTCAGTTCGACCGCGATCTGCCCGGGTGTGTGGCCGGGCGTGGGTAGCAGCCGTACGCCGGGGGCGATCTCCGTGCCGTCCTCCCCGACGTCGACGAGGTCGAGCAGCCCCGCGTCCCGTACGGGGAGCACCGCGTCGCGGAACATCTGGCGGCGCGACTCCTCCATGTCCACGGAGGCCCAGTGGTCCCACTCCGTGCGCGAGGTCAGATAGCGGGCGTGCGGGAAGGTCGGGACCCAGGTGCCGCCGTCGTCGCGGGTGTTCCAGCCGACGTGGTCGGTGTGGAGATGGGTCAGGACGACCAGGTCGACGGAGTCCGGCGCGAAGCCCGCCTCGGCGAGCCGGTCGAGGTAGGGGGTGTCGAGGCCGTGCCAGGCCGCGTTGGCGCGGGTCCTGCCGTTGCCGACCCCCGTGTCGACCAGGACGCGCCGCCCGTCCGCCGTCTCGAAGGCGAAGGTGTGGCTGGACATCAGGAGCCCGCCGTCGGAGGCGGCCTCAGCCCCCGGGAGGATCCAGGCGCCCACGGCGGGCGGGAACACCGTCTCGTCGACGCGGTGGACGCGCAGGCCGCCGACGGTCCAGGAATGGGGCATGGGGTGGATCCCTTCTGAAGCTGAAGCCTCTAAAGCTCTTTCTTTGCGTTAGTGGCAACCGTATGCCTAGGCTGCGGCTAACGCAAACATTGAGCTTTAGTAGCGGAAGGACCTTCCATGTCCCACCCCGAGCCGCCGTACGAGCTGACCCTCGCCGAGGCCTCCCGCGCGCTGGCCGCCCGTGAACTGTCGCCCGTGGAGCTGACCGACGCGGTCCTCGGCCGGATCGCCGAGGTGGACGGCCACCTCGGCGCGTACGTCACCGTCGTCGCGGACGCCGCCCGCGAGGCCGCGGCGCGCGCCGAACGGGAGATCGCCGCGGGCGGGCACCGGGGACCGCTGCACGGCGTGCCGATGGCGCTCAAGGACCTCATCGACGTCGCGGGCCTGCCCACCACCGCCAGCTCCCGGGTCCGCGAGGGCCACCGGGCCGAGCGGGACGCCACCGTCGCGGCGCGGCTCTCCGAGGCCGGGGCCGTGCTGCTGGGCAAGACGCACACCCACGAGTTCGCCTTCGGCCTGACGACGCCGCAGACCCGCAACGCCTGGGCCGCCGACCGCGTCGCCGGGGGATCGAGCGGCGGCTCCGCCGTGGCCGTCGCCTCCGGCACCGCCACCTTCGCGCTCGGCACGGACACCGGCGGCTCGGTCCGCGTCCCCGCCGCGCTCAACGGCGTCGTGGGCCTCAAGCCCACCTACGGCCTCGTCTCCCGGCACGGCGTCACCCCGCTCTCCCGGTCCCTGGACCACGTCGGCGTCCTGGCCCGCACCGCCGAGGACGCCGGGCTGGTCCTCGGCGCCCTCGCGGGGTACGACCCGGCCGACCCGGCGTCCCTCCCCGGCGCCTCGTTCGCCCTCCCCGGAGGTGCCCCGGGGGACCTGCGAGGGCTGCGGGTCGGGGTGCCGCGCACGTACTACTTCGACCGCGTCGCGCCCGAGGTCGAGGAGGCCGTCCGGCGTGCGATCGACGAGCTGCGCGAGCTGGGCGCCCGGCTCGTGGACGTCGACATCCCGATGGCCGGTCGGGTGCGGGAGGCGCAGTTCGGCCTCCTGGTCCCGGAGGCCGTCGCGTACCACGAGGAGACGCTGCGCACCTCCGCCGACCTGTACACGCCCGAGGTCCGCGCGCTGCTGGAGGGGGGTGGCCAGGTGCTCGCGGGCGACTACCTGCGGGCCCAGCGCACGCGGGAGCGGATGCGGGAGGAGTGGGCGCGGCTCTTCGGGACGGTCGACCTCGTCGCCGCGCCCACGGTGACCGGCACGGCGGCCCGCGGCGACCAGGAGGCCGTGCGCTGGCCGGACGGCACGGAGGAGAGCGTCTCCGACACGTACGTACGGCTGTCGGCACCGGCGAACCTCGCGGGCGTGCCCTCGCTCTCGCTGCCCGTCGGCCTCGACGGCGCGGGGCTCCCCGTCGGCATGCAGCTCATCGGCGCCCCGCTCGCCGAGGCCACGGTCCTGCGCGCGGCGCGGGCCTACGAGACGACCCGGGAGACCGTCGTGGGGCCGCCGAGCGCCGTCACCGCGCCCGCCCTCGCGCAATGACTTTGCCTTAAGGCGTTAAAGTGGGGGCATGACTTCCCGACCGGCAGCCCGCCCAGGAGGCCGCAGCGCCCGCGTCCAGCACTCCGTCCACGAGGCGGTCCGCGCGCTCCTGGACGAGAAGGGGCGCGACGGCCTCACCGTCCCGCTCGTCGCCGCGCGCGCGGGCGTCACCCCCTCGACGGTCTACCGCCGCTGGGGCGACCTCCAGGAGCTCCTGGGCGACGTCGCCGTCGAGCGGCTCCGCCCCGAGGGCGAGCCCGCCGACCTCGGCGGGCTCCGCGAGGACCTGGAGCACTGGGCCGTGGCGTTCCTGGAGGAGATGTCCTCGGAGGCGGGCCGCCAGTACATCCGCGACGCCCTCGCCGGGGACCCGGACGGCGGCAACGCCGGGCGCTGCTCGGCGTACGCCGTCGAGCAGATCGAGACGCTCCTCGCCCGCGCCGGGCGGCGCGGCGAGGCCGCCCCGGCCCTGGACGTCGTGCTCGACCACGTCGTGGCCCCGATGATGTACCGGATCCTCTTCCGCCCGGGGCTGCTCGACCCGCAGTACGCGCGCGACCTGGTGCTGACCGTCTTCTACCGGTTCATGCCCCTGCCGTGACCCCGGGGCCCGGCGGCCCCCCGGCCGCCCCGGGGATCTCGCCGGTCCTGGCGACCGTACGGGCGATGTCGCGGAGCTTGACGTTCCGCTCCTGCGAACTCCTGCGCAGCACCGTGAACGCCTGCTCCTCGGTGAGCTTGTAGCGCTCCATCACGATGCCGAGCGCCTCGCCGATCTCGTTCCGCGTCTCCAGCGCCTCGCCGAGCTGCGCGTGCGTACGGGCGCTGGAGAGCGCCACGGCCGCGTGCGAGGCCAGCAGCCAGCCCACGCGCTCGGACCGCTCGGTGAACGCCCGCCTGCGGGTGGAGTACATGTCCAGCGCCCCGAGGTTGTCGTCCTCGGTGAAGAGCAGGAAGCCCATCACCGAGCCGATGCCCAGCCGCCGGGCCCGGGGCGCGTACTTCGGCCACCGGTGCAGGGAGGCGTTCATGTCCGCGATCCGGAACACCTCGTTCTTGCGGCGGGTCGCGTCGAAGCACGGCCCCTGCCCGACCTCCTCCTGCAACTGGTCCGAGGCGTGCACCAGTTCGCTGGTCGCGGCCAGCGTCCGTACCTCCCGCCGCCCCTCCACCACCAGGATCCCCGCCTGCTCGCAGCCGCCGACCAGCGTCACCGCGTGCCGCACGATCTGGTCCAGCGTGTCCTGCACGGTCTCCTGGCTCAGCAGCGTCCGGGCCATGTCGGCGAGCCGGACGGCGAGTTCCTCCCAGAGGCCGTCACCGAGGTCGTCACCCATGCCGCGCGCGTGCCTCCTCCCCGCCCTGGCGGGCGTTACGGGCCCGGGTGCCCCCTCCGGGCCCGTACAGGCGTCAGCGGGCGAGGAGTTCGCGCAGCGCCTCCGTGACGGTGGCGGGGTCCTCCTCGGCCATGAAGTGGCCGCTGGTGACCGTGGTGTGCCGCAGGCCGGGCGCCCACGCGCGCCACAGCGCCGTCGCGTCGTAGCCGAGCGCGGCGCCCCAGTCCTGCTGGAGGACGCTGACGGGCATCCGCAGCGTACGGCCCGCGGCGCGGTCCGCCTCGTCGTGCGTGACGTCGATCCCGGCGGAGGCGCGGTAGTCGGCGACGATCGACGGCACCGCGGCGCGGCAGGCGTCGAGATAGGCCGCCCGTACATCGGCCGGGATCGCCTCGGAGTCCTGGCCCCACAGATCGAGGAAGTGGCCGAAGAACGCGTCCGCCGAGGCCTCGATCAGCTGCTCCGGGAGGCCGGGCGGCTGGGCCATCAGATAGAGGTGGAAGCCGACGGCCCCGGCCGTGCCGTGCAGCGCGTCCCACATGTCCAGCGTCGGCAGGACGTCGAGGCAGGCGAGATGGGTGACCGCGTCGGGGTGGTCGAGCCCGGCGCGGAACGCGACGAGCGCGCCCCTGTCGTGACCGGCCAGCGCGAACCGCTCATGGCCCAGCGCGCGGGCCACGGCCACGACGTCGGCGGCCATCGTGCGCTTGGAGTAGACCTCGGGCCCGGTCTCGGCGGGCTTGTCGCTGGCGCCGTAGCCGCGCAGGTCGGGGCAGACGACGGTGTGGTCCGCCGCGAGCGCGGCGGCGACATGGCGCCACATCAGATGGGTCTGCGGAAAGCCGTGCAGCAGGACGACGGGGCTGCCGGAGCCGCCGACGGCGACGTTCAGCGACACGCCGTCGGCGCCGGGCACGCGCTCGTAGGCGAAGCCGGGCAGGGCGGGAGAGGGGGACGGTTCGGGGGTCGGTGCCATGGTGCGCCTTCTCGTACGTACGGGACGGGCCGCGCGCCCGCCGTTCACAGGGACCCCTTCAGCCTCCCGGCGCCGGATGAGCGTCCGATGAGCGTCCGCGCCCGGAGCTGTACGGTGACTGCGTGACCAGGCAGAACGAGGGGAGAACCGGAGACTCCGTGACCTTCGGGGTGCTCGGACCGGTGACCGCCTGGGACGCGCGCGGCGAGGCCCTCGCGCTCAAGGGGCCGCGCCACCGCGCCGTGCTCGCCCGGCTGATCGTCGCCCGCCGCCGCGTCGTCCCGGTGACCCGCCTCGTCGACGACCTGTGGGAGGACCCGGGGCCCGGCGCCGTCGTCTCCGTCCGTACGTTCGTCGCCGCGCTGCGCCGCGCGCTGGAGCCCGGCCGCGCGCCCCGCACCCCGGCCCGGCTGCTGGTCACCGAGGGGCCCGGGTACGCGCTGCGCGCCGGAAGCGACGCCGTGGACGCCTGGCGCTTCGAGCGGGCCGTGGCGGACGCCGTGGCCGACGCCGGTGCCCTGCCGCCCGAGGCGCGGACGGAGGCGCTCACCGCCGCGCTGGGACTGTGGCGCGGACCCGCGTACGCCGGGTTCGCCGAGGAGTCCTGGGCCGCCGCCGAGTGCGCGCGGCTGGAGGAGCTGCGGCTGCACGCCCTCGAACGCCTCGCCGCCGCGCGCCTCGACCTCGGCCACGCCGCCCGCGCCGTACCGGACCTGGAGGCCCACACCGGGGCGCACCCCTGGCGCGAGGAGGGCTGGCGGCTGCTGGCCCTCGCGCTCTACCGCACGGGGCGCCAGGCCGACGCGCTCGCGGTGCTGCGCCGGGCCCGTGCCCTGCTGACCGAGCGCCTCGGCGTCGAGCCGGGCGCCGGGCTGCGCCGTCTGGAGACGGACGTGCTCAACCAGGCCGGGCACCTCGACGCCACGGAGGGAGCGGACCAGGTGTGGGAGCGCGCCGCCGCCGCGTACGAGCGCGCCGTACCGCCCGGCGCGGGCGCCCGGCTGGAGTCGGCGGCCGGGCTCCTGCGGAACCTCGCGGTCACCGGGGGCGGCGGCCTGGAGGCGGCCCGTACGCACCGGGTCGCGGCGGTCGAGGCCGCCGAGCGCACCGGCGACCCGGAGCTGACGGCGCGCGTGATCGGCACCTACGACGTCCCCGCGGTCTGGACCCGCGCCGACGACCCGGCCCAGGCCCGCTACCTCGCCGACGCCGCCGCGCGCACCCTGCGCCGCCTCCCCGCCGGAGCGGGCGCCGCGACCCGCGCCCGGCTGCTCGCCACGGTCGCGCTGGAGACGCGCGGCCCGGCGCCCGGCGACACCGCGGCGCTCGACGCGGCGCGCGAGGCCGAGCAGCTCGCGCGCGGCCTCGAAGAGCCCGGGCTGCTCTGCTTCGCGCTCAACGGCCTGTTCATGCAGAGCTGTCACCGCGCCGGGCTCGCCGCCGAGCGGGACGCGATCGGCGCGGAACTCGTCGCGCTGGCGTCCCGCCACGACCTGGACACCTACGAGGTGCTGGGCCACCTCGTCCGGATGCAGGCCCGCGCCGCGCTCGCCGACTTCCCCGCCGCCGACCGGCACGCGCGCGCCGCCGACGGGCTCGCCGCGCGCCACGAACGGCCGCTCGTCGCGGTGTTCACCCGCTGGTACGCGGCGCTGCGCACCGCCGAGACCGACACGGACGGAGCGCGGGCCGAGGCCGCGTACCGGGACGCCGCCGCGCTGCTGGACGGCTCCGGCATGCCAGGCCTCGCCCAGGGGCTCCCGGCCCTCGCGCGGTTGACCCTGCACGTACGGCACGGCCGCCCGCTGCCCGAGGTGCCGAGCGGGGAGTGGGGTCCGTACGAGCCGTGGGCCCGGCCCCTCGTCCTGCTGGACCAGGGGCGGCGCGCGGAGGCCGCCGCCGCGCTGCGCGCCGTCCCCGAACCGCCGTGCGACCTGCTGCAGGAGGCGCTGTGGTGCCTGACCGGGCACGCCGCGCTCGCGCTCGGCGACCGGGAGACGGCGCGGCGCGCGTACGAGCGGCTCGCCCCGGCGGCGGGCGAACTGGCGGGCGCCGGAAGCGGACTCGTCACCCTCGGGCCGGTCGACGAGCATCTCGCCGCGCTCAGCAGCGGGTCGAAGGGCCGTTCTGGCGGGTGAGGTTGTCGTTGGACATCCAGCCCACCGTGTTGGTGCCCGCGAGGCGGACGTAGGTCCAGTTGTGGCCGTGCGCGTTGACGACCGAGCAGTGGTACCAGAGCTTCTGGCCGGACTTGGCCAGCTTGATGTCCGCGCACTTCTGGTAGGGCCCGCTGACGATGTTGAAGCTGCCGGACATGGTGCCGTACGTGCCCGGGCTCGGGTTCCGGTGCTTCCAGCCGTCGCAGCTCTCCGAGGCCGACGTGGGCTGCGGCGTCGGCGTGATCGGGGGCTTCCCGTCGTCGCCGTCCCCGTCGCCAGGGCGGGTCTTGGAGCCCGGCTTCCGGCGCTCGCCCTTCCCCTGGTCCTTCCCGTCCCCGTCGTGGGTGGGGCGGGCGGAGGGGGAGCGGGGCGGCCTCTCGCGCTCGCGCGGCGAGGGCGAGGCGCTCCGCGCCTTCTTCCGCGCGTGCTCGGCGTCCCGCTCGCCCTTCTGCGCGCCCTCGGCGGGCGACCCCGACCGGGTCGGGGCCGCGTTGGCCTCCCCGTCCTTGTCGGCGCCGCCGCCCTGGCTGGTCAGCGCGTACGTCACGCCGCCCCCGGCGAGCACCACGGCAGCGGCGGCGGCCGCGATCACCGCGCGGCTGCGGCGCCGCGCCCGGCCGGACGCGGCACGCGGATCCGCGGCGTACGGACCCTGCTGCGGGCCGGGACCGGAGGCGTGCTGCCCGTACGGCGACGGGGGCGTCTGCGCGGGCGGCGGTCCGAACCCCGCCGCCGCGGGGGCGGGCTGAGGGGAAGGAGGAGGGGACATCGCCGACGGCGGCGGTACGACGTCGGCGGTGCCGCCCGCCGCGACCTGGTCCAGCAGTTCGCGCGCGCGTGCCGCGTCGGGTCGCGCGTCCGGGTCCTTCGCCATCAGCGAGAGCAGCACCGGCGTGAGCGGTCCCGCCCGCCGCGGCTCGGGCAGCGGCTCGGTGACGATCGCGGTCAGCGTGGACCATACGGACGTACGGCGGAACGGGGAGGTGCCCTCGACCGCGGCGTACAGCGTCATGCCGAGCGACCAGATGTCCGAGGCGGGGCCGGGATCCCTGCCCTGCGCCCGCTCCGGCGGCAGGAAGTCGAGGGAGCCGACGAGGTCGCCGCTGCGGGTCAGCTTGGCCATGGCGTCGTCGCCCGCGGCCTCCATGCTGGCGATGCCGAAGTCCGTGAGGACGACCCGTCCGCCGTTCTCCAGCAGCACGTTGCCCGGCTTCACGTCGCGGTGGAGGACGCCGACGCGGTGCGCGGCGTCGAGCGCGTCCATCAGCCGCGCGCCGATCGCCGCCGCCTCGTGCGGCTCCAGCGTGCCGCGCTCGGAGAGCACCGTGTCGAGCGAGGGGCCGTCGACGAGTTCCATGACGATGACGGGCAGGCCGCGTTCCTCGGTCACGTCGTGCACGGTGACCACGCCGTTGTGCCGGATGCGCGCCGCCGCCTGCGCCTCGCGGCGCATCCGCGCCCGCAGATCGGCGAGTTCGGGGCCGCCGCTGTCGGTGAACGCGCGGAGCACCTTCACGGCGACCTCGCGGTTCAGCAGTTCGTCCACGGCCCGGGCGACCACGCCCATCCCGCCCCGGCCGATCATCGAGGTCACCCGGTACCGCTCCCCGAGCACCTTCCCGACCAGCTCGCCGCCGCTCTCCTCCCCGGCCTCCACCGTGCACGCTCCGTTCCTGTGACTGGTCGTCAGTTCCCCGTATCCGGCAGGGATAAGACTAACGTTCGAGGACAGCGGCCCGTGGCCGGGCGGTGCCCCCGCGCCCTGGTCCCGGCGATGCGTCATGGGGGGCCGCATCGCCGGGGCCGGGACGCGGGCGCGGCCCGCCTCTCCCTCCCCTGTCCCTGTCTCCCGCGCTTCGCCGTCAGCGTGGCGTCGCGAGGACCTGCGTCCAGTACGGGCCGTTGGGCGATTCGGCGAGGCCGACGCCCGCGTGCTGGAAGTCGCAGTTGAAGATCTCGTTGTCGCGCATCGCGCTGCGCTGCCACTCGGACGCGACGGCCTTGGGGCTGCCCTGCTGGGTCGCCACCGTCTCGCCGACCGCCGACCACTCGTACCCGGCGGCGCTGACGCGCTGGCCCAGGTCGCGGCCGGAGGCGTCGGTGTGGCCGAGCTGGTCGCGCGCGGCCATCTCCTCGGCCTGCCGCTGCGCGACGCGGGTCAGCCTGGGGTCGGTGCGCAGTCCGGTGCAGCCCTGGCGCGCCCGCAGCACGTTGATCTGCCGGACGAGCCGGGTCTGCTTGCTGGGTGCCTTGGTGCGCGGGGGGCGCGGGGAGGACGAGGTCGGCTTCGGGCGCGGCGCGGGCGCCGCCGCCCTGGCGGTCTCGGTGCTGGGGGACGGCTTCGCGCGGGACGGGGACGGCGAGGGGGACGCGGGGGCGGGGGAGGAGCTGGCGGGGCGCGGCGACGGCTTCGCCTCGTCCCGCTCCGCGGGCGGGGACGGCCAGACGAGCACGGCGAGCGCCACGGCAGCGGCCGACCCCGCGGCTATCAGCCCGGCCGCCTGCTTCCCGTGGAAGAGGGCGTGCGTCGTGCTCTGCGAGGCGGAGTGGGAAGCGGCGTGCGAGGCGGTCTGCGCAGTGGTTTGCGACACAGTGGCGGCGGCCGCCTGGGTCCCCGTCTGCGTCGTCGCCGTCGCGGCCTGCGCGGCGACGAACCGGGAGATTCCCTCGTAGAGCGGCAGCACCAGCCCGATCCCGGCGAGGAGCCCCTCGACGGGCATCTGGTCGCGGGAGTGCGGCGCGCACTGCCCGCAGTCCCGCACATGGCGGGCGATCCGCTTGCGCCACAGCGGGGACGGCACGCCGTCCCAGCGGTCGGTGAGCGAGGCCAGCTCGGGGCAGCGGGGCTCGGCGGCCAGCGCCCGTACGACCGCGCGCGAGAGGGCGAGCTGCTGCTTGACGCGGTGGACGCGCACCGTGGCGTGCTGGTTCGGCAGACCGAGGGCCTCGGCCAGCTCGGCGCGGGTCAGCTCCCCCGAGGACTCCAGCCACCACAGGGACAGCACGTCGCGGTCGTCGTCGTCCAGCCACCGGGTCGCCTCGGCCACCTCGCGGCGCTGGCCGGAGAGCTGGAGGCGCAGGATCGTGAGGTCCGCGAAGTCGGTGGCCGGATCGGTGTGCTCGCCGAGCTCGGCCAGCGGCGCGGGCTGCTGGCGGCGCGCGGACCAGCGGGTGCGGACCTGGTTCATGGCGATGGCGATCAGCCAGGAGCGGAAGCGGGTGAGGTCGCGCAGGTCACCGAGGCCGTCGAGGGCCCGGAGCATGGTCTCCTGCACGACGTCGTCGACGTCGGCATGGCCGTCGAGGGCGCGGCCGACCACGTTGTAGACGAGCGGCAGGTACTCCGCCGCGAGCCTCTCCCTGGCCGTGCGGTCCCCGTCCCGGGCCGCGGCGACCACGTCAGCCCAGTCCACGTTCTCCACCGGGTGCCTTCTCCCTCTCGCCTCGCGGTGTGCGCCCCCGAACGCTCCAGCGTCCGTTCCGGAGACTCACCGGGCGTTCCCGGATAACACTTTTCCAGCCAGAGCCTAACCAGAGACTTCCGAAGCCCCGGGGACGGCCGTCCGGGGCCCGCGAGAGGGACCCGGACGGCCACAGGTCACTTCGTGACCCGGAGGAGCTTGTTCGGCGTACCGGCGCTCGGGTTGGAGATCGCGCCGGGGGTCGCGGCCTTGGTCAGGCCGGAGGCCACCTGCTGCGGGGTGGCGCTGGTGTGGCCCGCCAGGTAGAGCGCCGCGGCGCCCGCCACGTGCGGCGCGGCCATGGACGTACCGGACATGGTGGCGTCGCCGCTGTCGCTCTTGTTGCTGGCGGAGACGATGTCCACGCCCGGCGCGTACACGTCGACGTTCTTGCCGAAGTTGGAGAATTCGGCCTGCTTGTCCGTCTTGTCGCTGGCCGCGACGGTGATCGCCTCGGGGATCCGGGCCGGCGAGGACTGCGAGGCGTCCTGGCTCTCGTTGCCCGCCGCGACGGAGTACGTCACACCGGAGGCGATGGACTTCTTCACGGCCGCGTCCATGACCTGGTCGACGCCGCCGCCCAGGCTCATGTTGGCGACCGAGGGGCCCTTGTGGTTCTTGGTGACCCAGTCGATGCCCGCGACGACCTTGTCGGTCGTGCCCGAGCCGTTCTCGTCCAGCACGCGGACGGCGACGATCTTCGACTTCTTCGCCACGCCGTAGCTGGAGCCCGCGACGGTGCCCGCCACGTGCGTGCCGTGGCCCTGCGGGTCGTCGGCCTTCTTGTCGCCGTCGACGGCGTCGAAGCCGTACGAGGCACGGCCGCCGAAGTCCTTGTGGCCGATGCGCACGCCCGTGTCGATCACGTACACGGTCACGCCCTTGCCCGCCGAGGCCGGGTACGTGTAGCTGCCGTCGCCCTGCGGCTTCTTCTGGTCGATGCGGTCCAGGCCCCAGTTCGGCGGGTTCTTCTGGGTGCCGTTGATGGTGAACCGCTGGTTCTGGAAGACCTTGGCGACCTTGTCGTCGGCCGCGAGCTTGCGGGCGTCCTCGGCCGAGAGGCCCGAGGTGGCGAAGCCCTTGAGCGCCGCGCTGTAGGTGCGCTTGACCTTGCCGCCGTACTCCTCGGCCAGGTCCTTGCCGAGACCCGTCGCGCTGACGGTGCCGCCGCCCTTGAGCTGGACGATGTAGCTGCCCTTCACCGCGTGCTCGGACCCGGCACCGATGACGGTGCCCTCCGCCGGGGCCGAGGCCCCCGCGGTGGTGGCGATCACGCCGGCGCCCCCGGCGACCGCGATGGCCGCACCGAGGGCGAGGGTTATGTGACGCCTCGTCTTTCTGGACGCATGACTTGACATGCGGAGGGGTCCTCCTTGGACGTGGGGGATCAAGTTCCGTTTGTTTTCCGGAACGTGGGGCGAAACATTGGCGGATTACCGGGTGGAACCTCAAGTTGAGACGCGCATTGTGGCGCACGCCACAGGAATTCGGCCCTCAATTCCCCTGGAAACGGGCCTAATCGGCGCGCTGAGCCCCAGTTCAGCGACCTGATCCTGAGTCAGAAAATTCCTCGCGGATTTTCTGTAATCCGCGCGGCGCCGCGCAGTCTCCCTCTTATTGGTGTGCCCTGCTTTTGTTGTGGAGAAAGGAGAGGAAAAGCCTCCCGGCGCTTCCCGGTGGAATATGCGGCGGGTGGCCGGAGTGCGACCCCCGTCCCCGCGGCCAGGGGAAGATCGAAGCCGCCCGCCAGGGTGTGGGATCGGAACGTGTGCGGGACGGAAGCGGGGCGGGCTCGGGTGAGGTTGCGGGAGCGGCTGCGGTACTGGTTCGACGGGACCATGGACCGGGGGACACCGGCGCTGATCGGCTGGCTGGGGCTGGCCTCCGTGGGGCTGATCACGCTCGTCGCCACGCTGGTGGTGCTCTTCACGAACGAGGACACCGAGGCGCACGGCGGCTGGCTCGGCGTGGCCTGGATGAGCCTGCTGCGCACCCTCGACCCCGGGACGATGGGCGACGACTCGGGACGCCCGGTGTTCCTGGGGCTGATGCTCTGCGTCACGCTGGGCGGCATCTTCATCGTCAGCGCCCTCATCGGTGTGCTGACGACGGGGCTGAACCACCGGATCGAGCAGCTCCGCAAGGGCCGCTCACGGCTCATCGAGCACGGCCACACCATCGTGCTGGGCTGGTCGGAGCAGGTCTTCACGGTCGTCGAGGAACTGGTGGAGGCCAACCAGAGCGAGCGCCGCTCCTGCGTCGTCGTCCTCGCCGACCACGACAAGGTCGACATGGAGGACCAGATCCGCACCCGCGTCCCCGACACCGGCCGCACCCGGGTCATCTGCCGCTCCGGGAACCCGCTGCACCGCGCGGACCTGGAGCTGGTCAGCCCCGACACCAGCAAGTCGATCATGGTGCTGCCGCCCGCGGGGCCCGACGCCGACACCATGGTCATCAAGTCCCTGCTGGTGCTCAACAACCGCCCCTGGCACGGTGAGCGCCCCCATGTGGTGGCCGCGGTGCAGGATTCGGACAACCTCGCCGCCGCCCGCCTCGCCGCGGGGGACCACGGCCTGGTCATCGACGCGGACGACATCGCCGTACGCCTCATCGTCCAGTCCCACCGCCAGGCCGGACTCTCCACGGTCTGCAACGAGCTGCTCAGCTTCTTCGGCAACGAGCTCTACATCCGCCACGAGCCCTCCCTCGTCGGACGCGCCTACGGCGAGGTGCTCAACCGCTACGAACTCGGCGTCCCCGCGGGCCTCCACACCGCGGACGGGCGCATTCTGGTCAACCCGCCCATGCACACGGTCATCGGCGCGGGCGACGACGTCATCGTCATCGCCGAGGACGACCTGCTGATCAAGCTCGCGCGCACCCCGCCCGCCGTCCACGACGCGGCCCTCGCCGCGCTCCCCGGCAACCCCAGGACCGCCGACCGCACCCTGCTGATCGGCTGGAACTCCCGCGTCGCCAGGATCATCGAGCTGCTCGACAGCTTCGCCGAACCCGGCTCGGTGCTCGACATCGCCTGCGCCCACCGCCCGGACGGCGTGCTCGGCACCGACCGCGCGCACCTCGTCGTCGGCCACAAGCACTGCGAGCCGACGAGCAGGCGCTCCCTGGAGGCCCTCGACCCCGGCGCCTACCAGCACATCCTGGTGCTCTCCGACGAGAGCACCGACCCCGAACAGGCCGACAACCGCACCCTGGTGACGCTGCTGCACCTGCGCGACATCGAGGAGAAGCTCGGCGACCCGTACTCGATCGTCACGGAGATGAACGACGACAGCAACCGCGAGGTCGCCCAGGTCACCAAGGCCGACGACTTCATCGTCAGCTCCAAGCTCATCAGCCTGATGCTGACCCAGCTCACCGAGAACCGGCATCTGCACGAGGTGATGCTCGACCTCTTCGACCCCGCGGGCTCCGAGATCTACCTCAAGCCCGCCGCGCGGTACGTCCTGCCGGGCGCCGGGGCGAACTTCGCGACCGTCGTCGAGGCCGCGCGCGGACGCGGCGAGACCGCGATCGGCTACCGGCTCGGCACCCACCGGGACACCCCGCCCTCCTACGGCGTCCGCCTGAACCCGCCCAAGGGCGAGCCGCTGCGGCTCGGCGAGGCGGACCACGTCGTCGTCCTGGCCGAACAGGAGTAAGCGGGGCGCCCCCTCCGGATCCCGGCTACTCCCGCGGGCGTACGCGCGTACCCCGCACCGCTCCTATCGTGAGGGCGTGACGACCTTCGAGAGCCTGCTCGGCGGGCTGCGCGACCGGCCGTGGGACCGTGTGCGCGCGCTGCCGCGACGGACCGTGGACCTGCTGGTGGTGGCCGTGGTCGGGGCGCTCACCGCGTCCGACGCGGCGGTCAACGACCCCGGGTACCGGCAGGCCGACCGGTTCACCTGGCTGCTGCTGGCCGTGTCGCTGCTGGCGCTCCTGGGCCGCCGCAGGTGGCCGGTGCCGGTGGTCGTGGTGACGGGCGCCGCCTGCGCGGGGTGGGCGCTGTACGGGCACATCGGTGAGCTGCTCAACCTCCCCGTCCTCGTCGCCCTCTACACGCTCGCGGCCGACGGCAGCCGGCGGCGGACACTGCTCACGGGGCTCGCCGCCTCGCTCACCTCGGGCGCCGTCGCCTTCGCCGTCGGGCAGGACGTGGCCAACCCGCAGGGGCTGCCCGTCCTGGAGATGCTCTGGCCCCTGGTGCCGCTGCTGCTGGGCGCCGTGGTCCGCACCCGGCGCCAGCTCCTCGACGCGTACGCGGCCCGCGCCGCGCGCGCCGAGGAGGAGCGCGAGCGCGAGGCGGAGCGCCGGGTCCACGCGGAGCGCGTCCGTATCGCCCGCGAGCTCCACGACATCGTCGCGCACACGGTCGCCGCCATGACCGTGCAGGCCGGGGTCGCCCTCGACGCCCTCGACGTCCGCCCGGAGCTGTCGCGCCAGGCCATGCGCCAGGTGCGGGACTCCGGCAAGGAGGCCGTACGGGAGCTGCGCTCCACGGTCACCGTGCTGCGGGCGAACGACCGCGACGGAGAGCCGAGGGCCGCGGCGCCCGGACTCGGCGAACTGCCAGCCCTGGTCGCACGCTTCGAGGGCGGCGGCCTCACGGTCGCCCTCACCCGCGAGGGACCCGAGGAGGGCCTGTCGGCCGTCACCGGACTGACCGCCTACCGCATCGTGCAGGAGGCCCTCACCAACGTCGTACGGCACTCCGGGGCGCGGCACGCCGCGGTCTCCACGGCGCGGCGCGACGGCAGCCTCACCGTGGAGGTCGTCGACGACGGCGACGGTCCGCCCGAGGCCCCGGCCCCGGCCGCCCCGGGAGGCTTCGGCCTCGTCGGGATGCGCGAGCGCGCGGCGGCGGCCGGGGGCGCCGTCGAGCACGGCCCGGCGCCCGGCGGCGGCTTCCGGGTCCGCGCCCGGCTGCCCGTGCACGTCGCCACGGAGCACGAACTCATCGGTGAGGGGCGGCGCGCGTGACCGTACGACTCGTGCTCGCGGACGACCAGACCGTCGTACGGGCCGGATTCCGCGCCCTGTTCGACCTCACCGACGACCTCGTCGTGGTCGCCGAGGCCGCCGACGGGGAGCGGGCCGTCGAGGCGGTGCGCACCACCCGGCCCGACGTGGTGCTGATGGACATCCGCATGCCCGGCACCGACGGCATCGAGGCCACCCGCCGGATCGCCGCCGACCGCTCCCTGGACGCCGTGCGCGTGGTCATGCTCACCACCTACCAGGTCGACGCGTACGTCTTCGAGGCGCTGCGGCACGGCGCCGCGGGCTTCCTGCTCAAGGACATCGACCCGGACGGGCTGCGCGCCGCCGTCCGTTCGGTCGCCGCCGGGCAGAGCCTGCTCGCGCCCGCCGTCACCCGCTCCGTGGTCGAGGAGTTCGCGCGGCTCAAGGTCCCCGAGACCGAGGGCGCCGCGCGCCTCGCGCACCTCACGGAGCGGGAGCGCGAGGTGATGGCGCTGGTCGGGCGCGGCCTGAGCAACGAGGAGATCGGCCGCGCCCTGGCCATGAGCCCCCTCACCGCGAAGACCCACGTCAGCCGCGCCATGACCAAGCTCGGCGTGCGCGACAGGGCCCAACTGGTGGTGTGGGCCTACGAGACGGGACTCGTACGGGCCGGGGAGCGCTGAGGCACCGCCGGACCCGCCCGTACGCCGAGGGGAGCAGTGCCCGTCTCCCCGTGGCGGATTCCGTCACGCGCGGCCGTCCGTAGCGTCCCCCGCATGATCGAAGCGAGCGAACTCACCAAGCGGTACGGCGAGAAGACCGCCGTCGACCGCCTGACCTTCACGGTGCGCCCGGGCCGGGTGACCGGCTTCCTCGGCCCGAACGGCGCGGGCAAGTCCACCACCATGCGGCTGATCCTCGGCCTGGACGCGCCGACCTCCGGCAGCGTCACCGTTGGCGGGCGCCGTTGCTCCGAGCTGGCCGCGCCGCTGCGCGTGGTCGGCTCGCTGCTGGACGCCAAGGGCGTGCACGGCGGGCGCTCCGCCTACGACCACCTCGCGGGTCTCGCGGCGGGCAACCGCATCCCGCGCCGCCGCGTCGACGAGGTCCTGGAGACCGTCGGCCTCCCGCCCGCCACCGCGCGCCGCCGCGCCAAGGGCTACTCGCTCGGCATGGGCCAGCGCCTCGGCATCGCGGCGGCCCTGCTCGGCGACCCCGAGGTGCTCATCCTCGACGAGCCCGTCAACGGCCTGGACACCGAGGGCATCCGCTGGATCCGGGACACGATGAGGTCCCTGGCCGCCGAGGGCCGCACGGTGTTCCTCTCCAGCCATCTGATGAGCGAGATGGAGCTGACCGCCGACCACCTCGTCGTCATCGGACGCGGCAGGCTCCTCGCGGACACGAGCACGCGCGCGTTCCTGGAGTCCCACTCCCAGGCCCATACGCTCGTCCGCACCCCGGAACCGGAGAAGCTGCGGGCGCTGCTGGAGGCGCGCGGCGCGACCGTACGCGTCACGCCCCACGGCTCCTGGCGCGTGGACGGGCCCGACGCCGCCACCATCGGCGGCCTCGCCCGCGAGCACGGCCTCGCCCTCCACGAACTCACGCCCGCCCGCTCCTCGCTGGAGGAGGTCTACACGGCCCTGGCCCGGGACGAGGCCGAGTACCGGACGGAGGCGCTCCGATGACCGGCATCGATACCGCGCGGGCCGGGTTCCCGCAGGCGCTCGCCCATGAGTGGATCAAGTTCCGCAGCTTGCGCTCCACTGTCCGGACCGCGCTCGCGGCCGCCGCCGTCCCGCCCGTGGGCGCGGCGTTCGTCGCCGGCACGGGCAGCCTCCAGGACGACGACACGGTGCTCGGCGGCAGCCTCACCCTCTCCGTCGTCGCGCAGGTGCTCGCCGCCGTCCTCGGCGCGCTGCTGATCACCGGCGAGCACGGCAGCGGCACCCTGCGCACCACGTTCGCCGCCGACCCCCGCCGCACCCGGGTCCTCGCCGCCAAGGCGACGCTCACCGCCGGCCTCCTCGCCCCGCTGTCGCTCGCCGCCTGCGCGCTCGCGTACGGCCTCGGCGGCGCGCTGCTCCCCGACGGCGAGCACGAGCGGGGGGAGCCGCTGCCCGCGCTGTTCGGCGTCGCGGCCTGCTTCGCCGTCGCCGGGCTCCTCGGCCTCGCCGTCGGTACCCTCGTACGCCACTCCGCCGGGGCCGTCCTCACCGTGACCGGACTGCTCCTGCTCCCCTCCCTGCTCGGGCCGGTGCTCGGCGGCGCCGGGCGCTGGGTCGCGGGCGTCTCGCCCACCGCCGCGCTGGAGAAGCTGACGCAGACCTCCGACGCGGACGCCGGGACGGTCGGCAGTCTCGGCCCGTGGCCGTCGCTGGCGCTCGTCGCCGCGTACACGGCGGTGCTGCTCGCCGTGGCCGCCGCCGTCCTGCGCGGACGTGACGCATGAGGCCCGCGCGCCCCCGTGGGCCCCGGACCTGGGCCACGCTCGTCCTCGCGCTCTCCCTCGCCCTGCTGCTGCCGGAGGCCCGTACCGGCGCGGCCGAGCCGCCGTCCGCACCGCCGTCCGAACGGGCGCGCGTCGTCGCCGAGGAGCGCACCGGGCACCGTCAGGTGGACCTCACGCTCGACTCGCCCGCGCTGGGCCGCGAGGCGAAGGTGCGGCTGCTCACCCCCGACGGCTGGGAGACCCGGCGTCCCGGCGAGAGCTGGCCCGTCCTCTACCTCCTCGTCGGCGGCGACGGCGACCACCGCGCCTGGACCGAGGGGTACGAGGCGGGACTCGACCGGATCCGCTCCCTGCGGAACGTCCTCGTGGTCATGCCGGAGATGCCGTTCTTCGGCTTCTACAGCGACTGGCACAACGGCGGCGGGGGTGGCCCGCCCGCCGTGGAGTCCTTCCACCTCAAGGAGGTACGGCCGCTGCTGGAGCGCGAGTACGGCGCGGGCACCCGACGCGTCGCGGCGGGGGAGTCGCAGGGCGGGTTCGGCGCGCTCTCGTACGCCGGGCGCCACCCCGGGCTCTTCGACGCCGTCGCCTCCTACAGCGGATTCGTCCACCCCTCCCAGGACCCGCACGCCGTACGCGCCGGAATGTCGTACGTCGGCCTGGACTGGCGGGCGCTCTGGGGCGATCCGGTGGACCAGCGCTCCGTCTGGCGTGCCCACGACCCGTACCACCTGGCCCACCGGCTGCGGAACATCCCCGTCCATCTCTCCAGCGGCGACGGCAGGGCGGGCCCCCTCGACCCGCCGGACGTCGAGCCCGACCCGCACATCCCCGGACTGGAGGACCCGGAGGAGCCGTTCCCCGAGGACGCGATCTCCCCGACGGAGACGGTGATGCTCCGGGAGTCGCGTGCCGTCGCCGCCCGTCTCCGCTCCCTCGGCGCCCCCGTCACCACGCACTTCACCGCCGGGACGCACTCACCGGCGTACTGGAGGCGGGAGTTCCGCCGCTCGCTGCCCCTGCTGGTCGGCGCGCTGCGGTGACAGCGTGTGAGCCATGCCGCCGGGGAAACCCGGGGGGCATGGCTCACAAGACGGAAGCGGGCCCGTCGGCCGAGGTCGAGCGCCGGGCGCCCGACACCCCGGCGGGCCTCCCCGCGCGCTCGTGGTGGGCGGTGCTCAAGGGCACCGTGAAGGAGTTCAGGGAGGACGAACTGACGGACCGCGCGGCGGCCCTCACGTACTACGCGGTGCTGTCGCTCTTCCCCGCCCTGCTCGTGCTCGTCTCCCTGCTCGGGGTCGCGGGCAGGAAGGCGGGCGACGCACTCCTCGCCAACCTGGGGGAGCTGGCCCCGGGACCGGCGCGTGACGTCCTCACCAGCGGCGTCGAACAGGTCCGCGACCACGGCGGGCTCGGCTCCGTCATGGTCCTCGTGGGCCTGGCGCTGGCGGTGTGGTCGGCCTCCGGGTACGTCGGCGCGTTCATGCGCACGGCCAACGCCGTGTACGACATGCCCGAGGGCCGTCCCCTGTGGAAGGTGCTGCCGGTACGGCTCGGCGTGACCGTCGCGCTCATGGTGCTCACCGTGCTCATCGCGCTCATCGTCGTGTTCACCGGCGGGCTGGCGCGCCAGGCCGGGAGGGCGCTGGGCATCGGCGACACGGCTCTGACCGTGTGGTCGGTCGCCAAGTGGCCGGTGCTCGTCGTCCTGGTGACCGTCGTGCTCGCGCTGCTGTACTGGGCGGCGCCCAACGCCAAGGTGCGCGGCCTGCGCTGGCTCACCCCCGGCAGCGCCCTCGCTCTCGCGGCCTGGCTGCTCGCCTCCGCCGGGTTCGCGTTCTACGTGGCGAACTTCGGCTCGTACAACAAGGTCTACGGCACGTTCGCCGGGGTCATCGTCTTCCTGGTCTGGCTGTGGATCAGCAATCTGGCGGTCCTGCTGGGCCTGGAGTTCGACGCGGAGACGGCCCGCCAGCGCGCGGTCGCGGGCGGCCACCCGCCCCAGGAGGAGCCGTACGCCGAGCCGCGCGACACCCGCGCGTGGGACGACGGCGAAGGCGACGCGTAGCCCGAGGTCAGGCCGCGTCTCGGCCCCGCGTCTCCTCGCGGGCTCGGGCCCCGCGGACCAGGCGCAGATGGCGTGCGCGCCGGGCGTGGCGGGGCGGAGCGGACCGCTGGTCCGGGGCCGGTTCCGTCCGCGAGGTGTCGAACAGGCGCTCTTCGAGGCGGGCCATGGCGAAGAGCAGGAACGCGAGAACGGGCAGCACGAGCACGGCGACATACATCACGACAAAGCACCCTTCAGCGCTACAGCACCTGTCGGGTGACCCCGCTCCGCGTCCTGAACCCCGTCGGGGCCCGGTCGGCGCGGAGCGGGGTGTCGCCGTCCCTGCTACCGGGTGGAGTCCGGGCCCGTGGACGGCAGGTAGCGCGGGGCGCGCCAGGCGTCGAGGCGGCGCTCGACCGCGGCGCCCAGCGAGAGCAGCCCGGCGTCCTCGCGGTCACCGGCCATCAGGAGCAGGCCGACGGGCAGTTCGTCCACGGAACCGGCGGGCACCGACAGCGACGGGTACCCGGCGACGGCCGCGGGGGTGGAGGACGGGATCACGTCGTTGTCGCCCCGGGCGCAGTCGGTCGTCCAGGCGGGCGGGTTGGTCGGCGAGGCGATCGCGTCGAGCCGGTGCTCGGCCATCGTCTCGTCGATGGAGCGGCTGGAGAGGTCCTTCAGCTCGGCCCGCATCGCCCGGTACTTCGGGTCGGTGGTCGGCGGCGCCTCCAGCGCCTGCTCGAAGAGCTCCTGACCGGCGAAGCACTTCTGCTCCTCCGGGTGGGAGCGGTTGAACTCGACCAGTCCGGCCAGGTCCCGCGGCCCCTTCCGGGTGGCGAGATACGCGTCGATGTCCCGGTGGAACTCGCTGAGCAGCGCGGGGAACTCCAGCTCCGCCAGCCGCTTCTGGTACGGCGGCGTCACCTCGACGACCTCGGCGCCCGCGCCGCGCAGCTTCTTCGCCGTTCGGGTCATCACGGCGTCGACCTCCTTGCCGAGCGAGGGCAGCCGCCACAGGCCGATCCGCTTGCCGCGCAGACTGCCGGGGCGCGGGGTCCGCACCGCCGCGCGGTCCTCACTGAGCACGGAGAGGGTGAGTGCCGTGTCCGTCACGTTCCGCGCCATGGGCCCCGCGGTGTCCTGCTCGGCCGAGATCGGCACCACGCCCGACTGGCTGACCAGCCCGAGGCTGGGCTTGTGGCCGACGACGCCGCTCATCCCCGCCGGGCAGACGATCGAGCCGTCCGTCTCGGTGCCGATCGCGACCTGCGAGAGCGAGGACGCGAGCGCGGCGGCCGAACCGGACGAGGAGCCGCAGGGGTTGCGGTCCAGCACGAACGGGTTGCGGGTCTGCCCGCCCACCGCCGACCATCCCGAGGTCGGCTTCGCCGCGCGGAAGTTGGCCCACTCGGAGAGGTTCGTCTTGCCGAGGACGACGGCGCCCGCCTCCTTGAGCCGGGTCACGAGCTTCGCGTCCGCGTCCGGCGGGCTCCCGGCGAGCGCGAGCGAACCGGCGGTCGTCGGCATGTCGCGGGTGTCGACGTTGTCCTTGAGCAGGACGGGTATCCCGTCGAGCGGGCCGAGGGTCTCGCCCTTCCGGTGCCGCGCGTCGCTCTCCGCCGCCTGGCGCAAGGCCTTCGGATTGGTGCGCAGCACGGCCTTGATCTTCGGGTCGACGTCCTTGATGCGCCGCAGATACGCCTGGGTCAGCGCCGACGAGGTCAGCGAGCCCTTCGCCATCCGGGCCTGCAACTGGGGGATGGTCACGGTGTCCAGGTCCACCCCCGCCGCGGACGGCGGCCCTCCCTCACCGGTCCCGGCGGCCTCCGCGCGCGGATGCGGGGCACTCGTGAGCAGGGAACCCGCCACCAGGGCGGCGATCAACGCGGCAACGCTCCTCTTCGCCATGGGCAGCACCCGACTACACGCCGCATCCCCCGCGCAAGAGCGTCATCGCGCCACACGCGCACCCTCCTTCCCGCCGCTCCCGGGGCATGCCGAACCGCTCCGCCACCGCTGACCGGCCAGGCAGCGGTGACGGAGCGCGGGCCGCGCGGAGCGCCGCCGTGACGCCAGGTGTCGAGGCGTTCAGGCGTTCAGACGACGGCGCCCGCGGGACCGGTCAGACGCCCGCGATCGACTGGATCCAGGAGCGGTAGCGGGTCACGTTCGTGTAGGCCGTGGTGGTCTGGCGGTCGCTGGTGGAGGCGACTCCGACCTGGGCGCCGTTCGCCATCATCGGGCCACCCGAGTCGCCGCCCGCGGTGATGCCGTCGCCGCGCCGGGCGCAGATCGCGTTGCCGCCGTACGCGTCCGAACAGCCGCCGGTCACGGTGACGTTGGCGTACTTCAGGAGCCGCGACTGACAGTTGATCTCCGGGCTGCACTGGCTCGTGGCGCCCCAGCCGTAGACCTGTACGGACTGGCCGACCTGCACCGAACCGGGCTGGCCGAGCGTGGCGTAGGTGCCGGAGACCGAGCGGTCGAGGCGGACCAGCGAGAGGTCGGCCGTCGGGTGGCTCTGGACCTGCGTGCCGTTGGCCGTGGTGCCGCCCGAGGTCTGGTCGAGGCTGCCGATGCGGAACGACAACTGGCCGCCGCTGA
Source organism: Streptomyces sp. NPDC048172 (assembly GCF_043202595.1). Lineage (NCBI taxonomy): Bacteria > Bacillati > Actinomycetota > Actinomycetes > Kitasatosporales > Streptomycetaceae > Streptomyces > Streptomyces sp. NPDC048172. The sequence goes on from NZ_JBIDAT010000003.1 coordinate 269,216, forward strand.
CGCAGTGCTTGGCGGTGAGGATCCAGGTGGGGGCGATGATCGTCGCGCTGCACGTCTGTCTGCCCGCCGAGAACAGCCGTGCCGCCCAGGGACCGCTCTGCGCGTATCCGCCGCCGATGATCGGGTTCTTGCCGTCCGCGGCGGTGGGGGAGCGGTCCGACGCGGTCGCGCTGGTGCTGAGGGTGAGTGCGGCCAGTAAGGCCGCGAGGAGTGCGGGGAGTATCCTGGTGATTCGCAAGGTTCCTCGTTTCCGAAGGCGCGCGAGAGCCCGCGAGTTCCGTGGGTTCCGTGGGTTCCGTGAGTTCCCGCGCGTGGCGTCCAGGGAAGTACCAGGAGTCAGGATTCCGGAAGCGGACGGCTTCGGGTAATAGCAATTTGCCCATACCACGCGGTTATGGCTGGTCCTCCCGTTCCGCCGTGGCGCGCAGTCCCGCGAGCACCACATCGACGATGCGCTCCGCTTCCGCGCGGGGCAGCGGCCGTCCGGTGCGGAAGCGGTGGAAGTGCACCGGGCCCGAGAGCATCTGGAGCAGGAAGCCGGTGTCGACGCCGGGCGGCGGCCGCTCCTCGTCCGCCGCGCCCTCGACGCGTTCCCGTACGGCCGCGACGCGCTCCGTGTAGTACGCGTCCAGGACCCCCTTGACCGCCTCGCTGGCGGCGCCCGGCTGCAGGGCGTGCTGAAGCGCGACGCCCGTCGGCGTCAGCAGGGCCACGGAGTGGGAGACGAGGAGTCCGGCCAGGTCGCGGCGGAGGTCGCCGGTGTCCTCGACGGGGGATTCGCGCTCGCCGACCTGGAGCAGCGCCTCGCTCACCAGCTGGTCGCGGTCGGGCCAGTTGCGGTACACGCTCGTCTTGTGGACCCCGGCCAGCTCGGCGACCTGCTCGTAGCGGAAGCCGTCCACGCCGTGGCGGGCGACGAGTTCGAGCGTGGCCTTGAGCGTCTTCTCCCGTACGCGCGCGGTGCGCCCGCCCGGCCGCCGCCGGGGCCGCTCCGCCGTGTCCGCGCCTTCTGCCCTGTCCGCCCTGCCTGTCATGGTCCCCTCGCCCTTGCCGTCGCGTCCGGCCACAGATGCTACATCTGGTTGCTTTAAGACTGGCGGCCGCTGTACGTTGAAGCAACTATCCGTTGCATTAAGGGGCAGCATGCGCATACTCGTTTCGGGCACCGGAGTCGCCGGGCTCGCCCTCGCCGTCGAGCTGACCGCCCGGGGGCACGACGTCTCCCTGATCGAGCGCGCCCCGGAGTTCCGCACCGGCGGCACGCCGATCGACATCCGCGGCGACGCCCTCGGCGTCGTCGACAGGCTGGGGCTGCTGCCCCGCCTCCGCGAGCTGAGCGTGGACGCCACGGAGAGCGGCGTGTTCGTGGACGCGGACGGCACGGCCGTCGCCCGCGTCCCGGCGGAGCAGATCAGCGACTCCGACGACGACCTGGAGATCACCCGGGACGACCTCGCCCGCGTCCTCACCGACCAGCTGCCGTCCGGCACGCCGGTGCGCTACGGGGACTCGGTGACCGCATTGGAGGAGCCGGACGGCGGCGGCCGTGTCGACGTCGGCTTCCTCTCCGGGCACCGCGAGAGCTTCGACCTGGTGCTCGGCGCCGACGGCCTCCACTCGGCCGTACGCCACCTCACCTTCGGGCCCGAGTCCGGCCACGCCCGTCACCTCGGCGTCTACCTGGGCATCAGCAAGCTCCCGCCCGAAGGCGCCCAGGTGCCGAGCCAGTTCTACAACTACCCCGGGCTCATGGCCGGGATCATGCGCTTCAAGGGTGAGGCCCTCGCCTTCTTCGCCTTCCGCTCCGGATGGATCGACCACGACCATCACGACCTCGCGGCCCAGAAGCGGATCCTCGCCGACGCCTTCGCCGGGCACACGGAGTGGGAGATCCCCCGCCTCCTCGACGCCGTACGCCGCGACCCCGCCTTCTACTTCGACGCCGTCAGCCAGATCCACCTGCCCGTCTGGCACTGGGGCCGGACCGCCCTCGTCGGCGACGCCGCACACTGCGCGAGCCCCCTCTCCGGGCGCGGCACCTCCCTCGCCCTGACCGGCGCCGCCTTCCTCGCCGAGGCCCTCGACCGCCACCCCGGCGACCACACCGCCGCGTTCGAGGAGTACACCGCCCGCCAGCGCCCCTACGTCGACTTCGCCCAGGCCAGCGTCGAGGAGGGCGCCGACGTCGTCGTCCCGGCCACCTGGGAGACGATCCATGCCCGCAACGCGTCGGTCGGCGGGCCGGAGGCGCCTGTGGAGTCGGTCCGATAGCGCTGTGAGTGGTGGAGCGGGGCCGGGGGGACCGGCTCTTAAGAGGGTGGCCGGGGGAGCGGGGCGGGGACCAGTGCGCGGGGCACCGGTGGAGCGTGCGGAACGCATGGGCCGGGGCGAACCGGGCGGTTCCGGGCCTGGTCAGAGCCAGTCGGCGTCCTTCGCGATACGGACGGCGTCGAGGCGGTTGCGGGCGTTGAGCTTGGTGACGATGATGCCGAGGTAGTTGCGGACGGTGCCCTTGGAGAGGTGGAGCCGGGCGGCGATCTCGGAGGGTTCGGAGCCCTCCGCCGCCAGCCGCAGGACCTTCAGCTCCTGCTCCGTCAGCGGGTTCGGCCGGCTGGTGAGCGCCGCGGCGGCCAGCGCGGGATCGACGACGCGTTCCCCGGCGGCGACCTGGCGGATGGAGACGGCGAGTTCGGCCGTCGGCGCGTCCTTCACCATGAAGCCCTCCACCTCGGCGTCCCGCAGCGCCCGGCGCAGCATGCCGGGGCGGCCCATCCCCGTCAGGATCAGCACCCGGCACTCCGGCGCTCGCTCCTTGACACGGGCCGCGGCCGTCAGCCCGTCCATGCCGGGCAACTGGATGTCGAGGACGGCCACATCGACCCCGTGCTCCAGCACCGCCGGAACGATCTCGTCCCCCGAGGAGACCTCCGCGACGACCTCCATGTCCTGCTCCAGGTCCAGGAGCAGCACGAGTGCGCCGCGGACGAGGTGCTGGTCCTCCGCCAGCAGAACCCGGATCACTTCACTTTCCCCCTCTGATCGCCGATGCCTGTACGGACGCCGACGGCCGAACTTTCCCTCCCGGTCGGGAGGATGGTACGAATGTGAGCGGTGGAGCCGTACCGGGGGACCGGCGGACCGGCGCCGTCGAAGAGCGACGGGGCCTCCGTCTGGGAGGGACCACCACCGTGTTGCAGCTCAGCGCGGAAGATCCGCGCGCCATCGGCCCGTACGAGATCGTCGGCAAGCTCGGCGAGGGCGGTATGGGCACCGTGTACAAGGGCCGTTCGCGCGGCGGCCGTTCCGTCGCGGTGAAGGTGGCCAAGCGCGAACTCGCGGCCGATCCCGACTTCCGCGCCCGTTTCCGTACGGAGATCGAGGCGGCGCAGCGCGTCGGCGGCTTCCACACCGCGCAGGTCATCGACGCGGATCCGGACGCGCGCCCGCCGTGGATGACGACCGCGTTCATCCCGGGCCGTACGCTCGCCGACGCCGTCGCGGAGGACGGCCCGATGGACGAGACGCGGCTGCGCTCGCTGGGCGCGGCGCTCGCCGAGGCGCTGCAGGCGATCCACGGCAACGGCCTGGTGCACCGCGACCTCAAGCCCGCCAACATCATCCTGAGCGACGACGGGCCCCGCGTCCTCGACTTCGGCATCGCGCGGGCCCTGGCGGCGACCCGGTTCACCCACACCCATGTCTCCGTGGGCACCCCGGGCTTCTTCTCGCCCGAACAGGTCCAGGGCGACCGCGAGATCGGGCCCGCCGCCGACGTCTTCGCGCTCGGCGCGGTGCTGGTGCACGCCGCCGGGGGCCGCCCGTTCGGCGAGGGCGACTCGATGACGCTGATGTACCGGGCCGTTCACGACCGGCCCGACCTCTCGGCGCTGCCCGGCGCGCTGCGCCCCCTGGTCGAATCGTGCATGGCGAAGGAGGCGGACCTGCGGCCCACGCCGGAAGAGGTCCTGACGCGGATCGCCCCCGACCCCGTACGGCGGCCCGCACCCGCACCCGCACCCGTACCCGCCCCGCCCGCGCCCGGCGCCTTCGGCCCCGCGCCGAGCACCTTCACGGACGTACGCTCGGAACCCGAACCCCCGGCGCAGGTGTTCCAGCGGGGGTGGACCGTCCGGACCGTCGAGTACGTGCTCTGGTTCATGGCCTTCTCCGCGGTCGCCGCCCCCTTCATCACGCTGGAGGCGGTGAACGCCGACAACCCCGGCTCCGTCTTCCACGACGAACTCCCCCTGCTGCTCCCCGCCAAGGCCCTCTACTCCCTCCTGTTCCTGCTCTCCCTGCGCGCCTTCTACCCGTACCGCGTCACCGTGGACGCCGACGGCATCCGGTTCCGGAAGTGTCTGCGGACCGTCCACCACCCCTGGCACCGCGTCGCCTCGGCCGAGCCGCGCGCCTCCTCGCTGGTGCTGCGGCTGAAGGGGAAGGGCGGGGGAGTGCGGCGCCGCACGGTGCGGCTGCGGTGGCCCGCGCGGGGACGCGGGCACGAGGGGCTGAGGGCCGCGCTGCGGACGTACGCGCCTCCCGGCGCGTGACGGCGCATGACGCCCCATGACGGCGCATGACGAAGGCCCCGCCGCCCCTGGCCGGGGCGGCGGGGCCGACACCGTCCGGTGTCACCTGTCCAGCGCCGTCAGCGGGTGCCGGGGTTCGTCAGGTCCGTGCCGAAGCGGGCCTTCGTCTTCGGGGAGCCGAGGTCGCCCGGGCCGATGAGCGCCGAACCGTCGGCGCCCAGGCCGTCGGTGCCCGCGTAGAGGAGCGCCACCGCGCCCGCGCCCTCCGTGCGGTTCGGGACGCCGACCGCGAGGTCGGCCTTGCCGTCACCGTTGTAGTCGGCCGGCGAGACGGACGAGCCGAACTTGTCGTTGCCCTCCATCTCGCCGGGGACGCCCTCGGTGTCGAGCGAGAAGGTCTGCGCGCCCTTGTCGGTCAGCCAGTTCTCGGTGCCCTTGAGGACGTTGACGGCACCGGCGCTGTTGTAGCCGCCGGGGGCCTCCGCGTCGGTGTCGCTGACCACGAGGTCGTCGTGGCCGTCACCGTCGAAGTCGGCGAGGCGGATGGCCTCGCCCTGCTGCTTCTCGCCCTTCCAGTCCACCGGCTTCGCGGTGTCCATGCCGCCGGTGGTGCCCGGGTAGGTGCGGAGCTTCTGCTCGTCCGGACCGTCCTCGAAGCCGGTGTCCGTGACGACGTCGTCCTTGCCGTCGCCGTTGATGTCGCCCACCACGGCGCGGTACTGGCCGAACATCAGGGACACGGTCTTGCCCAGCGGCGTGCTCTTGACGCCGCCGGACGAGCCCGGCAGCACGCCGAGCGTGCCCTCGTCCGAGGGGGAGTCCTGGGAGGCGACGCTGACGAGGTCGGCGTAGCCGTCGCCGTTGATGTCGCCGGAGGCCAGGTGGCCGACGGCGACGCCGCCGCCGGGCGGGGTGACGGCCTTCATCTTCGGGGTGGTCGTGTCGCGCAGGTTCGCCGCGCCGTTGACGAGCTGCACCTTGTCGCCGTCGGAGACGGCGATGTCGTCGCGGCCGTCCTTGTTGTAGTCGCCGACGGCTATCTGGTCGCTGAAGTGGGCGTTCTCGGTGACCTTCGGCGCGTGGAAGGCGATGGCGTCGCCGGACAGGCCGCCCTTGCCGCCGAAGACGACCGTGACGGAACCGGCCTGCCCGGTGCTCCCGATCGCCTCGTTGTTCGCGGCGACGACCAGGTCGGTGTAGCCGTCGCCGTCCACGTCGCCGCGCACGACGGCCGAGCCGAAGGCGTCCTTGGCCTCCGGGGTGCCCGGGACGCCCTTGCTGGCCTGGGTCAGCGTGGTGTGCCGCGCGGTGTCGACGCCGTCCTTCGCGCCGTAGGTCACGCCCACGTAGCCCGCCTTGGACTTGCCCGAGACGGTGCCTTCGGGGGCGCCCACGCCGAGGTCGGCGTAGCCGTCACCGTCGATGTCGCCGGGAGTGGTCTTGCCCTGCTTGGCGGCCTTGGCGGAGGGCTGGTCCTGGCCGTCGCCGTCCGTGACGACCGCGTTCGCACCGGCTGCCACGGCCGCTACGACCGCGGCGCCGACGGCACCGGCCACCACGCCTCTCGTTCTGTTGCGCAAAATTCCTCCATCGGGTCACGCATCGGTCGCCCTCCGGCCCGACCTCGTTCCGTGGCCCCCGCAGGCCAGGCATGAAGGGATGTGGAAGGAGACATAACCGAAAGCCGAACGGTTGCGGAATCGATAGAAAAATTACGGAGGACAACACATCTACCCAAGACCGAGCAGCGCCACGATGTCCCCGGCGCCCTTCTCCCGCGCGAAAGCGCACAGTTGGTCCCGCGTCGGGGCCGTCGCGGGACCGCGCCGCATGACCGCGTACGCCGCGGCGGCGTTGGCCACGCGCGCCGCCGCGTACGGCTCGGCGCCCTCGCCCAGCAGCGCCAGGAACGCGCCCACGTGCGCGTCGCCCGCGCCGCTGCTGTCCACGGCCGTCACCGGGACGCCCGGCACCCGCACCGGCGCCGAGCCGTCGGGCGGCGCCAGCCGGCAGCCGTCCCTGCCGTCACGGACCAGCACCCCGGCCCCCGCGCGCGGGAGCCGTTCGCGCAGCGCGGCAGCGGCGCGTCCCGGGTCGGCGGCGCCGCACATGAGGGCCGCCTCGCGGGCGTTCGCGCTCAGCCAGTCCGTACGGTCGAGCACCGGGCCGAGCACCTCGGCGGGGATGTCCGCGACGAGCGGCGCCGGGTCGAGACAGACCGTCGCGGCGTCCGGGAGCCCGTCCACGAGGGAGGCGAGCAGCGGGCCGTTGACCGGCATCACCAGGCCGTAGCCCGACACCTGCACGAGGTCCCCGGCGCGCACCTCGGCCGCGATCTTCTCCGCCTCGGCGGGGGTCATCCGGGCGTCGACGCCGAAGCTCGTCACGAACGTCCGTTCCCCGTCCGCGTCGACCAGCGCCACGGTGAAGCTCGTGTCGCCGTCCGTACGGGGCGGCAGCAGCGTCCGTACGCCCTCGGTGTCGAGGGCCTCGCGGACCAGGTCGCCGTAGGGGCCCGTGCCGTGCAGCCCCGCGAACACCGTCGCCGCGCCGATGCGGCCCGCCGCGGCCAGGGTGTTGAAACCGCCGCCCGCCGTCAGCTCCGTACGGGTGCCGATGACGTCGCCGCCGCGCTCGGGCAGCGCGGGCACCTCGATCACCAGGTCGGCGATCACATTGCCCGCGAGGACCAGCCGTCCGCTCATCGGGCCACCTCCTCGACCTCGGCCGTCGCGGACGCACCGGGCGCACCGGGCGTACGGGCCGGGCCCCCGCCCCCGCTCCCGCCGCTCACCGCGTACAGCAGCGCGCCCACGGCCATCGCGATCGCCCAGCCGAGCCCGTTGGTGCCCAGCCACGTGTGCGCCCACGGGCCGGTGAACCACACGTCGTCCGCGCTGGTCGCCGCCTCCGTGAAGAGCAGGCCCGTCACGATCGCCGCCGCCCACGCCAGCACGGCGTGCGGCCGGAAGCCGCCCGTGTACCAGTAGCGGCTGCCGCGCCCCGTGTCCATCAGCGCCGCCGGGTCGTACGTACGCCCGCGCGCCGAGTCCACCAGGACCACCCCGACCCAGGCCGAGATGGGCACCGCGAGCAGCGTCAGGAACGTGGTGAACGGGCCGTAGAAGTCCTTCGCGATCAGCATGAAGTAGATGCCGCCGAGGAACATCAGCGCGACGTCCAGCGCCACCGCGAGCGCGCGCGGCACCCGCAGGCCCAGCGTGAGCATGGTCAGGCCCGCCGAGTACGTGGAGAGGTGGTTGGACATCAGGAGCCCGCCGAAGGCCGCTATGAGATAGGGGACCGCCATCCAGGACGGCAGCATCCCGTTGATCGCGGCGACCGGGTCGGCCGCCTGTGCCAGTGTCCCGTCCCCCGCCGACAGCAGCGAACCGAGCGAGATCAGCAGCACCAGCGGGATCCCGGCGCCGAACGCCGAGGCGGTGATCAGCCTGCCGCCCGGGACGCTGCGCGGCAGATAGCGCGCGTAGTCCGCGCCCGCGTTGGCCCAGCCGATGCCCGTGCCCGCCGCGATGAAGCCGACGCCCGCGACGACGCCGCTCACCGGACCGGCGGGCGCGTCCAGCACCTTGTCCCAGTCGACGGTCGCGACGAGGAAGCCCATCACGATCAGGTTCAGCACCCCGAAGACCACCGTCGCCCACTTGTTGATCCACATGATGGTGGCATGGCCGAGGCCGCTGATCAGCAGCGTGCAGCCGATGAAGACCAGCAGGCACAGCAGCGTCAGCACGGTGTTCTGGTGCCAGCCGAAGACCCAGCGCACCAGCGCGAGCAGCGCGTACGCCGCCGTGGTCGTCGAGATGGTCTCCCAGCCGATGCGGCTGAGCCAGCTCACGAGCGTGGGACCGGCGTTGCCGCGCTGCCCGAAGACGGCGCGGGAGAGGGTCAGCGCGGGCGCTCCGCCCTTCTTGCCCGCCAGGCTGAGCACGCCGACCAGCGCGAACGAGCCGACCGAGCCGAGTACGGCGACGAGGACCGCCTGCCAGATGTTCAGTCCCCGGAAGGCGACGAGGGTCGCGCCGAGCGGCAGTCCGAGGAGGGAGATGTTCGCCGCGAACCAGGTCCAGAACATCTGGCTCGCGTGGCCGTGGCGCTCGTCGTCCGGCACGGGCTCGATGCCCCGTGTCTCGACGGCGCCGACTTGCCCTTGGGTTCCCGCGTGCTCGTTCGTCGTCGAACCGGCCATGGCGGAACCTCCTTGCGTGGTGCGGAGGGAGTTGCGTGTGTGGGGTGGGATCAGCGCAGCGCGAGCAGGCGCTCCGTGAGGGGCTCCAGCTCCAGGTCGTTGACGGTGCGGAGGGTGGCGACGGCGTCGGCCGGGAGCGCGGCGAGGCCCGCCACGGAACCGGCGACCGCGCCCGCGATCGCGCCGATGGTGTCGCTGTCGCCGCCGAGGTTCGCGGCCAGCAGCGCGCTGCGCCACGGGTCGCCGTCCGCGACGGCGAGGACCGCGAACGCGGCCGGTACGGACTCCTGGCTCGCCACGCTCGTCCCCACGAGCGAGCACACCAGGTCGAGCGCCTGCTCCTCGGGCACGCCCGCGACCAGCTCGGACGCCCAGGCGATACGGGCCGCGATGTCCGCGCCCGCGACCCAGTGGCCCCGCTCGGCACCGGCGCGCGCGGCGCCGACGGCCGCGGCCACGGCGTCGTCCAGCGTGCCGCCGCCGACGCCCGTGCTGACGGCCGCGGCCACGGCCGCCGCGCCCGCGATGCCGAGCGTCGTGTCGTGGGTGACCTGGCACGACTCCACGACGCGGTCAAGGAACGCGCCGCTTGGCCCGTCCTCGCCGTCCCCGGCCCGGGAGGCGATGCCGACCGGGGTGACGCGCATGGCCGCGCCGTTCGTCGTGCCGGTGCGCCCCGCCTCCCCGGGCGGCACTCCGCGCGCCACCGCGTCCAGCGCGGCCTTGGTCGAGGGTCCGAGGAGATCGAGCGAGCCCCTGGCCCGCATCTCCTTCTCCCAGTCCAGGAGTTCGTGCGCGAGGCGCAGCGGGTCGATGTGCCCGCCGCCCTCCGCCAGCAGCCTGCCGACGAGGACGGCCTGCTCGGTGTCGTCGGTGACGGAGCCCGCGGGCATCCCGGCGCTCACGGGGTTGCCGGGCCCGGCGGGCTCGAAGCCGGTCAGCGTGCCGTACGCCCGTACGACGTCGCGGCGGGACATGACCTGGGTCGGCATGCCGAGCGCGTCGCCGAGCGCGAGCCCGTAGAAGGCGCCCAGGGCGCGGTCGCGGGTGGGGGGATCGACGGTCGCCGGTGCGGGTGCTTCGTCGGTGGTCACTGGTGCTCTCCTCGCCCCGAGCGGACGTGCAGTTGGAACCTGGCGGGGTCGAGGAGGCTCGTCACCTGCTCGACGACGGAGCCGTCGGCGGCCCGGTAGACCTGGGCCAGCCGCAGGAAGGGCTCGCCGGGGGAGCGGCGCAGCGTCGCCGCCTCGTCCTCCTCCAGCCCCCGCATGGAGACCACGCCCTCGCCGGAGTCGGTGATCCGTCCGGCGGCGAGCAGGGTCTTGTGGAGCGAGCCGTCCGTCAGCCCGCGCCGGGGCAGCTCCGCGAGGGTGCCCACGGCGGGCACCCTGCTGTGCTCCAGCGAGACGCCCCGGCCGTCCTCGGCGAGCCGCCGCACCCGGTCGAGCGCGACGAACGCCTCGGCCCCCGTGCCCAGCTCGGCGGCGAGCTCCGGGTCCGCGACGGTCTCGAACCGCAGCACCTCGGTGACCAGCTCGGTCGCCTGCCCCTGGAGGGCCCGCGTCCAGCCGAGCCGGTTGTCCAGCGGCGTCCCGTCGAAGGTGACGAACGAGCCGATGCCGGGGTGCGTGGCGATCAGCCCCTGCTCGCCGAGGACCTGGAGCGCCTGCCGCAGCGTCGTACGGCTGACGCCGAAGCGCTCCCTGAGCGCGTGCTCGCCGGGGAGGCGCTCACCGGAGGTGTGCACCCCGGCCCTGATCTCGTCGGCGAGGGTGCGGGCGATGCGCTGATGCTTATGAACCTGTCCAGGCATGTCCGCACTGTAACTAGACAGGACTGGACAGGTCTAGGGGGTGCCGGGGCCTATATTGGCCCGCCATGGAGACATCCGTCGACGACACGTGCGATGCCATCGAGGAACAGGACCCGGAGCTGCGCGCGTTCGTCGATGGCGCGGAGTCGTACGGGGAGCGGCGCCGTCGGCTGCGCGGCGAGCTGCGTGCCGCCCGTGCGCGCTGGCCCGGGGAGGCCGGGCGCCCGCCGCTGTTCGGCGTCCCGGTCGGGGTGAAGGACATCGTGCGGGTGGACGGACTGCCCACGCGGGGCGGCTCGCGGCTGCCCGCCGAGGTGTTCGCGGGGCGGCAGGCGACGGCCGTGGACCGGCTGCGCGCCGCCGGGGCGCTCGTCGCGGGGAAGACGGTGACGGCGGAGTTCGCCATGAGCGCCCCGGGCCCGACGCGGAACCCGCACGATCACGCCCGTACGCCGGGCGGCTCCAGCAGCGGTTCGGCGGCGGCGGTGGCGGCGGGGCTGGTGCCGCTGGCACTCGGCACCCAGACGCTGGGCTCGGTGGTCCGCCCGGCGGCGTACTGCGGCGTCGTCGGCTTCAAGCCGACCGTGGACCGTGTCCCGTACGACGGCGTGCTCCTCAACGTGCCGTCCCTCGACACCCTCGGCGTCTTCGCCAGGTCCCTCGCCACGGTCACCACGGCGGCCGCCGTCCTCTGCGACGACTGGGGGCGCGGGATCGCGGCGCGGGCGGGAGAGCCACCGGTCCTCGGCGTCCCCGACGGGCCCTACCTGGAACGGGCGGGCGACGAGGCCCGTACGGCCTTCGAACGCGAGGTCTCCGCGCTCGCGGACGCCGGGTTCACGGTGCTGCGCGTGCCGCTCCTCGCGGACTTCGCGCGGACCGCCGAGGACGTGCACGTCCTCAACCGCTACGAGGCGGCACGGAGCCACGCCGACTGGTTCGCCCGCTACGGCGCGCTCTACGCGGAGCGGTCCGCGGCGACCGTACGCCAGGGCCAGGCGCTCACCCGGGGCGCGTACGCACGCGCGCACAGCCGCCGGACCTCCTTCCGGCGCGGCCTCCTGGAGGCCACGGACGCGGCGGGCGTCGACGTCTGGCTCAGCCCCTCGGCCACCGGGCCGGCCCCGCACGGTCTCGCCTCCACCGGCGACCCGGTGATGTGCCTGCCCTGGAGCTTCGCGGGCTGGCCCGCCCTCTCCCTCCCCGCCGGACACGCGGCCGACGGCATGCCCCTCGGCCTCCAGTGCGCCGCCCGCGCCGGGAGCGACGAGGCCCTGCTCGCCTGGGCCGGGCGGCTGCGCACTAGCCTGACCCCTGATCCGTGACGCGCCCGTACGGCGGGCCAACCGCAGGCGGGACATGGGGGGTTGTGGGTGACCAGCAGGGCGGCGGACGGAACGGGACGGCCATGGCGGCCCGGTGAGCGGATCGACGGGCGCTACGAGGTGACGCGGCTGCTCGGCCGCGGCGGCATGGGCGCCGTGCACCAGGTGCGCCACCTGGACTGGGACACCGAGCTGGCGGTGAAGAGCCCGCTGCCGGAGGTCTTCGCGGGGACGGCGGAGCGGGAGGCGTTCGTCGCCGAGGCGGAGCGCTGGGTGTCGCTGGGCCTCCACCCGCACGTCTGCGCCTGCTACTACGTGCGCACGCTCGACGGGGTGCCCCGGGTCTTCGCCGAGTACGTGGCAGGGGGCAGCCTGCACGACTGGATCACCGAGGGGCGGCTGTACGCCGGGGAGCCGGACGAGGCGCTCGCCCGGATCCTGGACGTGGCCGTCCAGATGGCCTGGGGCCTCGGGCACGCGCACTGGTGCGGCCTGGTGCACCAGGACGTCAAGCCCGCCAACGTCCTGGTCGACGCCGACGGCGCCGTCAAGGTCACCGACTTCGGCCTCGCCCGCGCCTTCGGCGCCGCCTCCGCGCCCGGCATCAGCGCGCACGCGCCGCACGGCGGGCTGATGACCCGCGAGTACGCCTCGCCGGAGCAGCTCGCGGGCGAACCGCTGGGCCGCCGCACGGACCTCTACAGCTACGCGGTCTGCGTCCTGGAGATGTTCACCGGCGGCCGTACCTGGCTGATCGGATCCGCGGCGGGGGACGCGCTGGCGGAGCACCTGGCCGACGGAGCCGACGCCACGGGCGATTTCGGTGATGGTGACGGTGACGGCCCCGTGCCGCCCCCGATGCCGGAGGGCGTGGCCGGACTCCTCGCCGCCTGCCTGGAGCACGACCCCCGGCGGCGGCCCGGCTCGGCTGCCGAGGTCGCCGAGCGGCTGACCGGCGTCCACCGGGAGCTGACGGGACGGCCGTACCCCCGCCAGGAGCCGGTCGAGGCGGACCTGCGCGCCGACGAGCTCAACAACCGGGCGCTGTCCCTGGTCGACCTGGGACAGCGCCGGGAGGCGGACGAGGCGTTCGGCGAGGCGCTGGAGGCCGACCCGCAGCACCCGGAGGCCCGGTACAACTCGGGGCTGCGCATGTGGCGGGCCTCCGGCATCACCGACGAGACGCTGCTCGCCGCCCTGGAGACGGTGCGCGCCAACGCCGAGAACGCCGCCGATCCCGCTCCCGACCCCGGCCGTACACGCCTGGCCCTCGCCGAGGTGCACCTGGAGCGCGGCGACCACGAGGCCGCCGACGGCATCCTCGGCGCCCTGGCCGACGAGCGGCCCGACGACCCCGACCTGCGGCGTACGCGCGCGGCGCTCGGCCGCGCGCGGGACGCCCTCCCGCACCGCGACTCGGTACGGGAGGTCCCCTGGCAGACCCGTACGCGCCCCGGCCCCGACGACGAGACCGTGGTCCGGCTCACCCCCGACGCGCGGCTCGCCGTGACGGGCGAACGGGACGGCACCGTACGGCTGTGGGACGCGCGGGAGGGCCGGTGCGTGCGGACCTTCGAGGGGCACACCGCGCGCGTCCACAGCGTCGACATCACGCCCAACGCCCGGTACGTCATCTCGGCGGGCCGCGACGACACCGTACGGCTGTGGGACGTCGCCACCGGCACCGCGAACGGCGTCTTCCAGGCCACCGTCTGGTCGCTGCGGCTGAGCCCGCGCGAGCCCGTGGCGGTCTGCTCGCTGCCGCACTCCTCCGAACTCCTCGTCGTCGACCTGGAGTCGGGGAAGCCGCGCCGGGTGATCCAGGACAGGGAGCGCCCGGGGACGGTGGAGCTGAGCCCGGACGGGCGGTTCGCGGTGGTCGGCGGCTGGGCGCAGTCCCCGCGCGCCCGGGTGTGGGACCTGACCGAGGGGCGGCTCCTGCACGAACTCGCCGGTGACGGCGGCAAGGTGGTGGCGAGCGCCTTCAGCGCCGACGGCCGGTACGTCGCGACCGCGAAGTGGTTCGGTGTCTCCGAGGTCTGGGACCTCGGCACGGGACGGTGCGTGCGCACCCTGCGCGACCACGACGGACCGGTCACGGCCGTGGCGCTGAGCGCCGACGGCCGGTGGCTGGTGACCGGCGGCGGACCGACCGACGGCGCCGTACGCCTGTGGGACCTGCCGCCGGGCAAGGGCCGCTGCCTGCGCACCGCGCGCGGGCACGCGGGCGCGGTGAGCGCCGTGCACGTCGATCCCGACGCCGGGCTCGTCCTCTCGGCCGGCCAGGACAGCACGGTGCGGGCGTGGACCATGCCGGGCGGGCATCTGGCCACGCCCCGGCTGAGCCGCCCGCGCCGCCACGAGCGGCTCGCCCGGCTCGCGGACGAGGCCGCGGACCTGGTCGGGGAGGCGGAGACGGCCCTGGCGCGGGGCGCCCGCGCGGACGCGCTCGCCGCGCTCGCGGCACTGAGGCGCGCGCGTGAACTGCCGGGCCACGAACGCTCGCCCAGGGTCAGGGAGGCCTGGCGGGCCCTGGGCCGCCTCCTGCCGCGCACCGCGCCGCGCGGCCACTGGGCGGCGAGCACCTACGAGGGCTTCGTCCCGAGCACCACGGAGGTGCACATCTCCGCGGACGGCAGGACGGGCGTCGAGTGCGCCTACGGCAGGGAGGTGACCGTACGGGACCTCCGGCGCGGCACCGTGCTGCGCGAACTCGCCGGCCACACCGAGAACGTGCTCCGCGTACGGCTCAGCCCGGACGGCACGCTCGCCCTCTCGACGGGACGCGACGGCACCGTACGGCTGTGGCGTACCGGCACGGGCGAGTGCCTGCGCGTCCTGGAGCTGGACCTCGGGCCCGGGGCGACCGGCCGCGACCGGCACGGGCCCGACGCCGACTGGCTCCGGTTCACCGCGGACGGCGCGCACGCGCTGATCGGCGGCGTCGCCCAGGGCATCGCGCGCTGGGACCTGTCGACCGGCGCGCGTACGCCGACGGGGATCGGCCCCGCCGTCCCGGACGCGGGCCGCACGTCCGAGCGGGCCCATCTCACCGACGACGGCGGCTTCCTGGCGCGGGCCACCCCCGACGGCACCGTACGGGTCTGGGACGTGGCGAGCGGCCGCCGCCTGCGCACGGTGCGTACCGAGGGGTACCCCGGCGCCCTGTGCCTGAGCCCCGACGGGCGGCTCCTGCTGACGGCCCACGGCGGCACCCTGCGCCTCCGGAACCTCGTCTCCGGGAACGGCGTGCGGGAGTTCGAGCCCAGGGAGCCCGACGTACGGGAGCTGCGGATCGGCGCCGACGGGCGGTACGCGGTGTCCGGGGGCCTGGACCTGGTGTGCCTGTGGGACCTGGAGCGCGGGGAGTGCGTCCGGGTGCTCGACGACCAGAAGGGCGCGGCCTGGCTGGAGACCACCCCGGACATGAACTACGTGCTGAGCGCGCCGGACGGCAAGATCTCCAAGCCGGTCACGCTGTGGGAGCTCGACTGGGAACTCGGCGCGTCGAGCGGCGCGGGACCCCGGTGAACAGGTCGTCCTCGGGGAGGTCCACGGTGACGTGCGTACGGGCCAGGTGGTAGTCCTCCGTGGGCCACACCTCCCGCTCGACGTCCCGGTCGTGGAGCATGAAACCGGCGTGCGGATCGACCTGGGTGGCGTGGGCGAGCAGCGCCCTGTCCCGTACGGCGAAGTGCGCGGCGCACGGCACGCGGGTCGTCGTCTCCCGCGCGGGCGGCCCCTCGGGCAGCTCCGCCAGGACCTCCCGCATCCCGGAGTCGAGCCCGCGCGCCGTCATCCCGTCGTGCAGCGCCTGGAACCAGGCGCGGGACAGGGCCTGTTGGTAGTAGAGCTTGAGCGGCCGCCAGGGCGCGCCCGCGCCGGGGTGGCGCGCGGCGTCCCCGGCCGCCTCGAAGGCCGCGACCGTGACCTCGTGCGTCCTGATGTGGTCGGGGTGCGGATAGCCGCCGGTCTCGTCGTACGTCACGACGACGTGCGGGCGGAACGCGCGGATCTCCGCGACCAGCCGCCCGGCGGCCTCCTCCAGCGGCGTCGCGGCGAAGCAGCCGTCCGGCAGCGGCTCGCCCGCCGGGGGCATCCCCGAGTCGGTGAACCCCAGGAACCGCTGGCGGACGCCCAGGATGTCGCGCGCCGCGGCCATCTCGGCCCGGCGGACCGCCGCCAGGTTCTCCCGGACGCCGGGCCGGTCCATGGCCGGGTTGAGCACGTCGCCGCGCTCGCCGCCCGTACAGGTGACGACCAGGACGTCCGCGCCCTCGGCCGCGTACCTGGCGAGGGTGGCCGCGCCCTTGTTCGACTCGTCGTCGGGGTGGGCGTGGACGCTCATGAGACGCGGGGTCATGAACACCTTTCTCCGGTCCATTCCGCCAGGCGGCGGAGGAACGTGGTCGTGGTCGGCAGGGCCTGCCCTGGCAGCATCGCGAGGGGAAAGACGTGGGGCATGCCCTCGTAGACGTCGAGCGTGACGTCGACCCCCGCACGCGCGGCGGTCTCCGCGAACCGGCGGGCGTCGTCGAGCAGCACCTCGGCGGAGCCCGTCGCCAGCAGCAGCGGGGGCAGGCCGCCCGGGTCGCCGTGCAGCGGCGACTGGGGCGCCTCGTCCGGGCCGGCCCCCGCCAGGTACTGGGCGGTGATCTGCTCCAGGACGGCCCGGCTGATCAGGTCGCGCCCCTCGTTGGCGTCGAGCGAGGGGCCGGAGAGCGTCATGTCGGTCAGCGGCGACACGACGACGGCACCGGCCGGGAGCGCCTCCCCGGCCTCCCCGGCCTCCCCGGCCCGCTCGGCCTGCCGGAGCGCGAGCAGCGCGGACAGGACGAGCGTGCCGCCCGCCGACTCCCCGAACAGGACCGTCCGGGACGGCGGCACGCCCTGGAGGCGCAGGTGGCGGAGGACGGCGAGGACGTCGTGGAGCGCGGCGGGGAACGGATGCGCGGGGGCGAGCCGGTAGTCCACCCGGAAGACGGGGCGGCCGGTGGCCCGCGACAGCCGGTACGCCAGGGCCCGTTCCGCGCGCGGGTCGGTGTGCGCGAATCCTCCGCCGTGCACGTACACCACCGCTCCCGCCTCGGCCGCCGGACGGCCGGAGCCGTTCACCCACTGCCCCGGCGCCTCGTCGGCGAGCGGGAGCGCGGGGGAGAGGTCGGCGTCACCGGGGAGGTCGGGCGCGCCCGCGGCGAGGGCCTGGAGCTGCGCCATGACGGCGGCGACGTCGCCGGGGGCGGCGGGGATCTTCAAAGGGGCTCCTCGCGTGAAGTGTTGTGGCGTTGTGGTGCTGTGCGGAACGGGGAAAACATTATGTCGAACCTAAAAATATGTCGAGCTACTTTTTAGGTCGGTTCAGAGTTAGGGTGTGGCCTCATGGCCCAGCTACAGGGACTCCGCGCGCTCAAGAAGCAGCAGACGCGCCAGGCGATCTCCGACACCGCGACCCGGCTCTTCCTGGAGCGCGGCTTCGAGGCGGTGACGCTCACCGAGATCGCGGCTGCCGCGCAGGTCTCCAAGATGACCGTCACCAACTACTTCCCGCGCAAGGAGGACCTCGCTCTCGACCACCACGAGGAGTTCGCGGCCTCCCTGGCCCGCACCGTGGCCTCCCGCCGTACGGGCGAGTCCGCGCTCGACGCGCTGCGCCGCGCGTTCCGCGCCGCGGTCGAGCGGCGCGACCCCGTCATCGGCTTCACGGGCGCCCCCTTCGCCCGGATGGTCGCCGACAGCCCCACCCTCACCGCGCGCCTGCGCGACCTGCACGACCAGCGAGAGGCCGCCCTGGCCGACGTCCTCGCCGCCGAAACGGCCGCCGCCCCCGGCGATCTCCTCCCCGGCGCCGCTGCGGCCCAGCTCGCCACGGCCCACCGCACCCTGTTCCAGTACACGGTGGACCTCACTCTGGAGGGCTTCAGTGACAGGAAGACGGCAGTCGCCCTCGACCGCGCCGCGCACCAGGTCTTCGGCCTCCTGGAAGGTCCCCTGGCCGACTACGCGGTGCGCTGAGACCGCTCAGCCCGTGACGAGGCCGACGACCAGGTTGATGGCGCTGGCCAGGATGCTGGTGCCGAAGACGTACGACAGCAGCGTGTGGCGCAGCACGATCGCGCGGATCGCCGGGCTGGAGACGTCGGTGTCGGACACCTGGTAGGTCATGCCCAGGTTGTAGCTGAAGTAGAAGAAGTCCCGGTAGGTGGGCGGCGCTTCGGAGTTGAAGTCGATGCCGCCCCCGGCCGCGTAGTAGACGTACGCGTAGCGGGCGGCGTACATCAGGTGCAGCGCGGCCCAGGCCATGAAGACGCCGCACAGCGCGGTCGCCGCCCCCGCGTGGCCGGTGTCGGACTCGCCGAGCAGGAGCAGCAGCACGATGGCGACCAGCCCGCACAGGGCGACCGCCACGACCGCCAGCTCCTCGACGAGGGGCTGGAAGTCCTCGCGCCGGGCGTTGCGGTGGGTGGCGGCGGCGTCCATCGGCCACAGCACGGCCCAGCCCGCGAGGACGAAGACCAGCTCCGTCGCCGCGATCCCCGCGAGCACGCCGAGCGTCCCCCCGACCGTCGGTCCGACGGACGCGCCGACCGCGACGCCGAGGGCCACCGCCCCCGCGAGCCGGGGCGCGGCGTCAAGGGGCAGCAAGGCGCTCATGGGAACCGAGAGTAGTCGTGAGGTCACTTTCCGGCTCGCCGAGGGCGGGGAGAGGGGGGAGTGTACGTTCGTACGCTCTGGTCGTAGGATCCCCCGCATGACCACTGAGACCCTGGTCCGGCCTGCCCGGGCAGAGCAGCACGCCCGGGTGGCCGTCGCCGCGCTCTTCTTCACGAACGGAGCCCTGTTCGCGAACCTCCTGCCGAGGTATCCGCAGATCAAGGCGGACCTCGGCCTCGGGAACGCCACGTACGGGCTCGCCGTCGCGGCGTTCCCCACGGGCGCGATAGCGGCGGGGCTGGCGGCCGGTGTCGTCATCCGGCGGCTCGGCTCGGCGCGCGCGGCGGTGGCGTGCACGCTGCTGACCGCCGTGGGGATAGGCGTGGCCGGGTTCGCGGACTCGGTGGCGCTGTTCGCGGCGGCGCTGCTCCTGGCCGGGGCGATGGACGCCGTCACGGACGTCGCGCAGAACGCCCACGGGCTGCGCGTGCAGCGCCGCTACGGGCGCTCGATCATCAACTCCTTCCACGCCATCTGGTCCGTCGGGGCCGTCACCGGCGGCGTGATGGCCGCGGCGGCGATCGCGCTCGACGTCCCGCCGGGCTGGCATCTGGCCGTCTCGGGCGTGGTGTTCGCGAGCGCCGCGTGCGTCGCGCTGCGGTTCTGCCTGCCGGGTCCCGACGAGGAGGAGAGCGGACCGGGGGCGGAGGACGCCGCCGTCCCGGCCGGTCGGCGGCCCGGCGGCGGGACCGGCAGGCGTACGGCGTACGTGCTCGGCGTCCTCGTCCTCCTCTCCATCGCGGGAACGCTCGTCGAGGACGCGGGCAACTCCTGGGCCACCCTCTATCTCTCCGACACGCTCGACGCCCCCGCCACCCTCGCGGCGTCCGGCTACATCGCGCTGGTGGGCGCCCAGTTCATCGGCCGTATCCTCGGCGACCGGCTCGTGGACCGCTTCGGGCAGCGCACCGTGGCGCGCGCCGGGGGCCTCGTCGTCACCGCCGGAATGGGCCTGGCGCTGGCCGTGCCCACGGTGCCCGGAACGATCCTCGGCTTCGCCGCCGCCGGGCTCGGCGTCGCGACCCTGGTGCCCGCGGCGATGCACGAGGCCGACGAACTGCCGGGCCTCAAGGCCGGTTCGGGCCTCTCCCTCGTCTCCTGGCTGATGCGCCTCGGCTTCCTGCTCTCCCCGCCGCTGGTCGGCATGGTCGCCGACGCGGCCGGACTCCGTACCGGCCTGCTGGTCGTCCCCGCCGCCGGGATCCTCGCGATGCTGTGCGCGGGGGTGCTGCGGAGCCGGCGCGCCTGAGCGCACCTGTGTCCGTACGGAGGCGCCTTCTGTGACTGCCCCCCCCGATCTTGTTCCGCGGGTGCGGCTGTCGCTGTGGTTGCTCGCGCAGTTCCCCGCGCCCCTTCGGGGCGCTCACTCGTCACGGCTACGATCGCCCCCATGCCGACGGAACACCCCGCGCGGGTCTCTCATGTCCGGGGCGCTCGCGCGCTCCGCTTCCGCTGAGGCCGGTCGCCATGGCCACCGGACACACGGACCCGAAGCGCCGTGACCGCATCATCGACGCCGCGCTCGACCTGATCGCCGAGGAGGGGCTCGCGCGCGTCTCGCACCGCAGGATCGCCGCGCGTGCCGGGGTGCCGCTGGGCTCGATGACGTACCACTTCGGCGGCATCGACGAGCTGGTGCGGGAGGCGTTCCGGCGCTTCACGGACCACATGGTCGCCGTCTTCGACGCGCATCTCGCCGCCCCGGCGGACCGCGACGAGGCCCGGGAGGCGGTGGCCGATCTCGTGCACCTCATGTCCGAGGGCAGCCAGCGCGATCTCGTCCTCACCCAGGAGCTCTACACCCTCGCCGCCCGCCAGCCCTCCTACCGGGAGCTGACCCAGGAGTGGATGCGGCGCAGCCGGGTCCACCTCGGCAAGCACTTCGACCCGCACACCGCCCGTCAGCTGGACGCCCTCATCGAGGGCCTGACCCTCCACCGGGCCCTGGCCAGGGAGCCCCACGACCGGGCCCTCACGGTGGAGGCCATCGCCCGCATCACGGCCTGACCGGGTGAGCGCCGAAATCTACAAGGCCGCCGGGCCCCCTCCCTGCGAGCATCGGGGCATGACCAGCGAATTCTTCCCCAAACTGCTCGTGTCCGACGCGGACGCGGCGATCGACTTCTACACCAAGGCGCTGGGCGCCGACGTGGCCCTCCGGGTGGCCGACGAGGGCGTCGTGCACCACGCCGAGCTCACCGTGGGAGAGGCGACTCTCGCGCTGGCGCAGAGCGTCCCGGAATGGGGGTGGCACGACCCCGTCTCCCTGGGCGGCTCGCCCGTCCTCCTCACGCTCGACGCGGCCGACCCGGACGCGGCGGCCCAGCGCATGGTCGACCTGGGCGCCGAGCTCGTGATCCCGGTCGAGAACCGGCCCTACGGCAAGCGGCAGGGCAGGGTGAAGGACCCGTTCGGACACCTGTGGGTGATCAGCGGCCCGCTCCGCTAGCACGGTGACACCCGCGGTCACCCGGACGGACCGCGCCCGGTAGTGCCCGCACGCGGCGGGGGCGAGGGTGAACCGGCCGGGACCGTGGTGAGCGCGGTCCCGGCACCCGCCCGTGCCCGTCCGCGAGGGAGAGCCCGATGTCCCCGAACGACCAGTCCAGGCCCGCGGAACCGGGAGTCGCCGAGGCGAACGAGGCGGTGCGGCGGCGGTTCCCGTTCGAGGACACCCGGGACCTGGACGACGCCCGGCGCGGCTTCATGGGCACCACCTCCGACGGCGCGATCCACAGCGCCGACGGCCGCGTGGTGTGGGATCTGGAGGCGTACGGATTCCTGGCGGGGGAGTGCCCGGACACGGCGAATCCGAGCCTGTGGCGGCAGAGCCGGATGGCGGCGGACCACGGCCTGTTCGAGGTGGTCGAGGGCATCTACCAGGTGCGCGGCTTCGACCTGTCGAACATGACGCTGGTCGAGGGGGAGCGCGGCGTGTTCGTGATCGACCCGCTGATCTCCGCCGAGACCGCCGCCGCGGCCCTCGCCCTCTACCGGGCCCACCGCGGGGACCGGCCGGTCACCGGCGTGCTCTACACCCACAGCCACGTCGACCACTTCGGCGGCGTCAGGGGCGTCGTCACCGAGGACGAGGTCGCCGCGGGCGTCCCCGTGCTCGCGCCGGAGGGCTTCCTCGACCACGCCGTCAGCGAGAACGTCTACGCCGGTACGGCCATGGCGCGCCGCGCCGCGTACATGTACGGGGCCGCGCTGCCCAAGGGCGGGCGCGGCCAGATCGGCACCGGGCTGGGCCAGACCACCTCGACCGGCGCGGTCGGCCTGATCCCGCCGACGCTCGACGTCACCCGCACCGGGCAGGAGGAGACCGTCGACGGCATCCGGATGGTCTTCCAGCTCACACCCGGCACCGAGGCCCCGGCGGAGCTGAACATCCACTTCCCCGCCCACGCGGCGCTCTGCATGGCGGAGAACGCGACCCACAACCTCCACAATCTGCTGACCCTGCGCGGCGCCGAGGTCCGCGACCCCCGCGTCTGGGCCCGCTACCTCACCGAGGCCGTCACGCTCTTCGGCGCGGACTCCGACCTCGCCTTCGCCTCGCACCACTGGCCCGTGTGGGGCCGCGAGCGGGTGCTGGCCTTCCTCTCCGAGCAGCGCGACCTGTACGCGTATCTGCACGACCAGACGCTGCGCCTGCTCAACCAGGGGCTCACCCCGCTGGAGATCGCCGAGCGGGTGGAGATGCCCCCGGCCCTGGAGCGGGCCTGGCACACCCACGGCTACTACGGCTCCGTCAGCCACAACACCAAGGCCGTGTACCAGCGGTACATGGGCTGGTTCGACGGCAACCCCGCGCACCTGTGGGAGCACCCGCCCGTCGAGGCCGCCGAGCGGTACGTGACGTACATGGGCGGGGCCGAGGAGGTCCTGCGCCGCGCCCGCGACTCCTACGCCGAGGGCGACTTCCGCTGGGTGGTCCAGGTCGTCCACCACGTCCTGTTCGCCGACCCGGGCAACGCCGAGGCGCGCACACTCCAGGCGGACGCGCTGGAGCAGCTCGGATACGGCTGCGAGAACGGGCCCTGGCGGAACTTCTACCTCACCGGGGCGCTGGAGCTGCGCCAGGGCCCGGTCGGCACGCCCACCGCCACCGCCTCCCCGGACTTCCTGGGCGCCCTGACGGTCGAGCAGCTGTGCGACGCGCTGGCCGTACGGGTGGACGGGCCGCGGAGCTGGCACGCCGACCTCACGGTCCGCTGGAACCTCCCGGACGGCGAGCCCCTCACCCTCCGCCTCTTCAACGGCGTCCTCACCCACCTCACCGGCACCGGCCCCGCCGTGGCGCCGCCGGACGTCGAGATCACCGGGGGCGAGGCGGACCTCCGCGCCGTCCTTCTCGGCGCCCTGCCGCCCGTCGGACTGGCGGCGAGGGAGGGCGTCACGGTCTCCGGGGACCTCGGGAAGTTCACCACGCTCCTGGGCCACCTCTCCGAACCGGACCCGGGCTTCGCGATCGTCACGCCCTGACGCCGCGAACGCCCCTGTCGGGGACGGCAGTTCCCTCTGCTATGTTCTGCCGCATGTTCCTCTTCCGTGCATAGGAGTCAGCGCCGCCCACGCCCGCCGGGCGTGGCATCCCGCTGCCCCTGCACGCGCGTGCGCCGCCGGTCCGCCGGTTCCGGTGCCGCTTCTTTCCCGGGAACACATTCATGTCCTCGCCCCTTGCCACGGCTCCGTCGTACGCGGCCGTGCTCCGCACCCCCTCCGCCTGCCGTACGTTCGGCGCCGCCCTGCTGGGCCGCCTCTCGTACGGCATGGTCCCGCTGTCGCTGATCCTGGCGGCCAATGACATCACCGGCTCGTACGCGACAGCGGGCAGCGTGATGGCCGCGTTCGGTATCACGGCCGTCCTGCTCTCGCCCGTACGCGCGGGGCTGATCGACCGTCACGGGCCGCGCCGGGCGCTGCCGCCGATGGCCGCCGGGTACGCGGCGCTGCTGGCGGTGCTGGCCCTCGCGACCCGGCGTACCGGCGGTCCCGCTGGCCCTCCTCGCCGGGGCCGCGGGGGCCTTCGCCCCGCCGCTCGGTCCCGTGATGCGCTCGCTGTGGACGGCGCTGGTCCCCGACCGCGACCTGCTCCGGCGCGCGTACAGCCTCGACGGGGTCGCCGAGGAGCTGCTCCTCGTGACCGGACCGCTCCTGGTGGGGCTGCTGGTGAAGACCGCCTCGCCCGCCACGGGCCTCGCCGTGGCCGCCGCTCTCGTGCTGACCGGGGCGCTGGCCCTGGTCACGTCCCCGGTGGCGCGCGAGCCGCGGGGCCGCCGGGCGGCGGGGAACGGCGGTGCTCCGGAGTCCCCTTCCCCCGCGGCGTCCGGGCGGTCCGGGCGGTCCGGGCTCGGTGCGGCCGTCACCGTCGCCGCGGGCGTCGGGACGAGCCTCGGGGCGCTGGAGCTGCTCGTGATCGCCTTCGCCGACGCGCACCACGCCTCCGGCACGGTGCCCTGGGCCCTGGCGGCGCTCTCCGCGGGCAGCGCGGTCGGCGGTCTGGCCCACGGCGCCGTCCCGTGGCGCGCGCCGACCGGGAACCGGCTCCCGTGGCTGGCCGCCGGGCTCGGGCTCGTACTGGCATGCGCCGGGCTCGCGCCCCACCCGTACGTCCTCATCGCCGGGACCGCCGCGGCCGGGCTCTTCGTCGCCCCGGCGATCACGACGGCGTATCTGCTCGCCGACGAGTCCGCGGCGCCGGAGGCCCGTACGCGAGCGGGGGCGTGGGTCAACACCGCCCTCAACGCCGGGTCCTCCCTGGCGACCGCCGCGGTCGGCCACGCGGTGGGCCAGCTGCCGCTGACGCTCTGCTTCGCCCTGGCCGCCGGTCCCCCGGTGCTGGCCGCGTCGGCGGCCCTCGTCGTGCCGCGGCGCGGTGCGGGAATTGCCCCGGCCTGAATTCTCGGTTTCCCTGGCGTTGAACTCCTCCGGCGGAGCGTCCCCGGATCAGAGTGAGCGATCGATGGAGAGAGCCGCACCATGCAGTTGCGCGATATCGAGATATTCCTGACCTTGGCGGAGGAACTGCACTTCGGGCACACCGCGGAGAGGCTGGGCATCGCGCAGGCGTCCGTCAGCCAGTCCATCGCCAAGCAGGAACGGAGCATCGGCGCGCTGCTCTTCGAGCGCACCAGCCGCACGGTGCGGCTCACCGATGTGGGCCGTCAGCTCCGCGACGACCTCACGCCGATCCCCGGAGCGCTGCGGCGCAGCCTGGACCGTGCGACCCGGGCGGCGCGCGGCGGCTCCGCCGTGCTGCGGGTGGGAATGATCGGGGAGAACGCCCACGATCTCCTCCCCTTCTGGGAGGCGTTCCGCGCGCGCCATCCCCAGTGGCGGCTGCAGGTCCGGCTCAGCCCGTTCGTTCAGCCCTTCGAGTCGCTGCGCCGGGGCGACCTCGACGTACTCGTCGCGTGGCTGCCCGTGGAGGAGCCCGATCTGAGCGTCGGGCCGGTCATCTGCACCGAGCCCATGGTCGCGATGGTGTCCGCGCGGCACGCGCTCGTGGACGAGAAGGCCGTGTCGATGGAGACGTTCGGCGATCACGGGCTGTTCGGGGCGGGCACCGCGCAGCCCGCGTACTGGGAGGACGCCTACAGCCCGTTCGCGACGCCCTCGGGGCGGCCCATCGAGCGCGTGCACACCGTCGCCGCCTGCGAGGAGGTGCCCACGATCGTGGCCACGTCCGACGCCATCGACCTCACCAGCGCCCACGCGGCCCGCTACTCGGCACGGCCCGACATCGCGTATCTCCCGGTCACCGACTCCCATACGCTCCGGTGGGGCCTGGTCTGGCGCTCCGACGCGGAGTCGGAGCCCGTCCGTGCCCTCGCCCAAGTGGTCCGCGACCTGGGGGTTCTCGCGCTGTGAGGTGGCCGGTGCGGCACCGGATGTGCCGCACAGGCCACCTTCGGGGCGCCTCCGGTCAGGGTCAGCCGGTGACGCCGTTCAGCAGCGGCAGGTACCCGTCACGGTGCCCGGCCTTGTTGGGGTGGTACGACTCGTCCAGATCGCTCCACTCCAGGCTCGTCACCCAGGTGTCGTTGTCGGAGCAGATGGTGTGCGGATCGAAGGACTCGCGCGGGTCGACGTAGGTGAACCCGGCCTTCTTGGCCTGCTCGGACGTCACCGCGGCCAGGGTGTCGGCGGCCGAGTTGAGCGCCTCCCGCTCGGCGTCGCTGAGGCCGAGGATGCCGCAGCTCCCGCCGATCGTGTACAGCCGCGGATAGCCCATCACCACGACCTTGGCGTTCGGTGCCTTGGCCCGCATCGCCGCGTACGTGTTGGCGAGCGCGCCGGGCAGCTGGCTGGTGGCAGCGGCCTTGGCGGCGTCGACCCCGGCGAGGCAGTCCTTGTCGTCGGCCGTCAGGATGCAGTTCTTCAGCACCTCGACGAAGCCGACGTCGTTGCCGCCGACCTGGACCGTCGCCAGCGTGGTGTCCGCCGTGAGCTGCGGGACCTGCTGGCTCTGCACCTCCGCGGTGGTCGCGCCGGAGCACGAGGCCTCCACGAAGGCGTACGAGGAGTGCTGCTGCGCCCAGAGGCGGGAGTACGTCGACGGGCCGCGGCGGCACGGGTCGTCGGGGTTGTCGTACTCGCCCGTGCCCGGGGCCACGGCGTACGAGTCGCCGAGCGCCACGTACTTGCCGGCGGCCTTCGGCTCCCCGCCGTCGGCGGCGTTCGCGCCGGGTGCGGCGGTGAACGCGAGGCAGACGGAGGCGAGCGCGAGGGAGAGGGACGTGAGGGATCTTCGCGTGCGTAAGGCCCGTGACGAGCGCATACCTGACTCCTGGTGAGGTGGGGGTGGGGAGGAGAGGGCTGTCGATGCGCGTAGACCCGCGGGCGCGCGCATCGACAGCCCCTTCCGGGGTGAAATTCGGGGGAGGGGCTCAGCCCTGGACTTCGGAGATCATCGCGCGGGCCGTGCCCTCGGCCTGGTCGTACCGCTCGGGGTACGCGGAGCGCTGGACGCTCTGGGCGAGCTCACCCGCGGTGTAGCCGGGGTTGTTGGCGTCGTTCGGGATGGCCTGGTCCAGGAACGCGTTGGTGGCGTGGACCGGGTCCATGCACTGCTCCGGGGTGCCCCAGCCCTGGCTCGGGCGCTGCTGGAAGACCCCGAGCGAGTCGCGGTCGCCGCAGTTCAGGTTGTTCATGTGGGACTCCACCCAGCCCGCCTCGAACGCGGCGAGCAGCACCTTCTCGGTGACGCCGCGCTCGGTCGCGATGCGGTGGACGGTCTGGGTGATGCTGAGGTCGCGGTCCGGCGGGACGGCGCAGCGGGAGTCGAGGATCTCGGCGTTGGCGCGGTGCCGGGAGTCGTCGGGGCTTCCCGCGGTGGCGCTGTTCGCGAACGCCGTACCGGCCGTCACGTTGCCCGCGAGCAGCACACCGGCGACCACGCCGATCGCCGTGCGGGTGACTGTCTTGCGGGAGCGGGATCTCGGACTTCTCGGCTCTCTCGGCAGGCTCGACACAGGAACATCTCCTTCCAGCTCCCGCCTCAGACCACTGAGACGGGGCCAAGTGGGGGGTGGGGCGTGTCAATTCAGCGGACCGTAATGGAGCTGACATGTACGCGTCAATGACCCGGTGGGTACGGGATCTCGGAAACCCGGCCCGACGAGGTGTTCCCGTAATCCGCATTCGCCGACGGGAGGTCCAGGTATTCACGCCGTACGCCCGCCATGCAAGACCGCGTGGGTGAATTCCCGGCATGGTGCGGCGCACCAGAGCGGGAACCCCGGGAGTGGGTCTCCGGTCCATACCTCTGAAGGCCGCGAGTGCTTAACCTCCGCGCGTCGGCACTCATGACTCCGGAGGCAGTTGATGCGCCTATCCCACGGCTCCGCCCCGCATTTCGGGAAAGCGGGCCCGTTCGCCGTTCTCGCCCTGGCGGCCCTCGCCCTCGCCCCGTCCGCCGCCACCGCCGTACCCCCGGAACGGGCTGCTCCGGGGCAGCGCGCCCCGGCCGGAGACCGCTGCCCGGACCGGGCGCGGGTGCCGGGCGCCGAACGCCAGCGCGTGGCCTGCCTCGACGAGCTGACCACGGCGGGGACGGTCGCCTCCGGGCACACCGATCCCGCCGACTGGGAGGGGCTGACGCCCAGGGACCAGCCCGTACCCAGGGGAGTTCCCGGCGTCCAGATCGACGGCTACTTCCCTGACACTTCCACGACCAATGGCAGTCACGGCTGGAACCACGACGCCCAGTTCGTCATCAGGCTGCCGGAGCGCTGGAACGGCGGCCTGGTCGTGGCCGGTACGCCCGGCAACCGCGAGCAGTACGCCAACGACCGCGCCCTCGCCGACGACGCGCTGGCCAAGGGATTCGCCTACGCCGCCACGGACAAGGGCAACACGGGCCCCGCCTTCCACCGCGACGGGAAGGCCCCCGGGGACGCCGTCGCGGAGTGGAACCGGCGCCTGACCCAGCTCACCCGGGCGGCCCGCGCCACGGTCGCCCGGCACTACCACCGGGCGCCGTCCCGCACGCTGGCGGCGGGCCTGTCCAACGGCGGCTACCTGGTGCGATGGCAGCTGGAGAACCACCCCGAGCTGTACGACGGGGGAGTGGACTGGGAGGGCGCGCTGTGGCGTTCCGACGGCCCCACGCAGCTCGACTTCCTGCCGCGGGCGCTGCGCCACTACCCCGTGCACGCCGCGGGAGGCGCGGGTGCCGGGCGGGCCCGGGCGGCGCTGCACGCCGCCGGCTTCCCGGCGGGCTCGGAGTTCCTCTGGCCGTACCACCACCGGGTCTACTGGGACCTCACGCAGCGGATCTACCGGGAGGAGTTCGACCCCGGCTTCGACGGGGAGACGGAGGCGGGGACCCCGTACTGCGCCCCGGGCACCCCGGCCTGCGACGCCGACTACGCGTACGCGGCCCGTCCTGAGCAGGTCAGGAAGGCCGTCGCGAAGGTCGCGCTCACCGGGCGGATCGGCAAGCCGTTGATCACGCTGCACGGGACGCTCGACGTCCTGCTGCCGATCAGCCGGGACTCGGACGTCTACGCGAGCATGGTGCGCGAGAACGGCCGCGGGCGGCTGCACCGCTACTACCGCGTCGAGGGCGGCACCCACACCGACTCCCTCTTCGACACCTTCCCGGAACGGCTCAGGCCGCTGGCGCCCTGCTACCGCGACGCCTTCGCCGCGCTGGACCGCTGGGTCACCTCCGACCGGCGTCCGCCCGCGTCCCGTACGGTCGCGCGGCCCGCCGGGGCGGACTCGGCGTACCTGGTGGACAACTGCCCTCTCGGTAGCAGGAACCGGTCGGAATGGTGAAGCGAAATTAATCGTTCCGCTACCTTGGCGTGAGCTATGAATGCGCATTCATGTGGACCATGAATGCGCATTCATGTGCGCATGTACTCCGGGTGATTTCGGAAATTTTGTTGCGATCTTGATAATCCCTGTTGTGACCGGGTCGAGTTCCGTCGAGAGTGCCGCGATCCGGGTGGAACCGGGCAATCCAAGACGCGAGTTCAACTTCCTGTTGAGGGGGTCGTGTCAACAGCCGTACTCCGTAGTACGATCGCCGCGACTCGCCCTGGAACGCCTTACCCCCCACCCTTGAGGCGCTTGATTCATGGCAGCTCACTCCCTTTTCCCGTGCCCGCGTCCGGTCGCGCCCCCGCCTGTGCGCATATCGCGAAGAGAGCGGCTGCCGTCGTTTATTGGACATTCAACTTCTCGCGCCTCCATGTCCTCTGGAGTGTTCACATGCGTATGCCTCACGCCGGTACGGACGGGGGTGCGTCCGCGATGACGGAACTCGTCCTCGCGGTGCACCCGTTCGGCGTCGCGTCGGCACGGTTCACCGCGGCCGCCTCCCGCGCGGGCGGCCTGGGAGTCCTCGATCTCACCGCCGGCGGACGGGCGGCCCGCGAGCAACTGGCCCTGGCCGCCGAGTGGTCGCGCTCCGGTTTCGGCCTGCGGCTCGCCGACGCCGACGCCTACGGCGTCCGAGCGGGCGACCTCCCCACCCGCGCCCACACCGTCGTGCTCGCCGCCGGTGCTTCGGCGAGCGCCGCCGACTTCCCCGGCCGACGCGTCCTCGCCGAGGTGACCAGCGCCGACGAGGCCCGCGCCGCCGTCGCCGCCGGGGCCCACGGGCTGATCGCCCGGGGCCATGAAGCGGGCGGCCGGTGCGGTGAGCTGAGCACCTTCGTGCTGCTGCAGCGGCTGCTCGCCGACGAGGCCTGCGCCGGGACCGGGACCGGGACCGGGGCCGGGGCCGAGGCGCTGCCCGTATGGGCCTGCGGCGGCATCGGCCCGCACACCGCGGCCGCCGCCGTCGCCGGGGGAGCGGCCGGAGTGGTGCTGGACACCCAGACCGCGCTGCTCGCCGAGGCCGAACTCCCCGCCGAGATCACCGGATCGCTCGCCGGGCTCGACGGCTCGGAGACCGTCGTCGCCGAAGGCCTGCGCGTCCTGCGGCGGCGCGTACCCGGTACGGCCACGCCCGCGGCCCCCCTGGAGATCGGCCAGGACGCGTTCCTCCCCGCCCGCTTCCAGCAGCGCTGGGGCACGGTCGGCGCGGCCGTACGCGGCGTGCGCGAGGCCGTCACCGGCGCGCTCGCCGCCGACGCGCCCGTGCTCGCCCCCGGCGGCGCGGGAAGCCGCGCCCTCGGCGCCGAACTCCCCGTCGCCCAGGGGCCGATGACGCGCGTGAGCGACCAGGCCGCGTTCGCCGCCGCCGTGGCCGCCGAGGGCGCCCACCCCTTCATCGCGCTCGCCCTCTCCGGCGCCGAGCAGACCCGCGCCGTGCTGGAGGAGACCCGGGAGCGGCTGGGCGACGCGCCTTGGGGCGTCGGCGTCCTCGGCTTCGCCGCCGAGGAGGTCAAGGCGGCGCAGCTGGAGGTCATCCGGGAGATCCGCCCCTCGCACGCAGTCATCGCCGGGGGCCGTCCCGCGCAGGCGGCGGCCCTGGAGGAGGCGGGGATCTCGACGTTCCTGCACGTGCCGTCCCCCGGGCTGCTGGGCCAGTTCCTGGAGGCGGGCGCGCGCAAGTTCGTCTTCGAGGGCTCCGAGTGCGGCGGCCACGTCGGGCCCCGCGCCAGCTTCCCGCTGTGGCAGGCACAGCTCGACGTGGTGGAGGACTTCCTCGCCGCGGGCGCCGACGCCGACGGGATCCAGCTCCTCTTCGCCGGAGGCGTGCACGACGCGCGGTCGGCCGCGATGGTCGGGGCCATGACCGCGCCGCTGGCCGCGCGCGGCGTCGCCGTCGGCGTCCTCATGGGCACCGCCTACCTCTTCACCGAGGAGGCCGTCGCCGCGGGCGCCGTACAGCCGCTCTTCCAGCGGCGGATGCTCGACGCCGGGACCACCGCGCTGCTGGAGACCGCGCCCGGCCACGCCACCCGCTGCGTGCCCAGCCCCTTCACCGACGAGTTCGCCGCCGTCAAGGCGGAGCTGCGCGCCGACGCCGTGCCCGACCGCGACGCGTGGGAGCGGCTGGAGCGGCTCAACGTCGGCAGGCTGCGGCTGGCCAGCAAGGGCATCGAACGCGTCGGTGACGCGCTCCGCGAGGTCGGCGAGGAACGCCAGCTCGCCGAGGGCATGTTCATGGCCGGACAGGTCGCCGTGCTGCGCTCCGAGACCACCACCGTCGCCGCGCTGCACGCCTCGGTCACCACCGGCGCCCGGGACTTCCTCGACGGCCGCAGGGCCGCGCTCGGCCTCGGCGAGGAGCCGCCCGCCGCCGCGCCCGAGCCGCTCGACATCGCCGTCGTCGGCATGGCCTGCGCGTTCCCCCAGGCACCCGACCTCGCGTCCTACTGGGGACACGTCCTCTCCGGCACCGACGCCGTCACCGAGGTGCCCGCCTCCCGCTGGGACCCCGCCGTCCACTACGCCGAGGACGGCGCGGGGGAGCGGACGCCCTCGCGCTGGGGCGGCTTCCTGCCCGAGATCCCCTTCGAACCGCTCGACTACGGCATCCCGCCCGCCTCCCTCCCCAGCGTCGAGCCCGTCCAGCTCCTCTCCCTCGAAGTCGCGCGCCGCGCCCTGGACGACGCCGGATACGGGGAGCGCCCGTTCGCCCGGGGCCGCGCCTCCGTGGTCTTCGGCGCCGAGGCGGGCAGCGACCTGTCGAACGCGATGACGCTCCGCACCGTCCTGCCCTCCTACCTCGGCCAGCTCCCGCCCGCGCTGGACGAGCAGCTCCCGCACCTCACCGAGGACTCCTTCCCCGGCATCCTCGCCAACGTCATCGCCGGGCGCATCGCCAACCGCCTCGACCTCGGCGGCGCCAACTACACCGTGGACGCCGCCTGCGCCTCCTCCCTCACCGCCGTCGACGTCGCCTGCAAGGAACTGACCGCGGGCACCAGCGACATGGTGCTGTGCGGCGGCGCCGACCTGCACAACGGCATCAACGACTACCTGCTCTTCGCCTCGGCCCACGCGCTCTCCCCCTCGGGACGCTCCGCGCCCTTCGACCGCTCGGGCGACGGCATCGCGCTCGGCGAAGGCGTCGCCTGCGTCGTCCTCAAGCGGCTCGCCGACGCCGAACGCGACGGCGACCGGATCTACGGCGTCATCAAGGGCGTCGGCAGTTCCAGCGACGGCCGCGCCCTCGGCCTCACCGCGCCCCGCGCCGAGGGTCAGCGCCGGGCGCTCACCCGCGCGTACCGCAACGCCGGGATCTCCCCGGCCGAGGTCGGCGTCGTCGAGGCCCACGGCACCGGAACCGTCGTCGGCGACCGCACCGAACTGGGCGCCCTCACCGAGGTGTTCAGCGAGGCCGGGGCCGAGTCCGGCGGCTGCGCGCTCGGCTCGGTGAAGTCCCAGATCGGCCACACCAAGTGCGCGGCGGGCCTCGCCGGGCTGATCAAGACCACGCTCGCCCTCCACCACGGCGTCAAGCCGCCCACGCTGCACCTGCGGCAGCCCAACCCCGCCTGGGACGAGCAGACCAGCCCCTTCGCGTTCCACACCCGGGCCCGCCCCTGGACCGCGCCGCCCGCCGAACGCGTCGCCGGGGTCAGCGCCTTCGGCTTCGGCGGCACTAACTTCCACGTCGTGCTGCGCGCGTACGACGACGGGGCTCCGCCCGCGCACGGCCGCGACGCGTGGCCCACCGAGCTGTTCACCTTCCGCGGCGCGGACCACGAGGCCGCGGCCAAGGCCGTCCGGGACCTCCTCGCACTGGCCGAGGCGGACGGATCGGCGTTCCGCCCGCCTCGGCTGCGGGACCTCGCGCTGGCCGCCTCCCGCCGCGCCGACCAGGCGGCCGTACGGGGTCTGCCCACCCGTATCGCCGTCCTGGCCTCCTCGGTGCCGGAGCTGACGGCGGCGCTGCGCCGGGCGGCGGAGGGCGAGCACGCCCCGGACGACGGGATCCACCTCGCCGACAGCACCGCCGAACCCGGCGAGGTCGCCTTCCTCTTCCCCGGGCAGGGCAGCCAGCGACCCGGCATGCTCGCCGAACTGTTCGTCGCCTTCCCCGAGCTGCAGCGCTATCTGCGCCTCGACCGCACCGCCGCGGGTGCCCTCTTCCCGCCCGCCGCCTTCGACGAGGCCGGACGGCGCGGCCAGGCCGACCGCGTCACCGACACCCGCGTCGCCCAGCCCGCGCTCGGCATCACCGGACTCGCCGTCCACCACCTGCTCGGCCGCGTCAACGTCCGCCCCGCGATGGCCGCCGGGCACAGCTACGGCGAACTCGCCGCGCTCGCCGCCGCCGACGTCTTCGGCCCCGAGGAACTGCTCTGGTCCAGCCGGGCACGCGCCGAGTCCGTCCTCGCCGCCACCGCTTCCGACGGCCCCGGCACCGACGACCCCGGCACCATGGCCGCGGTCACCGCGCCGGGACCCGAGGTGACCGCCGCGCTGGAGGAGGCGGGCTGCGCCGGTTCCGTCGTCGTCGCCAACCACAACTCGCCCCGCCAGACCGTGATCTCCGGCCCCACCGAGGACGTCGAAAAGGCCGTCGAACGGCTGCGGGCCCAGGGCCTGGAGGCCAAACGGATACCCGTGGCCTGCGCGTTCCACAGCCCCCTGGTCGCCGCCGCGGGCGACACCTTCGCCGCGACGCTCGCCACGGTGCCGCTGCGGGCCCCGGCGCTCCCGGTCTGGTCCAACCGCACCGCGGCGCGGTATCCCTCGGAGCCCGAGGCGATACGCGCCGAACTGGCCGCGCAGATCGGCTCGCCGGTCCGCTTCGTCGAACAGATCGAGGCCATGTACGAGGCGGGCGCGCGGACCTTCGTCGAGGCGGGCCCCGGCGCGGTGCTCACCCGGCAGGTCGCCGAGATCCTCGGCGAACGCCCGCACCGCACGGTCACCCTGGAGGCCCGGGCCCGCACAGGGCTCTCCGGCTTCCTCGCCGCGCTGGCCGAACTCGCCGTCTCCGGAGCCGACGTACGCACCGGCTGGCTCTTCCAGGGCCGCGACGCGGCCGACGCCGCGCACGCCCCCCGCCGCAGGCGCGCGGGCTGGACCGTCGACGGCCACCTCGTCCGTACCGCCGACGGCGCCATCCCCGCCACCGCCCTGCACCCCGCCCAGCGCATCCCGGAGGCCCCAGTGACCACCCCTGCCGGAACCAACGGACACCCGAGCCCCGGGGGTGAGGCCCTCATCAGCGAATTCCTGCGCACCAGCAGGGAGATGCTCGCCGCCCAGCGCGACGTCCTGCTCGGCTACCTCGGCACCGAACCCGGCGTCCGGCCCGCCGCGGTGCCGATGGAGCACACGATGCGCGAGCTGACGGCCACAGCCACGGCCACGGCGACGGTCGCGGAGGCCGAGCCCGCGCCTGTACCGGCCGCACCCGAGCCGGAGCCGGAGCAGCCCGGTGCCGAGCTGACCGGTGAAGCGGTCCTCGCGGCCGTACTGGAGGTGATCGGCGACCGTACCGGCTACCCCGCCGACATGATCGAACCCGATCTGGACCTGGAGGCCGACCTCAGCGTCGACTCCATCAAGCGCGCCGAGATCGCCGGACAGCTCGCCACTCGCCTCGGCCTCCCCACGACCGACGACGCCGGGATGGAGGAGCTGTCCAAGGCCCGTACGGCCGCGGGGCTCGCCGAACTCCTCCTCGCGGCACGGCAGGGCGAAGCACCGGGCACGGCTTCTGAGGCGCCGCCCGCCGACGCCGAGCCCGCCGACGCCGAGCCCGCCGCCGCCGAGCCCGTCGTCACCGCGCCCCAGCGGCTGGTCATGACCGAGTACGACCTCGCGCCCGCCGCCCCGGACGCCGGGGAGCTGAACGGGCGTACGTTCCTGATCCTCGGCGAGGGGCCGCTCGCCTCCTCCCTCACCGAGCGGCTCGGCGCGTACGGCGCCCGTGCCGTGACCGTCACCGGGATACCCGAGGGCGGGCGGTTCGACGGCCTGATCCACCTGGTCTCGCCCGACGGCGGCCCCGCGCCCGAGCCGGTGCTGCCCGGCGCCGTCCCCCTCTACCAGGCGGCGTTGGCCGCGGGACCGCGCTGGGTGCTGGCCGCCGGTGCCTCCGGCGGGCTGCGCGGATTCTTCCGCTCGCTGTCCCGGGAGTACCCGGAGACGACCCTCCGCGTCGTCGAACAGCCCGCCGGAACTGCCCCCTCCGACGCGGCCGAGGCCCTCGTGGGAGAGCTGGCCTCGGTCGACCGCGAGCCGGTCGTGCTGCGCGCGGGGGACTCC
Organism: Streptomyces sp. NPDC048172; assembly: GCF_043202595.1. Classification (NCBI taxonomy): domain Bacteria; kingdom Bacillati; phylum Actinomycetota; class Actinomycetes; order Kitasatosporales; family Streptomycetaceae; genus Streptomyces; species Streptomyces sp. NPDC048172. The sequence goes on from NZ_JBIDAT010000003.1 coordinate 304,445, forward strand.
CGGCGGCGCGGGCTCCGGATGACCGAGACCGGCCTCGGGACCCTGGGCAGCGCCGGGGCCGGGCCCTCCGACGACGGCGCCGCCGAGGCCGCGGCGCTCGGCCTCGACCACGAGTCGGTGGTGCTCCTCGTGGGCGGCGCGCGCGGCATCACCGCGCGGTTCGCCACCGCGCTCGCCACGGCGGCCCGCTGCCGCCTCGAACTCTTCGGCCGTACCCCGATGCGTTCCGAGGAGGAGACGCCCGCACTCGCCGCCTCCACCGACGCCGAGCTGCGTGCCGCGCTGATCGCGGACGGGCACAGATCCCCGGCCTGGGTGGAGCGCACGGTCGCCAGGATCCAGTCCGAGCGCGAGGTCCGCGACACCGTACGGCGGCTGACCCGGCTGGGCAGCCGCGTGCGGTACCACTGTGTGGACGTGCTCGACGCGGAGGCCGTGCAGGGCGCCGTGAAGGACGTGCACGCCGAGCACGGCAGGCTCGACGGGATCGTGCACGCGGCGGGCGTGATCGAGGACAAGCTCTTCGCGGAGAAGTCCCCGGACTCCTTCCACCGGGTCTTCCGCACCAAGACCGAGGGCGCCAGGCATCTGCTCGACGCCGTGGGCTCTCTCGGGGAAGGGCCCCGGTTCGCGGTGCTGTTCGGCAGTATCGCGGCGACCATGGGCAATCGCGGCCAGACCGACTACGCCGCCGCCAACGACGCCCTCGAATCCCTCGGTGGGGAGTGGGCCGAGGCGGCTCCCGGCCGTCGCGGACTGACCGTCCACTGGGGCCCGTGGGCGCCCACCGGCACCAACGACGGGATGGTCACCCCCGAGCTGATGCGCAGCTACGCGGCGCGCGGCGTCCGCCTCATCGACCCGGAGGAGGGCACCATGAGCCTGCTGCGCGAACTGGCCTGGGGCCCGCGCGAGAGCACCTCCGTCGTCTACACCGCCTCGGGCTGGTGACCGCCCCGATGCCACCGGGCCGTCCCCTCTCGCCCGGTTCCTCGCCGGTCGCCGTCGTCGGCATGGCCGCGCTCTTCCCCGGAGCGCCGGACCTCGGCACGTACTGGGACAACCTCGTGCGGGGCGTCGACGCGATCACCTCCGTCCCCGCCTCCCGCTGGGACGCCGGGCACTACGATCCCGGCCCGGACGGCGTGCGCCGCGCCGACCGCGTCTACTGCGGGCGCGGCGGCTTCGTGGACGACCTCGCCGAGGTCGACGTCAGCGCGTTCGGCATCATGCCCGCCTCCGTGCCCGCCACCGAGCCCGACCAGCTCCTCGCGCTGCGCGTGGCCTCGCAGGCGGTCGAGGACGCGGGCGGCGCCGGGCGGCTCTTCGCCGACCGTGCCGACCGGCGCCGTACGGGGGTGATCCTCGGCCGCGGCGGCTACCTGACGCCCGGCCTGGTCCGCCTCGACCAGCGGGTGCGTACGGCGGGCCAGCTCGTGCGCACCCTGCGGGAGCTGCTGCCCGACCTCGGGGAGGAGCGGCTGGAGCGGGTGCGGAGCGCCTTCACCGAGCAACTGGGCCCCGAGGCCCCGGAGTCGGCCATCGGCCTCGTGCCCAACCTGGCCGCCTCCCGGCTCGCCAACCGCCTCGACCTGCGCGGCCCCGCCTACACGGTGGACGCCGCGTGCGCCTCCTCGCTCATCGCGGTCGACCACGCGGCGCGGGAGCTGGAGAGCGGCCGGTGCGACGTCGTCCTCGCCGGAGGCGTCCACCACTGTCACGACATCACGCTGTGGAGCGTGTTCTCGCAGCTCGGCGCGCTCTCCCGGAGCGAGCGCATCCGGCCCTTCCACCGGGAGGCCGACGGGGTGCTCATCGGCGAGGGCACGGGCGTCGTGGTGCTCAAGAGACTCGCGGACGCCGAGCGCGACGGCGACCGGATCTACGCCGTGATCACCGGCACGGGAGTCGCGGGCGACGGCCGTACGGGCAGCCTGCTCAGCCCCGACTCCGCGGGCCAGGCGGAGGCGATCCGCGAGGCGTGGCGCCGGGCCGGCCTGGACCCCGCCGAGCCCGGCGCCCTCGGCCTCCTCGAAGCCCACGGCACCGCCACCCCGGCGGGCGACGCCGCCGAACTGGAGACGGTCGCCGAGGTCTTCGGCACGCCCGACGAACTGCCGGACGACGCGGCACGCGGCGTCATCGGCTCGGTCAAGTCCATGATCGGGCACACCATGCCGGCGGCCGGGATCGCCGGGCTCATCAAGGCCGCGCTCGCCGTGCACCACGGCGTCCTCCCGCCGACCCTGCACTGCGACGAGCCGCACCCGGCGCTCGCCCGTACCCGCTTCACGACCGTGGACACCGCCGTCCCCTGGGAGGACGGGCGGGCCGGTGCCGGTGCCGGTGCCGTACGCCGCGCGGCCGTCAACGCGTTCGGCTTCGGCGGGATCAACGCCCATGTCGTCCTCGAACAGCCCGCGTCGTCGGCTGTCGCTCGTACGAGCGTCGAGGTGCGCGAGCCCGAGCGCGTACTGCGGCTGGCGGCACGGACCCCGGACGAGCTGGCCCGGCTGCTGGACCGCGACGACGCGGAACTCCTCGCCGCCGCGCCGGACGACACCGGGCCCGGACCGTACGGACCGGTGCGGCTCGGCGTGGCCGATCCGACGGCCAAGCGGCTCGCGCTCGCGCGCAAGGCGGTCGGCCGGGGGCGGCCGTGGCGCGGCAGGAACGACGTGTGGTTCGTCCCCGCACCGCTGCTGGGCGAGGCGGGCGGCGGCGGGCTCGCCTTCGTCTTCCCGGGCCTCGAAGCGGACTTCGACCCGAACTGTGCCGACGTGGCCCGGCACTTCGGGCTGCCCTGGGCGCTCTCCGGCACCGGCACTGGTTCCGGTTCCGGTTCCGGTTCCGCCACGGTCGGCGACGTCGGCCGCCAGGGCACCGGCGTCTTCCAGCTCGGCCGTCTGCTGCACTCCGCGCTGGAGCGGATCGGCGTCGTCCCCGACGCGTTCGCCGGGCACAGCCTCGGCGAGTGGACCGCCATGGCCGCGGCCGGGATCCACGCCCAGGACGAGGTGGACGCCTTCCTCGCCTCGTTCGACCCCGACGAACTGCGCGTGCCGGGCCTCGCCTTCGCGGTGATCGGCGCGTCCGCCGAGAGCGTCGTGGAGGCCCTCGCGGGCCAGACGGAGGTGGTGCTCTCGCACGACAACGCGCCCAGCCAGGCCATGATCTGCGGCCCCTCGGAGGCCGTCGAGGCGTACGTCGCCCGCTTCCGCGCGCAGGGCGCGATCTCCCAGGTCCTCCCGTTCCGCTCGGGCTTCCACACCCCCATGCTCCAGCCCTATCTGGACCCGATACGGAAGGCGGCCGAGACCTACACGCTGCACCCGGCGCGGCTCCCGGTCTGGTCCGCCACCACCCTGCGCGAGTACCCCTCGCACCCCCAGGACGTACGCGAACTCTTCGTCCGCCATCTCCTGGAGCCGGTCCGCTTCCGGCTGCTCGTCGAGGCGATGTACGACGCCGGGTTCCGCGCCTTCGTCCAGCTCGGCGCCGGTCAGCTCGGCTCGCTGATCGCGGACACCCTGCGCGGCAAGGACCACCTCGTGGTCCCCGCCCACTCCGCGCACCGCTCCGGCCTTCCCCAACTGCGCCGCGTGGCCACGGCGCTGTGGGCCGAGGGCGCCGCACCCGACGCGGCGGCGCTCCGCCCGGGCCGCCCCGCCGGAGCACCCACGGCACGCCGCCGCGCGGCGCCCGTACGGCTCGACCTCGGCGGCGCGCTCGTCTCCCTGGACGAGTCCACCCGTACGGAGCTGGGCGCGGCCCTGCTCCCGGCGCCGGGTCCCGTGGCGGGCGCACGCCCCTCCGCGCTCGACCCCCTCCGGGCCGGGGACCCGCTGGCCGCCGAGTTCTCCGCGCTGCTCGACGACACCGCGGCGCTCGCGGCGGACGTGCTCACCGCACGGAGCAGCACCGCAGCCGCACCCCCCGTCCCCTCACCACCCCCCGTCCCCCGCGAACTCCGCGCCTCCCTGCGGGTGTCCGTCGACGCGATGCCGTACCTGCTCGACCACTGCTTCTTCAAGCAGCCCCCGCAGGCCGACCCCTCCGAGGGCTGGCCGGTCGTGCCCGGCACCACCGTCATCGGGCACCTGACGGAGTTCGCGGAGCGGGCGGCGCCCGGTCTGCGCGCGGTGGCCGTGCACGACGTACGGCTCAACCAGTGGATCACCGCCGTCCCCGCCGTGGATCTCCCCGTCCACGTCGTCCCCGAGCCGCCGCACCCCTCGGGCGCGGTCCGCGTGACGGCCACGCTCGGGCCGTACGCGCGGGCCACCGTCGAACTCGCCCCGGAGCACGCGCGGAGACCGCCCGCCGCGTGGACGTTCGACGCGGACGACGAGCGCCCCTGCGAGCTGACGGCACGCGAACTGTACGAGCGGCGCTGGATGTTCCACGGCCCGCGCTTCCAGGGCGTCACCGAGCTGACCGCGACCGGCGACGCGCACGTACGGGGCGTCCTCACCACCCCGCCCGCGCCGGGCGCCCTGCTCGACAACGTCGGCCAGCTGCTCGGCTACTGGATCATGTCGCGGCTGCCCACCCGCACCACCGTCTTCCCCGTCGGCATGCGGGAGATCCGCTTCCACGGCGCGCACCCCGCGCCGGGCGAACGGCTCGACTGCCTGGTCCGCGTCGTCTCCGTCACCGACACCACTCTCGAAGCCGACATGCAGCTCGTCCACGAGGGCCGCGTCTGGGCGGAGCTGCGGGGCTGGCGCGACCGCCGCTTCGACAGCGACCCGCGCATCCGCCGGGTGGACCGCGAGCCGGAGCACCACACCCTGTCCGAGGTGCGGGAGGGCGGCTGGACCCTCGTCCACGAGCGGTGGCCCGACCTGGCCACGCGCGAGCTGATCATGCGGAACATGCTGGCGGGGGAGGAGCGCGCCGCCTACGAGACGCACGCGCCCCGGGGCCGCCGCCAGTGGCTCCTCGGCCGTATCGCGGTCAAGGACGCGGTGCGGCAACGGCTCTGGGACGAGGGGAGCGGCGGGATCTTCCCCGCCGAGCTACGGGTCGCCAACGACTCCGCCGGACGCCCGTACGTCACCGGTGCGTACGGACGTGTCCTTCCCCCGCTCCGCGTCTCGCTCGCCCACCGGGCCGAGGCCGCGGTCGCGCTCGTCCGCGCCGGGACCGGCCCCTGCGGCATCGACATCGAGGAGGTCGCCGAGCGCCCGGCCGGCACCCACGAGGCCGCGCTCGGCGTACGGGAACGGGAGCTGCTCGACTCCCTCGTCCGGGAGACCGGCGAGCCCGAAGCCCTGTGGTTCACCCGCTTCTGGGTCGCCAAGGAAGCGGTCGCCAAGGCACGCGGCACCGGACTGGCCGGGGCCCCGAAGAGTTTCGAGATCACCGACGCCACCGGCACGGAACTCACCGTCCGCACCGGCGGCGAGACCTGCCGTGTCCGCCACCGAAGGGCGGCAAATCCGCCCGGACTGCCCGCCAGGGACTACGTCGTGGGCTGGACGGCCGCCCATGAGGATGAGGAGGAGAGCGAAGATGACCGCTGACACGACCGCCGACGTCGTGCTGGACGACGTCACCGGGATGCTGCGCGAAGTGCTCGGCGAGTACGGGCTCGACGACGCCGAGATCACCATGGACACCCTGTTCCACGACGACCTCGAACTGGAGAGCATCGACCTGGTCACCCTCTCCGCCGCGCTGCGCGGCCACTACGGCGACAGCGTCAACTTCGCCGCGTTCATCGCGGACCGCGGGCTGGAGGAGATCATCGAGCTGACCGTGGGCGACCTGGTGCGGCACGTCGTGGACTCGCTCCCGACCGGGGCGGGCCGGGCATGACGAAGATCCGCGTCGGCGAACTGGACGTCCACGTCCAGCGGATGGCGGCGGAGGGGCCGCCCGCCGACGGACCGTCACCGTCCCACGGGGACGGCCGCCCACCGCTCGTGGTGCTCGTCCACGGCCTGCTCATCGACAGCCTGGCGAGCTACTACTTCTCTCTCGGCCCCGCCTTCGCCGCGCGGGGCATGGACGTCCTCATGTACGACCTGCGAGGGCACGGCCGGACCGGGCGCCCCGCCACCGGGTACCGCCTGGAGGACTTCGTGGCGGACCTCGACGGGCTCCTCGACGCGTTGGGCGAGGACCGTCCCGCGCACGTCGTGGGCAACTCCTTCGGCGGCGCCGTCGCCTACGGGCTGGCCGCGGCGCACCCCGGCCGCGTGCGGTCCGTCGTCGCGATCGAGTCCGAGCCCCCGGTGGCGTCCTGGGCCGCGAAGATGGCCGAGGGCCTCAACGGCGAAGAGGGCGGCCTGGTGGTCAAGGAGGTGCGCACCTGGCTCGCGGGGGACCCCGAACGCAACGCGCGCCCCTTCCAGCTCGCCGGGCGCATCCTGGACGACACCACGATGGCCGAGGACATCCCGCGCAGCGCCGTCCTGGACGACGGACTCACCGGCATCCGCTGCCCCGTCTTCGCCCTCTACGGCGCCGACTCCAAGCTCTCCGCGCAGGCCGGGCAGCTGGCCGCCACGCTCCCGCGCTGCCGCACCGTCGTCCTGCCGGGCCAGGGGCACTCGGTGCTCGTGGAACGGACCAAGGAGACGGCCGACCTGCTGCTCCACTGGCTCGGGGACGACATCCACGACGAGACACACGACGAGGCACACGACGAGATCCACGACGACATCCACCGCACCGGACCGGAGGCCGACTAGATGGGCCGGTTCCTCTTCGTCGTGCCGCCCCTGGTCGGCCACGTCAATCCCGCCGTCGGCACCGCCGCCGCGCTCGCGGCACGCGGTCACGACATCGCCTGGGCGGGTCCGCCGGACCTGGTCCGACGGCTGGCGGGGCCCGACGCGCGCGTGTTCCCGTGCGTCCCCGACGATCCGGAACCGGACCGGAACGGGACGATCGAGGGGCGGACGGCCCGGCTCAAGGGACCCGCCGCCTTCCAGTTCCTGTGGGAGAGCTTCCTCGTCCCGCTGGCGGACCACATGGCGCCCCGGGTACGGGCCGCCGCCGAGGAGTTCCGCCCGGACGTCGTCGTCGCCGACCAGCAGACCGTCGCGGGCGGCCTCGTCGCCGACGCGCTCGGCCTGACCTGGGTCACCTCGGCGACGACCTCGGCCGAACTGGTCGACCCGCTCGCGGGCATGCCCAAGGTGGCGGCCTGGCTGGACGGGCTGCTGGCCGACCTGCGCGACCGGATCACGGACGGCGGGGGCACCGCCGACCCCCGGATGTCCCCGTACGGCGTCGTCGCGTACACCACCCGCGCCCTGCTCGGCCCGGCCGAACTGCCCGAGCGCGTCTGGCTGGTCGGCCCCTCCGTCACCGACCGCCCGGCGCCCGACGACGGCTTCCCCTGGGAGTGGCTGAAGGAGGCCGACCGCACGGTCCTGGTCACCCTGGGCACCGCCAACGCGGACGCGAGCGGACCGTTCCTGAACGCCGCCGCCGAGGCGCTCTCCGGCATGACCGGGTCCGGGGTCCGCGCCGTCGTCGTCGACCCGGCGGGGAGCGTGACCGGCGCCGCCGGGAACGTGCTCGTGCGCCCCCACGTGCCGCAGCTCCCGCTGCTCGCCCGGGTGGACGCCGTCGTCTGCCACGCCGGGCACAACACCGTCTGCGAGGCCCTGTGGCACGGCGTCCCGCTGGCCGTCGCCCCGATCAGGGACGACCAGCCCATCGTGGCGGGCCAGGTCACCGACGCGGGCGCCGGCGTACGGCTGCGCTTCGGCCGCGCCGACTCGCGTCGTATCGCGGACGCCGTCACGACGCTCCTCGACCCGGCGAACGGGCACCGCGAGGCGGCCCGCGCGATCGGCCGCTCCTTCCACGAGGCGGGCGGCAGCGAGACGGCGGCCACCCGCCTCGAAGCCCTCCTCGCCCCGCCGGGAGAGGGGACTGCGCCCCGATGACCCACGACGACGAGATGACGTCCGACGACGCGCCGCCCGGGTCCTTCGGCTCGCTCCTCCGGCGGGCCCGCCCGTACTGGCGCGCGCTCGCGCTCTCCCTGGTGCTGAGCCTGCTGGCCAGCGTGTCCGGGCTCGTGCAGCCGAAGTTCGCGCAGACGATCCTCGACCGGCTCGCCACGGGGGAGAGCGTCGCCCGGCCGATCCTCGTGCTGGCCGTGCTGCTCGTCGGGGGCGCGCTGCTGACCGGCGCCAACGCCTGGCTCCAGCAGCGCACCTCCGAGCGCGTGGTCCGCCAGGTCCGGCGCGACCTCGTGGAACGGCTGATCCGGCTGCGCGTGCCCGAGCTCGACCGGCGCCCGCCCGGCGACCTCATCGCCCGGGTCACCGCGGACAGCACGCTGCTCAAGAGCGCCGCCACCGAGGGGCTGATCATGTCCGTCAACGGGGCCCTGACCTTTGTCGGGACTCTGGTGATGATGGCCACGCTGCACGCGGGGCTGCTCCTCGCGACCCTGCTGGTGCTCGCGCTCGTCGGGCTCGTGATGACCGTCGTCCTGCCCCGGATCCGGCGGGCCGTCGCGCGCGAGCAGAGCGCGGTGGGCGCCGTCGGGGCCCTGCTCGACCGCACCCTCGGGGCGACCCGCACGGTCAAGGCCAACGGCGCCGAGGAGCGCGAGACGCGGGCCGCGCGGGACGCGGTGGAGGAGTCCTACCGCGCGGGCCTGGTCGGCGCCCGCTACAGCGCCGTCGTCACCATGCTCGGCGGCGCCTCGATCCAGACGGCGTTCCTCGTGGTGCTCGGGCTCGGCGGGGTGCTCGTCGCGGGCGGCGACATGGACGCCTCCGCGCTCATCGCCTTCCTGCTGTACGTGTTCTTCCTCTCCAGCCCGATCGCCTCCCTGGTCGGCGGCGCCGGAATGCTCCAGCAGGGCCTGGGCGCGGTCGGCCGTATCGACCAGGTCGAGGAGATGGCGGTGGAGGAGGACACCGCCCCGGTGTCCGCGGAGCGCGCCCCCGGACCGCCCCCCGCGGTCGAGGCCGTCGGCGTCGAGTTCGCCTACCCGGGCCGCTCGCCCGTGCTGAGCGGCGTGAGCTTCACCGTGCCCGGCGGCACCCAGACCGCGCTGGTGGGGCTGTCGGGCGCGGGCAAGACCACCCTGTTCTCCCTGCTCCAGCGGTTCTACGAGCCCACCGCCGGGTCCCTGCGCATCGGCGGCCAGGACATCGCGTCCCTGCCGCGCGCCGAGGTGCGCCGCCGGATCGCGTACGTGGAGCAGGACGCGCCCGCACTCGCCGGGACCCTGCGCGACAACCTCCTCTACGCGGCGCCCGGAGCCGGCGAGGAGGAGATCGCCGAGGCCCTGCGCGCCACCCGCCTCGACACCCTGCTGGCCCGCCTGGACCAGGGGCTCGACACCCCCGTCGGCGCGCGCGGCGTCACCCTCTCCGGCGGCGAGCGCCAGCGGCTGGCCATCGCGCGGGCCCTGCTGCGGCGCCCGCAGGTGCTGCTCCTGGACGAGGCGACGGCCCAGCTCGACGCCCGTAACGAACAGGCGCTCGGCGAACTCGTCGCGGGCCTCGCCCGGCACTGCACCGTCCTGCTCATCGCGCACCGCCTCTCGACGGTGGTCGAGGCCGACCAGATCGTCGTCCTCGAACACGGCACGGTCCGCGCCGTGGGCACCCACGGCTCCCTGATGGACGCGGACGGCCTCTACCGCGAATTCGCCGCGAGCCAGCTCCTGGCCGCCGGGGCCGCTGGGGCCGCCGGGGCTGCCGGGGCCTCCGGGGGACGGAGCCCGCACATGCCGCTGTGACCAGTGCCACACATCGGCACAGGAAACCCTCGACGCACACCGGGCGTCGAGGGTTTCATGGTCATCCTCCGCGGTGCCCGTACTCCGCTAGCATGATCGAACTTACGACGATCAGCCTGACCGTTCCGCCAGAACTCAACAAATCGGCCGAAAAATTGATAACTAACGCATCGCGGAATTCCTCGCGAGTGAAACGCATAACTGAATACGCCGGGTGGCGCCAGCCCCGAGTGCTGCTGTGGATCACGGCGGGCGTGGTGGGCCTCGGATTCCTCGTCGCGCTGGAGATCGCCGCGCGCCATTACGGGACGCCGGGGCCGGTCACCATGCAGGTGCGCGAGGTGATCCTCACCCCGAAGTCGGGGCCCCTGCTCTACGCCAGCCTGGGGCTGACGATGGTGGTGCTCACCTGGCGGGAACGGGCGCTCGCCGCGGCCGTCGCCATCGGCATCGACATCCTCTACCTGCCGTTCCGGTGGGCGTTCGACGCCAAGATGTACTTCGGCAACGGCGCGCTGTGGGTGATCATCGGCCTCGCGGTCATCGCTGTCACGCGCCGCACGGGGCAGGAACGGTCGCTGCTGCTGAAGGGCGTCGGGCTGGGCCTGCTGCTGGTGGCCGGGCGGAAGACGGGCGAGACCTGGCTGCTCATCACGTCGAAGACCCGCCCGATGGTCCTCGACCAGTACGTGGCGACGGCCGACCACGCGCTGGGCAATCCGTCGTGGCTGGTGGGACGGATCGTCGAGGCCACGGCGCCGGTCGGCACGAACATCCTCGACTGGGTCTACGCGCAGCTCGCGGTCGGCGCGGTCATCGTCGCGGCCTATCAGCTGCGGAACGTGGCGTCCGAGCGCCGCTTCCCCAGCCACCACCTGGTGCGGACCTTCCTGGTGATCGGCCTTCTCGGACCGGCCTTCTACATGATCTTCCCGGTGGTCGGTCCCATCTTCGCCTACGGCGCCGACGGCGGGCACTGGGCCGTGGCCAACCTCTGGCCGGACACACCGCCGCCGTTCACGGTCCCGGAGCCGATGCCGCACGACGGGATCACCCCGCGCAACTGCATGCCCAGCCTGCACACGGCATGGGCCGTGGTGATCTTCGTGCACTCCCGCAAGGGACCCTGGGCGCTGCGCCTCCTGGGCACGCTCTGGCTGATCACCACGCTCGGCGCGACGCTGGGCTTCGGCTACCACTACGGGGTGGACATCATCGCCGGTGTGGTCTTCGCGCTCACCATCGAGGCGGCGATGCGCTCGCTCGTCCACGGCTGGAACCGGCAGGGAATCCAGTTCGCGGCCTACGGCACGGCGGTCTTCACCGCGTACCTGCTCTCGTACCGCTATCTGCCGACGGAGATGGCCGAACACCCCTGGGTGTTCGGACCCCTCCTCATCCTGGCGATGCTCTCGGTGATCCACTTCTACATCCGCACCACCAAGGTCCGGGAATCGGAAGCGACCCCGGCCCAGCGCCCGGAACCCCAGCCCGAACCGGCCTGACCGCCGTCAGGCCACGAGGAGACGGAGGCCGAGCTCCGCCGCGTCGAGCGCGACGAGGTCGCGGTTGCGCTCGGTCCACCGCCCCGTGGCGAGGTCGTCCCGGAGGCCGTCCACCGCGCGCTGCTCGGCCTCCGGACCGACCCTGGTCCAGACGGACACCGCGCGCCGCACCTCCTCGTCGAGGTACGCCTCGGGGCGGCGCCAGTGGGCCTCGAAGAAGCCGTCGGCGCAGTCCCACGGGATGAGCACCGGCTCCGCGCGGCCCCCGATCGCGTGGGTCAGGTCGGAGAGCGACGGCCAGTCGCTCATCAGACCGGCGAACTCGGGCAGGTAGTCACGGGTGAGCCAGAACCGCTGCCGCCAGCCGGTGCTGCTGGCGTCGTACGTGAACACCACGACGCGGCGGGCCACGCGCCGCATCTCGCGCAGCCCGGCGACCGGGTCCGGCCAGTGGTGGAGGGTGCTGACCGCCATCGCCGCGTCGAACGACTGGTCCGCGAACGGCAGGCTCTCCGCGGAGGCGGCCACGCACGGTGCCGCTCCCGGCGGACGCTGCGCCCGCATGACCGCCGACGGTTCGACCGCGGTGACGTCGCGGTCGGTGGGCTCGTACGAGCCGGTGCCCGCGCCGACGTTCAGCACCGTCCCCGCGTCCCCGAGCGCGTCCCAGATCCGCGCGGCGATCCGCGGCTCGGTGCGCCGCGTCGCCGGATAGGCGGAGCCGATGGACTCGTACAGCTGCGCGCCGAACACCCTCAACTGCTCCTCCGCCGTCGTCCAGATCCCCATGGCACGTGCCTCCAGCTCCTTGTCGATGGCCGCCACCGTGACGGCCGCGCGGTCCCGCTGCTCCAGCAGCAGGCCGCGCAGCCGGTGCAGATGGGCTACCGCGTCGGTGGACGCGTCGTCGACCAGGTCCGCGATCTCGCGCAGCCCGAAGCCCAGCCGCCGGTAGGCCAGCACCTCCCGCAGGCGCTCCACGTCGCCCGCCGAGTAGGCCCGGTATCCGGCCGGCGTCCGGGCGGAGGGCCGCGCGAGACCGATCTCGTCGTAGTGATGCAGCGTGCGGACGCTCACCCCGGCCAGCTCCGCCACGCGCCCCACGGTCAGTTGTTCTTCCACGTCCCTGACAATGCGGCATCACGTCACGTGAGGGTCAAGCGCCCCGCCTCCCGGCCCTATTCGGTGCGCAGGGCCGTGGCCGTCCGGGCCCTGGCCGCCCAGCCCGCGGGCAGGAGCGCGCCCAGCACGGCGATGAGCAGGCCGCCGAGGGCGAGCGGGAGCAGCTCGGCCGCGTGGTAGACGGCGATCACGGAGTCGGGGAAGCGGAGCCCCACGCTCTCGCCCATCGCGGGGAGGACCCAGCCGTGCAGGGCCACGCCGAGCGGTACGCCCACGGCGCCCGCGACAAGGCCGGTCACGACGACCGAGGTGAGGACCATCGCGACGGTCTGGCGGGGCGTCATCCCGAGCGCCTTGTGGACCCCCAGCTCCCGGACGCGCTCGCGGGTGTCGAGCAGCACGCCGTTGAGCACGCCGAGCCCGGCGACGGCGACGAGCATCAGCGTGAGGAGCGCCGAGAGCGCGTTGAGCGTGACGACCATGTCGCCCCCGGCGCCGAGCCCGCCCGCGCGGGCGGTGCTCCCCAGCGGCGCTAGCTCCTTGTTGAGCGCGGTCACGTAGGCGGGTACGGCGGTGCCGGACGCGACCTCGATGTGATGGCTCGTCTCCGTGAGATCGGGGTGCGCGCCCTTGAGGCTCGCGGCGTCGGTGAAGACCTGCATGCCGTCGTTGCGGGGGTCGAGGACCTCACCCACGATCCGGACCCTGACCGGCCGGTCCAGGCCGTCGAGGGTGACCGTGTCGCCGACACGGGTACCGGTGGCGGACAGGAAGGGGGTCGGGACGACGGCCTCGCCGGGTCCGTCGATCCAGCGGCCCGAGACCATCGCGTAGCCGCCCCACGACGCGTCGCCCGTGAAGGCGACCACGTCGACGGTGCCGGTCAGCCCGGCGACGTTCGCGCGTACGGTCGAGGCCCGGTAGTACCTGCCGGTCCCGTCGGCCGACTTGACGGCCGCGGCGACCGCGTCGGGGTCGGCCCGGGGCTTCCGCCGCTCCTCGCCGCCGGGCCCCGGAGGGCCGAAGTCCGGCAGGGGCGCGGGCACGACCACGTCGGCGACGTCGTGGGACTTGGCCTTCATCACCTCGCCGAGCGTGGCGCCCATCCCCACGGTGAACGTGACGGCGACGGCGCCGAGCAGGACCGCGGACCCCATGGCCAGTGCCCGCCCCGGCCGCGCGAGGGGCCGGGCCAGGCCCAGTGCGAGCGGCAGCGGCAACGGCAGCCGTCCGGCCAGCCGGGCCGCCCACCGCCCGCGCCGCGCCGAGGAGTTACGTCCGGAGGAGTCACGTCCGACGGCGAGCGCGTCGACCGTACGCAGCCGTCCCGCCCGCCAGGCGCTCGCCCACGCGGTCACCGTCACCAGGCCGAGCGCCCCGGCGATCACCGTCACGTCGACCCAGGGGGCGACGGACAGGGACGAGGAGCCGTACACCTCTTCGGTCTCGGCCAGCACGGGCACGGCGAGCAGATGGCCGACGAGCACGCCGAGGACCGTGCCGACGGCGGCCGGGACCAGCGCCTGGCCCACGTACGCGCGGACGACCTGGGCCGGGGTGAAGCCGACCGCCTTGAGGATGCCGATGCGCCGCGTTCCCGTACCCACGGCCGACGCGACGACGTTGCCGACGATGAGCACCGACATGACCAGCCCCAGGGCGCCGAACGCGACGAGGAACGGGACGTATACGGCGGTGTCACGCTCGGCGGACCTCTTCACGGTGAGCCAGGACTGCTCGCCCACGGCCGCGCCCCGCGGCAGCGACCGCGTGACCGCCTTGCCGCCCGCGGTGATCCGCGCGGCGGTGTCCGCCTCGGCGAAGCGGTAGAGCATCTGGTAGCCGCCGCTGCCGGGCGCGGTGAGCGCCGCCGTCTGGGACGGCGCCACCCACGCGTCGGCGGTCCCGGTGACCGAGCGGGCCACCCCGACCACCGTCAGCGTCGGGCCGCCGGGCAGCCGGGAGAACGCGAGCCTCTTGCCGAGGGTGGGGATGACCGAGGAGCCAGCGGAGAGCACGATCTCCCCGTCACGGGCGGGCCACCGGCCCTCCAGCAGCGCGACCTTGTCCGGCCCCCGGCCGGGACGGTCCCGGCCGACCACGGTCATCGGCCACCCCGGACCCGTCCCGTCCGCCTTCGGGGTGACCGTCGCCGTGCGGAACGGACCGGCCGCGCCGCTGACTTCCCCCGCGCCCTTCGACCTCGTCAGCTGAGCGGCGCTCACCTTGTCCGCGTCGAACCGCATCGAGAGATGCGCGCCCTGCTGCCGGTCGAAGGCGTCGTCGAAGGGCGCGCTGGAGATCACCAGCAGCGAACCGCCGAGCACGGAGGCCGCGACGGCCATCAGCGTGGCCAGACCGATCACCAGCGTCTGCACCCGGCGCCGTCCCACGCCCGCGCGCACCACATTGCCGAGCGCGCTCATCGGAGGGCCTCCGGGGTCTCCGGCGTCTCCGGGGCGACGGCCCGCGACGGAACGTCCTCGGTGATCCGGCCGTCGGCGATCCTGACCGTACGGTCCGTGCAGGACCGGGCCAGTGCCAGGTCGTGGGTGACCACGACGACCGTCTGGCCCTCGGAGTTGAGCGCGCCGAGCAGCTTGCTGACGTCCTGTCCCGCGGCCGTGTCCAGGGCGCCGGTCGGCTCGTCGGCCAGCAGCAGCGCGGGCCGGTTCATCAACGCCCGTGCCACCGCGACGCGCTGCCGCTCGCCGCCCGACAGCCGCCCGGGGTGGGCGCGGGCATGCCGGCCGATGCCGAGGTTCTCCAGCAGCTCGGCCGCCCGGCGGCCCGCCTCGGCGCGTGCCATGCCCGCGAGCCGCGCGGGCAGGACGACGTTGTCGGTGACGGTCAGATCGTCGAGCAGGTTGAAGAACTGGAAGACCATGCCGATCCTCGACCGCCGGTGGAGCGCCGAACCGGCCTCGTCCAGCTGGTCCACCCGTACGCCGTCCACCGTGACCGTCCCCGTGTCGGGCCGGTCCAGGCCCGCGATCAGGTTGAGCAGCGTGGACTTGCCGCTGCCGGACGGGCCGAGGACCGCGACGGCCTCGCCGCGCCGCACGGTCAGCGACGCGTGCTGGAGCGCGGGCGGACCGTCGTCGTAACGGCGGCTCACCTCGCGCAGTTCGATCACCGGCGTGCTGCTGCTCATCGAAGTCTCCTAGGTTCGGGCCGATCGGCCGCCTGAACGCTAGGAGCGGGCCCGGCCCGTACGCGTCGGCCGCCCGGACCCCTTGCCGTACCGAGCGGGGAGGAGCCGCGCACACGTCATCCCTGCGATGTAGGCGAGCGAGGTAGCCGGTGCGGCGGGAACCGTCGCGGAGACGGATTCCGCGGGTCCGCGCGGCGGCGACAATGACCCGGGTGAGGAACGTACGTAGGACGCTGCACCGGTTCCGGGAAGCCGCCCGCGACGCCGGGCGCCCGAGCGGCCCGCCGCTGCGGCCCACCCGGCGCGCCTGGCAGTTCGACGCGCTGATGGCACTGGCGCTCGGGATCGTCACCGTCTACTACGGGATCGACAACGCCGGAAACGTCGTGGTGCGGGAGATCGCACCCGGCGTGATGAGGACCGTGCCGCGCCCGTCCGGGCCCGGCGGCCTGGCCTACATGGTGACCCTCGCGGCCATCGCCTCGGGCGCCCTCGCGCTGCGCCGCCGCTACCCGCTCGCCGTGCTGTGCGTCGTGACGGCCGCGACGCTGGCGACGCCGCAGAGCGTGCTGCGGCTGACGTTCTACGCGTTCCTTGTCGCCGTCTACAGCGCCGCCGTCCACAGCCCGTACCGGACGGCGACCCTGGCGGCGATCCCCGCGTCGGTCCTCCTGGTCGGCACCTCGGGGAACTCGGTGACGCCGATCGTCCCCAACGAGTACATCGCCCTGCTGATCCTGGTCCCGATGGCCGGGGCGGCGCTGGGGCTGCGCACCTGGAAGCGCCGGAGCGACGAGGGGCGGACCCGGCTCACAGCCCTGGAACGCGAACAGGCCGAGGCGCTGCGGCGGGCGGTCGCGCACGAGCGCGCGCGGATCGCCCGCGAACTGCACGACGTCGTCACGCACAACGTCAGCGTGATGGTCATCCAGGCGGGCGCGGCGCGCAAGATCATGAAGACCGCGCCCGAGCAGGCGGGCGAGGCCCTGCTCGCGGTCGAGGCGGGCGGCCGGGCGGCCATGACCGAACTGCGGCACGTCATGGGCCTGCTCACGCTGGACGGGCCCGAGGACGACCCGTCCGGCGCGGCGGCGGAACCCGGCGCGGCGACCGAACTGGCCCCGCAGCCCGGCCTCGGCCAGCTGGACGCGCTCGTCGGACGAGTACGGGACGCCGGACTGGCCGTCACCCTGGACGTCGTCGGCCCGCCCCGCGATCTCCCGCCCGGCATCGGGCTCGCCGCCTACCGCGTGGTCCAGGAGGCCCTGACCAACACCGTGAAGCACGCCTCAGGCGCCACCGCCGCCGTGACCGTCGAACACCGGCCGGAGCAGCTCCGGGTGGAGGTCACCGACACCGGCGGGCACCCGGCCACCGGCGCGGCGAGCGGCGCGGTCACCGGGAACGGCCGCGGCCTGATCGGCCTGCGCGAGCGCCTCGCCGTCTACGACGGCACCCTCACCACGGGGCGACGCCTGACCGGCGGTTACCGTGTGGAGGCGCTGATCCCCCTGGAGACACCGTGACCGAGCCGCTCCGTGTCCTTCTCGCCGACGACCAGACCCTGGTCCGTACGGGGTTCCGGCTGATCCTCGGCGCCGACGGCATCGACGTCGTCGCCGAGGCGACCGACGGCCTCGAAGCGGTCGAGGCCGTCCGCCGCACCCGCCCCGACGTGGTCCTGATGGACATCCGGATGCCCGGCATGGACGGCCTGGAGGCCACCCGCCGCATCCTCACCGGGGCCGAGGGCGGGCCCCGTGTGATCATCCTGACCACCTTCGACCTCGACCGGTACGTCTACGCGGCGCTCTCCGCCGGGGCCAGCGGCTTCCTCCTCAAGGACGTCAGCCCCGAACACCTGACCGCCGCCGTCCGTACGGTCCGTACCGGCGACGCGCTCCTCGCCCCCGCCATCACCCGCCGCCTCGTCCAGCGGTTCACCCGGCACGGCGACGGCACCGCGGCGCTCCACCGCGACCTCGCCTCGCTCACCCCGCGCGAACTGGAGGTCCTCGGCCTGCTGGCCCGCGGCCTGACCAACGCCGAACTCGCCGCCCGCCTCCACCTCGCCGAGGCCACCGTCAAGACGCACGTGGCCCGCATCCTCGCCAAGCTCGGCCTCCGCGACCGCGTCCAGGCGGTCATCGTCGCCTACGAGACGGGGCTGGTCAGCGCGGGCGAGAACGAGGCGCCGGACCAGGCGTAGACGGCTCGGGCGCCGACCGCCCGGGCGCCGACCGTACGAGCGGACCGGGGCCTGCGCTTCCCCGGAGACCCCGGACGGTTGCCCGTTGAACCGATCCCGGCCGTCATCCGTGTCATCCGTGCGGCCGACAGGGAGCGACGCGCAGCGCGGGCGTCCGGCTCCCGGACCGGCCAGGCGCCCGGTGGTCGAGAACCGCCGGCTCCCACCGGGCGCCCCACCCGGCCCCGGCCGGAGCCCGCCGGGCCTGGAACCCCTCTCCTTCCGCGGTTCCTCATCCCCTTCGGCATCCCATTCCGCCGTTCCAGGGCACTGGTATTCCTGCAGCTCAGAGCCCGTTCCAGCGATCCAACGTCCCGTAGTGGCCGCGATCTGTGGCGCCGGAGGCGGGGGGCGGAACAAGCTGTGGTCGTCCGAGGCGCCGGGCGGCTCGCTGCCCCCGGGCCCGCTCCAGGGAGGAATCACGTGGCATTGCCCGAGCCCGTCGCGGTGGCGGACTTCGCCGAACACCGCGTCGAGGACAGCGAGGGGCACGGCTCCGTGCCCCCGGACCGAGCAGCCGCTCAGCTGCGCTTCGCCGTACTGGGCCGGGTCAGGGCGTGGAGAGACACCACGGAGCTGGAGCTCGGTTCGCCGCAGCAGAGAATGGTGCTGGCGGCGCTGCTGCTGCGGCGGGGGCGGCCGGTCACGGTCTCCGAACTGGTCGACGCCGTCTGGGGCGAGGAGCCGCCGAACGCCGCCGTGTCCGTGCTGCGCACCTATGTGTCGCGACTGCGCAAGGCGCTGAAGTCCGGATCGCGCGCCGCCGACTCCCCGCAGGTGCTCGTCTCGGTCACGGACGGCTATCTGATCCACATCCCCGAAGACGGCCTGGACCTGGACGTGTTCGAGCAGCGGGTCGCCGAGGCGCAGAAGCTGCGCGCCGAGGGCGCGCTCCCGGCGGCGGCGCGGCTGCTGCGCTCCGCGCTGGAGGCGTGGGAAGGGGCGCCGCTGGCCGGACTGCCGGGCCCGCTGGCCGAGGCCGAGCGCTCCCGGCTGGCCGAGGAGCGGCTGCTCGCGCTGGAGACCCGCCTGGACATCGACGTCGAACTCGGGCGCCTGGGCGAGGCGGTCCCGACCCTGGTCGCGCTGAGCGGCGAGCACCCGCTGCGGGAACGGCTGGTCCGGCTGCTCATGCTCGCGCTGTACCGGTCGGGACGGCAGTCCGAGGCGCTGGCGGCGTACCGCAGGACGCGCGGCACGCTGGTGGAAGAGCTGGGCGTCGAGCCCAACGCGTCACTGCGGGACCTGCACGGGCGCATCCTCGCGGCCGACCCCTCGCTGACCGCGCCCTCCTCGGCCCCTGCTCAGGCAGCGTCCCCGGCTTCGGCATCGATCCCTGTCGAGGCCCCTGCCCCTGGCCCTGCCCCAGTTCCCGGCCCCGAGCAGGAGGCCCGCCCGCAGGAACCCTCCGCACAGGAGGACGCCGAGGCCGCGTCCCGAACGGCCACGCCCGCACAGCTCCCCGCCGACCTGCCCCACTTCAGCGGGCGCGAGGACGAACTCGGGCAGGCCCTGCACCTCGCGGCGGACAACCCGTCGGGCCCGCCCACCACGGTGATCAGCGGCATGGCCGGTATCGGCAAGACGGCACTGGCCGTGCACTGGGCCCACCGGATCGCCCACCGATACCCCGACGGGCAGCTCTACATCAATCTGCGCGGATTCGACCCCACCGGCGCCGTCATCGCCTCGGCCGAGGCTGTCCGGATCTTCCTCAACGCCCTCGGCCTCCCCCCGCAGTCCGTCCCGGACTCGCTGGAAGCGCAGGCGGCGCTGTACCGCAGCCTGCTCGCCGACCGGCGGATGCTGATCGTCCTCGACAACGCCCGCGACGCCGAGCAGGTACGCCCGCTGCTGCCCGGCTCTCCGGGCTGCCTGGTCATCGTGACCAGCCGCAGCCAGCTCACCGGCCTCATCGCCAACGAGGGCGCCCGGCCGATGATGCTCAGCCCCCTGGCGTCCGCCGAGGCCCACGACTTCCTGGCGCGCCGCATCGGGGCCGCGGCGCTCAGGGCGGAACCCGGGGCCGCCGAGGAGATCGTCGAGCGCTGCGGCCGTCTGCCCCTGGCCCTCGCCGTCGTCGCGGCCCGCGCGGCGACCAATCCGACGTTCGCGCTCGACACCGTCGCCAGGGAGCTGCGCGAGAGCCGCGGCAACCTCGACGCGCTCACCGGTGGCGACCCCACCACGGACGTACGCACCGTCTTCTCCTGGTCCTACCAGGCCCTCTCCGCCCCGGCCGCGCGGCTGTTCCGCCTGCTGGGCCTGCCCTCCGGGCCCGACATCTCCGCACACGCCGCGGCGGCGCTGGCCGGGCTCCCGCTGCGCGAGACCCGGCGCCTGCTCGCCGAGATCACCCGGGTCAGTCTGCTGACCGAGCGCGTCCCCGGCCGCTACACCCTGCACGACCTCCTGCGCGTCTACGCCGCCGAACGCGCCGCGGCACAGGGGCCGCCGGAGGAGCGGCGGCAGGCCCTGGAACAGCTCATGTACTGGTACCTGCACACCGCGGACAGCGTCTACGCCCACCTCGCCCCGCGCCACCGCCCCCTGCCCCTCAAGCCCCTGCCCCCGGGGTGCGAGCCCATGACATTCGCCTCGCGCGACGAGGCGCTGCGATGGTGCGAGACCGAGCGCCCCAACCTCGTCGCCACCGTGGACCTGGCCGCGCGAACGCGCCGGCCCGACCTCGCCTGGCAGCTGACCATCTCCCTGTGGGGGTTCGCCTTCCTCAGCGGCAACATGCACGACTGGCTCAACACGGCGCGGACCCGGCTGGAAGGGGCCCGCGGGGCGAACGACCGCAGGGGCGAGGCGTGGAGCCTCACCGAGGTGGCCGCCGCGTCCACGGCGATGGGCCGTCTCGACGAGGCCGTCGAGCACTACCGCGCGGCGATGCTGCTCTACCAGCGGCTCGGCGACACCTACGGCAGCTCCCAGGCCGTGAGCGGCCTCGGCGTCGCCTATCTGCACTCGGGACAGCTCGACGAGGCCTTCGACTTCCTCAACCGCTCGCTGGCGCTCTCCCGTGCCAACGGCGACGACTGGGCCGAGGGCATCGCCCTGGCGCATCTGGGCGACGCCTGCCTGCGACTGGGCCGGTACGACGAGGCCGTCGACTACCTGCGGAAGGGCTTGCGGCTCCTGCGTACCACCGGAAACTGCTGGTTCGAGGGCGCCACGCTCGCCTCGCTCGGCACCGCCCTGCACCGGCAACGCCGCCTCGGTGAAGCGGTGGAGAGCTACCACGAGGCACTCGACGTGCTCCGTGACGTCGGCAACCCCGGGGGCGAGGGCGACACCCTCGGCCACCTCGGTGACGTGCTCCTGGACGCGGGCCGTCCGGAAGAGGCCCGTGACCGATGGCAGCAGGCACTGGCGCTCTTCGAGGAGTCGGGCCGTCCGGGCGCCGAGGGCATCAGGGCCAGGCTCCGCCGCCTGGAAGCGGGCGAGCGTGCTCCGGAGGTGGGCACGGAGGCCGCCCCGGAACCGACCCGGCCCCTGCACCGGACCGCGTGCGCGTCCGCGTCCGCGGGGCACGCGCATCCCGAGTGAACTGCCCTCGCACCTGGCCCGGCCGACGCACGCGCTCCACCGAGCGGCCGGAGCGGGGGAGTTCCGCGCGGGTCAGCGCGTGAGCGCGGCCTGGAGCTCTCCGCGGCCCCGGATGCCCAGCTTGCGGTAGGTGCTCGTGAGGTGCGTCTCGACGGTGCGGCGGGCCACGCTCAGGAAGGCGCAGATCTCCGTGTTCGTACGCCCGCCGGCGGCCAGTTCGGCGATGCGGCGCTCGCTGAGGGTGAGCGCCTCGGAGCCGGTGTGCGCGGCGGAGATGCGGCGGGCGCCCACCGCGCGCAGAGCCGTCTCGGCGGAGAGCCGCAGGCCGTCGGCCCCGCTCCGCTCCGCTCCGCCCGCTCGGCCGCCTCGTGCAGACAGGCCCGGGCCTGGTTCCGTCGGCCCGCGGCGGTGAGGCGGCGCCCCTGGTCGAGCAGCGCGCGGATCAGCTCGCCGCGGTCCGGCGAGCGGCGCAGCACGGAGACGGCCTCCTCGGTGAGTTCGAGGCCGTGCTGCCCCGGGGTCGCCAGGGCGAGGCCGCGCAGGGCCCGTCCCACCGCGCGCGGGGTGTCCCACAACCGGGCCAGCCGCACCTCCTCGTACGCCAGTGCCTCGGCGCGCCGCCGGTCGCCCAGCGTCAGCCAGCACTCGGCCGCCGCCGTCCGCCAGGGGGTGGCGACCGGGCTCAGCACCGTATGGGCCGACTGCTTGCGTCCGCACTCCAGGAAGTCGTGCAGCGCACCCGTCGTGTCTCCCAGCGCCGACCGCAGGGTGCCGCGGGCGTGCAGGAACCGGCTGATCTCCCAGGACTCCAGCGCCGGGTTGAGGGCGAAGCGGTCGGCGTATTGCCGCGCCTCCCGCAGCCGGCCGGTCTCGACCAGGGCGCGCAGGGTGCGCGCGGCGGCGTTCGTCGGCTGGGAGCGGCGGGCCGCCGCCCGGCCCTGCTCCGCGTGCCCGGCGAGCAGCCGTACGTGGTCCCCGCGAGCGGCGACGAGGTCCGCGCGCAGGTCGAGCAGGGGCTGGTGCATGGGGTGCAGCAGCACGGGGGACTGCCCCGCCAGGCCGCGTTCCACCAGCCCTTCCGCCTCGTCGAGTTCGTCGGCCCACAGGGCGACGGTGGCGGCCGTGCCCAGGAGGAAGCTCTCCTCCACGGGGTCCGTGGGCTCGCTCAGCAGTTCCCGCAGGCGGGCCGTCGCCGCGCGGGCCGAGATCTCGCCGGACGTGGCAGCGTCACGCACCAGCAGGGCGAGCGCGGCCGCGCCGACGGTCTCCGCGCTGTCCTCGGCGGCGTCACGCAGCCGCTGGTACGCGGCCCGGCGTGCCGCCGGGTCCTGCTCCGAGAGCAGGACGGACGCGGTCCGTACCGTACGGACGAGCAGGGGGTCTCCGGCCAGCTCCCGCTCGGTCCCGCGCAGCACGCTCACGGCGGGGCGCACCTCGCCCTGGTCGGTCAGCGCGGTGCCGAGGGCGAGCGCGGCACGGACGCGGTCGCGGGGTTCGGCGGGCAGGCGCAGCGCCTCGGCGAGCCGCCGGATGCCGGCGGGGGCGTTGGCGCAGCCGTACTCCAGCGAGCCCAGCCGCGTGGTCAGCGACTGGCGCAGAGCGTCGGGGAGCGGCTCGTCCAGAGCCCGGCGCAGATAGCGGACGGCGTCGCTGTCGCGGCCTTCGCGGACGGCGACGGTGACGCCGTCCCGCAGCACGCGCAGCACCCAGTCCCCTCCCGACGTCCCGCTGCTCAACAACTGCCGCGCCATGGACTCCACATGGTCGCCGCGGCGCAGCATCGCCTCGGCGGCGGACAGCGCCGCGGCCTCCCTCGCCCCGGCGGTCCAGCCCGCGAGGACGGCGTCGCGCAGCAGGGGGTGCGCGTAGCGCACGAGGCCCGCGGCGTCGGGGCGCAGCAGGCCGATCCGGAGCATCGCGGTGAGCCAGCCCGCCGTGCGGGCCGGGTCGGACCCGGCCGACTCGGCGAGCAGCCAGGCCGGTCCGTCGGAGCCGCCCTCGGAGTCGGGCCGTTCCAGGACGGCCAGGGTCCTGGCAGCCGCGGCCGTCGCGGGCCCCGCGCTCTCCAGCCACCAGGAGACCGCCGCCGGGTAGGCACCGGGGTAGAGCGCGGCGCACCGCTCGGGCACGGCCTGGCGCTGGACCTGGTGCAGGTCGTCCAGGAGCGCGCGCAGCAGCAGGGGGACACCGGCGCCCGCCCGTACGCACTCCGCCGTCCACCGCGCCGTGGCCGCGGGGACGGTGGCCCGGACGAGCGCGGTCGAGCCCTCGTCGGAGAGCGGGGCCAGGGTGTGCGTGCGGACGAGGGACGGCGACAACTCGTGCGTCAGTCCCGGCGGCCGGGGTGCGATGTCGTACTGGCTGCGCTCGGTGACCACCAGCAGGACGGCCAGCCGGTCGATACGGCGGGCCACATCGACGAGCCAGCGGCGCGAGGCGGCGTCGGCGAGATGGACGTCGTCGACGGCGACCAGCACCGGGCACTCCGCCGCCCGCGCGCGCAGCAGCCGCCAGAGCGACGCGGCGGTGTCCCGGTCGTCGCCCGCGCGGCCCGCGTTCGCGCCCGGGTACCCGTCGGCGTACTCGTCCGGGTGACCCAGGAGGTGGTGGATCGCGGAGAAGGGGGCCGTGTCCTCACGGGCGCAGCGCACGTGCAGGACATCGAGCCCGCGGTGCGCGCCGTACGCCGCGGTGGCCTCCAGCACGGCGGTCCGGCCGGTCCCGGTGGCGCCGCGCACCAGGACGAGGCGGCCCGCGCCGGTGAGGACGCGCTCGGTCTCGGACACCATCAGCGCGTGTGCCGCGCCGCGTTCCAGCAGGTCTCCGAACATCCCTTCCTCCATATCGAGGTGCCGATGTGTCGAGGTATCGAGGTGTCGAGGTACCGATGTGCCGACGGGTGCGGCACCGACCGCACCTCAGCGGGCACAACGGCCCCGCGGGGCGGGCGGTTCAATCGGGAACGCGGCTGATCTCGTGGTGCCTCTCGTGGTGTTCCACGATTGCGGGCCCGACAACGAGCGAACAATCTTGGGCCGTGACCAGGGCCTCAGCCCTTGCCGGAGCTTCGAGCCGTGCCCTGGGCGGGAAGGTGACGACCGGAGTGAACCCGACCGAGCCGTGCACCACGCGGTACCGGCTGCTGGGCCCTGTCCAGGTCCAACGCGGCGACAGCACACTGGATCTGGGACCGCGGCAGCGCAGAGTGCTGCTCACCCGGCTGCTCATCGAGGACGGCCGTCCCGTTCCCGTCGGCGAGCTCTGCCGCTCGCTGTGGAACGGCGACCAGCCCGCCGGTGCGATGTCCTCGGTGCGGGCCCACGTCAGCAGGCTGCGTTCGGTCCTCGACCCGGCCCGGCGTGCCCGCTCCACCGTGCTGGTCGCCGACTCGGCGGGCTACGCCCTGAAGGCGCCCCGGGACGCGCGGGACACGAGCGCCTTCGAGGACTCCCTGCACCGGGTGCGCGGCGCCCTGAAGCGCGGAGAACTCCTCTTCGCGCAGCGCGAGCTGGACGTGGCCCTCGGGCTCTGGCGTGGCGAGGCACTCGGCGACGCGGCGGAACTCCCCTTCGCGATACGCGAACGGGAACGGCTCAACTCGGCCCACCAGGACGCCAAGGAACTGCGGGCCTCGATCCTCCTCCACCAGGGCGACGTGGAGCGAGCGATCGAGGTCGCCGAGGGGCTCTCGCAGAGCGCCCCGCTCCGGGAGACGTCCTGGTCCCTGCTGATACGCGCGCTCTACGCGGCGGGCCGTTCGGCCGAGGCGCTCGCCCGGTACGACCGGTTCCGGGACATGCTGGCCGGCGAGCTGGGCCTGGACCCCAGCCCCGGGCTGAGCAGGCTGCACACCGCGATCCTGCGGCACGACACCGGGATCCTCGACGACGTGCTGCCCGCCTCCGCTCCCACCACCGTGACCGCGGCCGGCGGGCCCGTCGCCGCACCCCTGGCCGGACGGGCCGAGGAGACCGCGCAGCTCACCGCCGTACTGTCGGGTGCGGCGTCCGGGCGCACCGGGTGGGCCGTGGTCTCCGGGGCGCCCGGTTCAGGGAAGACCCGGCTGCTCGACGAGGCGGCCGCCAAGGCCGCGGCCGAGGGCTTCGCCGTCGTCCGCGTCGCGGGCGGCCGACCGGGGGGAGAGGCGCTGGACGCACTCGTTCGCGCGCTCACCCGCGCTCCGGTCCCCACCCTGTGCGTCGTCGACGACCTCGACCGGGCGCGTCCCGCCTTCCACTCCCGACTGCTGCGGCTCGTCGACACGTTGCCGGAGGCGCCGGTCGCGTTCGTCTGCGCGGTCCGGAACGCCGACGACCCCTCCGCCGACGGGCTGCTGTCGGCGCTGGCCCGCCGGGGCACGACGTGGCTGCCGCTGGAGCCGCTGACCGTCCTGGACGTGACCGAGCTCCTGGAGGCGCACGGCGGCGCCGCGACGGCCGAGGAGGCGGCGGCGCTGCACCGGCGGGCGGCGGGAAACCCGTTCGCGCTGTGCGAGTTGCTCAAGCTGCCGCCGGAGCGGCGCACCGGCCCGACGGCGCGCGTGCCCACCGCGGTGCGCGGCGCCGTGCACGCGCGGCTGGCCGAACTCCCCGACCGGGTGCGTGAGGTGCTCACCTACGCGGCGGCCGACGGCGAATGGCTCGACATCGGTCTGCTGGCCGACACCCACGCCACGTCGCCTGACGTGCTGCTGCCGCTGATCGACGCGGCCGTCGCCGCGTGGCTCCTGGTATGGGAGGCGAGCCCCGTGGATCGCCCCGAAGGGGGCTACCGGTTCCCCGAACTGTCGCGCGAGGTGGTGCTCGGCACCCTCACCCCCTCCGCGCGGCAGAGGGCGCACGCGGCCCTCGCCCGCGAGCTCATGCGCCGCGACGGCGCGGACCCGGCACGCCTGGCCCGGCACCTGCGGGTGGCGGGCCCGGTGATCGTATCCGGCAATCCATCGGCAACGTACGGACAAGATCCGCCGGATAACGTCATGACCAACCCCGATAACCGTGCAGATATGAGGAAAGGAAGCGCACATGGCGAAGACGAGGACTCTCACGCGTACGGCGATCGCGTTCTGCGGCACCGCGCTGATGGCCACCGGAGCGGTGGCCGCGACGGCGAGCCCGGCGGTCTCCGCCGAGAGCCAGGGCGGGACCGTCAAGATCTGCGCTAAGGGCAACTACGACGTGAGCGCGGAATTCGTGGGATCGGGGAACGGCCAGGGCTGGCGGTCCAAGACCATTCGAGTGGGGAAGTGCACCACCGCTCCGAGCCTCGGCTCCGGGCGGTTCAACGTCTACGGGCACAAGTCCCCGAGCAAGTTCCACGTCGGTTCCCTGGACTACAAGAAGGGCCAGTCCCGCGACATCACCGCCGTCGGAAGCTCCGCCAATCCCGATCTGGTCGTGAACGGCCCGGGCGGAGGCACGTTCGTGAAGAACTAGTTCGTGAAGAACGAGGAAGTCCCGCCGGGGCCTCGTCCCGGGAACGGTGAGGGGAGGGTCAGCGCAGACCCTCGTAGTCCTGCGCCACGGTGAGTGTCACCGGTCCTGATGCCCGCCCGTCCGCCCGCGAGGCGGATCCCGGCAGGCGGGAGGCGAGGACCTCGGCCGAGCGCCGGAGGTTCCCGGGATAGCTGACGGTGGTCTTCCTCGCCCGCTCGGGGGTGTTGCCGGTGGAGGCGACGGTGAAGCCGAGGGCGCGCAGGTCCTTGGCGACCCGCGCCGCGCGCCCCGGCTGTCCGGTGCCGTTGAGCACGCGGACGCGTACGGACGGGGTGGGCACGGGATTCTCGCTCGCGGCTTCCATCCGCTTCTTGTCGACTTCCTCGTCGTGGGCGAGCTGGCCGAAGAGCCGGGCCGCCTGCGGGTACTGCCAGACGACGTTGGCCCGGTCGGCCGGAATGTCGGCCTGCCGGGGGTAGTTGGGCACGGTCAGGAAGGTGAGGCGGTCCTGGGGGATGCCCTTGACCTGGGAGGCCAGCTCGTAGAGCGGCTTGAGCCCGGCCAGCTCTTCGTCCGTGGTCAGGGACTTGGTCGTGGAGTCCAGGAAGTCGTACAGCGCGGCGGGGCTGGTCACCTTCTTCTGTGCCTTGCGCGCGAGGGCCCGCATGAACTCTTGCTGGCGGCCGATGCGGCCGAGGTCGGAGCCGTCGCCGACGCTGTAGCGGGTACGGACGTAGCCCAGGGCCTTCTCGTCCTTGACGGTCTGGCAGCCCGCCTCCATGTCGAGGTGGGCCTTCTTGTCGTGGATCGGCTCCTTGGGGCAGACCTCGATGCCGCCCAGCGCGTTGACCATGCCCTTGAAGCCCTGGAAGTCCACCGACATGAAGTGGTCCATGCGCAGCCCGGTGTTCTTCTCCACGGTCTTGATCGTGCAGGCCGCCGCGGCGCCGACGTCGCCCTTGCTGCCGCCGATCGCGAAGGACTCGTTGATCTTGAAGGAGTGCGGCGCCGACTTCTTCCCGTCGCCCCGCTCGCAGGACGGGATACGGACGTAGGAGTCACGCGGCAGCGACATCACCGTCGCCCACTCGCGGTTCGCGGCCAGGTGGACGACCATCAGCGTGTCCGACTGCATCGTCTCCAGGCCCTTGCCGTACTCCGCGTTCGCGCCCGCACGGCTGTCCGAGCCGACGACCAGGATGTTCTTCGAGCCTGAGCTCAGCTTCTCCGGGCGGTCGCCGTCCAGCCGCTGCTTCAGATCGGCGGACGTGATGTTGCCGTCGAGCTGCCGGTACGCCCAGAACCCGGCCCCCGCGGCCCCCAGGACCAGTACCGCGAGCACGCCTCCGGTCCACGCGAGTATCCGTCCGCGACGGGTGAGCCGCGTCCTCCTCGTCTGCTGCCTCCTGCGGCCCCCGCGCCCGGCGCTGCGACCTCGTGTCCTTGGCTCCATGCCCGTACCACGGATCGGCTGGGAGAGGGGTTCACCGTGTGACGAGGGGAGCGGGGAGGGCGATTGAACCGTTCGGCGTCTCTCCACGTGGAGGGGGCAGATGGCGCTGCGGACGGCCCCCGTGTCCGCTGCGCCGTCTTCGCCTTCCGTCCCGTCCGCGTCGGCCGTTCCGCTCAGGAACCGGGCTGCGGATGGCAGACGACGTCCCTCCAGACGAGACAGATGAACTCGCTATGCCTATGCCTTCTTCCCCGGGCGGCACGAAACGCGCCCGGGCCTCCTTCGATCCTCTGGCCATCTCGGCGATGGTCGTCACCGTCGTCGCCTTCTCGGCCACCGCCCCCCTCACCGCCGCAGGCTCCGCGCCGCCCCTGGCCATGGCGTTCTGGCGCAACGCCTTGGGCATCGCCACGCTCGGCCCGTTGCTTCTCCTGGTGCTGCGCCGCCGCGAGGTGGCGCGCGTCGCGCGCGGGGAACGCGGAGTGCTCCGGCGCGAGCAGTGGCGGCCCCTGGCCCGCGGCTTCCTGGCCGCCACCTCGCTCGCGCTGCACTTCGCGACCTTCATGACGAGCACCCGCATGACCACCGTCGCCATGTCCACGGCCCTCGTGGCCACGCAGCCGGTCTGGCAGGCCCTCATCGCCGCCGGTCAGGGCGTGCCCGTCGCGCGCCGCACCTGGGCGGGGCTGCTGCTCGCCGTGGTGGGCGCGGCCGTGGCCGCCGGGCCCGACGTGCAGGCCGGCGGACCCGCGCTGAAGGGCGATGCGCTCGCCCTTGCCGGGGCCATGGCGCTGGCCGGGTACACCGCCCTGAGCCAGCGGGCCCGGGCGGACGTGAGCACCCCGTTCTATTCGGCGTTCACCTCGCTGGTCTGCGGGGTGGAGCTCCTGGCCGTGTGCCTTCTCGCGGACATCCCGCTCACGGGCTTCGACCGGACCACGCACCTGTCGCTGCTCGGCCTGCTCCTGCTGCCCCAGCTCCTGGGGCTCGGCTCGATGAACTTCGCGCTGGGCCGCGCCTCGGCCACGACGATGAGCGTCTTCCTCCTCCTGGAGACGCCGCTCGCCGCGCTCGCCGCCTGGCTCTTCATGGCCCAGGGCATCGAAGCGTGGGCCGTGCCCGGACTCGTACTGATCATCGTCGGCGTCATGGTCGTGGTGACCAGCGACGGCGCGGAACCGGCCGAGACCGGCCAGGAACGGCACCGCGGCGAGGTGCCGCTGCCGCCCCCGCCTCCGCCTGTCCCCGCCGTTGCCCCCGCACCTGTCCCCGTCCCTGCCCCCGCCGTCATGACCGCCGGGCCGCAGCCGCGGCAGCAGCCCGCACCCCACCAGCTCCGCGACGACCCCCGGGTGGAGTGGGCGGCGCCCCGGCGCGGCCGGAACCCCGCGGTGCCGGTCACCCCGCACGGCACGGGCGCCTTCGACACCTTGACCCTGTTCAGGATTCCCCGCGAATAAGACGAGGCGGCGGACGACGAGGCCCGGATCACGGAACGGAGCTCTGTTCCCCGGCGGGGATCAGGCCAGCCCCCACGCGTGGTCGTCCTTCGGGTTGCAAGGTACGACCGTGAGCCGGGCGTCCTCGCCACCACCGCCGAACTTCTTGCCCGAGACGTCCAGGCACATCTGCTCGCTGCGGTAGTTGCGGATCCAGTGCTTCCCGTCGTCCCGGTCGTCGAGCCACCAGAGCTGGTTGTCCTTGGCGGTGCCGTCGCAGCCCGCCTCGACAACTCCCGTCGCGCCGGGCACGGAACCGTACCCGGGCAAGTCCATGCACCGGCCGTCCTTGCTGTTGCGGATCACGAAGAGCCTGCCCTTGCCGGGCTTCCGCTGCTTCACGTCGAAGATCCACACCTGGTTGTCCTCGCCCCGGTCGTCGGCGCACGGGTCCTGGTTGATGTGGCCGCCGTCCTTCCCCTTGCCCTTGCCGGGGACGTCGGCGCACATGCCGGTCATGGCGTTCACGAGTTCGGCGCCGTCCTTCGGGAACGCGGTGCCGGAGTGTTCGCGCTTCGCGGACTTCCTCTTGGCCTTCGTGCCGTCGGAATCCGCGTCGCCGTTCCCGTCCCGGTCCTCGCCCTTGTCCTCCCGCGCGGGGGAGTTCTTCCGGGCGGAGTCGGGCTCGGTGTGCCGGTCGGACCTGTCGCCGCTGTCGCGCTCGCTGTTGTCCTTGGACTTGCCCTTGTACGAGCCGAACTTCTGCGAACCGTCCTCGGGGACGGTGGCGCCTGCGGCTCGTCCGGTGCCGGAGCCCTTCTCGTCGTCGTCCGTTCCGAGGACGATCAGGGGGACGGCGATCAGGAGGGCGCCGGTGAGGGCCGCTGCGGCGCGCAGTGCCTTGGTGCGTCTGCCCGAGGACGGTTCCTCGCCCTCGCCCTTGTCCTCGCCCCCGCCCTCGCTCTCGTTCGTGGCGGTGGCGGGTTCCGGCGCGGGCGGGCCGTTGTCGAATCCGGCCGCCAGCATGGCCCTGATGGCGTCGGTGTCTCCTCCGGCGCCCGCCGCCGCGTCCGTGCTCGGCTCGGGCGTCGCCGCGACGGGCCCGGACGACGAGGCCGACTCGTCCGGCCGTGCCGTACCGGACGGGCCGCTCCGCCTCCCCTTCCGGACCGGCAGCGCCTTCCGTTCGGCCGCGGGGGCGGATCCGGGAAGCGGCTCGGCGCGGCGTATCGCCGGGCCCTCCGGGTCCGTTGGCTCCTTGCTGGGCATCGTGTCTCCGTTTCGGGTCTCGGGCAGTGCGCCGCGCTGCTGTGCCGGAAGGTCAACCGCCGGAGCCCGCCGGGCCGACGGTCAGCGGCGGGAGCACGTCCGGTGCCCGCCGGGGTCGGCGGCGAGGGGCCGCGCCCGCTCGGCTGCCCGCGCGGAGCACACTCGCCGCATTCCGGTCATGCTGCCCTGCACACGGGGCGCCGCCCGCCTCCGGCACGTCCGCACGTCCGGCAGGACCACGAACTCAGCCCGCGACAACGCGTCCGGAGGGCGACAACGGATCCGAGCCGCCGACGGTTCAACCGGAGAGCGGATTCCGCCCGGCACGTCCGGCAGGCCCGGCAGGCCGGGCAGGCCGGGTGAGACGCTCCGCGATCAGGTCCGCGATCCGGGGTATGCGCGCGCCCTCCAGGAGGTCCCAGTGGCCGCCGTCGACCGTCTCCACGGTCAGCCCGGCGCGGGCGCGGGCGCGCCAGAACCGTCGCAGTGCCTCGCCCGCCGCCGCGGGGTCACCGGTCTCGGCGACCTCCGACTCGGCGGCCTGCACGAGAAGCAGCGGCGCTTGCGAGGACTGGGGCATGTGGTCGCGGGCCGCCATCCGGTTGTGGTTGTAGATCCGGAAGTAGCGGTCGATCTGCGCGTCGTCGATCCCGGGGTACATGCCGTTGAAGCGGACCAGTTTGTCGCGGAACTCGGCACCGTCGACCGGCCCGAACCGCGCGCGCTGCGCCGGGTCGTCCGTCGCGTACGTGTCCAGGAGCACCACCGACACCCCTTGGTGCCCGGCCGCCGCGAGCCGCCGTCCCATCTCGTGCGCGACGAGTCCGCCGAAGGAGAGGCCGCAGAGCACCAGGGTCTCGCCGGGGCCGGAGCGCAGCAGCGTCAGATAGTGCTCCGCCATCGCCTCGACCGAGAGCAGCGGCTGCTCGTCCGGGTCGATGCCTCGCGACTGGACCCCCTGCACGCGGACGCCGTCCGGCAGCGCGCCCGACAGCGGGAGATAGCAGAAGGCGGTGCCGCCTGCCGGGTGGACGAAGACGACCCGGCGGGCGTCCGCATCCGAACCGGCGCGGAACTCGATCAGGCCGTCGTCGGGCCTCGCCGGTGCCCGGCTGCGCAGCCGCGCGGCGAGCTGCTCCACGGTGGGGTACTGCAGGACGTCGCGGATCGGCAGGGTCCGGCCGAACTCCTCCTGGATCAGGTGCGTCACCTTGACGGCGGACAGCGAGGTGCCGCCCACCGCGAAGAAGTCGTCGGTGATGCCGATGTCGGAGTGCACCAGCACCTGCCGCCAGATCCGGAACAGGGCCATCTCGACCCGGTCGCGCGGTGCGACGGTGTTGACCTGGTCGGACCGTGCGGCGCGGGCGCGGCCCAGCACCTCCGCGCGGTCCACCTTCCCGTTGCGGTTGAGCGGGAGCCGCGGGAACTCGGCGAAGAGCGTCGGGATCATGTAGTCCGGCAGCAGTTCGGCGAGGGCCGCGCGCCACTTGGCGGTCGTGGACTCCGCCGCCTCGCCCCGGCCGAGTCCCGCGACGAGCCGCACCTCACCGGCCTCGTCCCGGTCGGCGAGGACCGCGGCCTCCTGGACGCCGGGCAGCTCCCGCAGGACCGCGGCGACCTCGCCGGGCTCGACGCGGAACCCGCGCACCTTGACCTGGTCGTCGGCGCGGCCCACGAACTCGTAGTTCCCGTCCGGCAGCAGGCGTGCCAGGTCGCCCGTACGGTAGACCCGCTCGCCCGGTACGAACGGGTCGGCGGGGAAGCGCTCCGCGGTCAGGTCGGGCCGGTTGTGGTAGCCCCGCGTGACACCGGCGCCGCCGATGTGGACCTCGCCGACGACCCCGGG
The DNA here is from genome assembly GCF_043202595.1 of Streptomyces sp. NPDC048172. Classification (NCBI taxonomy): domain Bacteria; kingdom Bacillati; phylum Actinomycetota; class Actinomycetes; order Kitasatosporales; family Streptomycetaceae; genus Streptomyces; species Streptomyces sp. NPDC048172. The sequence continues at coordinate 337,201 of NZ_JBIDAT010000003.1, forward strand.
AGGCACCGGCTCGCGGCGCCGGTCGAGCAGCAGGACGCGGGTGTTGTCGATCGGCCGCCCGATCGGGCAGTTCCGGTCCACGTCCCGCGGCTCGTCGTAGGCGATGCTGTAGACGGTGGTCTCGCTCGGCCCGTAGATGAAGCTGAGGCGCAGGTCCGGCAGCGCCGCGCGGAGCCGCCAGAGCGCCCGCTCCGGCAACGCCTCGGCCCCGGTGAACAGCTGACGCAGCGACAGCCCCGCGAGACAGGCGTCCGCGCGCTCGCGGTTCTCGTCGATCCAGGTGATGTACGCGGCGGGCAGCCAGGCGTGCGCGATCCGGTGCTCCCGCATCCAGTCGAGCAGCGCCTCGGGATCGCCCCGCAGCTCCTCGGGAACGAGGTGCAGCACGCCGCCGGTGGTCAGCGGCAGGAACATCTCCTGCACGAAGATGTCCCAGCCGATGCCGGACCACGCCGAGCACGGCTCACCGGGCAGGGTGCCGTGAGCGGCGGTCCAGTTGTCCAGGAGATTGGCGATGTTGCCGTGGGTCCCGGCGATTCCCTTGGGGCGGCCGGTCGAGCCGGAGGTGTGGATCACATAGGCGAGCTGTGCGGACGGCGACGACGGCGCCCCCTCCGGCCCCTCCGGCCCCTCCTGCCCCTCCTGCCCCTCCTGCCCCTCCTGCGCATCCTCGTGGCCTCCCTCCGCCTCCACCTCCGTGAGCTTGAGCCACGGGCCCGGCGGGTCCGCGACATCGCCGAGCACCAGCGCGGGCGTGGCCTCCTCGACCATGGCCCGGAGCCGCCCGTGCGGCTGGCGCGGGTCCAGCGGCAGGAACGCGGCACCGGCCTTCAGCACGCCCCAGATGCCGACGATCAGCTCCGGCGTACGGCCGCAGTGCAGGCCGACGACCTGCCCCGGCCGTACGCCCCGGGCACGCAGGGCGTGGGCGAGCCTGTTCGCCCGCCGGTCGAGCGCGGCGTAGGTCAGCCGGGCGCCTCCGCAGACCAGCGCCGGTTCGTCGGGCCGCAGCCGCACCTGCTCGGCGAAGCGCTCCAGAGGGCCGGTGACCGGGCCCGAGGTGATCCGCCCCTGACCCTGGGCCAGCACCTCCGCGCGCTCGTCCGCGTCGAGCAGGGAGTACGCGGTGATGGCGCGCTCGGGGTGCCGGGCCAACTGCTCCAGCACGCGCGTGAGATAGCGGCCGAACCGCTCGGCCGTTCCGTGGTCGAAGAGCGCGCGGGCGTAGTCGAGATGGCCGACGACGCCGCCGTCCTCCTCGTGCACCGACAGCGTCAGGTCGAACTTCGCGGGCGCGTACGGGATGTCGAGGGGCTCGGCCTCGGCCCCGGGCAGATCGAGCCGGTCCCGGAGGGTGGCGCCCCACGCCAGCATCGTCTGGAAGAGCGGGCTGTGGGAGAGGCTGCGGCGCGGGTTCACCGCGCCGACCACCTGCTGGAAGGGCAGGTCCTGGTGGTCGAGCGCCCCGCGCAGCGCGGCACGCACCCGGCCGAGCGCCTCGGCGCCCGTCGGGCCGCCGGACAGATCGGCGCGCAGCGCGAGGGAGTTGACGAAGAAACCGATCAGCCCGGCGTCCTCCGACCGCCTCCGCCCCGCGACCGGAATCCCGACGACGGTGTCCGTCTCCCCGGAGAGCAGCCCCAGGAGGATGTGCCAGCCGGTGAGGACGGAGGTGAACAGCGTGCCGCGCTCCGCCCGCGCCGTGTCGCGCAGCGCGTCCGTGAGCGCGGGGGAGAGGCGGACCGGGATCCGCCCGCCCGCGTGGTCCGGGCGTGTCGGGCGCGGGCGGTCGGCCGGGAGCGCGAGCAGTGCGGGGGCGTCGGCCAACTGCTCCCGCCAGTACGCGGCCTGCGCCGCGGCCTCCTCCCCGCCCGCCCACGCGTGCTGCCGCGCGGCGTGGTCGGCGAACTGCGCGCCGAGCGGCGGCAAGGGGTCCGGCTCCCCGCGCAGCGCGGCGGCGTAGACGGCGCTCAGCTCCGGCAGCATGATCTCCATCGACCGGCCGTCGAAGACGGCGTGGTGGAACGTCAGCAGCAGGGCGTGGCGGTCCGGCGCGAGCGTGAGGAGCCGTCCCCGGGCCAGCGGCCCGGCGCCGAGGTCGAAGGGCGTCTCGCACTCCTCGCGCAGCCGGTCGAGGAGGAGCTGCTGGGCGTCCTGGCGGTCGGACAGGTCCTCCGCGACGAGCGCGAAGCCGGTCCCGGGCGGTGCGATCTCCTGCCGCACCTCGCCCTCCACCACGACGAACCGCGTGCGCAGCGCGTCGTGCCGGGCGGCCACCGCGTCGAGGGCCCGCGCGAGCAGCGACCGGTCCAGGTCCCCTTCGATGCGGTAGGCCATCTGCTCGTTGTACGCCGCGTGGGAGCCCTCCGCGCCTTCCGCCTGCTCCAGCGCCCACAGGCGCTGCTGGCCGAAGGAGCAGAGCGCCGGTGCACCGGATTCCGGTGCCGGACGGGCGTCGCGGGGGGTGTGTGTCGCCGTCAAGGAGTGTCCTTCTGCAGTGAGTGAACGATCGATGCCGACGGGCCCCCGGCGGTCAGAAGCCCCCTAGCGCACGAACAGCGTGTAAGTGCCGTCCGGCTGCATCACGCACTCGTATTCGCTCCAGGGGTACCTGTCCTGGGACACGGCGGCGTGTCCCTGCCCTTCGCAGTACTGCTTGCCGGGGATCCCCGAGTCGATCGGGCGGAACGCCGGAACAGCGTCAGCGGAAGCGGAACCTGCGGTCGCCGGAATGAGGGCGGTCGCGGCAGCACCGACCGCGACGGCTGTGGCGACGCGAGAACGCCAGGACTTCATCGTTTCCTCCGTATTCGTTCTTTCCGGGCTCGGGCGAACCCGTACGGGGTTGCAACGGACCCGTACGGGCAACGGTTCAATCCCCCGACAGCCCGGATCCGGAGGTCAGCCCTTGACGGGGCCGCCGTTGACGGCGACCCGCTGGCCGTAGCGGGTGTACGGGTAGTAGTCGTACGACGCGTGGTGCTGGACGCACCGGTTGTCCCAGAAGACGAGGGTGTTCGGCGCCCAGCGGACCCGGCAGTGCAGGAGCGGCCTGCGGGCGACCATGGCGAAGAGCATGTCGAGCACGGCCCGGCTCTCCTGCTCCGAGAGCTGCGGGATGCGGCTGGTGTAGACGCTGTTGACGTAGAGCAGCTTGCGGTCGGTCTCGGGGTGCCGGGCGATGAGCGGGTGCTCGCTCTTGGGGATGACGTAGTCCTCGGGAGGGGTGTAGCCCGCCAGGGCCAGGGCGCCGTCGTGCACGGCGGTGAGCGGGTCGAGCAGGGAGCGCATGGCCGGGGAGAGCATCTCGTAGGCGAGGTGCATGTTGGCGAAGAGGGTGTCGCCGCCGCAGCCCGGCTCGGGGATCTCGGTGATGTAGAGCATCGAGCCCAGCGAGGGTTCGGCGTCGGCGGTGCCGTCGGCGTGCCAGCCGTCGCCCGCCACGTACGACGCGGCCGGGCTCGTGCGGATCTCCAGGACGTGCGGGTCGCCCTCGGGCGGCGGCGGGTTGGTGAGGCGGAGCTCGCCGAAGGTGGCGGCGAAGCGCTTGTGGTCCTCGGCGGTGATCTTCTGGTCGCGGAAGACGATGACGTGGTGGTCGCGGAACGCGGTGTGTATCTCCTCCAGCTGCTCGGCCCCGAGCTCCTCCGACAGGTCGACGCCGGAGATCTCGGCGCCCAGCACGGGGGTGAGCCGGTCGACGGTGAGCGTGCGGTAGGGGTGCACGGGACGCGTGGTCACCGCTTCCAGGGCTTCGAGCTCGTGCGATTCCATGACGTCCTCCAGAGCTGGCGTGGGTTCACCGGGCACGGTGCGGTGCGGGGTGCGGTCGCTGATCGAGCATCGCCGTGAGGGCCTCGGCCACCGTGTGGACATGAGGCTCCGCGACGACGCCGTAGTGGTCGGTGGGCAGGGACCTCCGTACGGCGGACGAGGGCAGGCAGGCGCTCCACTGCCGGTCCGTCTCCCGGGGTTCGCCGGGCGCGGGGATGCCCGCCGTGGGCCGCTCGGCCAGCCACAGGTGCGTGGGGACGCGGGAGAGCGGGCGCACCTGGTGCTCGCCCAGGCTGCGCAGGTTCGCGCGGCAGCAGCGGGCCAGCCTCTCGGCGTACGCCCGCGCGTGGTCCGCCGAGGCGTCCGGACCCGGAGCGGTCGGGTCCGGGGCCCCGGTGCCCAGTTCGGCGGCGAACACCCTGTCGAGGTGGGTCTCGTCGTACGCGGCGACCAGCGTCCCGGCCTGTGGCGGCGGAGGGTCCAGCAGGTGGAGGGACTCCAGCGGCTGCCCCGCCGTCTCGGCCAGGGAGGCCATCTCCATGGCCACCCTGGCGCCGTAGGACCAGCCGCCCAGGTGGAGCCGGTGACCTGGGCCGCCGAAGCGGTCACGGAGCGCCGCGTCGTAGAGGCGGGCGCGTTCGGCCAGTGACCACGCGGGCAGGGCGGCGTCACGGAGCGCCGGGTCGGCTATGAGGCACACGGTCGGCCCGGGCCCGAGCGTCGCCACCAGGGGCCGGTACGCCTGGATGTCCCCGCCCACGGGGTGCACCAGGCACAGGACGGCAGGGCCGGTGCCCTCCTGCCAGATGTCGAGGGTGACAGGGGATGCGGCGGGGGAGGCTTCGGGCCCGGCGGAGGTGAGGGCGGCCTCGATGTGTTTGAGGATCTCGGTGAGGCTGACCTGGTGGCTGAAGGAGGCCAGGTCGCACTCGACTCCGTACTCCTCCTCGACCTGGGCGATCACGCTGATCAGGGTCAACGAGTCGGCGCCGAGGTCGTACAGGGAGTCGTCCGGGTCCAGTTCGGCCACGCCCAGCAGATCCTTGAGCGTCCGGGCGAGGGCGTCCGCACGTTCTCCGGCGCTGTCCGTGGCCGCTCCGGGCGGTGTGACGAGCGGTCGCGTCCGGTCGTCGGCCGAGGGGGCGTAGAACGCCCGGGAGGCGTCGATGTCGGTGGTGGAGACGAGGAGCTGCGGCAGCTGCAGGGCCAGGGCGCGGGCGAAGACCGCCTTGCCCTCCTCGACCGTCAGCGCGACCGCCAGATGGGCCTGATGGCGGCCGTCCGACTCCAGGGCCCGGGTCGCCATTCCGGTCTCGCCCCAGATGTCCCAGTTGACGCCGACCCGGACGGTCGTCTCCGCCTCCCCGGAACGGTGGTGCGCGAAGGCGTCGAGGAGGCTCGCACCGGCCGCGTAGTCGCTCTGGCCGACGCCGCCGAGCAGCGCCGACATCGAGGAGCAGTAGACGGCGACCCCCGGCCGGAACGTCTCGATCAGCTCCTCCACGACGAGCGCGCCCCGCTCCCGCGCCGCCGCGGCCGCGCGCATCGCCGTCGCGTCGCGCCGCACCAGCAGACCCCCGAATCCGAGACCCGCCGCGTGGATCACGCCGTCCAGCCGTGCGGTGTGCCCGGCGACGGCCGCCGTCACCTCGGGCGCGGACATGGCCGTCAGGTCCGCCTCGACGAGGCCGACGCGGTCGGCCCAGCGGGCCAGTTCCGCGGGCAGCCGCGGGTTCCGCGACAGCAGCAGGACCCGGCCACGGGTGTGCTCCAGCAGCCAGGCGGCCGACGCACGGCCGATGCCGCCCGTACCGCCCAGCACCAGGTGGACCGTGTCCGCACCGGACGGTACGAGGGGCTCCGCGTCGCCGGACGGCGCCGGTACGGGCGTGGTGCCCGGCCGCCACCAGTAGCCCTGGCGCAGGGCGAGCTGCCGGGGGAGGGCGGCTTCGGCCCGGCGTGCCTCGGCGACGGCCGAGGCCACGTGTCCGGCCCAGCGGCCGAGGTCGCCGTCGGGGAGGTCCAGCCAGTGCCCGTGCAGCGCCGCCTCCTGGGGAGCGACCTCGACGGGACCGGCGAGGAGCGCGAGTTCGGGCCTCTTCACCGTTCCGGCCACGGGCCGCGCCGCGTACGACAGCCACCACACGCGCGGGACGCCCGTACGCCCCGACAGCGCCTGGGCGAGGGCGGCCGTGGTGTCCAGGCAGGCGTGGCGGGCGTGTTCCAGCGCGCCGGGTCCGACGGGTCCGGCCACGTCCAGGGGCAGCGCGTGCACCCACTCGGCGTCGGCCGGATCGCCCTCGGGCAGCGCGTCGAGCAGGAGGCGGAGGGACGCCGGGTCGGCCAAGTCGGCCTCGAAGGCGTCGGGGCCTCTGCGGGCGAAGGCGCGGGACGGATGGACCCGTACCACGCGCGACGCCACTTCCCGGAAGGGAGCGAGTGCCTCCTGCGGCGTGCTCTCGGCGGCCACGACGACCACGAGGGGCGCGACGGGCGGCGCTACGGGCGCGCTTCCGGCCGGTGCTGCAGTGCCCGCGACGGCGGCGCGGCGCAGCCGGACCCAGTGCGGCTGGTGCAGCCAGTCGGCCTGGGGCAGCCGCCGGGGTTCCGCTGCCGGTGACTCGGGCGCGCGGTCGAAGTCGTACTCCGCGAGCGCGAAGGACGGCGGCGGGAAGTCCCAGGGCGCGGGCGCGTGCCCGTGCCCGCGCCCGTGCCCCTGCCGCCACTCGACGGGCCTTCCGGTGTGCCAGGCCTCGGCGAGTTCATGGGCCGAACGGCCGACGGGGGAGGCCGGCGCGGCGTCCGGGTCCGCGGCGCCGTGCCGGACCTCCCCGGCGGCCACCGCGTCCAGCCAGCGCACCGCGGCGTCGGCGTCCGCCACGGGTGCCGCGGCCCGCAGACGGTGCGGCGTCCGCCCGGCCTGCAGATGGCGCAGTACGGACGTGAAGCGCGCGGGCCGCTGCCGGAGGTAGGCGGCGATGCGGGCGGCGTCGGCGGCGAGGGCCTCCGCGCTGGAGGCGGACAGCACGAGGCACTTCGGTACCGTGCCACTCGCCCCAGCATCGGCCCGGCCCTGTGTCCCGGTCTCGGTCTCGGTCCCAGTCCCGGTCTCGGTGTCCCGTTCCACGATGACGTGCGCGTTGGTGCCGCCGATCCCGAAGCTGCTCACCGCGGCCACCCGTTCGCGTCCCTCGGGCCAGGGCGTGGCCCGGCCCGGCACGTGGAAGGGGGCGGGGTCCGGGCCTATCTCCGGGTTGAAGGCGCGGAAGTTGAGGGTGGGCGGGAGGCTCCCGTGGTGCACGGCGAGGACGGTGCGCACGAGGCCCACCACACCGGCGGCCGCGCCCATGTGGCCGAGCTGGCTCTTGACCGAGCCGAGCGCGCAGCGGCCGGACTCGCTCACGTCGAACGCCTGGCGGAGCGCGCTCACCTCGACCGGGTCGCCGAGCCGGGTGCCGGTCCCGTGCGCCTCCACGTAGCCGAGGTCGGCGCCCGTACGCCCGGCGCGGGCCAGCGCCGTCCTGATCACCTCGCGCTGCCCGGCCAGCGACGGCGCGGTGTAACTCATCTTCGCCGCGCCGTCGTTGTTGATCGCGGAGCCCGTGAGGAGCGCGTACACGGTGTCGCCGTCGCGCCGCGCCTGCCGCAGCGGTTTGAGGACGACGACGCCGACGCCGCTCGCGCCGACCGTCCCGGTCGCGTCGTCGCTGAAGGGGCGGCAGTCGCCGTCGGCGGAGAAGATGTGCTGCGGGCGGTAGCGGTAGCCGCCCGTCAGTCCGGGGTCGATGAGCACTCCTCCGGCGAGCATGACGTCGGCCTCGCCCTGCCGGAGCATGCCCGCCGCGAGGTGCACGGCGACCAGGGAACTGGAGCACGCGGTCTGGGCGCTGAAGGCGGGACCGGTCAGCCCGAGGGCGTAGGCCACCTTCGTGGCCAGGAAGTCCTTCTCGTGGTGCAGGGCGAGCTGGAAGCCGTCGGGCAGCCGTCCGGGATCCGCCTCGCGCAGCATCGACTGGAAGTAGGTGTTCTCCCCGGCACCGGCCACCAGGCCCACGCGTCCGGCCGACGCGTCCGCGACCCCGGCGTGCGCCAGGGCCTGCACGCTGGCCATCAGCAGATGGCGCTGCTGGGGATCCATCAGGCGCGCGTCCTGGGGGCTGATGCCGAAGTGGCCCGGGTCGAACGCGAACATCCCGTCGAGCGTGCTGTGCGCGCCGATGACGCCCTCCGGCGCGTCGATACGGCGGATGCCGGTGCCGCCGGAGACCACGAGGTCCCAGAAGGCCGCCAGGTCCGGGGCGCCGGGCACCCGTACCGCCATGCCGACGACGGCGACCGGTTCGCCGGGCAGCGGGGGCCGGTCTTCCTTCTCTGCCGGAGCTGCGGCTGGGCCGCGATCGGCGGCGAGGTGGCGGGCCAGCGAGCGGACGGTGACGTGCTCGAACAGATCCGCGACGCCGAAGCGCAGCCCGAGCTCCGTGGTGCAGCGCAGATGGAAGCGCATGAGGGCGAGGCTGGAGGCGCCCGCCTCGAAGAAGGTCCGGTCCGGTTCGATGGCCGTCCCGGTGACCTCCTCGAAGGCGGCGGCGAGCCGCTCCTCCTCGGCCGACAGCCCGGCGCGCGCGGCCGTCGAACGGCGTATCTCCTCGCCCGGTGCCCGCAGCGCCGCCTGCCGGTCCAGCTTGCCGCTGGGGGTACGCGGCAGCGCCCGGAGTCTCCGGAAACGGTCCACGCGGACGTAGGCGGGCAGCAGCGCGGAGAGATGCGCGGTGAGGTCGTGGGCGGACGGGGAGGAACGGCTCCCGTCACGGAACTCCAGGCAGGCCGTCAGCCGGGCGCCGTCGTGGGCGACGACGGCGCCCGCCACCGCCGGATGGCGCAGCAGGGCCGCTTCGACGGAGCCCAGCTCCAGCCGGTGCCCGCTCAGTTTGACCTGCTGGTCGTCGCGGCCCGCGTAGTGCAGCAGGCCCTCGCGGTCGAACCACGCCAGGTCGCCGCTGCGGTAGCACAGGCCGACCCCGGGCAGCTCGACGAAGCGGGAGTGGTCGAGGGACGGTTCGTCGAGGTAGCAGCGGCTGGCCATGGTGCCGCCGATCAGCAGCTCGCCGGTGCACAGGGGCGGTACCGGCTCGCCGTGCGCGTCCACCACGCGCAGCTCGGCGCCCGCCACGGGGTGCCCGATGGCGGGCCGTTCGGGCCACAGCGCCGGGTCGCCCTCCAGGCACAGGGCGCTGACCACGTGGGTCTCGGTCGGCCCGTAGTGGTTGAAGAGGCGGGTGCCGGGCATTCCGGCGAACCAGCGGCGGACGGTGCCGGTGCACACCAGTTGCTCGCCCGCGGTGATCACCTCGCGCAGCCGGGAGGGGAACCTGCCCAGGCGGACCGCGTACTCGGCGAGCAGTTGCAGGGCCACGTACGGCATGAAGATCCGCTCGGTCCCCGCGGACTCCAGCCGTTCCAGGAGCGCGGGGGCGTCCTGCCGCCACTCGGGGCGTACGAGCTGGAGGGTGCCGCCGGTGCACAGCGTGCCGAAGATCTCCTGGAAGGACACGTCGAACGCCAGCATCGAGAACTGCTGGGTGGCCGCCGGGGCCGTCAGGCCGCCGGGCCCCGACTGCCACCGGATCAGGTCGCACAGCGTGCGGTCGTAGATCTGCACGCCCTTGGGCACGCCCGTGGAACCGGAGGTGAAGAGGGTGTAGAGGGGGCGGGCGCCGTCGTGCGTACGCGTGCCGTCCACTTGCGGCGCCGGGTCCCCCGGGCCCGTCAGGGAGACCGCGTGGCGCACCACCCCGTCCGGGAACAGCCCTTCCGGCGCCGGGGACGCGTCGTCCGCGACCAGGACGCACAGCGGGTCGACCCGCTCCAGGACGCGGCGCAGCACGTCGTCCGGGTACGAGGGGTCGAGGGGGACGGCGGTGACGTTCAGCCGCGCGAGCGCCAGCAGGGCCACCACGTGCTCGGCGGACGGGTCCAGGTAGAGCGCGGCGCGGCAGGGGGCGCCGTCGGCCGGGAGCGGGTAGCGGTCGGCCAGCTCCGCCGCGAGCGCCGCGGCGTGCGCGTCCAGCGCCGCGTAGCTGAGGGCGTCCCCGTCGGCCGTGAGGACGGCGGGCGCCTCCGGAGTGCGGGCCGCCTGCCGTGCGAATCCCTCGGCGACGGTGGTGAAGCCCGGCTCCGGGACGGGCCCGCGGCCGTGCTCCGGCAGGGAACGCCGGTACGGCGCGACCAGTTCCCGTGCCGTGGAGCGGCCACCGGACGCGAGCGCGTCCATGCCCCGCCGGAACAGCTCGGCCATCGCCTCGACGTCCTCGCCGGTGAAGCGGTCCTCGGCGTACTCCCACAGCAGGTCGAGCCCGTCGGGGTGCTCGACCACGGAGACCGTCATCGGGCACTTGGCCTCCGGCGCGGCCCACCACAGGGGGCGCGGGCGGCAGCCGGGGAGCCGCAGCTGACCGAAGTCGGTGTTCTCCAGGACGAAGAGGAGATCGAACGGCGTGTCGTCCCCGCCGGCCTCCCAGCCGGTCAGAACGTCCGCGAGCGCCACGTCCTGGCGGCGCAGCACCTGCCCCGTGCCGCTCTCCGTGCGGGCGAGGTGGGCGCGCAGGTCCTCGTCCGGTACGACGGTCATGGGCAGCAGCACGGTGTTCGCCAGCATGCCCACGCTGTCCTCGAACTCGCGGACCGGACGGCCTGCGACCGGCGCCGCGATACGCGGACGGACCAGCCCCGTCACGCCGTAGAGGCTCCAGGAGAACACGCTCAGCAGCACCTGGAAGCGCGTCATCCCGAACTCGGCGCCGAGCCGGTCCACTTGGGCCCGGTGCCCGGCGTCGAGCGAGGTGTGCAGCAGCCGCGCCCGGGATGCGGGCTCGGCGTCGCGCGCGGGCAGTGGTTCCTGGGGTTCCTCCAGGCCCCGGTAGTACGCAAGGAGTTCGTCGCGCTGTGCCCGGTAGCCCGCGCTCGCGTACCGGTCGCTCTGCCAGGCGGCGACGTCCAGCGGAGTGGGAGCCGTCGCCGGACGGCGGCCGGATGCCGGTGCGGATTCCGCTTCGGATTCCGCTTCGGCGTACGCGTCGGACAGGTCCCGCAGCAGGACGCTCAGCGACCAGCCGTCGACGGCGATGTGGTGCAGGTGCAGCAGCAGGGTCCCGCCGTCGCCGTCGCCGCCGTCGTCGCGGGGCAGCCAGCAGGCGCGGAGCATACGGGGGACGGCGAGGTCGAAGGGCTCGGCGAAGAAGACGTCGGCGAAGAGGTGCGCTTCTTCCTCGTCCCACGTCTGCCCGGGGCCCGGCTCGTGCCAGGGGTCGTACGGCTCGCCGACCGTCTGCCGCAGCCCCTCCGGCGCGGCGGCGAAGCCCGTCCGCAGCGCCGCGTGGCGTGCCACCAGGGCGCGCAGCCCCCGCCGCAGGGCGGCGGTGTCGACGGGCCCGTCCACGCGGAACGCCTGGTTGACGGAGTAGGCGCGGGACTCCGGTGCGCGCCGCTGCAGCAGCCACAGCCGCTGCTGTTCGCTGGTGACGGGCGCCGAGCGGGCACCGGCGACGACCGGTGCGGCAAGGGTGCTGTCCTCGCCGCGCCCGTCCGCCGTGACGGCCCGGGCGAGCGCCGCCAGGTCTTCCCGCAGGACGGCCGCCTGCGTGAGCTCGCGGCCCCATCGCTGCCGGACCGCGAAGCAGAACCGCAGCGCCTTCAACGAGTCGCCGCCGCAGGCGATCCACCGGTCCCCGGGACCGAGCCCGGAGGTGCCCAGGATCTCCTCGGCGAGCTCGACGACCTCGCGCTCCGCGCCCGTCGCGGGCGGAGCGCCGTCTTCCGGCGCCGCGGGCCGCCAGGCCGTGCGGCTGCGGGCCTGGCGCACCAACGCCGCCTCGTCGACCTTCCCGTTGGCGTTGAGCGGCAGTTCCCCGACGAGATGGATCCGGTGCGGGCGCATGTAGGCGGGCAGGCGGTCCGCGAGGTGACGGTCGAACTCCTCGTAGGCCAGCTCCTGGTGGAGGACGACGAACGCCAGCAGCTCGTTCGGCCCGTCCTCCTCCCGGCCCGCACGGCGGGTGCACACGTAGGCCCGGCGGACCGCGGGATGGGCCAGGACGCGCTGTTCCACCTCGCCCGGCTCGATCCGGAAGCCACGGACCTTGACCTGGCGGTCGGTCCGTCCGACGTACGTGATGCGGCCCTCGTCGTCGGCCCGTACGAGGTCGCCGGTGCGGTAGTGCCGCTCCTCGCCGCCGTCGAGCCACGCGAGGCGTACGAAGCGCCGCCCGGTCTCCTCGGGGAGGTTGCGGTACCCGGCCGCGAGCCCGGCGCCGCTCAGCAGGAGTTCGGCGACCTCGCCGGGCGCGGCGACCCGCTCCTCGCCCGGCACGGCCAGGACGGCACCGGTCTGCGGCAGGGGCTTGCCGATCGGCACCACGTCACCGTCGAAGTCGCGCGGGATCGGGTGGCACAGCGCGAAGGTGGTGGACTCCGTCGGCCCGTAGATGTTGAACAGGCGGGTGCCGCTGTCGGCGTTGTCCCGGTACCAGCGGCGCATCACCCGGGGGTTGAGCTGCTCACCGCCGACCAGCACCTCGCCCGCCGCGGCGAAGCAGTCGGGGACGGCCGAGACCACCGCGTCGAACAGGGCGGTGGTCACGAAGACGGTGTCCACGCGCCCGCGCCGCAGCGCCGCCGCGAGCCGCTCCGGGGTCTGTGTGTCCTCGTCGCGCAGGACCACGCAGCAGCCGCCGGTCAGCAGGGGCGCCCAGACCTCGAAGCTCAGCGCGTCGAACGCCGGGTTCGCCATGCAGGAGTAGTGCAGGCCCGGCTCGGTACGGACGTAGCCGGGCCGCGCCAGCCGCAGGATCCCGGCGTCACGGACCTCGACGCCCTTGGGCTGCCCGGTCGTCCCGGAGGTGTAGAAGAGGAAGGACACCTCGGCGGCGGACGGCGGCTGCACGGCGTCCGCGACGGGCCCGGCATCCGGGAGGCCGGGCAGCACGGTGTCCACGGCGAGGGTCCGCAAGCCGTCCGGGAGCTCCGTTGCGCTCCACGGCCCCGGCATGGCGTGCACCAGGGCCGCCGCGCCGGAGTCCCGCAGGATGAACAGGCGGCGTTCGGCCGGGCTCTGGGTGTCGAGCGGCACGACCCGCGCCCCCAGCCGCAGAATGCCCAGCATCACGCAGACCAGCTGCCACGAACGCGGCAGCGCCACCGCCACCGTCTGTCCGGGAGCCACGCCCTGGCGGCCCAATGCCCGGGCCACCTCGGCGCTCGCGGCGTTCAACGCCGCGTAGTCCAGCCGTACGTCGCCGTCGGCGACCGCTTCGGCCTGGGGCGAGAGGAGTGCCTGGCGGTGGACCGCGAGAGCCAGCCCTTCGGCGCGGGGACTCATCGTGCCTCCCGCGTGCCAGGGCCGCTGCCCGCGCCGTCCGTCACCAGGTCCAGTTCGGCGGCGAGGACGGCGGCGACGCGTGGCAGCTCGTCGCTCTCCAGCATGTCCCAGTGGCCACAGGCCACGGGCTCGACCACGAAGGAACCGGTGACGCGGCGCCGCCAGAACGCGCGCAGGCGGGCGGCGGCGTCCCCTTCCCCGTCCTCGTCGTCCACATTCGTCGCCTGCATCAGCACGGTGCGGGTGGGTGACTCGGGCACGGCGTAGTCGCGTGCCGTGGCGCGATGGTGGTTGTAGACGTTCAGGTAACGGGCCACCTGGTCGTCGTCGATGCCGGGGTACATGCCGTTGAAGCGCACCAGCTTCTCCCGGAACTCCGCCATGCCGGTCGGCGCGATCTCGGCGCTCCGCTCCCCGTCCTGCGCGCCATGGGTGTCGAGCAGGACCACGCTCACCTTCCCGTGCCCGGCCGCCGCCAGCTGGCGGCCCATCTCGTACGCGATCAGGCCGCCGTAGGAGAGCCCGCACAGCACCAGTGCCTCGTCCGGGCGCGGGCGCACGAGCCGCAGATATTCCCGGGCCATCGCCTCGACGCCGGGCAGGACGGACTCGCCGTCGGCGATGCCGGGCGCCTGGAGCCCCACCACCCCGGCCTCGTCGGGCAGCGCGGTGGAGAGCGGCAGGTAGCAGAACGCGGTGCCGCCCGCGGGGTGCACGCACACGACACGCCCGTGGCCGTCACCGGCGCGGAACTCCACCAGGTTGCGCGACTCCGGCTCCGGCTCCGGGGAGCGCCCGTTCCCGTCGTGGCCGCGCACCCGCGCGGCGAGGGCCTCGATGGTGGGGTGCAGCAGGACGTCGCGGACCGGCAGCGGCACGCCGAGCTCCTCCTCGACGGCGGAGGCCATCTTGATCGCCGAGATCGAGGTGCCGCCGAGCGCGAAGAAGTCGTCGCCGATCCCGACGTCCGGGTGGAGCAGCACCCGCCGCCAGATCCGGTACAGCGCCATCTCGGTGTGGTCGCGGGGCGCGGCCGTGTTGACCCGCCGCGTACGGGCTCCTTCCGCCGCGCGCAGCACCGCCGCCCGGTCCACCTTGCCGCTGGGGGTCAACGGCAGCCGCGGGAACTCGGCCACCACGCCGGGGATCATGTAGTCCGGCAGGCGGTCCTTGAGGGCCGCGCGCCACTCGTACGCGTTCCGCGCCGTCTGCGCCGTTCCTGCCGTTCCTGTCGCGCCTTCGGCCTCGCATCCCACACCGGCGACCAGCTGCGGGCCGCCCGGTGCGTCCCGGTCGGCCAGCACCACGGCCTCCCGTACGCCGGGCACCGCCAGCAGCGCCGCCTCGACCTCGCCGGGCTCGATCCGGAAGCCGCGCAGCTTGAGCTGATCGTCGCCGCGGCCCACGTACACCGCGTTGCCGTCCGGCAGCCAGCGCGCCAGGTCGCCGGTGCGGTAGATCCGCTCGCCCGGCACGAACGGGTCGGGCACGAAGCGCTCGTCGGTGAGGTCGGGCCGGTTCAGATAGCCGCGGGCCAGGCTCGCTCCGCCGAGGTGGACCTCGCCGGGGACCCCCACGGGCACCGGGCGCATGCGGTCGTCGAGCAGGTAGAGGCGGGTGCCGCGCAGCGGCCGGCCGATGGGGCACGAGCGTGCGTACGGCCCCGGGTCGGTGTAGGCGGTGGAGTAGAGCGTCGCCTCGGTCGGGCCGTAGCCGAAGCAGACGCGCAGGCCGGGCAGCTGCTCGCGCATGCGGTGGAGGGCGCTCTCGGGCAGGGGTTCCACGCCGGTGAGGAGCTGACGCAGGCTCAGTCCGGCCAGCCGCGCGGCCGGGTCCTCGTCGATCCACAGGACGTAGGACGGCGGCAGGAACGCCTGGGTGACCTCGCGTTCGCGCAGCCAGCCCAGCAGCGCGGCGGGGTCGCCCCGGAGCGCGTCGGGAACGAGGTGCAGCACGGCGCCGGTCGTCAGCGGCATGAGGAGCTCGTGCACCGACGCGTCGAAGCCGATGCTCGACCAGGCCGACGCCGCCTCGCCCGGCGCGTCCCCCATGAGCTCGCGCCAGTGTTCGAAGAGATTGACGACACTGCCGTGCGTGACCGCCACGCCCTTGGGGCGGCCGGTCGACCCCGAGGTGTAGATGACGTAGGCGAGCCGGGCGGGGTCGTCCTCCAGCGCCGGTGCCTCGTCGCGTACGCCCTCGGCCTCGACCTTCGCCAACTGCTCCCACGGGTGCCGGTCGTCGCCGGAGCCGTCGGTCAGCACGAGCACCGGCGCGGCATCGCTCACCATGGCCGTGAGCCGGTCCGGGGGCTGTCCGGGGTCGAGGGGCAGATAGGCGGCGCCGGACTTGAGGATGCCGAGCACGCCGACGACGAGTTCGGCCGTACGCCCGGTGTGCAGGCCGACGACGCGGTCGGGCCCGGCGCCGCGGGCGATCAGCGCGTCGGCGAGCCGGTTGGCCCGGCGGTCCAGCGTCGCGTAGTCCAGCTCCGCGTCCTCGGTCACCACGGCGCGCTGCTGCGGCCGTTCGCGCACCTGTGCGGCGAATCGTTCCAGCAGACCGGCGGGTCGCGGTGCGTCCGGTACGGCCGTGGAGGGCCCCGCGCTGAAGGTGGCGAGGAGTTCCCGCTGCTCGTCCTCGTCGAGCAGCGTGAGGTCGGCGAGCTCGGCTTCGGGCCGTTCGGTCAGCAGCCGCAGGACGCGGAGGAACTGGCGCACGTACCGCTCGACGGTCGCCCGGTCGAAGAGCGCCACCGCGTAGTCGATCTCCCCGGTGAGCTGCCGGCCCTCGTCGGCCAGGGCCAGGACCAGGTCGAACTTCGCGGGGACGTGTGCCGCGTCCTCGCGCAGCTCGACCTTGAGGTCCGGCAGTTCGAGCTCGTTCCGCATGGAGGGGACCCAGGCGAGCATGGTCTGGAACAGCGCGGTGCAGGCGGGGCTCCGCGGCGGGTTGACCAGTTCGACGACGCGCTCGAAGGGCAGGTCGACGTGCTTGAGCCCGTCGCGTATGCGCTGGTTCACCCGCTGCAGGACGTCGCTGACGCGCGGGCAGCCGGACAGGTCGGCGCGCAGGGCGAGGGTGTTGACGAAGAGGCCGACCAGGCCCTCGACGTCCCCGCGGCGGCGGTTCGACGTAGGGGTGCCGACCACGATGTCGTCCTGCCCGGAGAGCAGGGACAGCAGCACCGACCAGCCGGTCAGCACGGTCGCGAACAGGGAGACATCGTTGTCGGCAGCGAGCGCGCGAAGGTCCCGCGTCAGGTTCTCGTCCACGGTGACGGGCAGCCGGTCGCCCTGAAAGTCCTGCTCGGGCGGGCGGGGCCGGTCGGTCGGCAGGGAGAGCACGGGAGGGGCACCGGCCAGCGCGGAGGTCCAGTACTCGGCGTGCGCCGCGGGCTCCTCTCCCGACATCCACTCCCACTGCCAGCGGGAGTAGTCGCTGTACTGCCACGTCAGTTCCGGCAGCGACGGATCCTGCCCCTTCCGGAGCGCGGCGTACACCTCGCCCAGCTCGCGCAGCAGCAGGGAGCGGGACCAGCCGTCGAAGACGATGTGATGGGCCATCAGGAGCAGTACGTGGTACTCGGGTTCGAGCGCCACCAGGCAGCCGCGCGCCATGGGCTCCTCGCCCAGGCGGAACGGGGTGCCCTCCACCTCCTGCCTCGTCCGTGCGAACCGCGCGAACCGCTCCTCCGCGTCCGGCAGTTCCGTCAGGTCCTCGAAGGTCACCGGGAACCCGGTCCCGGGCGGATCGACGACCTGGAGCGCGGAGCCGCCGGAGGGCACGAGCCGGGTGCGCAGGGCCTCGTGCCGGGCCGCGAGCAGGTGCAGCGCCCGGAGGAGCAGGTCCCGGTCGAGGGGCCCCCGGATGTCGAAGGGCATCGGCTCGTTGTAGGCGGCCCTGGCGGCTCCGTCCCTGTGCGCCGTGACCCACAGTCGTTCCTGGGCGAGGGACAGGGGGGCGGGGTGAGGGGTGACTGCGATTCGGGGGGAAGGCACGGATTACCCTTCACGAGAAGGGAACGCGCGGAAATCTGATCCCGCGTTCCCGAAGGATCGGTGTTTCATGCAATCGAGGGTGGGTATACCCGGCGAGCTTCGGGATATCGCCGCTTCTTTACCAGAACTCCGTGCGGCTGCGAAGGGCGCATACGGAGGGTAGTTGAGGAAGTGTTTGCTTTCCGGACGTTCCCGCGGGGGCTCATTCGCGCCGATATTAAATGTGGGCCGATTGGATGGTCAACTGTGACCCGGGCCACACTCGGGCTTCACCGCTGCCGGAGTTCCGCGACGAGCCGAGCGGCGGCAACTTCCGCTCCGTCGGTACGGATTCGGCCCGCCAGGGCCTCCGACCGCTCCCGGGCCCCGGGTGCCAGCGCCGTCCGGAACGCGAGGTTCAGGACGTCGGCGGACGGGGCCGGACCGCCGATACCGTCGGTGCGGTCGGTACCGTCGAGAACGGCGCCGATGCCCAGCTCGGCGACCCGTCCGGCCCAGTACGGGTTGTCCGACAGCCGGAGAGGGATCACCACCTGGGGCGTTCCGGCGCGGGCGGCCGTCGCCGTCGTCCCCGCACCGCCGTGGTGCACCACGGCGGACAGCTTGCCGAAGAGCCGCTGGTGGTTGACCTCTCCGACGGCGAAGCATCCGGGGCGGTCGTCATCCTCGCCCGTCGGAGCCTCGCCTGCCAGATCCGCGTCGGCCCAGCCGCGGTTCACGAGCACACGGTGCCCCTGTGCGCGGATCGCCTCGACGCACCTGCGGCCGATGTCCGGCGACGGGCGCATGCTGCCGAAGGCCACGTGGACCGGCGGCGCGCCCGCCTCCAGGAACTCCACCAGGTCGTCGGGGAGCGGGCGTTCGTCCGGCAGGTTCCAGGCGCCCGTCTGGACGACGTCGAGCCCCGGGGTCTCCGGCCAGGGCCCCAGGGCCGGGTCGGCGGCCAGCCACGGCCGGTCGGTGAAGACGTGGTCGCGGACGTCGCCGACCGGTGGCAGTCCGAGCGCGGCGCGGCGGCCGTTGAGCGTCTCGCCGAACTCCGCGTCCAGGTTCCGGGCGTCCAGCTCCCACAGCTTCCGGTTGTCGTGCGCTTCCGGTTCCGGCCAGCCGGGCCGGGGCGGGGGCGCGTGGTGCGGCGACGGGAGGTGGACCGCCGCGTAGCTCACGTAGACGTAGCGGACTCCGGCTGCCTCGGCGACGGAGCGCGCGGCGACCTGCGCCAGTCCGGCCGCCACCAGCGCGTCGCACCCGTCGAGCGCCTCGGGGAAGACGTCGAACTGCGTCTCGACCAACTCGGTGCGGTAGCGGGAGAGTTCGGCTGCCGACGGCAGCGCCGTCCCCCGCGTCAGCTCGCCCACGGGCGGCCCGACCGGGAACAGCCGTACCCCGATGTCCGCGAGCCGTTCGGCCAGTTCCTCGTCCGGCGGCGCGCACATGCGCACCTCCGCGCCGTGTCCCCGCAGCCGCACGGCGAGTGCCACCAGTGGTTCGACATCGCCTCGCGTCCCGTAGGCCGACAACAGCACGCGCATTCCGCTTCCTCTTTCCTTGTCAATTCCTTGTCGAATCATTGTCTTTCTGCCGGGCAGTGCGGATCGCGGGTCGTCTGTCGCGCGTTGCGAAACGACTCGATGGTTCACGCACGTACCCCCGGACTCTCTCGCGGAAGTTCCGGACGATCAACACCGCGTTTCGTTCACGGAACCGTCCGCAGTGGCTACGGTGAGCGCCAGCGTGCCCTTGTCGACACCTCGGGAGAACTGCTTCATGCACAATTCGCCCATTCCCGGCCCTGACGTTTCGGTCGTCCTGCCCTGCGCCGGTCTCGGAACGCGCTTCGGCGCCGCCTACCCGAAGGAACTGCACTGTCTGGCCCCCGGGGTCACCGTGCTGGACCGCAGCCTGGAGGCCGTCGTCGAACTGGCCAAGAGCGGGCTCAATGTGCGCCTCGTCGTCGTGTTCGGCACGGCGAAGCTGGACACGGTGCGGTACCTCGCGCGCTACGCCGACCTCTTCCAACTGGTCTTCGTCTACCAGGACGAGGCCTCGGGTCCTGGCCTCGAAGGGGCGATCCAGTCGGCCCTGCCGATGACGCAGGGGCCGGTCGCGCTGGTCCTGCCCGATATCGTTGTCACCGGCTCGGACGCGGCGGGCAAGCTCCTCGCCGCACTGGAGCGGACAGAGACCTCGGGATGGAGCGTCGTGGCCGCCGAGGAGCGGGATCCCGCCACGCTGCGGCAGATGGGCGCCCTGGCCCTCGCCGAGGCGGGCGGCGTACTGACGGTGGGCGCCGCCACCGACAAGCCGGCGGACCCCTCGGGCTACAACGCGTTCTGGGGCATGGTCGCGGCCACCGAGGACCAGGCCTACAGGCTGCCCGACATCGTGCGGAGGGGGACCGCGAGCCCGCTGGCCGGCGCCGTCGCGCTCATGGCCGAGGGAATCGTCAACTACAACACCCCCGAGGGCTGAGGCGAGCAGGACTCCGGCCGCGGCCCCGGCCCGGGAGGCCGGGGGACCGGGTCACTTCCTGCGGTAGTAGCCCAGGAACATGTCCACCCCGCGCTCCACCAGGCGTTCCGCGAGCTCGGGGGCGAGGCGGTCGCCGTAGCCGCTGTGGACGATGTGGGGGTAGAGGACCAGCGCGTAGAACTGCAGGATCGCCACTTCCATGTCGGGGATGTCCAGGTCCGCGCGGGACTTCAGGGCGGCGGCGAGCGGTTCGGCGAAGCGGTCCGGGCCCTGGGTGCGCCACGCGCGGCCCAGCTGGGGGAAGCGGTGGGACTCGGCGGCGATGAGCGCGCGCAGCGCCAGCACCTCGTCCTGGGCGATCCCCTCGACCCAGCCGCGTGCCGCGGCGGCGAGCACCTCGCGGATGTCGTCGTCCGCCGTCAGCTGCCGGTCCATCGCACGGGCCGACTCGCCGAGGGCCTGCTCCAGTGCGTCGCCGACCACCTCCGTGAACAGGTCTTCCTTGCCACCGAAGTGGTTGTAGACCGTCACCTTCGACACACCGGCCTGGGCGGCGATCTGGTCCACACCGACACCGAAGCCGTGGCGGAGGAACTGCTCCCGGGCGGCGTCGATGATCGCCGTGCGCTTGCGTGCCGCCCGTTCGCCCGACGGCTTCCGCTTGGTCGTGGAGTCCTTCATCGGCCACATCCTACCCATCATCTGAACTGAACGGTTGAGTTCAATTGAACTGAACTGTACAGTTCACTTCGGTCGCGGCCCACGGCACGGCAACACCACGGCACGACGACCTGCCACCATCCCCCTCCTCGCATCGGAGCTGAGCCACCATGAGCCACATCGACGTCCTCGCCCTCTCCGGAAGCCTGCGCGCCGACTCCCACAACACGGCCCTGCTGCGCGCCGCGCGCGGCATCGCCCCCGACGGCATGGCCCTCGACCTCTACGCCGGGCTCCGGGACATTCCCCCGTACGACATGGACCTCGACACCCCGGACCGGCGCCCGGCGCCCGTCCGCGAGCTGCGCGCCCGTATCACCGCCGCGGACGCCCTGCTGATCGCCACACCCGAGTTCAACTACTCGGTGCCGGGCGTGCTGAAGAACGCCCTCGACTGGGTCAGCACCGACTGGACCGGTGCGGAGGGGCTGCCGCTGCGGCGCAAGCCGATCGCCCTGACCGGGGCCGCGCCGACCAACTTCGGCTCCGTACGGGCGCAGCTGGCGCTGCGTCAGGTGTTCCTCTGGACGGACTCGGACCTGGTCGTGAAGCCGGAGGTCATCGTCTTCCGCTCGCACGAGCGGTTCGACGAGGAGGGCAACCTCACCGACCCCACCACGCGCCGACTGCTCGGGGAACTGCTGGACGGCCTCGCCCGCAAGGTCGAGGCGGCCCGTACCGGCGTACCGGCCGCGGCCTGAAGCGGCCTGGAACGGCCTGAAGGGGGAGACCACGATGAACGCATCCCCCACGACACCGGTGGCCGCCGTGCACGGCAGCGTCGACGGACGGTTCGCCGCCGTGCGCGAGGAGTTCGCCGCGGTGGCGCACGAAGAACCGGGGCTGAGCGCGCAGTTGGCCGTACGGCTGCACGGGCGCCCGGTCGTCGATCTGTGGACCGGCCCGGAGGTCAGCGGCGACTCCCTGTTCGCCCTGTACTCCTCCGGAAAGGGCGCCGCCCACCTCGTCACGGCGCTGCTCGTGCAGGACGGCGTGCTGGATCTCGACCGGCCCGTGGCCCGCGACTGGCCCGAGTTCGCGGCCGCGGGGAAGGCCGGGCTGACGCTGCGTGACCTGATGGCCCACAGGGCCGGGCTCCTCGGCACGGCCGCAGGGCTGAGCACCGAGGAGCTCGCCGACGAACGGCGCCTGGCGCGGCTGCTCGCGCCACTGGACCCGGCCTGGCCGCCGGGCAGCGGATACGGCTACCACGCCTTCACCGTCACGGCGCTGACCGGCGAAGTCGTCCGCCGCGCCACCGGCCGCACCCTCCAGGAGCACTACGCCGAGTGGCTGCGGATCCCGTACGGGCTCGACTTCCACCTCGGCCTGCCCGAGAGCGAGGAGCCCCGCTACCTGCCCGCGCAGCCGTCACCCCCGCCAACAGCCCCCACCGGCCTGACGGCCCTGGCCTTCAACGCGCACGCCGATCCGCCCACCGACCTGGTGGCCTACGCCAACACCCGGGCCGTACGCGCGAACGGCTCGGCCTCCTCGGCGAGCGTGGGCACGGCGCGGGGCCTCGCCAAGCTGTACGCGGCGGCGGTCTCGACGGTCGAAGGCCGCGCGCCGCTGCTCGGCCCGGACGTGCTCGCGGAGTTCACCGCCCCGCACACACCGGGCGTCGACCTGGTCACCGGGGAAGAGAGCCACTTCCTGCTGGGCTTCGAGGCCCAGGGCGTCCGCTACGGGCCGTTGAGCGCGCGGGCGTTCGGCCACAGCGGGGCGGTCGGCGCACAGTCGTTCGCGGACCCCGGCACCGGCATCGCCTACAGCTACACCCGCCGCCGCTTCTCGCCCGGCGGTGGTGGCGGAGCCCCCGAGAACCACCGCCTGATCGCCGCGGTGACCGCCGCCGTTCAGCGCTCCGGCTCGGCGATGCGGTAGCGGATGCATGCGATCGTCGTGCTCGGGGCGCCTGTCATCGGGGCGGTGGCGCGGCGTCGGGGGCGGCGTCGGGGGAGGCGCGGAGGGCCGTGGAGTGGTCGGCGAGGAAGGTGTCGAGGGAGCGGGGTGCCCGGCCCAGCAGCTCGGTGACGGTGCCGGTGACGGCCGATGCCTCCCCCGCCTCGTACATGCCGTACAGCTCGACGATGCCGTCGGCCTGCCAGGGGGCCATGCCGGTGTCGAGCAGGGCGGCGCGGATCTGCTCCGGCGTCAGCGCGTGGTACGTGACGTCCCGGCCCAGCACGTCGCCGATCCGGCGGGCCACCTCGTCGTACCGGAGGGCTTCCGGGCCGGTGATCTCGTGGACCGCCCCGTCGTGCTCGTCCGTCGTGAGGACACGGGCGGCGACCTCGGCGACGTCCCTGGCGTCCACGTAGGAGACGGCGGCGTTCCCGACGGGGAGCGGCAGCGTCCCGTTCCGGAACGCGGGGGCCATGCCGAGGAAGTTCTGGAAGAACCCGTTGGGGGCGACGGCTGTCCAGGGCAGTCCGCTGGCCCGGAGATGAGCGAACCCCTCGGCGTGGGCGTCGAAGAACCGCACCGGGGAGGAGAGGTGGCCCAGGCCGATCGCGGCCTGGAGGACGACCTTGGGGCGGCCCGCCCGCGCGGCGGCGTCGATCACGTCACGCTCCTGCCGCGCGGCGTCCGGGCCGACCGGGGTCAGCAGATACACCGCGTCGACGCCTTCCACGGCCGCCGTGAGCGACCCGGGGTCGTCCAGGTCCGCGACCACGGCCGTCACGCCGTCGTCCCACGCGGCGGGCGCGCCGCCGCCGTTGCGGACCAGCGCGCGGACCGTGGCACCACGGTCGCGCAGCGCACGTACGAGTGGGGCGCCGACGGTGCCGGTCGCGCCCGTGACGAGAATCATCCGTCCTCCAGAGGGAGTTGAGGAGGTTCCGGGGAGGCGCCCGGACCGTGTGCTGCCGGGCCTCCGGGCACGATTCACGCTACGGGGCGACGGGGCGCCAGGGCAGCCGTATGCTCCGCATCCCTCCGTGTCCCGGTTCCTGGTCGCCTGTGCGGAGCCGGCAGCGACGTCACGCGGGGGCGCCGAGCGGCGGGTGTTCGAGCACGCGGGGCTTGTACTCGACGAGCTGGATGCCGCCGTCGAAGGTGCGGTGGTCGGTCATTTCGAGGGCGACGTCCGGATAGCCGTCGTAGATGCGTTCGGCGCCCGTGGCCCCGGTGATCACCGGGAACATCACGACCCGGAAGCGGTCGACGAGTCCGGCCCGTAGCAGGGACCGGCACAGGCTGAGGCTGCCGATCGTGCTGAGGAGCCCCGAGCCGCTCGCCTTCATGGCACGGACCGTCTCGACGGCGTCGTCGCGGATGAGCGTGGAGTTGGCCCACGTCAGTGGCTCCTTGAGCGAGGAGGAGAACACCACCTTGGCCGCTTGCGTGAGTGCGTCGACGGACGCCTCCTCCTCGGGCCTGAACTCGTCCTGGCCACCCGGGACCTGGCCCTCGGCGAAGCCCGACATCTGGCGGTACGTGTTCGCCCCCATCAGGTGGGTGACCTCGGGCTGCTCACCGAGCCAGGCGAGATACTCCGGGCCCTCCAGACCCCAGAACCCGGGCCATCCCTCGGCCGACGCGTAGCCGTCGAGGGAGGTGATGAAGTCGACGAGCAGCTCCGACATGGTGGTGTCCTTTCCTTGGGCGTTGGGCGTTGGGCGTTGGGTGTCACGAGCTTGGACCGGCCGAAGGCCAAAAACTCATCGGCCACGCCGCGGAGTGACGAGAACGGCCAGGGCTTCGCCTGGCACGATGGGATCAGCGCGCGGGGGAGCGCTCCGGGAGGAGGAGCGGCGCAGGCCCGTGTCGCGGGGGACACGGGGACACGGGGGACGAGACGGATGAAGAACACTGTCGTGCGCTGCGGCGCACTGCTGCTCGGCTTGGCGGCCGTATGGGCGGGTCTGGCCATGGCCCAGGAGCCGTATCGCAACACCCTTGAGTACAGGCACGCCAAGCCGTGCGAGGAGAGCGGCGTCGAGGGGCGGGCCCGGTCCTGTGTCGGCCGGGAAGACAGCCGCGTCGCGGACAAGTCCACCCGGACGACCACGGCGGGCAGTACCGATGACTCCACCCGGCAGACCCACTACTACCTGAGCATCGAGCGGGGTGCGGAGGGGACCAAGAAGCACGAGGTCTCCAGTGGCCTGTACGACGCCGCGCGGCGCGGGTCGCGCGCCGAGCTGGAGATCTGGCGCGGACAGGTGGTGGGCATAACGGTGCGCGACTCCCGGGACCGGATCGCCCCGGCCGCGGCGACTGACCTGATGTGGCGGTTGCTGCTCAGCTGGGCCGGGGCGGGGCTGGTGCTCTGGGCCGCTCTGGGCAGGGGCCGGTTGCGGGAGTTGTTCGGAGTCATGGGCTCCCGGGCGTTCGCATGGATGTGGCTCGGTGCCTGGACCGCGTGGCCCGCGAGCCGCATCGCCGCCCACGGCATGCCCGACTGGGGCATGTGGCTCTGGTCGGCCCTGTGGCTGCTCGGCGTGGTGCTGTGCGTACCGTTCCTTCTGGACGCCTCCGATTCCCCCGCCGGGGTGATCAGACGATGGAGACACCGCGGCCGTGCGCGGACGCGTGTCCGGACCCGCTGACCATCTAGCGTTTGCCCCCCTTGCCCCCTTCGTGCAGACGTCCGGGGCGTTGGTGAGCGGCGCGGTGCGGTGCTGACCAGCCGTCAGCGAGACTTTGGTGACCGGGTTTCCGGGCAGCGGCGTACACGGGGGAGTGCCGCTAGGTGGTGGTGCCGTCCCCGAGCGGACCCGAGGCGTTGTACAGCGTGTGCTTGGAAACCGATCGTGGGGTTTGCGTGCACGGCCACCGCTATCGGCGACGTCGGAGCGCGTTCGGCATGATCGGGAGGCGGGGGCCCTGCCTGTCCGAGGTGCGTCAGTCACGGATGGTGGGCAGGCGGCGCTGAGCGGGTGGCAGCATCGGGGGTCGCCGGAAAGCACCGATGGTCATGTGATCGGCTCGTTGATCGGGCGGACAGCAGCAGGGGGCGTAGTGGACGTTCATGACGCGACCCCGGCCGGGACGGCGTCGGCGACTCGGGTGCGTTGAGGGCCGGGGCCGACCAGCCCGACCGGCAGTGAGGCCAAGGCGAGCGCAGCGGTGGCCCACAGCAACGGCACCGTGCCTGCTCCCTCAACCACGAGGCCGCCGGCGAAAGCGCCGAGGGCGATGGCGGCGGTGAACACGCCGACGTAGAGGCCGGTGACGTGCTCGACCCGGTCGGGTGCGGCGGTGGTCATCCACAGCTGGGCGCCCACGGAGAGTCCGCCGTAGGCCACGCCCCACAGGGCGATCGCGATGCTGGCGGCGAGAGCGAGGGTGCCGAACAGGGCGAAGATCGCCAGGGCGAGGGTGATGCCGGTGGCCAGCAGCAGCACGGTCAGCACCGGGCGGCGACCTGCGGCGGCACCGGCAGCGAAGTTCCCGATCAGCCCGAACGCGCCGTACAGCAAGAGCAGCAGGGCGATGGTGTTGGCCGACATCTGCGACAGCTCTTCGAGTGCAGGGCGGACGTAGGTGTAGGCGGCGAAGTGCGCGGTCACCAACAGCACCACCACGATCAGCCCGGTGACCACGGCCGGGCGCGCGAGGGACCGCCGAGGCGCGGCGTCCTCGTCGTCGGCTGCGGCCGGGCGGCGCAGCACGGGCAGGGCGAGCATGAGCGCCGCGGCGACGATCAGCGCCAGGGTGGTGAGGGCCCCGAAGGCGGCCCGCCAGCCGAAGGCGTTGCCGATGAAGGTCCCGAGCGGCACGCCGAGCACGGAGGCGGACGCCACGCCGCTGACGGCGAAGGAGACCGCGAGCGCGATGTTGCGGGGCGCGACCAGCCGCGTCGCGACCGCCGACGCCATACCCCACACGACACCCATCCCGATCCCGAGGATGATCCGGGAGACCACGAGCATCGCGAACCCGCCCGCGATCGCCGTCAGCGCGTTGCCGATCGCGAGCACGACCATCGCCACGGCGAGCACCTGCCGCCTGTCGCGGTCCCCGAGCAGTCGAGGGGCCACGGGTGCGGTAGCGGCCGAGACGAGGCCGGTGATGGTCAGGCTGGTGCCGGTCGCGCCGACCGAGATGCCTAGGCCCTCAGCCATCGGGGTGAGCACCCCCACCGGCAGCATCTCGGAGGTGACGACCAGGAACGTCGCGATGGTGAGTACACCCACGGCGACCCACTGGGGCAGAGTGGTCCGCTCACCGCGGAGCGGAACGGGAGAAGGTGCAGAAGAACTCATGACCTCCACTCCACCGCCCCCGGCGGTGTGGGAACAACGTCGATCTCCTCATCGATCGATGAGCCAGGCTGATCGATCGGGTGGTAGCGTCGGGGACATGGGCTCTCCGACGATGCATCAAGCGCACGTGCAGCAGATCGAGTGCCTGCTCGCGCTGGCCGAGGAGCTGCACTTCGGGCGCACCGCCGAGCGCCTGGGCCTGTCGCAGTCGCGGGTCAGTCAGCTCATCGCCGCCCTGGAGTCCCGTGTCGGCGCCCGCCTGGTGGCCCGCACCAGCCGCCGCGTCTCCCTCACCCGGGTCGGCGCGCAGTTCGTGAAAGAGGTCCGGCCCGCTTACCGGGCGCTGCTGCGCACCTTCGACCGTGCCAGGGAACGGGCGATGCGCGGCGCGGTGGAGGAGCTGCGGATCGGGTTCACCGGGATGGTCTACGAGGAGATCACCGCCACCTTCCGCGCCCTGCGCGAGCAGCACGGCGTCGCCGTGCACACCCACGACCTCCCGCTCGGGTCACCGTTCACCGCCGTCCTCGACGGCGAGGTCGACGCGGTCATCGCCGAGTTGCCCGTGCACGAGCCGGAGCTGACGGTCGGGTTCCGGTTCCCGGCGCAGGACCAGTTCGTCGTGCTCAGCACGGACCATCCCCTCGCCGGGCAGGAGAGCATCGACCTGGAAGACCTCGCCGACCTCGACCTGCTGCACCGCATCGGCGACGCCCCCGACTACTGGAAGACCGCCCGCACCCCGCCGGCCACCCCCAGCGGGGTGCCGATCCTGTCCACCGCCGGGATCACCACCGTCGGCCAGGGCATGAGCCTGGCCGCCTCCGGCTCCCATGCGATGCTCGCCTGCCGGCCCCTGATCGAGCACCATCAACGTGGCGACCTGCGCTACTTGCCCGTCCGCGGCCTCGAAGCCACCAGCCAGCTCGGACTCGTTTCGCGCACCGACCACCCGACCCCCGCGCTCCGTACCCTCGCGGGCCTCCTCGAACACGCCGACAAAATCAGAACCGAGGTTCCAAGCACCGTAGCCGCCGTGAATGTCAGTCGACGTCGCGACTCCTCGTCGGCCGACCTTCCCGTGGCACAGCAAAGGTAGGCGGGCACGCCGCAGAAGGGATGGCGCTCACGAACGCGGCAGATCAAACCCAGCGCATGCGCGAGGCCAAGGAGCCGATCAAGACCGAACTACTTTTGCGCCCCTACGGGTTCCCTGTAGCAGGAAGCCCGGACCAGGCCAAGGTGCATCGCCCAGAAGTTGGCTGATGCCCCATCAGGGAAGTCAGCAAGAAGTCAGCATCGATCTGACTAGACCTGGTCGCAGGTGGCAACACCCGGGGGCGCGCATCATGGTCAGCGCCTGGTCATTCAAGCGAGAGTGACGAAATGCCTGGTCAGCTCGGCCGAGTCCGGGGCTTCAGGGCGATGTTTGGGAGTGGGGGAGCGGGGAGTGGGTCTCCGCCGTAGCCGTGGACCTCGCCGAAGCGGCGCCCGGCCGCCCAGTCCTCCCGCGCCCGCGCGATCTCCTCGTGGGTACGTCCGACGAAGTTCCACCACATGATGATGTCCTCGTCGAACGGTTCGCCGCCGAGGAGGATGAGGCGGGCGGGGGCGTCGTCGGTGTTGGTGAGGTGGAGGCGGGCGCGGCCCGGGGGCGTGTAGCCGAGTTCGGCGGGGGCGAGGGCGGTGCCCTCCAGGCCGACGGTGCCGCTGTCGACGAGGACGCCGTGCTCGAAGGCCGGGTCGATGTCGAGGGCCAGGTCCGTGCGTGCGGGGAGGAGGAGTTCCGCGCCCAGCAGCGGGGTGAAGGTCTCCACGGGGGAGGTCTCTCCGCAGAGGCTGCCGAGGAAGACGCGGACCGTCGCCCCGGAGTGTTCGACGGGGTCCGGCACATGGTGCTGGAAGGCGCGCGGCGCGTCCCGGTGGGCGCCCGGCAGCGCGACCCAGAGCTGTACGCCGTGCAGCAGGGTC
The DNA here is from genome assembly GCF_043202595.1 of Streptomyces sp. NPDC048172. Classification (NCBI taxonomy): domain Bacteria; kingdom Bacillati; phylum Actinomycetota; class Actinomycetes; order Kitasatosporales; family Streptomycetaceae; genus Streptomyces; species Streptomyces sp. NPDC048172. Next base: position 365,730 of record NZ_JBIDAT010000003.1, read on the forward strand.
GTACGTGCGGTCGAGACCTCGGAGTGGCAGATGCCGTGGCCGCCTGTCATGAGGTTCAGCTCGCCGGGGCGTACGAAGGCGTGGGTGCCGAGGCTGTCGCGGTGTTCGATCTCGCCGCTGAAGAGCCAGCTCACCGTCTGGAGCCCGATGTGCGGATGCGGTGGTACGTCCATGCCCGCGCTCGTCCGTACGTCCGTGGGCCCGTAGTGGTCGGCGAAGCACCACGCGCCGATCAGCGAGCGGGCGCGCTGGGGGAGGGTGCGGCGCACGGCCATGGCGCGCACGCCGCCGAGGGGGACGTCGCGGGGTTCGAGGATCTGGACCGCGGGGTGGCCGTGGGAGCCGTCCGGTGCGGTGCCGCTGGTGCAGCGCACCTCCTCGGGGCGCGTCTCCGTATTGCTCATCGTGCGCACGCTCGCCTTCTCGATGTCTCCACCGGGACCGGTGGGCGGCCGGTGGGTCAGGGGGCCAGTGGCGTCATGCTCGCACAGCGCGCGCGGAGCTCTCCTGACCGGCGAGTTCGTGGGCGCAGGCAGCAGTACGGCGCGTGCGTGGGGAACACTGGTTCCCATGCCCGAGGCCCCGCACGTCACGACCGTTCCGTACTACGCCCAGTGGGAGTCGCCCGAACTGGTGGCCGAGATCGTGTCCGGGCGGCTCCCCGCCCAGCGGGACCCGAACTGGCCGAAGTCCGGCGCCGCGACGCCCGACGACTACGCGTACTGGTCGTGGCGGCTGTGCGGCATGGCCTGTCTGCGCATGGCCCTCGACCACTGGCGCGGCACAGCCCCGCCGCCCGTCTCCCTCGCACAGGAGTGCCAGGAGGCCGGGGCGTACGTCCGCCACGAGGACGGGCGCCTCGACGGGCTGATCTACGCCCCCTTCGCCGTGCACGCCCGCGACCGCTGGGGCCTCGGCGCCGAGTCCCGGCCCGTGCTGAGCCCGCGCGAGGTCCGCGCGCACCTGGCCTCCGGCGGGCTGGCGATGCTCTCCGTGCACCCCTCCCTCCGTACGCTGGACTCCCTCCGTACGTCGGACCCGGCGCCGCCGCACAGGGGCGGCCATCTCGTGCTCGCCGTCGCCGCCGACGACGTACACCTGTACGTGCACAATCCGTCCGGCTTCCCCGGTGAGTCGCAGCGCGCGTTCGCCGTCCCCTGGCCCGAGCTGGACCGCTACTACGCCGGACGCGGCGTCCTGCTGGCCGACCGCGCGCTGTAGCCTCGCGCCTATGGCAGACGAGGAGGCAACGGCCGTCCCCGCAGAGGTCCTTGAGGCCCGGGGAGCCGTGTTCAAGGTGCACGAACACCCGGACCGCACCGAGCTGCGCGAGGTGTGCGCGGGGCTGGGCATCGGCGTGGAGCGGACCGTGAAGACGCTGGCGTTCGTGACGGGCGACGACCGGCTGGTGCTCGCGGCCGTCCCCGGGCACGCGCGGCTCCGGTACGGGGCGCTGGCCCGGGCCGCCGGGGTGCGCCGCGCGGACCTGAAGCCCGCCGGGGCCGAACGCCTGGCCGTCCTCGGGATGGAGCCGGGCGGCGTCTGCCCCGTCTCCGCCGACTCCTCCGCGACGGTCGTCTTCGACGAGTCGGTCGCCGGGGCCGGGCACGCCATGGTCTTCTGCGGCAGCGGCCACCGCGACAGCACGATCGAGATCGCGGCGTCGGCCCTCGTCGCCGCCGTCCCGGACGCGCGGACAGCGGAGATCGCCGACCTGCCGGGCGAGGACGGGCGCTGAGACCCGCGCCTCCCGCGGTCTTCCCGGGCCCCGTCGGTCCCGTGCGTCAGCGCGGCGCCGGAGCAGACTGAATCCCGGCACGCCCATCCGGCCACGTGAGGAGCACGGCACAGCATGCGCATCACCCTCGAAGGCAAGACGGCACTGGTCACCGGATCGACGCAGGGGATCGGCGCGGCCATCGCCGCCGGGCTCGCGCGGGCCGGGGCGCGGGTGGCGGTGAACGGACGCGACGCCGGGCGGACGCAGGAGGCGGTGGACCGGCTGCGCGGCGAGGTCGAGGGGGCGCAGGCGCTCGCCGTGCCCGGTGACCTCGCGACCGACGAGGGCTGCGCCGAGGTGCTCGACCGGCTGCCGGAGACCGACATCCTCGTCAACAACCTCGGCGTCTTCGGCGCCCGCCCGGCCCTGGAGATCGACGACGCGGAGTGGCGGCGCTACTTCGAGGTGAACGTCCTCACCGCCGTCAAGCTCATCCGCGCGTATCTGCCGGGCATGACCGCCAGGGGCTGGGGGCGGATGCTCAACATCGCCAGCGACTCGGCGGTGGTCGTCCCGGCCGAGATGATCCATTACGGGATGACCAAGACGGCCCTGCTCTCCGTCACCCGGGGCTTCGCGAAGGAGGCGGCGGGCACCGGGGTGACCGTCAACTCGGTGATCGCCGGGCCCACGCACACCGGCGGCGTCGAGGACTTCGTGTACGAGCTGGTCGACAAGGAGCTGCCCTGGGACGAGGCCCAGCGCCTTCATGCGGGAGCACCGGCCGCAGTCCCTGCTCCAGCGCCTCATCGAGCCCGAGGAGATCGCCCACATGGTCGTCTACCTCAGCTCGCCCTTCGCCTCGGCCACCACCGGCGGCGCGCTGCGCGTGGACGGCGGCTACGTGGACTCGATCCTTCCCTGAACCCTCCAGGGCCCCTGAGCCCCTCCGACTCCCCGAGCAGGTCGTTCCGTTGCGGACGGCCTCTCGCTGACCGTCACCGCCACGTTCACGACAGGGAGCGGGCGACCACCGTGCTCAGGGCCCGTACGCCGTGCGTCGATCCCGGGGCGATGCCGGTGAGTTCGCGGACGCGGCGGAGGCGGTAGTCGAGGGTGCGCGGGTGGACGTTGAGGGCCTCGGCCGCCGCGGCCCGGTTCATGTCGTGGCGGTAGTACGCGTCGAGGGTGAGGAGGAGATCCGGCCCGGGGGCGAGGCGGCGGGCCACGGTGCGCAGCCAGTCGTCGACCGACGGGGCGTCGGCGACGGCGAGTTCGACGAAGACGTCCGCGAGGGTGTACGGCCGTGAGTGCGGGGACGAGGGCCGTGCCGGGGCCACCTCGCTGATCCGCCGGGCCAGTGCGAGCGCGCCGGCCAGCTCGGCCAGCGGCGCGGTGGCCGTACCGGCGGCGCACGGGCGGCCGAGGGCCAGCGCCGCGTCCCGTACGAGCGCGGGCGCGGGCTCGGGGGCGGCGTGCAGCCGCACGCTCTCCGGCGTACCGGGTCCGACGGCGATCAGCTCGCCGCCCCGGCCCGCCTCGTCGGGGCGCCACACGACCGGGACGCGGTGGGCCCGCGCGAGGGCCTCGACGGCGCTCAGCGCTGCGGGGCCAGGAAGGGCGGCGGGCGGCCGGTCGGGGACCCGGATCACGGTCACCGCGGCGTGGGCGGGCAGCTCCATGCCCAGGGCGGGGGCCAGTTCCGCGGCGAGGGGGTCGTGGGCCAGCAGCGACCGGGCGAGGAGGGCGACCTGCTCGACGTAGGGCAGACGGCGGCACAGCACCGCGGCGAAGCCCTGGCTGTAGGCGCCGATGCCGCGCTCGCCCTGCGGGGCGAACCAGCCCATCATCCGCATGAGTTCGTCCACGCCGCCGTCGCGCTGGGCCTCCGTCGCCTCGTTGATCTCGCGCAGCATGAGCGCGGTGTGCAGCCGGAGCACCCGCTGCCGCGCCTCCGGCGACATGCCCGCCTCGGCCCGCGCCGCGCCCATCGACGCGATGTGCGCGAGATCCTCCGCGCCCAGCGCGCTGTTGCCCGGCGAGAGCGCGAGCGTACGGCGCCTGAGCCACACCGCGTGCTCCAGCGCCTCGGCCCTGGCCCGCGGATTCCCGTCGAGGAACGCGAACTCCGGGATCTCCCGCGCGTACGCCTCGACCTCCCGGCGCGCGTGGTCCGCCACCCGGCGGGCCAGTTCGGCGAAGAGGCTTCCCATGGCGGGGAGCATGCTGATTTCCATGAACGGTGGACAGTAGAAAACCGGACGTTGTTTATCACTTCGCATGAACCGGCGACGAGGGACCGGCGGCTGCCTTTGTCATCGTGCGCAAAATTCCGGGGCCTCGGCATTCTCGCCGTCCCACGCGCTTGTGGGGCCATGGGGGCGCGGGCTTAATAGGGCCCTGGAATCGGCTTCTTCGTTCGAACGGAAGGGGAATCCCCGATGAAATCACGTACCAGAAAGAGAACCGCGGCGGTCCTCGTGAGCCTGTCCGCCTCGGCCGCGCTCCTGATGGGCGCGCCGGGCACCGGGACGGCAGCCGCGCCACCCGAGCCCGGCCCCGGGGCGGCATCTGACCGCGCCCCGTCCGCCGCCCCCAGCCTGCGCGCGTTCGGCATCACCGGCGACGGCACGCTCATGGCCACGTTCACCACCGACAAGCCGACCGTGCTCGACTGGGTCAGGGAGATCACCGGCCTCGACGGCGACAAGAAGCTCGTCGGGATCGACCAGCGGGTACAGGACGGCCTGATGTACGGCGTCGGCGACCAAGGCGGGATCTATACGATCAAGACCCCGCCCGCCACCGCCGACGTCGTCGTCACCAAGGTCTCCCAGCTCCAGGTCGCGCTGTACGGGACGAACTTCGGCGTCGACTTCAACCCGGCGGCCGACCGGCTCCGCGTCATCAGCGACAACGGCCAGAACCTGCGCCACAACCTCAATGACCACACCACGGTCGAGGACACGGTCCTGACCACCCCGCCCGCCACCGGGCCCTCGCGGGGCGTCACCGCCGCCGCCTACACCAACAACGACCTCAACGGGACGACGGCGACCACGCTCTTCGACGTCGACACCAAGAACGACCAGGTCGTCATCCAGGCCCCGGCCAACAACGGCACCCTCTCCGCGACCGGCTCCCTCGGCTTCGACGCGGGGCCCAACGCCGGGCTGGACATCTACAGCAAGGCGGCGAACGGCAAGACGGTCACGAACACGGCCTTCGCCTCGCTGACCCCGTCCGGCGCGAGCACGCCGACCCTCTACACCGTCGATCTACTCACCGGCACGCCCACCGCCGTCGGCAAGTTCCCCCTCAACATCACCGACCTGGCCGTCTCCCTCACCGGGAGCTGACCGGGCCCGCGACGTCGAAGCTCGCCGCCTCCGGCACGAAGAGGGTGCCGCCGTCCTCGGCCTTCGCCAGGACGGAGACGTGCCAGGTGCCCTTCTCCAGCTCGGCGGCCTCCTTGTCGGAGACCTTGAGCGTGTACGTACACGTGGAGGTCTCGTCCGAGGACTCCTCGCAGGCGGCGCTCTCGACGTCGGCCATCTCCCCGGCCTTGGGCTTGAGGTCCGAACCCTTCGGCCAGGCCAGCACCTTGAGGTCCCGGACCCCCGAGTCGTCGCTCACCTTCGCGGTGAAGGTGAGCGAGCCCCCGGCACCGGACGTGGGCGCCGAATAACGCGCCTTGGCGTCCTCGACCGTCGGCTCGGTGGGTCCGGTGGCCGAGGCGACGGTGCCGACGGCTATCCCGCCGACGCCGACGACGAGGACGGCGCCGACGACCGACGGAACGACGATGCGCTTGTTCATGAAGAATTCCCTTCGGAACGGAAACCACGCGGACCGACGGCCGCGTATTCTCAATCGCGTCGCGGAAAACAACCGCCGGAATTCCCGGTGTTGTTCCGCGATGTGATCGAGAATAGGGCCGCCGGTCCGCATGGGTCCTCGGACCTCCGGATGAACGCTTTCTGCAACCAGAGGTAGAGCGCCCTCAGTTCTCCTGGTAGGCGAGCCAGACCTGGCCGCGGTCGAACGGCATCCGCTTGCCGTCCGGCAGCGTGTAGACGGTGTCGCCCGTCGCGCTCTCCCGCTTCCACGTCGTCGTGAACGCCTTGCCGTCGCGCAGCACGGTCGCCTCGCCGCTGCCGACGGTCTTGATGTACGGCGTCTCGCCGCTGGAGTCCGGCGGCATGTCGGTCTTCTGGACGATCACGGTCTTGCCACCGAGCCGCTCGCCCGAGGTGCCCTTCGCTGGCTCGCCGTCGAACGAGGCCAGCCAGCGGCCCTCCTCCGCCGACCAGGAGAAGGCGGTGGTGGACGCGCCGTAGTCCACGGTCACTTCGTCCGTCGGTTTCCCGCCGTCCGGCTCGTCGCCGAACCGGAAGCCGATGTCGCTGGCCTTGCTCGCCTCCGGCGCCTTGGCGAGGAGCTTGTCGGGGTGGCCGTACAGGTTGTGCGGGGGCTCGTTGTCGCCGCCGCGCTCGTACGCGTCCGGGTGGTCGTCGTGCGAGACGCCGTACAGCGGCGACTTGTTTATCTTGTCCACGACCGCCTCGCGCGCGCCCGAGTAGGCGAGCGCCGGGCGCTGGAACATCCGCATCTGCTCGACGTTGTACTCACGGGCGCTGCGCACGGGGCCCAGGGAGTCCGGATACTTGCTGGAGTAGATCGCGAACAGCCTGCCGAGCCCGCCCTCGACCTTCTCCACGCCCACGATGTCGGCGTCCTCCAGGGCGGTCTGCGGGCGCGCGTCCTTGTGGTTGTCTATCTTCACCGCGAGAACGGGGTTCTGCTTCGCGGCGAGCCCGGTGAACGGGGAGGTGTACGCGGCCTTCCCCTTCCGCGGCTCGGCCTTGGAGTCCTCGGGCGCGGCGAACGACGGCGTGGTCGCGACCACCGCGGTGAGCCCGCCGACGAGGGCGAGCGCGGCGGCCAGACGGGTACGGCGTGGGCTGCCTTGCATGAACAACGGGCCTCCTGTGGGGGGAAATCCAGCTCGACCGGTTGGAACGACCGGACGGAACGGCCGGTTGGAACGACCGGATGGAAGAGCCACCCCACCGCCGCCGCCCCCTCACGTCAATACCCGGACGCCACCGCGGTCCTGCCCGTCGGGGAACCTCGGCGAGCGGCGGACGTAAGGAGTCAGCGCCCGCCGAACGACTGCCACGTACCGGCCAGGCCCCGCTGGCCCGCGCCCGGCTTCGACCAGTCGCAGACGCCGTCGGGGAAGAGGCGGCGCAGCCGGTCGAACTGCTTGTCCGTGAACCTCACCGAGTAGTCGGAGCGGCTCACGGGGCGCTTGCGGCAGGTGACGACGTCGTTCGCCACGCCCGCCCCGGCGACCATGCGGGGCGAGGGCCACACCGGGTACAGCGTGTTGCAGGCCGTGGTGCCGGTGCCCGCGACCTGCGGCTCGGAGATCTTCCGCGGGTTCGTGCCGCGCGTCCAGCACGCGTCCGTCAGGCCCTCCGGCTTGTGGCGGACGATCTTCCGGATCGGGGTGTCCGCGCTGTCGTCGCCCTTGATCCCGGTCAGCCACCGGTCCATGTCGGCGACCAGGTCGGCGAGCGAGAAACCCCTGCCGTCCTTGCGGACGAGCATGACCTGGTTGGCGTGCGTGCCGTTCGCCTTGTCCAGGCGCGCCCGCGTCGAGAACGAGTGGAAGCGCAGATGCAGGTCGCCGCCGGGCGCGTCGTCCGTGTAGTCCCGGTAGTCGATGATCGGGACGTCCGCGAGGCCGCCGCCCCCGTTGAGCATCCGGCCGGTCCGGTACGCCCTCCGGGTCGCCTCCGGATCGGCGGCCGTACGGCGCGAGGTGTGCCGCGCGTCGGCGTCGAGCCCGCCGACGCGCGCGTTGAGGTCGAGGAAGCGGTTGACGTCGATGGTGCCCTTGTTCAGCGCCCGCAGGCCGTACTGGATGCCGGTGTTGTCCAGGGGTCTGCGGACGAGACCGGTCCTCGGGTCGCGTCCGTAGACGTTCACCGCGTGGCTGAACACGTCGCAGCGGGCACCGTCACGGTTGGCCTTACGGGCGTACCGCTGCGCGCGGGGGAGCCGCGCTGGGCAGTAGGCCGTCGGGTCGATGCGGCGGCCCTCCGTGGCCAGACGGGCGATGCTCCTCCACTCGCCGAAGCCGGAGACGGCGCGCTGCTGCTCCTTGCTGAACCTCAGCCGCTTCGGCGCGCGGTCCCCGAAATAGCGGTCCAGGAGGAGCGCGTCGCTGACCGTGCTGACCGTTCCGAAGCCGACGTCGGGGAAACTGCATCCGGAGAGGACGCCGTCGAGCAGGCCCGGGTAGTTGTCGGCGATCTGGTGGGTCTGGTACGAGCCTCCGGAACAGCCGCTGCCGATGGTGAACGCGGGCGGCCCGTAGGTCTCGACGAAGCGCTCCTTGACCATGCTGACCGTCTCCGCGGCCAGCAGGTCGTTGCAGTTGTTCCCGAACACGTTCAGCGAGGACGAGGCGACGGCGTACCCCTTCCTCAGCAGGTCGTCCTTGAGGACGCCGTCCGTGCGGCGCCCCTGCACGTACCAGCCCTTGGCACAGCCACCGCCGAACCCGTAGACGAGCCGTCCGTTCCAGCCCGTGGCGCGCAGTCGCGGATCGGGGGGCCCGGAGCGCGGGTCGTGGAGCACCGCTGTCTCGTAGACGCCCCGATTGCGCGTGCCGGTCTCCACGCGGACGATGTAGGGCACCTTCTCGCCCGTACTGGTCGTGGTCGTCTCCATATCGTCCGGCCGGGCGTCCTTGTGGGGGAGACGGACGAACTTTCCGCCGGTCGTGCGGTACAGATGGACGACGCGCGTCCGTACCGAGCAGTCGGCGTCGCGCGGCCGGCCCAGCCGCTGTCCGGTCACCGTCCTGAACGCGGCGGTGTCACAGACGAACGGCTTCTCGTGCGGCCCCGAGAAGACCGGTCCCGTGGCCGGATGGCCCTTCAGGACGAGCCTGGCGGCCCGTTCGTCCGGCGCCGAGGCGGTCAGCGTGTTCGCGCCGCGCCGCACCTTCCGCACGAGGCCCAGCAGGTCGCCCCCGTCGCTGGTGGGGCGGAAGCGCTCGGTGACGTCGCGCCCGTTGAGGGCGACCCGTACGTCCTGGAGGACGAGGTGCGACGGCACGCTCACCCGTACGAGCGCGTCGTCCCCGGAGACCACGTCCGGGCGCGAGGACTCCGCCGTCACCGTCAGCCGTCCCTTGCCCTCGCCCTTGGCGGGCGGCGCCGACGGGCCCGAGAACAGTCCGACGACCGTGCCGACGAACAGCACGCCGACCAGCCACCGCACGACGGGCCGTACCGGGCCTTGGGGGACCACTGTGCAACTCTCCTCGCTGCCCACCTCGCTGCCCACGGGTCAGGGGGCGCGCTTCAGCGTACGGGGCACCCGTACGCCGTGCTCCGGCGGCGCTGCGCCGGGCCCGGTTGGACGATCGTTCACCAGAGGATTGAACGATCGTCCAAACCGGGTCTATGGTCGACGGCATGACTGCTGTCACCACAGACGAGGTAGCGGCGATAGCCGCCGGGTACGACACGGATCCGGCGCGCTCCCTGTCCCTGAACGCCGAGGCGTACACCGAGCCGAAGTGGCACGACGCGGACCTCCAGGCGATCTTCGCCCGCACCTGGCAATGGGTCTGCCACGCCGAGAAGCTGGCGCGGCCGGGCGGCTATGTCGCGACGACGGTCGCCGGGATGCCGGTGGTGGTCGTCCGCGACCGCGAGGAGCGGCTCCGCGCCTTCTACAACGTCTGCAAGCACCGGGCGCACGAACTCCTGTCGGGCTCCGGCACGACGCGCAGCATCGTGTGCCCGTACCACGCGTGGACGTACGACCTGACGGGCGCGCTGGTGGGGGCGCGCAAGACGGACCGTATGGAGACGTTCGACAAGTCAGGGATCTGCCTCGACCGCATCCAGGTCGAGGAGTTCTGCGGATTCGTCTACGTGAACCTCGACCCGGAGGCCAGGCCGCTGGGGGAGCAGGCGCCCGATCTCGCCGCCGAAATCACCCGGCGGGCACCGGACATCGGGAAGCTCACGCACGCGAAACGGCTGCACTACGACATCAGGACCAACTGGAAGAACGTCGTCGACAATTTCCTGGAGTGCTACCACTGCCACGTCGCGCACAAGGAGTTCGTCTCGCTCGTCGACATGAACACCTACGACGTGAAGACGCACGGCATATGGTCGAGCCATTTCGCCGACGCGGGCACGTCCGAGAACACGGCGTACGACGTCTCCGGGGCGAGCGTCACGGAGCACGCGGTGTGGTGGCTGTGGCCCAACACCTGCCTGCTGCGCTATCCCGGGCGGGGGAATTTCATGGTCCTCCAGATCATTCCGGCCGGGCCCGACCGCACGCTGGAGACCTGGGACTTCTTCCTGGAGAGCGCGGAGCTGGACGAGGCGGAGGAGCAGTCCGTGCGGTACATCGACGAGGTGCTCCAGGTGCAGGACATCGACCTCGTCGAAAGCGTCCAGCGCGGAATGAGCACGCCCGCCTTCACCCAGGGCCGGATCGTCTACGACCCCGAGCGGGCGCCGGGCCTCTCCGAACACGGCGTCCACCATTTCCACGGCCTCGTCCTCGACGCCTACCGCGCGCTGGTGAACGACCGTACGGCGTCCGTTTCCTGACCGCTGGAGAGGTGAAAGCACATGCCCGAACCGGTCATCATCACCTGCGCGCCGACCGGGGGAATCCACACCCCGACGATGTCGCCGCATCTGCCCGTCACTCCGGACGAGATCGCTGACGCATCCGTGGAAGCCGCCCGGGCGGGCGCGGCCGTCATTCATCTGCACGCCCGGGATCCGCGGACGGGAAAGCCCGACCCCCGCCCGGAGGTGTTCCGGCAATTCCTGCCGCGGATAGCCGCCGAGACCGACGCCGTCGTCAACATCTCCACGGGCGGCGGCCTGGGAATGACGCGCGAGGACCGGCTCCGCGCCGCCGAGGCGGCCTCTCCCGAGATGGCCTCGCTCAACGTCGGATCGATGAACTTCGGCATCTTCCCGATGCGGGAGAAGTACGGTCAGTGGAAGCACGACTGGGAGCCCGAATTCCTGGAATCCACGCGTGACCTGGTCTTCAAGAACACCTTCGCCGACCTCGAACACCTCGTGAAAGAGCTGGGCGGAACGCACGGCACCCGCTTCGAGTTCGAGTGCTACGACCTCGGGCACCTCTACAACCTCGCCTGGCTCATCGACCAGGGCTGGCTCGAACCGCCCTACTTCGTACAGATGGTCTTCGGCGTCCTGGGCGGCGTGGGCGCCGATCTCGACAACCTCGCACACATGCACACCGTCGCCGACAAACTCTTCGGTGACGACTACGAATGGTCGGTCCTCGCCGCGGGCCGCCACCAGATGAGCTTCGCGACACAGGCCGCCATGCTCGGCGGCAACCTCAGGGTCGGCCTGGAGGACAGCCTCTACCTCGGCCCCGGCGAACTCGCCCCGTCCAACGCCAGCCAGGTCACGAAGATCCGCTCGATCATCGAGTCCCTCGGACACACGGTCGCGACCCCGGACGAGGCCCGTCGGCGGCTCGGACTGAAGGGAGCGGACCGTGTCGCATTCTGACCGTACCGACTCCGTACGTTCCGGGACCCGGGTGGCCAGCCTCGGCGGCGGGGTGATCGGCCGCAGCTGGACCGCGCTCTTCCTCGCCGCGGGCCGGTCCGTCGCCGTCCACGACCCCGACCCGTCGGCCGAGGGGCGGGTGCGCCGGGCGGTCGAGGACGCCTGGCCGGTCCTCGCCGAACTGGGCCTCACCGACCACGGCGACCCCGACGACCTGCACTTCCACGCCGACCCGCGCGCGGCCGTCGAGGGAGCGGCGTTCGTCCAGGAGAGCGTCCCCGAACGGCTCGGCCTCAAGCACGAGCTGTACGCGGCCGTCGAGCCCGCCCTCGACGCCGGGGCGGTCGTGGCCTCGTCGGCGTCCGGACTGACGCTGACCGAACTGCAGCGGGGCTGGAGCGACCCGGGCCGCCTCGTGCTGGGCCACCCGTTCAACCCTCCGCACCTCGTTCCGCTGGTCGAGGTGATGGGCAACGACAGGACGGCGGCGGGAGTGGTGGACCGGGCGCGCGCCTTCTACGCCTCGGTCGGCAAGGTGACGATCGAGGTCCGGCGCGAAGTGCCGGGCCACGTCGCCAACCGGCTGCAGGCCGCGCTGTGGCGCGAGGCCATCCACCTCGTCAACGAGGGCGTGGCGAGCGTCGAGGACGTCGACACGGCGGTCTCCGCCGGTCCGGGACTGCGCTGGGCGACGATGGGCCCGACCCTCCTCTTCCACCTGGGCGCGGGCGAAGGCGGACTCGAAGAGTTCTGCGAGCGGTACGCGGACAGTTTCAACCGCTGGTTCGACGACCTGGGCAGCCCGCGCCTGGACGAGGCCACGGCACGACGCCTCACGGACGGGCTCCGCCCGGTCGCCGGGGCACACTCGGTCGACGAGCTGTCCCGCCGCCGCGACGCCCTGCTCACCGAGCTGATCGCCCTCACCCACCGCGCCGTGCGAGACGGGAGCGAGGCTGGCTAGCATCGTCCGGGTGAGCGAGACGGTTGCGGGAGCCGCGGAAGCGGAAGCCGAGAAGAAGCCCGGCAAGCAGGAACGGATCCTCGATGCCGTCCTCGCCCTCCTGTCGCGGAACGGGATCTCGGGCGTCAGCATGCGCGCGGTCGCCCGGGAGGCCGGGGTCGCGCTGGGCCTGGTCAACTACTACTACGCCGACAAGGTCACCCTCATCTGCGCCGCCCTGCGCCGCATCGAGGAGCAGGACGTCGCCCTCGTCGCACCGGACCCGGACAAGAGCCCCACGGAGAACCTCCGCGCGGCGCTCCGCCGGGTCGCCGACTCCGAGTTCCTGACGACGGAGTACCTCTCCCACCGCCTCCAGCTCTGGTCGCTCGCCCAGGCGCACCCGGACTTCGAGAAGATCAACACGGCGGCCCAGAAGCGCTACCGCAAGGGCCTCGCCACTCTCATCCGCGCGGCCCGCCCCGACCTCACGCGCGGCGAGGCGAACCGCCGGGCCACCGACATCGACATCGTCCAGAACGGCCTCTGGCTCACGGCCCTCCTCGGCATCGACCGCGCCTCGATCCGACGGAGCGTCAGACGCTGCGAGGAGATCGCCTTCGAGTGAGCGGAGCGAGCCCGCCGCTCCCCGAACTCCGGGACTCCGGGTCGGTCTCAACGAGCTACGGCATGCAAAGAGCGGCCCCGCGCCTACCGCCCTGCCGCACTGTGTCCCGAATTCGGCCTTGTCGCCGCCGCGGGGCTCCGCGAACCTGGAGCGGATGGTGGCGGCCAGCGGAGAGGTGCCGACGTATGAGCGGAGCTGAGACCCGGCCCGCACCTGGGAGCCGGCTGCTCCTCGGTGTCGAACGTATCGAGGTGTTCAGCGCCCGGAACCGGACGGGTGACTCCAAGAACAGCGGAGACAACGACACCCCTCCGGACAGCCCCTACCAAGTCGCGCAGGCACGCATGGCGGAGCGGGCCCCGTATGCGCCTCGGTGACCTGGTGCGTCCCTCGTCGGCCGAGGAATTCCTTCAGCGGACCCTGGGAGTCGAACCCGCCCTCTTCCGCGGCGACGAGCACCGGTTCGAGAGCCTCGTCTCCTGGGACGTCCTGAGCGGCCTCGTGTCCTGGTCACCGCCCGACGGCGCGCAGATCCGCCTCAACCAGGACGGGAAGAAGATCGACGAGTCGGAGTGGATCCACACTCACCTCTCTCCCGACGGGCGCGTCTTCCGCACGATCAGGACCCGGGAATTCCGGGAGCTGCTCGGCAAGGGCGCGACCCTCGTCGTGGACGCCGTCGACCGCAGGCACCGCCCACTGGACAGCCTGGCGCGCGGACTCGAACGGGACTTCGGGACGCCCGTCCAGATCAATGCCTACAGCGCCTGGGGCGAGAGCCCGGGTTTCGGCATGCACTGGGACGGACACGACGTCCTCGTCCTCCAGGTCACGGGAGAGAAGGAGTGGACGCTCTTCGGGAGTCCGCCGCGTCGCTGGCCGATGGAGCAGGACCTGGAGGAGGCGCCGCTGCCGCCGGACACGGCGGAGGGGACAGTCGAGATCCTCCGTCCCGGAGACGTACTCCATGTGCCGCGCGGCTGGTGGCACAGCGTCCGGGCCATGGACGGCCCCACCCTGCACCTCACCATCGGGATACCGCGGCCGACGGGCGTCGATCTGCTGCAGTGGCTGGCGGGCCGGATGAGCGCACATCCCGTCTTCCGCGCCGACCTGCCCCGGCACCGGACTCCGGAGGAGCGGGAGCGGCACCGCCAGGACCTCGTCCGCACCGTCTCGGTGGTCCTGGAGGACCCGGCGCTGGTGGACGACTTCCTGGCCGCTCAGGACTCCGGCGCGCCCGCGCGGCGGGTGCAGAGCCTGGGCGGCCTGGCGCCCGACGGTGGTGAGTGGCGAAAGGAGGACGAAGTCTCCTGGCTCGCTCCCCGCGCCGTGCTGCGTGAGGCGGACGACCGGATCGTGATCGAGGCGGACGGGCATCGGTTCACGTTCTCGGCGGTGGCGGGAGACATGCTGAGGCTCCTCACCGACGAGCTCGACACGACGGTGGGCGAGGTGCTGGCGGCGGGGACCGGCGGGGAGGCCCGCCTCGACGAGGGCACCGTGCGGGAGTTCCTCGCGGACGTGGTGGCGGCGGGGCTGGCGGCGGTCACGGAACCCCGCTGATCCAGAGGCGGCACGCGAGGCGCGTCAACCGTCCCCTGCCTCCGGTGCGCCTTCGGCGAGCTTCGCCCCGATACGCGCGCTCGCGCGCTCACCCCTGTCGCCGTGGCGCCCGGCGACCTGGCGGAGCGCCGTCCCCCACAGACGGAGCGCCTGCTCGGGGTCCCTCTCGCGTACGAGGTCGCCGAGCAGGTCGAGCGCCATGGCCTCCTGCCAGCTGTCGCCGTGCTCGTAGAAGACGGCGGCGGCTTGCCGCAGCAGCGACTCGGCCTCGGGAGCGCGCCCGAGGCACTGGAGCGTTCCGGCGCTGTAGAACCAGGCCATCGCCTCGTAGAAGCGGTCGTCAACACCACGGAACACCTCGGCGGCGCGCTCGTAGGAGACCAGCGCCGCCTCGTGGAGACTCAGGTCCTCCTGCGCGGCGGCGAGCGTCAGCAGGCGCGCGGCCTCCGACCGGGGGTACCCCAGCCGCACCGCGCACTCCACGCTCCGCTCGGCCGCCAGCAGGGCCGCGCGCGCGTCGCCGTTCGCGAGGTGGATGTTGCTCAGGACCCGCAGTGCCCGCCCCTCGCCCTGGGTGTCGCCCACGGCCCGCTGCGTCTCCAGCGCCCGCTCGACGAGCGTGACCGCTGCCGTCACCTCGCCCGTCTCCACCCTGCAGTGGGCCAGGTCGACCATGGCCGAGGCGGCCCGCCGGTGCTCCCCGATGTCGCCGAACAGCGCGCACGCCTCCGTCAGCCGCGGCACGGCGGCGTCGTGCTCCTTTGCGCGGAAGTGGTCGAGCCCGATCGCGCCCAGCGAGGCCGCCTCTCCCGAGCGGTCGCCCAGCCCGCGGAAGAGGGCGAGCGCCCGCTGCTGACAACCCCGGCTCTCCTCGAAACGGCGCCGGCTGGAGAGCACCCTGCCCATCCTGCCCAGAGTCCGGGCCTCGGCGGCACGGTCCCCGAGCCGTCGGCTCGCGGCGAGGGAGATCTCGGCCATGCCGAGCAGCTCCGTCGACGTGAGGGGGAGCGCGTCGCTGCGCCACAGGACGAGCGGCAGCTTCGAGGCCAGTTCGTCCGATCCGCTCCGCGCGGCGGCGTGCACCGCGGCCTGGAGGGCGGCGTGCTCCTGCCGGAACCACGCGAGGGCGTGCTCGCGGTCCCGCAGGGGCAGCGGCTCGACGCCTGACCCCGCCGACAGCGTCACGGGCTCGGTCGCCGTGGGTTCGAGGAGCGCGAGAGCACCGGTCGCGGTGTGGAAGTACCAGGTCAACAGGCGGCGCAGGGCTGCCTCTCGGGCTGGCGGAGAATCGAGCGCGTGCGACTGGTCGGCGGCGTAGGCACGCAGCAGGTCGTGGAACTGGAAGCGGTCGGAGCCGGTCTGCTCCAGCAGATGCGCCCCCGTCAGCTTGTCCAGCAGCCTGCGGGTCTCGGCCGTGCCGAGGGCGGCGAGCGCGGCGGCGTCGTGCGACCCGAAAGCGATGCCCGGATGCCCGCCCAGGAGCCGGAAGAGCCGCGCCACGGAGGGTGGCAGCGCGTCGTAGGACCAGTCGAAGACGGTCCGTACGTCGTACGGGCGGTCGCCCTCGTCCTCGTCCGTGCTCAGCGCGTGCCAGCGGGAAGCACGGTCTCTCAGCTGGGCGTTCAGGTCGTCCAGACGCAGATGCGGATGGCTGACGACGCGCTCGCCCGCGATACGCAGGGCGAGGGGCAGCCGTGCGCAGAGCCGGGCGAGTTCGGCCAGTGCCTCGGTGTCGTCGCCGGCGCGATGCCCCTCCACGACGGTACGCAGGAGGGTCACGGCCTCGGTCTCGGACAGCAGGTCCAGCACCATCCGGTGGGCACCCTCGCGCACCGACAGGCCGGACAGACGGCTTCTGCTCGTCACTATCGTCAGCGCGGCGGGTCCGCCCGGGAGCAGCGGCCGGACCTGCGCGGTGCTGGCCGCGTTGTCCAGGAGGACCAGCACTCTGCGGTCCGCGAGGCAGGAGCGGAAGAGGGCGGCGGCGGCCTCCAGCTCCTCCGGGACAGCCCGGTGCGGGGTGCCGAGCGCGCCGAGGAACCCGCGCAGCACCTCCAGCGGCGTCCGGGGCGCGTCGTGGTCGTGCCCGCGGAGGTCGGCGTAGAGCTGGCCGTCGGGGAAGCGGTCCGCGATCCGGTGCGCCCAGCGCAGTGCCAGGGACGTCTTCCCGACGCCGGGGGCGCCCGTGACGAGCACGACGGGGATGCGGGGCGCGTGGACACCCGCCGCGCTCAACGTGGCGGCGAGACCCTCGAACTCGGCGTGCCGGTTCACGAAGTGCCGCACATCATGCGGGAGTTGGCGGGGTGCCGGGATGACCGGCCGCGTGGCGGAAACGGCGTGGTGGAAGTGCACCTCGCCGCTGATGTCACGTGCCAGCACGACATTGTCGGCCGACCCTGACATCTGGTGACGGGTCGGTCCTTCGCCGCCCCCGCTTCCGGTCTCCTCCTCCACCGCGGGACCCCCTCGCAGCGCGCACCGGCCCGGTCCGGCTCCCCCGGCCCCTGTAGGGCGTCACGCTAGGCGAGGGCCCGGAGGCGGACAAGGCGCGGACAACGCGGAGTTCACCCCGGGGGAGAGGGCTTGCCCGGATCCCGTCCCCACGGTGCCTTCGAGCTGCTCGATGCCGTGATTGAGCTGGAGCAGCAGCGAGAGGAACTCCTGGGTCCGTTCCGCGCTCCACCGCGTGGGCTCGATGAGCCGGGTTCATCTTCCATAGCGTGGTTCTGGGTACGGGGTCCGGTGTTTTCACGTCGACCTCGTTGCTGTGCGGAAGTGGCACTGGCGTGAGCATCTGGATGCCGCGTGCGGACGGGGTGAGGAACCGCCGAGGTCGGGAGGGGCCGATAGAAGCGGAGCTGCCAGTTCACTCTGGCTGGATCTGACATGTCCATGGTCGTTCTGATGTGGCAGGTAGCCCTAGGCTCGTCCGTCTGTTCCGGCTGAAGGGGCCGGACGGATGGCTGGAGGATGTATGAAACGGAGCAGCTCTGTCACTGGTGTCGCGTTACTCACGGCCGCGGCGGCCCTGTCGACGACCGCAGCCGCACCACCCCCCTCTTCCTCTCAGAGCCCGGACCCGGCTTCCCGGGAGCACACCGCGCAACAGCAGAAGCGGGAAGGGCCCAGGAACATCTCCTTCTTCTCCGACCGGCCGCTGGACGCCGACAAGCAGATCCCGGTCAAGTCCCTGCCCAAGGCCGCCCGTGACCAGCTCAGCGGCAGACCGAAGGCTGAGGTGAAGCGCGACACCCCGCGTGGCTACAAGCTCCGCAGAGGCCAGCGGACGACCAACTTCATCTACAACTCGGCGGATGTATGGGCCATCGACGTCAGCTGCGGCTGGTGGGACTGCGATGTCACCCAGCAGGTACGGCTGCAGTTCAAGGAGAACGTCTTCGGCCGCCAGTCCAAGCGCTGGCTGCTGAGGGCCGAAGCCAAGCCTTGGTCCGGGCCACCCGAGTTCGAGCTGGATTACTCCTACGAGTGCGGGGTCAACCTTCCCAACCAAGTCGACGAGACCTGCTCGACCTGGCACAACGACGGCGCGGACGGCCCCGATCAAGGAGCCAGCTGGGACGGACAGCAGCTGAACCGCGGCTTCGGCCGGACACCCGGCGCCACAAAGTTCCCCATGCTGAAGCTCGACGTCGAATTCGCAGACGGCTCGCATGCCCGCGGGGACGATGGGGAACTTGGTGAGAAGTTCCGTGGCTGGGATGTCTGCGTGACGCAGAGGACCACCAAGCTGTGCCCGACCACCGGCACCGGCGACTGAGAACTCTCCATCCCCTGGGGCCGGCGACGCGGCATACGCAGACCCCAGGGACGGAAGGTGCCGTGCCCGCCATGGTGCGAGGAGAAGAGGATGTCCGTCCCGCCAACCTGGTCGCAACTGCTGGACCTGCTCAACCGCCCCAAGCCCGCACTCCGCGGCACCTACCAGATCGTGCGCCCACGCCTGGACGACGGACACGGCTGGCCCCCGCCCAGTACCGCGCAAGAGACCACACGCTTCGCCTTCCGCCCGCCCGCCGCATGGCGCTTCGAAGCCGATGACGACGTGTCCTTCACCCCCGATGCCGCCCCGCACCCCGGCCTGAGTTTCGGTAGCGGTCCTTTCCCCTGGGCCTTCGACGCCTCCCCCGAGCGCCTTGTGCCTGGCGCCGTCAGCGATACCCTCGCAGCGGCCGAGGCCCTGAGTGCTGCCGAGCCCGTCACCCACGACGGCCGCCCCGCCTGGGCCATCCGCCTGACCACCCGCCCCGTGACCGACCTACGGCTGACCGTCGACTCGGAACTGGGACTGATCCTGCGCGCCGAGAGCCCCTCCCGTCACTATGGTGAGCAACTCACCGGCCTGCACAGCCACGTCCGCCTGACCGACGCCGATTTCGAATGGAGCGAGGAACTCGAAGCAGCCGAGCAGCGTCGGCTCGCCCGCTGGGAAGAGGCCAGCGAGCACTACCGGCACCACTCCCTGCCTCTCCCTCTGTACTGGCCTGGCCCGCTGGAGGACACACTGGTGTGGGACGGCGACCTCGCCACCGGTTTCCTCATCCTCGCCTTGGACTCCGCCGAGCCCCCCGACGTCCCGCAACGCGCCTACCTCATTCGCCAGCCACCGTCCGACCCGTCCTACGAACAGGGCCCGCTGACCGACCCCACGGTCTTCGTGCACCGTTGGCGCGACAGCACCTGGCATTGGACCCTCGCCGTCGAAGACCGGCCCCTGACACCTGATGAATTGCGCCGGGTGAAGGACTCACTGCCTGGCAGCTGAAGGGGCGGACAGCGGCTCGTTCCTCCACTCACACAAGAGTGTCGGTGTTCTTCCGGCACGCGGTGCAGCCGTCGACGCGACCAGGGCTGACCGTGCGCCCCGACGCGACAGGGTGCACTTAACGACACCCCCGAAGTGGCATCCGCCGGTTGGGCGGTGGGCGCCCCGGCGGGAATCGTGGGCGGTGCCGCATCCGGAGAGCCCGGGAGCGGCGCGCACCACGAGAGGGGACACAGTGAAGCGTTCCGAGAAGCACGCCCCCACACGGCGCGCGGTACTCGTCGGCACGGGGGCGGCGGGTGCCGCGCTGGCGTTGGGGGCCGGCGGTGCGGCCGCCGCTGCCCCGGCGTCGGGCGGGCGGGGATGGCAGGCGGCGGTGGACGCCGAGACGGCGCGCCTGGAACCCGAACTGCTCGCCCTGCGGCGGGACCTGCACCGGCACCCCGAGACGGCGGGCCAGGAGCGGTACACCGCGCGGGCGGTCGCCCGGCAGCTGCGCGCCGCGGGACTGGCCGTCACCACGGGGGTGGGCGGGCACGGCGTCGTCGGTGTGCTGCGGGGCGCGCTGCCCGGCCGTACGGTCGCGTACCGCGCGGACATGGACGCCGTACCGCCCGGCGGCGTCGTCGGCGGGGGCACGGAGCCGGCACACGTCTGCGGGCATGACATCCACACCACGGTGGGCGTCGGCATCGCACGGGTCCTGGCGCGGCTGCGGCGGCGGCTGTGCGGGACGGTGGTGTTCCTCTTCCAGCCCGCCGAGGAGGCGCTGACCGGGGCGGCGGCGATGCTCGACGAGGGCGTCCTGGCGCGCACCGGCGCGGCGGAGGTGCACGCACTGCACTGCGGGCCGTTCCCCGTGGGGCAGTTCGCGGTGACACCCGGCTACGGGCTGCCGGGCCAGGACCGGGCGGAGATCGCCCTCTCCGGGCCGGACGCGCCCGCGGCGGCGAAGCGGCTGGCCGCCGAGATCGGCGGGCTGGCAACGGTGCGGCCGCCCGAGACAGCGGAGGCGATGGAGCAGCTGGTGGCCGACGTACAGACGCCGGGCGGGCCGCTGGCGCGGTTCGTCGTCGCCTTCCCGAAGGTGGAGGAGTCGGTGGTGCGGGTCTCCTCCCGCTGCTGGCCGCAGGAGCGGTATACGGAGGTGCGTCGGGAGATCCGCCGGCTGGCCGCGACCCACGCGGGGGCACGGGTGCGCTTCCCGTCCGAGCCGTCCCCGGCGATGGTCTGCCCGGAAGACGACGGGCTCGCACTCTCCCGGCACCTGCGCGGTGCGCTCGGCCGGAGCGCGGTGACGCGCCTGCACGCCGCCTTCCCGTTCAACGGCGAGGACTTCGCCCTCTTCCTGCAGCGCGTGCCCGGCACGTACACCTTCCTCGGCGTCCGCCCGCCGGGCACCAGCGTCCTCGACAGCATGCCGCACTATCCGGGCTTCACCCCGGACGAGGGGGCCATCGCCCACGGCGTGCGCGGCATGACGGGCTGGCTCGCGGAACGGGCCCGCGGGGGAAGGAATTCCATGCCCTGATACTCCGGTAGGAGGTGCCGTCGGCCACCCGGAAACGGTCCCCCGACCGCATGGTCAGCGCCACTCCCGGGCTCGGCGGGTCAGCGGTACTGGTCGTGGGCCAGCAGTGCCACCGCCAGGGAGGTGCGGGTCTCGGGGTCGGTGAGGTCGGCTCCGAGGAGGCGTTCGATCCGGGCCAGGCGTTTGTAGAGGACCGGGCGGCTGACGTGCGTACGGCGGGCCAGGTCGGACTTGTTGCCGCCCGCGGCGAGGAACTCGCGGAGCAGGTCCACCAGTCCGCCGCCGTGCTCCGCGTCGTGGGCCAGCAGCCGGTCGAGCTCCGATTCGGCGAACGCCTGCACGCGCGGGTCGTCGTACATCAGCGACAGCAGCCCGCGCAGCCGTACGTCCGCGCTGCGGTAGTACGGGCGCGGTGGCCCGGCGAGGCTCCCGGCGGCCTCGGCGATGTGGCGGGTCGCGCGCAGTGCGGCGGCGGCCGGAAGCAGCTCGGTGGCGGAGCGGCCGACGCCGACGGTGGCATCTCCCGGCGCGCCCCGCTCCTCGTGCACGGCGTCGGCGAACCGGAGAAGCACCTGGTCCTCGTCCGTACGGGCCGGGAGCGCGACGAGCAGGCCGACCTGGACGGAGCCGAGGGGGCCGGTGAGCGCGGAGACTCCCGCCGCCCGTACGGCGCGGGCGGTCAGCTCGACCAGTCGGCGGCGCAGCCGGGTGGCCGCCATGGGGTCGTCGGCGGAGCCCGTACCCGCGTGCACGACGACGGGGACGTAGGTCGCGGCGGGCCCGACGCCGAGGGACTGGGCGCGGTACAGGGCGTCGTGCTCGGTGAGTCCCGGGGTGTGGAGCAGGTCGTTGAGGAGCCCCTCGTGTGCCTGGTACTCCATGCCGAGCCGGTCGCGCTCGATCATCCGGCCGAGTTCGAGTGCCTGCGCGGCCCGTTCGACGAGCATGAGCAGCGACGCGGGGCGGAGGGCGGGGGAGGTCGGGGAGGTGGGGAGCACGAGACGGCCCCATACTTCGCCGCGGTGGCCGACCGGGGCCGTCAGCCATCCTTCGGGCCCCGTGGTGCCCGCGTCGTGGAGGGTGGGTGCGAGGCGGGAACGCCGCTGCCAGTCGCCGAGCACCCGCGCGGTGGGCTGCCCTTCGAGGGCGTGCGCGAGCACACGGCGGGACAGGTCCTCCAGCACCACGGGGCCGTCGGCCAGCCGGGCGGTCTGGGTGACGATGGCGCTCGCGCTGGCGCTCTCCAGGCTGAGCGAGGTGAACGTCTCGTGCGCCCGCTGGGCCAGCCGAAGATCGCGGTACTGCTCGTCCACGATCGTCCGGTGCACGATTTCGGTGATGGCGACGAACCGGACCCTGCGGTGCAGGGCCACGAGCGGCAACCCGTGCCGCCGGGCCGAGTCGACGACGGCGGCCGGGATCGCGGGCAGCCGCTCGCTCAGCTCGACGACGAGGCCGCAGGCGGAGGCGGCGGTCAGGGCCCGTACCCAGGTGTCGGCGTCGCCGTCGGCTTCGGTGTCGCCGACACCCGGGCTGCCGACGCGGCCGGAGGCGGGGTCCAGGGAGACCCCTGTGGTCAGGAGGAGTTCCCCGCCCTCCAGGAGGTCGGAGAAGTCACCGACCTCGCCGATGTGGACCCAGCGGACGGCGGCGTCGAGCGCGGCGTCCGTTCCCGCGAGCAGTTCGGGCGCCCCGCCGCGGATCACGTCGAGTTCGAGCACCTCACGCAGGATCACGGGCATTCCGCATTGTAGGCACGGAGGGGGTTCGCGCTGACACTGTGTAAAGCCCGCCCGAGCGGTTCAGCGGCTCCGGACGGCCGCGTCCACGGTCTCCAGCGCCTTGTCGAGGATGCGCAGTCCTTCCCGGGCGTCCTCGTCGGGGATGTTCAGCGGCGGCGTCAGGTGCACCCGGTTGGAGCTGGTGAGGGGAAGCAGCCCGCCCCGCTTGCAGGCGGCACCGAGCGCCGACATGACCGGGCTGGAGCCGCCGTTCGGAGCCACTGGTGTCCTCCGCTCGCGGTCCGAGACCAGGTCGAGGGCCCAGAACGCGCCCAGTCCGCGGACGTCGCCGACCGACGGGTGCCGCTCGGCCAGCTCCCGCAGTCCGGGGCCGAGGATCTCGCGCCCGAGCCGGTCGGCGTTCTCCACCACCGCCTCCTCGCGCATCGCCTCGATCGTCGCCACGGCAGCGGCGCAGGCGAGCGGGTGCCCGGAGTAGGTGAGGCCGCCGGGGTAGGGGCGGTCGGCGAAGGTCCGGTGGACCGGCTCGCCGAGGGCGACGCCGCCGAGCGGGACGTAACCGGAGTTGACGCCCTTGGCGAAGGTCATCAGGTCGGGCACGACGCCGTAGTGGTCGAGCCCGAACCAGCGGCCGGTGCGGCCGAACCCGGCCATGACCTCGTCGGCGATGAAGACGAGACCGTGCCGGTCGCACAGCTCGCGCACCCCCGCCAGGTAGCCGGGCGGGGGCGGGAGGATCCCCGCGGTGCCGGGCACCGTCTCCAGCACGATCGCGGCGAGGGTCGACGGGCCCTCCAGCTCGATCGTCTGCTCCAGATGCGCGAGCGCGCGCTCGCTCTCCTCGGCTTCCGTGGTGGCGTGGAAGGCGCTGCGGTAGCGGAAGGGGCCGAAGAAGTGCACGACCCCGGCGCCGCCGTGGTCGTTGGCCCAGCGGCGGGGGTCGCCGGTGATGTTGATCGCGGTGTCGGTTCCGCCGTGGTACGAGCGGTAGGCGGAGAGCACCTTGGGCCGGCCGGTGTGCAGCCTGGCCATCCGTACCGCGTGCTCGTTGGCGTCGGCGCCGCCGTTGGTGAAGAACACCCGGTCCAGGCCCTCGGGGGTGTGCTCGGCGATGAGCCGGGCGGCCTCGGAGCGGGTGGAGTTGGCGTGCGCCGGGGCGACGGTGCACAGCGCGTCCGCCTGCTCCTGGATCGCGGCGACGACGCGGGGGTGCCGGTGGCCCAGGTTGGTGAACACCAGCTGGGAGGAGAAGTCGAGGAGCCGGTTGCCCTCGCCGTCCCATACGGACGGTCCCTCGGCCCGGGTGATGACCATCGGGTCGATGTGCTCCTGGGCCGACCAGGAGTGGAAGACGTGCTTGCGGTCCAGCGCGTAGGCGCGGGCCGCGTCGGTGCGGGCTGCGTCGGTCATGGTGGCG
The DNA here is from genome assembly GCF_043202595.1 of Streptomyces sp. NPDC048172. Classification (NCBI taxonomy): domain Bacteria; kingdom Bacillati; phylum Actinomycetota; class Actinomycetes; order Kitasatosporales; family Streptomycetaceae; genus Streptomyces; species Streptomyces sp. NPDC048172. Next base: position 389,671 of record NZ_JBIDAT010000003.1, read on the forward strand.
GTTCCTCTCACAGCAGGGGCGGCGTGCGTCAGTCGTTCTGGGGGAAGCCGAGCTGGACACCGCCGGTGCGGGGTGCGGCCGGATCGGGCCAGCGGGTGGTGACGACCTTGCCGCGGGTGCAGAAGTGGATGCCCTCGGTGCCGTGCGCGTGGCTGTCGCCGAAGAGGGAGTGCTTCCAGCCACCGAAGGAGTAGTACGCCATGGGGACCGGGATCGGCACGTTGACGCCGATCATGCCGACCTCGACCTCGTTCTCGTAGCGCCGGGCGGCACCCCCGTCGTTGGTGAAGAGCGCGGTGCCGTTGCCGTACGGGTTGGCGTTGACGAGCTCCAGCGCCTCCTCGTACGAGGCGGCCCGGACGACGGCCAGCACGGGGCCGAAGATCTCCTCCTGGTAGAGGGACATGTCCGGGGTGACGTGGTCGAAGAGGGTGGGGCCGAGCCAGTACCCCTCCGCGCCGCCGGCCGCGTCCCCGGCCGGGGTGTCCCGCCCGTCGATCACCAGCTCGGCGCCGGAGCGTTCGCCCTCCGCCACGAAACCGGCGACGTGATCGCGGTGGGCGCGGGTGATGAGCGGCCCCATGTCGCTCTCCCGCCCGTTCACCCGGGCGCCCTTGGCGCCGTCGCCGACCCGCAGGGCACGGGTGCGCTCGGCGATCCTCTCGACCAGCCGGTCGCCGACCGGGTCGACGGCGACGACGACGCTGATGGCCATGCAGCGTTCCCCCGCCGAGCCGTACCCGGCGCTGACGGCGGCGTCGGCGGCGAGGTCGAGGTCGGCGTCGGGAAGGACGACCATGTGGTTCTTGGCGCCGCCCAGCGCCTGGACCCGCTTGCCGTAGCGGCTGGCCTCCTCGTACACGTAGCGGGCCACGGGTGTGGAGCCGACGAAGCTGACCGCGGCGACGTCCGGGCTCTGGAGCAGCGCGTCGACGGCGGTCTTGTCGCCCTGGAGCACGTTGAAGACACCATCCGGCAGGCCCGCCTCGCGCCACAGCCGGGCGAGCCAGACGGCGGCGGACGGGTCCTTCTCGCTGGGCTTGAGCACGACGGTGTTGCCCGCGGCGATGGCGACGGGGAAGAACCACATGGGGACCATGGCGGGGAAGTTGAACGGGCTGATGACGCCGATGACGCCGAGCGGCTGCCGCTTGGAGTGCACGTCGACGCCGGTGGAGACCGTCTCGGAGTAGCCGCCCTTGAGCAGGTGCGGCATGCCGCAGGCGAACTCCACGACCTCCAGGCCGCGGGCGATCTCGCCGAGCGCGTCGGAGAACACCTTGCCGTGCTCGCGCGTGATGATCTCCGCCAGTTCCTCCTTGCGGCTGTTGAGCAGCTCGCGGAAGGCGAAGAGGACCCGGGTGCGCCGGGCCAGGGACGTGTCCGCCCAGCCACGGGCGGCGCGGGCGGCGGACGCGATGACCGCCTGGGCGTCCGCGGTGCTGCTGAGGGCGACCCGGCCGACCACCGCACCGGTGGCGGGGTTGGTGACCTCGGCCGTCTGGGCGGAGGTGCCCGTGAACGCGGCGCCGTGGGCCCAGTGCGCGATGGTGCCGGTCATGAGACTCCTTCGGGAGCGGCAGCGGATGATCGCTTCCGATCGTGCGCGGCCGGGCCCGGCGAGGGGAGAGTCAGGGTGTAGCCGTTCCGGGGCATTCGTTGACAGGGTGTCGCCCGGCTGCGGGCGTACCGGTGTGCGTGCCGGTGCTCAGGAGTCGCGCAGCCAGGGGGGCCGCCGGAAGACGGTCTCCGCGTACGGGGCGGGGTGGATGGTGCGGCTCACGCCCCGCTGGATCTGGAAGACGAGCGGCGCCTGCGCGAGGGAGGGGTCCGGATTCTCGTCCGGGTAGGCGGCGTTGGTCTGGCCCGGACCGCCGAGGTAGTACGAGCCGTTGACGCCGCGGTGCACCTCATTGCGCAGCGCGGCCATGGTGGCCCCGGGCCGCCGCGGCGCGTCGGCCACGGTCCACGCCTGGGCCAGCATCCGCACCTGGTCGTAGGCGGCGCTGGCGAGCGCGTGACCGGGCTTGCGCCCGTGGCGGCGGAGGAAGTCGCGGGCGAAGGCGGCGCCGCGTTCGTCTCCGTACCGGCCGGTGGCGCTGGCCCATACGACGCCTTCGGCGGCGGTTCCGGCGGCGGTGAGAAAGGCGGGCACGGAGGGAGTGAGGAGGTTGTAGAGCAGCGTGGGGGAGGGGTCGCGGACGAAGGCGCGCTGGAAGCGGGCGACGGCGGCGGGCGGGTGGTTGCCGAGCAGCAGGGCGGCCGGCTCGGTCCGGCGGACCTCGGCGAGCACGGCGTCCCAGTCGGAGGCCGGGCCGACGCGCAGCCGGAAGTCGATCTGCCAGCCCGCGGACTCCAGCAGGTCGGCGGCGCCGGGCGGCAGGATCTCGCTGTCCGGGAACGCGGTCTCCACGACGGCGAGGGTGCGCCGCCGCGGCCGCCAGTCGCCGGTACGGGCGGTGTCCGCGGCGAAGCGCAGGAAGCCGGGGAGGTAGTTGCTGCGGCGGGGGCCGGTCTGGAAGACGTTGCCGAAACGATTCGGCTCGGCGGCGACCCAGGACGCCTGAAGATCGCTGGTGCCCAGGTGCAGATAGGGGATGCCCAGCTCGGCCGCGTATTCGTACGTGCGCCGCTCGTCCGTCAGGAGATAGCCGCCGAGCAGCGCGGCCAGTTCGCCCTCGCCCGCCGCCGCGAACGCGGTGTCCACCGAGTCGGGATCGCGGTTGTCCAGCGCGAAGACCTCCAGGTCGACGGGGCGTCCCCCGACGCCGCCGCGCGCGTTGAGCTCCGCCACCGCCAGTTCCGCCCCGGCCCGCATCTCCTCGCCGTCGGCCCCGTAGGGCCCCAGCGAGGGGGCCACCAGGCCGACGGCCAGCGGTCGCGGCGCGAATCTGCGGTCCGGCGCCTTCGGCGCCCCCGCGAACCGCGGCGGCCGGCCCTGCCCGTGGTCCAGCGCGTCCAGCATGCCCAGCGTCAGCGCGGAGAGTTCCGCGCAGCCGCCCGGGACGGGCAGCCGCAGCAGTCCTGTGTCCACCGCGAAGGCCGCCGCCGCGCCGCGGCTCGGCTGGCCCAGCTTCTCCAGCAGGGCCTCCACCTGCTTGCCCACCGTCCGTGAGCTGGTGCCCAGATACCCGGCGACGGAGGCGTTGGTCAGCCCTCCGGCCAGCAGCGTCAGCACGTCCAGCTCGCGCACGGTCAGCCCGTACGGCGGGTCCACCTCGGCCACCGAGAACGTGACGGCGGCCGGGCTGTCCGCACCGGTCGGCGGCACCACCAGGTCCACCTGGGCCCAGCGGCCCGAGCCGGTGATCCACACGAAGGACGCCGCGGGCCGCCGCGTCAGCAGCATCAGCCGCGCCCACCGCCGCACCGTCGCGTCCAGCACCAGGTCGCTGCCCCCCGCGTCGAGCCGCTCGAAGGAGCCGTCCGCACCCACCCGCCCCACGCCGGGCGCGGGGCGGGCATCGGGCCGCGCCGACCGGCCGGAGGCGGCCTGAGCAGGGACGGAGTGCGGATCGGAAACGCTCGTCAACGGTGGTGTCCCCTTCGTGCGGGGCGATGGGACGGACGCGAACGGCGTCGGTGTCCATGGGGAGAACGACGTATTACGGCGCATCGTGCGCCATGGGACAGTCCGATTTCAAGGCCGATCATGAATCGGCTGTACCCACAGAAATTGGCAGAAAGGGGTTCCATGCGCATCGGCGTCGAATGCGGTGGCACCTTCACCGACCTGATCGTCCTCGCCGACGACGGGACGCTGCAGGCCACCGCCAAGGTCTTCTCCACCCGCGAGGACCCGTCCCGGGCCGTACTGGAGGCCCTCGACGGGCTGCCCCCCGAACTGCGCGAGGGCGCCTCGCTGCTGCACGGCAGCACGGTCGCCACCAACGCCCTGCTGGAGCGCCGCGGCGCCCGCCTCGGGCTCGTGGTCACCCAGGGCTTCCGTGACCTGCTGTTCCTCCAGCGGCAGGACCGCGAGCGGATGTACGACCTGCGCTACGCCAAGCCCGAGGCGCTGGTCCCCCGGCACCTCGTCCAGGAGGTGGAGGAACGGGTCACCGCCACCGGCGAGGTGTCCGTGCCGCTGTCGGAGGAGTCGGTGCGCACCGCCGTCAAGCGCCTGGTCGCGGACGGCGTGACGGCCATCGGCGTCTGCCTGCTGCACTCCTACGCCAACCCCGGCCACGAGCGCCGGGTCGCCGCGATGGTCACCGAGGAGCACCCCGAACTGGCGGTCTCCACCTCCTCCGCCGTCGCCCGCGAGTTCCGCGAGTACGAGCGGACCAGCACCACCGCCGTCGACGCCTTCGTCCGCCCCTCCGTCTCCGGCTATCTGAGCCGGCTGGCGGCGGAGGCGGGGCGCCGCGGCATCACCGACCTCCAGGTCATGCAGTCCAACGGCGGCGCCGTGCCGGTACCCGTGGTCACCGCGCGGCCGGTGGCGATGCTGCTGTCAGGACCGGCCGCCGGGGTCAGCGGCGCCGTCGCGGTCGCGGAGTCCGCGGGCCTCGCCGACGTCGTCACCATGGACATGGGCGGCACCAGCACCGATGTCGCCGTGGTCGTCGGAGGCCGCCCCCAGCTCACCACGGAGGTGACCGTCGACGGGCTGCCGGTCCGCGCCCCCATGGTCGACATCACCACCGTGGGCGCGGGCGGCGGCAGCATCGTCGGCGTCGACAGCGGCGGCCTCCTCACCGTCGGCCCGCGCAGCGCCGGGGCCGATCCGGGACCCGCCTGCTACGGCCGCGGCGGCGCACTGCCCACCGTCGCCGACGCCAACGCCGTCCTCGGCCTGCTCGGCCCGGAGCCGCGCCTCGCCGGCCGCTTCCCCCTCGACATCGAGGCCGCCACCGCCGCCTTCACACCACTCGCCGAGCGCCTCGGTACCTCGGTGGCCACCACCGCCAGGGCCGCGTACCAGCTCGCCAACGTGGCCATGGCCGGAGCCATCCGGGTCGCCTCCGTCGAACGCGGCCACGACCCCCGCGAGATGACCCTGCTCGCCTACGGCGGCGCGGGCCCCGCGCACGCCGCCCGGGTCGCGGAGGAGCTGGGCATGCGCCGGGTGCTGATCGGCCCGCACCCGGGCCTGGCCTCCGCGTACGGACTGCTGGTCTCGCCCTTCCGGCGGGAGTTCGCCCGTACCGTGCTGGCTCCGGTCGGGACGCTCGACGAGGCCGCGCTGCGCCGCACGATGACGGCCGTGACCGACGAGGCGCACACGGAGCTGGCGGCCCAGGGCGTGGACGCTGCCACCGCGACCGACGAGTGGTCGGTGGACATGCGGTACGCGGGCCAGGGCTTCGAACTGCCCGTGCCGCTACGGACCACCGGTACGGAGGAGGGCGGGCCGGACGATCTGGTGGAGCGGCTGACCGCCGACTTCCACACCCTGCACGCCAAGCGGTTCGGCCACTCCGACCCGGCCGCCGCCGTTCAGCTCGTCACGCTGCGCCTCAGCGTCGGCAAGCCGAGTCCGGCCGTCAGCCTGCCGCGCGTCGAGCACGTACCCGAGGCGGCGGAGACCGGCCCAGGCCGGTGCACGGTCCTGGAGGGCGCGGGCCCGGAGCCCGCCCCCGTACTGCCGCGGCGGTCGCTGGCCGTCGGACAGCGGGTGACCGGCCCCGCCGTCGTCATCGACGAATCCTCCACCGCCTTCGTACCGGACACCTGGACCGCGACCGTCGACGACGCCACCAACCTCGTCCTGACCAGGACCGATGGTTCCCACCCGCACACGACCACCACCGGGAGCTGAGTCATGGCACTGGACACCACGGACACTACGGACGCCACGGACACCACCCGTCTCGGCCTGCTCCGGGCCGCCTTCTCCTCCATCACCCGGGAGATGGCGACCGACCTGCGCCGCGCCGCCTTCTCCTCCATCGTCCGCGAGGCCCGCGACTACTCGGTGGCCCTGACCGACGCCCGCGGCGAGGTCATCGACCAGGCCGAGTGCATCCCGATCATGACCGCCGGAATCTCCTACGCGATCCGCGGCCTCGCCGGGGCCGTGGACCTCACCACGCTCACCGAGGACGACGCGCTGCTGATGAACGACCCGTTCAGCGGCGGCCAGCACCTCCAGGACATCTACCTCTTCACCCCGGTCTTCGCCGACGGAGAGCTGATCGCGTTCGCCGCCAGCGTGGCGCACCACGTCGACATCGGCGGCGGCAGCCCCGGCCTCAACGCCACCGCCACCGAGATCTACCAGGAGGGCCTGCGGCTGCCGCTGAGCCGCTTCTCCGTCTCCCGGGACTGGGGCCCCGGCGGCTTCGTACAGGAGATCATCCGTGCCAACGTCCGCGTGCCGGAGCTGGTGATCGGCGACCTCAACGCCCAGTTCGCCGCGAACCGCACCGCCACCACCCGGCTCCTGGAGGCGACCCGGCGCTTCGGCACCGCGGACTGCCTGGCCGCCATGGACGCGCTGAAGGACTACGCCGAGCGCCGCACCCGCGCCGCGCTCAGCCGTATCCCCGACGGCGTGTACGAGTCGGTGCAGACTCTCGACGGCTCCGCCTGGGACTCCGGCAGCGTCGAGGTCCGCGTCCGGATCACCCTTGAGGGCGACCGTGTGCACCTGGACTTCACCGGCACCGGCGATCAGATCACCGGCAACGTCAACTGCCCCTTCGCCTCCACCGTGTCGGCCGCCGTCAGCGCCATCCGCTGCCTGCTCGACGAGCCCGACCTCCCGTTCAACGAGGGCTGCAACCGCCCCGTGACCGTGCACGCCCCGTACGGCAGCATCCTCAACCCCCGGCCGCCCGCCGCCGTGCGCAGCAGGCTCACCCCCGCCAGCCGCGTCTTCAACGCCGTCATCCAGGCGCTCGGCGCCCAGGTGCCGGAGCGTGCCGCCGCCACCGGCTTCGACACCACGACCGCCGTGACCGTCAGCCATCTCGACCGCTCCGACAGCAGCTACCAGGTCGTGCTGGAGATCCTCGGGGGCGGCTGGGGCGGCTGCGACGCCCACGACGGCGCCGACGCGCTCGACAACCCCGTCTCCAACTGCGCCAACGCCCCGGTCGAGGCCCTGGAGTCGGACTACTCGCACTTCCAGATCGTCGAGTACGCGCTGCACGAGGGCTCCGGCGGCACCGGGAAGCAGCGCGGCGGTCTCGGCATCCGGCGCACGTACCAGGCACTGGCCGACGACGTCGACATCGCCGGATACGCCGACCGCCACCACGAGGGCGCCCCCGGCCTGCACGGCGCGGGCCCCGGCGGCACGGGCGCCTTCACCGTCACCCGCACGGACGGCAGCGTCGAGCAACTGCCGGTCGTCTTCCACCAGAAGCTGCACCGAGGCGACCGCATCACCGTCGTCACCGGCGGCGGAGGAGGCGTCGGCGACCCCGCGCGGCGCCACCCGGATGCGGTCGCGGCCGACACGCGCGACGAACTCTCCCGTCCCTGACCCTGCGTTCCCGCAAGGAGTACGCGATGCCCGCACCCTCCGGAGCACCCTCCTCCGTAAGACTCGCCGCCGCTCAGATCATCGGCACCACCATCGAGTGGTACGACTTCTTCATCTACGGCACGGCCTCCGCCCTCGTCTTCAACAAGGTCTTCTTCCCCGACCTGTCCCCGCTGATCGGCACGCTTCTCGCACTCGCCACCTTCGGCGCGGGCTTCCTCGCCCGACCCGTCGGCGCGATCCTCTTCGGCCACTTCGGCGACCGCGCGGGACGCAAGAAGATGCTCGTGACGACGCTGCTGCTGATGGGCCTCTCCACGGTCGCCATCGGCCTGCTGCCTTCGTACGCGCAGATCGGAGCCGCCGCCCCGCTGCTGCTCCTCGCGCTGCGCATCGTGCAGGGCATGGCGGTCGGCGGCGAGTGGGGAGGCGCGGCGCTCATCGGCATCGAGCACGCCAGCCCGCGCCGCAAGACGCTCTTCGGCTCCTTCGCCCAACTCGGCTCGCCCCTCGGCCTGGTGCTGGCCACATGCGCGTTCCTCCTCGTCACCCTGGGCTCCGACGCCTGGCTGGAGACCTGGGGATGGCGCATCCCGTTCGTGGCGTCCGCGCTGCTCATCCCCGTCGGGCTGATCATCCGGAAGAAGATCCACGAGTCGCCCGACTTCGAGGCCGCCCGTAAGCAGGACAAGCAGGACAAGGGGGACAAGCGCACCTCGCTGCCGGTCGCGGAGGTGTTCCGCACGGACTGGAAGCGCATCCTCATCGGCACCGGCGCCTTCTCCGGCGTCTTCGTCACGTACTACCTGCTGACCACCTTCACCGTCGTGTACGCGACCGAGACGCTCGGCATGAGCACCTCCATCACGTTGCCCGCGAACCTCGTGGCGGCCCTCAGCGAAGGCGCGTTCGTCGTCGGCGCCCTCCTCGCGCCGCGCTTCAGCGCCCGGCGGGTCGCGACGGTCTCGGCGGTCGGCCTGCTGCTGTGGGCATATCCGGCGTTCGCCCTGGTCAGCACCGAGAATCCGGCGCTGCTGTACCTCGGTGTCGGCATCAGCATGGCGTTCGTCGGCGCCGGATACGGTGTGCTCGCCGCCGATGTCGCGCTGCTGTTCCGCCCCGAGGTGCGCTACACCGGGGCCTCGCTGTGCTACGGGCTCGCCGGAACCGTCGGCGGCATCACCCCCAGCGTCTCCACCTACCTGTTCGACGTCACGGACTCCGTCTACTCCGTGGCCGGACTGACCGCCGGTATCGCCGCGCTGATGGTGGCGTCCTGCCTCGCCCTGCCCCTGCGCCGCGACGAGGACGAACCCGCGCCCCCGGCCCTCGCCGACGCCGTGCCCGCGCCCGACCCCGCGCGCGATCCCGCGCGCGCCTGATTCCACGTTCCCGCCCCCTTACATGGAGAGACCAGCATGCCCGACCCCCACCCCTCCGCCGGTACGGTCGCCAACGGCCAGGTGTCCTTCTGGTTCCGCCAGACCGGCTTCCCGGCCCGCCGCCCGCCGCTCGACGGTCCCGACTCCGCCGACGTGTGCATCGTCGGCGCGGGCTACACCGGGCTGTGGACCGCGTACCACCTGAAGAAGACCCGGCCGGACCTGGACGTGGTCGTGCTGGAGCGGGAGTTCGCCGGGTTCGGCGCCTCCGGGCGCAACGGCGGCTGGCTGGCGGCGAAGGTCCCGGGCTCGCCCACGCGGTTCGCCAAGGAACACGGGCGCCAGGCCGTGCTCCGCTTCCAGGAACTGATGACCGCCGAGGTCGACAGGGTCCTGGAAGTGCTGGACAGCGAGGAGATCGACGCCCATCAGATCAAGAGCGGCTACCTGCGCGTCGCCCACGCCCCCGCCCAGCTCGACCGGCTGCGGACGTCCGTCGAGACCGACCGCGCCTGGGGGCACCACGACGAAGAGCTGCTCACCGCCGCCGGGCTGGCCGAGCGGATCGAGGTCGCGGGCGGCCTGGGCGCCGCGTACAACCCGCACTGCGCCCGCATCCACCCGGCCCGACTCGTCACGGGCCTCGCCCGGGCCGTCGAGCGGATGGGCGTGCGGATACATGAGTCCACGCCCGTCACGCGCATCGAACCGCGGGCCGCGGAGACCCCGTTCGGCCGCGTCACGGCCCGCTTCGTGCTCCGCTGCACCGAAGGCTTCACCGCTCAACTGCCCGGAGAGTCCCGCACCTGGCTGCCGATGAACTCCTCGATGATCGTCACCGAACCGCTTCCGGCGGAGGCTTGGGAGCGCATCGGCTGGAGCGGGCAGGAGCTGTTCAGCGACCAGACGCACGCCTACCTGTACGGACAGCGGACCGCCGACGGCCGGATCGCGCTCGGCGGACGGGGCGTCCCGTACCGCTTCGGCTCCCGGATCCGCCCCTGGGGCGGCACCAGCGAGGGCACCGTGACCGCGCTCGGCGGCATCCTCGCCCGCCTCTTCCCGGCCGCCGCCGATGTGCCGATCGCGCACGCGTGGTCCGGCGTCCTGGCCGTACCGCGCGACTGGTGCCCCTCGGTCTGCCTGGACCGGCGCACCGGCGTCGGCTGGGCGGGCGGCTACGTGGGGCAGGGCGTCACCGCCTCCCACCTGGCCGCCCGCACGCTCACGGACCTGGTGCTCGGCGAGGACAGCGAGCTGTGCCGACTGCCGTGGACGGGCCGTACGTCGCGGGGCTGGGAGCCCGAGCCGCTGCGCTGGCTGGGCGTGCACGGGATGTACGCGGCCTACCGCGCCGCCGACCGGCGGGAGACGGAGGGCCGCCCGACGACCTCGCCGATCGCCCGGGTGGCGGACGTCATCGCGTCCCGCTGAACCGTCAGCGCCCTCGCAGGCGCAGGCGCAGGGTCAGACTTCGGGCGCCGTGTCCGCGGTCATGTCGTACTCGTCGACGTCCAGGACCGTGCCCGTGACGGTGAGGAAGTCCAGCACCTCGCGATCGAGGTGCCAGCCGCAGAGGTTCGGCTCCGCGTCGGTGTCTCTGTCCGAGCCGGCCGGTTGCTCGAAGTAGCGGACGACCTGCAACACGGCGGCGTTGCCGGGCTCAGGCTCTTGGTCCAGCTGCCGCACGAGTTCGGCGATGCGGGCGGTGTGGTGCTGGAGGCGCTCGACGACCTGTGCGATCTGTTCCTCGACGCGCAGGCCCGACGTCCGGCATACGATCTTCCAGCTGTGGCAGACGGGGAGCGCGGGTTCGGTGCCGCGGCTGCCGCGCAGTGTCTTCTCATCGGGCTCGAAGCCCAGGAAGTCGGCCATCTCACGGGCGCTGGTGCGCTCGCTCTTCAGGGCGAAGTAGACGTACTGGTCGACAGGCATCCCCGGACGATATCCGCGTGTGCCCAGCCGTGCGCCGCTCTTCCCGAACGCCCGATAGACACTCCCCTGGGGTAGGGGGCCCCGTGGCTCGGTGGACATGCGGAGCGGCTGCGTCACCTGTGCGAGCGCTCCCGAGGCCAGGACGGGTTCGCCTTCAACTGCCCGCTCTCGGCGCCCGAGACCCTGCTCGCGGTGCTGGCCCAGCGGGAGGAGGCCGACAGGGCCGCCAGCCGGGACCGGGACCGCGACCGGTTCCGCACCGTGGCCGAGCGGGGCCTGCGCGTGCTGCGCCACTGACTGGCGCCCGGCGGACGGTACGCGGCAGGGCCGCCGCAGACGATCAGCATGGAGCTGCCGATGCCCGCCGGGTGCGTGACCGGGCGGCTGGCCGGTAGGCGGGCGGACGCCGCTGCGCAGTGAGCTTCCTGCGCTACTGCCGTGCCCACGACCCGGACTTCGCCGAATTCATCGAGCTGCTCATCGGCACCAAACTGCGCAAGGGCGAGGTCCTCGCGCCCTGCACTGGGCCGACGTCGACCTCGACCTCGACCAGGAGAGCCTGTACGTCCGCTCGACGCTCTCGACCATCGACGACGACCAGCTCGTCATGACACGGCCGAAGACCCACAAGAGCCGCGACCGGGTGGCCCTCGCACGCCCGCGCCGCACGGATGACGACCACTCCACGACCACACACGCAGAAGGCCGTTCCCACCTCTCGGTGGAAACGGCCTCCGACCTACTGAAACACCGTCGGGACGGCGGGATTTGAACCCACGACCCCTTGACCCCCAGTACGGTCCCGACGCCCCAGTGACCAGCGTGTTTTGCTATCAATGCTGGTCAGAGCGTCGGTCTGCGTTGGCGTGAGTGAGTCACGAAGAGCGTTGGAACCTAGATCGTCTCCCAGGATTCTCCCAACCGCTCAGCTTGTTCCTTAACCTTGGCCGTCATGTTCGGTGATGGTGACAGGGCGTTTGACGGTCTTTCTGGCGTCGTAGCGATTGGCCGGGTGTCGGTTCCTGGAGCCGGGCGGGCGTCCGGGACCACACCCTCGTTGGAAGGAGTCCAGTGACGGACGTCGAAAAGACCACGGCGACCGCGGAGGTCACGGTCGGAGTCGCTCAGCGCCCCGGCACCGAGCCGCCGTGCGCGGACGGCGCCCACGTCCACAGGCGAGACGACCGGGTGTGCGCGGCCGTCGTGGATGGGGCCGGTCATCGCGAGGAAGTCGTCGACTTCGCCAAGCGCGCACCGGCCGTGATCACCCTCATGGGGATGGCCATGGGTGGGCTCGTCGGCCTGACCACCGCCGGGCGGATGACCGAGGCGTACGACCGCCCGCCCCACATGTCCGCCATCTACGCCTCCATGGAGCCAGGCCGTCCCACGGGCGTCCACTGGATCGGGGACTGCCGGGCGTACGGCTGGGACGGGGAGACGCTCACCCAGTGGAGCACGGACCAGACGATGGGGCAGTGGCTGCGCTGGAACGGCGGCGTCCCCATTGAGGTCGCGGAGACTCAGGACAACTGGGCGAGGCTCGGTCTCGCGCAGGCGACAGAGATGACGTGCCGCCAGGTGGAGATCCCCGAGGACGTCCCCCTGGTGCTGCTCGTCAGCGACGGGATCTCCGACCAGGTGGACCAGGAGGCGGCCGAGGAGCTGTGCCGGGAGCACGCCGACGCCCCGCAGGTCCTCGCGGACGCACTCGTCGCCGCCGCCGAGGGTGAGGAAGAGGAGGACGCCGGGGAGCTGTACCGCGACGACGCGACCGTGGTCGTTCTGCGCAGGCCCATTACCTGACCTCGCTCAACAACCCGTCCACCACCATCGCGCGCTCGATCCCGAGCCTCTCACCCCGAACCAGAAGATCGCCGGGATAGCGGTATCACCGAACGTGACGAACGAGGTCCGGACGGGCGTCGGCAGATTTACAGTCACTCCAGCCAAGGCGCTCTGATCAGGTTTGCCGCACCAGCCGCACGGTACTGCCCCACTCGTGCCCCGCGGGTGCTCATCACGGGGCATGAATCTCTGCATCCGGGCGGGTGACAGGCCACTCGATCTACAGCCGAATCTCGGAGATCTGATCTACGACTCTGCCGGTCGCCCGGAGGATTCCCTGCCCGAAATCAGTCGGCGCCAGCAGAAGACCCAGAATCAACGCGAGGATCACTGTTAGCTGCTGGTCGCCACGGCTTCGAGCCTGTACCCGACGCCGCAGACGAAGCACGACGACGACCGCCAAGAGAACGGCTAAGTTGATCGTCAGCACCCTGCCCCTCCCTTCGTCCCACACAGCCTCTTATAGGACAAACGCAGCCTCACCGGCAGCGTGTACGGGAAGGGTTGGCGCTGAAGGGTGCCACTTTGACTGAAGGGTGTAGGGCCGCTAGATCACTCTCGACTCTTGCGGGTACGGGAAGGTGCCGCGCCATCCCACTCTTGACTCACGCTTGACCAAATGTCCTCCGACTTCTGGTCAAGCTGGCCCGGCGGCGGGCGGCAGGTACTCCGCCACGGCCGCAGCCGACAACAATCCGGCGCTGAGGTCGCAGTCCAAGGTGGGCGGTCCCCCGACACGGAGCGCTTCACGGATCGCAGTGGCGGTCAAGGCGCCGTCCGCCACTGCCCCCAGGGCCAGCACTTCAGCCAGCCACTGCTCAGGCCCCTTCGGCGCCCGGCGCCCCGCGCATCCAGTGGTCGCGCACTTTCACCTTGGACCGTCGTCACCATGTCGGTCATGCGCCCCAGCATCCCATCCCCGTGCGCCGTAGACGACGGCGCAGAGAAGGAGCCCTCATTGCTCCCACTGCCCCACGCAGCAACTCCCCGTTACGCTGGCACGCACCAGACGATTAACCAGGAGGGCTCTCCGAGTATGGGACCGCAGTCCATGGAGGCATACCACACGATCCGGCAGTGGATCGATTCCGGAGAGCTGAAGCCTGGCGAGAAGATTCCCAGTGAGCGCAAGCTGGAGGAAATGCTGCCCGTACGTCGCACTGCTCTGCGCCAGGTGCTTGCCCGTCTCGTGTCGGAGGGCCTGCTGGAGGTCCACGGCCGCAGCTCGTACCGGGTCGCGGGCAGCGTCAGCGTGAAGCGTCCGGCCGGGGTAGAGCCGTGGAAGATTCACGGTGAGCGGAGTCTCTACGAGAACCGCTGGGTGAACCTCGACCTCGTGGATGTTGATCCGCCCGGAGTCGAGCGTTTCGAGCACCACGTCGTCCGGCTGCAGCACGTCTCCATCGCCGCCATCGTGGACGACAAGGATCGTGTGCTCATGCTGTGGCGGTATCGCTTTGTGCCCCAGGCGTTCGGCTGGGAGCTCCCTGGGGGCATCGTGGACCCAGGTGAGGATCCGATGGCGACGGCGGCCCGCGAGGTCGAAGAAGAGACCGGTTGGCGTCCGACCGGGCCTCTGAAGCGCATCACGAAGTTTCAGCCCATGGTCGGCATGGTCGATTCGCCGCACGAGGTGTTCATCGGCCGCGGCGCGGAGCGGATCGGCGAGCCGACCGACGCGGAAGAAGCTGGTCACGTCGAATGGGTGCCGCTCAGCGACGTGCGCGGTCTGATGGCCCAAGGCGAACTCATGGGAGCAGGCACGCTTGTTGGGCTCAACTACCTGTTGGCTAACCGAGGGCAGCTCCCTCCGCCTACCGACGAGGCTGCGTAAGCAGTTCCACCCGCCGCTGCTGGCGAACGGATCCCGTCCGCTTCGCCAGCAGACGCGCCTGCTGCAAGTGCTGCTGCGCTTGCCCCGCCTCGCCGCGCACGAAGTGAGCTTGCGCCAGGTCGCATCGCAGACCGGCCTGAGCACGGACGAAGCTCGGGTCGGCGGCTTCAAGGGCCGCGTACAGGTCACCCACCGCTTCGTCTTCGCCGAGCAGTGCCAGCGCGTTGCCCCGCCACCTCGTCAGGTGGCCGTGATTCAGGAAGACGCTGAGAAGGTCGGGGTCGCGCGTCTCCCCGTCGTCCGGGAGGCAAACGACGGCGTTGTCGAGCGCGCGTCGGCAGTCGTCCGGCATCCCCGCCTTCGCGCAGAGTTCCGCTTCGGCCGCGTGCAGCCAGGCTCGAAGCCGTGGCGACAGCCGCTCCCCGCCGACTTCGCGCGCATACCGCACGAGCGCTACGGCGTCGTCCACGCGACCCGCTTCCCCGAGCACGTACGCCTGCTCTCCGGTGGCGTGCGCAAGGTACATGGGGGTGTCGGCTTCCTGCGCGGCACGCTTCGCCAGCTCGTACCGGCGCCAGGCCCTCTCGACAAACCCGCCGTCAAGGGCCTGCCAGGCGGCGAGCGAGGCGGCGCCCGTCAGCGCGAGAGCGACGGGCTTCCGCGTGTCGGGGAGCACGGCGAAGGTGAGTGCCTCTTCGAGAGCGGAGAGGTGATTGCTCATCTGGTCGACCAAGCCCGCGGCGCCCATCTGGCGATCCATCGTGCGCAGCAGCTCGGTCTGGTCCATGAACGTCTGCACCATGGACTGGCTGACACTGCGAGCTGAGTCGATGCGGTCGAGCAGGTCGTCGTAGCCGTCGGTGCTCGGCTGCTTCGCCGGTTCCGAGCCGAGCTGAGGCCCTCTCAGCTCCTCGTCGGTGACCCCCAGAACGGCGCGCAGAATCCTGGCGTACTGGTCGCCGATCTTGCGTTTGCCGTTCTCCCAGTCCGAGACGTAGACCTTCAGGCTCGACGGACTGGCGATCTCCATGCCGTGTCGCCCTGCGTACACCCCGATCGCGTGAACGAGCCGATCTTGGGACATTCCCTGTGCTTCTCGCGTGGCGCGTAGTGCGTTGCTCATGTGCACCGTCCTCGGCCTTGCTTCAGTGCTGCCTTCAGCAGCATGCCCTACATATCCGCAGGTCGTCAGGGGTTAACAGGATCTCTTAACCCTCCGCGTGTGAACCCGTGTTGGCTACCGCGGCCCCCTCACCCGCCCTTTCCTGGAAGTGCGCCGAGCTGAGCGATCGAGGGCGTCTGACTCGAAGGGCTTGACTCTGGTGCGCACCAGATGCAGTCTATTGGTGCGCACCAGATGAAGTCCAGCTTCATTCGGCGCACCGCCCGGCAGGCCCGGTGACACGGGCCCGGTCGAAGCGGTTCGAGAATTCAACAGCGTGATCCGCCACCGGTGATGGTCGTGACGACACCGGCCTAGGTGAGTGGAGATCCGTCGTGAGAGGGCCATTACCGCTGGTGGTGGCAGTCGGCATGTGCGAGGACCCCGCAGGGCTCATTGCTGTGGGAGAGCGCGGTGGGTCGGCACCTTGACGACGTAAAAGAACGACGCGGCACTACACCTTCGGCTGGAACTACGGCTCGGGATGAAGGTCTCCCCGGGCCCGAACGGCCGCCGCGTCAACGAGGCCAGCAGTCCTGTACTGCACGTCGTCCCCCTTCCCGAGCCTTCATGGGCTCGCGGCGGAAGGGCGTCGGCGTGGGGTCGCAGGAAGGCTCGTACGCCTGATCGAGGAGGAACTCATGGAGTACGTCGTGATCGCCTACCAGTACGGCGGGGTCGTGTGCGAGGTCGGCACCCTCGGGGCGGCGCTTCCGGCCGAGATGGCCACGGGCTTCGCCCGTGAGCTGCGTGCCGAGTTCCCGGGCGCGATCGTCGCGATCACACCCCGCGCCTCGTACGTCTCCCCGTTCTAGCCCAACACAAGGAGCCCGCCCGGTGCGGCTACACCGGGCGGGCTGTGAGACCGAACCCCTGATGTGACCAGGAGGTTGATCCTGATGAGGAAGCTTACCGGCGCCGCCTCGGCGCTGACCGATGCCGAGCGTGCGGAGCTGGCCCGGCGGGCCGCCGAGGCCACCTGGCGCAGCGAGAACAACGCCCGCATGAAGGGTGGCCGGTGATGGTGGCCGTTGAGATCGTCTCGTTCGGCTACCTGCACGGCGAGCCGCCGCCCGCGCATTTGACCATCGACCTGCGCGAGCACTTCCGCGACCCGCACGTCAGCCCGGAGCTGCGGTACATGACCGCCGACGATGAGCCGGTTCGGGCCGCGGTGCTGAACACCCCCGGCGTCGCGGAGCTGGTCGAGGCCGCGGCGACGGCGGTTGCCGCGTTCGCGTCCGGCCCGAGCGCCAGGGTGGTGACCGTCGCGGACGGTTGCGCGGGCGGTCGGCATCGTGCCCCGACCTTTGCCCGTGCGCTGGCTGAGCGGCTGCGGGCTGCCGGGCACAGCGTGACCGTGCGGCACCGCGACATGGGCAAGCCGGTCGTCGCGCGCTGAGGGTGTCGGCCCTTCCGTCCTCCGCGGGCTGCGGTCCGTGGGGGGCGGTGGGTCCGGGCACAGGGTCCGGGCGCGACCAGGAAGGAGCGCCCCTCATGGCGCGCAAGCACTCCGAGGACTGCGACCAGAACGTCACCGGCGTGGTGATCAATGGCGCCACCGGCCCGGTGCACCTGGGCAACGGGGACCTGAATATCTCCACCACCACGATCAACGGCGAGGGCATGACCGTGATCGAGGACGCCCACGGCGGCACGTTCTGCCGCTCCTGGGACCGCCGGTGACTGTCGTCTGGAGGAGGCATGGACTTCGACCACTACGCGTGCATTGAAGACCTCGCTGAGCGGCGCGAGGCTGTGGCCGCCGATCTGGAGGCCGAAGGCCGCGCCACACGGAACTCCGACTACCAGGACGCTGCTGATTTCCTGCGCGCCCTGAACGACCGCGACCGCGACTGACGGTTGCCTGATCCGCCCGGCACAGTGCGGGCGGTGAGGGGAGCCGGGACAGTCCCGGCCCGAACTACGGCGAGAGAAGAGGCCAGCTCATGGCACGCGACTACAGCGGCTACAGCGACGACGACGTGAAGTTCGACGTGTTCAACAGCTCCGCCTGCGCCAAGGAGGACCGCGCTGAGGGGCACGACGACAGTGACCGTCAGCGGGCCGTGAACGAGGGCCTGGACGAACTGAACAGGCGCAGCGGACGCTGACCGGTTGCCCGATCCGCCCGGACCTCGTGCCGGGCGGTGAGGGGAGCCGGGACAGATCCCGGCCCCGCGAAGGGCCCGGCCCGGTGCTGGCACACCGGGCCGGGGGAGAGCGAACCACCTGATCTGATGCGGAGGTTGATGCTCATGCGTATACGCCCGCGCGAGGGGCGGCCGGTGAGGGAGGGCTGCGTGTTCTGCTCCATCGTTGCTGGTCGGGTGCCCGCCGAGGTGGTGCGCGCTTGGGATGACGTGATCGCGATCGTGCCGCTGGACCCGGTCACGCCGGGGCATGTGCTGGTCATCCCGCACACCCACGTCGCCGACATCGGCGAGGACCCGGTGGTCTCCGCCCGCACCATGGCGTGCGCGGCGGAGCTGGCCGGGGAGCTGGAGGCGGCGAACGTCATCACGTCCAAGGGTTCCATCGCGACGCAGACCGTTTTCCACCTGCACGTTCACGTGGTTCCCCGACGCGAGGCGGATGCGCTGCCGCTGCCGTGGACGCCGCGGCAGGAGGCCAAGGAACGCTGCGCGGCCTGACGGTTGCCCGCGTCGTCCCGCCCGCTGTGGCGGGGCGGCAAGGGGAGCCGGGAGCGAGTGGCCCCGGATCCGGAAGGGAAGCATATGTGCACCATCAACCATTCCGCCTTCGCGAAGCCGGGCTATTTGATCGATACCCGGTGTGAGTCGCTGGCTCCCGCCGGGGCGCTGTTCACGCGGCTGCTGGGACACCACAAGGAGCTGGGGCTGACCGCGAAGCAGGTCGGCGAGCTGCTGGAGGTCTCCCGCGAGTACCACGACAGGCAGGTCGCGCTGCGTATCGAGTTTGCCCAGGTCACCGAACGGCTGGAGATCAAGTGGGGCCGGGTGGACGCTGAGTTCGTCGCCCAGCGCAAGGACCTGCTTGCGCAGCACGCGGAGCTGTTCGCCGCGGATGAGGCGCTGTTCTTCGAGTACGGCGAGAAGGGCCACGCCATTCTGACCGACGCGCAGATCGACGCCGCCGAACGCATCTACCACCGTGAGAAGGACGAGGGCCTTCAGGCGCTGAGCGAGGCGCTGAACAACGCCGTCGCGCCGGGCTTCTGCTTCTCCTCGCGGCGGGAGAGCATGGCGGCATGAGCGAGAGCGCTGCGGAGCAGTGGGCACACTGGCTGACCCGTCAGCGCGATCAGCATGTGGGCGCGGCGCGCGCCGCCGCCTCGTTGTCCGGGATCCGGGATCGGGTGTTGGCCGGATCCCGGATCCAGCCCGGGGACCGCGTCCTCGACCTGGGGGCGGGCACCGGGCTGCTGGCCCGTGAGGCGGTCGAGTTCGTCGGCCCGGAGGGCAGCGTCGTCGCGGTGGACATCTCCACCTCCGCGCTGGCGACGCTGCCCGAATCGGTCCATGCCGTGGCCGGGAGCGCGACACAGATCCCGCTGCGGGACGCGAGCGTGGACCAGGTACTCATCCGCTCCGTGCTGATCTACATCGAGGATCTCAACGCGGCGGCACGGGAGATCACCCGGGTGCTGCGTCCGGGCGGCTCGCTGTCGCTGTTTGAACCGATCAACGCGCAGCGGTTCCATGATGCGGGCGTCCGCGGCTTCACCGAGCAGCAGCTCGCTGAGCTGGCCGACGCGCAAAAACGGGGGAGCGGATCCGCGCGCACGATGCTCGCCTTCAGTTCCTGGCGGCTGCGCGAGGCGCTGCTTGACGCGTGCCTGTGTATCGATCACGCGGTCACCGAGCTGCACGAGGAGCGCCTGGAAGGCGAGGAGGCCGCCGCCGGGTACCTGGAGCGCCGGGGCCATGCCGGGGCGTTCACTGTCTTGGAGCAGGTCGAGGCGCTGTGGGGGAGCGAGGCGGCCGACCGTTACCGGGACGCCTGGTTGCGAGCCGCCCGTGAGCAAGGCGTGATCACTTTCTTCACTCCCACGCTGTACCTCCTGGCCAGCAAGCCCCCCAGGCCCTGACCGGGCCCCTCCCGCCTCACCCCTGGCGGCCCCGATGGGGCCGCCGCGTGTGGCCTGACGGCTGCCCGATCCGTTCGGACTTCGTGCCGGGCGGTGAGGGGAGCCGGGACAGTCCCGGCCCGTGAGGGGGTCCAATGTCTGACCGCATGAAGCAGCAGGCCAACGCCAACCGTGAGGCTGCGAGGACGCTGCGGGACCGCGGCAAGGACGACGCCGCGCAGCGCCTGGAGAGCCGGGCCGATGAGCTGGAGTCCGGCCGCGTCACCGACGTCACCGAGTCCGTGTCCAGGCTCATCGGTTGGGGTTTCGGCCGCCGCTGACCTTCCCCCTTTTTTCCCTTGTGCAGTGGCGCGGCCCCGGTGCTCGAACACCGGGGCCGCTTTCGGGCCGTTGCCACATTCATTCCGAGAGGACCCCGACCCATGTTCAACATCTGTACCGACTATGCGACCGTTACAGGCTGCGGCCTGCTGCGCGAGCCGACCCGCGGGGAGCTGGCCGCCATCGAGCGGGAGATGCCCGTCATCGAGGCGGACATCGACCTGCTGGACGTGCGGATCGCCGTGATGGACCGTCCGCCCAACGAGCTGGACGACCGCCGCCTGCGCCGGGCGCGTCGCCGCCTGCTGGACGCCCGCCGCGCGTTGACCAACCGCACCACTCCCAACGAGGGGGCGGCGTCATGAGCACGCGCAATCCCCAGGGCCTGGCGCTCTTTCTCGTGCTCGCCGGGATTCTCCTGGCCTTCACCGGCCTCGCCGGTGCGGTGGCGGTCCGGGACAACCGGCTGATGCTCATCGCCTCGGTGGGGTTCGCGCTCCAGGTCGCGGGCTGGCGCCGCGCCGCCCGGGCGGGAGGTGCGGCATGAGTGCCCCGGCTGACGCGGCGCTGGTCGCCGCGCACACGGAGGTGAAGGCGGAGCTGGCGCGCACGGACACCAAGGCGTCGCTGCTGCTGGCCTTCCACGCCGCGCTGCTGGCCGGAGCGCTGGCCCTCGCGACCGGCGCGCCCCTGACCCTCGCGTCGGCCCTCGTCGGCGCCGCCGGGCTCGGGGTGCTGCTGGCGGCGACGGCGCTGTTGCTGCTGACGGTCCGCCCGAACCTGGGTGGCGGCGGGGGCTTCCCGCTGTGGGCCACGCTCACCCCCGCGGGGCTGCGTACGCATCTGAGCGCGGACCGCCTCCCCAAGGACATCACCAACCTGTCGCGGATCGCGGTGGGCAAGTTCGCCCGCCTGCGCGCCGCGATCTCCATGACCCTGCTGGCCGGTGCCCTGCTGGTGGCCGCGGCCGTTCTCACACTGGGAGGTGCCCTGTGAGCGCCCCTACGGCACGTCAGAAGCTGACCAAGCCGCAGATTGTGGTACTGGCCGCGGCGTTCGTCCCGATGCTCGCGACCGGTATCGCCGGGGGCGTGGGCACGTTCAGCAACATCGGTGCTGCCTACGGCAAGGGCACCGCGCTGGGCGCGGTGTCCGCCGGTGAGGGCGCCACCGCCGTGCTGGCGCTCGTTCTGCTGGGTCTGACCATGCTGGGGCAGTCCTCGCCGCGGATCGTCCGTGCCGGGCTGTGGGCGCTGCCCGCCGCCGCCTCGGCCATGGCCGCGATGGCGGCGCCCGACGTGGGCCGCACCGTGATCTACGCCGTCACGCCGATGGGCATGACGGTGGCTGCGGAAGGCATGGCCTTCCTCGCCCGCCGCATCGTCGTCCACCAGGACGGCCGGGATGCCGAAGCGGAGGCTCGGGCGGCGGGCGTGGTCCGCGAGCTGGCCTATCAGCGCGCGGTGGCCGCCAACCACCCCGACAAGAAGGTGAAGAAGAAGGCGGAGCGGGAGGCGTGGAAGCTGGCCCGCCAGGTCGGGATGGGCGACGTCGAGCTGTCGGCCCGGCTGCTGCACGTCCAGCGCGAGCGCGTCATCGTCGGCGCGGACGCCGCGCTGGAGGCCATGTTCGTCGCCCCGGCACCCGAGGCGCCCGCCCTGCCGACCGGCCCGACCCAGATGGCTGCCCCCGCCCTTCCCCCGGTCGACGCAGACTGGGAGGAAACAGAGGTTCCTACCGCGAACCGGTCGGTACCCGAGCTGGGAGAACCGGCCCGCGCGGGGGAGGCGCGCCCCATGCCGACCCCGGCTGACGGGAACCCCTTCTGGGAGCCGGGAGACTCGACTCCTGTCCAGGCTGCTGGTCCCGCACCGCGCGCGGTGGCGGCGGAGTCGGCGCGGCCCCGCCGGGCGACCGGTCGGGTGCCGCAGTCGGCTCGCCGCCCGGCCCGACCCAAGCGCACGGCGGCCGAACTGCTCACCGAGGCCCGGAAGGCAACGGCCGACTGGCCCGAGGGGCAGTTGACCGCCGACCGGATCCGCGCCGCGGTGCACACCTCCTCCCAGCGCGCCCGCGAGCTGCGCGAGACCTTGCGGGACGAGCGCATCGGCCGTGCGGCCGAACAGCGCCACCAGTTCGAAGAGCCGCCGGAGGTCGAGGCCGCGTTCGCCCGGCTCGCCCCCGGCACCCCGGCCCGCCGTGAGGCGCTGGGGGTGGCGGCATGAGCGGGGCGGTGATGCCGCTGTACGTGCGCAACCCGGACGGCACGACCGGCATGATCCGCCGCCAGTGCACCAAGGAGTACAAGCTCACACCCATCAAGAAGCAGGTGCGGGCCCTGCTCGGCCACCCGGCCGGGCGGGTGCCCAAGGGCGTGTTCGCGGAGCAGTGGGTGGGCATCTCCCGCGATGAGTTCGACCGCGCGAAGGACTCCGGGATCCAGTACGCCATCAACCGGCACCCGCTGCTGGAGATGGACTGGTCACGGGCCGACTGCCTGCGTTTCCTGGCTCGCCGGGGCTGGGCATCGACGCCCAAGTCCGCGTGCATCGGCTGCCCGTTCCACACCAACGCGATGTGGCGCACCATGCGCGATGAGCGCCCGCGCGAGTGGGCGGACGCGGTCGCCTTCGACCGCGCCATCCGCCAAGGCGGAGTGCGCGGTATTCACCTCGGACGCCCTCTACTAGGGCAGGCGTTCTTGCACCGCTCATGTCTCCCGCTGGATCAGGCGCCGATCGACAAGGTCACCGCGCACGAATGGGGTCAGCGGCAAGGCTCCCTCCTTGACCTCATCGACAAAGACGAGGAGGGCGAGCCAAGCGGCTGCTCGCCCTGGACCTGCCACGGGGATGGCCGCGAGATCCTGCCCGAGCCGCAGGTGGTGGCGGCATGAGCGAGCCGATCGCCTACGCCGATCTGTGGCGGGCGGTGATGGAAGCGGCCGGGTTCCGCTGCCAGTGCACCGGCGAGTGCGGCAACAAGCACGCCAAGAGCCGGGGGCGCTGCCCACGCGAACACGACCAGCACGCCAGCAGGCACCGCGGCCCCGTCCGGCTCACCGCGGCCCCCGCCAACCCGGCGACCGGCGCCCGTGCCGCAGCGCAACTGCCCGTCTCGGCTCTGCGGGCGTGGTGCCCGGACTGCCATGACGCCGCCCGTCGGGCGGTCAGCCGAGAGACGCGGAGCGCGGCGGATCCCGCACAGAACGCGCTCTTCGACCTCCCCAACTGAGCCTCCGAGAGGAGCAGACATGAGCAACATCGAGAGAGCGAGCCAAGACGCGGTCGAAGCCGCCCGGCAGGGCGAGCAGTTCGCGATGATGCTCGCCGCCGTACAGGCTGCACAGCAGCCCCAGGCCACGCCTTGCCAGCACCACCAGGCTCCGGCGCGGCCCCCGTTCGATGCGCGCAAGGCGGTCACCTACACCGCCTGCGCCTGTGTGGGCACTGCCTTTCTCACGCTGTTCTTCCTGGCCTTCGCCATCGGCGCCTTCGCCGTGGGGGTGGCAGCGCTGGTCCTGTGGAGCGTCTGGAAGGGCGTGCAGCCGAGGAAGGGCTGACAGCTCGGAAGGAGAGCACCCCGTGTTCACCGCCGGACGGAAGGTCCTGATCATTTCGTGCGAGGACGCCCCGCGGGCGGCCGGACGCACCGGCCGGATAGTGGATGAAGTGCCGCCCGGCCCGCTCACAAAGGGCCGGTGGACGGTTGCCAGGGTCGGCCTGCTGGTCGGCCCCGTGCTGTGCCGCACGGGCGAGCTGCAACGCGTCGGCTGACGCCTGCCCGATCCGCCCGGAGGTTGTGCCGGGCGGTGAGGGGAGCCGGGACAGCCCCGGACTCCGCCGAGGAGGACCGATGCAGGCACCGCCCCGCAAGTACACCCGCAAGGAGAAGCTGACCCGCGCCGGGCTGCTGGTCCAGGGCGCCAAGGGCGCCTACGGCGACATCGGCAAGGTCGAGCGGGCGATCGAGACGATCGACGCCCGCGCCGAAGAGCGCGCCCGCGAGGAGACCGCCGCCTGGGAGCGCGAGGTGAAGGCCGCCCGCGCCGACGTGGCCGCCGCGAAGGTCCGCGAGCGGGCCGCCCGCGGCGCCGACCGCACGGCCGCCCGGCAGACCCGCCGCGAGGCGGAGAAGCGGCTCAAGGCCGTCGAGCGCACCCGCCCCTGACGCGCTGGTCAGGGGCCGACCGAGAACCGACCGAGGGAGATAAACCGATGAGTGAGACCGAGACGGGCGAGACCGTCCGCTACACCGCCGACGTGGTGTGCGTCCGGGTGACCGACCGCGGGCCCGAGCTGCTGACCATCCGCCGTGGCTGGCCCCCGCACGAGGGCCGCCTGGCCCTGCCCGGCGGACACGTGGATCCCGGCGAGACGGCCCGCGCGGCGGCGGCCCGCGAGCTGTTCGAGGAGACCGGCGTCCGTGTCCGCGAGGAGCGGCTGATCCTCGTCGGCGTCTTCGACGACCCGGAACGGGACCCGCGCGGGCGCTACGTCTCCGCCGCGTACGTGGTCGTCGTCGGTGCGGACACCACCGCGCAGGCTGGGGACGACGCCGCCGCCATCGAGTGGGTCCCGCTCCACGACCCGCCGGGGCTCGCCTTCGACCACAACCGCATCACCTACCTGGCGTGGCGCGACCAGCTCGCCTGGTTGCGCCGCCACCCGGAGGGCACGCCGCCCGCCGCCTAGTTCCGCCCCGCGACGGCCGCCTGAGCCTGCCAGCACCGTCGGCCGTCGCGGGCCCCTGCACCACCCCGAATCCGAGACTGGACAGGAGAACCCCAGCATGACGGACACTGCCGCCCCGGCGCCGCCCCTGCGGGCGGTCCCCGACCCCGCTCCCGGCCCCGACGAGACCCCGGCCGCGCCGGTCGCGGTGGACAACCCCAAGCTGCCCGACCCGAAGGTGCGCAGCGAAAAGCGCCGCCCTGTGCTGGCCGGATGGCTCACCAACCGGCGCGACTTCGCCGCCACCGCCCGCCACGCGGGTGCCAACCTGGGCTACGCCGCCCTGTTCCACGGCGTGCGTACCCCCATGTACGCCGCGCGGCTGGGCGTGATGGCGCCGCGTGGTGCCTGCCGCCTGGTGGCGTCCACGGGCCGGTGGGTGTGGGACAGCGAGGCGGCCCCGCTGCGCGACTTCGCGGTGCGCAACGAGGACGTGGAGGAGTACATGCGCCTGGCCCGGCTGCGTTCGGGGCGGGTGCGGCTGCGCGGCCTGGTCACCCTGCTCGCCGCCGTGTTCGGCACCGGCTTCGCGCTGTGGCTGTACGTCATGCTGCCCGAGGCCGTGTACCTGTTCGCGGTCGGCGGGGTGCTGCTGCTGGGCTGGGCCGGGCAGCAGCCCGATGCCCCGGTGGTCGGCCCCGCGGTGCTCAAGACCGAGGTGCAGAAGCTCACCGGCTCCATCGTGCTGCGCGGCCTGGACTCCATCGGCAACGCGAAGATCACCGCCGCCGTGAAGAAGGGCGGCGACATGAACGGGCTGCGCTTCACCTCCGAGATCGTGCGCGACGGCCCCGGCTACCGCGCCGACCTGGACCTGCCCTACGGCGTCACCCCCGAGGACATCATGGAGGCGCGCAAGCCGCTCGCCTCCGGGCTGCGCCGCAAGGTGGGCTGTGTGTGGCCCGGGCCCGACCCGACCGAGCACGAAGGGCGCCTGGTGCTGTGGGTCGGGGACAAGCCGATGAACGAGACCACGAAACCGGCCTGGCCGCTGCTGAAGTCGGGCACCGTGGACCTGTTCAAGCCGGTGGTGTTCGGCAACGACCAGCGCATGCGCGACGTGGCCGTCACCTTGATGTTCGCCTCCGTCGTGGTCGGCTCCATCCCCCGCATGGGAAAGACGTTCCTGATGCGGCTGCTGCTGCTCATCGCCGCCCTGGATCCGCGCTCGGAGGTGCACGCCTTCGACTTCAAGGGCACCGGCGACTTCGGCGCCCTGGAGCCGGTCTGCCACCGCTACCGCGCCGGTGAAGAGGATGAGGACATCGAATACGTCCTCAACTCCCTGCGCGAGCTGAAGGAAGAGCTGCGGCGCCGGGCGAAGGTCATCAAGTCCCTGCCGCGCTCGCGCTGCCCCGAATCGAAGGTCACCCCCGAGCTCGCCAGCGACAAGCGGCTCGGGCTGCACCCGATCATTGCAGGGTTCGATGAGTGCCAGGTGCCCTTCGAGCACGAGGAGCACGGCAAGGAGATCGAGGCGATCTGCACCGACCTGGGCAAGCGCGGCCCCGCGCTGGGCATGACCATGCTGTTCGGCACCCAGCGCCCGGACGCCAAGTCGCTGCCCACCGGCATCTCCTCCAACGCCGTGCTGCGGTTCTGCCTGAAGGTCATGGGCCAGCCCGCCAACGACATGGTGCTGGGCACCTCGATGTACAAGGCCGGGTACCGGGCCACCATGTTCTCCCGCGACGACCGGGGGATCTGCTGGATGGCCGGTGAGGGCGATGACCCGCGGATCGTCGCCTCCGCCTTCGTGAACGCGGTCGCGGCCGAACAGGTCGTCTCCCGGGCGCGGAAGCTGCGCGAGGACTACGGCAACATCACCGGCCACGCCATCGGCGCCGGGCCGGAGAAGACGACGGGCTCGGACATCCTGGCCGACATCGCCGCCGTCATGCCCGTCGGTGAGAAGGCCGCGTGGTGCGAGCGGATCGCCGCCCGCCTGGCCGACCACCAGCCCGAGACCTACACCGGCTGGACGGGCGAGAACGTCACGGCCGCGCTCAAGCCCTGGGGCATCAAGACGGGCCAGGTCTGGGGCCAGACCGACGAGGGCGAAGGCAAGAACCGGCGCGGCATCAAGCGCGCCGACATCACCGCCGCCATCACACGCCGTGACGCCGACAGGGCCGCGGCCTGACCCCAGCAGCACTGCTAGACCTAGCGGCTCCCGCTGCTAGGTCTAGCACCCCCGCTAGCGGCCCACACTCGCTGTGATCAGCGACTTAGCGTCTAGCGGCCCACCTGCGACAACCCCCGCAAACCCGCCCTGGAAGGGATACGGCACCCCATGCTCCTTGCTAGTACCGGCCTCCTCCTGGCCACCCTCGCCGGTTACGCAGCGTTGTGTGCGGCCCGGCCGTTCGCCGTCTGCCGCACCTGCCACGGCACCGGCCTGCGCGATACCCGGCGCCGCAGCATGAAGCGCTGCCGCCGCTGCAAGGGCCGCCGCTACCGCCTCCGCATCGGCGCCCGCCTGGCCAACACCGCCCGCCGCATCCACGCCGCGGGCACCCGCCCCACCACCCCGGCCAAGGAGACCCTGCCGTGGCAGTGACCCTCTCCCTCGTCCTCATCCTCGGACTCGTCCTCGCGCTCCTGCTGCGCTTCAAGTCCCTCGGGATCGGCGCCGCCCTCGTCGCCGCCCTCTTCGGCTTCTACCTCGCCCGCACCGATGCCGCCCCCACCATCACCAACCTAACCAACGCCGTCACCGACGCCATCGACCACCGCTGAACAGCACACCGGGCCCGACCACGAAGGAGAATCACCCGTGAGCGAACGCCACAACACGCCCCTATGGCTGCTGCGCGCCGAGAACACCCGGCTGCGCAACGAGCTGGAAGCCCAGCGCGAGGCCGTCGCGTACCCGGAAGAGCAGGAGGAGTACCCGGGCGAGCTGGGGCACCTGCGCCGCCTCCTGCACTCCGTCGCCCGCCTCTCCCGCGGCGAGGCGGAGGACGGCCCGCTGGTCGATCTGCTCATCGACCACTACTCCGACCCGGACATGGTGGATGCCACGCTCGCCGCCCAGGCGCCGGACCACGCGGCCGACATCGCGCACGTCCTGGGCGACGACGTGCGCGTACGCACCGACGAGGTGCGCCAGCGGCTCGCCGCGATGAACCCCGGCGAATACCGCGGGTGGACCGCGCGCGACCTCACCCGCGTCCTCAAGGAACTGGGCACCCCGCCGTACAAGTCCAACGGCCTCATGGTCGTCTCCGGCATCGCCGTCCTCGGGGCCCTCGAAGCCCGCGACCGAGACGGAACGACAGCCCGGCCCGACACCGAGCACCCCGCCACCGACCTGTTCGAGCACAGCGGCAACATCGCCGCCTGGCTCGACCTGCACAACGGCCGCGACCCGCACGAGGTCTCCATGCGGCTGCTGAAGGTCACCGAGGAGGCCGGGGAAGCCGCGCAGGCGTACCTGGGCTCGCAGGGCCAGAATCCCCGCAAAGGCCACAGCCACACCGAGGACGACGTGGCCCACGAACTGTGTGACGTCATCCTCGCCGCCGCCGTCGCCCTGTGGGACCACACCCAGGACCCCGCCGCGCTGCTGGCCGACACCATCCGCCAGCGGGCCGCACGCCTCGCTCAGCGGATGGACAACGAGCCCATCCCCTTCACCCCCGCCCCCGCGGCGGAGTTCGGGGAGGCGGCGTGAGCACCTTCGAGATCCGTGTCCTGTGCCAGGAGGGCGAGGCCGATGCGGTGGTCGGCGCGCTGCGCGAGACCTTCGACACCGGCCCCGTCCGCCGCTACCCGGCCCGCAGCGATAAGGGACGCGTGCGGCTGTACGTCACCGCGCAGCACCCGGCCGACCCCGGCCGGTGGCCCGCCCCCGAAGACGCCTACCGCCTCGCCCCCAGCCTCGATGCCGAACGGGCCTGGCTGAAGAGCGAGGCCCGGGAGAAGACGACGCTGGGCGTGCTGGTCTCCCGTGTCTTCTGGCTGCGGGACGCGGCCGTACGGGACCGGGCCGCCCTCCCCCACCCCGAGGACGCCGAAGCGGCCCGGGACGCCAACCGGGCCGCGCGCGAGTTGGTGTGCTGGGACCAGTCCGACCTGGAACCGGAGGAGACCTTCAGCATCGTCTCCGACCCGCGCGGCTACGTCCGCCGCGAGTACCAGGCATGGCGCGAGTGCCAGCAGGCCAGCGAATACGCCGACGCCTAGATACGCCCGGGGCGGCCCCCGACATCTCGCCAGATCCGGGGCTGCCTCTCCGGGCTGGCCGGCAGTTTGAGGATGAGCTCAGGTGGCGAGGGGGAAGCCTTCGAACCCCTCGGCTGTCTGCGTCACAAGCAGAATGTTCTCCCTCTTAAGCAGGTCACGTACGTCTTCGCTGGGCGCCTCCGGCAGCAGCACCGCCAGCCGCAGGCCGTCGGGGACCTTCAGGTGCCTGCGGTAGTCCAGGAGCTGGCCGATCGCGAATCGCACGGCGTTGCGAGTCGCCTTCCCCTTGGCCTCGTAGAGCACGTTGTCGGTCACGTCATACACGTCCGGCACAAGAGCGCCGGCCTCACCCTTGACGGTGATCTGGAAACTCTTGAACGTGTGCCCCGCGGCGGTCAGGTGTTCCTCAAAGGCCGTGACCAACTGGCCTTCCCGCCGCACGACCTGACGCTCTCCGCCAGGAATGTTGGCGACGGTGGTCTTGGTGGAGTGCTTCTCCGTCTTCTTGTCCTTGACCCCTGTCGCCTCCGCCTTCTCCTTAACGGCCGGGGGAAGGGTCTTCGGGCTCGCCGGCAGTTCGACCACCTTGTTGACGGTGGCCGGCATCGCCACGTCCTCATCGGTGAGGGACCAGGTCACTCCCGGAGCGGGGCGCAGGCGGAAGACGAACACGCGCCGCATCGCGCCGCTCTCGTCGGGGGCCTGACGCTCCACGTAGGGAAGCAGCGGATCGACCACGACCTGCCCGACGAACCGGTGCCGCATCCCACCCTTGGCAGCGCCCTTCTTGCCAACCGAGACGAACAGCAACACCGCGCGCCCGTCCGTGGCGGTGTCCAGGATCGCCTTGTTCCCCTTGGACATCTTCTGATCACCGGCCGTGCCTTCGCCGGTGTAGAGGAAGAGCGGGCCGTACTCGTCATCCTCGACCTGACCGTCGAAGGTGTAGCCGTACTTCACTCCCTGCGACGGGTCGGAGTAGACCAACACGGTCTCGCCATCGGCCGGGGTCTGGATACCGCCCTGGATGCCGCCGCCAAAGAGCGCTTTCACCTCGGCACGCGTCGCAATCGTGCCCGGAGTCAGGTCATCAGTCGTCATGACGCGCAATCTATCCAGCCCCGCTGACAACACCACTCGCCGGCAATCGTCGGCACCGAGGGCGACCCCACGTCTCGCCAAAGATCCCGGGGCCGCCCCTGCACCCAGCACCCCCTACAGAGCACTGGAGGTCTCCAGCATGACCCAACCCACAGACAATCGGCGAGTGGCTGTTCAGCTCGCGGCGGACGGCATCCCGGTCTTGCCACTGCGGCAGGGCAAGGTGCCATTCGGGAACTGCCGTGCGTGTGTCAGCAACGCGTGCGGCGGACGGCCGAACATGAAGACCGCCGGGCCCTGCGTGTGCCCGCACGTGTGCCATGGATGGGCCGCCGCGACGACCGACCCTGACCTGATCGCCTCCCCGGCATGGCGGGAGGCGTGGCGGCGAGCGGTCGCGGTCGCCTACCACCCGGGCGGCGCCCGGCTCACCGTCGTGGACCTGGACAGTGCCGGTGCGGTGGCCTGGGCTCGCGACCACCTGCCTGCGACGCGGACGGTGGCCACGACGCGCGGTCAGCACTGGATCTACCAGGGCACCATGCGCTCCGTGAACGGCATGCGCCCTGGCGTGGACATCAAATCCCGCATGTCCTACGCCCGATGGCTCGGACCCGGGACCGGCAGGATCACCGCCCTGCCGGATGCCGTGCGCGCGCTGGTCGTTGCCCGGCCCGCACCACGCGCTGTTTCCGGACCCGTGCCGGCCGGGGGCGGGGAGTGCCGTCATCGCACGCCCGCCTTCTTGGAGCGGGGCATCGCCATGGCTGAGGAGCGCATCACCCAGGCCCGGAGCGCGATCCACATCACCGTCTACCGGACCTTCCTCGCGGTGCTGTCGGTCCATGGCCGGTGCGGCTGCCTCACCGAGGCGCACGTCGCGCGGTTGTTCGCTGCCGCGCAGGCCAAGGGCGAGACCGCCCGGCACTGCGCGGAGGCGTGGACCAACGCCCGTACCAGCTTGGGACTGTGAGCGATGTCCGAGGACGACAAGCCCCCCGCACGCGAGGTCATCACCGACTACGCGCAATCCCACTTCCGCTACTTCCGCACCGTGGACGGCATGGTCTACGCCCAGCGCAACGGCCACCCCGTCGCCCGCCCCATCCGCTCCCAGGGCACCACCGGCAGCCACCGCCAGGAACTCATGGTCGGCCTGTTCAAGGACGGCTGCGGCGTGTTCAACGGCACCGCCTTGAAGGAGGCACTCGACTTGATCGAAGCACTCGCGCTGACCGAGGACGTCCAGTCCACCCACATCCGCGTCGCCCCCGGCTTCGACGGGGCCTCCTGGCTGGACCTGGGCCGCGATGACGGGCAATCCGTACGCATCCACCCCACCGGCTGGGACCTTGTCACCCCCGACCCGGCGGAGGTGTGCTGGCGGCGTACCCAGCTCACCGGCGAGCTCCCGCTGCCGGTCAAGGACACCGGCGGCAAGGGCATCGATGCCCTGTTGCGGCTGACGAACTTCGCCACCCCGGACACCGAATGTCTCGCGCTGGCCTGGCTCGTGGGCTGCCTGGAACCCTCCGTGCCCGTCCCCGCGCCCTTCCTCACCGGTCCCCAGGGCGCGGGCAAGTCCACCGCGGGCCGCATGCTCGTCCGCGTCATCGAGGGCATGAGCGGCGACCTGCGCCGCGCCCCCAAGGACGAGGAAAGCCTCATCACCGCAGTGGCGGCAGGGTGGATCACCGCCCTGGACAACCTCTCTCACCTGGCGCCGGATCTGTCCGACCTGATGTGCTGCATCGTCACCGGCGCCGAGTCCATCAAGCGGGCCCTGTTCAGCGACGGCGACGTCTACCGTTCCCGCTACCGCCGCCCCCTGTTGCTGACCGGCATCGACGTGGGCGTCATCCGACCCGACCTCGCCGAACGTCTCCTGCCGCTGCGGCTGGAGCGTCCCCGCGTCCGGCGCACCGAGGCGGAGCTGTGGGCCGACTTCGCCGAGGCGCTGCCGGTCATCCTCGGCTCGCTCCTCGACCTCACCGTCAAGGTGCGCGCCACCGAGGCGGAGACCCCGACCGATCTGCGCATGGCGGACTTCGCGCACCTGTGTGCCCAGTTCGACGCGGCCACCGGGCTTGCCTCGCTGCCCGCCTACCGGGCCAGCCTGGACGACCTCAACGACGACGTCATCGAGGGCGACCTGCTCGCGCAGACCGTCCTGCAGTACGCCGCCGCCCTCGAACCGGGTGTGGAGGAGCGGATGACGTCCTCGGAGTGGCTGGAGTGCCTCAGCCGCCTGCACCAGGGCGAGGAGTGCCGCCCTCTGCCCAAGGGTTGGCCGACCACGGGAAAGGTCCTCTCCGACCGCCTCAAGCGGCTCCAGCCCACCTTCGCCGCCCGGGGCGTCGTCGTTGACTGGGGCCGCGCCGCTACCGCCCGCTACATCGCCATCACCCGACCCGTACCCGAACCCCTGCACCAGCAGGGCACGCTGCACTGACAGCACGCCTTGCGTACCGGCAGAACAGCAAGAGGAGCACCCGGGGCGGGGTGCTCCTCTTGCTGTTCGCCGCGACAGCGGCGCGTGAAGGTCGCGCCGCGAAGCGGCTCCTTCTTCGCGTCTTGAGCCGCGCTCGCACTACTACAGACACCCCTCCTTTTTTTCCTAAGTAGGGAAGGTCTGCGTCACCGCGTCATCCGTCACCGGCAAGACGGCCGCTGACCTGCCTCAACGGCCGTGACGCAGATGCCCGAAACCTGCGTCATGCCGC
The DNA here is from genome assembly GCF_043202595.1 of Streptomyces sp. NPDC048172. Taxonomy (NCBI): domain Bacteria; kingdom Bacillati; phylum Actinomycetota; class Actinomycetes; order Kitasatosporales; family Streptomycetaceae; genus Streptomyces; species Streptomyces sp. NPDC048172. The sequence continues at coordinate 422,405 of NZ_JBIDAT010000003.1, forward strand.
GTCATCCGCGTCATGGGCCAGTGACACAGGCCCCGGACCGTGACGCGGGTTTCGGGCGTCTGCGTCACGCAAAACTGCTGGTCAGACGCCTAGGTGACGCGTATGACGCAGTGACGCAGAAATCCGCACCTCGGACAGACGCACTCACCACGACACAGGCCAACCGCCCAGAAGGGGTAGAGATGACCTCCCAGCAACGACATTCTGATCTGCCACGCCTCTTCAAGGCCGCGCAGGTGGCCGAAGCCCTCGAATGCTCGGAATGGTGGGTGAAGGAACAGGCCCGGCGGGGCCGCATTCCCTTCATCAAGAGCGGCAGCGGCTACCGCTTCACGAAGGCTCACGTAGAGGAGATCTTCCTCATCTTCGAACAGCGACCGGAACAGGCGGCAGGGCAGAGTGCCCCCGCTTCGCCTCGCCGCCGTTCTCCTGCCGCAACAGCGGCGGTTGTGCCGCTCCGCGCGCGCCCGCCGCGACGCAAGCGCAGCGCCGCCTGATCAACGAAGAGTGCTACGGGGTGCGTCCCAGCGCGGGGCGCACCCCGTAGCCGTGCCATCGAGAGGAACACATGGGATTCGCAGAGAATCGCGGCCCGTACTGGCGTGCCCGATACAAGATCGCGCCGGGCAAGTACGGCACGGTCAAGGATCCGACGGGCGCCACTGTGCGGTTCCTGACCCGCAGGGCTGCGGAGCAGGCGGCGCAGGACGAGGAGAGCCGGGTGCGCGCCGGTACGTGGCGCGATCCTTCAGCGGGCCGGATCAGCTTTGGCGAGTACGCGAACCAGTGGTTCGCCGAGCAGGATCTCGCGGCGTCGAGCATGCAGGGCTACCGGTACGCCATCGAGGTGCACCTGCTCCCCGAGTTCGAGACGTCGCCGCTCGCCGACATCCGGCGCGGCGACGTCAACGGCTGGGAGAAGCGGGAGAAGGAGTCCTACGCGGTCAACAGCGTCACGACCTGGCGCAAGATTCTGCACCTGATCCTGGCGGATGCGGTGGAGGAAGGGCTCATCGAGTCCAACCCCGCGGCGAAGCGCCGGGGGCGCGGCAAGCGAGCCGGACGCTCATCGGTGCGCGGCCCCGAGAAGGCCATCGTGAGTCCCCTGCAGGGGCTGCTGCTGGCCGAACGCGCGGCGCTTCTCTCCGGTCGCGATGACGAGTTCGTGGGCTGCGTGACCAAGCAGTACACGGGCGCCCGCTGGGGCGAACTGGTGGGCTTGGAGACCGAGTACGTTCGCCCCGAGGCCATCCGCATCGAGTGGCAGCTCTACGAGCTGGACTCCGGGGAGCTGCTGCGATGTCCGCCGAAGGACGACAGCTACCGGACAGTTGACGCCCCGGCGTTCCTCACCGGCCTGATCATGGATCACATCCGGCGCACCCGGCCCGAGCCGTGCCACTGCCATGGGAAGCGGTACGTCTTCCGGGGGCTGGGGACCGCGCGTACCCACCGGCCGGGCGCCAAGCTCATCGATGTGGCCCGGCGTGCGGGCGTGTCCACCGGCACGGTCTCCAACGTTCTCAACCGCCCGGAACGGGTGGCCGAGGCCACGCGTCAGCGTGTCGAGGCGGCGGCGAGCGAGCTGGGGTTCATCCCGAACCACGCTCTGTCTCCCGCGGCCCCGCACTGGCGCCGGAACGGATTCGCCACCTGGGTCTTCCAGCCCGCGGTGACGGGCTGGTACCCGAAGAAGGCGCCGCAGGAGGCCCGGCCGGTGCCGCTGCTGGGGGAGCCCTGGCCCGGCGTTCCGGTGCGCGGCCGGAACGCCGCGGGCCGGGCCGATGCGTGCTGGGTTCCCATTCGGCCGGGCCTGACGCCGCACGGGCTGAGGCACGGGCACAAGACCGACATGGACGGGCTGAGGACGGAGAAGGCACTCAAGGACGAGCGCATGGGGCACACCGACAGCTCCATCTCCGCCCACTACTCCCACGTCACGAACGACATGCGGCAGAACCTCATGCAGGGGCTCACCCGGCTGTGGGAGGAGGCGCTGGAACAGCGCCGGGAGCTCTGCTCGGGGTCGCCCGTCGCGGTGCTCGACGGGCTCCTTCGGGGCTTGAGCTAGCGGTCGTCAGGGGGCGAAGATTCCAAGATCTTCTCCCAGAATTCTCCCCAACGGCCCCTGAACGGCAGTGAGGGCCGGTCTCCCTTGTCGGAAGATCGGCCCTCACCTGCTACTTCACCGGTCGGGACGGCGGGATTTGAACCCACGACCCCTTGACCCCCAGTCAAGTGCGCTACCAAACTGCGCCACGTCCCGGTGCTCGTCCGGCTTCGGGGCTTTCCCCTCGCCGCTCGCGCACAAAGAACAATACAGCACTTCAGGGGGTGCTCGCGCACCCCTTCTCCGTGGGGGCGTGATCGCGTACGTGGGCGGGGTTTGGCGTGCGGGGATCGGGAAACTTCGGTGGTCCTGACCTGTATGGGGTGACTCCCGGGGCTCCCGTCGCGCCCCCGGGCTTCCGAGAGGGGGAGTCGACCGTGAGCCGGTCCCGCATCGTGATCGTCGGAGCAGGGTTCGCCGGGTACCAGGCGGCCCGTACGCTGTCGCGCCGCTTCCGTGGGGCGGCGGAGATCGTGCTGGTGAACCCCCACGACTACTTCCTGTATCTGCCGCTGCTCCCCGAGGTGGCGGCAGGCGTGCTGGAGCCGCGACGGGTGTCCGTCTCGCTCGCGGGGACGCTGCCGCGCGTACGGCTGGTGCTCGGGGAGGTCGGCGAGGTCGACCTGGAGAAGCGGCAGCTCCACTTCCGGGACCCGGAGGGGCAGGAGGGAGAGCTGCGGTACGACAGGCTGCTGCTCACCGTCGGCAGCGTGAACAAGCTGCTGCCCATCCCCGGCGTCGCCGAGCACGCGCACGGCTTCCGGGGGATGCCGGAGGCGCTGTATCTGCGTGATCACGTCACGCGGCAGATCGCGATGGCGGCGACCACGGAGGACCCGGCCGAGAGCGCGGCGCGGTGCACGTTCGTCGTGGTCGGCGCGGGCTACACGGGTACGGAGGTGGCCGCGCACGGCGCGCTCTTCACGGACGCGCTGGCCAAGCAGCACAGCAGGCCGGGCGGCACGCTCGGCGACGGCACGAAGGGCGGTGGCGGTCTGCGGGGCGACCGGCGGCCGAAATGGATGCTGCTGGACATCGCGCCGCGCGTGCTGCCCGAGCTGGACCGGCGGCTGTCGAAGACGGCGCACCGCGTACTGGCGCGGCGCGGTGTCGACGTCCGTACGGGAACGTCCGTACAGGAGGCGACGGGGGAGGGCGTGCTGCTGGACGACGGGGAGTTCGTCCGGACGCACTCGCTGATCTGGTGCGTCGGCGTACGTCCGGACCCGCTGGTCGAGCAGATGGGGCTGCCGGTGGAACGGGGACGGCTCGTCGTGGACGAGTACCTGCGGGTGCCGGGGCAGCCGGACGTGCTGGCCTGCGGGGACGCGGCGGCGGTGCCGGACCTGACGCGGGAGGGCGAGTTCACGCCGATGACGGCGCAGCACGCGGTACGGCAGGGGAAGATCGCCGCGCACAATCTGGCGGCCTCGTACGGCTACGGGGCCGCGCGCCCGTACAAGCATCATGACCTGGGGTTCACCGTCGACCTCGGCGGCCTTCAGGGCGCGGCGAACCCGCTGCACGTGCCGCTGTCCGGGCCGCTCGCCAACGCGGTCACCCGCGGCTATCACCTGGCGGCGATGCCGGGGAACCGCGTACGGGTCCTCGCGGACTGGATGCTGGACGCGGTGCTGCCACGGCAGGCGGTCCAGCTTGGGCTCGTACGGTCGTGGTCGGTGCCGCTGGAGTCCTCGTCACCGGAGGTCGCCCGGCTGCCGGAGGGGGCGTGAGCAACGCGTGAGGGGGCGTGAATTCCCTCCGGGAATCCGGGAAGGGGGCGTGAACCTCCTCCGGAGAGGGGGCGTGAATCCCCCCCCGGGAAAGGGCGTGGGTCACTCGCGAGGGTGACGGACTTGTCCCCAGTCGTGCGGTCATCCACAGAAAGTGAGCTGTCGGAACGGGGAGTGAGGGACCCGGCTACCTTCTGAAGCGCCGCGGCGGAGAGCGTCGGCGGCCGGACGGAAGGTGAAGGGGGACCGGGATGCATGGGGGACTGCCCGTCGTCGGTTTCAGCCTGCTCGTGTACGGAGCGGTGGGTGTCGTGGTGCTGGTCAGGGAAAGCGTCGGGGCCTGGTGCGACAGACGGGGTCGGACGGGTCGGGGGCGCAGCTGGCGCCGACGGGGCGGGCGGGGCGGGTGGGGGAGTGGTGAGGCATGCGTGCCGACGGTGACGTGAGCGCTGGCCGAGTCGCCAGCGGCGTCACGGTGATCATTCCGGCTCACAACGAGGAAGAGGGGCTGCCCGCCACCCTGGAGTCGCTGCGGGCCCAGACGCTCCCGCCGGACCGGGTGATCGTCGTGGACGACGCCTCCGACGACCGTACGGGCGAGGTGGCCCGTCGGTACGGGGCGGAGGTGATGCGCCCGCCCGCCAACCTGGGCAGCAAGGCGAAGGCCCAGAATCACGCGCTGCCGTGGTGCACCACGGACCTGGTGCTGGCCGTCGACGCCGACACGGTCCTCGCCCCGGACTACATCGAGCGGCTCGTCCCGGCCTTCGACGACCCGGAGGTGGTGGTCGCGGCGGGGAACGTGCAGACGAGGTTCGCGCGGACCGTGTGGGAGCGGGGCCGGTCGGTGGAGTATCTCTTCGGCTTCCATTGGCATCGCCCCATCCAGGCGCGCGCCGACAGCCCGATGGTCTGCTCGGGATGCTGCTCGATGTTCCGGCGGGAGGCGCTGGCCGGACAGGGCTTCTTGACCCGCACGATCGTGGAGGACATGGACTTCACCTGGATGTGCCAGATCGAGGGGTGGCGTGCGCGTTACGTGAGCGACGCTGTCGCCTGGGCGGCCGACCCGGAGAGCCTGCTCTATCTGCGCAAGCAGGTGTGGCGGTGGATGGCCGGGTTCTGTCAGAACGTGCGGATCCACACGGGCGCCCTGGTCCGGCGGAAGCCGATGCTGGCGCTGTGGGTGCTGGTCGCGCTGCTGGAGATCCTGACCGCGCCGTTGTGGTGGAGCGCGCCGCTGGTGCTCACGCTCGGCCTGGACCGGCCGGTGCTGCCCACGCTGGGGTGGTGGCTGGGCATCGAGGTCCTCTTCACCCTGCCGCCGTTGGTCTACGCGGCACGCAGACGAGGACTGCCGCTGAGGAAGGTGCTCTGGAACGTCCCCTGTGTCTACCCCACCAAGATCGTCAACCTCTGGTACGCGTGGAAGGCGGTGCTGGTCGAGCTGGTCCTCGTTCCACTGAAGCTGTCGCGGGGACTGACCGTGTACGAGAAGGGACGGGCCCCGACGGCAGTGGCGGCCGGATGCTGAACGGGCGCACCGTGGGGCGGGGCACAGGCGATTAACCCACCGGGAAGCTGGGATGGTCGAGGACCCAGAGCCAGGTGCCGTCAGGCTGGCGGCGGGCCACCTCGACCGTGGTGCCGCCGCCCGGCAGGCGGGTGGACGTCAGCGCGAGGTCGTCCGTGCGCAGCGTGGGCTGCTGCTCGCCGGGGGAGAAGACTGGACGGGCGGCCACGATCTGCTCGTACGCCTGCCGGATCTCCCCGCTGCCGGTGGCCACCTGGCCGTCGGGGAGGGCCAGCACGGCCTCGGGTTCGTACAGCGCCACCAGCCCGTCCACGTCGCCCGTGTTGAGCCGCTCCAGGACGAACCGGCTCAGATCCTCCGGGCACGTGGCCCGCTCGTGCCGCACGCCGCCGTGGGAACCCATTGCCCTCGTCTCCCCTCGGGATCTCCCCTCAGGCCGGGGCGAGTTCCCGGCCCGGTCATCGTGGCACGAGGGGGTGACACCCGGGCGGCGCCCGCTCCGCGGGCACCAGGACGCAACGAATGGAGCCTTGTCATGTCAGCCGATTCCCCCGTCACACCCGGCACGCCCGGAGCGGGGCCCCGGCGAGGGCCGCGCGAGGTGCTGGACCTCTTCCACCGGGCGATGCTCGCCCTGTCTGCGGACGACCTCGCCGAGCTGTACGCGGTCGACGGCGTTCATGAGTTCCCGTTCCTCTTCCCCGGGATGCCGCCGCGCTATGAAGGGCGCGAGGAGATACGCGCGGGGTACGCAGCGGTGTGGGGCGCGAGCCCGGCGCGGCCGCGGCGGATCGAGGAGATCGCCGTCCACCAGGGCGCGGACAGCGAGGTGATCGTCGCCGAGCACGTGGTCACCGGCACGCTGGCCTCGGACGGCCTCCCGTTCGCCTTCCCCGGACTGTTGGTGCTGCGCATCCGCGACGGCCTGATCGTCCATGCCCGGGACTACATGGACGGCCTCGCCGTGGCCCACCGGATGGGCAGACTCGAAGCGGTGGCCGCACGCTTCAGCGAGCCCGGGGACGGGAGCGGGGATGGGAGCGGGAGTGGCGATGACCGTTCATGATGCGTGGCCGTCGTCGCCCGGCGTGCCACGGGCGGAAGGCGGTACGGGAGCAGCCGTGCGGACGGGAGGGAGGAATTCGCGGATCAGCGTGCGGTGCCACCAGTCGCCGGTCTCCCGGCGCTCGGCGGGGGTGGTGAAGCGGTAGCGGTAGAGCAGGGCGCGTAGGTGGACGGGCGGCGCTCCGGGGAAGGGGTTGCTCCGCAGCAGGCGGACGGTGGGCGGGTCGTTCTCCAGGAGCCGCGTGACGAAGGGCTCGAACCAGCCGCGCGTGTACGCGGGGGAGAGCGCGCCGAACCACATCTGCCAGTCGAGACGGAGGTGATAGGGGGCGAACTGCCGAGGCAGACGGCGGACATCGCCGGGCTTGCCGTGGAACTCGTACTCGCGCCAGACCGTGGCGGACGTGAGGCGCTCCTCGGCGGTGCCCTCCAGGACGATTTCGCGACGGACCCGCGTGATGCTGCCGAAGGCGCCGTAGGTGTTGACCAGGTGAAGGGGGTTGAAGGAGCGGTTCATCTGCTGGCGGTGGCTGAGCAGGTTGCGCGCGGGCCAGTAGCTGAGGACGGCGACCAGGGCCGTCACGCCGCACACCAGCACGGCGAACCAGAGCGGGGTGTCGCCGTACGACGGGGTGCCGGTGAGCGGCGAGGGGTCCACCGCCGACAGGGCGATGACGATCGTGAGCCAGTTCAGCCAGGAGAAGTTGCCCGACAGCACGAGCCAGAGCTGAGTGACGATCACGAGCCCCGCGGCGGCGGAAGCGAAGGGCTGGGGGAGGAACAGCCCGAAGGGGACGACGAGTTGCGCCACGTGGTTGGCCGCGACCTCGACACGGTGCAGAGGCTTGGGGAGGTGATGGAAGTACCAGCTCAGCGGGCCGGGCATCGGCTGGGTCTCGTGGTGGTAGTAGAGGCACGTCAGGTCGCGCCAGCAGGTGTCACCGCGCCATTTGATCAGGCCCGCGCCGAACTCCACGCGGAACAGCAGCCAGCGCAGCAGGAAGAGCACCAGCACGGGCGGCGCGACGTCGTCGTTGCCCAGGAACACGGCGAGGAAGCCCGCCTCCAGCAGCAGTGACTCCCAGCCGAAGGAGTACCACGTCTGGCCGACGTTCACGATCGACAGATAGAGGAGCCACAGCAGTGCCCACATCGCCATCGAGACGCCCAGCGGCACCGAGTCCGCCGCCCCCGCGGCGACGGCGGCGGACAGTGCGGCCCCCGCCCAGGCGCAGCCCGCGAAGAAGCGGTCCGTGCTGCGCCACTGGAAGAGGCTCGGCGCCGCCCGGAACGGCACTCGCCGGACGAAGGCCCGCACGGGGAGCAGCCCGTGCACTCCCAGCAGCGCGCGGAACTGCAGCGCGGCCGACACGAAGCCGACCAGGTACAGGCAGGCCAGCGCGCGCTGGAGCACCAGCCTGCTGAGGCCGTACCCGGGCGCCGGGAACCATGGCGTGAACCAGTCCATCGCGGCCATGGGTACCACCCCTGGGCGGTCCTCACGCCCGGGGGCGGAGCGCGGCGCGGTGCGGAGTGGCAGATCATGGACGGATGAGCGATGAGGGATACGTACGGGTGCGGGGCGCCCGCGAGCACAATCTGCGGGGCGTCGACGTGGACATTCCACGGGACGCGCTCGTCGTCTTCACCGGTGTCTCGGGCTCCGGGAAGTCCTCACTCGCCTTCGGGACGCTGTACGCGGAGGCACAGCGCCGCTACTTCGAGTCGGTGGCGCCGTACGCGCGGCGGCTGATCCACCAGGTCGGCGCGCCGAGGGTGGAGGAGGTGACCGGGCTGCCGCCCGCCGTGGCCCTGGAGCAGCGCCGCTCGGCGCCCACCGGGCGTTCCTCGGTCGGGACGGTCACGACGCTGTCCAATTCGCTGCGGATGCTCTTCTCGCGTGCCGGGAGCTATCCGGAGGGGGCCGGGAGGCTCGACTCGGACGCGTTCTCGCCGAACACGGCCGCCGGGGCATGTCCCGAGTGCCACGGCCTGGGAACGGTGCACCGGGTCACCGAGGAGTCGCTCGTCCCCGACCCGTCGCTCACGATCCGGGAGGGCGCCATCGCGGCCTGGCCCGGGGCGTGGCTGGGCAAGAACCTCCGGGACATCACCGCCACGCTCGGCCACGACATCGACAGGCCGTGGCGCGAGCTGCCCCAGGACGCCAGGGACTGGCTGCTCTTCACCGACGAGCAGCCCGTGGTGACGGTGCATCCGGTGCGGGAGGCGGGGCGTATCCAGCGGCCGTACCAGGGCACGTACCAGAGCGCGAAGCGCTACGTCCTGCACACGTTCGCGGACACCAAGAGCGCGACCATGCGGCAGCGGGTGCAGCGTTTCCTGGTGAGCGCCGACTGTCCGGTCTGCGGAGGTCGGCGGCTGCGGCCCGAGGCGCTGGAGGTGACGTTCGAGGGGCACGACATCGCCGCGTTGGCGGCCCTGCCCCTGGAGCGGCTCGCGGAGCTGCTGCGGCCCAGCGCGGAGGCCGCCGAGGAGACCGGGAACCCGAGCGAACGGGGGCGGGAGCGGGAGCGCAGCGTCGAGGAGAACGTGGCCGCGACGCTCGCCCGCGACCTCGTCTCCCGTATCGAGGTGCTGACCGAGCTCGGCCTCGGCTATCTGAGCTCCGACCGGCCCACGCCCACGCTCTCCGCGGGCGAGCTGCAGCGGCTGCGCCTCGCGACGCAGCTCAGGTCGGGGCTCTTCGGAGTCGTGTACGTGCTGGACGAGCCCTCCGCGGGGCTGCACCCGGCGGACACCGAGGCGCTGCTGACGGTGCTCGACCGGCTGAAGGACGGGGGCAACTCGCTCTTCGTCGTCGAGCACGACATGGCGCTCGTCCGGCGCGCCGACTGGATCGTGGACGTGGGGCCCGGGGCCGGGGAGCACGGGGGAGAGGTCCTCTACAGCGGCCAGGTGCCGGGGCTGGCGGGCACGGAGGCGTCCGCGACGAGGCGCTGGCTCTTCGCCGGGGCCGGGCGTCCCGAAGCGGCTCGCCCGGTCCGGGAGCCCGCGGGCTGGCTCTCCCTCTCCGGCGTGACGCGGCACAATCTGCGGGACCTGGACGTGGATGTGCCCCTCGGCGTCTTCACGGCCGTCACCGGGGTCTCGGGATCCGGGAAGTCGACGCTGGTCAGCCAGGTGCTCGCCGATCTCGTCGCCGACCGTACGGGCGGAGGCGCCGAGCAGCCCGGCACCGGGGACGCCGTCGGCACCGGCGCTGACGCCGACGGCGAGGACGTGGGCCGGGCGGAGCGGACCGATCCCGAGGCGGGCGTCGCCGTCGCCAAGGGGCTGGAGGCGATCGACCGGCTCGTCCGCGTCGACCAGAAGCCGATCGGGCGGACGCCACGGTCCAACCTGGCGACGTACACGGGGCTGTTCGACGCGGTACGGAAGGTGTTCGCGGCCACCGACGAGGCGAGGGCCCGGGGGTACAACGCCGGGCGGTTCTCGTTCAACGTCACCAGCGGCCGCTGCCCCACCTGCCAGGGCGAGGGGTACATCGCCGTGGAGCTGCTCTTCCTGCCCGGTACGTACGCGCCGTGCACCGACTGCCATGGAGCGCGCTACAACCCGGAGACGCTGGAGATCACCTACCGGGGCGCCACCGTCGCCGACGTCCTGGAGATGACCGTCGACGCCGCCGCCGGCTTCCTGTCCGACGTGCCCGCCGCCGCGCGCGGCCTGGGCGCCCTCCAGCGCGTCGGGCTCGGCTATCTGCGGCTGGGCCAGCCCGCGACGGAGCTCTCGGGCGGCGAGGCCCAGCGCATCAAGCTCGCCAGCGAGCTCCAGCGGGTCCGGCGCGGGCACACCCTCTACCTCCTCGACGAGCCCACCACCGGCCTGCACCTCGCCGACACCGACGTCCTGATGCGTGAGCTGCACGGCCTGGTCGACGCGGGGCACAGCGTCGTCGTGGTCGAGCACGACATGGCCGTGGTGGCGGGCGCCGACTGGGTCATCGACCTCGGTCCCGGCGGCGGGGAGCGGGGCGGGCGGGTCGTCGCCTCGGGCACCCCCGCCGAGGTGGCACGCGCCGCTGCGGGCGCCACCGCGCCGTATCTGCGCGCAACCCTGGAAGACTGACCCCGGTCCGTACGGGCAGGACGACGGGACGAGAGCCGGGGCCGGGGCCGGGGCGGCCGCACGGCCAGGGGAGGCAGGGGAGGACGCGTATGACCCACGCTCTGATCATCGGGGGCGGCATCGGCGGGGCCGTCACGGCGATGGCGCTGCACAAGGCGGGTATCGGCGCCACCGTGTACGAGGCGTATCCGGCGGAGGCCGAGGACGTCGGCGCCTTCCTCGTGCTGTTCCCCAACGGCCTGGAGGCGCTGCGGACCATAGACGCCCACGGCCCCGTGCTGGACGCGTCGTTCTCAGCTTCGCGCATCGAGCTGCTGTCGTCCTCGGGCGAGCGGATGGGCGTGCGCCCCGCGTCCACCGGCGCTCAGGTGGACGGACGAGAGCCCCTGGGCACGCGCACGCTCAAGCGCGCGGCGCTGTGGCGCGCGCTGCGTGATGAAGCCGTGCGCCGGGGCGTCGCCGTCGAGTACGGCAAGCGGTTCGTGTCGGCGGAGACCGCGCCCGACGGCACCGTGACCGCCCGTTTCGCGGACGGCGGCACCGCGCGCGGCGACGTGCTGATCGGGGCCGACGGACTGCACTCCGTCACGCGCCGCCTGATCGACCCCGAGGCCCCCGAGCCCCAGTACACGGGACAGACGACCGTCTGCGGTTACGCCCGGGACGTCCCCTCCGAGCTGGCCCCGGAGCAGAGCACGTACCGGATGATCCGTGGCTCGCGCGCCTTCCTGGGCTGCACCCTCGCGCCCGACGGGACGGTCTGGTGGTTCGCCAACACCCCCGGCGAGGAGCTGCCCCGTGAGCGGCTCTCGACCGCGACGCCGGACCGGGCGGAGCGCTGGCGGGAGCACGTCGCCGGGCTCTTCGCGGACGACGCCTCCCCGGCCGCGGCGATCGTCCGCTCCACCGGGGGCGAGATCGTCGCCACCAACGCCTACGACATCGCCCGCACGCCCCACTGGTCACGCGGCCCCCTGGTCGTCCTGGGCGACGCGGCGCACACGGCCGCTCCGAACGCCGCGCAGGGCGCGTCCATGGCCATCGAGGACGGCGTCGTCCTCGCCCGCTGCCTGCGCGACCTTCCGGACACGGGCGAGGCGTTCGCCGCGTACGAACGGCTGCGCCGGGAACGGGTGGAGACCGTTGTCGAGGAGAGCGCACGTATGAACCGGAGCATCATCCGCCGGGGCCAGGGGAATGCGGCCGCGGGGGCGGGCGACCCCACGGGCCAGGAGACGGCCGAGCCGCCCCGCCGTCCCCCCGAGGGCGTCGACTGGCTGACCCACTACCGCATCGACTGGGACGAGAAAGTGCGGGCCGGGGGCGCCTGACGGGGCGACCGGGTGGCTGTGACCTGCTGACCGGGTGGCTACGGTGGACCCCATGACCATCCGAGTGCTCCTTGTCGACGACGACGCGCTGGTCCGTGCCGGGCTGCGGCTGATGCTGGACGGGCTGGACGACGTCGCCGTCGTCGGTGAGGCCGAGGACGGCGACCGCGTCCTCCCGCTCGTCGACGAGCACAGGCCGCACGTCGTGCTGATGGACATCCGGATGCCCGCCATGGACGGCCTGACCGCCACGGAGGTGCTGCGGGCCCGTCCCGACGCGCCCGAGGTCGTCGTGCTGACAACCTTCCACGCGGACGCGCAGGTCCTGCGTGCGCTGCGCGCCGGGGCTGCGGGGTTCCTCCTCAAGGACACCCCGCCCGCCGAGATCCTGGCGGCCGTACGGAAGGTGGCCTCCGGCGAGCCCGTCCTCTCGCCCGCGGTGACGCGCCAGCTCATCCACCACGTACGGCCCGGGGGCGAGGACAGCCGCAAGGACCGTGCCCGTAAGGCGCTGGACGGACTGGGCGAGCGGGAGCGTGAGGTGGCCGTCGCCGTCGGCAAGGGCATGTCGAACGCGGAGATCGCCCGTTCCCTCTACATGAGCATCCCCACGGTCAAGACGCACGTCTCCCGGGTGCTGACGAAGCTGGACCTGAACAACCGGGTGCAGATCGCGCTGCTGGCCCATGACGCGGGCCTGCTGGAGGACGCGGGTGAGCGGCAGGGAGGGCGGCAGAGCGAGCGGCAGGGAGGGTCCGTCGGGGAATCCTGAGCGCTCCGCGGTGTTGACACCTGTGTGACTTCTGCATCGACCGGACCCGCAGCGGCCGTCCCGGCCCGCCTGTCCATCCTCGACCGCTCCCTCGCCCGCGAGGGCGAGCACCCCGGCGCCGCGCTGCGCGACACGGTGGCCTTCGCGCGGGACGCCGAGGCGCTCGGCTACCACCGCTTCTGGGTGTCCGAGCATCACGGGGTCCCGGGCATCGCCGGTTCGGCACCGACCGTTCTCGCCGCCGCGGTCGCCTCGGCCACGAGCCGCATCCGGGTGGGCACGGGCGGCGTGATGCTGCCCAACCATCAGCCCTTGGTGGTCGCCGAGCAGTTCGGGGTGCTGGAGTCGCTCTTCCCCGGCCGGATCGACATGGGCCTGGGCAGGTCGGTCGGCTTCACGGACGGCATACGCAAGGCGCTGCGCGTCGGCAAGGACGCCGCCGACGGATTCAGCGAGCAGATCACCGAACTGCTCGCCTATTTCGACGGCACGGGCCCCGTCCGCGCCCGGCCCGCCGACGGGCTCCGTGTGCCCGCCTTCCTCCTCGCCGTCGGCTCCGGCGCCGAGATCGCGGCCGAGCACGGACTGCCGCTGGTCATCGGCGCGGCGCGGGACGAGCAGCGGATGCTGGACGCCATCGGGACCTACCGCGAGACGTTCCGGCCCGGCGGCCAGGCGGAGGAGCCGTACGTGATGGTCGCGGCCAACGTCGCCGTGGCGGACAGCGCGGAGGAGGCCGCGCGCCTCCAGGCGCCCGAGGCGTGGTCGACGGCGGTCTCCCGCACCCAGGGCGCGTTCACGCCGCTGGCCCCGCCCGAGGACGTGCTCGCGCGGACGATGACGGCGCGCGAGCGTACGGCCTACGAAGCCGCCCGCTCGTCGCAACTGCACGGCACGGGGGACGAGATGGCGACGGCGCTCGCCGCCCTCACGGCCCGCACGGGCGCCGACGAGCTGCTGCTGACGCTCAACACCCACGACCCGGCCGACCGCCTGGACTCCTACCGGCGCCTGGCCCACGCGACCGGCCTCGTGTCCGGCGCACCCTCCGCCGTCCCGCCCGTCACCCCTCTCGCCGCCTCAGCGGCGCGCTGACGGGCGCGGAGCGGCGGGAGGGGCCCCGGGGGCACCGTCGTCGCGTCAGGTCGGCAGGACGCAGCCCAGGGATGGTGTGGCGGCCGGTGAACCGGACGCCGTGAGTGCCCCGGTCTTCCCGTCGACCGTGAAGACGCCGACGGTTTGCCCGTACTGGTTGCCCGCGAACAGCAGCGAGCCCGACGGCGACAGGCTGATGTGGCGCGGCCAGGAGCCGCCGCTCGGCACCGTGTCCACCAGGCGCAGCGCGGCGCCGCCGTCCTCGACGGCGAACCAGGCGACGCTCTCGTGGCCGCGGTTCGACAGGTAGACGAAGCGTCCGTCGGCGGAGACGGTCACCTCCGACGGGTAGTTGCGCGTCCCGGGATCCTCGCCGTCCGGCAGCGTCGGCCAGCTCTTGCCCCGGATGAGCTTGCCGGTCGCCGGATCGAAGGCGCAGGCGGTGATGGTGCTGTCCAGTTCGTTGGCCACGTAGGCGTACGGCGCGCTGGGATGGAAGACCATGTGCCGGGGCCCGGCGCCCGGTACGGACGCCATTTCGGAGACCGCGCCGAGCGCCCCGCTGTCCGCGTCGATCCCGTAGGTGTAGACCCGGTCGGTCCCCAGGTCGACGGCGAAGACGAAGGCGCCGTCCGGGTCGGTGAGGATCTGGTGGGCGTGCGGCCCCTCCTGGCGGTCGGGGTCCGGCCCCGAGCCCGTGTGCTGCACGAGCGCCGTGCGCTCGCCCGGAGCGCCGTCCGCGCCGATGGGGTGCACGGCGACGCTGCCCGCCCCGTAGTTCGCGCTCAGCAGGTGACGGCCCGAGGGATGGACCGACAGATGGGTGACGTTGGCGCCGCCCGTGGAGCGTGCCTCGCCGAGCGGGGTGAGCGCGCCGCCGTCGCCGATGCCGAAGGCCCGTACGCGCCCTTCCGGGGTGCCGTTGTCGAGGGCGTAGAGCACCTTGCCCGAGGGGGCGAGCGCGAGGAAGGTGGGGTCGGTGATGCCGGGGAAGTCGCCGGTGCGGGTGAGGGCCCCGGTCGCCGTGTCGTAGGTGCAGGTGACGATCCCGCTGCCGTAGGTGCCGAGGTACGCGGTGCGCAGCTCGGCGTCCTTGCCGTGCGGCCGTCCGCGGGACGGTCGAGTGGAGGCCGCACGGGCGGAGGGCACGGACGTACCGCCGACGACCGCGGCGGTGCCGAGCGCGCCCGCACCCAGCACTCCGAGGAACGAGCGTCGTGCGGGCCCGGGGCTGATCCCGGTGCCGGTGCCGGTGCCGGAGTCGGTGCCTGTGTCCGGTCCGGGCGTGGCTCCGGTCGGACGGTTGTGGGGCGGGATTTCCGGTGAACGCGATGCCATGGGGACGCACCTTTCGGGAGTGGTGGGGGACGAGGCGCGTGGCACGTATCGCCCCCACAGTGCCGAAGGAGTCCGCTTAGGTCCAGACCAATTGCCGCCAAGGGTCCGGTACTTCGGCCCGTCCGGTGCGCCACGGAACGGCGCACCGGACGGGCCCACGGTCACTGCGCGGCGGGCAGCTCCCGCTTCAGGATCTTGCCCATGTCGTTGCGCGGCAGCGCGTCGAGGAAGCGCACCACGCGCGGCCGTTTGTGCGGCGCGAGCTGCTCGGCGACCAGCGCCGACAGCTCGTCGCCGTCCGGCGGGCTCTGCGGGTCGGCGGGAACGATCCAGGCGACGACGCGCTCCCCGAGGTCGTCGTCGGGCTCGCCGGTGACGGCGGCCTCGGCGACGGCAGGGTGGCTCAGCAGGACGTTCTCGATCTCTCCGGCGCCGATCTTGTAGCCGCCGCTCTTGATGAGGTCGGTGGCCTTGCGGCCGACCAGCCGTACGTATCCGTCGGCGTCCCGTGTCGCCATGTCGCCCGTGCGGAACCAGCCGCCGTCGAAGGCCTCGGTCGTCGCGTCCGGACGGTTGAGGTATTCGGTGAACAGGTTCGGGCCGCGCACCTGGAGCTCGCCGACGCTCTCCGGGTCGCCCTCGGGGATCCGCTCGCCGCTCTCGTCCACCAGCCGTACGTCCACGTCCCGCAGGGGGACGCCGACGGTGCCGGGGCGGGGCTCGCCGTCCGCGCGGACGCTGGTGTTCATCAGGGTCTCGGTCATGCCGTACCGCTCGACGACGTGCTGTCCCGTCGCTCTGGTCAGCCGCTCGTGGTCGGGGAGCGGCAGCGCGGCGGACCCGGAGACGAGGAGGCGCGCGCCCCCGAGCGCGTCCGCCAGCTCGGGGCTGGTCCCGCAGGCTTCGGCGAGCCGGTGGTACATGGTCGGCACGCCGAACAGCATGGTGCCGCCGCCCGCCAGCTCCCGCGTCACGCCCTCCGGCGTGAAGCGCCCCAGGTGCCGCAGGGTGCCGCCCCTGCGCAGCGGGCCGAGCACGCCCACGATGAGCCCGTGCACATGGAACAGCGGCAGTCCGTGCACCAGGACGTCGTCGGCCGTCCACTGCCAGGCGTCCTCCAGCGCGTCCAGGTTGCTCGCGATGGAGCGACGGGAGAGCACGACGCCCTTGGGGGGACCGGTCGTTCCGGAGGTGTAGACGATGAGCGCCGCGGAGCCGGGGCTCGGCTCGGGCGGCAGCCCCCAGGAAGTCGCGGTCTCCTCGGAGAGCAGCTCGTCCAGGTCGACGCCCGTGCGGGGCAGGCCCGACAGCGGCTCTGGGAGGTCGGCGTCCGGCTCGGTCAGCACCTGGGCCGGTGCGCTGTCGCCGACGATGTGCGTCAGCTCGCGGTCGCCGCTCTTCGGGTTCACGGGGACGACGGGTACGCCCGCGACCAGCCCCGCGACCACGCCAACGGCCGTCTCCAGGGTGGGCGTTGCCCAGACGGCCACCCGCGCGGCGTTGTCGAGGCGTGCCGCGAGGCGGCTCGCGGCACGGGCGAGCTCGTGGTAGCTGAGCGCGCGGTCCCCGAAGCGCAGAGCGGTCTGCGAGGACGCCTCCTGGAGGGCGGGGAAGAGCAGGGACACCCGGGGTCTCCTTCGTGATCGCGTCTGGGGCGGCCAGCATCTCACCTGGCGGCCCCCGGGCGGTGCGGCGGGACACGGTGGGCGGCGAGCGATGCCGAGTGATGCCGAGTGACGCCGAGGATAAAGGTAAGGAAACTTTCCTGTTGCCCTTGACGGCAATAGGAAACAACCCTAACTTTCCCGCCACCCCCACCTCTTCGCGAGGTGTCATGTCCCCCACAAACACGGAGATCCGCCATGCGAATGGCCCGGAGCAGCACCCATCGCGCGCGTCGCCGCCACGGGAGGCCCGCCCTGGTCGGCGCCACCGCGGCGGCGACTGCCCTCGCGCTCCTCGGCGCCTGGAACGCCACCGCGACGCCCGGAACCGACGACGCACGCGAGGACGGACGGCCCGGCGCCGAAGCGGTCCGCTGGGAGGCCGACCCCGCGCAGGGCACCAAGGTCTTCGAGGGCGTCGAGAAGAAGCCCGGCGAGATCGGCGTCGTCGACGACCCGACGGGCGAGCACGGCAAGACGTACCGGCTCCACACCTCGGGCGAGAAGACCGACCCCGATGAGCGCGTACGGGTCGAGACGCGCGGCCACAGGACGCCGGACGGCGAACGTCTGCGCTTCCAGGAGGGCGACAAGGTCTACGTCGGCTGGCGCTCCCTGTGGGACCCGCTGCCCACGGCGGAGAAGAACTGGGTCGCCCTCTGGCAGCTCAAGGACTACGGCGGCGGCGCCGCGACACCCCCGCTCTCCCTGCGGGCCCGGGGCAACGGCACCGTCGACCTCGAATACTGCGACCCGGACCTCAAGACCACCGAGCTGTGGCAGGCCGACCTCAAGACCGGCCAGTGGTACGACTTCGTGGTCGGCCTGACCGTCTCGGACGACCCTGCCAAGGGCAAGGTCGAATTCTGGGCCAACGGGAAGAAGCAGCAACTCAAGGGCCAGGACGTCTTCAAGGGCGCCACCCTGCGCGCCGACTGGGTCACCGACAAGTGGGGCGTCTACCGCTCCGACGGAGTGAAGGGCCCGGCCACCGCGTACCTCAACAGCGCCAAGGTGGGCACGAGCTACGAGGACGTCGCCCCCTGACGCCCGCTCCCCCTTCTCCAACCACCCCCCCCACATCTCCATCTCCCCTCACATCCCCCCATCCCCCCATCCCCCCACTGAGAAAGACTGAGACAGGAGGCACACCTCCATGGCCCAGCACTCCTTCACGCGGCGGCGGCTCCCCTGGATCGCTCTCGCCGTAGCGCTCGCGGGCGCGCTTCTGCTCGCCCTCACCCCCCAGTTCAGCGCCAACGCGGGGGAGGAGCAGCCGGACAGCTCCTCCCGGACGGCCGCCAGGACCGCGGCCCCCGCTCCCGCCGGGTCCGCCGTCGCGCGGAACGGACAGCTCAAGGTGTGCGGCGAGAAGCTGTGCAACCAGAAGGGCAAGGCCGTTCAGCTCAAAGGCATGAGCTCGCACGGCACCCAGTGGTACGCGAAGTGCCTCACGGACGGCTCCCTGGACGCGCTCGCCGGCGACTGGGGCGCGGACGTCCTGCGGGTCTCCACGTACGTCCAGGAGGGCGGATACGAGTCCGACCCCGAGAAGTTCACCAAGCTCGCCCAGCGCGTCGTCGACCAGGCCATCGCGCGCGGCATGTACGCCATCATCGACTGGCACCAGCTCGAACCCGGCGACCCGAACGAGAACACCGACCTGGCCAAGAAGTTCTTCACCGACATGGCGAAGAAGTACGCGGACCAGCCGAACGTCTTCTACGAGATCGCCAACGAACCCAGCGGTGTCTCCTGGACGGACATCAAGTCCTACGCCGAGGAGGTCGTCCCGGTGATCCGGCAGCACGACCCGGACGGCGTCGCCCTCGTCGGCACCCGCGCCTGGTCCTCGCTGGGCGTCTCCGAGGACGGTGACGAGAAGGAGGTCATCGACGACCCCGTCGACGCCGAGAACATCATGTACACCTTCCACTTCTACGCCGCCGACCACGACGACGAGTACCTCCAGACCCTCTCCAGGGCCGCGGACAAGCTCCCCATGTTCGTCACGGAGTTCGGCACCCAGAACGCGGCGGGCGAGGGAGGGAACGACTTCACCATGTCGCAGAAGTACATCGACCTGATGGAGAAGAAAGGCATCTCCTGGACCAACTGGAACTACTCCGACGACGACCGTTCGGGCGCGGTGTTCAAGCCGGGCACCTGTGACGGCGACCAGTGGGAGGGCACCGGGGTCCTCAAGGAGGCCGGTGTCTGGATCCGGGAGCGCGTCAAGAGCTGACCGGACGGAGGGCCGTACGGAACCCGGCCCGGGGAGTACGTGCGTGGGGCGCACTCCCCGGGCCGGACGGCCGTTCCGGTACCGATCGGTTCCGTTGTCCGTCGGGCCCCGTCAGTCCTTGTAGAGCTGCGAGCCGGGGACGACCTCCTGCTGTTGCTGCGGGCTCGACCACAGGAGCTTCATATGGGCCTCACCGCCCTGCTCCCGGTGCTCGACCTTGATGTCGTACTTCTTGCCCGCCTCGAGCTTCACTGTGCCCTTGTCGACCCTCGGGTCGTGCGGCACGCCCGCGTCGATGACGAGCTTGCCGTCGATCCAGACCTTCGCCGTGTCGTCCGAGACGGTGGTGAAGGTGTAGGTGTCCGTGTAGCGCGGCTGGACGGAACCGGACCAGCGGGTGCTGAAATTGTCGGCCGGTACGGACGGGGCCGGTGAGCCGTCGAACCGCCACGCGTAGTTGATTCCCGCGTCGGTACGCGTCACCGAGGGGGCGCCCTCGAAGGAGTCGTTGTCCCAGATCTCCGTCTTGAGCCCCTCGCCCTTGCCGCGCACGCCACCCGGCGACTTCACCGCGAGCTCGATGACGGTGGCGGTCTCGTTCACCGCGTCCCCGGACGGGGTGATGTCGAAGCCGTCGCCCGCCTTCTTCACCGTGACCTTCTGGTCGCTGCCCAGGACGCGCGCCCCCTTGATGTCGAACGGCACTCTCGCCTTCAGATGCAGCGCCTTCCCGTCCTTCGGCCACTCCGTGACGGCCGCGTGCAGCTTCTTGCTGCCCTCGCGCGAGACCTCGCCCCACGCGGGTTTCTCGACGAGTCCGCTGTACCCGGCGCCGTACACCGCGCGCCCCTGGCCGTTCGCGCGCAGCCAGTCGCCCATCGCGCGCAGCCGCTCCACCGACTCCTCCGGGACGCGCCCCTTCTTGTCCGGCCCGATGTTCAGCAGGTAGTTGCCGCTTCTGCTGGCCGTCGACAGAAGGTTGCGCGTCAGCTCCGCGGCGGACTTCCACTCGTGGTCGTAGCGGGCGAAGCCCCAGTGCCCGTTGAGCGTCATACAGCTCTCCCAGGGCTGGCCTTCCACGGGCTGGCCGGGGATCTCCTGCTCCGGGGTGCCGAAGTCGCCGTCGACGACCCGGCGCTTGCCGACCCGGTTGTTCACCAGGAGGCCCGGCTTGAGGCCCTTCACGTACCGCTCCAGTTCGGCGCCGTCCTTGGGGGACCAGCGGTTGGTCGGGTTCTCCGCGTCCCATTCGCCGTCGAACCAGAGGAGCGCGGGATCGTACTCGCCGACCAGCTCCTTGAGCTGCGCGTACATCCGCTTCTTGTACTTGGGGAAGGTGGCCGGATCGGCGAAGTCCGGGTCGTGCCAGTCCCAGATGGAGTAGTAGAAGCCGAGCTTGATGCCCGCCTTGTCGGCCTCGGTCTTGAGCTCGCGCATGATGTCGCGCTTCTTGTCGAACGAGGAGTGGTCACGCAGGTTCCATTTGTTGACCTTCGTGGGCCACATCGCATAGCCGTCGTGGTGCTTGGACGTGATGACGATGTACCGCTGCCCCGCGTCCTTGGCGGCCTTCACGACCTTCTTGGCGTCGAACTCGGACGGGTCGAACGTGGCGGCCTGCTTCTCGTACGCGTCCTTGGGGACGTCGCACTCCCGCATGATCCATTCGGCGTCCTGGCAGACCGTTCCGTCCGGTCTTGTGTACTCGCCCTCCAGGTTGGAGTAGGCGCCGAAATGGATGAACATTCCGAAACGGTCCTGCCGCCACCATTCGGTGCGGTCAGAGGTGAACGGATCGTCTGTCGCGTAGTTCGTACCCGGGCCGTCGGTCACCTTCGCGTTCCTCGTTTTCTTCTTCTCCTTCGGTGATTCGGATGATGCGGAGGCGGGGGAAGGCCGCTGATCCGGTTCGGCGGCGCCGGAGACGGAGGGCAGGGCGGAGGCCAGCAGTCCGGCTCCCAGCAACACGCCCAGGGTCCGGGCGGGACGTCGTGCTGAATGGCGCATCGAGAACTCCTTTGTCCGGGAGGAAGGGAAGCGGAGGAAGGGAAGCGAAGGAACGGAAGGCAGCGGAACGTGGGTTACTCGGGAAGGCCCCAGGGCGCGGACGGGCCCAGGGAGGGGACGTCCCGCGGCCCGGCGTCCGGGCCCGCGTCCGAGGCTGTGGCCGGACGGGAGCCGCGCGGCGTGACGATGGCGGTGCCGCCCCGGGGCAGGTCGAGGGCGACGCGTCCAGGGCCCGTCTGCCGCCAGCGCAGCGCCCGGCCCGACGCGTCCCGCACGCTGATCTCTCCGGGTACGCCGTGCTCCAGGACGAGATGCGCCCCGGCCTCGCCGCGCACCCGCACCCAGCGCGTACGGCCGTCGGCGCGGTCCGCGTCCACGAGGAAGCCGCCCTGGGCGCGCAGCGAGGCGACGGACGCGTCGGGCCAGCGGCGTGAGACGGACGGGAAGACCTTCACGACCCCGCCGTGGCTCTGCGTCACCATGTCGAGCATCGACTGCGCGCCCGCCAGCGGGCTCTCCAGAGCGAGGTTCTTGCCCTCGCGGTACATGGTGTTGACCGTCATCTGGCAGTCGTCCACCACGTTCAGACCGGTGAAGAACGTCAGGAGGTCGAGGGCCTTCTCGGGCTCGTCCATGACGGAGTACATGGACGAGCCCACGGCGAAGCTGTAGCCGTGCCACCGCTCGCGCGTGCTCACCCAGTGCGCCATGGAACGCCGCATCACCCCCCGGTCGGAGGGGCGGTCCCACACCGTCTCGCGCAGGGGGTGCAGCCAGAGCAGATGGGAGTGGTGCCGGTGCGACTCGGCCAGGGGCACGTCCTTGCCGACCATGACACCCTGCTCGGGATGGCGCGCGTACGGGGTCAGCCTGTGCGCGATGTCCCACCAGCGCTTCTCCGCCGGGTCGTCGAGACGGAGCGTGCGCGCGCACTCCAGCAGCGTGATGGCGCCCCACCGCAGGAGCGACAGGTCGTACGTGCAGTCCTCGGCGTCCGCGTACTCGGGCGAGCGCGTCCTCGGCAGATGGAGCCGCCCGTCCGGGCCCTCGTGCAGGAACAGGCTGTAGAAGTGCACGGCTTTCGCCAGTACGGGCATCAGCACGTCCCGCAGCACCCGGCGGTCCATGGTGTGCCGGTAACCCAGCCACACATGGTGCAGGGCCCACACCAGATTGCCGAAGTTGTCGGTGATCCGGTCGCTGCCGGGCACGCCGACGTCGTGGGCGCCCGCGCGCAGCTGCCAGTCGGAGGGATGGCCGAGCGCGTAGCTCTTCCCGTCGCGGTGCTCCTCCGGCACGGACAGCGGAAGATTCTTCTCGAACCGCCGGAACGCCTCGGTGACCGAGTCCAGTTCGGCGTGGTTCGCGCCGTGCACGGGCGCCATGCCGATCTGCACGTTCAGGTTCCACCACAGCGCGGGCCAGTTGTTGCCCACCTCGGGGAACCACGCGCCCCATTCCGAAATGGCTGGTCCTTCCGCCCTGGTGGCCGAGGCGAGCTTGTAGAGCTGGATCAGATAGAAGCGCTGGAGCCGCTTGTCCGGGACCGACAGGAAGCTCTTCCGGTGGAAGGCGTGCCACCAGTCGCGGTGCTCCCGCACCAGTGCGTCGGGCCGACCCGCCAGAGTGCGCTCCACGGCCCGAACGGCCGCCCGGGTGGCCTCCGCCACCTCACCGGGGAAGCGGTACACGAGATGGGCCGCCAGCAGCCTTCCCGTGCCCTCTCCGCGCTCGCGCCAGGCGGTGGTCCAGCCCCCTCCGGCGAGCAGCGGCTGCTCGCAGTAGCCGGTGCCGTCGGCCTCACCCGTGCGGGGCGGGTCGTTGGGCACGTACTCCGGGGGTTTCCCGCTGGTCCGGGTGGTGCCCGCCTCCAGCCAGGTGAAGGACCACGCGGCCGACTCCTCGCCCCGGCTCGGCACGGTGGACACCAGCAGTCCGCCGCTGCCGTTGTGCACTAGGGCCCGCAGGGTGACGCTGCCGCGCGTGGTGGTGACCGTGCCGCGCAGTTCGGCGTCCCACAGGTCCAGCGTCCAGTCCAGGGCCGTCACCTCGCCCGCCAGGGTCAGCGTGAAGTACCCGACGGGAAGCCGCGAGTAGCCGATTCCGGCCCGCCACTGGCCGCGCTGGTCCTGAACGCGGGTATGGCTGAGCATCACCTTCAGCGTGTCGGCCCGCTCGCCCGCGTACACCTGGCAGCCCAGATCGCCGTTGCCGAGGAACGGCGCCTCCTGCCAGCCACGGGGCATCCGGCGCCAGCGGAGCGACGCGTCCCGGACGTACTCCTCGTGCACCCGCCCCGCCTCGTGGGACGGCGCCTTCGCCGGGTCCGCCCAGGCGGTGGAGGAACCCGCCTCCCACAGGGCGCCGGTGCCCGCCGTGACCGCCGCCGCGGCGGTCGCTCCCAGCGCCGTACGGCGTGTGAAGGGTCGCGTCACCGTGACCGCACCCCCAGCAGCTTCCGGTAGTGGTCCACGGACGGGCCGATGCCGTGGTCCGGGTCGGCCTCGTACACGCCGTCGGCGTCCTTCTTGCCGAAGCTGTACGGCTGGTAGAGCGTGGCGCACGACTCGTGCCGTTCGGCCAGCCGCTCCCAGGCCCGCCAGGACGCGTCGTAGGCGCGTACGTGCTCGGACATGGTGTCGCGTGCGTACGAGCCAGAGCGGTCCCCGGCGACGCCGCGCAGCATGACCTGCCAGCCGTGGCCGATGACCGAGTAGAGGCAGTGGCCGTACCGCGCGGAGACGCGCAGATACGCGCGGTCCTCCGCGTCGCGCAGCCGGATCCCGTCGGACAGCTCCGCGACGCGCGCCCAGATCCGCGCGGCCCGCGCCTTCTCGGCGAGCACCTGCTCCACCACCCCGTCGTCGACGAACGTGGCGAAGTCCCGGGCGAGATCCTTGTCGGAGCCCCCGAGGAACTGGTCCCGTGTCCAGGTCAGCGCGCGTACCGGATGAGCGGCGCCGTAGTGACCGCGCAGGGTGCCGGCGGCGGACAGCAGGGCCAGCTCGCGGAAGCGGCCCGCCCCGTCCCCGCGCAGCCCCGTACGGCGCGCGTACGCGGCGAACGCGCCCTTCTCACCGAGGCCCGTGTCGCGGGCCCAGCGGGCGGTCACCCACATGTTCAGGTCGCACCACAGCTCGTTGGAGATGTACGGCCCCCGCCAGCCCCCGCCGCGCGACCAGGTCCACACCCCGGCGAGCAGCGGGTTGTCCACGAGATCTGCGAGTCCCCGGGGCGAGCCGTCCGCGTCGCCGTACTCCTCGAAGCCGTTGATGACCCCGTCCGCGACGTAGTCCGGACAGGCACCCTTGGCCTCGTACTCGCGCTGGCACTGCACCTCGACGATCTGTCGGTGGTTCCCGATGCCGAGCGTGGGGTTGAACGGGATGGTGCGCCAGAAGTCGGAGGCGGTGTGCTTGACCGAGAACAGCAGCTTCGGGTGCGGCGCGATACGTCCCGTCACCTCGCGGTAGTAGGCCGGGTTGTCGCGCAGCCCGCCGTCGCCGCCGGTGTTCCAGGTGCGGTAGAAGAGCTGCTTGCCCGCCCGTACGCACACCTCGTCGCGCAGCAGCCCGATCAGCAGCTCGTGGCTGGCCTTGTCCTCGGTGATGGGGTTGTTGCCCGTGTGGAACGGGACGTTCTGGAGGTAGGTCTCGCCGGTTCGGATGACCAGACCGTCGATGCCGGGGAAGCGCGCGAACAGCTCGCGCAGCATCAGCCGGTGGATCTCCTGCGTGCGCGGCTTGTGCAGGGAGATGTTCCCCTGCGCGTCCAGCACCTCGTCGCCGTACAGCTCCACGAGCCGTTTGGGCAGCACGATGATGTCGGTGAAGAAGTAGCAGGCGATCCCGGCGGCGTGGGCCCGCGCGACATGGGCGTCGACCCGGCGCGCGTTGTCCTCGACCCAGGCACGTCCTTCCGAACCGGCGGGGAAGATCCTCTTGTCGACCGTTTCGAAGGTGAGCGCCGTATGGGGCGGACGGAACTCGTTGATGACCTGCCCGTCGTAGTCGTACGAGGCCAGCACGCGCGGATCGTTGTAGCGGCTGTCCGTCATGGGTTCGCCCGGATTCGCGTGCACCATGTCGAGCAGGAAGGGCAGCCGCCGTCCCGGACGGTCTCCGCGCGCCTCGGTGCCGCCCGCGCGCGCCGGGGAAGTGGCGCCCATGGCGAACAGGGCGCCCGTTCCGGCGGCGGCCCCCAGGACCGTCCGCCGGGAGGCGCGGGAAGCAGCCGTACTGGTGGCCCGGTCACTGGTCATGAGGGCAGCCCCCATTTCGGCGCCTCGGCGATCGGTTCGACGGGCCGTACGGTCATGTCGGGCCGCTCGCCCCGGACGGTCAGCACGGCCTCGCCCTCGGCCTTGAGGTCGATACGGACGGTGCCCTTGCCCGCGTCCTCGGACGGTAGAGGCCGCCCGCGCCCGTCCCGCACCTCCACCCGGCCGGGCAGCGAGTGCCGTACGACGCACGGAGCCCCGGCCTCGCTGCGCAGCCGTACCCAGCGCGTACGGCCGTCCGTCCGGGCGGCGCTGAGCAGGAACGCGCCCTGGGTGCGGAAGTCGTGCACGGTCACGTCCCGCCAGTCGTCCGGCACGGCGGGGAAGACCCGGATGGTGCCGCCCCAGCTCTGGCACACCATGTCGTGCAGGGACTGCGCGGCCGACAGGGGCGTCTCGATGACGGGGCCGGACTCCTTGTACATGGTGTTCGGCTGGATGAAGCGCTCCATGAGCTGGTCCAGATACTCCAGGGCCTTGTCGCCCCGCCCCATCTGGGCCGACATCGAGGCCGCCCCGGTGAAGGTGTAGCCCTGCAGTGCGCCCTCGAAGCCCACCCAGTGGTCGAGGGACGTCTGGATGACCTCGCGGTGCTCGGGCTGCTCCCAGGTGACCTCGTAGAGGGGATAGACGGCCAAGAGGTGCGAGTAATGGCGGTGCGACTGGGCGAACGGCACCCCCGCGGCGATCATGAACCCGTTCTTGTCCCGCGGGTACGGCGTCAGCTTGGCCAGCACCTCGCGCCAGCGCGGCACCATCTCGTCGTCGATGTCCAGGGTCCGTGCGGCGTCCAGCAGGGTGCGGCAGCCCCAGCGGAGCAGCATCAGGTCGTAGTTGCAGTCCGGACCCGACTCCGGGTACTCGGGCGAGTACGTCAGGGGCAGATGCAGCTTGCCGTCCGGGCCGCCCTCCAGGAAGTGCAGGTAGTAGGCGACCGCCTTGCGCAGCAGGGGGAAGAGCACGTCGCGCAGGATCCGCTCGTCCATGGTGTGCCGGTAGCTCAGCCAGACGTTGTGCAGCGCCCAGGTCAGATTGCCCACCTCGGGCGTGGGCTGCTCCTGCCCCGGGATGCCGACGCCGTAGCCGCCGTTCTGCGCGTCGGCGCCGTTGCGCAGCCGGACGTCGGTGGTGCGCGGGATTCCGGCGGAGTCCTTGCGGTACGGCGGCGCGAGGGCGGCGGAGAGCTGCTCGCGGTGCTCGCTCAAGGCGCGGGTGACGGCGTCGAGTTCGAGGTGGTTCGAGCCGTGTATGAGCCAGTACTCCAGCTGGACGTTGAGGTTCCACCAGGTCGCGGGCCACGGGGTCGGCTCCAGCCAGGGGCCGCAGGTGGCCATGACGGGCGCGTCCGCGCGGGCGGCCGAGGCGGCCTTGTAGAGCTGGATCCAGTAGAAGCGCTGGAGCTTGGCGTCGGGGAACGACAGGAAGCTCTTGCGGTAGTAGCCGCGCCACCAGTCGCGGTGCGAGCGGGCGAGCGCGTCATAGGGAAGCGCCGAGGCGGAGCGCAGGGTTTTGAGCGCCTGCTCAACGGCCGTGCTCGAAGGGTGCGAGTGCGCGACGGTGGCGTGGAGCGTACGGGCGCCGCCGCCGCGCTTCGTCTCGCGCCAGGCGGTCACATGATGCCCGCCCGCGTGCAGGGGCTGCACGGCGGCGTGCACCCCTCCCGGGTGGTCCTCCGTGCGCGGCGCGGGGTTGGCGGTGTAGCCGTCCGGGGGTTCCTTGAAGGCGAGGCGCGGACTGACCGCCTCGGCGGGATGGAAGGTCCAGGAGAAGTTCCGCTCGCCCGCGCTCGGGCGGACGTCCACGACGAGTACGGAGCGGGAATTGTGCACCAGGGCGCGCAGGGTGAGCTTTCCGCGCGTGGTCGTGAGAGTGCCGGTCAGCTCCGCGTCGTACAGCCCGAGCCGCCAGTCGAGACCGGTGATCTCGCCTTCCGGCTCCAGCGTGAAATGGCCCAGCGGCAGCCGCGCGAGGCCGAAGAGAGAGCCGAACTCGGGCCTGTGGTCCTGGACCTCACTGTGCTGGACGGTGAGGCGGACGGCTCGCTTCCCGGCCTCCGGCTCGGCGTAGAGCGTGGCGCCCAGCCGCGCGTTGCCGAGGAACGGCCCCTCGTACCAGGTGGTGGGCATCCGCTGCCATACGGGATCGGCGTCCCGCAGCACCTGCTCCCACAGGGCGTGCCCGGTGCGCGGGGTGGTCGCCGAGGACGAGTCATCCGCGTGCGCGGGGGAGGGGAGGAGGCCCGCCGTCCCCGTCGCACCGACGACCCCCGCGGCCGAGGCGGTGGCAACGGCCGTGCCGAGCACGGTTCTTCGTGAGGGGGATCTGTGCGGGGCCCTGTGCGGATGGCTGGGCATGCGACCTCCAGTCACGTACGCGCCGGTGGTTCCTGTCCGTGAACCCACCCCGCATAGTGCAGCCGCCTCAGCCGGAGCGGAAGACCTCGCGCACCACAAACATCGGACGTCAAGATGAGCCAGACCCCTGGAAGTTCGACTTCCAGGGGTCTGGCTTGCGTATTCCTCGGATCTAAGAGGCGTGCCGCTCGGGTCGCGAGATCATCCCGCCGCCTTGGGGAACAAGGAGGTGAACGCGCCGGTCGCGTCGGACAGCCCCCGTGCGAAGGGGGAGTCGAAGTGCCAGACCAGGAAGAGCAGGAACGCGATCAGCGCGCTGAACAGCCCCGCGAGGACGAGTTCCCGCCCGGAACGCTGGATCTGGAGCGCGAAGAGCATGCCGATCGCGACCATGGCCCCGACGATCAGACCGAACCACACCACCCCCGGCATCGTCGGCTCGGCACTGGAGGCGCGCTGGCTGCGCGCGGCGTCCACCTCGGCGACCTGATCGACAGCCGCCTGGTACGACTGGGCCTGCTGCGTGGTGGGCGGCTCGTACGCCATCACGTCCTCGCGCAGCTCCCCGAGCAGCTTGGCGCCCTTGTCGGTGAGCTCGCCGGTCTTCTTCATGTGCGGCCACTCGGTCCGCACCGTGTAGCGCACATACGTGTTCACGTCGTCCCGGACCCGCTCGCGCTCCTCTGCCGGATAGACCCGCACCCGCTCGCTCACCTCGTGGAGCGCCTGGGCCTCGTTGGTGACGGACTCGTCCGCCGCGTTCCTGGCCTCCCAGACTCCGGCGATGGCCAGACCGAGGACGATCGCGTAGACCACCCCCACCATCATCGTCATGTACTCGATCACGTCGGGCGTCTCGGTCGGATCGTCGTCATCGCCCGCGCGGCGCTGTCTCAGGATGACGACCACCATGACGACGACGCAGGCGGCGAGCATGCCGAGGGCCAGCACGAGCCATTCGGACATAGGGGTACCCCAGGTGAGTTCAGCGGAAGAGATGGTCTGAGGCCCATTGTTGAGAGTTCCGGCCCGCGGTCGAGATCCCAGACCCACGCACCGCCGGAACGGGTGAAATCCTGAGCGCCAAGGTGTCTCCGACACCTGCCGGGGCAGGGAGCGTCAATCACCGGAAGAGTGAATTCGCCTCCCCGGAGCGGGAGATGGGGACAGGGCGGCGCCGAGGTCCGTCAGGACCAGGGGTCGGGGTCGGTCAGGACCTCCGCCAGCGACCGGCCCGTCCGCTCGGCCACGGACACCCGCTCCTGGACCTCGCGCATGGTGCGCGGCCGGTACCCCGGTCCTTCGGCCTCGCAGCCCACCGCGGGGAAGCGCACTCCGGCGGAGAGCACGACCGCGAGCGCGCGCCATCCGTCCGTGTCACGGCGGCCCGGCACCGCCAGCTGCGGGCCCGCGTCGATCATGTCGCCGCCGCAGAACGCGCACCGGGCGGGCGCCGCGCGGAGCGGCCGCTTGAAGGCGGACCTGCACGGCGTGCAGACGACGTGGGTGTTGAGGATCCCGGGCATGAAGGCAGGCTACGCGCGCCCCCGCGCACGCCGCTCCGCCTTTTCCGCGCAGCTGTCGGCGACGGTCTCGGCGAAGACCCGCGCGAGCGGCGTGAGGGCGTCCCAGCGCCGCACGGCCCAGCCGACGGGCAGCGGGGGCAGGACGGGGACCGGAACGAGCCGGAGAGGGCCCTCGTCGCCCGGCACGGCCCACCCCGGCAGCGCGGGCACGACGGCATGGCCGAGGCCGAGTTCGGCGAGGAGCAGGGCGGTGTCCCAGTCGGCGACGCTGGTCGCGGCGTCGGGACGGACGCCCAGCTCGGCGAAGGCGGCGTCCAGCCGGGTGCCGGACGTGGAGTCCTGCGGCAACCGGATCAGCGGGACGTCGGCGAGCTCCGCCACCTCGACACGCGACCGGGACGCGAGGGGATCGTCGGCCCGCACGGCCAGGACCCAGGGCAGCTCGATCACCGGGCGCTGCTCGATGCCGCGTACGGGCGGGCCGATCGTCACCCAGGCGAGGTCGAGGCCGCTCTCGACGAGCGCGTCGAAGCATCCGCTGCTGGAGTTCCCGGTCTGGAACTCCAGGTTCACCTTCGGATAGCGACGGCGGAACGTGACGACCGCCTCGGCCATGAAGTGCCGCAGGGTGACCCCGCCCGTCGTGACCCGCACGGAGCCGCTCTCCCCGTTCGCGAGGTCGTCGATCCGCCGGAGAGCGAGGTCCAGGCCCGAGATCCCCTGGTCCGCCGCGGCCCGGAGGATGTGCCCGGCAGGGGTGGGCGCCACCCCGCGTGGCAGCCGCTCCAGCAGGCTGACCCCGGTCTCCCGTTCCAGCCGCTTCACATGCTGGCTCACCGCGGACTGCGTACAGCCCAGATCCCGGGCCACCGCGCTGAGGCTTCCGGCCCGGCACACGGCGACGAACACGCGCAGGTCTTCAAGAGTCACCACCCCAAGCTACAGCTGGGGGATCGCGAGGAATTCCCAGGATTGACTGGGGTTCACCCGCTGCACGAGGATCACCGCAGGGCCCAGGCGGCAACCCGCCCGGCGACTCCGCGGTGTCCGGACCACGAGCGGAGACGTCCGGCGGGTGCCGACCCTCCGAGGACGGAAAGGACACGCCCCGTGCCGGCTCCTCCCTCCACCGCAGAGCAAGCCCTCGCGTTCCTGCGCCGGTTCGGCGCCGAGAGCATCACCCATCCCGGCGGGACGCTCCTCGCCCATCTCCAGCGCGTACGGGAGCGGCTCGCCGCATGGGGTGCCCGCCCCGCGCTCCAACGCGCTGGCCTGTGCCACGCGTTCTACGGAACGGACGGATTCGCCACGGCGCTTCTCGCCCTCGACCGCCGGACCGAACTGGCAGCGGTCATCGGCACCGAGGCCGAGGCGATCGTGTACCTCTACGCGAGCTGCGACCGGAAGGCCACCTATCCGGCCCTCATGGATCCCTCCAGCGCCTTCCACGACCGGTTCACCGGCCGGACCCACATGCCGCAGCCACGGCACCGGCGGGACTTCGCGGAGCTGACGGCGGCCAACGAGCTGGATCTCGCTCGCGTGGACCCTGTCTTCCGCGAGAAGCAGGGCCCGGAACTCCTCGCGCTGTTCGCCCGGTTCCGCCCCCTGCTGACCGCGGCCGCGTGGCGCGACTGCCAGGAGGTGCTCGCCTCTCCTCCTGGCTGAAGCGACCGGACCGTCGAAAACCGTGTGCGTCCCGGGCGCCGCCCGTCCTACGGTGGGGCACGGCCCAGGTGCGCAGGCAACGGCTACTTCGATTCGGGATCGGGTTGTTGCGAGTTCAAGTCTCGCCACCGGCTTCGGCCGGTGTAGCTCAAACGGGTAGAGCGCCACGTTCCGTTGCCGACTTGGATCTCTGGGCTCCTCACGGTCGTCCTCCGTGGCTACGTGTTGTGGTCACCAGGAGGACGACCACATAGATTTCTTCCACCATCTCGCCAGGGAAGATCCCCCGCAGAATGGCGCGTTCCTCATCGAGGAACCGCTCGGTGACGGACCGGTCGAGCACAAGAAACGTCGAACTGCTCGTGATGTTCGCGAGATGCGTGTCCAGGGGGACGGTGCGGCTCCACCGTATTCGGCGAAGCTCGGCGTGGAGGCCGGAGAGCCCCGCGAGCTGACCGGCATTGCTGGCGTCGGGGCGGGTGGCTGCCGGTTTTCTGCCGCAGTGGTGCTCGATGCGCTCCAACTGTTCGACAGCCCAGGGCACATCAGGAGGGGGCGTGTTCCACCAGAGCGCGAGCGCGCCGCCCGGACGCAGCACCCGCAGTGCCTCGGGTACGGACCGCTCCGTATCGGTCCAGTGCCAGGACTGCGCGTACGTCACCAGGTCGCAGGAGGAGTCCGCCAAGGGCAGAGCGTTTCCGTCGCCTCGTACGACCGGGACCCCGGGCAGCGTTTCACGGAATCGTGCGGCCATTCCGTCGCCCGGCTCGACGCCGAGGACGTCTGCGCCCCGATCCCGCAGGAGGGCCGACGCGATGCCCGTACCCGCGCCCACATCGGCGACACGGGCACCCGCGAGGGATCGCCCGGCCAGTTCCTCGACGGTGTCGAAGAGAACGGCCGGGTACGAGGGGCGGTTCGCGGCGTAGAGATCTGCCACCGCGCTGAACGAGAGGGCGCGCGAGTCCGTAGCCATGGGCCCATCCTGGCCCACGGGTCGCGAGGTTCACAGGGCGCGCCGGGCCGGGCCGGTCCGGCTCCTGGGCGCTCCGTCAGCCGCCGCTGGAGGCCGCACCGCCACCTGAACCGCTGCCCGAACCGCCGCCCCGGGCCTGGCCCGAGCCGCCCGAACGGGGGCGCAGCGCCGCCGCCGCGAGGACCGCGGGCGAGATGAGCAGCAGCGTGCGGGTGACCATCGACATGCTGCCGTCCGGATGCTGCCGACTCGCCGCGGTTCGCGGTGGCAGCGCGACGGGCTCGCTGCGGGACGGCGAGGGCTTCCGGGTGGGCTCGGCGGGCCGGGTGGGCGGCGCGGTCGTACGGGGCGGCGGCGAGGCCGCGCGTACGGGCTTGGCCGGGGTGGGCGAGGGACGTGGCGGCGTGGGGCTCGGGGCCGCGCTCCGGGGCGGGGGCGGGGGCGGCGACGGCACGGGCGGTCGTGGCGAAGCCGGGGGAGCCGGGGGAGCGGGCGGCGGGGACGCCGCGGGAGGCGCGCCGGTGGGCTCGGGCGGGCGAGGGGGCGGGGCGCACGGACCGCCCCCGGCGCGCGCCGTGACCGAGGTCCCCTGGCCGCTCCGGATGGCTGCCTGGGCGCGCGGGCCCCCGCAGCCGCCCTGATGGGCCTGCGCGTCGACGCGGACATCACCCGTACGGATGGAGACCCCGGCGCCGCCATCAGGGCCGGGGTGGGTGCTCACGGAGATGTTCGGGGGCCAGGAGGCAGAACGGGCGCGAGGCTCGGCGGCTTTGGCCGGAGCCCCGCTCAGAGCCCTCGGGCCGGGCAGGCCGGGCGGACCGGGCAGGCCGGACTGGTGAGGCGGGCCCGGTCGGCCGGGCTCGATCCGGGCGGCCACTGCCGCGGGGTGCGGGTCGGGCTCGTCGACGAGCGCCTGTGCGGTGGCGGCGGTGCCCAGCGCGAGCGCCGTGCACGCCACCACCGTGGCCGTTCGCGGATGCCTTCCGAAGCGTCCCTTCACACGCCAGAGGATGCGTCCGTGCAGGTGGCCCGCAGAAGGCTTCCGGCCGGTAGTCACACGATGTGCTGAAGTCTTGCGGCGCGACCCGGGAGGAGCCGGGCCGCGCCGCTCAACTCGCCTTGACCAACTCGATGTAGCGGTCCCAGTCCCAGTGCGGTCCGGGGTCCGTGTGGTCCGCTCCGGGCACCTCGTTGTGCCCGATGATGTGGTCGCGGTCCTTGGGGATCGCGTAGTCGTCACAGATGTTGGCGGTGAGGGCCGCCGAGGCCGCGTACATCTCGTCTGTGAACCACTTGTCGGGCTCGTCGATCCAGCCCTCGTGCTCGATGCCGACGCTGCGCGTGTTGTAGTCCCAGTTGCCTGCGTGCCAGGCGACGTCCTTCTCCCGCACGGTCTGCGCGATGTGGCCGTCGGCGGAACGGATGAGGTAGTGCGGCGAGACGTCCTTGGCGGGGTTCTGGAAGATCGCGAGTGCGTCCTTGTAGGTCTCCTGAGTGACGTGGATGACCACGAACTCGACCGTGTACGTGGAAGGCCGGTCGGAGGACGTGTAGTTGGACTTGTCCGCCGGGAGCCACTCGGCCTTCGGGTAGTCCACGTCGCGCGGTCTCCTGGCGCCCCGGGACTGCGCGGTCGCGGCTGAGCCGGAGGCGAGCAGGGAAGCGGCCGACGCGCCCATGGCCAGGGCGAGTCCGGCGCCGCCGCGCAGCATCGTGCGGCGCGTGGGGAGGGAGAGGTGCCGGTGGTGCGGGCGTGCTGGGTCCATCGTGTCTCCCGTGGGGGGAAATGAGAGAGGTGGGGGCACGTTCATGACAAGTTGACGCGCGTCGATAGTGACATCCCTGCTCAGAGCTGCCAAGGGTGGCACAAAGGCGCCATTGGGTGGACCAATGGGCGCACGAAGCGCAACGGGCGTCCGTCCCTCCGGCGGGCGGAGGGACGGACGATCCCGCGCGCATCGGGCGCCCCGGGCTCACGTCAGCGAGCCCGGGGTGCCCGTCAGGTCCGGTCCGGAGGGTCCGTCAGGTCCGGTCCGGGCTCGGCCCGGGGTTCGGTACCGGTCAGTGCCGTCCGGCGAGGTGCGCGGGCACCTCGTCCGGGCGGACGACGTCCGGCAGCCCGAAGGCCGTGAACAGCGCGTCGCCGAAGAACGCGCCGACGTGCGCGACCTGGCCCTTGTGCAGGGTGAGCACCTGGATGTGGAACGGGTGGTAGCTGCCGTCCTCCTGGAGGCTGTAGAGCCCGAAGGCGGGCTGGCCGTTGGCCGACGTGGGCAGCATGAGGCCCTGGTCCGGGCCGATGGGGCACTGGTGGGTGATGAGCTGCACGATGTCCTCGCGGCCGCGGAACCACTGCGGGAACGGGGGCATCTCCCAAACGGCGTCTTCCTTGAACAGGTCGACGATCGCTGTGACGTCCGACTTCTCGAACGCCGTCGCGTACCGGTCGAGGAGGTCCCGCATGGCCGGGTCGGTGGGCTCCGTGAGCTCCTCCTCCACCGGCGACGCCTGTTCGAGCTGGGCGCGGGCCCGCTGAAGGGCGCTGTTGACGCTCGCCGTCGTCGAGTCGAGCAGCTCGGCCACCTCGGCCGCGCGCCACTTGAGCACGTCGCGCAGCAGGAGCACAGCCCGCTGCCGGGCCGGCAGATGCTGGAGCGCCGCCACGAGCGCCAGGCGCATGCTGGACTTCGACACGACGACGGAGGCCGGGTCGGAGGGCTGGTCGCCGCTGAACATCGTGTCCGGTATCGGCTCCAGCCAGGGCACCTCGGGGGACTCCGAGACGGGGCGCTCCGGGTCGCTGGGCGCGCCGATGCCCGAGGGCATGGGGCGGCGGCCGCGCTGCTCGATCGCGGTCAGGCACGCGTTCGTCGCGATGCGGTACAGCCACGTGCGGAGCGAGGAACGCCCCTCGAACCGGTCGCTCGCGCGCCAGGCGCGCAGATACGTGTCCTGGACCAGGTCCTCGGCGTCGTGGACCGACCCGAGCATGCGGTAGCAGTGCGCCAGCAGCTCGTTGCGGTAAGGGCGTGCACGCTCCAGCAGGTCATCGGCTGTGGAGCCGCCTGGGGAGACGGAATCGGTGGGTGGCGTCTCTGCCATCGTCCTGGCCTCTCGTCCTTCTCGTCCTGCGCCGCTGAGCGATGACCGCCCCGGAATGTTTCGATGCTCGGAATATAGAAGAAGGGACTGACAACGCCGGTCCGGAGCGGACCGGGGCTGACGGTCGCGGGCCTGGTTCCGCCCGTATCGGCGCAGCCCAGTCTGCTCTCTCGACGGCCGTGGCGGGGGCGGTTCCCCTCCGAGAAGTGGTGGTTGCGCTCCGTCGCGCCCCCGGCGCGCGAGGTTTACGGGCAGCGCCCTTTTGTCACCACGCTACTCGGGACCCTCCTCCAGCACCTCCGCTGCGGCAGGGTCGAGGACCCGCGCGAGGAAGGACCGGGTACGCGCGTGCTGCGGCTCGCCCACGACCTGCTCCGGCGGTCCCTCCTCCACGACCGCCCCCGCGTCCATGAAGATCACGCGGTCGGCGACCTCCCGCGCGAAGCTCATCTCGTGGGTGACGACGAGCATCGTCATCCCCTCCTGGGCGAGCTTGCGCATGACAGCCAGCACATCGCCGACCAGTTCGGGGTCGAGGGCGGAGGTCGGCTCGTCGAAGAGCATCAGTTCAGGTCCCATGGAGAGCGCACGCGCGATGGCGACCCTCTGCTGCTGGCCGCCCGAGAGCTGAGCCGGGTAGACGTGCTCCTTCTCGGTCAGGCCGACGCGCCGGAGATTGCGCCGCGCCACTTCCTCCGCCTCCGCCTTGCCGTGCCCCAGGACGCGACGCTGGGCGATCGTCAGATTGCCCAGCGCGGTCAGATGCGGGAACAGGTTGAACGCCTGGAAGACCATGCCGATGCGCCGCCGTACGCCGTCGATGTCGACGTCCGGGTCGGTCACCTCTTCCCCCGCGACCCTGACGACACCCGATGTCGGCTCCTCCAGCAGGTTCACGCAGCGCAGCAGCGTCGACTTTCCCGAACCCGAGGGGCCGATCACGCACACCACCTCGCCGCGCCGCACGGTGATGTCGATGCCCTTGAGCACCTCCAGCTCGCCGAAGGACTTGTGCAGCCCGGTCACCTCGATCGCCGGTCCGGAGGTGTCCGACGGCGTGTCCATGGACGTCTCCAAACCGGTCACCGGGCCTTCGCCGTACGGGCTTCGAGGCGCCGCACCAGATGGCCGAGGGGCAGGGTGATCGCCAGGTAGAAGAGCCCGGCGATCAGGATGGGGGTCAGGCTGCGGTGCTGGTTGAGCGCGTCCCGCCCGAACTTGGCCAGCTCGTACTGGTCCATCGACAGGCCCAGCAGGTAGACCAGGGAGGAGTCCTTGGTGAGCAGGATCAGTTCGTTGGCCAGCGGGGGCAGCACGATGCGGAACGCCTGCGGGATGACGATGGAGACCATCGCGCGGGGCTGGGACATCCCTAGCGACCGAGCGGCCTCTGTCTGGCCCCGGGGCACCGCCTGGATGCCCGCGCGGATGGTCTCCGCCATGTAGGCCGCGCCGACGAGGCCGAGCGCGAGCATCACCGTCACGTACTGGTTGATGGACACCTGGAACGCCAGCGGCACGCCGAAGCCCAGGGCGATGAAGACCAGCAGGGCCGGTACGCCGCGGAAGAACTCGATGTAGCCGACCGCCAGCCAGCGGTACGGCGGCACCTTCGACAGGCGCATCAGCGCCAGCAGCAGCCCCAGCGCCAGGCCGAAGCTGAAACCGAGCACCGTATAGACGACGGTGTTGACCAGCGCGGTGGTGACGACCTCGGGGAACTGCGCCTTGGCGACGTCCAGGTCGAAGAACGCGCGCCGCAGCTCGCCCCAGTCGGCCGCGAGCGCGAAGGCGAGGACGACGAGGGCGAGGAGCGTGTACTGGCCGGTCCGGATGAGGCGGGTGCGCTGGCGGCGCTTCACCGCGTCGGCTCCTTGCCGAACCACTTCTTGTAGATCTTGTCGTAACGTCCGTCGGCCTTGGCCTTCTTCAGGCTCTTGTTGATCTGCTTGCGCAGCGCGTCGTTGCCGGTGCGGACGCCCACGCCGTACTTCTCGCCGGTGTCGAACTCGGCGGTGACCTCGGTGTCCGGATTCTTCTTGACGTAGTCGTAGAGCACACCGTTGTCGTTGATGCCCGCGTCGACCTGCCCCGTCTTCACGGCGGTGAGCAGCAGGCCGAGGTCCTCGAACTGGACGGTCTTGGCGCCCTTGGCGTGCTTCTTCGCGTACTCCTCGCCCGTGGTGGCCTGCTGGACGCCGAGCTTCTTGCCCTTGAGGTCACTGAGCGCGTCGTAGCCCTTGCCCTTCTTGACCAGCAGGGCCTGGGTGGCTTCGAAGTAGGAGTTCGAGAAGTCCAGGTTCTTGTCGCGCACAGGAGTGATCGTCATCCCCGCGGCGGCGAGGTCGCACTTGCTCGCGTTCAGGTCCTCACCGGACTGGATGCCCTCGAAGGGGGTGTCGACGATCTCCTGCGTGACGTCGAGGTCCTTGGCGATGAGATCGACCAGGTCGACATCGAAGCCGACGATTTCCTTGCCCTTCCTGAACTGGAAGGGCGCGTACGGGAGATGGGTGCAGGTCTTGAGCTTGCCGGAGGAGACCAGCTCGACGTCGGTGCCGCTCCCGCCCGAGGACTTGGTGCTGGAACAGGCGACGAGAGTGGTGACGAGGGCGGCGGACGCGAATGCCGCAGTGAGCGGCTTCCAGGGCTTACGCGCGGATCGTACGGACACAGCGCCTCCAGGAGTGGGTGTGCCACCAGGGAGTCCGACCAGACCGGTAAGTTCCGTGCATCCTGCCACCGGATCCGCGCGGGCGGATCCGCCGCGTACATTGCGAGGAGATAACGGCCCGTCAGTCGAACGTCCTGTCACACTCCAGCTCTGCCCACACCGCGTGCCCTGTCACTCCTTGGCCGTTCTGACCGGCCGGATGTCCCGGGCGTATCCCCCAGTCGTCGGCGAGGACGCTGACGAGGAGGAGTCCGCGTCCGCTCTCGCCGTCGCTGTCGCCCTCCGGCGTGCCGTCGGCACAGTCCGGGCATATGTGCTCGCAGCCGCCACCCTCGTCCGTCACCTCCAGACGCAGGCGCACGCCTATGACCCACAGCTCGCAACTTATCTTGTTGCTGTCGGTGTGCCGGACGGCGTTGGTGAACAGCTCGGACATGAGCAACTGGGCATCGGCGCAGGACTCCTCGTCCACGTGCCATCCGCGCAGTCGGTCGAGCACGCGTGATCGGGCCTCGGACACGGAGCTGTCGCGGGCAGGGAGATGGAAGGCGTCCCGGTGAGGACGGGCCATCAGGGCACCGTCAGACCGGTGGTCTAAAGGCAGGGCGTCATGGGGGGCAGCCACAGCTCTACTATGCGGTTCGTCACTCGCGTATGGCAAGGATCAGTCTGTGAATTGCAGAACGGTTCCGTGCAGGGTGTCTTTGGAGTTGGTTGCCGTGCCAAACTGCCTCTGTAAGAAGACAGTTGGAAGGGAGCGGCAGTGCCGGACTCGCGGACGGGTGGTGGCGGTGGAGCACCCACCGTGCTGCGCATCGTGCTGGGCAAGAGGCTTCAGCAGCTGCGCGACAAGGCGGGTCTGTCCTACGAGCAGGCGGCGAGGGCCCTGGATGTCACCCACGCCACCGTGCGCAGGATGGAGAAGGCCGAGGTCGGCCTGAAGGTTCCGTACGTCGAGAAGCTGCTGCGCACGTACGGCGTGAGCGACCCCTCCGAGATCGAGGGGTTCGTCTCGCTGGCCCGGGAGGCGAACCAGCCCGGCTGGTGGCACCGCTACCGCGACGTGACGCCCGAGTGGTTCAGCGTCTTCGTCAGCCTGGAGACCGAGTCCCACGAGATCCGTGCCTACGAGCCGCACTACATCCCCGGACTGGTCCAGACCGAGAACTACGCGCGTGCGGTCCTGCGCGCGGGCATGCCGCACGCCCCCGAGGGCGAGATCAAGCGGCAGGTGGCGCTGCGCCTGGAGCGGCAGGCCCTGCTCAGCCGGGAGAACCCGCCCATGCTGTGGGTGGTCATGGACGAGACGGTGCTGCGCCGTCCGATCGGCGGGGCCGAGGTGATGCGCGAGCAGATCGACCACCTCATCGAGGTGTCGGAGCAGACGCACATCCAGCTCCAGCTCATGCCGTACAGCGCGGGACCGCATCCCGCCATGTACGGGCCCTTCCATCTGTTCCGGTTCCCTCAGGAGGAACTTCCTGACGTCGCCTGCGCGGAGAGCCTGGTGGGTGCGGTCTATTTCGACCAGATCGACGACGTCTCGGGGTTCCGGGAGGCGCTCGACCGGATGTGCGCCCAGGCCGTGCCTCTGTCGCGGACCCGGGCGACCCTCACTGCACTGCGCAAGGAGATCTGAACCATGGGTCGTATCTACAACGGAATGCCCGCCAAACACCTGGGCAGCGAGGGCTGGCACAAGCCGTGGAGCGGTGGCAACGGCGGGAGCTGCGTGGAAGCGCTCATGCTGGCGGACGGCCGTGTCGCGCTGCGCCAGTCCACCGACCCGGACGGGCCCGCGCTGATCTGCAGCCGTCACGACATCACGACCTTCGTCCTGGGCGCGAAGGAGGGCAAGGCCGACTTCCTGGTCGCCTGACGCGCGTACGACCACTGCCGCGCTCCCGTGCGGCGAACCCCGGGCGGGCCGTCGTGGAACGGCCCGCCCGGACGTTTTTCTCGCGCCCTTACGCCTCTTGCGCCCCTTGGACTCCGCTGCCGTCCGGGGAGAGTGTCGAGAAGACGAAGGAGAACTCCGCCGGCCCGACGTCCAGCCGGTGTTCCGGAAGCACGCCCGGGCCGCACGACTGCGAGCCGATGCCGTGCATGCCGTGGTCGAGGTTGACCCAGACGGTGTCACCGGCGACCAGATCGGTGGTGTGCCGCGCGGCGTCCAGGTGCTCGCTCGTCCACCGGCGCGCGGTGAACCAGAACGGCGCCGGATCCGCCTCCACGCGGAGCCCCTCTCCGCCCGGCCGGTCGGTGAGCTCCGCCCAGCGGACGTCCGTACGGGCCCCGTTCTCCTGCGGCCGTACGTAGTCGGTCTGCATGCCGTCCACCGTGCTGTGCCAGCGGCCGGTCATCGACGCGGCGCACGTGTCCGGGTACGCCTCGCCGGGCCCGCCGCCGAACCACCTGGCGTGCCCGTAGGCGGCGGGCAGGCCCAGCCGCACGCCGAGCCGCGGCAGCGGGAAGTCCCAGTCGCCCTCCGGCTCCACGGAGACGCGCAGACGGAGCACCCCGGACGTGGCGGTCCAGCGGTAGACGGCGCGCAGCGCCAGCGGGCTGGCCGCCGCTGCCACCCGCGTACGGACGACGAGCGCGTCCCCGTCGGCCTCCACGGCGTCGGTTCGGTGCGTCATCCGGTGCAGCCCGTGCGAGCGCCACAGGGGCCCGTGACGGGTGTCCGGCTGCCAGGGCGCACCGTCGTCGTTGTCGGTGGTCGCACGCCAGACGTCGAGCCGGGGGCCGGACAGCCGGAGACCGTCGAGACGGCGCAGAACGCCGCTGTCCGGGGCGAAGACGCCCGGGCCGAGCCGGAGGACGTCGTCCTCCCGCCGGGGCGCCATGAGGGCGCCTCGCGGCCCCGCGGAGCCCTCGTTCCCGGCGACGGGCCCGGGAACCTGGCCCCAGGCGACCGTATGGCCCCGCTCGGCCCACGGGGT
Organism: Streptomyces sp. NPDC048172; assembly: GCF_043202595.1. NCBI lineage: Bacteria > Bacillati > Actinomycetota > Actinomycetes > Kitasatosporales > Streptomycetaceae > Streptomyces > Streptomyces sp. NPDC048172. The sequence continues at coordinate 462,915 of NZ_JBIDAT010000003.1, forward strand.
GTCCTGGGCGAGCTCGGCCCGGACCGTCCAGCCGGTCTCTCCGGTCCGGTCGCTCCCCGGGGGTGCGGGGAGGGTGACGTCGACGGACTCGCCGGGAGCGACGGCGGGTTCGGGCAGCTCCAGCCGTCCGGTCGCGACGGCCTCTCCGTCGATCTGCCAGGACCAGGTGAACGCGAGGGCGGAGAGGTCGGCGAAGTCGTGCCCGTTGGTGACCTTCACGGTGCCGGGCTCCGCGCCCGGCACGATCCTGACGGGCTCGATCACCTTCTTGAACTCGACCAGCCCGGGGGAGGGGGTGCGGTCCGGGAGGAGGAGGCCGTCGCAGACGAAGTTTCCGTCGTGCGGGTCCTCTCCGAAGTCGCCTCCGTAGGCGAAGTGTGTCCGCCCGTCCGGGGTGCGCTTGGGCAGCCCATGGTCGATCCATTCCCAGACGAACCCGCCCTGGCAGCGCTCGTACGTCTCGAAGATCCGCTGGTAGTCGGCGAGAGCGCCCGGCCCGTTGCCCATGGCGTGCGCGTACTCGCACAGGATGAACGGAAGGGTCCTGCGCCGCTCGTCCTGTTCCGGTTTGCCCATCGGCGGCTCTTCGCGCCGTCCGATCTGCTCGACCTCCTCGTGCGGGAGGTACATGCGCGAGTAGAAGTCGCTGTCCGGATAGACGTAGTCGTTCTCGTAGTGCAGCGGGCGTGACGGGTCGCGCTCGCGGATCCAGCGGGCCATCGCGGAGATGCCACGGCCACCGCCGGACTCGTTGCCCAGGGACCAGATCACGACGGAGGGATGGTTCTTGTCGCGCTCGACCATCCTGGCGGCACGGTCGAGCAGGGCCGGTGTCCACTCCTCGGTGTCGACCGGGTTGGTCACGTCCTTCAGGGCGAGGAAACCGTGCGTCTCCAGGTCGCACTCGTCGATGACCCACAGGCCGAGTTCGTCGCACAGGTCGAGGAAGGCGGGGTGCGGCGGATAGTGGCTGGTGCGCACGGCGTTCACGTTGTGCCGCTTCATCAGTTCGAGGTCGTGCCGCATGGTCGCCTCGTCCACGGCACGTCCCGTCTCCGGATGGAACTCGTGCCGGTTGACGCCCCGGAGCAGGACGCGCCTGCCGTTCACCTTGAACAGGCCGTCCTCGACCACCGCCGTGCGGAAGCCGACGCGCAGCGGAACGCGCTCGCCCTCGGTGGCCAGTTCGCCCTCGTACAGACGGGGCGTCTCGGCCGTCCAGGGCTCGACGGGGATGTCGGCGGTCTCGCCCGTCGCCAGATCGAGCCCCAGCTCCGGGACGGTGACCCGGCCGCCCGGCTCGCAGTCGACCCGCAAGGTGCCGCGCCCGGTGGTGTGGTCGTAGCCCGCGTGCACCTGGAAGTCGGTGACGGCCCCGGGCGGGCGGTGCAGCAGGGTGACGTCCCGGAAGATGCCGGGCAGCCACCACATGTCCTGGTCCTCCAGGTAGCTTCCCGCCGACCATTGGTGGACACGGACGGCCAGGACGTTGCCGCGCGGCCGCAGCAGGGGGCCGACGGCGAACTCGTGGGGAAGCCGGGAGCCCTGGAAGGTGCCCAGCTCCTGTCCGTTGAGCCAGACACGGGCGCAGGACTCGACCCCGTCGAAACGGAGCAGGGTCTCGCCCTCGGCCCCCGGCCCGGCGGGCCAGCCGTCGGGCAGGTCGAAGACGCGGCGGTGGTCGCCCGTCGGGTTCTCGTCGGGAACGCGTGGCGGGTCCACGGGGAAGGGATACGGGACGTTGGTGTACGCGGGCGAGCCGTGGCCGTGCAGTACCCAGTGGGACGGAACGGGCAGTTCGGCCCAGCCGGAGTCGTCGAAACCGTCCCGGACGAAGGCGTCGTCCTGACCGTCGGCCGACGGGGACAGCCGGAACCGCCAGTCCGTTCCGTTCAGGCTCAGGTCTCGCGCGTCCGTACGCGCGGTCCAGGCGCGCGCGGGGAGGCTTCCGGTGCCGGGAGAGACATCCTCGTAGTAGGGGGTCTGACGCTGCCCGGACGGGCGGGAGGTGGTCATACGTCTCCTCGGTGGTTCTCGGTCACCTCTGGATCATCGTTTCCGGACCGCCGCCCTGTCACCGGTGCCTCCGGCCTGGACGTGTCCTTGGCGCCTTGCGCTGTCCGTACCGTCCGGATTCACGTCGCCCTCTGTGAGGGTGGCATGACAGAGTGACGGGATGACGATGCCGCCGTCGAGCCAGCCGCCGTCGGGCAGCCAGCCGCCCGGCTCACCACCACCCGGTGGCTTCGGGCCGCCTGGCTCGGGCAGCTTCGGTCCGCCTGGGCAAGGTGGTTGGCGGTCATCGGGGGACGGGCCGCGCAAGGGGCGGATCGTGGCGGGCGCGGTGGTCGCGGGCGTGCTCGCGCTGTCGCTGCTGACCGCGGGAATCCTCTTCCTCGCCGGGGGCGACGGCGAGGGGCGCGCGGTGAGCGACGCTCCCGTGGACGGGAGTTCGTCGGCCGGGGCGGCGCCGGGCGGGGGAGGAGCCTCCGGTCCGGACGCGACACCCACCGGTGACCCTGTGCCGGACGACGACGGCGCTGCCACCGATTTTCCCGATCCGGACCCCTCGGGCGCGCTGCCGACCGGTGACCCCGGGGACGGCGCGAGTGACATCACGCTTCCCTCGTTCCTCTTGAGAAAGGGCGCCTGCTACGACCTTTCGGGCAAGCGGGAGGGGCAGGTGGAGACCCGCGACTGCGCTGCGGCACACGACGCCGAAGTGGTCGCGCGGAAGAGGATCCAAGGGAGCTTCGAGAAGGACGCCGCGGTGGCGGAGAAGGCCGAGTCCCTGTGCCGCCCTGTCCTGCGGACCACGGCCAAGCGTCAGCCCGGTGGAACGGTGGGCGGCACTCTCGTCTCTTATCCCAAGGCCGAGGGCGTGAACGCGGGGCTCGACCGCGTGACGTGCAGTCTGACGGCGGGCAAGGGCAAGAAGCTGCACAAGCCGCTGAGGTGACTCCTCGAACGGCGCGTCAGGGCGTGTAGGGATCTTCGCGCGGCGGAAGCACCCATACGGCACCTCTGTTCACCCCTGTCCCCATGCCCCTTTGCCACAAGGGTCGTTGAGTCCGAAAACACCTGTCGCGGGGTTGGCATGGACACGGCTCAACGCGGGTAGATTGGCGTGACCGGTGTGACAGATGTTCCCTCCATGCCCCACCCATGTGAGAGGTTCCATGAAGCTGCGCAGATGGGCGTCCACGGCTACAGCCGCGGTCGCGTTCCTCGGACTGTCCCTGATCGGGGCCGCTCCCGCCAACGCGGAGGAAGCCGCCCCCTCGTACGTCGCTCTCGGCGACTCCTACTCCTCCGGCGTGGGCGCCGGAGACTATGAATCCGGTGACTGCAAACGGAGCGCCAACGCGTATCCGAAGCTGTGGAGCGCGGCCAACTCGCCCGCCTCCTTCGACTTCACCGCCTGCTCGGGCGCGCGTACCTCCGATGTGCTGTCCAACCAGCTCGGCCCGCTGAACGACGGGACCGGACTGGTCAGTATCAGCATCGGCGGCAACGACGCGGGCTTCGCGGACGCCATGCAGACCTGTGTGCTCCAGGGCGAGAGCGCCTGTCTGACGCGGATACAGGAAGCGCGCGACTACATTGCCAATACGCTGCCGGGCAAGCTCGACACGGTCTACGACGCCATTCGCGAGAAGGCTCCCAACGCGAAGGTCGCCGTGCTCGGTTACCCCCACATCTACAAGCTTCAGGGCGACTGCAACGTCGGCATCAGCGAGAAGTCCCGGGAGGCCGTCAACGCCGCCTCGGACGACCTCAACGACGTGACGGCCAAGCGCGCCGCCGACCACGGGTTCGGCTTCGGTGACGTGCGTCCGGCGTTCGGCGGGCACGAGATCTGCTCGGGCGACGAGTGGCTGCACAGCGTCACTGTCCCGGTCGACGAGTCGTACCACCCCACTGCCGCCGGTCAGTCCGGTGGCTACCTGCCCGTGCTGGACAGCCTCGGCTGACCCGCACAGCTCCGGATCCGCGCCACCCTGACCCACACCGGCAGGGGCCGCGCGGAAGGCGGTGGCCCAAGGGCGACGGACCGCACCGGACGCACGAACCATACGGACCGCACGAACCATACGAACCGTACGGGTCGTCCACATCGCCGTCCCCGCACCCTGACGCGGGGACGGCGATGTGCTGCCGTTCGACGGCCGCCGGGCTCAGCCCGACGCCTCGGCGCCCTCCAGCGCGACCGCGAGGGCCGAGGCGGGGTCGTGCTCGGCGCTTCCGGCGGGCCACCAGCGGCCCCGCTCCTTCCGGTACGGCCACCACCGTCCGTCCCGCCCGCACCGTAGCTGTGCGTCCGCGCCGACGACGGTCCACCGGTTGCCGGAGGCCCGGAGCCGGGGGCGAGCGTCGTCGTCGGCCCACGCGGCATCCACCTGGGTGCGTGCCCGCGCGAGGACCGTTTCCTCGGGCGAGCCGGACGACGAGTCCTCCTCCAGGACCTCCAGCGCCACCGCGCCCCCGAACTCCCAGGCGCGCACGGCAGGTCCGAGGTCGCGCTCCGGACGGCCGCAGCCCTCGGCGAGCCGCGCGGTGACGCTCCGGCCCGGACGGGACGAGGCCAGCCGCACCGCGTCCTGCCAGCGCGTCAGCGGCGCCGGTACGGGACGCCGCGCGTGCGCCGGGGACAGTGCCTCCGCGAGCGTGCGGCGCGCGCGCTCGGCCGTGTCCGCCGCGAGCAGCTCCAAGGCCCCGACATCGACGCCAGGAGCCTCCGTGCCGCCGTCGAAGACGGCGACGCGGGCATCGTCCGTCACGGGCGGCAGAGGCCCGGGAAGCGGCGGCAGGACCGCTCCGAGGGCGTACGCCTCCTGCGCGGGAACGCCCTCCGGCTCGTCGCCCCCGTCCTGCGCCGCCCGTTGCTGTTCTCCGGCCGCCTCCGCCGCCCTCGCCGCGCTGCGCGCCTGGAGGTCGTCCAGCACCTCGCGCTCGCCCCGGCCGCGCATGAGCAGCAGGACGAACGGATCCTCGTCGAGGAGACGGGCCACCTGGTAGCTGAGCGCGGCCGTGTGGTGGCAGTGGTCCCAGGCGTCGCAGGTGCAGGCCGGTTCCAGGTCGCCGATGCCCGGGAGGAGCTCGATCCCGGCATCGGAGGCGTCCTCCGCGAGGGTGGGCGGCATGTCGCGGTCCAGAAGGGCCGCGATGTGTCCGGCCTCGTTCGCGATCACCTCCAGGAGCCGGTCCCACTCGTCCTCGCCCAGCTCGCGCAGGAGCACGTCCGCACGGAACGGGACCCGGTCGGCGCCGAGCACCATCGCGGTGATGCGCCCCGGGCGCACCGAGACCGCGCCCACCGCGCCCTCGCGTGCGTACTTGCGGCCCTGGCGGAGCTGTTGGTTGTCCAGCGCCGTGTCCTCCAGCGCCTTCAGCCATGTCTGGCCCCACCATGTACGGGCGAAGCCGCGCCCCCGCGCGGGCGGCAGCGCCTCGAAGATCCGCTCCAGCTCCGACGCCTTGTCCCGGGGCATGTCGTCGTGCTCGCTCATCGCTCGTCCCTCCGCAGCTCGACGAGCTCGGCCAGCTCGGCGTCGGACAGTTCGGTCAGTGCGCCTTCGCCCGAACCGAGCACGGCGTCGGCCAGTGCCTGCTTGCGCCGCAGCATCTCGGCGATACGGTCCTCGATCGTCCCCTCCGTGATGAGCCGGTGCACCTGTACGGGCCGGGTCTGTCCGATGCGGTACGCGCGGTCGGTGGCCTGTGCCTCGACGGCGGGGTTCCACCAGCGGTCGAAATGGATGACATGTTCGGCCCGGGTCAGATTGAGTCCCGTACCGGCGGCCTTGAGCGACAGGAGGAACACCGGAACGCTCCCCTCCTGGAAACGCCGCACCATGTCCTCGCGTTCGGCGACGGGCGTCCCTCCGTGCAGACACTGCGTGGGAACACCCCGCGTGGCGAGGTGCCGCTCCAGAAGGCGCGCCATCTGTACGTACTGGGTGAACACCAGAACGCTCGCGTCCTCGGCGAGGATCGTGTCCAGGAGCTCGTCCAGCAGTTCCAGCTTCCCCGAGCGGCCGGGCAGCCGCGGCCGGTCCTGCTCCTTGAGGTACTGCGCGGGATGGTTGCAGATTTGTTTGAGCGAGGTGAGCAGCCGGACGACCAGGCCGCGCCGGGTGAATCCCTCCGTCCCGGACAGCTCCGCGAGGGACTCGCGGACCACGGCCTCGTACAGACCGGCCTGTTCGGCGGTGAGGGAGACGGCGCGGTCGGTCTCCGTCTTGGGCGGCAGCTCCGGCGCGATGCCCGGATCCGTTTTGTGCCGCCTCAGTAGGAAGGGACGCACGAGTCGTGCCAGCCGTTCGGTGGCCGCCGGGTCGGTGCCTCCCTCCGCCGCGTCGGCGTAGCGCCTGCGGAAGGTGCCGAGCCGTCCCAGCAGCGAGGGTGTCGTCCAGTCGAGGATGGACCACAGCTCGGAGAGGTTGTTCTCCACGGGCGTGCCGGTGAGGGCGACGCGTGCCTGGGCGGGAATGGTGCGCAGCGCCTTGGCCGTCGCGGAGAGGGAGTTCTTCACGTGCTGTGCCTCGTCGGCCACGACCATGCCCCAGGGGGCTCCGGGACTCGGTGCCCCCAGCCGTTCCGCGTCCAGCCGCATGGTGCCGTAGGTGGTCAGCACGAACTCGCCGTCCGCCAGTGTCTCCAGACTGCGCGAGGGACCGTGGTAGCGCCGTACGGGCGTGCCCGGGGCGAACCGTTCGATCTCGCGCTGCCAGTTGCCCATCAGCGAGGTCGGACAGATGACAAGGGTCGGCCCTGCTGTCTCGGGCCTCTCTTGCCGCTGGAGATGCAGGGCGATGAGGGTGATGGTCTTACCCAGGCCCATGTCGTCGGCGAGACAGGCGCCCAGGCCGAGCGAGGTCATCCGGTGCAGCCAACCCAGCCCGCGGAGCTGATAGTCGCGCAGTGTCGCCTGGAGCGCGGCCGGCTGGGTGGGTGGTGTCCGGTCCTCGCCCTCCGGATCGGCGAGCCGCGCGCGCAGTTCCTCCAGCCATCCGGTCGCCTGGACGTCGACGTGCTTGCCGTCCTGTTCGCTCGTCCCCGTGAGCACGGAGCCCAACGCGTCGAGCATGCCGACCTTGTGGTCCTGCCGCTTGTTCGCCTTGCGGACGGCCTCCGGATCCACCAGCACCCACTGGTCGCGCAGCCGGACGACGGGGCGTCCGGCCTCGGCGAGCTGCTCCAGCTCGGCACGGCTGACCTCGTGGTCGCCGACGGCGAAGCGCCAGTTGAAGCTCAGCAGCGCCTCGGGCGAGAGGAACGAGGGCGGCCCTGAACCGAACCCGCCCGACCCGCGGTGGCCTTGCTCCCCGTCCTCGGAGTCGCCGGGGGTGATCACCGCACGGGCCGTGAGGTTCATGGCCAGCTCCCGTGGCCAGTGCACCTCGACTCCCGCGGCGGCCAGCGCGGAGGCGACCGAGGAGCCCAGCAACTCGGCGATCTCCTCATCGGCCAGTTCCAGCGCGTCCGGCACCGCCGCGGACAGGAGCGGGCTCAGCGCCTCCCAGATGCCCGCGGCCCGGCGCAGGGTCAGCAGCGCGTCCGTACGTGCACGGGGACCGAACCGGTCGCTGACGGACGACGAGCCCGTCCAGACCTCGGCCGCGTCGGCGACGACGGTCGCGTCGGTCAGGCTGTGCACCTGGAGCACCCCGCGGAACCGGGGCGCGGTGTCCCCGCCGCCCTCGGTCTCTCCGCTGCCTCCGGTGAGCCCGTCGACCTCGATCCGGAGCGACAGCCGTACGCCCGCGTCGTGCCCCGCGGCGACTCCCTGCGCCCATCGCCGGAGCTCGGGGAGAGCACGCACGGCTCCCGGGTCCGTGAACGCGCTCCCGCCGAGGGCGAGGGGCGCGGCCGGAGTACGCGGCATCGTGTCCGCGACGGCGTCCACGAACGCCCGTAGCTGCCCTTGAGGAGAGGGGAGACGGAGGGGCTCACCGTCGGCCGGGGAGGAGAGGGGGACGGCGTGCGCGTACGGGGGCATGGCGGCGGCGAGTTCCGCCAGCGCCTCCGTGTCGCCGGGGCCGAGCGGGCCGAGGCGCCAGGCGTCGTGGTCCTCCGAGGTGAGCCCCGGCAGCAGCTTTCCCTGCGCCGTCAGCCGCAGTGCCAGCAGTGCCGCGGCTCCCCAGAATTCCGCCGCCGTACCGGTACGCGCCGCACGCGCCCTGGTCAGCACGGGCAGAGCCTCGTCCATGGTCAGTAGGAGCGCGGGCACGGTGTACATCCCGACCGTGCCGTCCTCGTCCGGGAGCGCGACGGACAGATCCTCCGCGGTGCCGGTCGGGGGCGGGCCCGAAGGGCCGGGAGCGACGGGGGGACTGCCGTCCGGTCGCCAGAAGGCGAGTCGGGAAAGGCGTGGAGGGTCGGCCGTGAGGAGCACGGCCGCGCAGTGCGTGAGCTGGGAAGTCGGGTCGGGCGATGACACGGTCTCTGCCACAGTACTGACGTATTCCTCAAGTTTGACTAGCGCAACAGGGCGGCCGAGAGTACCTCAGGTATGAGCGTGACGGGTAGCGAGGATGGAACCCTTCGGCCCGAAAAAGCGTTCAATGGGGTGAGCGGCAGGTGCCGCTGTGCGGGAGGAGGGATCGAGATGACCAACCGGGGAAAGATCGCTGTCGGCGGAGTGGCCGTGGGGCTGCTCCTGTGGTGGCTGACCTCGTTCTGGATCGCGGTGCTGGTGATCGTCGGTGTGCCGACCGTCGCCTATCTGACGCTGGACCCCTCGCAGCGGAAGAGGCTCCGCCGGGTCAGCCGTAAGGAGCTCGGCCGCTGAGCGTGGCGCCGGAGACTCGGCGGGGGAGGGCGGCGACCACCGTTCCGCGTCGCCCCTGGCCCATGCGGCGGCTCACGCCGCCGGGCGGGGCGCGAGGTCGTCGAGCGCCTTGAGCAGGCCCGGCAGCTCGGGGCCCCGCCCGACCGGAAGGATCTCGCCCGGCGCCTCGTCCGTCAGCACGAACGCGATGTCGTCCGTGCGTGCCACCACGCTCCAGCCGGGGCCGTCCGCACGGAGCGTACGGGCGTCCCCGGAGGCGAAGGCGGAGCGGATCCGTCCAGGCGGAGGAGGACTCTCCACGTAGGCCCGCACTTCTTCGAGCACCCGGCGCACCCCGCTGGGCGGGCCCTCCCCGGGCTCGGTGAACTCGACCTCCTCCTCGACCTGCTCCCGCCACTCGGCCCACTGGAGCGCGATCTGGTCCGCGCCGAGACGCCGCTGCGCCGGGCCCCAGCTCCCCGTGTCGGGCGGGGAGAGCATCGGGGCACCGCTGTCGGTGCCGTCGTCGGGCTCGGGCTCGGGGTCGTGCGGTGCGGGAACTCCTGGCGCCGACACCGCCAGGGCGAGCGGCCAGCCGGGCAGCACAGCGGCGACCGTCCGGTCGTCTGGTGACAGGTCGTACTCCATCCCGCAGTCCCAGGCGGCGACGGCGCAGGCGACCAGCGTCACGTCCTCCGTCGCCACGGTCCAGCGCGCTCCCTGCCCGTCCTGCCCGAGCACGAGCCCGTACCCCTCGGCGAACGGCTCCAGACCCAGCGCCGCACACGCCTCGGGATAGTCGTCGCCGAGCACTCCGGGGAACTGAGCGGGAGTCAGCAGTACGGCGGTGAGCACGTAGAGCGCGTCCTCGTCCGGCTTCTCCGCAGCCTTCTCAGTACCCACCACGCCTCCTGTCAGGACCCCGTTTTCGGGTGCACCATAGCTTCTGGAGTGGGACGGGCAACAGATGCGGGAACACCGACAGAGGGGGCCCGACGTGCGGCGATACGACCGGCTGAAGCAGATCCTGAGCCTCGATCCGGAGCGGGACTGGCTGGAGATCTACCGCATGACGGCGTACTGCGAGTTCCCCTGGGACTTCACACGAGCCCTTGAGTTCGCCCTCTACCGCACCTACGCCGTCCCCAGCATCGGACGGCTGCTCGCGGAGACGGCGGAGCTGACAGACCGCACGCAGAAGCGGTACGACGACACCTCGCTGCTCCTGGACGCGGTCGTCGAGCACGGCTTCGAGCACGAGACCGGGCTCGCCGCGATCCGCCGGATCAACCAGATGCACCGTTCCTACGACATCTCCAACGACGACATGCGCTACGTGCTGTGCACGTTCGTCGTGATGCCGGAGCGCTGGATCGGCCGGTTCGGATGGCGTTCCCTGACCGGCCACGAACTCCGCGCCGGGGCGGCCTACTACCGCACGCTCGGCCGCCACATGGGCATCCGGGACATCCCGGAGACCTTCGCCGACTTCGAGCGATGCCTCGACGACTACGAGGACGCCCATTTCGGCTGGGACGAAGGCGGACGACGGGTCTCCGACGCCACGATCGACCTGGTCGCCTCCTGGTACCCGCGTCCCCTCGCGCCCCTGGTGCGCGGTGCCACGGTGGCGCTGCTGGACGACTCCCTGCTGCGGGCCTTCCGTTACGACCCGCCGCGCCCCGCCGTGCGGAACCTGGTGCGCTGGGCCGTACGCCTGCGCGGACGGGCCGTACGGCTGATGCCGCCGCGCCGCAAGCCGCACTACGGCCGCCAGAACTGGGAGATCCGGAGCTACCCCGGCTACCCGGTCGGCTACGACGTCGCCGACCTCGGAACGTTCCCCGGGACATCCCGTCCGCTCGGCCAGTCCTCGGACAGGCAACGCTCCGGCCCTTCCGCCTGCCCGGTGCCGCACGTGGCCCGGACCGGGCCGCAGGAGGAGCCGCAGGAGGAGAGGCAGGAGCGCCCCAAGGGTCCCTCCTAACGTGTGCGCACCGCCAACGCGAGATAGCGGTCGTCCTCGTCGGCGTACGACACCAGACGCCAGCCCGTCGAGGCGAGCAGGGGGCGGAGATTGGGCTCCGCGCGGACGTCGTCCGCGGTGAGCTGCTGCCCCTTGCGCGCGGCGAGTGCGGCCCTTCCGACGGGGTGGAAGAGGGCGAGCGTGCCCTCCGGGCGTACGACACGGGCGAGTTCGCGCAGGCCAGTGTCCGGGCCGGGGAGGTGGGAGATCAGTCCGGCGCCGAACACCGCGTCCAGGCATGCGTCCCTGAGGGGCAGACGGACGACATCGGCGAGGACGAGTCCCGCACAGGCGTCGCGCCCCTTCCGGACCGCCTCCTCCAGCATGGCGGGCGTGAGATCCGCGCCGAGGACGGTTCCGGACGGGCCGACTGCCGTGCGCAGGGCGGGCAGCGCGCGGCCGGTACCGCATCCGGCGTCCAGAACCGCGCCGCCCTGAGGGAGGGCGATCTCGGACACCGCCGCGGCGTAGGCGGGGCCGTCGTCGGGGAAGCGCGTTTCCCAGGTGGCCGCCCGGGAGTCGAAGAACTCCTGGACGGCAGCTGGATCGTAGGGCGTGTCGTGAGCCATGTGCCCATCATCGCGCGTCATGTGTTCCTCTCCGGATTCATTCCGGTCGATGCCGATCACGTCGGTGTCAACTAAGGGATGCTTCCGGAACATGCCCGAGGCGCATGTCCACCCGAATTAGCGTCCGGAATCATGCGACAACTGACTCACGCACCTTCTCGCGCCGACGGCCCCCGGCGCGCCGCCGACGCCTCCGGGGACGCCCTTGACCTGGCCGCGCAGGTCTCCGTGGCGACCGGGACCGACGGCTCGGCGGCGGGGCCGGGTCCGGGGCCCTGGATCGGTCCCCGCCACACCACGCTGCTGGACGCGTGCCGTGGCGAGCCGCTTCCGGTCGCGGAACTCGCCGTCGTCGCCGGACTGTCCGTCACGGCCGTACAGGCGCTGATAGGTGATCTTCTCCGGCGCGGCTGCGTCACCGTGGTCCCGCCCTCGCCGCCGACCGGGCCGGCGGGAGCGCGGGCGTTGAGCGAGGTGGTCGATGCGCTCCGCGCACTCTGAACTCGCGCCGGCAGGCCCTGTGGCGGAGCGGGAGGTACTCGGGGCCGGTGCGCGGGGGACCGGTCGGATCGACCCCGGATCGCAGGCACTGAAGGTGCCTGTCGCGGGAGGAGCGGGTGCGGGGAAAACCACGCTGATCGGCTCGGTCAGCGAGGTCAGGCCCTTGCGCACCGGGAAGAAACGGTCCGGTGCTGCCGAGGTCCCGGCGGCGGGGCCGACGAGGCCGGAGGGGCCCGCCACGGTGGACTTCGGCCGGATACCCGTCCGGCCGGGTCTGTCCCTCTGCCTTTTCGCCATGCCCGCGGCGGACGCGCATCGCTCCGCATGGAACGAGCTGACGCGAGGCGCGTTGGGCGCGGTCGTCCTCGCCGACGCCGAAAGGCTGGAGGACTGCTTCCCGTCCGTGAACTACTTCGAGCGCAACCGTGTGCCGTTCGTCGTCGCCGTCAACTGTCTGTCGGGCGAGAGCCCGTACGCCGCGTACGACATCGCTCGTGCCCTCGACCTGGACGCGCGAACGCCCGTGATGCTGTGCGACGCGCGTGATCGTGACTCGGCCAAGGAGGTGCTGATCCGACTGCTCGACCACGCGGGCCGTCGGCAGCTCACGGAGCATGTCACGGGGCACTTCGCAGAGACGGATGTGACATCTGTGGCGGAGGAGAGGCCGGATCGGGACTAAGCGTGCGTAGTGGTTGCTGACCGTGCTCTCGTGGGTAAGGGTGGCTCGGCAGATGCCGAGAAAAAAGGGGGCAGCGGAGTGGCACTGAACACGGGACTCGACTGGCTGCTGGACGATCTGACCAAGCGGATCTCCTCCGTCCGGCACGCGCTGGTGCTCTCCAACGACGGACTGGTGACGGGGAGCAGCCAGGAACTCGCGAGGGAGGACGCCGAGCACCTTGCCGCCGTCGCTTCCGGACTGCACAGCTTGGCGAAGGGCTCGGGACAGCACTTCAAGGCCGGGCGGGTGCGGCAGACGATGATCGAATTCGACGAGGGGGTGCTCTTCGTGACCGCGGCGGGCGACGGCAGTTGCCTGTGCGTGCTCGCGGGGGCCGAGGCCGATATCGGTCAGGTCGCCTACGAGATGACGCTGCTGGTGAACCGCGTCGGAGAACATCTCGGGGTCGCGGTGCGAAACGGGCAGTGACCTGCGGTTCTGTGGAGTTTTCCACAGGCCGCGCGGGATGCTGGCGGGCGCGTTACCGTTTTTCACGCACGGTAATTGAGCGACTGCGGGGGATGAGTGTCATGCCAGTGAATTCCGCATGCGGAGACCATGGCGCCGAGTCAGGGGCCACGGGGACGGGACAGGAGAGCACCGCGCCCATGGCGGTGCGCGTGGCGGCGAGGGAGCTGGGGCTGAGGCCCAGGGAGCTCGACCTGGCCATTCAGTTGGACGTGGTGCGCACCGTTCCGGGGGCCAGGGGAGGCCCTCGCAGGGTGCCTCGCGAGGAGTTGAAGCGGGTCAAGGGGACCGAAGGGTTCCCCGAGCGGCTGAGGGAGCGGCTGCGTGTCGTGGGGGCGGAGGAGGGGGCCCGGCTGTTGGGCATCAGCCCCTCCCGCTTCGCCCGGCTGGCGAGGCTGGGCGCCTTCCACCCGGTGCGGTTCTATGTGAATCGCTACCGCACCGTGGTGTGGCTGTATCTCGCGGAAGAGGTGCGCGGATTGGCGGAGCGCAGCCCCGATCTGCTCACCGGCAGGTTCCCCGCCCCGGCGAGGGCGGTCCTCGCCGAGGGGGTCGACAGGCGGGCCCAGCTCTGGCGACACCGACGGGTGGGGCAGCTCGCCCGGCAGGCGGGCGGGGCCTGGGGGCGGGCGGCGGCCCGAGCGGCGGTTCTCGATGAGGACGTGCTGGCGGAAGCCGTTCCCGACATGGAAGAGCGTGCCCTGCTCCACGCCCTCCGGCCCCGGCTGGCCGATGTGCCCGGTGGGACACCGGCCACACAGGAGGTGGTGGCCGAGCTCTGTCTCGCGGACAGCGAGGAGGAGATCCTCTGGCACCGGTTGACGCTCTCCGCGGAGTTGGAGGAGGCACGCGAGCCGGCGGAGCACGAGACCGGGCACGCTCCTGTCGCCTCGGCGCGAGCCGCTGATTCCCCGCCGGACACGGGGGAGGGGCGGAGCCCGGAGCTGGTCCCCCGGGAGAGCATCGTCCGGGCCCGGGAGGAAGCGGCGAGGGAGAGGAGGCGCTGGCGCCCGTGGCCCCGCCGGGGAAAGCTCGTCAGTCGCCCAGCTTTCTGAAGAGCCCTTCCTGCATCACGGAGACGATCAGCTTGCCCTCGCGGTCGTAGATCTGGCCGCGGGCGAGTCCACGGGCGCCTGTGGCGATGGGGGACTCCTGCTCGTAGAGGAACCACTCGTCGGCGCGGAACGGCCTGTGGAACCACATCGCGTGGTCCAGGGAAGCGGTGTCGAAGCCGCGCGGACCCCAGAGGGGCTCGACGGGGATGCGCACGGCGTCGAGCAGGGTCATGTCGCTCGCGTACGTCACCGCGCAGGTGTGCACGAGGGGGTCGTCGCCCAGCGGCCCCATCGCACGCATCCACACGGCGCTGCGGGGCTCCACGTCCCGCAATTCCTCGGGCGTCCAGCGCAGGCGCTGCACATAGCGGATGTCGAAGGCTTGCCTGCGGGCCATCCGCTCCAAGGGCTCGGGCAGCGTGCCGAGGTGCTCGCGGATCTCGTCCGCGAGCTTCGGCAGGCTCTCCGGCTCAGGCACATCGGGCATTGGGACCTGGTGCTCGAATCCGGGCTCCGGCTGATGGAAGGAGGCGGTGAGATTGAAGATGGTCCGGCCCCGCTGGACGGCGACCACGCGACGGGTGGTGAAGGACCGCCCGTCCCTGACCCGCTCGACCTGGTACACGATGGGCACGCCGGGAATCCCCGGCCGCAGGAAGTACGCGTGCAGGGAGTGCACCGGACGGTGCTCGTCCAGCGTGCGCCCGGCCGCGACGAGCGCCTGCCCGGCGACCTGCCCGCCGAAGACCCGCTGGAGGGATTCCTGGGGGCTGCGGCCCCGGAAGATGTTGAGATCGATCTCTTCCAGGTCCAGCAGGTCGACGAGACGTTCGGCAGGACTGGGGCCGGTCATGTCGTCGGTTCCTCTCTCGTGTCCGTCTTCGCGGGGGAGACGGGAGCCCTCAGAGCGGCCCCACGCCGGTCACCTTGACCACGGCGCGGCCTTCCTCGTCGGAGGCGACGAGATCGACCTCGGCCGAGATGCCCCAGTCATGATCCCCGTTCGGGTCGGAGAACGTCTGGCGGACGCGCCAGAGCCGGTCCTCCGGGACCTCCTCGATGCTCAGCAGCTTCGGCCCGCGGGCGTCCGGACCCGTGCCCAGGTCGTCGTACTCTTCCCAGTACGCGTCCATGGCCTCGGCCCAGGCGTCCTCGTCCCAGCCCGCCTCGCTGTCCATCTCGCCCAGCTCCGCGACATCGTCCAGCGCGGCCAGCTCCACCCGGCGGAACATCGCGTTGCGGACGAGCACGCGGAACGCCCGGGGATTGGCGGTGACCGGCTTGACCTGGTCGGCGCGCTCCTGGGCCTCCTCGGCGGTCTCGTCCTCCGGGTTGGCGAGCTGCTCCCACTCGTCGAGCAGGCTGGAGTCGACCTGGCGGACCATCTCGCCGAGCCACTCGATGATGTCCTGGAAATCCTCCGACTTCAGATCGTCGGGGACGGTGTGCTCCAGGGCCTTGAAGGCGCTCGCGAGGTAGCGGAGCACGATGCCCTCGGTGCGGGCCAGCTCGTAGAACGAGACGAACTCGGTGAAGGTCATCGCCCGCTCGTACATGTCGCGGATGACGGACTTCGGGGAGAGCGGGTGATCGCCGACCCAGGGGTGGGACTTGCGGTAGAGACCGTAGGCGTGGAACAGCAGCTCCTCGAGGGGCTGCGGGTAGCTGATGTCCATCAGCCGTTCCATCCGGTCCTCGTACTCGACGCCGTCGGCCTTCATCTGGGCCACCGCCTCGCCCTTGGCCTTGTTCATCTGGGCGGCCAGGATCTGCCGAGGGTCGTCCAGCGTCGACTCGACGACCGAGACCATGTCCAGGGCGTACGAGGGGGACTCGGGGTCCAGCAGTTCGAAGGCCGCGAGGGCGAAGGTGGACAGCGGCTGGTTGAGGGCGAAGTCCTGCTGGAGGTCGACGGTCAGCCTGATCGTGCGGCCCTCGGCGTCCGGTGTGTCCAGCCGCTCGACGATGCCGCCGTCCAGCAGGGAGCGGTAGATCGCGATGGCGCGGCGGATGTGCCGGAGCTGGGAGCGCCGGTCCTCGTGGTTGTCCTCCAGGAGCTGCCGCATCTGCGCGAAGGCGTCGCCGGGCCGGGCGATGACCGACAGCAACATCGCGTGGGTGACGCGGAAGCGGGAGTTGAGCGGCTCGGGCTCGGAGGAGATCAGCTTCTCGAAGGTCTGCTGGCTCCAGTTGACGAAGCCCTCCGGCGCCTTCTTGCGGACGACCTTGCGGCGCTTCTTGGGATCGTCGCCCGCCTTGGCGAGCGCCTTCTCGTTCTCGACGACGTGCTCGGGGGCCTGGGCGACGACGAAGCCCGAGGTGTCGAAGCCCGCGCGCCCGGCGCGCCCCGCGATCTGGTGGAACTCCCGCGCGCGCAGCGTCCGCACACGGGAGCCGTCGTACTTGGTGAGGGCGGTGAACAGGACGGTCCGGATGGGCACGTTGACGCCGACGCCGAGCGTGTCGGTGCCGCAGATGACCTTCAACAGCCCGGCCTGGGCGAGCCGTTCCACCAGCCGCCGGTACTTGGGCAGCATGCCCGCGTGGTGCACCCCGATGCCGTGCCGGACGTAACGGGAGAGGTTCTTGCCGAACTTCGTGGTGAAGCGGAAGTTGCCGATGACCTTGGCGATCTCGTCCTTCTCGGCGCGGGTCGACATGTTGATGCTCATCAGCGCCTGAGCGCGCTCGACGGCCTGCGCCTGCGTGAAGTGGACGATGTAGACCGGTGCCTGGTGGGTGTCCAGCAGTTCGGTCAGCGTCTCCGTGAGCGTGGTGGTGCGGTATTCGTAGGACAGCGGCACGGGGCGGGTCGCGGAGCGGACGACGGCCGTGGGCTTGCCCGTACGGCGTGTCAGGTCCTCCTCGAACCGGGAGACGTCGCCGAGCGTGGCCGACATCAGGATGAACTGGGCCTGCGGGAGCTCCAGCAGCGGAATCTGCCAGGCCCAGCCCCGGTCCGGCTCGGCGTAGAAGTGGAACTCGTCCATCACGACCTGGCCGATGTCGGCGTCGGCGCCGTCCCGCAGCGCGATCGAGGCGAGGACCTCGGCGGTGCAGCAGATGATGGGGGCGTCGGCGTTCACGGAGGCGTCGCCGGTGAGCATGCCGACGTTCTCGGTACCGAACAGCTTGCACAGGTCGAAGAACTTCTCGGAGACCAGCGCCTTGATCGGCGCGGTGTAGAACGTGACCTTGTCCTGCGCCAGCGCGGTGTAGTGGGCGCCGGCGGCGACCAGACTCTTGCCGGATCCGGTGGGGGTGGAGAGGATCACGTTCGCCCCGGAGACCACCTCGATCAGCGCCTCTTCCTGGGCGGGATAGAGCGAGATGCCCCGCTCTTCGGCCCAACTGGAGAAGGACTCGAAGAGGGCATCCGGATCGGCGTCGCTCGGCATCTGATCGATAAGGGTGGCTGTCACGCCCCCCATACTGCCTGCTGCTGCCACGGATCCGGGAACCGGTGGGTCCGTGGTGATCATCGGACGCTACGCTGTGTTGCCGACGGGGCGTCAGTCGGCAGGGGCGGGGCACGGCCAGGCCGTGCACGGCGAGCGCAGCGAGCATCACGAGATCGGGGCGGGGATACGCATGATGGGACCGGCGCACTCACTGTCGGGGGCCGCCGCATGGCTCGGTGTGGGGGCCGCGGCCGCGGCGGCGGACCATCCGATGCCCTGGCCCGTGGTGGTCGTCGGCGCGCTCATCTGCGCCGGAGCGGCGCTGGCGCCCGATCTGGACCAGAAGTCCGCGACGATCTCCCGTGCCTTCGGCCCGCTCTCCCACGCGCTGTGCGGGGTGATAGACAAGCTCTCCACGGCTGTCTACAACGGCACGAGGGCCCGCGGCGAGCGACGCCGCGCGGGCGGTCACCGCACGCTCACCCACACCTGGATCTGGGCGATCTTCATCGGTGTCGGTTTCTCGGCCGCGGCGGTGATCTGGGACCGGTGGGCGGTGCTCGTGATCCTCTTCATCCACATGGTGCTCGCGGTCGAGGGGCTGCTGTGGCGGATGGCCCGGGTCTCCAGCGACGTGCTGGTCTGGCTGCTCGGCGCGGCCAGCGCGTGGATCCTCGCGGGCGTCCTGGACAAGCCGGGGAACGGTTCGGACTGGCTGTTCACCGGGGACGGCCAGGAGTACATGTGGCTGGGGCTGCCCATCGTGCTCGGCGCGATGGTGCACAACATCGGCGACGCGCTCACGGTCTCCGGCTGCCCGGTCCTGTGGCCCATCCCCATCGCGGGCAAGCGCTGGTACCCGCTGGGCACCCCCCGCTTCATGCGCTTCAGGGCGGGCGCCTGGGTGGAGAACAACGTGCTGATGCCCGCCTTCATGCTGCTCGGCGGCGCCGGGAGCCTGGTGGCGCTCGGCTTCATAGGGGGCTGACTCCCGGGACGTACCGCTCGGCGCGGGAGCGCCCGGCGCCGGACGTGCTCACCGCGACCTCCGCGGTCGCGGAGTCGGGGGCGACCGCACCACCTCATGCGGCGAGAGCGCGGCCCGGCGGCGGTCTGCCGCCAGGCGTTCCCCGCCGAACGCCTTCCCACCGAGCGCTCTGCCACCCGGCGTCCTCCCACCGAGCGCCATGTCACCAGATGTACTGCCACCTGCACGACTCGTGGGTGCCCCCGCGTCAGCCGTGCCAGGAGCGCCAGAGCGCCGCGTACGGGCCGTCGGCTGCCACCAGGGCGTCGTGGCTGCCGAGTTCGCTGATCCGTCCGTCCTCGACCACGGCGATGACGTCGGCGTCGTGGGCGGTATGGAGGCGGTGCGCGATGGCTACGACGGTGCGTCCCTCCAGCACCTGGGCGAGCGAGCGTTCCAAGTGCCGTGCCGCGCGGGGGTCGAGGAGCGAGGTCGCCTCGTCCAGGACCAGCGTGTGCGGGTCGGCGAGCACGAGACGGGCCAGCGCGATCTGCTGGGCCTGTGCCGGGGTGACCACGAGCCCGCCCGAGCCGATCTCGCTGTCGAGTCCGGTGGACAGGTCACGGGCCCAGGTGTCCGCGTCGACCGCGCCCAGGGCCGCCCACAGCTCGGCGTCCGTGGCGTCCGTACGGGCGAGGAGGAGGTTGTCGCGGAGGGAGCCGACGAAGACGTGGTGCTCCTGGTTGACCAGCGCGACATGGCGGCGGACCTCTTCGGCGGGCATGTCGGCCAGCGCGGTGCCGCCCAGGGTGACCTCGCCCCTGCGCGGGCCGTAGATCCCGGCGAGGAGCCGGCCGAGCGTGGATTTGCCCGCGCCCGACGGACCGACCAGCGCCACGCGCGTACCGGGCGGGACCTGGAGCGTGACCCCGTGCAGCACGTCGACGTCCGGGTGGTAGCCGAAGCGCACCCGCGCGGCGCGTACGTCACGGCCCTCGGGGGACAGCTCGCCGTCACCGGCGTCGGGCTCGATCTCGCGGACGCCCACCAGACGGGCCAGGGAGACCTGCGCGACCTGGAGCTCGTCGTACCAGCGCAGGATCATGCCGATGGGTTCGATCAGCATCTGGGCCAGCAGGGCGCCCGTGGTCAGTTCGCCGACGCCGATCCAGCCCTGGAGGACGAAGACGCCACCGAGCAGCACGACGGAGCCGAGGACCAGCAGGTTGGTGATGTTGATCGTGGGGAAGATGATCGTGCGCAGCCAGAGGGTGTAGCGCTCCCAGGCGGTCCACTCGGAGATCCTGCGCTCGGAGAGCGCCACGCGCCGGTCGCCGAGCCGGTGGGCCTCCACGGTCCCGCCCGCGTCCACGGTCTCGGCGAGGGCGGCGGCGACGGCCGCGTATCCGGCGGCCTCGGCGCGGTAGGCCCGGGGAGCCCGGCGGAAGTACCAGCGGCAGCCGATCAGCAGGACGGGCAACGCGATCAGGACGGAGAGCGCCAGCGGGGGTGCGGTGATCGTCATCGCGCTCAGCAGCAGGCCTGCCCAGACGATGCCGATCGAGAGCTGCGGCACCGCCTGGCGCATGGCCTCGGCCAGGCGGTCGATGTCGGTGGTGATCCGGGACAGCAGGTCGCCCGTCCCGGCCCGCTCCAGCACGCTCGGCGGCAGGCCGACGGCGCGGACGAGGAAGTCCTCCCGGAGGTCGGCGAGCATGCGTTCGCCGAGCATCGAGCCGCGCAGCCGTACCTGCCAGACGAAGACGGACTGGATCGCGAGGGCCACGGCGAACAGGGCGACGGCGCGGCCCAGATGGAGGTTGCGTTCGCCTTCCGAGAGGTCGTTGACGAGGGTGCCGAGGATCTGGGGCCCGACCATAGAGGCGATGACCGCGACGGCGTTGACGGCCATCAGAGCCGCGAACGCCTTCCGGTGCCGCCGCAGCAGCTCGCGCACATAGCCGCGCACGGTCGCGGGGGAGCCGACCGGCAGGGTCGTGACGTTCTCCGGGGCGGAGGGGTCGTACGCGGGAGGGGCGACGCCAAGTCTCTGTTTCACGCGGACTCAGCTCCTTCCGGCTGCCCGGCGAGGGCGGCGCGCAGCGGCGGGACCGCCGGTTCGGGCTCACGGGTGACGACGGCGCGGTACGCCGGATCGCGACGCACCAGATCGCGGTGGGTGCCCGAAGCCGCCGCGCTGCCGTCGTGCACGAAGACGACCCGGTCGGCGCGGTCCAGGAGCAGCGGACTGGAGGTGAGGACGACCGTGGTGCGTGCCTCCCGGAGCTGCTTGAGGCCCCGGGCGATACGGGCCTCGGTGTGCGAGTCGACGGCAGAGGTCGGCTCGTCCAGCACCAGCACCTCCGGGTCGGTGATCAGCGAGCGGGCCAGGGCGAGGCGCTGGCGCTGGCCGCCGGAGAGGGAGCGGCCCCGTTCCGTGACACGGGCACGCAGCGGCTCGCCCTTCGCGTCGGGGCTGCCCTGGGTGAGCGCGGTGAGCACGTCGGCGCACTGCGCGGCCTCCAGCGCGCGCTCGACGGTGACCTTCCCGGACGAGGGCACGTCCAGCAGCTCGGCGAGGGTGCCCGACAGCAGGACCGGGTCCTTGTCCTGGACCAGGACGGCGGTGCGGGCGGCGTCGAGGGTGAGGTCGTCGAGAGCCATGCCGTTGAGCAGCACGGAGCCGGAGCCGCTGGGTACGGCCGGATGGCCGCCCAGACGCTCGGCGAGGCGTCCGGCCGCGTCGGGGTCGCCGCACACCACGGCGGTCAGCTCGCCGTTGCGGGCACGGAGGCCGCTCGAGGGGTCGTACAGGCCGCCCTCGCGCTCGCTCCCGCCGTTCTTCAGGTTCCCGTCGGCCTCGCGGGCCGCCGTGGTCTCCCCAGCCGCCTTGGCCGCCGCAGCAGCCTCTGCGGACTCCGCACCCGCCCCAGCTGCGCTGACGTCCTGGGCCTCCTGTGCCCTCTGTGTCTCCTGCGCTTCCCGGGGCTCCTGCGTCTCCTCTGCCTCATCGGCAGCGGCCTCATCGGCAGCGGGCTCGCGGCGGAGGGCGAGCACGCGGGCCGCGCGGGCGGCGGAGGGGCGGGAGAAGGAGTACGCCATGGCGAACTCCTGGAAGAGGCGGAGCGGGAAGAGGAGGAACATGACCGCGCCGTAGACCGTGACCAGCTCGCCGACCGCGATGCGGCCGTCGAGGGCCATGTTCGCGCCGAACCACACCACACAGAGGAGCAGCAGACCCGGCAGCGCGACCTGCACGGCCTCGATGAGGGCCCACATCCGGGCCGTCCGTACGGCGGCGTGCCGCACCTCCTGGGAGACGCGGCGGTACCGGCCGAGGAACAGTTCCTCGCCGCCGATCCCGCGCAGCACACGGAGCCCCGCGACGGTGTCGGCGGCCAGTTCGGTGGCGCGGCCCGCCTTCTCGCGCTGGAAGTCCGCGCGCCCCGTGGCCTTCGGCAGCAGCGGCAGCACGGCCAGCGCCAGGACCACCATGCCGAGCCCGACGAGCAGGCCCAGGGCGGGCTGGTAGATCATCAGGCCGCCGCAGACGGCCAGCGTGGTGAGCAGCGCCGCGCTGAAGCGGGAGGCCGACTCGACGCACCAGCCGATCTTCTCGATGTCCCCCGTGGAGACGGCGACGACCTCACCGGCGGCGACGCGGCGGGTCAGCGTGGCGCCGAGCTCGGAGGCGCGGCGGGCGAGGAGCTGCTGGACGCGGGCGGACGCGGTGATCCAGTTGGTGACGGCGACCCTGTGGAGCATCGTGTCACCGAGGGTCACCGTGATCGCGAGCAGTGCCATGACTCCGCCCGCCGTCGCCAGCTTCCCGCCCGACTCCGCCACCACCGCGTCCACGGCGAGGCCGGTGGCGACGGGGAGCGACGCGGCGGACACCAGGTGCATCAGCCCCCAGCCGAGGGCCTTGCCCTGGCCTCCGAGCTGGCTCCGGCCGAGCCACAGGAGCAGCCGGAAGCCCGAGCGTGTGTCAGGGACACCCGGATCGGGATACGGAAGATCGCGAATCTGCATGACGTCCCAGGTCAGTTCGGTGTTCGGGCGGAGTGGCCCGGAGAAAGGCTGCTGCCAGAAGGGCCGAAAATCAACGGGTTTTCCCATACGGCGTGGGACATCAGGTCAATGCGACCATGGAGGGCATGCGCATACCTGGGACTGAGCGGACGCGGGGCAGGGCAGGGGCGGCGGCCATGGCAGCGGGCGCGACGGCCCTCGCCCTCCTGCTGGCGGGCTGTGGCGGCGGCGACGGTGACTCGGCGGGGCAGCGGGCCGAGGCGCGCGCCAAGCCGTCGGAGAAGCAGGCGTCCCCCTCCCAGGACCCGACACGCGTGCCCGGCGTCGGCGACCGCCTCCAGGCGAGGATCCCCGGGAACAGCACCCAGGCGGTGACCGTACGGGGCGAGGGGGTGAACTCGCCGGACGCGACCGTGCGGCTCTACGAGAAGCACGGCGAGAAGTGGTCCCAGACCGCGAGCTGGCGCGCGCACAACGGCAAGAAGGGGTGGACGAAGAGCCACAGGGAGGGCGACAAGCGCAGCCCCGTGGGCGTGTTCACGCTGACCGACGCGGGAGGGGTGCTGGCCGACCCGGGGGCCAAGCTGCCGTACTCCCACAGCTCGGCCTTCACCCCGCCCACGTATTGGCCGAAAAAGACGCGTCATGACTTCGACTACGTGATCGCGGTTGACTACAACCGCGTCAAGGGCACCTCACCGCTCGACCCGACCCGTCCCCAGGGCAAGGCCAAGGGCGGAAGCATCTGGCTGCACCGGGATCACGGCAGCGGCACCTCGGGGTGCGTCAGCGTCTCCAAGGCCGGGATGGAGAAGCTGCTGCGCACCCTCGATCCGAAGAAGCACCCCGTGGTGGCGATGGGCGACAAGGCGGCGCTGGAGAGCTGAAGCTGACTCGCGCGCCGCCTCGCGCCCGCGCGGGTCAGCCCTTCGGCTTCTCCGAGTCGATGCCGCCGCGCTCCTTCTTCCACAGCCCGCGCGTGAAGTCGGGGATCTCCTGCGGCATGCCGTTCGCCTTGATCGAGGCGTGGCTCAGCGGTACGGGCGCGGTCCAGGTCGCCGCGTCGTAGACGTCGAAGTCGGGGACCAGGCCCAGTTGCATGCACTGCATCAGCCGGAACAGCATGATGTAGTCCATGCCGCCGTGTCCGCCCGGCGGGTTGGCGTGCTCCTTCCAGAGCCAGTGGTCGAAGTCCTTGTACTTGTCGAAGTCGCCCCACTCGTGGCCGGACATCTCCGGCTCCAGGTAGATGCGGGGCGGGTAGTCCTCGAAGACGCCCTTGGTGCCCGCCAGGATGTTGAGCCGGTCGTAGGGGTGCGGGTTGGAGACGTTGTGCTCCAGGCGGATCACGCGGCCCTTGGCGGTCTGGACGAGACTTATCGACATGTCGCTACTTATGTACGTCTCCTTCCAGCTCTCGTCACCCGGCGGCATGTGCTCCTTGCGGTAGGCGGCGAGGCCGAGCGCGGGGGAGCCGAACGTGGTGATCCGTACGGCACGGTCGCCGCGGTTGACGTCCATGTAGTTCGAGGCGGGCCCGAAGCCGTGGTTGGGGTAGAGGTCGCCCTTGAGGCGGGTGTGCCACTTGCGGCGCCACGGACCCTCGTAGTACTCGGGGTCGAACATCAGCTCGCGCAGGTCGTGGATGTACGCGCCGGCGCTGTGCAGCAGGTCGCCGAAGAGGCCCTCGTGGGCCATGCGCAGGACGCGCATCTCGTTCTGCCCGTACGCGCAGTTCTCCAGCTGCATGCAGTGCTTCCGGTGCCGTTCGGAGAGGTCCACCAGCTCCCAGAGCTGCTTGAGCTCCAGTGCGAGCGGACACTCGACGCCGACGTGCTTGCCGCCCTTGAGCGCGGCCTTGGCCATCGCGTAGTGCCAGTCCCAGGGGGTCGCGACGTAGACGAAGTCGAGGTCGCCGCGGGTGCACAGCTTCTCGAAGTCGTGGTCGCCCTTGGTGTAGAGGGTGGGAGCGGGCTGGCCCGCCTCGGTGACCTTCTTCGCGGCCTTCTCCGCCTTTTCGCGCACCGGGTCGCAGAGCGCGACCACGCGCACGCCCTTGAGGGCGAGGAAGAGGTCGATCATGCTGCCGCCGCGCTGGCCCAGGCCGATGATGCCGACCCGGACGGTGCTCCGTCCCTCGAAGGGCACGCCGATCATCGTCTCGCCCTGGCGCGGGGGAGCGGCGGGCGCGCTGCCGTCCGCCGCCGCGGCCGCTGCCGTGTCCTGTCCGGCCGCCGCGCCCGTGCCGGTGCCGAGCGCCCCGATGCCTAGTCCCGCGCCTGCCGCGCCCGCAGTTCGAAGGACGGAACGGCGGCTGAATCCTGGGTCGTTCATGGGGCCTCCCGCGGCTCGGTGTGAGATTTCTGCATGTCTTATGTCTGAAGTCGTTCGTCTGAGCGCCAGAAACGTCAACTCCGTGCAGGACCCTCGTGGTTGAGGCCAGTGGTGCGCAAGAGGGCGGACTTGGACTCTTCGCGAGGAGACTTGGACTCTTGTGGCCGCAAAATCTTGCAGCAAGAAGCTGGAAACCCTTGCTTCATCTCTTGACGTGTCCACGTTGTCGGGGCAGGCTCGCTGCCGTATCCCCCCACGGCGGCCCAGGCGCGTGGCTGCCTTCCCCCGGGCATGCCCCTGTGCCCGTACGACGAAGGAGCCGCACACCATGAGAAAACGCCTGCTCGCGGCGAGCACGGCAGGAGTGCTGGCGGCCGGAGCCCTGACGGCCGTCGCTCCCTGGCAGTCCCAGGCCGCGCCGCCCGGCGAGAAGTCCGTCACCGCCACGCTCTTCGAGAGGCCGTTCACCTCGGTGGCCAAGGAGTGCACCAGTACGCTCGGCCCCGCAGGTTACGGCTACGTCGAGGTCTCCCCGGCCACCGAGCACATCCAGGGCGACCAGTGGTGGACCTCGTACCAGCCCGTCAGCTACAAGATCGCAGGACGGCTGGGCAGCCGGGCCGACTTCGAGAGCATGGTCAAGACCTGCGACGAGGCCGGGGTCAAGGTCATCGCCGACGCGGTCATCAACCACATGAGTTCCGGCTCGGGCACCGGAACCGGCGGCACCGCGTACTCCAAGTACAACTACCCGGACACCTTCCAGGACGGCGACTTCCACGGCTGCCGGAAGGACATCACGGACTACGGCAACCGTGAGAACGTCCAGACCTGCGAGCTCGTCGGTCTCTCCGACCTCGACACGGGCAGCGAGGCGGTGCAGACGACCATCGCCAAGTACCTCGACGACCTGCGCTCCATGGGCGTCGCGGGCTTCCGTATCGACGCGGCCAAGCACATGGCGGCCAAGGACATCGAGGGCATCAAGGCCAAGATGACCCAGGACCCCGGGTACTGGGTCAGCGAGGTGATCTACGGCGCGGGCGAGGCCGTCCAGCCCGACGAGTACACGGGCGTCGGCGACGTCGACGAGTTCCGCTACGGACACCACGTCAAGAGCGCGTTCCAGGGCGGAGACCTGGGCTCGCTCCAGAACGTCGGCGACGGCAAGCTGGGCGGCGGCTCCGCCCGTACGTTCGTCGACAACTGGGACACCGAACGGAACGGGTCGACGCTCACCTACAAGGACGGTGCCACCTACACCCTGGCCAACGTCTTCCTGCTGGCCCATCCGTACGGCTCGCCCAACGTGTACTCGGGATACGAGTTCAGCTCCAACGACGCCGGTCCGCCGAGCGGTGACTCGGGCTGGACCAACACCCACGCCAAGCCGCAGATCACCGGCATGGTCGGCTTCCGCAACGCGGTCGGCGACGCGGAGCTGACCGACTGGTGGTCGGAGGGCTCGGCGGTCGCGTTCAGCCGGGGCGACAAGGGCTTCGTCGCCGTCAACAACGGTGACGGCGAACTCGCGAAGTCCTTCAAGACCTCGCTCCCCGCGGGCTCCTACTGCAACGTCGCGTCCGGCGAGTCGGGCGACTGCGCGGAGAAGGTCGAGGTGTCCGGGGACGGCACGGCCGAGCTGAAGGTGCCCGGGAAGGGCGCTGTCGCGCTCCACGTGGACGCGAAGGCCTGACGGCGGAGCTCCGGGACCGCCGGGCCGCCCGCGGCCTCCCCAGGCCGCCTGGAGCTCTTCTCAGGGCCACCCGCCCCCGTGCGGCCCACCCGCCCCCGTGCGGCCCACCCGCCCCCGTGCGCGCGTGTGCGTCTATCGGGGGCGGGTGGCCCGCTCCAGCTCCAGCACGACCGAGCGGTATCCGGGGCCGCCCGTCGCGAAGTCCATGCCGATCTCGCAGGTGCGGTTGGCGGACAGGTACGCGTCGTACGGGCGCGCGTTCACCTCGGCGGCCTCTCTTGCCGTCGCCGACAGGGTGAGCTCCTTGTGCAGCATTCCCCGGTCGCCCGCGAAGGCGCAGCAGCCCGCGTCGAGCGGGACGACGACCTCCTCGGCGCACGCTTCCGCGACCCGCTTCAGATGGTCCTCGTCGCCCAGGTGCTGCATGGAACAGGTGGGATGAAGGACCGCCGACTCGATGCGGTGCTCCACCGTCAGGTGCGGCAGCAGTTCGTCGGCCGCCCAGACCAGTGAGTCGACCACTGTCAGACGGTCGTGCAGCTTGGCGTTGGCCGGTGTCAGATAGGGCACCACTTCGTGGGCGATCCCCAGTGTGCAGGACGAGGCGTCCACGACGAGGGGCAGTTCCCCTCCGTCCGTCCAGCGCCACGCGGCCTCCACGATCCGGTTGGCCATCAGGGCGTTGCCCGAGTCGTAGCCCTTGGAGTGCCAGATGGTCGCGCAGCAGGTGCCTGTGACGTCCTCCGGGATCCATACGGGACGTCCCGCGCGGGCCGAGACGATGACCATGGCCTCCGGGAGCGAGGGGCCCTCGTGGCCCTCCGGGTCGCCGAAGATGCGGTTGACGCAGGCGGGGTAGTAGACGGCCGCCGCACTCGCCCTGTCCGTCGCGGGGAGCCGTTTGGCGGCGGCCCCCGGGATTTCCGGCAGCCACTCCGGTACGAGGTCGGGCCGTACGGCCTTGCGCACGCCCGCGGTGGCCTTCTCCAGCAGACGGTCGCCCAGGTCGCCGTTCCGGCCGCGCAGCCTCTTGCGCACCTGGTCGGCCGCGGCGACGGCGAGGCGCGCGGAACGTTCCACCGTGGCGAAGTTCTTCGCCACGCGTGCCGCCGCGCGCTCCTCGCGCCCCGAGTGGCGGGCGTGGCGGAAGTCCTTCATCATCGCGCCGGTGTCGATGCCGACGGGGCAGGCGATCTTGCAGGTGGAGTCGCCGGCGCAGGTGTCGACCGCGTCGTAGCCGTAGGAGTCCAGCAGGTTGTCGTTGACCGGCGAGGCGGGTGCCTGGCGCATCATCTCGCGGCGCAGCACGATGCGCTGGCGCGGCGTCGTGGTCAGGTCCTCGCTGGGGCAGGTCGGTTCGCAGAAGCCGCACTCGATGCACGGGTCGGCGACAGCTTCGACCTTCGGGATGGACTTCAGGCCGCGCAGGTGCGCCTTGGGGTCACGGTCCAGGACCACGCGCGGGGCGAGCACCCCTTCCGGGTCGAACAACCGCTTGATCCGCCACATGAGCTCGGTGGCTCTCTCGCCCCACTCCAGCTCCAGGAAGGGCGCGATGTTCCGCCCTGTGGCGTGCTCCGCCTTGAGCGAGCCGTCGAAGCGCTCCACCGTCAGGCGGCAGAAGTCGTCCATGAAGGCCGCGTACCGGTCGACGTCCTCCGGGAGGGCGGCGTCGAAGGCCAGCAGGAAGTGCAGGTTCCCGTGGGCGGCGTGGCCCGCCACGGCCGCGTCGAAGCCGTGCCGCTCCTGGAGTTCGAGCAGGGCCTCGCACGCCTCGGCGAGCCGCGAGGGCGGTACGGCGAAGTCCTCCGTGATCAGCGTCGTCCCGGACGGGCGGGAGCCGCCCACGGCCGTGACGAACGCCTTACGGGCCTTCCAGTACGAGGCGATGGTCCCGGCGTCCCTGGTGAACTCGTTCGTCACGGAGGGAACGGGCGCGACCAGTTCGAGCCCGGACACCACCTCACGGGCGGCCCGTTCGCTCTCCTCGCGTGCCTCCTCGTCGGGGGAGCGGAATTCGACCAGGAGGGCCGTCGTCTCCTTGGGCAGCTCCGCCCAGTCCTGGGGGACGCCCTGCACGCTGACGGAGGCACGGAGCGTGTTGCCGTCCATCAGCTCGACGGAGAGGGCACCCGCCTCGTTGAACCGGGGCACCGCGGCGGCCGCCGCCGAGAGGGAGGGGAAGAAGAGCAGTCCTGTGGAGGTGAACCTGTTCAGCGGAAGGGTGTCGAAGACCACCTCGGAGAGGAAACCCAGCGTCCCTTCCGACCCCACCATGAGGCCGCGCAGGATGCTCACGGGGGAGTCCCCGTCGAGGAAGGCGTCCAGCCGGTAGCCGTTGGTGTTCTTCAGCTCGTACTTGGCGCGGATGCGGGCGACGAGCTCCGGGTCGGACTCGATCTCCCCCTTGAGCGCCATCAGCCCCTCGCACAGCGCGGGTTCGGCGTGCACCAGGTTCTCGTCGGCGTCCGGTTCGGCCGTGTCCACCACGGTGCCGCTCGGCAGTACGGCCGTGAGCGAGACGACCGTACGGTACGAGTTGCGGGTGGTGCCCGCCGTCATGCCGGACGCGTTGTTCGCGACCACGCCGCCGACGGTGCAGGCGATCGCGCTCGCCGGATCGGGGCCGAGGAGCCGCCCGTACGGCGCCAGCGCGGCGTTCGCCCGGAAGACGGTGGTGCCGGGCAGGATCCGCATCCGCCTGCCCTCGTCGTCCAGCACCTCCGTGCCCACCCAGTGCTGGCGGACGTCCACGAGGATGTCCTCGCCCTGGGCCTGCCCGTTGAGCGAGGTGCCCGCCGCGCGGAAGACGACGTCGCGGCCGTTCCCGCGCGCGTAGGAGAGCACCGCCGAGACGTCGTCCAGGTCCTCGGCCAGCACCACGACCTGCGGCACGAAGCGGTAGGGGCTGGCGTCGGACGCGTAGCGCACCAGGTCCGAGACCTTCCAGAGCACCTTCCCGGGGCCCAGGAGCCGCTCCAGGTCGCCGCGGAGGGGCTGCGGCGTGCCGAGGGCGCGGGAGTCCGGGACGCGGTCGCCGGAGGGCGTGTGACCCGCCGAAGGGTGGGGACGCAGGGCGCCAGGCTGGGGTTCGAGCAGGGGCATGGCATCTCCTGGGCGCACGGGAGGCGGGAGTTGATGTGCGCTACATGCTAGTTCCGCACGTGAGAGGGCGCTCTGTCAGGTCCTGGGCTCCCCGGCAGGGCCGCGGTCGGAGGACTTCCCGGCGGGGCCGCAGCCGGAGTGCTTGCCGTGCCCGCCGGTGTCGAGGAGCGCCAGCAGCGTGCTCAGCTCCTCGCGCTGGCCGTGCGAGAGGGGGGCCAGGAGGTCCTCGGCGGCGGATCGGCGGGCCTGCCGCAGCTCCTGGAGGGCCTCTCTGCCGCCCTCGGTCAGCTCGATGCGGGTCACCCGGCGGTTGGCCGTGTCGGGGACGCGGCGGACCAGGGAACGCTCCTCCAGCGCGTCGACCAGGCTGGTCACCTGCCGGGGCACGACGCCGAGCCGCTCGGCGAGGTCGGCCATGCGCGGGGGCTCCGGGCTGTGCCCCGTGACGCGCAGCAGGCGGGCCTGTGCGGGCGTCACGCCGACGGGCGCGAAGCTCTGCCGGTGCGCGTGGTTCAGCCGCTTGGTGAGCCGCAGGAGCTGGTCGGCGAGGTCTCCGGCCGACTCGCCGGAGGGGCGGTGCGTCATGGCGGCAGCGTATCAGGACATAGTTCATTGTGAGTATAGGTAACAATGAACTATGCTCTTGTCAGAGTGAGCCCACCCGAACCCCCAAGGAGCCCCTTGCGCCCTGAATCACCCGGCTGGAAGCCGTCGCCCAAGGACCCGCTGGCCCCCGAGCAGCCCGTGCGGATCCGTCGCATCCTCCGCCTGTTCCGCCCGTACCGCGCCCGGCTGGTCACCGTGGGCCTCCTGGTCGCCGCGTCCTCGCTCGTCTCGGTCGCCTCGCCGTTCCTGCTGCGCGAGATCCTCGACGTCGCCATCCCGCGGCAGCGCACCGGACTGCTGAGCCTGCTCGCCCTCGGCATGATCGCGACGGCGGTCATGACCAGCGTCTTCGGCGTCCTCCAGACGCTCATCAGCACCACCGTGGGCCAGCGCGTCATGCACGACCTGCGCACCAGCGTCTACGGGAAGCTCCAGCGGATGCCGCTCGCGTTCTTCACCCGTACGCGCACCGGCGAGGTCCAGTCGC
This sequence comes from Streptomyces sp. NPDC048172, assembly GCF_043202595.1. Classification (NCBI taxonomy): domain Bacteria; kingdom Bacillati; phylum Actinomycetota; class Actinomycetes; order Kitasatosporales; family Streptomycetaceae; genus Streptomyces; species Streptomyces sp. NPDC048172. The sequence goes on from NZ_JBIDAT010000003.1 coordinate 493,659, forward strand.
GGATCGCCAACGACATCGGCGGCATGCAGGCCACCGTCACCTCCACCGCGACCTCCCTGGTCTCCAACCTCACCAGCGTGATCGCGACCATCGTCGCCATGCTCGCGCTCGACTGGCGGCTCACGGTGGCCTCGCTGCTCCTGCTGCCCTTCTTCGTGTGGGTGAGCCGCCGTGTCGGACGCGAGCGCAAGAGGATCACCACGGAGCGTCAGAAGCAGATGGCCTCCATGTCGGCGATCGTCACCGAGTCGCTGTCCGTCAGCGGCATCCTGCTCGGCCGCACCATGGGCCGCGCCGACTCGCTCACCAGGAGCTTCGCCGACGAGTCCGAGCGCCTGGCCGACCTGGAGATCCGCTCCAGCATGGCGGGACGCTGGCGCATGTCGACCATCGGCATCGTGATGGCCGCCATTCCGGCGCTCCTGTACTGGACGGCGGGAATGCTCGTCCATTTCGGCGGGCCCGCGTTCTCCATCGGCACCCTGGTCGCGTTCGTCACCCTGCAGCAGGGGCTGCTGCGGCCGACCGTCTCGCTGCTGAGCACCGGTGTGGAGATGCAGACGTCCCTGGCGCTCTTCCAGCGGATCTTCGAGTACCTCGACCTCCCGGTCGACATCACGGAGCCCGAGCACCCGGTCACCCTGCCGAAGGCCAAGGGGGAGGTCCGCTTCGAGAAGGTCGGCTTCTCCTACGACGGGAACGAGCCGGGCGCCACCCTGCGGGACATCGACCTGACTGTCCCGGCGGGCACCAGCCTGGCCGTCGTCGGCGCGACCGGATCCGGGAAGAGCACCCTGAGCTATCTGGTGCCACGGCTGTACGACGTCACCGACGGACGCGTCACCCTGGACGGGGTGGACGTGCGGGACCTGGACTTCGCGTCCCTCTCGCGCGCGGTCGGCGTGGTCTCCCAGGAGACCTACCTGTTCCACGCCACCGTCGCCGACAACCTGCGCTTCGCCAAGCCCGAAGCGACCGACGAGGAGCTGCGCGAGGCCGCACGGGCCGCCCAGATACACGACCAGATCGCCGCCCTGCCGGACGGCTACGACACGGTCGTCGGTGAACGCGGCTACCGCTTCTCCGGCGGCGAGAAGCAGCGCCTGGCGCTCGCGCGGACCATCCTGCGCGACCCGCCCGTGCTCATCCTCGACGAGGCGACCAGCGCGCTCGACACCCGTACCGAACGGGCCGTGCAGCAGGCGGTCGACGCACTCTCGGAGGGGCGCACCACCCTGACCATCGCGCACCGTCTGTCCACGGTCCGCGACGCGGACCAGATCGTCGTCCTCGACCAGGGACGCGTCGTCGAACGCGGCACCCATGACGAACTGCTCGCCGCCGACGGGCGGTACGCCGCACTCGTCCGGAGGGACGCGCAGACCACAGAAGCCCCCGCTGTCGCAGTCCGCGCCATCGGCTCGACCTCGTCACCGCTCTGACGGATCCTGGAGGAAGGAACGAGGTTCCAGGGGGTGGCGTCATGGACAAGTACGGCAGTGCTCATGAATGGCCGCACGGCGGCGGCCCGTTGTGGCTCCATCCGGACGACGACCTGGCGCCGAACCGGCCCGGCGAGCACCTGCACGCCCGTCTCGCCTCTTACGAGGCGCATGCCGGGTCCCCGGGCGCCCCGCGCGTGTGGGCCGCACGGCTGACGGGGCGGACCGACCAGGCGGCCGTATGGCGCGGACAGCTCGCCGGACAGCAAGAAGTGGGGGACGCGCTGGAGTCGATGACCGGGGGCGGATGGAGGGTCCTGCACGCGATCCCGCTCCCCTCGCACTCTGTCATCTCCCACCTGCTGATCGGCCCGGGCGGGGTGTTCACTCTCCGCACGGAGCACCACAGGCGCGCACACGTCCGAGTGGGGCACGATTCGGTCCGTGTCGGGCGGCGGCGCCACGAGCCGTACGTACGGCTGGCACGGCGCGAGGCGCAGGCGGCGTCCCTGGCTCTCAGCCGCGGCTGCGACGTCATGGTCGAGGCCCAGCCGGTACTGGTCTTCGCGGCCGTCTCGCGGATCACTGTCACACCCGAGGCGGGCAGCGTCCGGGTGATGCGGGAGGGGGAGGTGACCCGGCTGGGGGAGGGTGTGGCCGTATGGAAGCCGCCGGAGATCGAGGCGGTCTACGCCGTCGCGCGCGACAGGCGCACCTGGACCCGTCTGTGAACCGGAGGGCCAGCCTGTGAACCGGAGGGGACGGACGCGCCGGAATGGCTAGCGGTGGACGCCGCGCGGCTTCGGGTCGAAGACGCAGAACTCGTTCCCCTCCGGGTCGGACATGATGTCCCAGGCGATCTTCTCGTCCCGGCGGCGCACCAACGTCGCCCCCAGGGCGACCAGTTCGGCGGTGTTCCCGAAGACGTCCAGGTGCATGCGGTTCTTGACCGTCTTCGGCTCGGTCACCGGGTTGAACCAGATGAGCGGCCCCGCTCCGGCGGGGTCGAAGATGGGCACGGGCCACTCCTGAGGGCGTTCGGCGTAGCCGGCCGGGGGCTGGCGCCGCTCGTAGCCCAGCGCGGCGCACCACCAGTCGGCCAGCGACTGGTGGTCGACGGCGTCCATGACGAGGTCCTTGAATCGTGCGGCCATAGCCGGAGCCTAGCCCGGCCGGGCCGCCTCAGCCGGATCTCGCCGGTACCTCAGCCGTACAGCAGGTACGGGCGCCGCTTCCGGGTGAAGGCGCGCACCTCGGAGCGCCACGCGGCGGTGACGGCGGCCGTGTCCTTGCCGTCGTCGATCATCTCCCGCAGCCGGGGCGAGCCCGAGAGCTTGTCGATCCAGTACGGCCGCGGATCCTGGTCCTTGCGCCAGGCGAAGCCGTCGTACTTACGGGCCTCCACCAGCATGGCGACGGCCGTGGGAACCGCCTCGTACCGCGCGGGATCGGTCACCAGGAGCTGCACGCCCGCACAGGTCTTGCCCGTGTACTTGCTGAACGTCGGGACGAAGTAGCCCTCCCGGAAGCGCACGCCCGGAAGCCTCTGCGCGTTGAGCCGGTCGCTGTAGCGGTAGTCCAGATAGGGCGCCCCGATGAACTGGAACGGCTGGGTGGTGCCACGTCCCTCGGACAGGTTGGTGCCTTCGAAGTAGCCCGTGCCCGCGTACGCGGTCGCCGTGTCCGGCGTCGGCATGTTGGGCGAGGGCGGCACCCACGGCAGCCCGGTGCTCTGGGCCGTCGAGGACGGGTCCCAGCCGCGCACCGGGACGACCTCCAGCTCGGCCTTCCCGCCGTCGCCCTCCTGCGGGAGGAGTTCACCGTTGAAATAGCGTGCCATCTCGCCGACGGTCATGCCGTGCTGCTGGATGATCGGCTTGAGCCCGACGCCCGAGGAGAACTCCGGCGTCAGCAGCGGACCGTCCGCTCTGCGGCCGATGGGGTTGGGTCTGTCCAGCACGAGGAACCGGGCGCCCGTGTCCCGCGCGGCGACCATCGCGTGGAACATCGTCCAGATGTACGTGTAGAACCGCACGCCCACGTCCTGGATGTCGAAGACGATGGTGTCCGCCCCGGCCTTGCGGAACAGGGCGGCCATCTTCTTCGCGTCGGCGCCGTACGCGTCGTACACGGTCAGGCCCGTGCGCGGGTCCTCGAACTCCGGCTCCGACTCGCCCGCCTGGGCGCTGCCCCGGAATCCGTGCTCGGGGCCGAAGACCCCGACGATGTTCAGCTCGTCCCGCGCGGCCATCGAGTCGACCACATGGCTCGCGTCGCGCAGGATGCCGGTCGGGTTGCTGACGACGCCGACCTTGCGGCCCCGCAGCATGCGCCACCCCCGTGAGGCGGCGACATCGGCGCCGGGGACGACGGTGTGCGCCGAACCGTGCCCTCCCGGCGGAGCCGCGCTCGCGGCGCCGGCGGTGAGCAGCGGGGCGGCGAGAGCGGCGGCTGTGCCGCCTGCCATGAGGGAACGGCGGGAGGGAGCGCTGGCCATGACGGACCGTCCTTCCGGAAGAGGGAGGGCTGGGCAAGCTAACCCGAACGTGACGGTGGCGACCAGGGTGCGCGCACGAGCCAATGAGCATGCGCACCGACACGCGCCGCTGACAGGATGACCGTATGCCGAATCCGAACATCACCCTGGTCCAGGGCGACATCACCGAGCAGGACGTCGACGCCGTGGTGAACGCGGCCAATTCCTCCCTGCTGGGCGGCGGCGGAGTCGACGGCGCGATCCACCGCAAGGGCGGTTCGGACATCCTGGCCGAGTGCCGCAGCCTGCGTGCCTCGCGCTACGGCGGCGGCCTGCCGGTGGGGCACGCCGTCCCGACGACCGCGGGGAAGCTGCCCGCGCGCTGGGTCGTCCACACGGTCGGCCCCGTCTGGCAGCCCGACGAGGACCGCTCGGCGCTCCTCGCCTCCTGCCACCGCGAGTCCCTGCGCGTCGCCCGGGAGCTCGGCGCCCGTACGGTCGCGTTCCCGGCCATCTCCACGGGCGTCTTCCGCTGGCCCGTGGAGGACGCCGCCCGGATCGCGGTCGGCACGCTGCGCGAGGAGGGCGAGGGCTTCGCCGAACTGCGGTTCGTCCTCTTCGACAAGCGCGCCTACGACGCCTTCGCCGCCGCGCTCTGAGGGCTCGGCGCGGGGAACCGGGCGGCCCTGCGCCCTCGGCGCCCCTGGCACCGCCTGGTGCCCCTGGCGCCCCGTCAGAACAGCGGCTCCGTCAGCTCCACCGAGCGCAGAGCCGCCGACAGAGCCCTGCTGCGGCCCTCGTCGTCGCCGTTCCGGCCGCTCCACTCCGCGACGTCCAGCGCGGTGTCCGCGAGCTTGATGACGTGCTCGTCGCCGTGGGCGACCGCGCGCTCGAAGATCTCCTCCGGCGCCGCCTGTCCCGGGTCGGGCGCCGGAGCGGCCTCACGGGGGCCGTAGACGGCCGTCACGGCGGCGCTGACGGTCCAGGCGGCGTCCAGGCTCGGGCCCCACAGTTCGGGCGGCAGAGCGGGCAGTGTGCGCAGCACGCCGTTCGGCGCCGTGGCGGCGTGGACGAGCATGACCGGCGAGCCGTGCGCGTGCGTCGCGTACCGGAGCGTCGCCGCGCGCACGACCTCGGCCACCTCGGCCTCCGCCGCCGCGGCGTCGAGGTCCTGCGCGCCGGGCCGCGCGGGCAGGCCGGTGATCCGTTCGAGGCGTGCCACGATGCCCCCGCTCTGGTCCGCGACGAGCGGCACCGCGTCCAGACCGGCCGCCGCCGACCGCGGGACGGGGAGTTCCCGGATGCCGGAGAGCGTGAGGTGCCGCGCGGCCCAGTAGCCGAGCGCGTGCCCCAGCTCGGCCCGGCGGGGCTCCGTCGAGGCGCCGCCCCGCGCCTCTTCCTCGCTCAGGAGGGTCCGTACGGCGTGTCCCGTACGGATGACCGGGTGGGTGGCCGCGCCGGAGATGCCCGGCAGCAGACGGGGCCACCATTCGGCGAGCACGTCGCGCCAGGGACGCTCCTCGACCTGCCGGGTGAAGAAGAGCGCCCAGTCCGTCAGCTTGCGGGGGTCGCCCAGGTGTTCGCGCCAGTTGTCCTCGGTGACGGGCCCGGTGGCCGCGGGCATGTCCTCCAGCTTGTCCTGGTAACGGTCGAGCCAGCGGTGCACGGTTCTGGCCTGTCCGTGCCGCACCAGCGCCTCGACGGCCATGGGGGCGTGGTTGGTGAGCCAGCCCTCCAGCTCGGGGCCGGTGCGGTGCAGTCGTTCCAGCGCTTCGTCGAGCGTCCCTGTCGTGTCCATGGACGGCACGCTAGGCGGGGACGACAGGGGCCCGGAACGGTCCACGGCACGAGCCGCCCCGGGTCTTCGCGGCCTAGGACCCGCGGCCTACCCCGCCTAGGCCCGGCCCGGACGAGCCCGTTCAGGCGCGGCGGCCGGAGCGGGCGAGCCAGCGGCCGTCCTGGGACGTCACCTCGATGGGACGCCCGAAGCAGTGCGTCATGCGCTCCCCGGTCAGCACCTCGCGCACAGGGCCGCTCGCCTGCACCCTGCCCTCCCTGAGCAGCAGGGCGTGGGTGATGCTCGGCGGCAGCTCCTCCAGATGGTGGGTGACCGTGACGGTCGCCAGCTCGGGCCGGGCGACGGCCAGCCGGTCGAGCGCGTCGATCAGGTCCTCGCGGGAGGGCAGGTCCAGCGCGTTGAACGGCTCGTCGAGCAGCAGGAGCGACGGGGAGGGCATCAGCGCGCGGGCGATGAGCACCCTCGCCCGCTGGCCTCCGGAGCACACGCCGAAGGGGCGGTCGGCGAACTCCTTGCAGTCGAGTTCTGCCAGCAGCTCGTGGGCCAGCTCCCGCGTCGCGGCGTCGTACTTCTTCCAAAGAGGCTGCACCGTGCCCGTCGCGCCCGTCAGGACGACCGTGTGCGCGGTGGCGTCCTGCGGGACCCGCTGGGAGGTGGACACATGGCCCAGGACGGCGCGCAGCTCGCGCACGTCGACCCGGCCGAGACGCTTGCCGAGCACCTCCACGGTGCCGGTCGTGGGGTGCATGGTCGCCCCGATGAGGCGCAGGAGGGTCGTCTTGCCCGCGCCGTTCGCCCCCAGGAGTGCCCAGTGCTCACCCGCGCGCACGGACCAGTCGACCTCGTCGAGGATGACCTGGTCCGTCGTGATGCGGCGGACGCCGACGCCCTCCAGGGCGGTCACGTAGCGGGGCGAAGGGTCTTGCATGCGGTGCCTCCCGGCGCGTCCTCGTGCGACGCGGCCACCGGCGTCCTGACGCGGCTGGCCGCTGGGACGGTCAGGCTAGCTGTACGGTGCACGGTCCTGCCGGAGTGTCCGGAACGTGAACGTGCCCCCTGCCAGGGGGACCGCAGGGGGCACGTTCGGTGGAGAGGAAGAGCGCGGGCCGTCCGACCCCCGTGATCAGACGGAGGCGCGGCTCTCCCTGCGGTACCGGTTGACTGGCGGGAGCCAGCACATGACGAGGGCGACGAGCCCGAGGAGGATGGCTCCTGTGCTGGTCACCCTGAGACTGGTGGGGGGCGCGTCGCTGAGGACCAGCAGGTGGGGGAAGGCGGCGGACAGGAGCGCCACGATGGTGATCATCACGCGGGACCAGACAGCGGCCTTGCGCACGAACAGGGCGAAGAGCAGCAGCCCGACGCCGAACACCATGGCGATGATCGCGCGGGCCTCCATCGTGCCCTGCCACTCGGTGACCACCGAGTCCCAGATGGGACCGCCGGCGAGCTCCTTGATGTCGGCCGAGGTCACACCGGCCTGGAGGCCGACGGCCTCCGGGTTGGAGTCCACGGCGTTGCGCACGTTCTCGTCGGCGATGTCCTTGCCGCCCGAGAACACCAGGAAGGAGCCGATCGCACCGGACAGAGCGGCCAGTGCGGTCACGATCGGCAGAGCGGCCAGGATCCCCGGTTTCCTGATCCGGGACGCCGCGCGACCCGGCGGGGGGACCGGGTACGGGGCGCCCGGCATCGGGGCGGCCTGTGGGTAGCTCACGTGCGGAGTCTCCTTGACGGAAAGGGAGGGGGGATGTGCGATGGGCAAGACCCTTCCACGGGTATTGCGACGCGAACTACCGTTTCCTGGAAGAAATCTGTAGAACATTCCCAGTGAACGCACGGACAGCGTGCGGGAGTTAGGCTGCGGGGCCCCGGCACACCGAGGAGACAGAGAGTGAGATGGGCCTATGCCCGTGCCCCGTACGACACAGGAACCCGTAGGTGCTCTATACCCGGCGGGACTGCTTGACACCACCATGGACCAGTTGCGCACACTGCTCGCCGTGCACGAGGAGGGGACGGCGCTCGCCGCCGCTCGTCTTCTCGGTCGCGAACAGTCCAGTGTGCAGAAGCAACTGGACACGATGAACCGTAATCTGGGAGAGCACTGCGGCGAGCCGCTCCTGCACAAGCGGGGGAGAGGCGAGCGCGTGATGTTCACGGCCACCGGCGAGGCGCTCGCCCGGCTCGCCCGGAGCACGCTCGGCGAATGGCGCGCCGAACTGGACGCGGCACGGCTGCGCAGCGGCCGTACGCTCTCCGTCGGCTCCACCCGCTACACGCTGGGCTATCTCCTGGACGCGGTGGAACAGGTCAGGGACCGTTTAACGCAAGAGGGCGTGCAGCTTCGCGTGGAACACGTCCGCACCAGAAGCCTCTTGAGCAAGCTCAGATCGCGTGAACTCGATCTGGTCTGCGGAAGTGTGCTCACGTCGGCAGTCGCGGGGGCTGCCGGGGACGCGCGCTTCGAGGGCGTCGAGGTGATGGAGTGGCGCCGCAGCGGCCTGGCCCTGGTGACCAACGCCGCCGAGAGCGAACTGCCCGACATGCCGGTCAGCGTGCGCGCGCTGGCGTCGATGCCGCTGGTCGTCTCGGCCGACGGCATCATCCCGGACGCGCTGCGGGGCTGGTTCGGCCCCGACTTCCGGCGGCGGATGTGGATCGCGGCGGAGATCGACACGGCCCACTACGGCTTCGAGCTGCTGGCCTCCGGGGTGCTCCGCGCGAGCATGCTGGTGACCCAGGGGCTCGGGGAGGCCGTCGCCGAAGGGCTCCTGCCGGAGGCGAGAGGGCTTCGCACGCTGCGGCTGCTGGAGGACCTCGGGCCGCCCCAGCGCGTCCTCGTAGGGGCCTTCAGGCGCCGTGGCGAGCCCGAGACGCGGGACCCCGGCCACCCGGCCAGCATGCTGTGGAACTCGCTCGCCCGGCGGAACGCCGAGCCACGGGACGCACGTCCCCGCGGCCCGGCGGCCGAAGGACGCGGGAACGAGGGCCGGTCGGTCGAGAACCGGGCGGGCGTCGGCCGCGCGGACGGCGGACCGGGCACGCTCGCGCCCGCCGCAGGAAGGAGCGTCACCGGGACGGCATCCCCCGTGCGGGCGGGCTTCGCCCCCCGCTAGCCGTCTCCGTACGGCCCGGCCAGGATCACGTCGAGGGCGCGCGGACCATGCACGCCCTCGACGCGGTCGAGTTCGATGTCGCTCGTCGCGGACGGGCCCGAGATCCAGGTCTGGGGCCTGGCCGGGTCGAGCCGTTCCAGGGCCTCCGGCACGGACGCGACCACCTGGCCGGGAACCCGCACCACGCACACATGGTGGTCGGGTACGAGCGTGATCAGCCGGCGGCCCTGGTCGGGCGACGCGTCGAGGACGAGGGTGCCGGTCTCCGCGACGGCGACCGCGCACCCCGTCACGACGCTGTCGACCGCGTCCAGGTCACGCGCCGTCAGCTCCGGCGCGTCCGGGACGTGCTCGATCCCCTCCGGCAGCCACCCGGCGGGCACGCCCGGGGGCGCGACCACCCGGCGTGCCCCGCGCGCGGACAGCAGTTCCGCGACCTTCGCCGCCACTCCGTCCTCGTCGCAGTGGTGCACCGCGGCCCGGTAATCGGCCAGATGGACGGCCAGCAGCCGCACCGTCTGTTCCGGCGTACGGTCACCGTGCTCCCGCAGATAGTCCCGCGCGACCGGCACCGCCTCGGGGCGCTCCTCGCGCGGTACGTCCGCCAGGGCACGCCGTACGCGCCCGAGGACGAGGTCCCGCTGACTCATCTTCCGCCTCCTTCACGGCCGTCCGGTCCGCCCCGGGTACGGCGCCACCAGTCGCGGAACGGCTCCGGGGGCAGCTCCGGGATGTCTCTGGTCTCCGTCCAGGCGCTGCCCGGGCCCGGCAGCCGCCGGGGCACGAGGCGCCGTGCGCGCGACGCCAGCCGCTCGCCCGTACGGAGCACGGCGGGACGGTCGAAGGTCCAGGAGACGGCGCGCATGGCCGCGCGTTCGGCGGCGTGGCCCCGTGCGGGCCTGAGCACGACCCGTTCGCCCCGTACGGTCGCGGGCCCGCCCTCCACGACCCGTTCGCGCAGCCGCACCAGGATCTCCGGGATGTCGATGGCGACGGGGCACACCTCGTAACAGGCGCCGCACAGGGACGAGGCGTAGGGCAGCGAGGCGTCCAGTTCGCTGCCCATCCCGTCGAGCTGCGGCGTGAGGATGGCACCGATCGGTCCCGGATACGGCGAGCCGTAGGCGTGCCCGCCCGCGCGCTCGTAGACGGGGCAGACGTTCAGACAGGCGGAGCACCGGATGCAGCGCAGCGCCTGGCGGCCCACCTGGTCGGCGAGCGTGTCCGTACGGCCGTTGTCGAGCAGCACCAGATGGAAGTCGCGCGGCCCGTCCTCGTCCGTCGTCCCCGTCCAGGTGGAGGTGTACGGGTTCATCCGCTCGGCCGTGGAGGAACGCGGCAGCAGCTGGAGGAAGACCTCCAGGTCCTGCCAGGACGGCACGACCTTCTCGATGCCGACGACCGAGATCAGCGTCTCCGGAAGGGTGAGGCACATCCGCCCGTTGCCCTCGGACTCGACCACCACCAGGGTGCCCGTCTCGGCGACCATGAAGTTCGCCCCGGAGATGCCGACCTTGGCCCGCAGGAACTTCTCGCGCAGATGCAGCCGCGCCGCCTCCGCCAGCTCCGCGGGACTGTCCGACAGGTTCTCGGGAGCCGGCCGTCCCCAGCGCCCCATCCGCTCGCGGAAGATCTCGCGGATCTGCTCCCTGTTGCGGTGGATGGCCGGAACGAGGATGTGCGACGGATGGTCGTCACCGAGCTGCACGATGAGCTCCGCCAGGTCGGTCTCGTAGGCGGAGATCCCCGCGCTCTCCAGCGCCTCGTTGAGCCCGATCTCCTGGGTCGCCATCGACTTGACCTTCACGACCTCCGTCTCGCCCGTCTCGCGGACGAGACCGGTGACGATACGGTTCGCCTCCGCCGCGTCGGCGGCCCAGTGCACCGTGCCGCCCGCCGCGGTCACGGCCTCCTCCACCCGCTCCAGATAGTGGTCGAGATGGCGCAGCGTACGGTCCTTGATCTCCGCGCCCGCCGTGCGCAGCTCCGCCCAGTCGTCCAGTTCGGCGACGGCGGCGGCCCGCTTGTCCCGGATGGTGTGGGTGGCGTGCCGCAGGTTGCTGCGCAACTGGCCGTCCTGGACCGATTTCCCGGCCGCCTCGGGGAAGGGCGGCATGCCCAGATAGGTCACTCCGCCTCGGGAATCGCTCACAGGGGCGCCTCCTCCGTGCTCGCCAGGATCTCCGCCAGGTGCACGGGTTCCACGCGGGAGCCCTGGCGCGACAGGGTGCCGCCGATGTGCATCAGGCAGGAGTTGTCGACCGTGCAGACCGCGTCGGCGCCGGACTCCTCGATGTGGCGTGCCTTGTCGGCGCCCATGGCGGCGGAGACCGCGGCGTTCTTGACGGCGAAGGTGCCGCCGAATCCGCAGCACTCCTCGGCGCCCTCCAGCTCCCGCAGCTCCAGCCCCTTCACCCGCTCCAGCAGCCGCCGGGGACGGTCGCCCAGGCCGAGCATCCGCAGCCCGTGGCAGGTCGGGTGGTAGGTCACCGTGTGCGGGTAGTAGGCGCCGACGTCGGTCACCCCGAGGACGTCCACGAGGAACTCGGTCAGCTCGTACGTGCGGGGCACCGTCTCCTCCGCCGCCTCGGCGAGGGTGCCGCCCCGGCCCTCGGCACGGGCGCGCGCGCCCATCCGCGGGTAGTTGTCCCGCACCATCGCGGCGCACGAACCGGAGGGGACCACGATGTGGTCGTAACCCCGGAACGCCTCCGCGTAGCGGAGCACCAGCGGCTCGGTCGCGTGCCGGTACCCGGTGTTGAACTGGGGCTGCCCGCAGCACGTCTGGGCCTCGGGGAAGTCCACCTCCACACCCAGCCGCTCCAGCAGCGTCACCACGGCACGGCCCGTGCGGGGATAGAGCGAATCGTTGACGCAGGTGACGAAGAGCGCTACGCGCACGTCGCCTCCTTCCCGTGCTCACGGACGCGCGCGGCGGCCCGCGCCCAGGATGCTTGATCACCGGTCGGTTCATACTGCCGCAGCTCCAGACTGCCGCGCAGCAGGGCGCGCAGCTCGGGGAGCCCGCCGGAGACCGCGCCCGCCGTACGCGCCTGCACCAGCACGTTCCCGTACGCCGCCGCCTCCGCGGGCCCCGCGACCACCGGGAGCCCGCAGGCGTCCGCCGTGAGCTGGCACAGCAGTGCGTTGCGCGCCCCGCCGCCCACGACGTGCACCGTGCGCACCTCCTGGCCGGACAGCCGCGCCGCGTCGGCGAGGACCGAGCGGTGCGCCAGGGCCAGGGAGTCCAGGACGCAGCGGGTGGTCTCCGCCGGGTCCCGCGGCTCGGGCTGTCCCGTGCGGCGGCAGGCGGCGGCGATACGGTCCGGCATGCCGACCGGCGCGAGGAACTCCGGGTCGCCCGCGTCCACCACCGAGCGCAGCCCTGGAAGCCGCGCTGCGCGCTCCAGGAGCGGCCCGAGCTCCTGGGGGTCGCCCTGGGCCTCCCAGGCCCGCAGACACTCCTGGAGCAGCCACAGACCCATCAGGTTGCGCAGGTAGCGGACCGTGCCGTCCACGCCCAGCTCGTTGGTGAAGTTGGCCAGCCTGCTCTCCTCGCTCAGCACGGGCGCGTCGAGCTCCAGCCCGGCCAGCGACCAGGTGCCGGTGGCGATGTACGCGAAGCCCTCGCCCCCGGCGGGGACCCCCGCGACCGCCGAGGCCGTGTCGTGCGCGCCCACGGCCGTCACGGGCACGGGACCGTCCAGCCCGGTCTCCTCCAGCACCTCCGGCAGCAGCGTGCCCGCCGGGTCGCCCGGCCGCCGCATCGGCGCGAAGAGCGACAGGTCGATCCCCAGGGCCTCGGCGACGGGACGCGACCAGGTGCCGTCCCGCGGATCGACGAGCTGGGTGGTGGAGGCGATCGTCAGCTCTGTCCCCTCCACCCCCGTCAGCCAGTACGAGATCAGGTCGGGCGTCAGCAGCAGCCTGCGGGCGGCCGCCAGCTGGTGCGTCCCCCGCGCGGCGGTCAGCTGGTAGAGCGTGTTGATGGCGATCCGCTGGAGCCCGGTCGCCTCGTACAGCTCGCGGGCCGGAAGGGCCTTCTCGATCTCGGCGTCCATGCCGTCCGTACGGGAGTCCCGGTAGTGCACCGGATTGCCGAGCAGCACGCCGTCCGTGTCCAGCAGGCCGTAGTCCACGCCCCATGAGTCGATGCCCACAGATGTCAGCGGGCCCGCCTTCGCGCCCGCCACGCGCAGCCCGTCGAGCACACCTCTGTAGAGGCCCAGGATGTCCCAGTGCAGCGTTCCCCTCGTCCGTACGGGGCGGTTGCCGAAACGGTGGGCCTCCTCCAGGACGATCCTCCCGTCGACGGGGCTGCCCACGATCACCCGCCCGCTGGACGCGCCCAGGTCGACGGCGGCGAACGCGGCGGGGGAGCGGGACGGCGAGGACGGGAAGGACGGGGAGGAGGTGGAAGAGGGGGAGGGAGAGGCGGACGGGGATGGCGGCACGGTGGACCTCACGCTCGGACAGGGTTGTACGGATGGACCGGTGGCGGGCCCGCCCCCACGGCTCGGCCCGCCACCGGAGTCGGTCGGACGGTGTGTCGGTCGGCGGGTCAGCGCAGGAAGGCCGCCGCGACGCCCGCGTCCACGGGGATGTGCAGCCCCGTCGTGTGGCTGAGGTCGCCGCCGGTCAGCGCGAAGACCGCATTCGCCACATGCTCCGGCAGGACCTCCCGCTTGAGAAGGGTCCGCCGGGCATAGAACTCACCGAGTTCCTCCTCCGGCACGCCGTACACCGCGGCGCGCTGGGCTCCCCAGCCGCCCGCGAAGATGCCTGAGCCGCGCACCACGCCGTCGGGGTTGACCCCGTTGACGCGGATGCCCCGCTCGCCCAGTTCGGCCGCCAGGAGGCGCACCTGATGGGCCTGGTCGGCCTTCGCGGCTCCGTAGGCGATGTTGTTGGGGCCGGCGAAGACACCGTTCTTGGAGGAGATGTAGACCAGGTCGCCGCCCATGCCCTGGGCCGTCATCACCCCCGCGGCCTCCCGGGAGACCAGGAAGGAGCCGCGCGCCATGATGGCGTGCTGCCTGTCCCAGTCCTCCGCCGTGGTCTCCGCCAGGGGCTTGGAGACCGAGATGCCCGCGTTGTTGACGACCAGGTCGACGCCGCCGAAGGCCCGTACGGCCTCGTCGAAACCGGCGGCGATCCGCTCCTCCGCGGTGACGTCCATGGAGACCGGGACCGCGGTGTCCGGACCGCCCAGTTCCGCGGCGACCTTCCGCGCGCCGTCCGCGTCACGGTCGGCCACCACCACGCAGGCCCCCTCGGCCGCGAGACGGTGCGCGATGGCCCGCCCGATGCCGGAGCCCGCGCCGGTCACCAGCGCGACCCGGGCCGCCAGCGGCCGGGGCGGCGGCATCCGCCGCAGCTTGGCCTCCTCCAGCGCCCAGTACTCGATACGGAACTTCTCCGACTCCTCGATGGGCGCGTACGAGGAGACGGCCTCGGCGCCCCGCATCACGTTGAGCGCGTTGCGGTAGAACTCGCCCGCCACGCGCGCGGTCTGCTTGTCCTTGCCGAAGCTGAACATGCCGACACCGGGGACGAGGACGATCGCCGGATCCGCGCCGCGCATCGGCGGCGAGTCCGGGGCGGCGTGCCGCTCGTAGTAGGCCCGGTACTCCTCGCGGTACTCCTCGTGCAGTTCCCGCAGCCTGCCGGTCATTTCCTCCAGGGACGCCGTCGCGGGCAGATCGAGGACCAGGGGACGCACCTTGGTGCGCAGGAAGTGGTCAGGACAGGAGGTGCCCAGTGCCGCCAGCCTGCGGTGCTCCGTACGGGAGAGGAAGTCGAGGACCTCCTCGCCGTCGTCGAAGTGCCCCACCTGGGCCCTGTCGCGGGAGGCGAGCCCCCGTACGACGGGAGCGAGGGCCGCGGCACGTGCCCGGCGCTCCTCCTCCGGCAGCGCCCCGTACCCGTCGAGGACGGTACCGAACGGTTCCGTCCTGCCGCGCTCTTCGAGGAAGCGCTCGGCGGTCCGGATGATGTGCAGCGAGTTCCGCTCGCACTCCTCGCTCGTACGGCCCCACGCGGTGATGCCGTGTCCGCCCAGCACGCAGCCGATGGCCTCCGGGTGCGCCTCGTGGAGCGCGGCGATGTCCAGGCCGAGCTGGAAGCCGGGCCGCCGCCAGGGGACCCACAGCACGCTCCCGCCGAAGCACTCGCGGGTCAGCTCCTCACCGTCCGCCGCGCAGGCCAGCGCGATGCCCGAGTCCGGGTGCAGATGGTCCACGTGCGGGGCGTCCACCAGGCCGTGCATGGCCGTGTCGATCGAGGGAGCCGCGCCGCCCTTGCCGTGCAGGCAGTAGTCGAAGGCGGCGACCATCTCGTCCTCGCGCTCCACGCCCGGATAGACGTCCGTGAGGGCGCGGAGCCGGTCCAGGCGGAGCGCCGCCAGTCCGCTCGCCGTGAGCGTGCCCAGATCGCCGCCCGAGCCCTTCACCCACATCAGCTCGACGTCTCCGCCCGTGACGGGATCGGTGTCCGTGCCCTTCGCGGAGGCGTTCCCCCCGGCGTAGTTGGTGTTGCGCGGGTCGGCTCCCAGCCGGTGCGAGCGCGCGAGCAGCGCCTCGACCTCGTGGTGCGCCGTCACGTTCCCGGGGCCCGTACCCCCAGGGCTCGTCCCCCCGGTGTGCTGTTCCGCGGTCATCTTCACGCCCCCCAGCCCGCCTGCTCGCCGCCCACACGCTCGGCCGCGATCCGCTCCGCCCAGCCCGACGCCGCGTAGGCGGCCAGCGGGTCACGGTCGGCGCCCAGCTCCTCGCGCACGTCCGCGACGAGCGGCCGTACGTCCGTGTGGAAGGCGTCCATCAGGATGCCGTGCGCGCCCAGCACGTCGCCCGCGCGCTGCGCGGCGGCCAGGGCCTCGCGGTCGACGAGCAGCGCCTTGGCGGTGGCCTCCTGGACGTTCATGACCGACCGGATCACCGCCGGGATCTTCGGCTCGATGTTGTGGCACTGGTCGAGCATGAACGCGACACCCGTTTCTGGCTCCAGACCGCCGCCCACCCGGACCTCGTACATGATCCGGAAGAGCTGGAAGGGGTCGGCGGCGCCCGCCATCAGGTCGTCGTCCGCGTAGAACCGCGAGTTGAGGTCGAAGGCGCCGAGCTTCCCCTCGCGCAGCAGGAACGCCACGATGAACTCGATGTTCGTGCCCGGCGCGTGGTGCCCCGTGTCGACGCAGACCTTCGCCCGCTCGCCGAGCTTGAGGCAGTGCGCGTACGAGGTGCCCCAGTCCGGCACGTCCGTCGCGTAGAAGGCGGGCTCGAACAGCTTGTACTCCAGGATCAGCCGCTGCTCGTCCCCCAGGCGCTCGTAGACCGCGCCCAGAGCCTCCTCCAGGCGGTCCTGGCGGGCCCGGATGTCGTCCTGGCCCGGGTAGTTGGTGCCGTCGGAGAACCACAGCTTCAGGTCGCGCGAGCCCGTGGCGTCCATGATGGCGACGCACTCCATGAGATGGTCCAGCGCCTTGCGCCGCACCGTGGGGTCGGGATGGGTGACGGAGCCGAGCTTGTAGTCGTCCTCCTGGAAGACGTTGGCGTTCACGGCGCCCAGGGTCAGTCCGCGCTCCCCGGCGTACGCCGCCAGCGCGGTGTAGTCGTCGACCCGGTCCCAGGGGATGTGCAGCGCGACGACGGGCGCCACGCCCGTGTGCGCGTGCACCCGCGCGGCGTCGTCCAGCTTCTCCCGAGGATCGCGCGGGACCCCCGGCTGCGCGAACACCTTGAAGCGCGTCCCCGAGTTCCCGTACGCCCAGGACGGGGTCTCTATCCGCTGGGACATGAGCGCGGACTTCACCGCCGCGAGATCCTGCTCCGACATGCGTCTCCTCTGTGCTTTTTCCCTGCTGGGTGGTACAACCAATGGCAGAGGGTGAAACGATTCAACGGACTGTGCGACGACGCTACGTGCGGCGTGATCACGCGTCAAGAGGGGGTGCCGGAAGCCCAGTTGAGGAGGCCGGGAGGCGGGTGGAACCAGCCACTCCGTGCGACCGGTCCCTTCCCGCCCCCGCGGCTCTCCAGCCGTCGGCCACTCACCGCCAGCCGCCGGCCGGTCAGCGGCCCACCGTCAGCCGTCCACCGTGAACCGGCGCCTCCCCGACCCGACGGAGAACACCGCGCACCCGTCCTCCATCCGTTCGAGGACCGCGCCCGGCGCGCCCTCGCGCGACACGTCCGAGGCGCGCTTCGCCGGTACCCAGACCTCCGCCGTGGTGTTCACCGGAACGGTGACGTCCAGCGTGAAGCGGTCCCCGCCGCTGCCGCCCTCCAGCGACCATCCGGTGGCGACCGTGCCGTAGGGCGTCCGGTGGCGGCCGCTCGCCCGCCGTACCCCGCCGCCGGGGCGCGGCCGTACGACGATCCTGCGGAACCCCGGTCCGCCGGGCGCGATGCCCGCGATGGTCTCGTACATCCAGGAGCCGACCGAGCCGTAGGCGTAGTGATTGAACGAGTTCATGCCGACGTCCTGGAAGCTGCCGTCCGGTTTGATCGAGTCCCAGCGCTCCCACATCGTGGTGGCGCCCTTGTCGATCTGATAGCCCCAGGAGGGGAACGTCCGCTGCCGCAGCAGCCGGTACGCGACGTCCGTATGGCCCGCCGCCGTGAGCGCCGGAAGGAGCCGGGGCGTGCCGAGGAAGCCCGTCGACAGGTGCCAGTCCTTCGCCTCGACGAGCGCCACGAGCCGGTCGGCCGCGGCGCGGCGGAGCGCGGCGGTGGGCAGCAGATCCATCGAGAGCGCCAGGACGTACGCGGTCTGGGTGTCGCCCTTGATCCGCCCGTCACCGCTCACGTAGGCGGTGTTGAACGCCTTCCTGACGCGCTCCAGCAGCTCCTCGTACGGTGCCGCGTTCTCGCCCAGCAGTCGCGCCGTCTCCGCGACCAGGGCGGTGGCGTGTGCGAAGTACGCGGTGCCGACGACGTCCTTGGGCGTCTCGTCCTCGATGTTCAGCCAGTCCCCGTAGCCCTCGGCCGGGCGGAGCAGGCCGTCGCTGTGCTTCTCCAGATAGCCGATCCAGGCGCGCATGGCGTCCCAGTTCTCCTCCAGCACCCGCTCGTCCCCGTAGGCCCGGTGCAGGCTCCAGGGGACGGTCACCCCGGCGTCGCCCCAGCCCGCCACGCCCTTGCCCACGGGTCCGATGTACGGCGCGACGTCCGGGAAGGCACCCGCGTCGTTCCCGTCGTCCGGCTGGCCGTCCCGCAGGTCCTGGAGCCATTTGGTGAGGAAGCGCGCCGAGTCCATGACGTACGCGGCCGTGGGGGCGAAGACGTTGATGTCGCCCGTCCAGCCGAGGCGTTCGTCCCGTGCGGGCGTGTCGGTCGGTACGGAGAGGAAGTTGCCGCGCTGCCCCCAGGTGATGTTGCTGTGCAACTGGTTGAGCATCGGTACGTCCGTCGAGAACTCCATGGTGAACGGCGCGGCCGTATGGAGCACCCGTCCGGTGACCGTGTCCCGTGACGGACGTCCCGGAACGCCGCTCACCTCGACGTACCGGAAGCCGTGGAAGGTGAAGCGGGGCGTGTACGTCTCCGTGCCGTTCCCGCCGTCCCCGCTGCCCCCGCCGCGCAGGGTGTACGTGTCCACGGGCCGTGCCGTGCGCAGGTTGTCGACGTAGAGCGCGCCGTCCTTGTCGAGCACCTCTCCGTGCCGGACGGTGACGCGCTCTCCCTTCCGGCCGCCGGAGATCTTCAGCCGGACCGTACCGACCATGTTCTGGCCGAGGTCGAAAAGGTGGACCCCTGGCCGCACTTCGCGGACCTCGACCGGTTCGAGCTCCTTCATGACGCGGGTCGGCGCGTCCGTCATGGCGACGACCCGCGGCATGTCGCCGGAGGGCGTGTCCACGGGCCGCCAGGAGCCGTCGTCGTACCCGGGGGCGTCCCAGCCGGGCGTCTCGGCGCGTGCGTCGTACTCCTCGCCCATCATCAGGTCGGCGGCCGTCAGCGGGCCCGTGGCCGCCCGCCAGGAGCCGTCGCTGACGACCCGCTCGGTGCGGCCGTCCTCGTACGTGACCTCCAACTGGGCGAGCAGCGCGGGGTGCTCGCCGTAGTGGTGCTGGCCGAACCAGCCGATGTTGCCCGCGTACCATCCGGGCGCCAGGGTGACGGCGAGGGCGTTGGCGCCGCCCCGGACCGCGCGGGTCACGTCGTACGCCTGGTAGGCCACGCGGTGGGCGTAGTCCGTCCAGCCGGGCGTCAGGACGTCCTCGCCGACCCGTTCGCCGTTCAGCCGCGCCTCGTACAGGCCGAGCGCCGTCGCGTACAGCCGGGCGCGTCTCACGGAACCGCCGGGCAGCCGGAACGCGCGACGCAGCTGGACCGGCGTCTGCTGCGCCAGCACCTTGCCCCACGGGTCCTCGCCCCACGCGGCCACCGCGCGTGCCTTCTGCCAGCCGCTGTCGTCGTAGCCGGGGCCGCGCCAGGCGTCGCCGGAGGGCTCGCTGCCGACGCAGCGCCAGCCGTCGTCGGCGGTCGTGAAGCGGGACGTGCCCTGCCCGGTGGTGACCTCCAGGACAGAGAGCAGGCCCGCGGCGCCCTGCTCGGCGTTGGAGGCCGCCACGGCGAGGACGTTGCCGCCCTCGCGCAGGTGCTCCGTGACGTCCAGAAGGACGGGATGGCTCCACGACTTCTGGATGGCCAGCCCCTCGCGTACGGCGACCTCCGCGCCGTTGACGTACGCCGTGAAGCCGTCGTCCGCGGCGAGCACCAGGCGGGCACGGCGCACACCCGCCGCCGCCGTGAAGGATCCCCGGAACCATCGGGTGGCGGGCGGCAGCTGTCCGGGGGAGCCCTCCGGGAACCAGATCCAGGACGCGCCCTCCAGGGCCGGTGGATCGGCCAGCGCGGCGGGCGGTGCGATCCAGTCCGCCTGCCACCCGCCGTCCCCGGCGACGCTCAGCCCGGTCTCCCACCAGGTCGGCTCGCTCCATTCCGACGCGCGCCCTTCGCCGTCCCAGGCACGTACGGACCAGTGGTAGCGCGTACGGGGACGGAGCGCGGGCCCTCCGTACGGGACGAGGACGGAACGGCCGGACTCCTGGCGGCCGCTGTCCCAGACGTCGGGGGAGCCGAGACGGTCCGGCGCGGTCGCGACGCGAATCCGGTACGCCGTCTGCTCGCGGTCGCGACCGTCGGCGCCCAGCACCCAGCTGAGCCGGGGGCGCGCCGTGTCCAGGCCGAGCGGGCGGTCGGCGTACTCGGTGGTGGTGCTCTCGACGCGCAGCCCGGCGGGGGCGGCGGACGCCGTCGTGCCCGGGAGCGAGGTGACCGCCGCGGCGGCAGTGGCGGCGGTGGCTGCTGTGGCCGTCGTGGTGGCGGTGGCGAGTAAGTGGCGTCTGCTGATCACGTGCGCCTCCAGGACCGAAGGTGAACGGTAATTGAAAACGATTCAGTTCATGGGTCCAGGAAAGTAGAGGCGGCGGTTCCGCAGGGTCAAGAGGTAGGGCTCAAAAGCCAGTTACCTGCGGCGGACCCCCTTGACTGACCTCCGACATGTGACTAGCTTCCGGTCAACTATGTTGAAACATTTCATTTCTGAGCCACGGTCAGCCGCGTGACCAGGGGAGGAGCACGATGACCAGGCCCTCAACGGGCGATGGTTCCCCGCCGGTTCTCGCGCTGGAGGGGGTGAGCAAGTCCTTCGGCAGCGTCCGCGCCCTCCAGGGAGTGTCCCTGGAGCTGCACGGCGGCGAGGCGCATGCCCTGGCGGGGGAGAACGGCGCGGGCAAGTCCACCCTGATCAAGACCCTCGCCGGTGTGCATCCGCCGGACGCGGGCACCGTCCTGCTCGACGGCAGACCCGCGGCCTTCCACGGTCCCGCGGACGCGCGGGACGCGGGCATCGCCGTGATCTACCAGGAGCCCACCCTCTTCTCCGACCTCTCCATCGCCGAGAACATCTTCATGGGCCGCCAGCCCCGCCGTACGCTCGGCCGCATCGACCACGCGGCCGTGCACGAGGCGACGGCGAAGCTCATGAGCCGCCTCGGCGTCGACCTCGATCCGTCGCGCCCCGCCCGCGGATTGTCCATCGCCGACCAGCAGATCGTCGAGATCGCCAAGGCGCTCTCCTTCGACGCGCGCGTGCTCATCATGGACGAGCCCACCGCCGCGCTCACCGGCAGCGAGACCGCGCGGCTCTTCTCCGTCGTGGAGGCGCTGCGCGCCGAGGGCGCCGCCGTGCTCTTCATCTCCCACCGGCTCGCCGAGATCTTCGAACTGTGCCAGCGCGTCACGACCCTGCGCGACGGGAAGCTCGTCGCCTCCGAGACGCTGGACGGGCTCACCGAGGACGACCTCGTGCGCCGGATGGTCGGCCGTGACCTGGGCGAGCTGTACCCCAAGCAGGAGGCGCACACCGGGGAGAAGGCGCTCACCGTGCGCCGCCTGACCCGCGAGGGCGTCTTCCGCGACGTGTCGTTCGAGGTGCGCAGGGGCGAGATCGTCGCCCTGGCCGGACTCGTCGGCGCCGGGCGCAGCGAGGTCGTCCAGGCCGTCTTCGGCGTCGACCGCGCCGACGCGGGCGAGGTCGAGGTCGACGGGAAGCCGCTGCGCCGGGGTTCGCCCACGGCCGCGATGGACGCCGGGCTCGCGCTCGTACCCGAGGACCGGCGGCAGCGCGGGCTCGTCATGGAGGCGTCCATCGAGCGCAACATCGGCCTCACCGGGCTCGGGAAGCTCGGCAGCGGCGGCATGGTGCGGCGCACCCTGGAGCGCGCCCGCGCCTCCGACTGGGCCGTGAAGCTCCAGCTCAAGTACGACCGTCTCTCCGACACCGTCGGCGTCCTCTCAGGAGGCAATCAG
This sequence comes from Streptomyces sp. NPDC048172, assembly GCF_043202595.1. Classification (NCBI taxonomy): domain Bacteria; kingdom Bacillati; phylum Actinomycetota; class Actinomycetes; order Kitasatosporales; family Streptomycetaceae; genus Streptomyces; species Streptomyces sp. NPDC048172. Next base: position 515,309 of record NZ_JBIDAT010000003.1, read on the forward strand.
CAGAAGGTCGTCCTCGCCAAATGGCTGGCCACCGAGCCCGCCGTGCTCATCGTCGACGAGCCCACCCGCGGCATCGACGTCGGCACCAAGGCCGAGGTGCACCGCCTGCTGTCCTCCCTGGCCGCCGAAGGGCTCGCGGTGCTGATGGTCTCCTCCGACCTGCCCGAGGTCCTCGGCATGGCCGACCGCGTGCTCGTCATGCACGAGGGACGCCTCGTCGCCGAGATACCCCGGGACGAGGCCACCGAGGAGAGCGTCATGGCCGCCGCCACCGGACGGGCACGGGCGGCAGGTGAGGCCGCGTGAGCGCCACCCTCGAACCCCTGGACCACCGGCCGGACGAGGACAGGGCCGAGAAGAAGCGCGGCGGACGTTCGCTCGCCGAAACCGTCTCCCGGGTGCGCGAGTTCAGCATCGGCGGCGCGCTCGTCCTGCTGATCCTCGCGACCTGGCTGACCAACCCGTCCTTCCTCGACGACCAGGGCATCAAGGACCTGCTGCTCAACTCGTCCATCCTGGTGCTGCTCGCGACCGGACAGTCTGTCGTCGTCCTCACCCGAAACATCGATCTGTCGGTCGGTTCGATCGTCGGCCTCACCGCCTTCGCCTGCGGCAGCTTCGCCTCCGGGACGGACCACAGCGCGTTCACCGTCGTCCTGCTCGGCGTCGCGCTCGGCACCGGCTGCGGCCTGGTCAGCGGCGCCCTCGTCAGCTTCGGCAGGGTGCCCGCGCTCGTGGTGACCCTCGGCATGCTCTACGTCATCCAGGGCATCGACCACGCCTGGGCGCACGGCGACCAGATCAACGCCAGCAACGTTCCCGACGGGGTCCTCGACCTCGGCAGCGGCGCGATCCTGGGCATCCCGTACCTGCCGATCCTCTCGGCCCTGGTGCTCGCCGGGACCGCGTACTTCCTGCGGACGTACCGCAGCGGCCGTGAGCTGTACGCCATCGGGTCCAACCCCGAGGCCGCGCGCCTCGCGGGCATCCCGCTGCGCCGCAGGGTGCTCGCCGCGTACGCCTTCTCGGGCGCCGTCGCGGGCCTCGCCGGGGCGCTCTGGCTCGCCCGCTTCGGCACGGTGGTCGCCGACGCGGCCAACGGCTGGGAGCTGACCGTCGTCAGCGCCGTCGTCGTCGGCGGCATCGCGATCACCGGCGGCGTCGGCACCGTGTGGGGCGCCGCGCTCGGCGCGCTGCTGCTCACGACGATGGGCAGCGCCCTCGTCGTCCTCAAGGTCAACCCCTTCTGGGAGCAGGCCATCACGGGCGCGCTGCTGCTCGTCGCCATCAGTACCGACCGCGTCGTGCGCAGCCGCACCACCCAGGCGCTCAGAAAGAGGAGAAGAGAGTGACCGCACCAGCCACCCCCGAACTCAAGGAGGAGCGGCCCGGCTTCGGCCGGTTCCTGCGCTGGGACACGGTGGTCGGCGTGCTCCTCGTCGCCGCCTTCCTCGCCGGTACGGGCACGACCGAGGGCTTCTCCGACTCGGTCAACCTCTCGTCGGCGCTCAACGACACCGCCGAGATCGCCCTGCTCGCCCTCCCGATGACGCTCCTCGTCGTCGCGGGACAGGTCGACCTGTCCGTCGCCTCCATGCTCGGCCTCTCCAGCGCCCTGGCGGGCTCCCTGTGGGACGCGGGCTGGACGTTCGAGATGCTCCTGCCCGTCTGCCTGGTCGTCGGCGTCCTCGGCGGCCTGCTGAACGGCTGGCTCGTCACCCGCGTCGGGCTCCCCTCCCTCGCCGTCACCATCGGCACGCTCACCCTCTACAGAGGGCTCGCCTCCGTCGTCCTCGGCGACAAGGCCGTCGCCGACTTCCCCGAGACCTACGCGCAGTGGGCGGGCAACACCGAGACGGTGCCGGGCACCTTCGTGCCGTACCCGATCGCGCTGTTCGCCGTCCTGGCCGTGGCCGTGGCGGTCGTCCTGCACTGCACGGGCTTCGGACGGTCCCTCTTCGCGATCGGCGCGCAGGAGGACGCGGCGTACTTCGCGGGCGTACGGGTCAAGCGGATCAAGCTGATCCTCTTCGCCTTCAGCGGCTTCATGGCGTCGTTCGCCGGGATCGTCTACACCCTGCGCTACGGCAGTGCCCGCGCCGACAACGGGCTCGGGCTCGAACTGACCGTCGTCGCCTCGGTGCTGCTCGGCGGCGTCGACTTCGACGGCGGCAAGGGGACGCTGGGCGGCGCCGTCGCGGGCGTCCTGCTCATCGGCGTCCTGAACAACCTGCTCACCCTCAAGGACGTGTCCCACGAGATCCAGGTCATCGTCACCGGGGTGCTGCTCATCGTCTCCGTGCTCACCCCCCGGGTGATCGCCCTGGTCACGGCCCGCAGACAACGGCGGCCGGCCACGTCCTGACGGATTCCGCGCACACGTGCACCACCCCTCCGTATCCGTCTGTCCCATCCCCCTGTCCACCCTCGAAAGGCAATTCCATGCGAGCGCACCACCGTTCCCGTCTCCTCGCCGCCACAGCCGCGGTCTGCGCGCTGTCCGTCGCACTGGCGGGCTGCTCGGGGACGACCAAGAAGGACTCGAAGGACGATGCCAAGGAGAAGGCCCAGAACGCCAAGGCCGATCCCGACGCGCCTCTTAAGAAGGGGCTCAAGATCGCCTTCCTGCCCAAGCAGATCAACAACCCCTACTTCACGGTCGTCGACAAGGCCGGCATCAAGGGCATCAAGGAGTTCGGCGGCAAGGGCAAGGAGGTCGGCCCCTCGGACCCCAAGGCGTCCTCCCAGGTCAGCTACATCAACACGCTGACCCAGCAGCGCCAGAACGCGATCCTCCTGGCCGCCAACGACCCCAACGCCGTCTGCGGGCCCCTCAAGCAGGCCATGAAGCAGGACGTCAAGGTCGTCTCGTTCGACTCCGACGCGGGCAAGGACTGCCGCCACGTCTTCGTCAACCAGGCGGGCTCCGACCGGCTCGCGCGCCAGATGGTCCAGGACCTCTCCCGGCAGATCGACGACAAGGGCGAGATCGCGATCCTCTCGGCGACACAGAACGCGACGAACCAGAACACCTGGATCAAGATCATGAAGGACGAGCTGAAGAAGCCGCGCTACAAGGACGTGAAGCTCGTCAAGACCGCCTACGGCGACGACGACGACCAGAAGTCGTTCCAGGAGACCCAGGGTCTGCTCAAGGCGTACCCGAAGCTCAAGGGCATCATCTCGCCCACGACCGTCGGCGGTGCCGCGGCGGCCCGCTATGTCAGTGGCTCCAAGTACAAAGGAAAGGTCGTCCTCGGCGGCCTGGGCACGCCCAACCAGATGCGCAAGTTCGTCAAGGACGGAACGGTGAAGGAGTTCCTGCTCTGGGACGCCGAGCACCTCGGCTATCTTGCGTCCTACGCGGGCGCCGCGCTGGCCTCGGGGCAGATCACCGGAAAGCAGGGTGAATCGTTCAAGGCGGGCAAGCTCGGGAAGTACAAGGTCGGCAAGGACGGCGAGGTCGTCCTCGGCCCGCCCACGGTCTTCACCAAGAAGAACATCGACAAGTACGACTTCTGAGAACCGCTGGTCGAGCGGCGGAAGCGGAAGGGGCGGGGCGTGAGCCGTACGAGCCGGGCGGGCGGAACGGTGGGCATCAAGGAGGTCGCCCGCGCGGCCGGCGTCTCGGTCGGCACGGTCTCCAACGCCATCAACCGCCCCGAGATGGTCGCCGAGGAGACCCGCGTCCGCGTCCTCGCCGCCATCGACCAGCTCGGCTACGTGCGCAGCGAGTCCGCGCGCCATCTGCGCGCGGGCCGCAGCCGCATCATCGCCCTGCTCGTGATGGACATGGCCAACCCGTTCTTCGTGGACGTGGCCTCCGGCGCGGAACGTGCCGCGCGGGAGGCCGGGCTGGGCGTGATGCTCTGCAACAGCGCGCAGAGCGTGGCGGAGGAGGCGGAGTATCTGTCCCTCTTCGCCGAGCAGCGCGTGCGCGGCGTGCTGGTCACGCCCGCCGACACGACGGGCCGCAACCTCGCGGCGTTCGAACGGCACGGCATCCCGTTCGTCTCCGTCGACCGGGTCGTGCCCAGCGCCCAGGGCTGCTCCGTCTCCGTCGACGACTACGAGGGCGCGGGCCTCGCCGTCCGCCATCTCCTCGACAGGGGGCACCGCGACCTCGCGTACGTCAGCGGACCGATGCAGCTCAGCCAGTGCCAGGACCGGTACGACGGCGCGACGGCCCTGCTCCGTGCCTCGGGCACGGACGCGCGGCTGCGGCACGTCGAGGCCGAACGGATGGACGTGGCGGCCGGGCGCGACGCGGGCGCCCGGCTGCTGGGCATGTCGCCCCGCCCCACGGCCGTCTTCTGCGCCAACGACCTGATGGCCCTCGGCGTCCTCCAGTCGCTCTACGGCGCGGGGATCCGGGTCCCGGAGGAGGTCGCCCTCGTCGGCTACGACGACATCGAGTTCGCGGCGGCGGCGGCGGTGCCCCTCACGTCCGTACGGCAGCCCGCGTTCCGCATGGGACGCGCCGCGGCCGACCTGCTCATCGAGGAGACGGGCGACGAGGCGGCGGCCCACGTCCACCAGCGGATCGTCCTCCAGCCGGAGTTGGTGGTCAGGGCATCGAGCATGACGGGCCGGAGCTGACCGCCGGACGGCGGAACGACGGGACCGTCAGCCGTGCCAGGCCCCGGACGCCGCGGTCCGCAGCACGTACTCCTCGAAGGTCCGGGGCGGGCGTCCCAGCACGTTCGCGACGCCGTCCTCCGTCCCGGCCGTCACCCCGCGCTCCATCAGCACGAACATGTCGGCGACGTGCCGGGCTTCCTCCTTGTCCCAGCCCGACTCGACCAGCGCGGCCGTGTACTCGGCGGGGGAGACCTGCCTGTAGGTGATGTCCCGGCCGCTCGCCAGCGACATCAGCTCGACGGCCTCGGCGAAGGTCAGCGCGCGCGGTCCGGTCAGCTCGTGGATCCGCCCGGCGTGCGGGCCGGGATCGGCGAGCACCGCGGCCGCGACGTCGGCGACGTCCTCGATGTCGATGAACGGCTCGGGGACCGTGCCCGCCGGAAGTGCCAGCTCACCGGCGACCAGCGGGGCGTGGAAGAGGTCCTCGTCGAAGTTCTGGTCGAAGTTCGACGGGCGCAGAACGGTCCACCCCAGCGCCGAGTTTCGCACGGCGTCCTCGGCCGAGCGCATGTCCAGGCCGAAGTCGGAGTCGCCCCAGGTGTCGGACCCGTGACCGGACAGCAGGACCAGGTGGCGTACTCCGGCGGCCTCGGCCCGGGACACGAACTCGTGCACGGGGCCGGGCACGGTCGGCGGGACCACGTAGACGGCGGAGACCCCGCGCAGGGCCGCGTCCCAGCCGCCGGGGTCGGACCAGTCGAACCGGGTCGCGCTGGAACGGGAGGCCGCGCGCACGGGTGTGCCCCGCAGCCGCAGGCGGGCGGCGACCCGTCGGCCGGTCTTGCCGGTGGCGCCGAGGACGAGGGTGGTGTCGTTGCTCATGGCTGTATTCAACGGCGCGTTGCTGGACGTATCCATATGCGAGAAGCCGGGATGCCTTTGTCATCGTCCGGCTTCCTCTAGCCTTACGGGTGTGGACGCGTTCGGTGATCTTCTGCGTGGAGTACGGGCCCAGGGCTCGCTGTTCGGCAGCTCGACCCTGACCCCGCCCTGGGCGCTGCGCTTCGTGGACGGCGCGCCGCTGACGCTGTGCACGGTCCTCTCGGGCGCGGGCTGGATCGTGCCGGAGGGCCGTCCGCCCGAACAACTCCGTGCGGGCGAGACGGTCATAGTGCGGGGCCCCGCGCCGTTCACCTTCGTCGACGAGATCGGCACCAGCGCCGAGCCCGTCGCCTGCGGTGAGCACTGCGCGACGCCCGAGCAGGGCGGGACCCGGCACCGGCGCGGCTGGAACGACCGCGGTGGGGCCGAGGCAGGGGACGGTGCCGAGGCCGACGGCGCGACGACGCTGATCGTCGGCGCCTACCCGGTGCGCGGCGAGATCAGCCGCAGGCTCCTGGACGCGCTGCCCGTCGTGCTCAGGGCGTGCACCGACGACGGACCCGACCCCATCTGGGACCACCTCGTCGCCGAGGTCGCCGCCGACACCCCCGGACAACAGGTGGTCCTCGACCGGCTGCTGGACTGGATGCTCGTGTGCGTGCTGCGCGAGTTCTTCGACCGGCCGGGCGGCGAACCGCCCGCCTGGTACACGGCCCAGCGGGACCCGGTGGTCGGCGACGCGCTGCGGCTGCTGCACACCGAACCGGCCGCGCCGTGGACGGTCTCCACGCTGGCCGACCGGGCCGGGGTGTCGCGGTCCACGCTGGCGAAGCGGTTCGCCGAACTGGTCGGCGAGCCGCCGCTGACCTATCTCGCCCGCTGGCGCATGACGCTCGCCGCGGATCTGCTGGCCGAACAGGAGGCCGCGACCGTCGCCGAGGTCGCCCGCACCGTGGGCTACACCGACGCCTTCGCGTTCAGCGCGGCCTTCAAACGGATCCGCGGCGTCAGCCCCTCCGGCTTCCGGCGCGGCGCCTGACCGGCTGACGGGCCGGGAGACCGGAAGGCTCAGACGGCGACGGGCTCCAGGTCCCCCTGCGGCCGCGCGGTGGCGGTGCCCGTGCCTGTGTCCGTACCCGTACCCGTGCCCGTGCCGCCGGGGAGCAGCAGCTTCCGTATGTCCCGTACGGCCGCACGTCCCGCCCGGTTGGCGCCGATCGTGCTGGCCGAAGGCCCGTACCCCACCAGATGGACGCGCGGGTCCTTGACCGCCCGTGTGCCCTCCACCTGGATGCCGCCGCCCGGCTCGCGCAGCCGGAGCGGCGCGAGGTGGTCGATGGCGGGCCGGAATCCGGTGGCCCACAGGATCGTGTCCGCCGGGGTGCTGCTCCCGTCGGCCCACTCGACGCCGTCCGGCAGGATCCGTGCGAACATCGGGTGCCGCTCCAGCACCCCGTTCTCCCGGGCCCGGCGCATCGCCTCCGTCATGGGCAGCCCGGTCACGGAGACCACGCTGCGCGGCGGCAGCCCGGCCCGTACGCGCTCCTCGACCATCGCGACGGCCGCCCGCCCCTGGTCCTCGTCGAACGGGCCCTCCCGAAAGACGGGCGGGCGCCGCGTCACCCAGGTCGTGTCCGCCGCTACCTCGGCGATCTCCAGCAGATGCTGCACGGCCGAGGTGCCGCCGCCGACCACGACCACACGCTTCCCGACGAAGGCGTCGTCCTGCGGACCCGGGTAGCGGGCCGTGTGCAGCTGCCGCCCCCGGAAGCTCTCCTGCCCGGCGAAACGCGGCCAGAACGGCCGGTCCCAGGTCCCCGTCGCGTTGATCACTGCCCGCGCCGCCCAGACGCCGTCCGAGGCGACCACGAGCAGCCGCCCCTCGTCCCCGTCGGCTCCTTCCTGCCCCTCCCGGACCTCGATCACGTCCACGGGGCGCCGTACGGGAAGGCCGAAGGCGTGCTCGTACTCGGCGAAATACTCCCCGATCACCGCGGACGATGCCCGCTCCGGATCGGCCCCGGTCAGCTCCATCCCGGGCAGCGCGTGCATGCCGTGCACCTTGCCGTACGTGAGGGTCGGCCAGCGGTGCTGCCAGGCACCGCCGGGACGCGGTGAGTGATCGAGCACGACGAAGTCCCGCCACGGCACGAACCCCGTACGCCGCAGGTGGTACGCGCTGGAGAGCCCGGCCTGCCCGGCCCCGATGACCACGACCTCCACATAGTTCATGCTTCTACGAACCACGCGGCGGCCCGGAAGCTTCCCGGGGAGGACACCGGAGGAGGACACCGGAAGAGGACGCCGGAGAAGGACACCGGAGAGGATGGAGTCATGACCGACGCATTCCAGACCCACGTCCTCCACGTCACGACCGGCTCGTCGGAGACGGTCGCGGACCTCACCCGTGACTGCGAGGAGTTCCTCGGCAGGGCGGCGGGCGGCCGCGACGGCCTGCTCAACATCTTCGTGCCCCACGCGACGGCCGGTGTCGCGATCCTGGAGACGGGCGCGGGCAGCGACGACGACCTCCTCGCGGCCCTCCGCGACCTGCTCCCCGCCGACGACCGCTGGCGCCACCGCCACGGCACCCCGGGCCACGGCCGCGACCACGTCCTCCCCGCCCTCGTCCCACCCCACGCGACGCTCCCCGTCCTCGCAGGTCACCTGGAACTCGGCACCTGGCAGTCGATCTGCCTGGTCGATACCAATATCGACAATCCAAACCGTAAAGTCAGGTTGAGCTTCTTCGGGCAGTGATTCGCTTCGGCGGCACTGTAGAGGGGAAGTCCGGCCGCGCCAGCCGGGTGGTGCGCACAGTCGACCGTCTGTCTGGAGGCTAGTGAGCTTTTCTCTATCTGTGGGCAGGGGATGTCTGTTCTGCGTCGCTCACCTGTTTCTGGTGACCTCGCACGTTGAGTGCGTGGCGATTCTAGAGCCTGCCGCGAAGGCCGTCTGGCCTGCGGTTTTATTGATGTGCCCTATGCGTGGTGCGGGAGTTATGGGCGTTCCCCACGGGGGCAACTGATCTGTATTGCGGACTGCCTGAGCTATTAGCGGTGACCGAGGCGAGGGTGGATCGTGGCGTGCTTCATGAGTTTTCGACGCGCGTATCGCAGTGACGTCTCGGATGCCCACGAACGTTGACCGAGCCTATGTGCGCGATCTGTCGAGCCGCCGGGACTGGCCTGGGAGCGAGAGGCCTGTTCGACGAGCCCGCAGTCTCGCATCCCAGCGTAACGAAGGCCTGGGCCGACAGTGGCACCAGCGCAGCGTCTTCCAGTACGGAGTCGCCCGAGGATTCGACGTCGAGGTCGTGAAACGACCCGTCACCAAAGGGCGGGGTGCATTCCTGTCTGTGCTAGCCAGCCCAGGGACCCCAAGGGGGATGCCGGTTAGGGCGCTCAGAGGGCAATCGCCGTGCAGTCCTCACCGCCGACGTCACAGCCCTGTTCTCGGAGGGCTCCACACGATTCGCGCTCCAGGTGAGCTCGACGAGCAGGTTTTCGGCGCGCAGCGCACGCCTGACTCGGCGAGCGTCGATGGACCGTTGGCGCGGGGTGCCGTTACGCCGCAGTGGTTCGAGCGATCGCGGCTGCCGTCGGCACAGGAACGACTTCGATACTTACCCCGCGTGTGGTGAGCTCCCTTGCTGCCTGGTGGAGCGTGATTTGGGAGAAGGCGAAAAGCGAGTCGGGCGTGAAGGTGGCTCCGGACTTGTGACGGACCGCAAGGACCAGCCGACGAGGTGTGAAGTCCTCGGCCAGCCTGATTTTCCCGTCGCTGTCCCGTGCGACCCGGCGGACGAACTGGCGGCGCGCCTCGGGTGAGTTGACGAGGAGTTCGACGGCGACCTGTGCTTGCCCGAGGAGGTGACTGAAGGAGCCGGAGGAGCCGGACTGCTTGACCAGGACAAGGGTACCGTCCGGAGTCAGCAGGTCGCAGATTTCGACCCGGTCGGTGCGCTTGAGGGGGTTATTGATGAACTCGCCGTCGAGAAACAGCCATTCGGGCCGGGCCTTTGAGACCGCTCGGTTGTAGGCGCGTTCGTTCGCGCCTTCGGGCCAGTGCGGCAGACCGTACACGGCGGGGTCGGTGAACAACTGTCGCAGGTTGTCTCGGACGGAGTCGATGTAGCCGGCGCCGAGTTCGTACCAGTCGCCGTCCAGAAGGCAGTACGTCCGTGGACCGAGGGAGACATCGGCCTGGATCCAGTCCAGGGCGTGGGTGGTTGCCAGCGGGACGGAGGATCTGGTCGACGGGTCGCGGTGGAGGGTCACCGTGCCGTCGCGCAGGGCGGCGATACGGGTGCCGGGGCGGTGGATCCTGGCCCGGGTGAGGACGTACTCCAGGTCGAAGTCGTCGCAGAGGTAGGCCTCGGTGCTGCCGATGCAGGTCCGGTATGCGGTGGCCTCGGCGTACGTCTCGTGCAGGTCGAGGGGCACGGAGAACGAGATCCGCCCGTCGGCGGGGGCGCCGAGCAGGCGGTCGAGGGCGGCTTCGAGCGCGTCGCGTGTGACGGTGTCGCTGACCGGGACGATGTGGTCGACGAATTTCAGCTCGGGGTGTGGAATGTCGTCCTGGCAGGCCCGGGTGATCGTGCGCAGGTCCTCGACCAGGTCGGCCGGCTCGATGCCGAGCGGGAGCCGCAGGCCGACACCGCCTTGGGCGGTGCAGGCCCGGCCGTTGGCGTGGCGGCTTCGGGTGAGTGGGACGTCGTCGAGGTGGCCGCCGAGGTGGCGGACCACCCTTGCCTGGTCGCGAATGCCGAGTGCCGGGACGGAGGTGCCGGCGGCTACCAGGGAGATGTCGGTGCGCGGCCGCCCGAGCGCCTTGGTGACAGCGCCGCTGATGTGCCGGGGGTCGATCATGCGGATGGCGAAGCAGAGGCCGAACCGCTTGTCCTTGAGGACATCGGGAACCAGGCGGTAGCCGTTGCCGCAGGTCACGGCGTAGACGTGGCCGTCGACGGCGAGGAGCAGCAGGGCTCCGGTGCGGCGGACGGGTTCGAAGACCGTGATTCCGGTGGTACGGGCGTTGGGGGCGCACCAGGTGTCGGCGGCCTCCTGCTTGCCGTAGGTGAGGTAGATCGCGGGCACGCCGAGGACCGCGGGGTGGTGCAGTTCGGCTCCCAGCCGGTCTAGCTGTTCGTGGTCGAGGGCCTCGAACATCGCCTCGGGGGTCGGGGAGACGGTGGGGAGTCGATAGACGGTGCGGACTGCGGTGTGGGTGGCCATGGGAAGTTCTCCGAGCGTCTGCGGGGGTGGTGCAAGAAGGCTGACGAAGCCTCACCTGTATACGCAGAACAATGACAGCGGTCTGTGTACGTTGTCAACGTGACTCTGATGTTCCCGTGGTCGTGCCGCTGCGTGTACGGTGGTCGCATGTCGGACCAAGCTGCCCCCGCCGCCGGCCCCCTCGTCACCGGATCAGAGATCGCGAGGCTGGCCGGCGTCACCCGCGCCGCCGTGTCCAACTGGCGCCGCCGTTACGAGGACTTCCCCGCGCCCTCGGGAGGTGGGGCGAGCAGCCCCTTGTTCGCGCTGACCGAAGTCCAGGCGTGGCTGGAGAAGCAGCGGAAAGGGAAGGAGGTCTCGGCCGAGGTCCAGGTCTGGCAGGAGCTGCGGGCCGCCTACGGAGAGGACATGATCGCCGGACTCGCAGATGTGGCCGCGCTGCTCTCCGAAGCGCACGGTCGACGGCTGCCGGGGTTGCGCCTGCCGCGAGAAGCCGTGGCGCGCGTCCGTTCACTCGCCGAAACCGAGCGGCCCGTTGACGTCGTGAACGCACTGACCGAACGGTTCGCCGACGCCGTACGGCGCGCCGGGTCGGATCAGGTGACGTCCCCCCGCCTGGCCCTCGCCGTACGACACTTCGCGCCGCCGCTGCCTCCCGGGGCGACGGTCTTCGATCCTGCCTGCGGCATCGGTCTGTTGCTCTTCTCCGTCGCCGGGCAGACCGGGGCGCTCTGCCGCGGGCAGGAGGCCGATGCCGACTCCGCGCGGCTCGCCAGGCTCCGTGCCGCCCTGTCCTCGATGCCCGACACCCGGATCGAGACGGGCGACTCGCTCCGCGACGACCGATGGCCCGACCTCCGGGCCGAACTCGTGGTCTGTGATCCTCCGGTGGGGGTCACCGGATGGGGCCGCGAGGAACTCCTTCTCGATCCACGCTGGGAACTCGGCACCCCGTCCAAGGCGGAGGGCGAACTCGCCTGGTTGCAGCACGCCTACGCTCATACCGCGCCGGGCGGGCACGTTGTGATCGTGCTGCCCGCCTCGGTCGCCTACCGCAAGGCTGGGCGAAGGATCAGGGCCGAGCTGGTCCGTAGGGGCATCCTCAACCAGGTTGTCGCCCTGCCGCCGGGCACGGCCTCCTCGCACGCCCTCCCCGTTCACCTCTGGACTCTGCACCGTCCCGGGCCGGCCGACATCCCCCCGACCACGGTGCGGATGGTGGACCTCACCGCCAACGACCCCGACGGCAGCCTCACCCCCCGCCCAGAGCAGATCGTGGACGTCCCTTCGATCAGTCTCCTCGACGACATGGTCGACCTCACCCCGGGCAGCCACCTCCAGGCCGTGCACCGCGACTACTCCGGCGAGTTCACGGCCCTCCGTGGCGATCTGGAGGAGCAGCTGCATCGGCTGGCCGCACTGCTGCCTCAGCTACGGCCCGGTACGGGGGCAGGCTCCCTCGACGGTGCCACGGCGGGCGTCGCCGAACTCCTCCGGGAAGGCCTCGTGACCTGCGAAGGCCCGGAGCCGGTCTCAGCCAGCGACCAGCTCGACAACGATTACCTCCAGGGTTTCCTGCGCAGCCCGGCCAACATCCGCCGTGCCACCAGTGCCTCCGGCACCTACCGGCTGGAGGCCAAGGGCGCCAGGATCCCGCAACTGGCCATCGAGGAACAGCGCCGCTACGGTGCGGCCTTCCGGGAGCTCACCGAATTCGAGGCGACGATGCGGGCCGTGTCCGAGCTCAGTCGCCGGCTCGCCGAGCTGGCCCGCGACGGACTCGCCACCGGCGCTCTGGCCCCGGAGGACTGAGGACATCCGGCGGGGCGGCTCTGGGAGGCGGAGCCGCCGCAGTGCCGGGGCCCGTCTCCCAGAGCCGCCCTGCAGCCACCCGTTCACACCTGTGTCGGCAGGAACTCGCTCGGTCTTCCGGTCCAGGACACGCTCAGTGCCTCGCGCGCCCTGGTGCAGGCGACGAAGAGCAGGCAGCGCTCGCGCAGGAGGTCGGCGTCGTGCTGCGGTGCATCCGTCTCCAGCGGGGTGATCTCGCGGGCGAAGGGCACCGTTCCCTTCGTGACCCCGAGCACGGAGACCGCCCTGAACTCCAGCCCCTTCATGGCGTGCATCGTGGCCAGCCGGACTCCGGGCGTCTCCGCGGCGACCTGCCCCTTCACTCGCACCACCGGGACCCCGGCGTCCCTCAGTCGGGACTCCGCCGAGTCCAGTGCCAGGTTGAACCGGGCGCACACCCCGATCTCGTGAGGTGCGAGCCCCTCGCCGATCCATGCCCGCACCCGGTCCACGAGGGCGGCGTACTCCTCCGGCTGGGTGGTGTACCCGCCGGCCTCGGGTTGGCGGCCGCGCAGCAGCGAGCGGTAGCCGGCCAGGGAGTCGGTTCCATCGCCCTCCAGGGCGTCCACGCTGACCGGTGCGAGCAGGCGCGCCGACCAGACCAGAATCTCCTCGGTGGAGCGATAGTTGAGACGCAGCCGGAAGCTGCGGCCGGCGGTGGCGATCCCCAGCGAGCCGAGCGACACCCGGGAGTCGTAGATCCGCTGGTGCGGGTCGCCAGTGAGGAACAGATCGTCGGGGCCGGGGGTGACGGCGGCCCGGAGCACCCGCCACTGTGCGGGGTGCAGGTCCTGTGCCTCGTCCACTACGACATGGTCGTACGGGGCCGGGCCGACGGCGAGCAGGTCGGCCGCCCGGGCACAGACCCGCAGGTGAGTGGTGGCACCGCGCTCAAGCAGCAGCTTCTCGAACCACTCGACGCCGGTCCACACCAGCTCGCGCCTGGCCGCTCCGAGGCCGGTGCCGCGTCCGCGCCGGCTCACCGCGAGATAGCCGTCCAGACCACGGATGTCCTGGCCGAGCACCACGTGACGGTACTCCTGCGCCAGGAAGCGGGCCTGGAACGGCAGATCCAGCTGCTTGACCGCCTTCTCCCAGAGCTGCCGCTGGTCGCGGTCGCCCACCGGCTTCGGGGTGACGCCGGTGTGCTGCCGCACCACGCCGTTGGCATAGGCATCGACGGTCGTGACATCGACCCGGGAGAGGAGGAGTTCGTCGCCTTGGAGGAGAAGACCGAGCATGTCGCGCAGTCCGGTGGCCAGCGCGTTGGTGTACGTCGTCAGCAGGATCCGGCTGTCCGGCGACCGTCCCAGCAGGTGCCGGACCCGGTGCAGCGCGGCCACGGTCTTCCCCGTCCCCGGGCCGCCGGTGACCTGCACCGGACCGCCGTACGAGGTGCGGTGAGCGACCCGCCGCTGGGAGGGGTGCAAGAAGACCCGCCAGGCCGCGAACGGTTTCGCCAGGACCTCTTCCAGCTCGTGCGGGCCGGTGACGAGACGGATCCGGGCGGTGGTGTTGCTGATGACGGTGGCCAGGTCCTCGTCCGGCTCGGGCGGCGCGTCCACCGGGCGGCGCACGGCCACCACGTCCCGGTAGACCTCCTCCGGCGAGAACCCTTCCGCGAGGTACTGGAGGACCTCCAGCTGGTCCTCGGGCAGCAGCGTGGCGAACGCCTCCAGCTGCGCCTTGTCCGCCATCGAGCGCGCTGCACGCAACACCTGCGCGTCGATGCCCAGCTCGCGCAGGACTCCGTCGGAGACGCCGGAGAACAGCAGCTTCGGCGCCTTGCGGGAGGCCGTCTCGTACAGCGGTGTCAGCTCGTCCAGTGCGACCGCGTCGCGTACCTCCAGGCCGCGGGTGGCGCTGTTCGCGCTGTACAGGCGTTTCGCCGCCCAGGTGTACGCGTCGTCGTGCGGCAGCACATGGACGAGGAGGAAGAGATCGCTGCCGTCGTCCGGCGCGAGAACCACGCCGCGCCAGAAGTCGGTGATCCGTATGGTGCGCATCCGCCGGTCACGGGCGTTCTCCACGGACTCCAGATGCAGACCTTTGTCAGCGTTGAGCTCGGCCACGGTCAGGGCCTGGAACTTCGTCATGGCCTTGCGGACGCCGGCTCTGACCGGCTTCTCCAGGGTGTCGAATCCGTCCCAGAAGCTCTGGGAGAAGGCGAGTCGGGGCATGGGCCGTGGGCCCCCTTTCCGCGAGTGTCAGGCGGTGGGCCCGGCGAGGTGGGCGGCGAGTTCCCGGAAGGTCCGCAGCAGCGCCGCGGGTTCCGAGGTGAGGTCGAGACTGTGCTGGAACAGCCGCAAACCGCCGACGCCGCGGACCTCGGTCGTCCGCTCGGGCAAGCGGCCCGCCGCGTACACCAGATGCGCCTCGCGCAGGCCGAGCACAGTGGCGTAGGCGAGCGCCTGGTACAGGTCGGAGTTCGGGTAGCCATGGGCCCGGGGGGACATCTCGGTCTTGTACTTGGCGTCGACGACGGCGACCGGTGTATGGCCGTCCACGCCGTACACCACCAGATCTGGCTTCATCCGAATCTGGCCGCCCAGGTCGAGAGCGTGTACGTCCTGCAGCCGCGCCGTCAGGCCGTACTCCCGGAGGGCCTCGCGCAGTGCGACCGTTACGAAGTCCTCGAAGAGCTGGTTCATGTCGAGCAGGAAGCCGTCCAGGGCGAGCGGGCCGGACAGGTGCTCCGGCGAGGTGGAGCGCAGTACGGCCTCGGCGAGCCGCAGGGCGGGCTGATAGTGGGAGTTGATACGGGACGGCTGCCAGCGCGGCAGGTCCTGCCCGCGGACCAGGGGACCGGCGTCCCCGAGGCGGATTCGCTGGTGGGCTAGACGCCGCCGTACCGGCCCAGGAACGGACGGCAGCCGCAGCAGCCGTTCCACCGCGGCGCGCAGGATGCGGTTCTCGGCGATGTCGGCGGTGTACGCGTCGTAGGCGATCTCGGCGGGCGGCATGCGGCCGAAGTGGAGCCGGATCTGCTCGGCCTCCCGCAGTCGGCCCCGTACCACCAGGGCGGACTCCGCCACCTCCCGGTAGCCTTGGAGGACCCCCTGCCGCAGCGCGCTGTCGATCTGCCGTTCCACCGCGTACGCGAGCGCGGGTACCACCTCGTCGTGCGCGCCGGTGCTGACCGTGCCCTCACGGCTGTCGCGCCAGGCGTCAGCCGGGTCGAGGCTGAAGCCGAGCAGGAAGAACAGCCGCCCCACTGGTGTCTTGGGCGCGATCCGCAGGACCGTCCCGCCGGGCAGTCGGACCGCGCCGACTTGGTGGCCCGCCCGCAGTCTCCAGTATCCGGGTCGCTCGGGGTCCGGCGCGGCGGCGTCGAGGAACCGCGCCGCGACGAGGGCCCGCCCGGTGGCCGCTTCCAGCGGTACGGACAAGGCGGCGCCGTACTCCCGCAGCGTGATCTCGCCCGGGGTGTCACTGCGTGCTGGGCCCGCGTCGTCTGCCGCATTGCCGTCGGCGGTCGCGACCGGGATGTCACCGTGCGCCAGGGCACCGCCGCCCCTCGGGTTCCCGCTCATGACCGCCGGGTCCGCTCGCGCAGCGCGTCCAGGCCGTAGCGGGCGTCGATGTCGATGCCCTCGCCGTAGTGGTGCTCCTCAAGGAGGGGGAGGATCTTGGTGCGCCAGGTCCGGTCGAGTCCGCCCTCGCGGTATACGCCGGGCTTCATCAGGTAGGACGGGCCTATGGCGAAGTCGGGTTCGTCGATCGCCGTGTTGAGGGCGTCGAGTAGGCGGGCCGGCTCGGGGTCCTTGCCCTCGCGCTTCAGCCAGCGGGTGAGGAGGCCTGCGGTGGGCTCCACGCGGGGGGAGAGCTCCACAAAGGCGAACCGGCGCCGCATCGCCGCGTCCACCAGCGCGATCGACCGGTCCGCGGTGTTCATGGTGCCGATCACGTACAGGTTCGGCGGCAGCCCGAAGTCGTCCCCGGAGT
The DNA here is from genome assembly GCF_043202595.1 of Streptomyces sp. NPDC048172. Taxonomy (NCBI): domain Bacteria; kingdom Bacillati; phylum Actinomycetota; class Actinomycetes; order Kitasatosporales; family Streptomycetaceae; genus Streptomyces; species Streptomyces sp. NPDC048172. The sequence goes on from NZ_JBIDAT010000003.1 coordinate 531,805, forward strand.
AGGTCAGGCGCACCGAGCGCTTGCGGTACTCCAGGAGGAAGTACAGCTCGCCGAAGACCTTCGCCAGATTGGCCCGGTTGATCTCGTCGATGATCAGGAAGTGCGGTACGTGCCGGTTGCCCTCCTGCGAGGCGGTGTCGGCGAGCTCGCGTAGCGGCCCCGCTGTCAGCCGGAAGGCGACCTCCCGTGTCTCGGGGTCCTCGACCGGCCGGAAACCCTCGAAGAAGTCCTCGTACGCGTACGAGGGATGGAACTGGACGATCTTGACCTGCTCCGGGCCGCCACCGAAGTACTCGGCGAGCTTCAGCGCCAGATACGTCTTTCCGGTGCCGGGTGGTCCGTAGAGGACCATCTGCCGCTCGTCGAGAAGGAGTTCACGCAGTTCGTCGAGGAAGGAGCGGTCGTGGACGAGGAGCTTCCGGGCGAACTCGTCGGTGACCTCGGGGAAGGTCAGCACGCGCTGCTCGGAGGATTCCAGGGCCTGCCCGGCCTGCTCCGGCGCGGTCCCCGGGCCGCCGGTGAGCGCGGTGAGCTGTTCCAGGACGGGGGTCAGGTCGACCACGTCGTGCTGGGCGGAGAGCTTCTGCTGCACCTCCTCCGGCAGCTCCTCGTACGGATGGGCCGTCGCCTGCCAGGCCGCCGGGCGCCGCAGGTTGGAGAGCTCGTCGGCAGGCCCCGTCTGCACCAGGTCGCCGGTGATCCGCCCGAGGTGGAGCAGGCCGTCGCTGAGGGTGGCGACAATGTCCCCGATCCGCATCTGGGTGAAGAAGGCGTGCAGTTCGTCGACGAGACCACGCTTCTGGTGGTACGTCGCCGAGCCCTCGTAACCCTCCTCGACGAAGCGGCGCAGTACGCTCTTGGTCGGGTCGGGCTCGTCCACCCGCGGCAGGTGGGCTGCGTCGAGCGAGACCAAGCCCTCCTTCAACCAGAGCCGACGGACCAAGTTGTGGCCGGATACGTTGTTCCCCCGCACCAGCCAGGCCTTCTGCGGGGCCCGCCAGCTCTGCGGCAGGAAGTCGCCCAGGCGGTGCCCGTCCTCGGTGCTGCGCCAGGTGCCGGGGCCGGTGGCTCCGTAGCCGAGGACCAGTGAGGCCGCGGCGGAAGGCGAGTTGCACACGATGTCGTGGGACGCGGTCCAGGCGCTGGGGTGGGGACCGTCGGCCAGCGTTCCGTTCTCCCGCAGTCCTGAACGGAGCCGGCGCGCGGAGTCGCTCAGTCCCGGCCAGTCCTCCGCCGACACCGCCGAACCCGCGGTCACCAGGAACTTGTGCGAGCCGTTGTCGCCGAGCTCGGCGAGCAGGAAGCCGTGGGCCTCTCCGGCGTCCTTGGCCAGGGCGATCCGGAAGTCCGGGAAGCCGGGAAGACGGTCGGGGAGCTGCGGCATGGGGACCTTCCGGACGCGGGTGGTTCAGGTGGCACGAAGCGCGTCCAGCCTACGTGTTGACGGTGTCAATCGGTATGTTCGGTGGCTGGACGCTCACCACGCCCGTTCGACTACCGGCGCTCGGGGAACACCTGGGCGCTGTCCCGCTGCTTGCGCGCCGCGGGGGCAGGCGCCTGCCTGTGACCGGCGAGCTCGTTCAGTTTCACGTGCAGCGCGTCCTGGGCGGCGTAGTCCCCGCGAGAGGCCGCGGCGCGCAGGTCGTCCCAGGCGGCCAGGATCGGACGGCGTACGGACTCCGGGAAGCGGCCGTGCTCGGCGTTGTGGGCGGCGAGCATGGATTGCCAGGTGGTCGTGTCGAGCTGCCGCCACAGGCCGCGGGCGTGCTCCGTCGCTGCCCGCATCGCGGGCAGATCCAGCCGCTCGCGTGCCGCGTCCAGGGCGCGCCGGGCGTCGGCCAGCTCTTCGGACGGCGTGTCGAGGCCCAGCTCCCGGCCCCGGCGTGCGGCGACGGACGCGTTGGCCAACCAGCTGCGGGCGTCCCGGCACGTCTCCACCGTGTCGCGAGCCTCGTCGAGGAATCCGTCGAGGGACCGGCCGAGGGGTTCACCGCATACGATCGCGGTGAGCTGTTCTGTCAGTTCGGCGAAGACGCCGTGCTCCGCCGCCGTCAACTCGCCGCCGAAATGGGCGACATGGGTACGGATCTCGTCGAGGAGTCGAGAGGCGTCGCGGCCGATGCCGTCGGCGACGGCGTTGCGGCGCAGCCGTGCGCCCAGCTCCTCGCCGTCGCCGATGCGGTAGGCGAGGTTCACGGTGCGGTTCTCGTCCAGCTGTACCCGGAGTGTGAGCCGCTCCACGCTGTCTGTGCCCCTGTCGAAGACATGCGTGTGCTCCCCGCAGAACTCGTTGCGGGCGTGCGACTTCTCGTGCGGTCCTTCGACGATCCGGAAGGTCAGCGCGGTGGTGCCGTCCGGCCGGATCTGAAGGTTCTCGATGTTCTTCCAGTCGGTCGGGTACGGCGTTCCGGCGGTGAAGAGGACCGCGACGGTGCCGTTGTCGAGTGCCAGTCCCAGGTTCTGGGCGGTGACCTGCTCCGGCTGGTCGGTCTGGAACAGTGCGTCGCAAGCCGAGCACGCCGTCAGACCGGCGGCGTTGACCATCTGACACTGGGGGCACTTCAGGCCACCGGCGTCCAGCGGCTGGTCGCAGTCCTGGCACACGGTGACCGAGGTGGAGTTCTCCGGGCAGCCGCAGTGCGGGCACTCGGCGCGGGACGCGACGGGGGCAGTCGCCCGCAGCCCGGAGAGGCTGTCGGCACAGACCGGACAGCTCGTGGTCCCCTCGGCGGCGGGCACGTGGCAGCCGGGGCAGTCGACTGTCGCCGTGCCGAGCAGAGAGGTGCCGCAGTCGGGGCAGGCGCTCTCGGTGATCGGGATTCCGGTGGTCAGGCACGGCTCGGAGGGGCAGGCGAGAGCGGACGCGAGCCCGGCCTCGATGCCGGCGCCGAGCGCGACGGCGGACATGGGGTCGATTCCGCCGTGCACCTTCTCCTCGCCGAACAGTTCGGCCAGGCGGCGGCGGACCAGCGGGATGCGGGTAGAGCCGCCGACGAGGAGGACCTTGTCGATGTCGTCGGCCGTCCTGGACGCGTCGCGCAAAACGCCGCGGGTGAGCTCCAGGGTGCGGTCGATCACGGCGCCGATCAGCTCCTCGAAGTCGTCGCGGGTGACCTTTCCCGTCCAGGAGCCGCCGTGCTTTCCGAGCGGCGCGAGGATGATCTCCGCTGCGGTGACATCCGAGAGTTCGATCTTGGTGCGTTCGGCGGCGGCGCGGATGCGTGCCGCGTCGCCGGTCCCGGAGAGGTCACGGCTGCCGAGTCGCTTGTCGGTGAGCATCCGGCACAGCGCGGAGTCGAAGTCGGCCCCGCCGAGCGACTTGTCCCCGCCGAGCTTGTACACCTGGAAGTACCCCGACCCGATGACCAGCACGGAAACGTCGAAGGTACCGCCGCCGAGGTCGTACACGAGCACCGAGCACATGTCGTCGTCATCCTCGACGAGGCGCTCCACTCCGAAGGCGTGGGCCGCCGCGGTCGGTTCGGGCAGGATCCGCGCGACGGTGAAGCCCGCAAGCTCCCCGGCTTCCCGCACCGCCGCGTACTGCGGTTCCGTGAAGTACGCCGGGACGGTGATCACGGCTCGCGGGAAGGGTTCGCCGGCGGTGTTCTCGGCGTCCGTCCGCAGCCGTCGCAGCAGGATCGCCGAGACCTGTACGGGCGTCAGCCAGTGGGCGCCGAGCTGGATCTCGACCCCGCCGTCCGCGGACTTACGTACCCGCGGTGCGTCCGCGGGCTGCTCGTCGAGCAGCCGCTGGACGTCGGCGTCGGCGTGGCGGCGGCCGATCAGCCGCTTCACCTCGGTGATCACGGAGCCGGGCAGGTGGTCGCGCACGCCGAGCGCCTCGCTGCCCACCAGGAGGGATCCGTCGGCGCCTGTACCGACGGCGGACACCGTGGCCTGCTCGCTGTGGCGGTTGGGGAGGACCACCGGAACGCCGCCGTCCATCCAGACGGTGACGGAGTTGGTGGTGCCGAGATCGATTCCGAGTGTGCGGTATGGCATGACGTGGCCTTCGGGTGGCAGGGGCGGTAAGGGGTGTGGAGCGGGTTCAGCGGCGGCGCTTGGAAGGCTTGCGGGGCAGCGGCAGCGGCTGCCGGCGCTGGGCGCGGCTGGTGCGGCGCGGCTGGTTCCGGCGCTCCCGCGCGGCCCCGCCCTCGGAGGTCCTGGCGGGCGCCCCCTGTTCGGGCGCGGGCGCGGGCCCGGGTACGGCCAGGACGACATCGGCACGGCGCAGGCAGGCGGTCCCGTGGCGGAAGCCGGTGACGGTCTCCCGCAGGACGGTTCCCTCGGGAGCGGTCGGATGCGGTTCGACGCCCGTCACCCGTGCCTCCACCGGGTCGGGGATCTTCTCGGCGAGTTCCATCGGATGCACGCCGTGGCGGGCGAGTTCGGCCCGGAGCATCTGGTGGGCGCCTTGCGTCTGCTGTTGCACGACGGCTTCGATTTCTCCGGTCCGGCCTGCTCCGGAGCGGCCGAACTGCTCGGACCGGTGTGCCGTGTCGGCGAGGACATCGTCGAGTGAAAGCAACGCGGTGAGGAGGCCGGTCAGTTGGGCCACGGCCTCTTCGCGCTTGCGGGAGAGGGCCGCGACGCGAACGCGCAGTTGGCGCAGCTCGTCGGTGTCGGGCGGGGGAGTGGTCACGTGGATGCGGGACCTTTCGGAGCGTCGGACGCCGGGAGGGGAGGAGTGAGCAGTTCGCTGACGAGGACGTCGCCCGGGGTGCGGGCCACGTCGTGGGCGGCCTTCAGGGCGCGCTCGCGGTCCGTGTCCCGGGCACGGCGGGCCCGGGAGACCGCCACACCCACCGCCTTCGCGAGGTCCCCCTGGCCGATGCCCGGCCTGGCATGCGGAAGGAGCTCGAACACGGTGGGGCCGAAAAAGGGTATCGGTGTGCGGGGGTGTGCGGTCACAGGGTCTCCTGGATGTATGGCGGGTCGTCCGGGTCCGGTGTTCCAGGTGAGTCGTAGAGGCCGGGGAACACCATCGGTTCGAGCGGGAGGGAGATCTGCCGGCCGGTCTCCAACCCCAGGGCGGACGCGGTGCGTTCGTCGCGTATGTCACCGGCGTGGTCACCGTCGGCACGGCGGTCGCGGGCGCGCCGGTGGTATGCGACGGCGAGAAGCTGGTCGTACGCCGCGGAGCGGCCCGGCGTGATCAGCAGCCCGCCCTGAAGGGCGATCAGCTCGGAGAAGCGCCCGGTGTCGACCAGTTCCCCGGCGAACGGCACGATGATCTCCAGCGCCTGCCACTCCGCCTCCGCCCCGGTGAGCTGTGCGAAGGACGCGGCGGCGGAGAGCAGCAGGGGCACCTGCCGGGTATAGTCGCCGGACCGCGCTCCGAGCTGCCGGACGGCCGTGTCGTGCAGGAGGCGGGCGAAGACACCGTCGTCGGCCTGTACTCCCCACTCGTCCTCGGAGGGGCGGACCTCCCGTAGTTGCCGCAGGGCCCGACGGGCCTCGCTCTTCTTGCCGTCGAGCGCCTTCCGTACGGCCCGTTCGATCATCCGCTCGCTGTACCAGGCGTACACCTCGTGCAGATCCTCGGCCCGGTCCTCCGCACGGAACCCGCGGCGCAGCAGTGCCCCGACCCGTTGCAGACCGGGCTGTCTGCCCCGGCTGTTTCCCGTGACGACGGAAGCGATGTCGGCAAGATCCAGCGCGTCCAGCGCATCCTGTGCCACCGGATCGCCAGGGTGTACGCACAGCGCCCGCTGGAAGCGGGCGCGGGCCTGAATCGTGTCCTTCGTTCCCAGAGCTTCGGTGCCGCGCCGGACCAGGGCGGCTGCCAGCTCCTGGGCGAGGTCGGTGTCATCGGGAGCGAGCGCGTGCGCGGACTCCAGCCAGAGGATGCGCTGGATGAGCGTGGCCCGCTGGTAGCCGTTGCCGTTCCGGCCAGCGCTCAGTCCGGCTTCGCGGGCCATCTCGTGGTGGTACGGGTCGAGTACGAGGCCGAGGCGGGCGGCTGCGGTGAGGTCGGTGAGGGTGTTCGGCCAGTCGCCCTTCGTGAACCGCTCGTGGGCCCTGGTGACCAGGGCTCCGGCAAGGTGCGGTGCACAGGCCCGGTGGGTGTCGGAGTCCGCCTGCCAGGTGACGGGTTCGCCGTGACGGCGGGTGTACGCGGTGAGCAGGTCGAGGTGTTCACCGTATGCCTCCAGTTGCTCGGCGGCGGTGTCCACGGTGACGGGGGAGCCGTCCCAGGGACGGCCGCCGAGCAGCAGCCCCAGGCACGGGGGAGCGGTGTCGGGGGTGGGTGGCCGCCAGGTGTCGACGTCGCACCGGCAGCTGCCGGTGCTGCCGCCCTGGTTGTCTTCCCGGCCGTCGGCGCAGGTGCCGAAGCAGTCCTCCATGCGCAGGTAGGTGCGTTCGCCGCGGACGAGCTCGCCGCTGTACTCGTACTCCTCGACGTTCCAGACGGTTTCCCAGGCGTCGAGGACGTCGTGGCCGTCGCGTTCGTCGACCGCGCGGAGCGCCGTACGGATCCGGTCCGTCAGGGTGTCGCATGCGGACTGCCAGTCCTCGGCGCCGAGGGGAGCGCCGCGCCGGGCGGTCACCATGGCTTCGAAACCGAGCGGGTCTTCGTCGTTGAGCAGCAGGTGCCAGACAGAGATGGCGAAGACCGCGTGAGCCGGAGCGACCTTGTCGCTCTGGGCGAGCGACTTCAGCGTGCCGACCGCGACCGCGTGCACCAGGGCGGTGCGGCGGTTCCCGGACGGGTCGGGGACGGCGTCGAGGACCTCGCCGAACGCGCCCTGGCGGGCCGCCTGCCACACCAGGCGCCACAGCGCGTGTGCCGGGCAGCAGAGGCAAGGCGTCTCGCCGGACATGGCATCCGGAGCGTCGAGTACGGTGCGGACGTCGCAATCGCAGCCGAGGCCGCAGGGCTGGTCCTCGCCGCTCACGGGCGGGGTGGAGCCGAACACCGCGAGCCAGCGGTGGACCGCCTCGGGCCAGTTGCCCGCGCGTTCGGCGAGCAGGGCGCGCAGTGCGTCGTAGGAGGCGCGGTCGTCCACGGGGAGGCCAAGGCAGTCTGCGGAGATCCGGTCCAGCAGGTTGAGCGTGCGCGCGAATTTCCGCGTGCTGTAGGCGTGCTCGGCCTGACGGAGCATGTGGGTGGCGTCGGTGGTGTTCAAGCAGGTCCCCTATGTGCACGTGGTGCGTGGTTGACCTTATGTGGCGCCTATTTGCTCGGTCAACGGACCGTCAGATACCGGACGATGTGGCCAGTTCCGCCCGTACGGTCTTGGCGCCCTGTGGGCGTGGGACGGTCTCCCAGCGGTCGGCGGAGGAGGGTGAGGAGGGTCATGCCCCGGCCGCCGGTGGAGAGGTCGGGCTCATCGGTGGCGGCTCGGGGGAGGCGGTCGCCACGGGCGTCGGAGACCTCGATGAGGAGGCGACCGGGACGCGGCAATGGGGTGTAGGTCAGGGCGAGTTCGAAGTCGCGGCCGGGGACGCGGCCGTGCGGGACGGCGTTGGCGGCGAGCTCGGCGACGACGAGTTCGGCACGTTCCGTGATGTCCGGCGTGAGGCCCCATGCGTGGAGTTCGGTGACGGCGAGGAGTCGGGCGAGACGTGCGCCGTGACGGGTGGAGGACAGCTGTTTGCCTGAACGTCGTGGTGAAGGGCGTGAGTCGGGGTGCGGTGTGGTTCATGGGGTCAGCGTGACCCGCGCGGGGGCGGGGCGACGAGAGGAGAGGCCCGTGCGGGAGGTCACCGTACGAGCACGCAGGGTGGACAGTACGGAGGGGAACCGTCACTCTGGGTGCATGTGAACGTGCGGGAGGATGGGGCGACGGATGGCCAACGCCGGAGAAGGGGCTGGTGCGTTCCCGGAAGGGGAACGGGAACCGCATCCGTCGGACAGTCTGCGGACGTTCGGGGCGATCGTACAGGCGCTGCGCGAGCATGCGGGGCTGAGCCGGGTGGAGTTCGGCGAGCGGGTGCGGTTCTCGAAGCACACCGTGGAGTCGGTGGAGCTGGGGCGGCGGATGCCGGACGAGTTGTTCGTGGAGTGCGGGGAGGAGGCGACGGGGAACACGGGGGCGTTGCGGAGGGCGGCGCCGCATCTGTCGCGGGGGGAGGTGGGGCTGGCGGCGTGGTTCCGAGAGTGGGCCAGGCTGGAGTGGACGGCGGTGAGTCTGTGTACGTACGAGTGCAGGCTGGTGCCGGGGTTGTTGCAGTCGGAGGCGTATGCGCGGGCGGTGTTCGACAACAGCATTCCGCTGCTGACGGACGAGCAGTTGGAGGCGCAGCTCGCTGCGCGGATGGCGCGACAGGGGATGGTGCGGGAGCGGCCTACCGTGCCGTTCGGGTTCATCGTGGAGGAGTCGGTATTCCGGCGGAAGCTGGGTGGGTGTGGGGTGCAGGCGAGCATATTGGAGCACGTGCTGGAACTCACGGCTCCGCGCAATGTCACATTGCAAGTGGTGTCCACGGAGACGGAGTTCCACGGCTGCCTGGACGGGCCGGTGCAGATCCTGGAGACGCCGGACAATCGGAGGCTCGGATACGCCGAGGGGCAGCAGAACGGGCGGCTGATCTCGGACCCGAAAGAGGTGGCTCTCCTCTGTCAGCGCTATGACACACTGCGCTCGCAGGCCCTGAACCCGAAGGAATCCAGGGACCTGTTGGAGCGACTCCGAGGAGATCTAGAGCATGAGTAGCGACATGACAGGGCTCGCCTGGTTCAAGTCCAGCTACAGCGGGACGCAAGGCGACAGCTGCGTTGAGGTGGCGATCGCCGAACAGGCCATCTATGTAAGAGACTCCAAGGACCTGGCGCGTCCGGCTTTCGCCGTCGACCGCGACGGGTGGGGCCGGTTCGTGCGGTTCGCGTCGGCGCGCTGATACGTCGAGGGGCGCCGTTCGCTGCTCAGCGGACGGCGCCCCTCGCGTTATCCGGACGTCAGCCGTCCTGGCGGGCCGGGTGGCGCGGGCCCTGCCCCGGCGGCGGAGTGAGCGTGGACCGGTACGTGCCGGAGTCGCTCTCGTCGAGCGGCGTCTCCAGGGTGAGGCCAGCGGCGGCCATGCGGTCGTACTCGGCGAGGATCAGGTCCTTGGTGCGGTAGGTGCCGTGGGTCGCCTCGTCCTTACGCTTCACGATGGGGAAGGTGTCGAGGATGTACGACACATCGTCCCGGGTGATGCCGTAGAGGTGGAAGAAGAGAGCGTCGAGTTCGGCGCGGATGACGGCGCGGCGCTCCTCGTCCCAGCGGAAGGGGGCGCCGGTGTCGCCCAGGTCGCGAGCGAAGTGAGCCATGTCATGGGCGCTATAGGTGAGTTCTAGTAGGCGGGGAGTAACGAGTGAGAGGTGCGGATCCAATTGTTTCGGGGAGAGGAAGGGCAGTTGGTAGGTGATAAAGAAGTTCAGGTGTGTTCCGCCAACCTTGAACCGGGCGATGAAGTCAAGGGCGAACGACGAAGCGCAGGCTCCCAACGCACCGATCGCGCGGACGTTATCCGTTTGGAAGGTGGACACGGGCAGGCTGTTTGCCGCCGCAGACTTGGGCAGGAAACCGACAATCGCTGTGCGCTCGTTCGTGGAGCTCGTGATGTCGCGCCACCCAAGCAGCCAATTGTGGTTCCACCCCTTTGTGCGGAGCTTCGACTGCACGCCCTCGGCGGTGATCTCTAGATCCCGACGGTTCCGCGTTCCGGTTGCAACATCGCACTCCGGGGCCCAACTCGAAGGCATCGCCTGACGATCCGGGTTATCCAAATTGCCTGCATCGAGATAAGCAGGCTGATTCTGTCGCTGCACCGCCGTCGCGCTCTTCACTACATCGGCAGCGCGGTGGTTGAAGAAGTCGAGCATCTTCGCCTCGTACAGCGGAAATAGCCGCTCTTCCCCGCGCACCAGCACGTTCCCGTCGAGGCGCCAACCATCCGAGAGCATCGACTCAAGCGTCTCGCCGTTGGCAGCCGAGGGGCGGAAGAGGTGGGAGTCGTGGGACATGTCGAACATGCGCAGGAACGACACGCCCCACGGGTTGCCGTTCGCCTTGTCCGCCTCCTTGAGGAGGACCGGAACCCGGCGGTAGATGCCGAGGGTGATCTCGGCGTCGCGGCGGGTACGGAAGACCGGGCAGGTCCCGGTGTTGGGGTTGAGGAGAGTGATCTCCTCGGGGGTGAGGGTGAAGACCTTGTCGTGGGTCTCCAGCTCCGCCGGGTCATGGACGAAGAAGGCGAATCGGGCGGCTGGTTCACGCAGTGAGCGGCCTGCGAGGGACAGCACGCAGAACTTCATGCGAGAGTCCACCGCCGGGAAGAGACCGCTGCGGTTCTCGAAGTCGAACAGCGCCGCCAGCGATCCCGCCGACACCAGCTCCTTGAAGAAATACTGCGTCCGCGCGTCCGTCGCGATACCCGTCGGCACGATGACACCGGTTCGCCCCCGGGCACCGGTCAGGATGCGATCGGCCTCGGCGAATAGCGCGTACAGGTTGAGGTTGCCCTGCCCCGTCAGGGGATAGCGGCCGGAGATGCGCAGGAAGTGGCTTTCGCCGTACACCCGGCGCTTGGCGGCCTCGTACTCGTTGAACAGCCCAACGGTGTCGAGGTCGTCCCCGAGCGCCTGGATCTTCTTCTTCCGGGCCGCTGTGTTGTTGGTCGCCGCGATGTCCGGCGCGCGTACCGCGAAGAACTCCGTCTCGGGGAAGTTGATGCTGTCCCACGGCGGATTCCCCACCACCGCGTCGAACCCGCCAGCCCACCCCGTCGTCGGATCGACGCCCGCCCCTGACTCCGGGACGGCGAACACCTCCGGGAACTCCAGGTGCCAGTGGAAGAACCGGTACCGCTTGCTCAGCGCGAGCACCTCCGTCAGCGTCGCGTCGGGCACCGCCGCCGTGTCCCCGGCGAGCAGGCTCCGTACGACGTCGTGCGTCGGCGCCTCCGGCGCGCCCGGCTGCTTCGGCCAGACGAAGGCGGCACACCACGCGTCCGCCGTCTCACGGCCGCGCGTGTACGCGGCGGAGTTCACGTACGCCTCGTACGCCGCCTCCTGGGCGTTGACCTCACTGAGGTCGTCGGACGGAGCGTTGGTGATGAGGTTGAGCTGAGCCGCGAGACGCGTGTTACTCGGCACCGTGACCTCGGACTCTGCGAACAGGTCGCCCTGGCCGCCGCGTTGCGCCTTATTGCGCTTCTTGAGCGCGGCAGCGTACTTCTTGTCGTCGCCCTCGATCGCGTCGAACGCCTCGTCGGGCACTCCGCCCGCGAGGAGTGACGGCGTCGTGCCCAGCAGCGCGTTGCCGCACCGGACATGCGCGTCCAGGAACCCCAGCGCCTTCCCCGGCTCCATCGCCTCCAGCCACAGCGACACCTTCGCCAGCTCCACCGCCATGAGGTTGAGATCGACGCCGTAGATGCACCGTGCCACGACCTCCCGCAGCGCGTGCCGTACCGCGTCCACCGTCGGCTCCGGGTTGTGCTCGCGTACCGCAGCGACCCGCTTGGCGATCCGTCGCGCCGAGGCGACCAGGAAGTGCCCGGAACCGCACGCCGGGTCGCACACCGTCAGGCCGAGCAGCTCCGTGACGATGTCATCCGCCGGGTCGGTGCGTCCGCCCGCCGAGGCCCGCTGCTCGCCGCGCTTGACCGCGTCGTCGATCACCGGATCGAGGGTGGTGTCGAGGAGGCATTCGATCAGCGACGACGGGGTGTAGTAACTGCCCGTTGTCTTGCGGCTGTTGCCCGCCACCTCGACCAGCTCGAACGACCGGTCCGCCGCCGAGTGCTTCGGCTCCAGTTCGAGCAGCGACTCGTACACCGAGCCGAGCTCTTCGGCGTCCAGGTGCCGGTAGTCGACGGCCCGCCAGCGCCGCGCTCCCGGGTCGTGGACCTGAGCCAGGTACCCGACGGCCTTGAGTAGCGACTCGTTGGAGAGCTTCAGCCCCTCCAGCGGCGCGTCCGCCTCCGTACGCGAGAAGAGCCCGCCGAGTCCGGGCAGGCCCAGCTCTGGTCGGCCGCCCTCGGTGCCGAGCGCGTCGAGGACCAGGCGCAGCGCCTCGTACTGGTCACCGTGCGCGGTGCCCTGGCGCCGCCGTGCCCGCCTGCGCAGACGGTCCGAGGAGAAGTACTTCGCGTACGCGTCGCGGGCCCGGTCGTCCGCTGCCGGGTCGAGCAGCGCGTCCCGGTCCTCGGCGACGAAGACGAAGAGGAGCCGGTAGACGAGCCGCAGGAGCGCCGCTTGCAGCGCCTTCGGGTCGGTGTCTTCGCGCAACTGCCCGTTGTCCGGATGCCGCAGGAATCCCGTACCGAGCACGGTCAGTGCCTGCTGGACACCGAGCCGCAGCTGGTCCAGGGCGCGGGCGCCGGAGGTGACGGCTTCGGTCCGCCATTTCTCCAGCCAGCACCCGGACGGTGCCGCCCCCTCCGCCACCTCGAACCGCGACGCGTGCAGCACGCAGTACAACAGCACGAACTCGCTGAACAGTTCACCGTCGAAGATCGCCTCCAGGTCGAACTCGACGTACGCGGCCGTCGCGAACGACGACGAGTCGCGCAGCAGTCGCAGCGTTCGACCGTTGGTGAGGACCGCCCAGAGGTGGGCCTCGGTCCGGTTGAGGCAGTCCTGGACGAGGGACTGCGGCGGTACCTGCCCGGCCGCCGGGCGCTTGTCCGGTTCCTGGTTCCAGGGGATCAGGTGGAGCAGCGCGGGCCCGTGCCGGTGCGAGATACGGAACCGGGTCTCCGTATCGGAGTCGGCGGGGATGCCCTCCGGGCCGACCTCCGTCAACGCCCCGAAGTCCAGCTTGCGGAAGAGCTGGGAGAGCCAGTCGGAGGAGGCCCGGCCGGTCGGGTCGGCGGCGGGCGCGCCGGTCTTCGGGTCGGTGGGCAGCGCGGCGCGCAGTTCGCGCCAGAGCGGCTTGAGGTACTCCCAGGCGCGCTCGGCCTCGTCGCGGACGGCGACCGAGCCCGGCAACCTGTAATCGGCGGACTTGGTGCCCGACAGGTTCTGTGCCTCGGCGATGCGGACGAGCATGTCGCCGGGGAGTAGCCCGCCGACCGTGGTGACGGCGGTGAAGACCGGTGCGGTGCGGGTGGCGGCGGACATCAGGCTTCGGCTCCGGTCACGAGAGGGGCGGATACGGCGGCGGGCTGCTGCGGCAGATACACGTACACACCAAGGACGTCGGCGGGCTCCTGCGGGACGACCTTCAGGCCGCGGACGATCTCTGCACGGTCGCTGGTGTCGGCCTTCCGCACCCGGCGGTGCGAGGCGTCGAGGTCGGCGGCGAGGGCGACACCGTACTCGGTGATGTGGCCGGACAGTTCGGGGAGTCCGTCCAGGGTGCGGGTGATCTGGTTGCGGGCCAGCTGCTCGTGGGTGTTCGTGGCGGCCCGTGCCCCGAGGAGCGCGGCTGCCGCGTCGTCGTCGAGCCAGCGGGCGCGGGCGGGCAGGCCCTCGAAGGCGAGCAGCCGGGCGTCCTCGGCGACGATCTGCCGCTCCCCGGTGCGGGAGGGCAACGTCAGGTGGAAGCGGTAGCGGACCAGGAGCAGGGTGGTGCGGATGGTGACCGCGTCCGTGGTGACGACGCCGCAGCGGCGGGCCGGGCGCGGGCCCGGAGTGTTCGCGTCGAGGGCCGAGTCGAGGACGTACGCGGCGAGCGCGCCGACCGCCGGGTCGGTGCGGACCAGGGCCGCCTCGCCGCGCCCGATCGCCGGGGAGGTGCGGAACGGGATCTCCCGGTCCTCCTCCACGATCCGTCCGCCGAGCACCGCGGCGAGACCGTCGCGCACACCGGCCGGCGTACCGCCGACCTGCGCGGCGAAGTCGCCGGAGCCGTCGCGGCCAGTGGGTGTCGCAGTGCGGACCTGGGCGTCAAGGTCGCGCAGCGCCTCCAGGACGAAGTCGCGGACCTCCTCGGAGCCGCCGAGCGCGGCCCGTACGGCGGTGACCTCGCGGGCCACCTCCTCCGGGTGGATGGCGCGTTGCGCGTACTTCGAACGGGAGGTCCGCTCGCGCTCGGCGGCCGAGTTCCACTCCCGTTCCATCCGGTCCAGGGACTCCTGGTGGCCGTCGAGGTCGAAGAGTCCTTCCTGGGTGCCCTGTCTGCCGTGCAGGAGCAGCCATTCGACCACCGCGTCGGTGACGCCCGAGGCTGTCTCGTCCGGGACGGAGACCGAGATGCCGAGGTCCTTCTTGATCTGCCGGTGCTTGGCGAAGAGGACTTCGAGGACCTTGCCGTCGATGCCGTTGTCCTCGCCGAACATGGTGATCACGCGGACCTGGTCGCGCTTCTGCCCGTACCGGTCGACGCGGCCCTCCCGCTGGTCGTGCCGGGTCGGGTTCCACGCCAGGTCGTAGTGGATCACCGCGTCGAAGGCGTGCTGGAGGTTGACGCCCTCGGAGAGGCAGTCGGTGGCGATCAGGACCCGGCGGACAGCCGGGTCCTCGGCGTCCTCGGCGGCCAGCTTCTCGATGCGCTCCAGACGTTGCTGTGGGGAGAGCGTGCCGGTGACGGCCGCGATCCGCGTTGTCGCCCCCAGCTTCTTCTCCAGGTGCGTCGCCAGATACTCGGCGGTGGGGATGTAGCGGCAGAAGACGATCGGGCTGTAGCCGTCCGCGATCAGCGACTTGAGATGCGCGGTCAGCGTCTTGAGCTTGGCGTCGGACGCCGGGCCGTACAACTCGGCCGCACGCGCGGCGAGTTCACGCAGTCGCGGGTCGCCCTGCTCGCTCTCCGCCGCGCCCGGCGAGACGTCCATACCCTCCAGCCGGTCGCTGTCCGAGGAGTCACGGGTCAGCGGAGCGCCGAGGGCGTCCGCCTCGACGGCGGTCCGGGCGGCGGCGGACTCGGAGCGGGTCTCCAGGGTGCGGGCCGCGGCGGCGGGCGAGGACACCATGGACCGGAGCAGCGCGATCACCGACCACCAGGCGATACGGGCCTCCCGCTTGCCCTGGCGACCCGCGGTCTCCACCCGGTCCGCCGCATAGGCGATCGCGTCGTCGAGCAGCGCCCGGTAGGCGGGGGTCAGCTTGTACGGTTCGTCCTTGGTCCACCGGTCGGACGGGAACGCGGTCCGCTCGACGAGGGAGTCGTCGGCGAGGCCGTCCTCCTTGGTGAGGTACTGGCGCACGTCGGCCCGCTTACGGGCGACGAAGTGCTCGGCGAGACGGGCCCGGCCAGCCGGGCTCTCCAGATCGACCGTGGCCAGGTCCGGCCGTACGAGACCGAGCAGATTGCGGAACGCGGACTCCTTGCCGGAGTGCGGGGTGGCCGTGAGCAGCAGCAGATGCCGGTCCTCGTCAGCGGCGACCCGCCGCAGCAATTCGTAGCGGAGCTGACTAGTGGACGAGGAGGCCGGGCTCTGCGCATCGTCGGCCGCGACGCAGGTGTGCGCCTCGTCCACCACCACCAGGTCCGGACAGTGCCGTACGAAGTCCTCGCGGTGCCGGGTCGACTTGATGAAGTCCGTCGAGATGATCGTGAACGGGTGCCGGTCGAAGAGCGACTGCCCCAGCTCCAGGCCGCGCTCCAGACGCGACACGGTGGAGGCGAGGACCAGCTCGGCGTCGATACCGAACTTCTCCCGCAGTTCCCCCTGCCACTGCTCGGCGAGCGAGGGGGAGCAGAGCACCGCGAGGCGGCTCGCCTCGCCCTGCGCGAGGAGTTCCTTGACGATCAGGCCGGCCTCGACGGTCTTGCCGATGCCGACGTCGTCCGAGATCAGCAGCCGTACGGTGCGCTGCCGCAGCGCCATGAGCAGCGGCACCAGCTGATAGGCGCGCGGCTCCACGGCGATCGACGCCAGCGCGCGGAAGGGTCCGGCCCCGGAACGGAAACCGATCCGCAGCGCGGTCCGCAGCAGGCCGGCCGCCCGCTGGTCACCCAGGTCGGACGGGCTCGGTGCCGCGAACTGGGCGTCCCGCACCTCTTCGAAGGCGGGAAAGACTGCCGCGACGTCGTCCTCGCCGCCGCCCAGCGGGCGCAGCACCAGCATGCCGGAGGCGCTCTCGGGGAGCACCACCCATTCCCGGCCGCGTGCGTTCACCAGCGAACCGGCCGTGTACGTGGGTCTCATGAGTCTCTCGGTTCCTTCGAGGGCGGCGGGGTGGAACGGTCGGGGTGGGACCTGGGCGGTGAGCGTAAGGATCGACCGGGAGAACGTAACGGTCAACGGGTCTGGAAATACATCGCGTTGTCGTCCGCCACGGCGTCCCAGTCGGTTCCGGCCCGGAAACGCAGCACGTCCCAGCCGGCCTCCTCCAGGCGGTCGCCGGCCCCGCGGTCCCGGGCGGAATCGGCACCGTGGCCGGGGAGGTCGACGAAGACCGCGAGGTTGGCGCCGTCCATACGGAACACCAGATCCGGCTTGGCGGCGGCCTCCGGAACCAGGACGTCGACCTCGTCCGGCAGCCGGTAGCCCTTGGCCTTCAGCCAGCCGAGGAGATCACCCGAGGCGACCAGGGCTTCGAGGTCGGCCTCCAGCGGAGTGGGCACGGCGGATACATCGCTGCCGGTCCGGGCGGGGTCGTTGGACCCGGTCGCGGTGGGTGCCGCCAGCCGGTGGAACTGCTCGCTCCGGGACTCTCCCCGGTCCTCGCGTTCGGTCTGCGAGCCCGCGAGGCGCAGCAGCAGCGGGCGGGCCGCGTGGCGGCTCAGCAGGCGGTGGTGGGTCTGGTTGCCGTACGTCAGGAGACAGGCGTAGCAGCCGCGGGCGCACTCCTCGCCGCCCTCGGGACCGCCCAGGTCCTCGCCGGTGTCCGGGTCGAAGTGGCAGATCCGCAGGGCGGCGCGGGCGGCCTTCGCCAGCGCCCCTCGCTCCTGTCGCAGCCGACGCAGCACACCGGCACCGCCCTCCGCGGCCTCGGTGAAGAGCAGTCGGCGGCGCGGTCCCTCGGGCGGCGGCAGGAGTTCGGCCGTCAGCTCGGAGTCCTCCAGCTCGAAGGCGGCCTCGATGCCCCGCTCCAGGGCGTACAGGACGGAGAACGCGACCGGCTCCGGCAGCGGCTCGTCCAGCGTCGTCACCAGGATGTTCCGCCGGTCCTCCACGTACGGCAGGACCCGCTTCCGGCGGCGCTTCTCGTTGCCGTCCTCGTCGACCACCGGCATCCCGGTGCCCTCCACGGCGTCCGCCGCAGCCCGGTCGTTGAGCCAGCGGCCGTCGCCCAGGTCCAGCCAGTAGCCGTCCTGCACGTCCTCCTTGTCGCGGACCCGGCCCAGGTTGGTGATCCGGACCGTGGCCGAATCGCCGTAGTCGAGGGCGAGGACGGCGGCACCATCTCCGTCCGTCACCTGCGAGGTGAGACGGCCCTTGCGGACCCCGTGGTCCTGGAAGGCGTACGAGGTCTCCAGCCGGAAACCGGCCCGGCGCCGCTCCTCCTCATCGGAGGAGATCCGCTCGCGGGGGGTGGTGTACACGGTGTGGAGATGGATAAGGCCGGTGCGCTTCCCGGTCAGCTCCGTATCGCACATCGCGCAGCGGTCGAGGCCGGGACGGACCGGGTGGTGGTAACCGCAGGTGTCGCAGCGGCGTGCCTCCGCCGTCGCCAGATCGCCGGAGGCGTCCGGCGGCAGTTGGATCCGGGTCACCTGGTAGCGGGCGCCCTCGTGGTAGATCAGCGCACCCGGGCCGAACTCGCGGATCGCCAGGAACCGTGGCCGCTGGAGATAGTCGCCGTCGGCGTTGCGCCGGTTGCCCGAACGCGGGATGTACGCGGCCAGCGGCAGGCGGGGGAAGCTGTAGCCGGGGAGGAAGCCCTCGGAGGCCAGATAGCGGTAGGGGTTGAAGTCGCTCATCACCGACTTGTTGTCGGTGGAGCGGTTGAGCAGAAGATTGGTCTGCGTCTCGGCCTCCCGGCGGCGGGTGCGGGCGCGGCCCTGCTCGCCCTGGCTGAGCGTGTGGTCCACCACCCGCTTGTTCTGCTCGTACTGGTCGAGCACGGCGGCCCGGAACAGGTCACGCCACCGGTCGAAGGACTTGTCGAACCTGTCCGCGGCCTGCTCGATACGGTCCTCGATCCACTCGTCGTACCACCAGGTCGTGTCCTGGAAGTCCGAGATCAGCGGCGCGAGCACGCTGTGCGCGGCGGTGACCGCGCGGCGCCGGGCGCCCTCGTCGAGTGACCTGTCACGGATGTGCGTGTGCAGCGGCAGCACCATCTGGGGATCGGGCCGGTCCCCGCTTTCCGGGTCGTACGCCACATCGACGATGTCAGGTACGGCCGTACCGAGCTTCATCTCGGTCTCCGCCAGCCAGATGCTCTGGACGTGCGAGCGGACCAGGTCCTCGTTGGCGAGATCGAGGCGGGGCGGCGCGACCTGGCCGGAGACCATCGCCTCCGAGCGGCGGAAGTAGTACTGGTCATGGCTGTTGCCCGTCGCGCAGTACGTGGTCACCAGAGCCGGCTGCCCCGAACGGCCCGCACGGCCGGAACGCTGGGCGTAGTTGGCCGGCGTCGGCGGCACGTTGCGCATCATCACCGCGTTGAGTGAGGAGATGTCGACGCCCAGCTCCATCGTCGGCGAGCAGTAGAGCAGCGGCAGTTCCGCCGTGCGGAACTCCTCCTCGCGCAGCAGCCGGTCCTCCGGCGGCACCTGCGCGGTGTGCTCGCGGGCGTAGAGCCCCGCCAGCTCGGTTGCGGCGTCACGGTACAAATCGCGGAAGAAGGGATTGACGCGCGGCCCCTCGCCGTGGCTGTAGGTGCGGGTCAACGGGTCGATAACCCCCGTCTCCCCGGTGCCGGCCCGCCACACGATCGCGGCGGCCGACACCCGGTACCCGGTGCGCTTCTCCGCCGTACGCCGGCGGAGCGCCGGCCCCGAACGCTCCGGGGCCGCCTCCACCTCGCGCACCAGGTCGGCGTCGCGGAGCACAGTGAGCAGAGTCTCGATCACCCCCCGCACATCGTCCTGCGGGGCCTCACGCAGCGCGGGGACGTTCCGGCGCAGATACTTGCCGAACTTCCCGCGCGGCGAGAGGAACAGGGCGGTGCGCTCCATACCAGGCTTGGAACCGTACGGGTAGGCCGTGCCGACATTCGGCTTGTCGCTTTCACCGAGGACCCAGGGGCCAGTCAGCCGCTCCTCGCTGGCGCCCTTCAACGCGTCGAAGTCGTCCCGGAAGTACTGCACATCGATGGCCAGGCCCCGGCGCAGGAAGTCCAGGAGAGTGCGGGCGATCTCGGCACGCAGCTCCGCGTCGATCTCGCGGAGCACCGGGTGCGCCGATTCCCAGCGCTCGGCGCGGGCGGCCACCCACTCCAGGTCCTCGTAGTCGATGCGCAACAGGCCCGTCTGCTCCAGGTTGGGCATAGTGATCCGCCAGCCGCGCTCCAGGTCGCGGTAGAGGCGGTAGCCGACGACGTCCCGGAAGGTCTTCGTCGCCCGGCGCTCCATGGACGGCGGCTGGTCGGCGACACCTGTGTACTCGCGCGGTGCAAGGCCCATCACCTCCGTCACCGCCGCCGTCAGGTCGTCGTGGCGCACCCCCTCCTCACCGGAGCGCACGACGGCCGCGTACAGAGCCCCGCGCAACTGGGTGACCTGCGCGAAGTCGTTGAAGTGGCCGGCCTGCAGCGAGGCGTCCTGACGGTTGTCTACGAAAGTGAGGAGCTTGCGGGCCTCCTTGTCCAGGCTCCTCTCCGGCACCGCGCGCAGCGACTTCAGGATGGAGGCCGAGATCAGGGAGGTAGCCGAGGAGCGGCCCTCCTGGTCGAGCGTCGCCAGCTTGGCGAAGTCACGGCCGCGGGTCTGCTCGTACGACACCTGACAGTGCACACAGAACAGGAACGGCGCCGGGACAAACGCCGCCTCAAGACCCTCGCCGCTCTCCGTGCTCTCCGTGCCGAAGGGGTCGACGACGACGCGCTTGGGCACCCGCTCCCGGTAGGTCTTCTTCACCACCGTCAGACCGTTCGAGTCCTGCTCCAGCCAGGACTCCGGAATCCGCCGGTCGTCCACGGCCCGCTGTGGATCGGCGGGCCAGACGTAGTCCTCGTCCGGCACCCCGACGTACAGACAGCCCTCGCCTTCGCGGCCCCCGGAGGCCGAGGTGCCACGCCGGGGCTCGTAACGGAAGACACCATCACGGCCCTCGGTGCGCCACACCGTGAGGTACTCCTGACCGCACTCCCGGCAGAACGACAACGGGTACAGCGGCATGCCCCCGCTGCCCGGCTGCTCCAGCTGGAAGGTGCGGGTCAGCGGGCGGGTGAGCGGATTCTCCAGGGTCGTGTACACGGTGTCGCCCTTGGAGAGGAACTGGTGCAGGCGGAAGGCGAAGAGGGGCCGCTCGGTCACCGGGTGCTTGGCCTGGGAACCGGCCTCCAGGGTGGCGCGGATCGCCTCCCGGACCTGGCCGGCGGGGACCCCGGAATCGGTGGACAGTTCCTCGGCGGCCGACTCGATGGTGCGCGGCGCACAGCGGCGCAGCCGCCCGGTATCCGGCTCCTCCTCAAGGCCGAACCGGGACTCCACCCAGCGGGCGAGGGGGTCCCGGGTGAGTGTCTCGTACGCGAGGGGCGCCGCGGGCATCCGCAGCCGCTCGGGGGGAACGGCCGCCGGGGGCTGATCGGTGGCCCGGACCAGCGTCTCGCCGATCACCCGGGTGGGCAGCACCGTGGTGCCGAAGAGCCGGCCCGCGACCCGGGCGACCTCCCGCCGCTGGTCCTCCCAGGTGCCCTCGGTGGACATGGTCGCCGAGGTGCCGACGCACTGCAGGTTCTGCCCCGCACGGCATGCCTCGCGGACCCGGCGGATCAGCAGCGCGACGTCCGCTCCCTGCCGGCCCCGGTAGGTGTGCAGCTCGTCGAAGACGAGGAACTGCAGGCCTTCGGCGTTCCGGATCAGACCGTCGCGGTCGTCCGGCCGGGTGAGCATCAGTTCCAGCATCACGTAGTTGGTGAGCAGGATGTCCGGCGGATTCCGGCGTAGCTCCTTGCGCCGCTCCTCGTCCTCCTGGCCCGTGTACCGGGCGAAGGTGACCGGCTCGTGGCCCTCCCCGAAGCCGTGCCGCAGGTACTTCTCCAACTCCTTAAGCTGGGAATTGGCCAGCGCGTTCATCGGGTAGACGACGATCGCCCGTACCCGTCGCGGAGCCCTCGGAGCGGCCGCGTCCCGCTCCTTCAACACCTGGTTCACGATCGGCACGATGTAGGAGAGCGACTTACCGGAACCCGTGCCGGTGGTGAGCACGTACGAGTCGCCTTCCTGGGCCGCCTCGATCGCCTCGCGCTGATGGCGGTGGAAGGTGAGCGGCCGGCCGTCCGGACGGCGGGCGTCCTCCTTCTTGCCGACCTGGAAGATCTCGGCACAGCGTGGATGCAGCAGCCCGTCCCTGACCAGATCGGTGACCTGGCCGCCGTCGGCGAAGAACGGATTCAGCGAGAGCCAGGGGTCGGGCCACTGCGACTTCGAGGCCAGGTCGTCCTCGACGAAGTTCTCGGTCCGGGCGTCACGGATGACGGTGGCGCTCCGCGTGAAGCTCGCGTACTCCTCGATCAGATTGTTGTGGATGCCGAAGACGTCCATGGTCTCCGGCAGGCGGGGTGAACGGCGCGGTACCGGGGCCGGCTTCACGGCAGCGGGCTGTGGCAACTCGGTGCGGAGCCGGGCCACCGGGTCCATCGCCGTCCACTCCGGGGCGAGCAGGTCGACCGTCGCGTCGGGGGCGAGCGCGTGCGGGATCAGGGCCTCGCGGATCAGGGTGGCGTTCTCCGGGCGGTTCTCCGGCTCCTTCTCCAGGAGCCGGGAGACCAGGCGCACCAGGGCCTGCGGCAGATCGGGCCGCACGATGGTCAGCCGCGGCGGCGGGTCGTACTGGTGCTGCGCGGACAGCTCGTAGGCGGTCCGCGCGGAGAACGGGGGGCGGCCGATCAGCATCTCGTAGAGGACGCAGCCGAGCGCGTACAGATCGGCCGCGGCGGAGACCAGCTCGGCGCGGAACTGCTCGGGCGCCATGTACCGTGCCGTGCCGACGCTCACGCCGGTGCTGGTCAGTCGCGTCTGGTCAGGGTCGTCGACGATCGAGCCCATGCCGAAGTCGAGGATCTTCACGGTGCCGTCGCGGAGCAGCATCGCGTTGGCCGGCTTCAGATCGCGGTGGACGACGCCAGCCGTGTGCGCGGCGGCGAGGCCGGACGCGATCTGCGCGCCGATCGCGGCGACCCAGGAGACCGGGAGCTGCGGCTCTTCGTCCATGAGCAGGCCCAGGGCGTGGCCGTCGAGCAACTCCATTGCCAGATAAGGGAGACCGCTGCCACCCGGTGCGTCGTCGACGCCGCCTGCGATCAGATGGGTGAGGTTGGGGTGACCCTGGGAAAGCATGCGCATGATCCTCACCTCGCGGTGGAAGCGCTGAGTCTCCTTGTTCCCCTCCGCAGCCTCGACCAGCAGGCCGGTGCGATTGCGCAGTACCGTCTTGAGCGCCACCTCGTACTGCGTCGAAGCGGGTGCGGCTTCCAGGTCCACGGCCCGGTGCACCTCGCCCATGTTTCCGCGACCCAGGTCACCGGTAATCCGGAAACGTCCACCGACCTGCTCCAGCACCACTGCTGCTCCCCGTCACTCGCGTTGTGATGGAAGGTATCTAGCGGGAAGGGTACACCAGAAGTGAGGGTATGGGCCGTGAAGTGCTGTTGACTATGTCAACATGCCTTAGCCGTGACCGCGGCAATGAATGGAGAGGACGGTGGTTGTCGTTTCGGTCCATTACCGACGCCTGCCGCCAGGCCCGAATCTGCCCGGTGAGAACCGTCGCCCGGTGCTGCTCGATCTGCTGCTCGCGACGGCCGCGTACCGCGGCGCGGCTGTTCGGACTCACGCAGCTGCTTCTCCTGCTCCCGGCGGTTGGCTTCCGCCACAAGGCGTTCGAGATCCTGCAGTAGATGTCCAATCCGTGACTCCAGCGTCCACCGGGCACCGTCGCTGTAGGAGTACGAGTGCTGGTACCAGCTCCCGGAGGGCGCGCCAAGAGCGAGGCGGCCGTTGAACTCTTCGTCGCACTTGGGCAGACGCGTCCAGGGATTGTGCTCCTGCCGACGGAGCTCCTGCGGGGTCGGCTCGTGCGGGACCTTGGCCGTCCGCTTCGTGAGAGCGAGAGGAAAGGCCCAGCGCCGGATCACGGTCGCGACCATGCGTACGGCTTCACTGCGTTTCGGGTCGTTCTGGGCCTCGACCGCGTAGCCCCGGCCTTCCGCTTCCGTCAGCGGTGCGTGCATGATCCGCAGGGTCCGGTCGGCGAGTGGACGCGACAGGTGCAGCGGGATGACTTCCGACTTGCTCCGGGTGTCGACCACCTCTGGGATCGTCCCAGGGCCTTGCGCGTCGCACGAACGAGGCGATGAGGGCGATCGAGGGTCTCCGGCACGTCGACGGCCGGAACGGGAGGAGGCTGGACTGCCTTCTCAGCCTCCTCGTCAATCAGAGTGAAGACACAGTCGCCGCGATGTCGGCCGTTCCACCGCAGCTTGTGCCCCGTGGGCACGTGCCCGTGCTGGAGCGCGTCGGAGTACGCCGCCCGCCATCGACCCCGGGTTTGCGCGGCAGGATCGGGAACCGTGATCTTCCCCGAGTCCGACTGCGGAGGGGAGATTAGCTCTGCTCCGTCGTCCGGAGCCCGCGCGGCATGGGCGGCGTCATCCTTCAGTCGCTCCTTCTCGGCCTGGACCTGTCGGGGATGCCTGCCCTGCTCGAGGTAGTAGTGGCCGTCCGCAGTGACGACGGAGACGTGCCCGCTCCCGCTCCAGATCCGCTTGATCAGGCCCCGTTGTTCCACGGCCCAGGATGTCTGGAGCCGGGCAGGTGGAATGGGCATCGCACTGGTAGCTGCCGCGATCTCGCGGAGCAAGTGGACCTGCGGCTCCGTCAACGCGTACTTCACCACGTCGGCTCCTCGACGGCCCGTGGACGGGAAGGCCAACCTAGAGGCGCTACAGGCACCTGGCGTGCAGTGGTCCTCCATACTTAACGACCACGGCCGCTATGACAGCGGTGTAGGAACTCGCAGTGATCTCTCTCCCCCCGTGTCGCCAATTCACCGCCGTGACGCTCATTTGACGCGCTGAGCCCCGTATGTCTCCCTGGTCGAGTGGAAAAACGATGCCTGATCTGCTGTTTCCCGCACAGCCGTCCAGGCCGACACCATCCTAACGGAGATTGGCGGACACCAATGTCGATAATGAGTGGCGACAGGTTCGCTTGAGCTTCCTTGGACAGGATGCTGACTCGATTCGGCTGGAGACTCTGAGTCCGGATGCGCCGATGTCCCTGGGTGACTGTCTAGCCTAGCCTTAGATCATCTATCGATCCGGTAGCGGCTCTGGGTGATGACGGATTGCCGGAGCTTGGCGGTGAAGTCAGGTGTGCGAGCGATGCGGTCGACGCCGCCAGCCTTGCTTTGGCGCAGAGCGGTCTTGAAGTTGTGCTCCAGGGTGCCGGTCATGCGGGTCATGAGCGTATCGGTGAGGTGGTCCAGGTCGATGTTGAGTAGGTCGCGCGGGGAGGGTTGCCGGAGCCGGGTCAGGGTGTACGCCGACATGCATGCCACCGGGTAGAGCCAGTTTTCCAGAGTCTCTCCGAGCAGCGGGCGGTCCTCGGCGTACTGGGTGAGGAAGACACGAAGTCGGGTGTGGACATCAAGGCAGAGCGTGTAGATGTCCAGGTCATGTCGGGTGGAGAAGATCTGGGCGTAGTGCTGGTCGTCCAGGAGTAGGGCGTCAGAGTGACGCAGCGCTATGTGTGGCTCGTGGAGTGCGAAAGCAGTGAATTCGCGAGCCAGACGAGCCATGCTGACGACGCGATCGAGGGGGAAGCCGAGGTTTCGGTAGTAGCTGGCGCGGCGCTCATAGTAGTAGCTGCCGGCTTGGTGGAGGCTTTCTTCGATGTCCTTCTGGACGGATTCGGTGGCACGCAGGGCGCCGGCTGGCAGTTGGGTCTGACTGTTGGTGGCGCGGATGATGCGGTCGCGGGCAGTGCCGGACTCCGGTGCAACGACGATCTTGACCAGTAGGGATCGGTTGCGGTGCTGGCCGCCGTTCTGGACATAGTTGTAGATCTCGTGGCTGGTCTGCAGGCCGTTGACTACCTGGGGTTCTTTGATCACGATCTTCTTGCCCGCGATCTGGGCGGCGTCGGCGACGACGGTGACGCCGTTGTTGAACCACCAGAAGTCCTCGCCGGTCCCGGACCTCAGGGTTTCTCCGATGGCGTTGTTGACCACGGTGGAACCGGCGTAGTCGCGGACGTTGGACTCGAACAGCTCAAGGCGGAGGGCCTCGTTGTTCGAGGTGATGAACTGGTAGTACTCGTTGAGGCGGGCAAGGCACACGTAGCCTTCGCCGAGTGACGTGCTCATGGGTGTTTCCGTGAAGACGAGCTCGGCGATAGCCTTCGCGCCACGAGCGGTGCGCTCGCGCAGATCCGCCGCGTTGAGGTATTCAATGTCGGCGGTGGTGTCTGATGTGATTTTGGCGAGTTCCCTGCGGAGCCGATCTCCCTTGGACTTGACGTTCGGGTGGGGGGTCTCTGCTGCTTTGCTGGCGTAGATTACCTTGATGCGGACTTGCGGGAACGACGAGGCCAGCTCCTCCAGGACATGCAGGAATCGGCGGGTACGGTCAAGCAACTTGGCGTTGGTGTGGTCGATCAGCCCGCTTTCCTCGCGACTCATATCGAGCAGTGCGGGTAGATGGAAGTGGAGCTTCTCGATCACTGTCTCCTGGTATCCCGGGCCGTTCTTCGCCTGCAGGAGCACTAATTCGATTCTCCCGGCGCGGGAGGGTAGGTACTGGTGAGTGTCGGCGGTGATGTACCGCTCGTCGACGAAGGTCCAGATGCCGTCGATGCCGCAGTCGTGTGCACCGTCCACGATGCCGTCTGTGATCTCGTCGTTGTCGAGATCCCAGTCTTGTAGGGCCTTGTCGGCGGCGAAGAAGGTGAAGAAGTCGTCCCTGCTCTTCTCGGGTGCGAGCTTACGGTGCTGGTCTTCCAGGATCCGGTCGAGCAGCCGCTGGTCGTTGTTCTGCGCCGACGCCATGCAACCCCCCCATGGTGTGAGGAACGTGGGCAGAAAATGTTGACAGAGACCGTCGTGGAACAACACCCGGCGCACGCCGATGAGTTGAGACACGCAGGGGGCGTGGTGTGCTTCGCGGACTCTGTCGTGCGCCGGGGTAGCTCGTGCCGAACCACCGGAGGAGACGTCCTGCGTCGTCCCGTACTGTGTGCATACCCCCTTGCGCTACGCCCCCGTACAGTGATCACTGTGGACGCTGTATGAAGAACAGGGGGTCAGGGTCGATATCTGGTGCTTCAGGCGTTGTGCCACCCAGTAGGTCTCTTACCGGGGCAGCCCTCGCCATCGGCACTGTCAGAATGAGGCCCCATCGCATCGCCTGGGAATGTCGTGACGCGAGCGTGGCGGACTAGCCACGGTCGGCCTTCGTGTTCGTCTCCGGCCCTATATGCGTCGAGGTAGTCCCGGGAGGGACGGTCACAGCACCGGCCTGGTGCACGTGGGAACCGTTAGCCTGGAGTTGTCTTAGCGGAGGTTGGCGGACACGAACGTCGACAATCCGCGACGGCAGGTACGGCTGTCGTTCCTGGGGTAAGCAGCCATGGGCCGGGGTGGGCTGCCATGTGGTGGGGGTCCCGCTGTGACGGCACGACAGGGGCGAAGTTCGGTTGCGCCAATAGCTGCCCGGATCGTCGTGTGTTACTCCAGATGAAGGGCGGATCTCTCCAGGGCTCACCGGGTTTGGATGGCTCCGCGGTCGATGAGGTCCTGGATGTAGGGCGGCCAGTCCTGTTCCAGGCTCTCGGCGATGCCATCGTGGACGTTGCGCCGGAGCTGGGAGGTGACGTGCTCGACCTCGCCGTTCGTGTAGTGGATGCGCAGGCCCTTGCGGCTGGCATCGCACAGGACGGCGTGGGCCTTCTGCGTGAGCGTGAGCATCAGCTGAGGGACGGGCGCCTCGATCAGCTCGTCAATGACGGCTTCGTAGTCGATGCCGGCGTCCGCCCATGCCTGACCCTGCTTGTCGAGCCACAGGGTGATGTCGGAGAAGAAGACAGCCTTCCCTGGGCCTTCGTACGCATCGGTGGCCAGGGCGGCTGCGAGATCGAGCGCTGCGCCGGCGTCCTGGCTGACGAGGGATCGGGGAATCGTCGGCGGCGCGATGACCGTTGCGCATTCCCCCCCCACCATTGCGGGTCTCGGCCGACCAGGGCAGTCCCAACACGAGCCATCCGGACGGTGACAGCAGTGACTCGTTCAACGTGCTCTGCCTCCTTGGTGTTGCGATCATTGCCTCTGAACTATCGCGCTGAATTACTCTCGGGCAAGAGGATCTCCGGCCACTCCCCACCGCGTCCGCTGTCCTGTTCTGGCGGCGTCCGATGGGATTTCTGACCGTCGGATGCCTGCGCGCGGTCAGGGCTTGCGGGACCAGGCCGAGCGGACATCGTTCACGGTCCGAGTTCGGCGTAGCGCACAACCTGGATCGCGAGGCTCACAATCGCGGCCACCTCGGCGGCCGAGACCAGAAGCAGAGGCCAGTGGGCTGGGCCGTTCAGCCAGAAGACGGTGAGGGCCGCGAGCGGGGACCCGCAAAACGTCATGAGATCTACGGCGAGTTGGAACCGTTTGCGGGACACCCGGTGCAGGTCATGGCGGTGTACGGATTCCCAGCCGAAGACCTCGGACCGTTCCGGTGTGAGCGCTTGGAGGCGGGGAGCCAGGGCATTCCGAATATACCGGCCGACGGCTGAGATCTTTTCGTCGTTGACCAGATAGGTCCAGCCGAGTAGGACAGACAACGGGGGCAGCAGGAGTAACATTTCGAGATGGACGCCCCGAGCCATCGTCGAGCCGATGACCGCCGCCTTGACGCCGATGGTGGCGTAGATGAGATTGTCGCGAAAGCCGATGCGGGCTCGCTGCTCCTGCTTGATCTGTTCGTACTCGGCGAGCAGGATCTGTCCGATGTCGGTCACTCCGCTTCGTTCTCCAGGTGGGCCAACTGAGCTGCCAGGCCGCTGAGTCCAGTTCGCTCGGCACCGCCACGGAGCCGGGACAGTTCAGGGATGTCCAGACGCAGTTGACGGCACAGGCGAGCGATGAGTTCTTCCGCCTCCTGTTGTGTGACCTGGTGTCTGGAACCGAGGCGTTGATCCAGGCGGTCCAGCAGCGCACGCTTACGCGGCGTCTCTGCCGGGCACCACACGCGGAAGAAGCGCTTGCCTGCCATGCGGTAGGTGCCGATGCGGGACACCGGGAGGCCGCTGTCGCCGAACGCGGTGGCCGGAAGCGAAACAGACCACGTGCCGTCGTCGTCCTGTGCTGGGGCGCTGGAGTCGAAGCCCTG
Source organism: Streptomyces sp. NPDC048172 (assembly GCF_043202595.1). Taxonomy (NCBI): domain Bacteria; kingdom Bacillati; phylum Actinomycetota; class Actinomycetes; order Kitasatosporales; family Streptomycetaceae; genus Streptomyces; species Streptomyces sp. NPDC048172. The sequence goes on from NZ_JBIDAT010000003.1 coordinate 560,117, forward strand.
CTCGCGGAGCCAGTTCTGTGCGGCCCTCCGGACACGGTCCTCCGCGTCGTCGCCCTGCTCGTCGTTGTCCAAGGCGTTGATGAGTTCTGGCGCAAGAGCACAGAGACGGCTGAGTTCTGGGTCGTGCGCGGCCCCGGCGCCCGCCTGACCGTAGACCAGGAGGCCGTCCCGGCCGCGCACCACATAGACCGGGAGGAACACCAACTCCTCGCCCAGGCTCTCCATCGCGTTCAGCGCGACGGGCAGATTGAAGCGGGCCCGGTCCTTGCGGTCCTTGAGACGGTCCAGGGCCGAGCGGTCGAAGCCGGACGTCACATGGATCGGCGTGAAGCGCGGGTATTGCCCGCTCCGCATCACCTCGGTCAGTTCGTCGCCGGACAGCAGGGTCACGACGTCTTCGTCGTAGTGAGCACGGGTCAGTGGGGTGCAGCTCAGGGCCTCGAAGTACAGCTTGCGACGGTCCTGATGAGTGACCACGTAGCGGACGTCGTCGTCCACGGAACGCTGCCCGAGTGACGTCAGGGACAGACGGCCTCCGGACTCGCGCAAGTGGCCGATCGCGGTCAGAAAGCGCACGGCCTGCGCCACCAGGGGAGGGTCCAGGGCGAAGAACCGGGAGAGCTCGTCGACGGTGTGCAGCGCGCCGTGGCGCAACCCGCGCTCCAGGAAGCGGTCGATGAGGAAGAATGCCTCTCCCTCGGTGATGTCGGCGCGGATCTCCACCTGCCATACAGGAAGCAGCAGGGCGTAGAGCCGGGTGGGGACCATGCCCTGTCCGAAGGCGGCATCCTCCAGGACCCGTTCTTCGGGGAAGAGCATCAGGCGGGCGGTGGTCGTCACAGCCGACCCCCTTCCGGGGCGTGGCCCGCAGCCTTGTCGAGCGTTGCCATGACGTCCTGGTAGTCCCACAGGTCACCTCGGTCGCGCAGATGCGCGTGCAGGTCCTCGGCGAGGGCGCGGAAGGTGGGGTCGTCCGCGCGAAGTAGGGTGCTCAGGTCTCCGACCAGCACCAATTGGCTCTTGGCACGTGTGAAAGCGACGTTGGCGCGGCGTAGCTCTTTGAGGAAGCCGATCCGGCCCTCGGGGTTGCTGCGCGTGAAGCCGTACAGGACGACTTCGCGTTCCCCGCCTTGGTAGGAATCGACGCTGCCGACCGAGGCGTCCGCAAGCTGGGAGTCACCGATCAGAGGGGTGAGATGGCGGACGACCTCGCGGCGTTGAGCAAGGTAGGGAACGATCACCACCCACTCGGAACCCCGCCGGTGGTAGAAGGCGGCGAGGTGGGCCAGGAGGCGTGCCTCACAGGTGTTGAACGAGCCCTTGCCGCCGCTGCCGTCGGCGCGCCCTGCGGCCGACTCGCGCCGTGTGCGGTCGGGCAGGGCGGCGGTGTCGACGAAGGCCATCGGGCTCGCGAACAGGGGGTCGGTGTGCTGATGTTCCTTCTCGGTTAGCAGTTCTCCTCGGTAGAAGGAGGCCGAGATGAAGTCGGCGATCTCGGCAGGCATCCGGCGCTGCCGGGTTAGCTGCACGATGTGTGAGGAGGGCAGCCCGGCACGCAGCTGTTCCAAGGCGCTCTGGCATGTCAGCCGGATCATGTGGGCATCGCCCGTTTCCTGGGCCCAATCGGCAACTTCGGTGTCGAGGAAGGGCGGCAGCTGCCGGTCGTCGCCGACCAGGACGCCGCGACGGACCCGGGTCAGCGGCACCAGCGCGTCCGCGACGCCGATCTGGCCGGCCTCGTCGACGATCGCCAGATCGAAGTCGACACCGGACAGTTCCGGACGGGATGCGGCACCGATGCACGTAGAGCCGACCACCTGGGCGTAGCGGACGAGTTCGGGCACGAGCTGGCTCGGGTCCTGGCCTATGGCGGCCTGCCACTGCCGCGTGAGTTCCTCGCGTTGGGACAGCAAAGGGAGCCGCGTCTCCAACTGGCCATGCAGGACGCGCAGCGCCGCCACTGCATTCGTGGCATCCGGCAGCCGGTCGGGCGCGGACACATCCCGCATGACAGTGCTCAGCGCCTGAACGGCCGTGTCGGCGGCCGCGTAGGCAGACCGAAGACTTTCGCCCAGGCGATGTTCTGCGGACTGATGGGCCGTCAGGGCCGAGCTGACGGCGGGATCCTCGCGCACCGCGCGATCCGCCTCCGCGCTCGCCGCCTCAGTCTGCCTGCGCAGCTCGGGGGCAAGCTCCTCAAGCCTCTGAATCTCGGGCAGCACCGCAGTGAGCTCTTCTTCTCCGCGCCGAGCCCTGGAGCGGTGCAATCGCCCCGTCAACAGGGCGTGGGAACGCTGCTGCTCCGACTCGACCTTCGCCGCGAGCTGCGCGGCCCGTTCGGCCAGCGACCGATGCGCCGATTCTCTTTCGGCCTCCTCGCGTTGCAATTCTTCCAGTCTCTCCCGAGCCGGTGCGGCAGCCCATTGCATCGCGTTCCGCACGCGCAGAGACGCCGCCTTCACCTGCCGGGTGAGGTCGTCGACCTGGTCGAGTCGGTCAGCGAGTTCCGTCGTCCACAGCGCGGCGTCTTTGGCCTGGCGGTAGGTCTGCGCCTGGTGGGCCATGGCCCGCTGGATTCCCTCCGAGAGGTTCTCGGACTGTTCCTCCAGAAGGAGCGGTTTCACATCGGCGTGGACCTTGCTCTCGTCTCCGACACGGATCACTACGAGATCCTGTGGCAGTCGGGCCAGCACGTTGTCCACGGCGCGATTGGTGTGAGAGGTGACGAGAACTCTGCCGTCAGCGTCGGCCGTGATCGCGCTGGTGTGGGCGATCTCGGTGATGGTCCGGGTCTTCCCGGTGCCGGGCGGGCCGAGCACCACCAGCAGGTCCTCAGTGGTAAGCGACTTGCGGAAGGCCGCCAGCTGTTCGGGGTCGAGCTGCTCGTGCGGCTGAGCGGTTGTGGTGGGGATGGGGCGTACGCGGTGCTCGACCACGGCCGGGAGCAGGCCCCGATTCCTGGTGTCCCTTGTGCGGAGGCTCGCAACGGCCTGTCGCTGCTTGTTGAACACGACCGAGCTCGGGATGAGTTCCAGTGCTCCCTGAGTCGGCACTCGTTCCCATGAAACGGGCTGGTCGAAGCGGACGGTGACGGATCGTCCTTTGACCCGGCTCACTCTGCCCCGGGTGTCCGTGTCCCCCTGAATGCGGACGAAGGAGCCGGCCGGCGGCAGCTCCGGCTTGACGAGCTGGAATTCGTACACCGACTGAGGCGTGTTGGTGCGCCTGCCGCCGGTGGTCGTAAGACGCTGATACAGGAACGGGGCGGCCATGCGTTCGTCGCGGGTTGTGATCTCCTCCGTTGCGTCGATCAACCGGTCCACCGTGTCGAGGAACGACGACTCGGCTTCGCTTGCAGAGGAGGTCTCGAGCTGTTGCGGCTGTGCTTGGCCGAGGTTCTGCCAGGCCTCTTCGAGGACCTGCCACTGGGCGTCACAGCCATCCGGAATCGCCGTCAGCTCGAACACCATCTGCCAGGCGGGCGGGCGCACCAGCAGGCAGGACCTGGCAAGGCGCGCGTGGTCGGCGAGGCGCAGCGGAGCGATGTGTTTGACGAAGTAGGCGGTACCACGCTTTGTCACCTCCAGACGCAGTCGGTACGTACGCGCGTGTACCAGCAAGGACGGTTGGTACTTGCCATTGCCCGAGCTGAGGCTCACGGGGGCGCCGCCTTGGAGCTGGTTCAGGTCCTCGATGATCTGCGGAACGTCTGGCGGCAGCCCGGCACTGGATTCGGCCTTCGAGCGGAGCTGTTCGTCCAGCTTGAACCCCGGGACGAGCACCAGCGGCGCACGCAGGGCGACGGTGGCGACGGACATCGGCGCTCCTCAGTGTTGCGGTGGAGGGACGGACGACAGCTCGCGGGCGGCGGAGAGCAAGGCGGCGCGGAAGGCACGCATACCCGGGCGCTCACCCGGGTCTTGCCGCAGTGCACACGTGAGTGCGTGGACCAGGTCCCTCGGTGCCGAAGCCAGGAGGTTGGAGGTCGGCAGTCCGGGGGCCCGGGGATCGGGGCATCTTCCGGCCAGCGCGCGGTACAGGAGCGCGCCCAACTGGTAGACGTCGGTGGCGGTTCCGGGGCGGAAAGGAGAGCCGTGGAGTTGCTCTGGTGCCTGATAGGGGCCGGGGTTCTCGCCCGGGCGGGGTGGCACGGTGGCGAGGCCGAGATCGCGCAGCAACATGAGTGGCTGGTTCATGACGAGCGCGGCCGGTTGCAGCGCTCGGTGCGAGAGATTCTCGCTGCTCAGACGTGTGAGGGCCGCGGCCACTTCGGCAAGCCCCTTCACGATCAACCAGAGCCGCAGCGAGTCCGTCGGCGCGGGTGGCTCGGGCAGCAGCTGGTGGAGGGTCTCCAGGGGGCGGCCGAGTTTCGGGTCACCTGGCCAGGCCAGAGCCAGCGTGGCGGTGCTTCCGCGACGGGCCAGCTGTAGGACCTCGGGGCCACGGATGGCACGGCAAAGCTCGGCTTCCTGCTCCAGCGCGGCCAGCGGGTCGAAGCGGCCGGGGCCGGGGAGCGGCCGTGTCCACTCGACCTGCCGCAGCCACGCGTAGGAGCTGCGGGACTCCCGGTCGGACACCACACGTGCTACTGCCTGACGACGCACCACGTCGCCGTCCCGTGACTCCTGGAGAAGACCCGTGGGGTCTTCGTACACCAGGTACTCCTGTCCCTCGATCTCGACGACGGGCTGACTGCCCCAGGAAGAGGGGCTGGAGCTGCGGTCGGGACCGGACACCACCACGACGACGGGATCCACGGCCCTCTCTCGGGCTGGTCCCCTTTCGGGCCTCAGATCGCGCAGTACCCGTAGCGCGAAGGCGGCGGCGTGGCGTGATGCGGTTTCCTGGGAGCCCGCGGCGTCGGACGCGGGTTTGCCGGAGTCGGCGTAGTCGCTGATGCCGCGGATGGAGAGCGCCCGCACCGTGCGGTTCATCCTTGCCGCGTGGGTGACGCCTTGGCTCTCCATATCGATGGCCACGGCGTCGTTGTAGTGCTGGCGGATACGGCGGGCCGTCTCGGAATCGCGGAAGCCGAGCAGCACATCGCCCGACGCGATCGGCTCGAAGTAAACCCGGGGAGACCTGGCGGGCCGGGAACCTGGAGCGAGGAAGGCCCAGGGGTTGTTACGACAGGCGGAGCGCACCAACTGGTCCATGGCGTAGGTCGTTTCCCAGGCGTCAGGCCGCGCGTGGAACCCGTCCACGCTCTCGCGGCCGCCGTGATAGCCGTAGACCTTCCTGGCGACGACAACGTCACCGAGGTGGACGTCGTCCTTGAGCGCACCGGCGACACCGACGAACAACACTGCCTCGGCGTCGAAGTACTCGATCGTGGGTTGGGTGACGAGTGCGGCACGGGTGTTGGTGGGGCCCGTCTCGGCCAGCGCCACTTCCCAGTCGAGACCGGGTATCCGGCCGACGTCGAGCAGGGTGCCCTGCGGTAGCTCGACCTCGCGCACATCCTCCAGGTGCTGACGTACTGCCTCGTACTCCACCTGCAAGGCAGTAAGTACGACCACGGTGGGCCGCCCCCTCGTCGCTCTCCCCAACGGAACCCCTCACTCTCGCGGGACCTGCGACCTGACCTCATGGCTCCCGCCAGGGATTCTGCCCGGCACATGAGGTGGAGTCACCCTAGCCTGGATGCCCTCAAGTGGGTGTCGCAGCTTCGTCGTCTGATTCGTCGTACTCTGCGATTTTGAAACAGAGCGACCGTGAGCCGGTCCGTCGATGGGTTGCGATCATCGGACGCCCTTCGGGGCAACCGATGATCGCAATGCCGAGATGCCTCCCGCCGCGTGAGCGGTCGACGGACCTTGAGGGAATCGAGTCGAGAAGGCGATGGTGGGCCGGGCGTCCGCGGCGTGGCGCGTGATCAGCGCTGGTGACGTCCCCGGCCGCCCCGGGTCTTAAGGACGGCGAACCGGGTCCGGCACAGTCATGTGCCGGACCCGGTGGTGTCAGCCATTCATGGCCGCCCAGAACTCCTCGAAGGACATCTGGCGGTCGCCGTTGGCGTCGAGGGAGTCGATCAGCCCCTGCGCCTGCGACTCGGTGATCTCCGTGCCCTCCAACTCCGCGACGACCTTCCGGTATTCCTCCGCGGTGACCTGGCCGTCCCCGTCGAGATCGTAGCGCTCGAAGACCTTCCGCGCCGCCGTCTCCACGATGTCTGCCATGTGTTCCGCCCTTCTGTGATCTCTGCCGACGGCCCCAGATTATCCGTCGGCCGGACGCGGCCCGACCGGTCACCCCGTCCCGTGGAACGGCCAGTGATTCAGCCCTGTTCGGCCGCGAGGATCTCGGCTGCCCGTTCGCCGATCACCATGGAAGGGGCCATGGTGTTGGCGACCGTCACATGGGGCAGCACCGAGGCGTCGGCGACGCGGAGGCCCTCGATGCCGTGCACCTTGAGGCGGGCGTCCACGACGGCCCCCTCGTCACGGCCCATCCGGCACGTACCGCTCTGGTGCCAGTAGGTCTCGACGGCGTTCCGAAGGAACTGTTCCACTGCTTCCGTCGCGCCGGACGCCGGGGACACCTCCCGTTCGACGAACGGGCGGAGCGCCACGGAGTTGCCGATCTCCCGGGCCATGGCGACGGCGGACAGGGCCGAGCGCACGTCGTCGGGGTCGGCGAGGAAGTTCGTCTCGACGCGCGGGCCGGTCAGCGGGTCCGTGCTCGCCAGACGGACCCGGCCGCGGCTGCCGCCACGCAGGCGCATGGCAGGCATCAGGGTGAAACACCGCTCAGGCGGCGGGTACTGTGCCGCGCTCTCGGGCGAGACGGACGGCGCAGGGGAGAGGTACATGACGAACTCCGGTGCCCCCGGCCGTGTCTCGTCCTCCCAGAAGCAGACGGCTTGGCTGCGGGTGGGGACCGGCAGCGGCACCTCCGTCGCCTCCCACATGCAGGGCAGGCGTATGTGGTCGTCGAGATTGCGGCCGACTCCGGACAGGTGCTGGACCACCGGGATGCCCAGCCTCCGCAGTTCGCCCTCGTCTCCGATCCCGGAGCGCAGGAGCGCGGCCGGCGTGCCGAGCGCCCCCAGCGACAGCACCACTTCCTGCGACGCGTTGACGCGCAGGGATCTGCCGTCACGTACCAACTCGACGCCGTGCGCCCGGCCTGCGGAGAGCAGGACACGCGAGACCGTCGTGTGCGGGAGCACTGTGAGGTTCGGCTGCCGCGCACGATCGGCGACATAGCGGCGGAAGGGGGTCTGCCGCACGCCGTCGTGGATGTTCTCGTCCCGCACGGCGCAACCGGAGTCCGACTCCATCAGGACGCCGTTGGCGCTGTCGAAACGGGAGATGCCCGTGGCCTCGGCGGCGTCGAGGTAGGCGGTGAAGAGCGGGTGCACGTCCTGCGACGGCCGTATCCGCATCGGCCCGCCGGTACCCCGGCGCCCGGGGTCGGGCACGCCCTGCCAGTCCTCGATGGCGCGGTAGTGCTCCAGTACGTGTGCGTAGCCCCACGCGGAATCGCCCGCGGCCTCGGCGTAGGAGTCCCAGTCGCTCCGGTGGCCCCGGGCCCACACACCCGCGTTGACGGCGCCTCCTCCGCCCAGCCCGCGGCCCGTCGCGTACGCGAGCCGACGCCCGTTCAGATGCGGGTTCGCCTCCGTGACGTGGTCCCAGGTCCGCTCGCTGCCGAGGTTGGCCGGCCACAGGTCCGGATCGCGCACGCGCTCGTCCTCGTCGTCGCCGCCGCTCTCGACGAGCAGCACCATGACGGCCGGATCGGCCGCGAGCCTGCCCGCGAGAACGGAACCGGACGAACCGGCGCCGCACACGATGTAGTCGAACGTGGCGCCGTCGTCGATGCGGTCGGCGAGCGCGAGCCGCTGTGGGGTCGTGGTCGCCGCGGCTTCGGCCTGTCCGGGGTGGGTACTCATGCTCAGCGTCTCCTTGGAGTATCAGGGCGAAGCCGCGGTCGCGTCGTGTCGCGTCGTGTCGTGTCGAGCCGAGTCGCGTCAACGGTAGAGATCGGTCTGGCCGTTGGACGCGGTCAGGCCGCCGTCGACGGCGATGTGCGCGCCGTTGACGTACGAGGCGCCGGAGCCGGCGAGGAACGCCACGACAGCGGCCACCTCGGCGGGGTCGCCGGGCCGCCGCATGGGCACCCGGTCGTCGAACCGGTCGCGCAGCGGCGTGCCTTCGGCGAGCGCTGTCCGGATCTCCTCGTGGCTGGTCGTCACGCCGGGATGGACCGCGTTGACCCGGACCTCGCTGCCGTGGTCGAGGGCCATCGCGTTGGTCAGATTGGCCACCGCTCCCTTGGCCGTGTTGTAGGCGGCCTGCGTCCAGTCACCACGCATGCCGCCGACGGATCCGATGTTGACGATGCACCCACCGGCCGCGCGCAGGTGGGGCAGGGCGGCGCGGGAAGCGAAGAACAGGCCGTCGACGTTCACGCTCATCACGGCGCGATAGGCGTCCTCGCTCGTGCTCTCCACCGTGCCCGGACGCGCCAGCCCCGCGTTGTTGACGAGGACGTCCAGCCGCCCGTACCGCTCGGCCACCCCGTCCATGAGCGCGGTGATGGCGGCCAGGTCGGAGACGTCGCCGACCCACGCGTGCATGTCGCTCCCGTCCGGGCCGCTCTCGACGGCCCGGCGCAAGGTTGATTCGGTGCGCCCCACCAGTACTGTGGTGTATCCGTCGGCGGCGAAGCGGTGCGCGAGAGGGACTCCCAGGCCTCCTCCGGCGCCGGTGATCACGGCCACGCGGCCGTGCTGCTGGCCGTGCTGCTCGTTCATCAAATCCTCCTGCTATGCGGGTGCTTCGCACACTAGGGAGATCGCGGAAGGCTCGGCATGCACCAGGGCGACAACCGGATGGAACATCGGCGACACACCTCCTGGACGCGGACTCGCGGGTCGATGGACGACAGCGGGACGGCATCCTTCTCGCTCGACTCGCGCCGTGCGGCCACCACCGGTCGGGACGACTTCGAGCGGAGCTGGCGTACCCACGTCGGCGACGAGTTCCCCCTCCCCAGGTTCAGCGCGGCGACGGTGGCCGACTTCCGGGTGCGTTTCCGCGCCGCCAAGGTGCACGACGTGGCCCTCACCACCGTGGACGGGGCGTCGGCGGCGAAGACGGCGGAGGGGCCGGTTCAGGACTCCGACCATGTCCGTCTGTGGCTGGTGCACCGCGGGGCCTGGGCCCTGGGCAGCAGGCGGAACAGTGTGGAACACACCGTGGTGGCGGGAGGTTTCCTGCTGCGGCATGCCGCACGGATGCCGCACTTCGCGCTCCCGCCCCACACGAGAGCGCAGTGCATCGTGCTGCCCGCCGCCCCCTTCGCCCGGACACTCGCCTCCCGCGAGGTCACCGGCCGCGCCGACGCCGCCGAGGTACGCCTCCTGGCGGCGCACGCCACCATGGTGGAGGAGGCACTGCCCGATCTGAGCCCGGCCGGTGTCCGGGCCGCGCGGGACACGCTGGTCGAGCTGGCCACCGCGGTGGCGCACCGCGGATTCGACGAGGTGAACACCCGCCTCTCCCCGGCCCTCGCCCAGGCCGCCAAGAACCTCGCGGAGCGGCGGCTCGCCGACGCCGATCTCTCACCGTCGACGCTGGCCCGGGAACTGAACGTTTCCGTGCGAACTCTGCAGCGCGCGTTCGCGGCCGGTGGGGAATCGGTGACCGCCTACATCCGGGAGAAGCGCCTGGAGCTGGCCAGGCAGGCGCTGTCGGCGTCGCGCTTGACCGTCTCGGAGATCGCCGCGCGCTGGCAGTTCGCCGACAGCAGCCACTTCAGCCGGGCCTTCAAGCGGCGCTACGGGCTCACACCCACCGAGTACGCCCGGCAGACCCTCTGATCGGCGGCCCTGCTGGTCAGAGGGTCTGCCGACGGACGGCGTCGGCGATGGGTTCGGGCCCTTGGGTGAGTTCGAGGATCCGGCGGCGGATCCGGGAGGTGTGGACGAGTTCGGCGAGGGTGGCCGCGACGTCGTCACGGGTGACGTCGGTGTGGATCAGGGCGGGGGAGAGGCTGATCCGGCCGGTGCCTGGTTCGTCGGTGAGGGCGGCGGGGCGCAGGATGGTCCAGTCGAGGTCGGTGGCGGCCAGTTCGGCATCTGCCTTCTTCTTGACGTCGATGTAGTGCTCGAAGGTGTCGGGCATGTCGCGGTCGCGCCAGGCTTCGGGGAAGACGGAGAGGAGGAGCAGGCGGCGGACGCCGGCGAGGCGGGCCGCTTCGACGGCGGTGGTCAGGCCGGTGCCGTCGATGGCGGTGGTGGCTGCGGTGCCGCCTTCACCGCCGGCTCCGGCGGCGAAGACCAGGACGTCGGTGTCGTGGAGGAGCGCGGCGAGGGCGGATGCGTCGAGGCGGGTCAGGTCGCCATGGGTGGCATGGATGCCCTCGGCGGCGAGGCGTTCGCCCTGTTCCGGGCGGCGGTAGAGTCCGTCGACCCGGTCACCGGCGGCGGTCAGCAGACGGGCCAGACGGCTCCCGACGCCGCCCGCGATGCCCACGATGAATACCTTCATTGGTGTCGCTCTCCTTGATCGGTGTCGGCCGGAGCTTGCGGTGTACGGGGTGGGTCTTCGTCCCCGCTGGGAGTGACCGGGCTGGTGCCGGTGCTCGTACTGGTGCCGGTCGTGGTGTGGGCTATGCGCGGGCTTCGTCGACCTGGTCGACGAGGGTGAGGAGTGCGTCGGCGGCGGGTCCGGAGGAGGCCGGGCTCTGGCCGGTGACGAGCAGGCCGTCGGTGAGGACGTAGGGCTGCCACTCGTCGGTCTTGGAGTAGTCGGCGCCGAGGCGCTTCAGTTCGTCCTCGACGAGGAAGGGCACGATGTCGGTCAGGCCGACGGCGGCTTCCTCCTCATTGGTGAAACCGGTGACCCTCCGGCCCTGGACGAGAGGTGTGCCGTCGGGGTTGGTGGCGTGGCGCAGCGTGCCGGGGGCGTGGCAGACCAGGGCGAGGGGCTTGCCCGCGCGCAGGACGGTCTCGATGAGCCGGACGGAGGTGGGGTCTTCGGCCAGGTCCCACAGGGGGCCGTGTCCGCCGGGGTAGAAGACGGTGTCGAAGTCGTCGGCGGAGACGGAGTCGAGGCGGGTGGTGTGGGCGAGGGCGGCCATGGCTTCCGGGTCGGCCTCGAAGCGGCGGGTCTCGTCGGTCTGGAAGCCGGGTTCGTTGCTCTTGGGGTCCAGCGGGGGCCTGCCGCCCTTGGGGGAGGCGAGTACGACCTCGGCGCCGGCGTCCTTGAAGCGGTAGTAGGGGGCGGCGAGTTCCTCCAGCCAGAAGCCGGTCTCGCGGCCGGTGGTGCCGAGTTCGCCGTGCGAGGTGAGAACGATGAGGATCTTGATGACGTGACTCCTTGAATAGACCGGTCGTCTCCAGTGGCGCGTGAGCGGTGACCGGTGTTCGGGTGGATCCGGGGTCGGCGCTCGGCCCAGTGCTCGGCCGGGTGCTACCGGTGCAGGAGCTGACGGGTGACCGTCATCGTGGTGTCCAGCGGGCCGATGTCGCGGTGGATCTTGGCCATGACGCTCGCTCCGAGCCACATGTCGTACAGGGCCTGAGCGGTGTCGCGGGGAGCGCCGTCGATGGCGATCGATCTGTCCTCCAGGCCGGCCGTGATCGTCCGATCCAGGCGGTCGATGATGCCGGTGGTGCCTTCCTTCAGGGCGAGCCGCATGGTCTCCGACAGGTCGGAGACCTCCGCGCCGAGCTTGACGGCCAGGCACTTCCCTTGGCATTCGTCGATGCTCTGCGTCTCGCGCCAGTTCTGCCAGTAGTTCATCAGTCGTTCTGACGAGGTCAGGCCCGGCTCGGCGAGGACGCGGTCCATGTCCGACAGGTAGTCGGTGAAGTAGGCCCGCAGCATGGCCTCGCCGAAGGCGTCCTTGGAGCCGAAGAAGTGGTAGAACGACCCCTTCGGCACTCCGGCTTCGGAGAGGACTTCGGTGATGCCCACCGCGGAGAACCCCTTACGGGACATGATCCGCTGGGCGGCGTCGAGAATGCTGCGGCGAGTGTCGCCCTTGATGGCTGGCATGCGACCCATCCTACGCCCATTAGACCAGTCGTCTAGTTTGCTCCGTGCCTAGACCTCTCGGCCCGGCGCGTCACTGTGCCGAGGGCTGGCCGAGGAAGTCCAGGAGGATCTCGTTGATCTCGGTGGTGTGGGTGGTGAGCAGCCCGTGCGGCGCCCCGTCGATCTCGACGTACTTGGCGGCGGGCAGGGCCTTGGCGAAACGGCGCCCGGTGGCGTCGACGGGCAGGGTCCGGTCGCCCGTGCCGTGCACGATCAGGGCGGGCACGTCGATACGGGGGATGTCGGCGCGGAAGTCGGTGGGCCAGGTCAGCGGGGCGGCGGCCGAGGCGATCGGGCCCGCGCCCGCCGCCACGTTCCATGCGTTGCGCACCGCTTCCTCGCTCACCCGGGTGCCCAGGTTCTCGTCGAGGTTGAAGAAGTCGGCGTAGAAGCCGGTGAAGAAGGCGTAGCGGTCCTTCTTCACCGCTTCGGAGACGCCTTCGAAGAAGGAGGGCGGGGCGGCCCCGTCGGGATTGTCGTCGGTGATGGCCAGGTACGGCTCCAGCGACGCGAGGAACACGGCCTTGGCGACCCGGCCGGAACCGTAGGCGGACAGGTAGCGGGCGACCTCGCCGGTGCCCATCGAGAAGCCGACCAGGATCGCGTCGCGCAGGTCGAGGGCCTCCATGACCGTGTGGAGGTCGGCGGCGAACGTGTCGTAGTCGTAACCGGTGGAGGGCTGGCTGGACTTGCCGAAACCGCGCCGGTCGTAGGTGATGACCCGGTGGCCCGCGGCCAGCAGGGCGGGGACCTGCCCTTCCCAGGAGTTGCCGTCCAGCGGGTAGCCGTGGATGAGGACTACCGGCTGCCCCGTCCCCTTGTCCTCGTAGTGCAGTTCGATGTCGGTGCTGTTCTCCGTGCCGACCTTGATGCGTCCCATGATGCCGTCCCCTTCCGGGAGTTCGGTGCCTGTCGTGCTCCGATGCCAGAACTATACGACCGGTCTACTCGCACCGCAACCTCTCCGTCGCTCACGCCTGCCACGGGGCTGGCGCCGCGGGTGTGTCGGCGTAGCGGGTTACAGGCGGGCCTCCAGGCGAGCTTGGAGTCCGGAGTAGTCATGCTCGGGGAAGACGCGCGGGAAGGTCGCCAGCATGCGTGTCAGCAGCCCGGCCGCGCTCGCGAACTCCTCTGTCGACAGGTCGACTTCTGCCGGATCCACGAACAGGTACTGCCAGCAGAACGTCCCCTTGGTGATCCGCAGGGTTTCCAGGTAGGTGGGGTAGTCGAGGTCCATCCGGTGCGGCTCGTAGGCGCCGGCGTGGAACCAGACCTCGGCGTCGGAAGCGCCCTTGGTGAGGCGCAGGAGTGCCAGGTGTCCCACCCCGGTGGTGGGAGTTCCGTCGAAAGGGTGCAGCTCCTCAAGGAATTCCTCGGACAGTCCCGGGATTCCCGACCAGGCCTCGGTGGGGGAGGGGGTGAGGGCGGTCTCGAAGAGGTTCGTCACATGGAACTCACCTCCGAAGCTCTCCGACGAGTCCCTGTCCCCGAACGTCCAGCACGACCCGAACTCCGCGAAACGCAGGTAGGAGGGCTTCCAGGATTCGGGGAGCGTGACCCCGTTCAATGTCGAGATCATCGTGAAAACCTGATCGGCGTCGCCGAGGCTCGGCGTGAGGTCCCCACGGACCTCGTGGGTGACGTGAATCTCCGGGTTGGACCGCAAACCGTCCAATGTGTCCCACCACGTCTGCTCGTACTCCGAGAACTCGCTCATGCGTCAACCCTCCTCCGTGATGCGGTGCTGCGTCAGGGAAAGATCCCAGCCCACTCTCCCGTCAGGACTGACTGGCTCGCCGGTTATTCAGAGGCGGCCGGGCCGGAGATGGGGCACACTCAGGCGGCCGATGAGTTCTGGTGAGTGCGCAGGTCTGTATCGGTGCGACCAACGACCATCCAGTCCGGCGACCCTCGATCACGGGGCGACTGCGACCACGGAACCAGAACCCCAGCGAGGTGCTGTCATGTCAGCTGCGATACCGGAACGACCAGCCGCGGAGGCGGGCGGCGGCACTCCCGTGGTGGTGCGGCTGCTGGTGCTGGCCACGTTCGTGGTGATCCTCAACGAGACCATCATGATCAACGCGATCCCGCGCCTGATGGAGTCGTTGCACATCACCGAGCAGACGGCGCAGTGGGTCTCCACCGCGTTCATGCTCACCATGGCCGCGGTCATTCCGGTCACCGGTTGGTTCCTGCAGCGGGTCAGCACCCGCCAGGCCTACACGCTCGCGATGGGGACCTTCCTCGTGGGCACCGTCGTGTCGGCCGTCGCGCCGACCTTCGCGGTGCTGCTGGCGGGACGGATCGTGCAGGCCTCGGGGACGGCCATCATGATGCCGCTGCTGATGACCACGCTGATGACGGTGGTGCCCGCGGAGAACCGGGGCAAGGTGATGGGCAACGTCACCCTGGCGATGTCGGTGGCGCCCGCGCTCGGCCCCGCCGTGTCCGGGATCATCCTGCAGGCCGGTTCCTGGCGGCTGCTGTTCGTGGTCGTGCTGCCGATCGCGGCCGGAGTGACCATGTTCGGGCTGCGCAAGCTGGAGAACATCGGGGAGCGGCAGACGAGTTCCATCGACTGGTTCAGCGTCTGTGTGGCGGCGCTCGGCTTCGGCGGCCTCGTGTACGGGCTGAGCCTGGTCGGTGAGAGCGACCGCAGGACGCTCGGTATCAGCATCGCCGTGGCCGGTGTCGCGGCCATCGCGGTCTTCGCGTTCCGCCAGCTCAGGCTGCAGCGAGACGGCACGCCGCTGATGGACCTCCGTACGCTCCGGTTCGGCACCTTCACGCTGTCCCTGGCCCTGATGGCCATCGGCTTTCTGACGATGCTCGGCTCGATGATGCTGCTCCCGCTGTATCTGCAGAACGTGCGTGGCCTCAGCCCTCTCGAAACCGGCCTGCTGATCATGCCGGGCGGTCTGGCCATGGGGCTGCTGGGACCGACCGTCGGAAAGGCGTTCGACCGGTTCGGAAGCCGGACACTGGTGGTGCCGGGTTCGATCGGCATCGCGGTCGCCCTCGCCGGATACACGCAGATCGCGATGGCTACGCCGTACTGGCAGATCCTCGGTCTGCACATGCTGCTGATGGTCAGCCTGGCCGCCACGTTCACCCCGGTCTTCACCCTCGGCATGGGCGCGCTGCCCCCGCACCTCTACTCCCACGGCAGTTCGATCCTGGGCACGCTGCAGCAGGTCGCGGCCGCCTTCGGTACCGCGCTGATGGTGACCGTGATGTCGGCGCGTACCACCAGCCAGATCGCGGAGGGGGTCGCCCCGGTGCCTGCCCAGGTGAGCGGGATGAGGCTGGGCTTCGGCGTCGCGGCCGTCCTGGCGCTGGTGACGATCGCGATCGCGCTGAAGCTGCCCCAGCGGGTCGCGGGTTCGGACACTCCCGATGCCGATGCCGATGCCGATGCCGATGCCGATGCCGATGCCGGTTCCGGTTCCGGTTCCGGTGCCGACGCCGCACCCGTCCCCGTCTCCGCCCCCGCCGCCGAGGATCCCGATCTCGGTCAGCGGGCCACCGTCAAGGCGTAGCGGCCACGACACCCACGCGCTCCCGTCCGGCGTCACGTCCGGGCGGGAGCGCGGTCGTGTCCGGAGGTGCACGTCAGGTCCCCGGACCTGGCACAACCGGACGGGAATGTTCAGGCGTGCGCTCTTCCGGCGGGTGGCACACTGGCCCGTTCCACCCCCGTGTCCCCGCACAGCACCACAGCACAGAGACCGGCCTTGGGAGCAGTACCCGTGCAGGACCTCAGCGAGATGACAGAACCGGTCCCGGGAGGACCGGCCCGGAGGCGCCTCGGATTCGTGGCGGTGGCGCTGGCCGTCGTGGTGATCGCCGCCGTTCCCCTCATCTGGGGCTCGCTCGGCGGCGGTGACTCCGAGGAGGAGCCGAAGCCCCGTCGTAAGGCCCTGGCGGGACCCGGCGGAACGGCGCCGGTCGCGGACTTCGACAAGGACGGCACGCAGGACGTCTACACGACGGGCGAGGTCGGCGGCGGTCCCGTCTCCGTGGTCTACGGCGCACGCGAGGGCGACGAGCGCCGTCGCGCGCGCCTCGACCTCGACAGCCCCGGCGTCCCCGGGGGCGAGGGCAAGGGCGTGTCGTTCGGCGCGCTGACGGCGGCCCGCGACTTCGACGGGGACGGCTATACGGACCTGGCGGCCTCCGTGGAGGCCGGGAGGAAGAAGAGCAAGCTGCCCGAGGGCACGCACGGCGGGCTCGTCGTCCTGTGGGGTTCACCGAAGGGGCTCTCCGGGGGCTCGTACGTGAAGGACGTGCCGGACTCCTACCCGAGCACCCCGCTCGGCGACGCCCCTCTCGTCGCGGGCGACATGGACGGCGACGGGCACAGCGACCTCGTCATCGGGATCGGCGGCAAACGGGACCTGGTCAAGGGCCCGTTCCGGCGCGACGGCAGCACAGGCGGTACGGCCGCCGTCCCGGCCCCCTTCCGCGACCCGGAGAACGGCGACCAGCTCGTCACCGCCTTCGCCGCGGACCTGAACGGCGACGGCAGCGACGACCTGATCAGCTCCCACGCCACCGAGGACGACGGCATGGGCAGCGGCAAGGTCGAGACGAGCTGGACGGCGGGCGGCCCCGACGGCTTCGCCAAGCCCGACACGGGCCTGCTGCCGGGCATCCAGGCCTCCACCACCGGCGACGTCGACAAGGACGGCTATCCGGACCTCATCCTGCGCCGTTACGCGAAGGGCGCCGCGCCCGACTCGGCGGGGTCAGGACCCGTCGAGGTCTTCCACGGCTCCGAGGAGGGCCCCGACCCCTCCCGGCACACCGAACTCGACCAGGACTCCCCGGGAGTGCCGGGCCACAAGGAGAAGTACGGCCAGTTCGCCTCCGCGCTCGAAGCGGGCGACGCGGACGGCGACGGCTACGCCGACGTGGCGGTCAGCACTCCGGCGGGCGAGGACGCCCAGAGCGAGGGCGACGACAAGGGCAAGAACGGCGTCACGGTGCTGTACGGCGGGGCCAAAGGCCTCACCGGGCGTGGCGCACGCGTCGTCGAGGAGCCCGCCTCGTCCCGGAAGGAGGGGCGGGAGCACAAGGAGACCACCACCGGCACCCGTTTCGGTGCCGCCTTCCGTATGGGCGACGTGAACGGCGACGGCCACGCGGACCTGACCATCGGCGCCCCGCGCACGGGCGGCTTCGAGGGAGCCCTGTGGATCTTCCCCGCGCGGGACGGCACGTGGCCGCAGGACGCGGCACGCCAGTACCGGCCACGCGACTTCGGGGACGGGCCCGCACCGGACGACGAGACGCTCGGCGCGCACGTACGCTAGCGGCCCGGTGCGACGGGAGGGGCGGGAGGGACGGGAGTGACGGTCATGGCTGGACGCCGTCGATTCCCGCGTTCAGGGCGAGCAGGCTGAGAGCCCCGCCCTCGCCCGCGCGGCCGTGCGCGGCGCGGGCCAGGCCGAGGGCGGCCGGGGAGGCGTCACGCCGGTCGGCGAGGTGGTTCCGCAGGTGGAGGAAGCCCCACAGCGCGGAGTTGAGGCGCCAGGCGAGGTCGCCTCTGCCCGAGACGGTGGCGAAGTGCGTGGCGGCGACGAGGTTGGCCCGTTCGGTCTCGCACCACTCGCGTGCCTCCTCGCGGTCCGTGAAGGCGAGGGGAAGGCAGCCGGGCGGCGGCGGTTCGAGCCGGAGTCGTCTGCGGTGGGGCGTGAGGAGCGGGTGCGCCGCGTCCATGGTGTGCAGGTACCAGGAGAGCAGCCGCTCGACGGCCCGCTCCTGTTCCCGCACCGGTCCGGCGGCGCGCAGGCGTTCGGCGGCGTAGACCCGTAGGAGGTCGTGCGGGGTGTAGCGGCCGGACCGGTGCTCGACGAGCAGGTGCGCGTCGGCCAGTTCGGCGAGGAGCGCGCGGGTCGCCGCAGTGCCGAGCCCGGCCAGGGCCGCCGCCGTGTGCGCGGAGACGTCCGGGCCCGTGGGCAGCGCCAGGAGGCGGAAGAGGCGCGCGGCAGGGGCGGACAGCGCCGCGTACGACCAGGAGAAGACGGCTCTGACGTCGGTGCTCAGATCGCTGCTCGCGAAGGCGTCGAGGTTCTCGTCGCTGTGGCGCAGCTCCTCGGCGATCGCGCTGAGCGGGAAGCCCGGGTTGGCCGCCGCGCGCGCGGCGGCCACGGCGAGCGCCAGCGGCAGCCGGGCGCAGCGCGCCACGATCTCGTCGGCCGCGGCGGGCTCCGCCGCTGTCCGCTGTGCGCCGAGGCGGTGTCCGAGGAGGGCATGCCCGTCCTCGGGGGTCAGCCGGCGGAGCGTCACGGGGTGCGCTCCGGCGCTCGCGACGAGGCCCGTGAGCCGGTTGCGGCTGGTGACGACGACGAGTGAGCCGGGGGAGCCGGGCAGCAGCGGCCGGACCTGCTCGATGTCGCGCGCGTTGTCGAGGAGGATCAGCACCCGCCGCTGGGCCAGACGGCTGCGGTACAGCGAGGCCTGTGCGTCGAGCGGGGCCGGAATCTGCTGCTCCGGGACGCCGAGCGCGGCGAGGAAGGTACGCAGGGCGCTCTGTGCGGGCACGGGCTCTTCGCCCGCGTCGAAGCCGCGGAGGTTGAGGAAGAGCTGCCCGTCGGGGAAGCGGTCGGCGACCTGATGCGCCCAGCGCACGGCCAGGGCCGTCTTCCCGGCACCGGCCATGCCGCTCACGGTGGCGACGACGACCGTCGGGGGAGGCGAACGGTCCGGCAACAGGGCCTGGAGCTGGGCGAGCTCGGCGCTCCGGCCGACGAAGGAGGTCAGATCGGGAGGCAGCTGCGCGGGCCCGGTCTCCCGGGCTCGGGGGAGCGGAACGTCGTCGGCCGCCCGGATGCTGTCGTGCAGCTCCCGCAGCGGCGGGCTGGGCTCGATTCCCAGCTCGGTCACCAGGGTGCGGCGCGTCTCGTCGTAGCAGGCCAGCGCCTCCGCCGACCGCCCTGTCCGGTGCAGGGCGAGCATCAGGAGCCGGCAGAGCCGTTCCCGCAGCGGGTGCAGGGCGAGCAGGGTGCGGAGTTCGGCGACGGCCCCGTCGTACCGCCCGAGCTGGACCTCGATGTCGAGGCGGGCCTCCAGGGCGCCGAAGCGCTCCTCGGTCAGCCGGGACCGTTCGGCCTCCGCCAGCGGACCGGGGAGCCCGGCCAGCGGCGTTCCCTCCCCCTCCGCCAGCGCGGCGCGCAGCCGTTCGGCGGCGGCCGGGAGCTCGCCCGCGGCGCGCAGCCGCTGCGCCTCGGCGACGCGCTCCTCGAACACGCCCAGGTCCACGGAGCCGTGGGGGACGCGGGCCAGATAGCCGTCGGCCGCCGAGACCACCACCTGCGGGGAACCGGCGGCGGCCGCCTCGGACCGCAGCACCTTGCGGAGCCGTGAGACATACGTACGCAGCACCGGGACGGCCGTTGCCGGAGGGTCCTCGCCCCAGACGGCGTCGACGAGTTCGGCGGTGGTCACCAGCCGCCCGCGCCGGAGCAGCAGCATCGCGAGCACGACTCGCTGCTGGGGCGAACCGAGGTCCAGCTCCCGCCCGCCGCGCCACGCGCGGAGCGGCCCCAGCAGGGCGAAGCGCGGAGCGTCCTCTTGGCCCGAGTTCACACTTCCGGACTATACAAAGCCGTTGAACCGAAGGCGTTGAACCGATCACGGCTCCCGTCCGTGTCAGCAGTGCCGCTTCCCGCCGTGCCCGCCCCGACCAGGCCGGGCGACGGGAGCGGCCCCGGCCCCGCTCTCCGCCATCCCCCCCCCGGCGCGGAGGGACGGGGCCTTTCTCGCGAGGTGCGCCGTTCCGGGGTCCCGTTCCAGGTTCTGTGCGTTCCTGCTGGTCAGCGCCCGTTCGGGCGTTCCAACGTCCCGTAGTCGCGGCCAAGTGTGGCGGCCGGGACGGGGCACGGCCCAAGCTGCGGTTGTCCCGGTGGTCCGATGGACGCACCGCTTCCGACGCTTGGTGCCGGGCGGCTCCCGGGACTGCTCCAGGGAGGATTGGCATGGCGTTGCCCGAGGCCATCGCGGTGGGGGAGCTCTTCGGCCAGCCCGGTGGCACACGTGCGTCGATCTCGCCGGACGGCACGCGGCTCGCGTATCTGGCGCCGTGGAAGGAACGGCTCAACGTCTGGGTGCAGCGCCTCGACGAGCCCGACGAGGACCCGCACTGCGTGACCGCCGACGACGTCCGCGGCGTCCTGGACCACCACTGGACGGACGACCCCCGGTGGCTGCTCTTCGCCCAGGAGAGCGACGGCGAGGAGAACCGGCACCTGTACCGGGTCGACCTGGACGATCCCGATGCCCCGGCCATCGACCTCACACCCTTCACCGGAGCGAGGGTCGCGCACTACGAACTCCTGCCCGGACGGGGCCGGGGACGTGCCGGGAAGGTGGCCGTCCAGCTGAACCTCACAGGCCCCGATGCGTTCGATCTCTACGAGGCCGACATCGCGACCGGAGCCCTCACCCTGCTGGCGGAGAACCCGGGGCATCCCGACGGCTGGCTGTTCAGCACCACCGGCGACATCTACGCCCACGCGCTGAACGCCGACGGCGACTTCGAACTCTCCCGCTGGGACAGCGCGTCCGGCACGCTGCGCCCCCTCCTCGTCCGCGACGGCACCGACCACCCGCTCGGCATCCATCCGGTCCAGCTCACCCCGGACGGAGCCGGATTATGGCTCGGCTCCTACGGGGACGGCGACCGGATGAGCCTGGTCCGGGTCGACCTGGCCACGGGCGAGGAGAGCGAGGCCGACAGCCACCCGGACCTCGACCTCGACACGCGGTCGGCCGCCCTCCGCGCCTTCCCGTCGCCGCTCGTCCGCGACCGGCGTACGGGCGAACTGCTCGGCGTCCGCTACCTCGGCGAACGCCAGGTGATCAGGGCGCTGGACCCGCACTTCGCCGAGGTGCTGGAACGGCTGGAACAACTGTCCGACGGAGACCTGTCGACGCTCTCGTCCGACGACAGCGGGCAGCGCTGGGTCGTCAGCTTCACCCACGACCGCGACCCCCACGCCACCTGGTTCTACGACCACGCCACCGGGCGGGCCCGGCCGCTCTTCCGGCCGTACGCGCACCTGGACCCCGAGACGCTCGCCCCGATGCGCCCGGTGACGGTCACCGCGCGCGACGGGCTGCGCCTGCGCTCGTACCTCACGCTGCCCGTGGGAGTCGAACCGGCGGGACTGCCGATGGTCCTGCTGGTCCACGGCGGTCCGTGGCACCGCGACAGCTGGGGTTTCCACCCGCTCGTCCAGTTCCTGGCCAACCACGGCTACGCGGTGCTCCAGGTCAACTACCGGGGGTCCACCGGATGCGGCAGGGCCCATCTGTCCGCCGGAGTGGGTGAGTTCGCCGGAAAGATGAACGACGACCTCGTCGACGCCGTGGAGTGGGCGGTCGGGCAGGGGTACGCCGACCGCGGCCGCGTCGCGGTCCTCGGCGGCTCCTACGGGGGCTACGCCGCGCTGGTCGGCGCCGGTTCCGCGCCGGACGTCTTCGCCGCGGCCGTCGACATCGGCGGCATCGTGAACCTCGCGCACCATCTGCGGAGCCTGTCCGCCTTAGCCGGGCACCGGAACCGGCACCGGCTGGCCCACAACTGGCACCGGTTCGTGGGCGACCCCGACGCCACCGGCGACCCCGACGCCCCCGCGCGGGAGGCGGACTTGCTGGCCCGCTCGCCGGTCGGCCGGGTGGACCGGATCCGCGTGCCCCTGATGGTGGTCCAGGGCGCCGACGACGTACGGGTCGACAAGGGCGAGGTCGACCGGCTCGTCGGGGCGCTGCGGATGCGCGGCGTGGAGGTCGAGCACCTGGTCAAGGAGAACGTGGGGCACACCTTCGTGAACACCGAGGACGAGCTCGACGTCCACCACGCCGTCAGGCGCTTCCTCGCCCGCCACCTGGGGGGCGGGCGGGACGGCACCGCGGCGGCCGACCGCCCGTCCCGCCCGTCCCGCCCGTCACTCCGCCGTGTCCATGGCGGTACGGAGGGCGGCGATGCCGCGTGAGGCGTACGCCTTCGCGGCGCCCCGCGAGATCCCGAGCGTCTCGGCCACCCGCGCCTCCGACATGTCCGCGAAGTAGCGCAGCACGAGCACCTCGCGCTGGCGCTGCTGGAGACCGCGCATCGCCTCGATCAGCCGGTCCCGTTCGAGCCGGTCCCAGGCCCCCTCCTCGGCACTGGCCATGTCGGGCATCGGCTTGGCGAGCAGCTTCAGATTGAGGAAGCGGCGGCGCAGCGCGGAACGGGAGAGGTTCACGACGGTCTGCCGCAGATACGGCAGGACCTTCGCGGGGTCGCGGACACGCTTGCGGGACGCGTGGACGCGGATGAACGCCTCCTGCACGACGTCCTCGCACGACGCGGTGTCGTCGAGCAGCAGCGCCGCGAGCCTGAGCAGGGAGGCGTAGTGGGCGCGGTAGGTCTCGGTGAGCTGGTCCACCGTGGTGCCGACGGCCCCGGCCGTCGCCGCGTCACCGTCCCCCTGGGCCTCCCGCGGCCCCGGCATCCGCACGGGGCGCGCGGCCGGCCAGGGCGCGATCACGGGCATCCCTCCGGCCGCTGCCGTACGAAACTGTCGCACCACGTCAACTCCCCCTGTTCCCCTGGCGAACGGACCTTGTCACGGGTAACTACGTTTCACGGCCCAAGTGGTTCAACCAGTGGCCCGCTCGGTGGCGAGGACATGACCCACCCGCCGACGCGCGTACCCCACGCCCCGCCGCACGGTGTGCCGGGCGGCGTACGCCTCGCCGAGCAGCGCCCCTCGCGCACGGTGCAGCGAACCGGCCCGGTCGCTCATCAGCGAGGTCAGCAGGTCCTCGTAACGGGCCGCCACACGCGCGGGGTCGAAGCGCGCCGACGCGGCGAGCGCGGCGTGGCTCATCCGGGCGCGGAGCCGGTCGTCGTCGATGAGGCGGAGCAGCGCGCCGGAGATCGCGCGCACGTCTCCCGTGGGGACCAGGAGTCCGTCCTCGCCGTCGCGGATGATCTCTCCCGGCCCGTGCGGGCAGTCCGTCGCCACGACGGGCAGGCCGCACCGCATCGCCTCGACGATCGTCATGCCGAAGGATTCGAGGCTGGAGGTGACGGCGCAGACCGCTCCCTTGACCCACTCGGACTCGATGGGATGGGCCGAACCCATCAGGAAGACGTGGTTGTAGAGGCCGAGCTCGTCGATGAGGTTCCGCAGCTTGTCCTGCTCCCGGCCGTGCCCGTAGATGCGCAGGCCCCAGTCGGGCCGCTCGCGGGCGACCTCGGCGAAGGCGCGTATCAGCACGTCGTACCGCTTGGCGGGCGCGAGGCGGCCCGCCGCGATCACCCACTTGTTGCCGCCGTCGGCGGGGCCGACCCGCGGCGCGGGCACGCTGTTCGGGAGCGCCTCGACGCGCACGCCGGGCAGCCGCAGGGTGCTGCGGTAGTCGCGCGCGTCCGCCTCGGTGACCGTGGTGAGCGCGTCCAGCCGGGGATAGGTGCGGCGCAGCAGGTGCTTCATCCGAGGGGAGTGCGTGGCGAGCGTGAGGTGCTCCTGCCCCATGCGCACGGGGCCGCGGCGCGTCTGCCGGGCCACGTGCACATTGAGTCCGGGACGGGTGCCGACGACGACATCGGCGTCCGTACGGGCCAGGTACGCGCCGATCCTGCGGTCCGTCAGCGCGCTGTGCCGCGCGTACTGGCCGTCCGCGACGGGGAAGACCCGCGCGGGGACGGCGTGCTCGGGGTCGGCTCCGTCGTACGCCGTGCTGTTCCGGCGCATGTCGACCAGCGACGTCAGCCGTACGCCCCGGGACGGCTCGAAGAAGGGCCTGTCGCGGTAGCGGAAGACCGACACGATCTCCACCTCGTGGTGCTCGGCGAGCGCCTGCGCCAGATTGAACGTGGTGCGCACGGTGCCGCCCATCCCGTACGCGCTGAAGATCAGAAACGAGATGTGCACTGTCCCGGTCCCCCGAATCCCTGGTTGCCGTCACCGCGGCGGCCCTTTCCGGGGCCGCCGCACGACAGGTGACAACGGGAGGGAGGGGACCGGGGTTCAATCCGGAATGATCCGGAACGGTTACGGCGCGCTGTCGCTCGGCTCCGGCTCCCGCTCCGGCTCCCGCGCCGCCGCGGAATCCGGCTCTCCGCCGCCCGCAGCCGGGCCCGCGCCGCCCGTGACGCGCTCGCGGATCAGGGCGATGCCGACCACGATCACGGCCGCCAGCATCGACATCGTGACCTGCTCGCGCGCGTCGGGCTCGGTCAGCATGTAGACGAGGACGAACGAGATCATCCCGATCGTCACCCAGGTGAGGTACGGGAAGAGCCACATCCGTACGGTCAGCTTCTCCGGGTTCTCGCGCAGGATGATGCCTCGCATCCGCAGCTGCGTGCAGCAGATGACCAGCCAGACGAACAGGGCCACCGCGCCGGAGGAGTTGAGCAGGAACGCGAACACCGTGTCCGGCCACTGGTAGTTGAAGAAGACCGCGACGAAGCCGAAGACGACGGAGCCCAGGATCGCCGCCTGCGGCACGCCCCGCGCGTTCGTACGGGCGAAGGAGCGGGGCGCGTCGCCGCGCTTGCCGAGGGAGAAGGCCATCCGGGAGGCCGTGTAGAGGCCCGAGTTGAGGCAGGACAGCACCGCCGTGAGGACGATGACGTTCATGACCTGGCCGGCGTGCGGGATGCCGATGGAGTCCAGCGCTGCGACGTAGGAGCCCTTGTCGGCGATGGCCTTGCTGTCCCAGGGGAGCAGGGCGAGGACGACGAAGATCGAGCCGAGGTAGAAGACGGCGACGCGCCAGATCACGCTGTTGGTGGCCTTGGTGACCGCGCGGCGCGGGTTCTCCGACTCCCCGGCGGCGAGCGTGACGATCTCGCTGCCCATGAAGGAGAAGACCACCAGCAGGATGCCGGTGAGGACGGCCCCCGGGCCCTCGGGGAAGAAGCCGCCGTGCGCGGTGAGGTTGGACAGTCCGGCCCCTTCGTTGTCCGAGCCGGGCAGCAGCCCGAACGCCGCCAGCCCGCCGATCACGACGAACGCGCCGATGGCGACGACCTTGATGCCCGCGAACCAGAACTCGAACTCGCCGTACGAGCCGACCGACACGAGGTTCGTCGCCGTGAGGACGACCATCACGATCAGCGCCCAGCCCCACTGGGGCACGGCCGGTATCCAGCCTTCCAGGATCTCCGCGCCCGCCGTCGCCTCGACGGCGAGGACCACGACCCAGAAGAACCAGTAGAGCCAGCCGATCGAGAAACCTGCCCAGCGGCCGAGCGCCTTGTCCGCGTAGGCGGAGAACGAGCCGGAGGTCGGGTTGGCCGCCGCCATCTCGCCCAGCATCCGCATCACGAAGACGACCAGCAGGCCGACGAGCGCGTACGAGAGCAGGATGGCGGGTCCGGCCGCGGCGATGCCGGAGCTGGAGCCGACGAAGAGACCGGCGCCGATCACGCCGCCGATCGCGATCATGGAGAGATGGCGGTTCTTGAGACCGGCCTGGAGGCCGTCGGAGGACGGTGGCGGGGTCGCCTTGGAGGAGGAGGATTGCATGCGCGTGACTTCCTTGATGGGGGGATGGGGGGACACGTGCTGTGCGTGGTGCCGCGCGGGATTCCGCGCAGCACGGGGCGTTCCGTCGACGGAGGTCGCCGGTGGGAGGGGTCGGGGCACGGAGGACGGGACCGCCACGCGGTGCGGCGCGGGTGAGGCGCGCCGAGCGGGCCGGGTGGGCGTGGTGCGGCGGTTTCCGGGTTCTCCGGCGGGAGGGGGACGGCCGGTCGGAGGCGGCACGTTGCCGGTCGCGTCGCTTCGACTGGCGGGAACAGTAAGGCACGTCCTCGATCCCCGTACACCCCGAGTTCCGGAATCGGCCGCGGAGCGTCCCGGCTTCGTACATCTGTCGGAAGCCGGGGTGCCGAGAGTGTGACATCCGTCCATGGCCCGGCCCGCCGCCCCGCCTCTAACCTCAGCGAACGCGCGTCCCGCGCCGAGCGATCCTCCGCGCGGGACGCGTAAGCCACCTCGGCCGGGGGGCCTCGGCGGAGGCCGGTGAGCCCCGGCGCCGACCTGCTGCGCGGCCGTGCACGGGCGTTCGCCTAACCTGGGATCCGCAGCAGCGGACGTGGTGGCAGCACCCAGTGGGAGACGGAGAAGCCGTGGACAAGGTCGCACTCACGGCCGCCGGTCTCTACGTCATCGTCCTGCTGCGCGCCGGAGGCACCTTCGCCGTCGGGTGGCTCGCCGGTACGGGCGCCAGGCGCGGCAAGCTCGCCGAGCGGTTCTCCCACGAGCGGTTCCGCCGGGTGGAGCGGGCGATCCAGCGCTGGGGCGCACCCGTGGTGGCCGTCTCCTTCCTGACCGTGGGCTTCCAGACCGCCGCCAATTTCCTCGCGGGGACCATGCGCATGCCGCTGCGGCGCTATCTGCCCGCCCTCCTCCTCGGGGGAGCGGCCTGGGCGCTGATCTACGCGACCGCCGGGATCGGCGTGCTGGAGCTGCTGGCGCGGCTCTCCGCCGGGCAGGCGGCCCTCGCCGCCGCCGGGCTCGCGGCGCTCGTCCTCGCGGCCTGGGCCGTGGTGACGTACCGGAGGCGCGGCCGCACCGCCTCGTGAGCCACGACCTCGTGAGTCACGTCCTCGTGAGCCACGTCTCACCCGCACGGTGCCGCTTGTCTATGCAACGAGTTGCATAGAAGGATGCGGGCATGGCGCTTGAGCACGCGATTCTCGTCTCGCTGTTGGAGAAGCCGGGCTCCGGATACGAGCTGGCCCGGCGGTTCGACCGCTCCATCGGCTACTTCTGGACCGCCACCCACCAGCAGATCTACCGGGTCCTCAAGCGCATGGAGAGCGACGGCTGGATCGAAGCCCGCGAGGTGGCGCAGCAGGCCCGGCCGGACAAGAAGGAGTACTCCGTAGCGGCCCCCGGCCGGGACGCCCTCTCCGGGTGGCTGCACGAGCCGATCGAGCCGGAGAGCGTCCGGCACGAACTCGCCGTGAAGATCCGCGGCGCGGCCTTCGACGACCCGGCGGCGCTCCTCCGCGAGGTGGAGCGGCACCGCGCGGCGCACACGGACCGGCTCGCGCACTACCTCGCGGGGGAGCGGCGCGACTTCACCGGGCCCGGGGCGCCCGGGACGCTCGACGCGGGGCAGGAGCTCCAGCATGTCGTGCTGCGCGGCGGCATCGCGTACGAACGTATGACGCTCGATTGGCTGGACGACGTGATCGCCACCCTCCAGCGGCTCGGCCGCTGACCCCTCCGCTCTCCGCCCACCCTCACCCTCACCGTCCGGAAAGGCGCATGGCCATGGCCGACCCGCTGCTGTTCAACCCGAAGACCTACGACCCGGCGCACTTCGACCCCGAGACCCGCAGGCTGCTGCGCGCGACCGTCGACTGGTTCGAGGCGCGGGGCAAGCGCAAGCTGATCGAGGACTACCGCTCGCGCGCCTGGCTGGCCGACTTCCTGGAGTTCTCCGCGAAGGAGGGCCTGTTCGCGACGTTCCTGACCCCGGCGGCGGACGCCCGGGAGCAGGAGGACAAGCGCTGGGACACGGCCCGTATCGCTGCCCTCAACGAGATCTTCGGCTTCTACGGGCTCGACTACTGGTACGCCTGGCAGGTGACGATCCTGGGGCTCGGCCCGGTCTGGCAGAGCGACAACGCCGCCGCCCGTACCCGCGCGGCCGAGCTCCTCTCGCAGGGCGAGGTGTTCGCCTTCGGCCTCTCCGAGAAGAGCCACGGCGCCGACATCTACAGCACCGACATGCTCCTGGAGCCCGACGGCGACGGCGGCTTCCGGGCCACCGGGTCCAAGTACTACATCGGCAACGGCAACGCCGCGGGCCTCGTCTCCGTCTTCGGCCGCCGTACCGACGTCGAGGGCCCCGACGGCTACGTCTTCTTCGCCGCCGACAGCGGCCACGAGACGTACCACCTGGTGAAGAACGTGGTCGACTCCTCCAAGTACGTCAGCGAATTCCGCCTGGAGGGCTACCCGGTCGGCCCCGACGACGTCCTGCACACCGGCCGCGCCGCCTTCGACGCCGCCCTCAACACGGTCAACGTCGGCAAGTTCAACCTGTGCACCGCCTCGGTCGGCATCTGCGAGCACGCGATGTACGAGGCCGTCACCCACGCCCACCACCGCATCCTCTACGGCCGCCCCGTCACCGCCTTCCCGCACGTGCGCCGGGAGCTGACCGACGCGTACGTCCGCCTCGTCGGGATGAAGCTCTTCAGCGACCGCGCCGTCGACTACTTCCGCTCCGCGGGCCCCGACGACCGCCGCTACCTCCTCTTCAACCCCATGACGAAGATGAAGGTGACCACCGAGGGCGAGAAGGTCATCGACCTGATGTGGGACGTCATCGCCGCCAAGGGCTTCGAGAAGGACACCTACTTCGCGCAGGCGGCCACCGAGATCCGCGGCCTGCCGAAGCTGGAGGGCACGGTCCACGTCAACCTCGCCCTGATCCTCAAGTTCATGGGCAACCACCTCCTGAACCCGGCGGAGTACGCGCCCGTGCCGACCCGGCTGGACGCGGCCGACGACGACTTCCTCTTCCGCCAGGGACCCGCCCGCGGCCTGGGCGCCATCCGCTTCCACGACTGGCGCACCGCCTACGACGCGTACGCCGAGGTGCCCAACGTCGCCCGCCTCCGCGAGCAGGCGGACGCCCTGTGCGAGTTCGTCACCACCGCCGCGCCCGACGAGGAGCAGAGCCGCGACCTCGACCTCCTGCTCGCCGTCGGCCAGCTGTTCGCCCTCGTCGTGCACGGCCAGCTCATCCTGGAACAGGCCCGCCTGACCGGCCTCGACCAGGACGTCCTCGACGAGCTCTTCGCCGTCCTCGTCCGCGACTTCTCCGCGCACGCCGTCGAGCTGCACGGCAAGGACTCCGCCACCCCGGACCAGCAGCGCTGGGCCCTGGGCGCGGTCCGCCGCCCGGTCGTCGACGAGGCCCGCGCGGCGCGCGTCTGGGAGCGAGTCGAGGCCCTGGCGGGGACGTACGAGATGGCGCCGTGACCCCGTAACCAGGGGAAGGAACGTAACCTCGGGGGATCCGCTTCGGCCCGCCCCCGAGGAGTACGGCATGAACGACAGCTCCCTCATCCGCAGCCACACGCTCGGCGACCTGCTGCGCCGTACGGCCGCCCGTACGCCGGAGAGGACCGCGCTCGTGTGGCGGGGGAGCCGCGAGACGTTCGCGGAGCTCGACACGGCGGTGAACCGGACGGCGAACGCGCTGGCCGGGCGGGGCGTGGCCCAGGGCGACAGGGTCGCGCTCCTGACGCACAACTGCCGTGAGTTCGTGGTCCTCTACTTCGCCCTGGCCCGGCTGGGGGCGGTCTCCGTGCCGGTGAACTTCATGCTGGGCGGCGAGGAGATCGCGTACATCCTGCGGCACTCCGGGGCGCGCGGGATCGTCGCCGAGGACGCGCTGCGGCCCGTCGCCGAGGAAGCGCTGCGCGCCCTCGGCGACGCGAGCCCGGTGCGGCTGCGCGGCTGGATCGGACTGGGCGAGGGGACGCGGCCCGAGGGGTGGGAGGACGTCGCGGAATGGGAGCGGCACGGGGACGACAGCCCCCCGAGTGCCGTCGTGGCCGACGACGACCCGGTGCAGCTCATGTACACCTCCGGGACCGAGTCGCGCCCCAAGGGCGTGGCGCTCTCCAGCCGTTGCCTGCTCGCGCAGTACGCCTCGGCGGCCGTCGACGGCGAGATGAGCGCGGCCGACGTGGAGATCCACGCGCTGCCGCTCTACCACTGCGCCCAGCTGCACGTCTTCCTCACGCCCGACATCCAGCTCGGCGCCACGAGCGTCATCCTGCCGGGGCCCGACCCGGCGACCGTGCTGCGCACGATCGAGGAGGAGCGCGTCACCAAGCTCTTCTGCCCGCCGACCGTGTGGGTCGCGCTGCTGCGCAGCCCGGACTTCGACCGCTACGACCTTTCGTCTCTCCGCAAGGGCTACTACGGCGCGAGCCCCATGCCGGTCGAGGTGCTCAAGGAGCTCGGCGAACGGCTCCCCGGCGTGCGGCTCACCAACTTCTACGGCCAGACGGAGATGTCCCCGCTCGCCACCGTGCTCCGCCCCGAGGAGCAGACCGCGAAGCCCGGCTCGGCGGGCCGCGCCGCGCTGAACGTCGAGACGCTGCTGGTCGACGACGACGGCAGGCCCGTACCGACGGGCGAGGTCGGCGAGATCGTGCACCGCTCGCCGCACGCGATGCTCGGGTACTGGAACGACGAGGAGAAGACCGCCGAGTCCTTCCGCGACGGCTGGTTCCACAGCGGCGACCTGGGCGTGACCGACGAGGACGGCTACCTCTACGTCGTGGACCGCAAGAAGGACATGATCAAGACGGGCGGCGAGAACGTCGCGGGGCGCGAGGTCGAGGAGGCGCTGCACCGCCACCCCGCCGTGGCCGAGGCGGCGGTCTTCGGCATCGCGCACCCGTACTGGATCGAGGCCGTCACGGCCGCCGTGGTGCTGCGCGACGGCGCCGAGGCGACCGGCGAGGAGCTGATCAGCCACTGCCGCGCGATCCTGGCCCCCTTCAAGGCGCCCAAGTACGCGACAGTGGTGACCACGCTGCCCAAGAACCCCAGCGGCAAGATCCTCAAGCGTCAGCTGCGCACGGAGTACGCGCACCTGGCCGGGGAGGAAGTGCCGCGGGGGGAGTAGGCGTCAGCCCGCGATCGGGGTCGTCCGGGTGTGCCGGTAGGCGTGCTCGTACGAGGACGTCTCCGGGTCGACGGTGTACGCGTCCGTCACGACACGGTCGGCGTTGATCGAGAGCATCATGAAGCCGAGCGTGTCGTACGCCTCCCAGAACGCCTTGTTCTCGGGCTTGTCCGCCTTGCCCTTCGTCTTCGCGGCCGCGCCGCAGACGATCTGCTGGGTGCCCTTGTAGTCGGCGCCGGTGTCGAGGATCTGGAGCGTGTGGTCGTGCCCGCCGAGCAGGAACTCGGCCTTGCCGCAGACCACTTCCTCGTACAGCTTCTTGACGTGCTTGCCGCTCAGGTAGTCGCCGCACTCGATGCCCTCGTACGCGCCCGCGTTGCCGTGCGTGCCGTTGTTGCGCAGCGGGTGGTGGGCGAAGACGAACTTCCAGCGGGCGCGGGAGGCGTCGAGCGAGGAGGCCAGCCAGTCGCGCTGCTTCCGCGCGAAGGGGCCGTCCCACTGGTACTCGGGGTCGGTCTGCAGGACGTACGACGAGAGCGGCGTCGTGTCGAGCGCGAAGAACTCGGCGACCGGCTTCCGCTCCGGGACGGCCACGGAGTAGTACCGGTCGGGCATGTACCAGCGCGCCGAGTGCCGGTGGTAGGCGACCTCGTGGTCGCCGCGCGAGGGGCGGCCGCCGCTGCCGGGGATGATGCCGCTGGTGTCGTGGTTGCCGAGGACCATCAGCCAGGGGACGTCGATTCCCTTGTTCGGCTCCTCGAACTTCGAGGTGAACTCGTCGTCCGTCTCCTCCTCGGGCCCGTTCTCGTAGATGTTGTCCCCGAGCCCGATCGCGAGGTCGACGCCGCGCTTCTCGCACAGCTTGCGCGCGGCCGCCGCGACGGCGTACTGCTCGGGCGTGCCGGTGCCCGCGTCGCCCGTCACGAGCACGTTCAGCTCGGCCTTGTCAGGCAGCGGGAACTTGTCCGGCCCCCCTTCGGCCGCCGTCGCCTTCGCCTGTACGCCGAACGCGCCCAGCGCCACGGCCGTACCGACGCCTCCGGCTCCCGCGAGCACTCTGCGTCGGCTTATTCCCTGCGCCTGCATCCTGATCTCCTTGTCGTCCTTCGTCGCTCAGAAGATCTTGGCAAGGGAAACGTGGCAGGGACAGGTCACGGACACGAGGTGAATCCTGCCGACATGGCACCGCCCGGCAGCCCATCGCGCTGCCGGGCGGTGCCGCGGATCGGTCAGACCCGGTCGGCCGCGATCAGCAGGTACTGGAAGGAGCCGTCCTTGTACGAGTTGATGAACGCCTCCTCGATCCCGGTGACCAGCGAGGACGTGGCCCGCAGCTCCCAGTACGGCAGCGTCGCGGCGGTCAGGTCGACGACGGTCTGCGGCACGAGACGGTTGTCGGCCATGGCGCGCAGGTACTCGCGGCGGGAGTGGATGTTGCACTCGAAGTGCGCGTTGATCTGGGAGACCCACTTCGAGGGCTGGCCGTACCGCGGGTTCCAGCAGCCCGTGATGGTCACATAGCGGCCGCCGACCTCCAGGACGCGGGAGTGCTCGGAGAAGAGGTCGTGCAGATCGACGTACATCGTCGACTCGTTGTTCCACGAGCCCGCGATCTGGCCCGTGCCGAAGGGCATGTCGAGCATGTTACGGACCCGCGCGTGGACGTGGTCGTCGATACGGAGCTCACGCGCGCGGCGGTTGGCGAACTCGGCCTGCTTGGCGGAGAGGGTGACGCCCTCGACATGGCAGCCGAATCGCTGATGGGCCATCACCATCGAACCGCCCCGGCCGCAGCCCGCGTCGACGAGCGTGTCGTCGCTCCCGATCTGCCCGAGGTGGTCCATGAGGACCTCGGCCTGGGCCGACTCCAGGCGGTGGAGCTCGGCGATCAGCTTCTTCTCGTACTCGCTGTCCGCGGAGTCCCCGAGGGCGGAACGGTCGACCTCGCCGATCCCGTAGTGGTGGTGGTAGAGCCCGTCGACATCGCCGAGGCGCAGGTTCACGGGCCTGGCCTCCTGGTCCCAGTAGCGGGCGATGTCCCCCTGGTAGGGGGAGGCCGGGGAGGGGATGAAAGCGGTGGCGGCCTGGACGGTGGTGTGCTCGGTGCTGGTCACAGGTGCATCCATTTCTTACCAGAAGTCGGGCAGGCTGTAGCGGTAGGTGTTGGTCTGGTGCCAGTAGTGGTTGCCGTCGACCCAGACGGCGACTCCCCTCAGGAAGCGCAGCACGCTCGGCACGGGGCAGGCGGCGGCCAGGTCGGCGGCCTCGGCCTCGAAGGCGTGCATGAGGTTGTTGTGGACCTCGACCGCCTTGAGGTAGGCGTCCCGCTCGGAGACGCCCTCACGCTCCGCGATCACCACGGGCAGATTCAGATGGGTACCCGGGCTCTTGAGCTCCTTCGTGTACGAGTACAGGTCGTTGACGATGGTGGTCGCGTTGGAGGCGAGCGCGATGACCCGCTGCATGGCGGGCTGCGCGTGCAGGTCCGCCGGCAGTTCGTAGCCGCCGACGGTGTCGGTGATCGTGGGACAGGGGCGGAAGTTGTTGAACTGGCGCATCGCCAGGTACTCCCACACCTCGGGCATGTGCCCCGTCTCGGCCCAGGCGGCCTCCGCGAGATACCCCAGGTGCAGCCGGGCCATGTCGTGCCGGTACCGGTCGGCCTGGGAGGGGGTGGACTGCCGGACGAAGTACTCCATGGCGGAGCGGTACGCGCGGCGGGGCGCGTCCGAGCCGAGCGACTCCAGCCACGCGGGCTCGTACTCGCCCGTCGTGTGCAGCGGGTCGAGCGCGGTGTGCGCCAGCAGGAGACGGCTGCCGAGACCCACGGGGGAGCCGCCGTGGTCCTCGCAGTAGCAGTCGTCGACCGCGTTCTCGGCGACCATCAGCCGGGTGGCGATCATGACGTGGTCGACCGTCGGGGCGTCCGGATGGCAGGCGACCATGTACCGCCCGACGGAGAATCCGTCGAACTGGTCCTCCCACTCCGCCGGGACCGCCCGCACCTCGTCCACGGCCCACTCCCTGATCCTCCGGCTGACCTCCGCGACGCGGACCGGGTCGGGATCCGGGATCGGGTGATGGTAGAGGCCGGGGACCGGCTCCCCGGCGGCGGGCGCGCCCGACGCCGGTTCCTCCGCGGCGGGTTCGTGTGTGGCTCGTTCGCACTCCTCCGGGGCTTCGGGGACTTCAGGGATTTCGGCGGCTTCCGGAGCGGGCGCCTCGGGCATCCGGGGCTCCCTGCGGGAGGCCAGGTGCAGGCCCGCCGTGCCCAGGCCGCTGGGACCGCCCAGGATCCGCGCCAGGTCCGGGGACGGTGGTGCGGGCGGGCTCGGGGGCAGGAGGGAATCCACAGGATCAGGCATCCGTGACTCCTTGATGAGAGGGGTGGGCTGTCCCGGTACGCGGGCACGCTCGCCCGGCCGCCCGGGAGCCGGGCCGGTGTCGGCCCTGGTCGGCCGCGGTGGGGTTCTCTAGGCGCGTCTGAGGAGCGCCCGTGCGCCGCTGACCGCGTGGCCGGTGCGTGACCGGCTGTCGTCGCCGTGACGATTCTTCCGCGAGGTGGTCGTACGCTCGCGGGTGTGGCCCAGGAGGCACTGCGGTTCCGGGCCGGTCTCAGTGGTCATCGAGCGGGGCTCTCCTTCGCCGGAGCGATGGGGATTCGTGCGGATCTCGGGGAACCGTAGCGGCCGTTGAGCCCGTTTCGCCCGGGGTGACCGGGGGAGTTACTTCGATGCGGTGTTCTTCGCCCGTCCGGTGTTTATCCGAACAGCCGACGAGTTCAGGACGCCCGGCGGACTCCGTGCACGGCGGGATCCGAGTTTCCTGGCTTGATCACGAGCGTGTCCTGGTCTCGTGCCGGGACCGCCACCGGGTGGCTGGTTATCGATCCAGGTCACCTAGGGTGGCGATCATGTCTTGGTCAAACACTCCCCAGCATGGCGCCCGCCCCGGGCGTACGGACGGTCCCGCCCCGTCCCGTCGTAAGAAGACGACACTCGTCGCCGCCGTCGGCGTCGGCATGGTCCTCGCCCTCAGCGGCTGCAACGAGGACACGGACACCGACCCCGACGCGGCCGGTTCGAAGAAGCCCTCCGCCGGGGCGTCCGCGGAGAAGTCCCAGTCCGCCGCCCCGTCGTCCCCCTCGGGCAAGGAGCCCGTCGTCAAGGGCTGGCAGACCCAGACGCGGGAGAAGCACCACTTCCGCTACGACGTGCCGCCCAAGGCCAAGAAGTGGAAGGTCCTCGACCAGGACACGTCCCTCTCCTACACGGACAAGGGCGGCAAGCCGATCGTCGTCATGAACGGTGCCGCCACCTACCGCGAGGGCGGCTGCGCCTCGGCGCCCAACCCCAAGGCGTTCGGCGAGGCGGGCAAGGGCCAGCTCGCCACGGTCGGCACCACCGGCGGCGGCAAGGAGGGCTCCCTCCAGGAGAACGCCCGCAACTGGGCGGGCAACTGGGGCTTCGCCGCGTACGGCGGCGAGGAGAAGAAGCCCAAGGTCACGGTCAGCCAGGCCAAGCCGTGGAAGCAGGGCGGCATCGAGGGCTACACGGCGACCGCCAAGGTCAAGGTCACCAACCGCCCCAGCAAGTGCGTCCCCGCGACGGCGGTCGTGCACAGCATCGCCCAGAAGCTCCCGGACGGCACGATGCACGGCTGGGTGATCTACGGCGACCAGGGCGTCCCGAACGCGCTGTCGGAGGCCGAGATGAAGAAGATCATGAGCACGGTCCGCTCCACGGACGGCTGACAGGCCCGTACGACGGACGAGACCCCGGCGGCACCGTGCCGCCGGGGTCTCTGCCGTACATGAGAGGTCAGGAGCCCTTGGCCTCTGCCTCCGCCTTCCGCTTCTCCTTCAGGCGTGCGGTCTCCTTGCGGACCTCGGCCTGGGTCGCGCGCTCCTTCTGGAGCCACTCGGGGTTCTCCGCCTTGAGCGCCTCGATCTGCTCCGTGGTGAGGGGCTCGGTGGCGCCGCCACGGGCGAGGCCCGCGTTCGAGACACCCAGCTTCGCCGCGACGACCGGGCGCGGGTGCGGGCCGTCGCGCCGCAGGTCGACGAGCCACTGCGGCGGATCGGCCTGCAAGGCGGTCAGCTCGTCGCGCGTGACGACACCCTCCTGGAACTCGGCGGGGGTGGCCTGGAGGTACACACCCAGCTTCTTCGCCGCGGTCGCGGGCTTCATGGTCTGGGTGGTCTTGTGCGACGTCATGCGTCCAGGGTAACGAGCGGATGAGGTGCCCCTGACCACGGCCGGTAGCCTGGCGTGGTGACAGACGCGGCAGCATCCTCCCCTTCCTCCCCGGCGCCCCCCTCGTTCCGGCTCGCCTACGTTCCCGGGGTGACGCCCACGAAGTGGGTCCGGATCTGGGAGGAGCGCCTTCCCGGCATCCCCCTCGCCCTCGTCCCCGTCCCCGCGGCCGAGGCCCCCGGCCTGCTGCGCGAGGGCGGCGCGGACGCGGGCTTCGTACGGCTGCCGGTCGACCGCACGTACTTCAGCGCGATCCCGCTGTGGACCGAGGCCACGGTGGTCGTCGTCCCCAAGGACCACCTGGTCACGGCGGCCGACGAGGTCACGCTCGACGAGCTGGCCGACGAGATCGTGCTGCACCCCCTGGACGACGTGCTCGGCTGGGAGCAGCCCCCGGGACGGCCCGCGCTCGAACGCCCCGCGACCACCGGCGACGCCGTCGAGCTGGTCGCCGCGGGCATCGGCGTCCTCGTGGTCCCGCAGTCCCTCGCCCGCCTCCACCACCGCAAGGACCTCACCTACCGGCCCGTGACGGACGCTCCCCAGTCGCAGGTCGCGCTGGCGTGGCCCGAGGAGGCGACGACGGACATGGTGGAGGACTTCATCGGCATCGTCCGCGGCCGCACGGTCAACAGCACCCGCGGCCGTACGGCCCCCCAGGACCAGCCCCGGCCCAAGTCCCCGGCGAAGTCCGGCAAACCCGCGCCCGCCAAGAAGGGTGCCTCAGGGCGTGGCGGTCCGAAGGGCGGCGCCAAGGGTGGTGCCCCCAAGGGCGGCCCGCGACGCGGAAAGCCCCGCCGCCGGTCGTAGAGCCGCTCTATCCTCGTGCGATGACCGAACACGGGAACGACAGGGGGAGAGTTGTGGGGATGCTCGACGGGCGGGTGGCGATGATCACCGGGGCCTCCAGCGGGATCGGGGCCGCCGCGGCGCGGCTCTTCGCGGAGGAGGGCGCGGCAGTCGTGCTCATGGCGCGGCGCGGCGACCGGCTGGAAGAGGTGGCCGGGGAGATCACCGCGCGGGGCGGGCAGGCCGCGGCCGTCGTGGGGGACGTGACCGTCGCGGAGGACGTGGGGCGGGCCGTCGAGACGGCGGTGGAGCGGTTCGGCGGGCTGGACTGCGCGCTGAACAACGCGGGGTACGCCACCGTGGGGACCGTGCTGCACGAGACCGAGGACGAGATCTACGAGCGCACGATGGACGTCAACGTACGGGGCGTGTGGAACTGCATGAAGCGGCAGCTCCCCGTGATGCTGGAGTCGGGCAGGGGCGGCTCGATCGTCAACACGAGCAGTACGGCCGGGCGTTACGCGACCGGTGCCTCCGTGCCCTACGTCGCCTCCAAGCACGCCGTGCTCGGGATCACGCGGGCCGCGGCGGCGGAGTACGGGGAGCGGGGCGTCCGCGTGAACGCGCTCGTCGTGGGCACCACGCGCAGCGAGATGATCGACGAGGCGGTCCGCCAGGTACCGGCGCTGGAGCAGGCGTTCATCGCGCCGCAGATCCAGAAGCGGATGGCCGACCCCCGGGAGATCGCGGAGGCCGCGGTGTGGCTGTGCAGCGACCGCGCGACCTTCGTGACCGGCACGGCGATGCCCGTGGACGGCGGGATCTCGGCGACGGCCAAGCCGGGGGACTGAGAGGACGAGGCCCCTCCGTTAGGGTCGGGGCGTGGAGATCCCCCGCCTGCTCGACGGCCGTCTGAAGTTCCGGCACCTGGTGCTCGTCGACGCGCTCGCGCGGCAGGGGACCGTGGTCGGGGCCGCTGCGGAGCTGCACGTGACGCAGCCCGCGGCGACGCGCAGCCTGCACGAGCTGGAGGACATCCTCGGGGTCGCGCTCTTCGAGCGCGGGCCGAGGGGCGTCACGGCGACCGTCTTCGGGGAGGCGTTCACGCGGCACGCGCGGGCCGTTCTGGCGCAGCTGACGCAGGCCGGGCGGCACGTGGTGGAGCTGGCCGACGCCGACCGGGGCACGGTCGTCGTCGGCACGCACCTGGCGGGGTCGAACGTGCTGCTGCCGCGCGCCATCGCGGCGTTGAAGAAGGACCGCCCGTATCTGACGGTCGTCGTGCGGGAGGCCTCGCCGGACGCGCTGCTGATGGAGCTGGAGGCCGGGCGGATCGACTTCGTCGTCGGGCGGCTCACCTCGCCGCCCGGGGAGCGGGTGGTGCGGCGCAAGCTGTACGACGAGTCGGTGGAGCTGGTCGTGCGGGCCTCGCACGCGCTGGCCGCGCGCGAGGGCGGCGAGGACGGCGTCCTCGCCGAACTGCTGGACTACCCGTGGATCCTGCCCGGTCCGGAGACCGCGCTGCGCCGGGAGGTCGAGGAGTTCTTCGCCCGTAACGGCTTCGCGCTGCCGGAGAACCGGGTGGAGACCACCTCGTTCCTCACCGTCCGTCAGCTCCTGCTGGAGACCGACGTCATCGCCGTACTGCCCAGCTTGATCATCCGGGACGACAGCCGCATCGTGCGGCTGCCGGTCCCGCTGGACCCGGTCGGGCACAGCGTCGGGCTGACCCTGTCGGCAGCCCGGACGCTGAGCCCTTCCGCCGAGGCGCTCATCCGGAGCCTGGAGGAGACGGCGGCGGGAATGGCGACGCCTCAGCTCTAGGCGGTGGCCGGTGGAGCGTGCCGGGCAGGGGGCACTCCTGGGTCCTGGCCTCTACAGGCCCAGGTAGCGTTCGGCGTTGCCGTGGGTGATCTTTCCGCGCACCGCCTCGTCCAGGAACTGGCTCTTGCGGACCACCTCGCCCACGGGGCGCTCGCCCAGCGGGTACGGGTAGTCGCTGCCGACCATCACCCGGTCCGCGCCGACCGTGTCCACGAGGAGCCGCAGCGCGCGGTCGTCGAAGACGACGGAGTCGACGTAGAAGCGGCCGAGGTAGTGGGACGGCGGGTAGGCGGACGTGCCGATGATGTCGTTGCGGCCGTGCCACGCGTTCTCCATCCGGCCCAGCCAGAAGGCGAACGAGCCGCCGCCGTGCGCGAAGCAGATATTCAGCCGCTCGTCCACGCGGTCGAAGACCCCGCCCAGGATCATCGCCAGGATCGACAGATGGGTCTCCGCGGGCATGGCCGTGAGCCACTGGGCCATCCACCGGTCGAGCCGGGGCGAGCTGGCCATGTCCCACGGGTGCACGAACACCGGTACGTCCAGCGCGGCGCAGTGCTGGAGGAAGGTGACGACACCCTCGCTGTCCAGGTCCTGGTCGCCGACGTGGTTGCCGATCTCCACGCCCCGGTGCCCGTTGGCGACGCTGCGCTCCAGTTCGCGGCAGGCGGCGTCCGGGTCCTGCAACGGCACCTGGCAGAAGGGGAGCAGCCGGTCGGCGGCCGGGGCCGTGATCTCCAGAGCCAGGTCGTTGAAGATCCGGGCGACCTTGGCGGCCTCGGCGCCGGAGCGCCCGTACGTGAAGAACGCGGGGGTCGGCGAGACGACCTGGGTCCGTACGCCGTCGGCGTCCATGTCGCGCAGCCGGGTCTCCGCGTCCCAGGCATCCGCCTGGATGCGGCGGAACTCCTTCGACCCCATCATGATCATCGCCTCGGCCTCGGATTCGATGCGCAGCCAGGGCGCCTCGGGTCCGGCCTCGGCCGTCAGGTCCGGCCACCCCCGGGGGACGTAGTGGGTGTGGACGTCGATCATAGGTTCCACGGTCAGCCCTTCCCCGGATGCAGCGCGCCGCACCGCGGGCAGGTGCGGGCCTGCTCGTCGTCGTAGAACGCGGTGAAGACGGGCGGCAGGTCCTGCACGATGTCGCGGACCTGGAGCTCGACCTCGTGGGTGAGGGCCGAGCACTCCTGGCAGTACCAGAGGAACTTCTCCAGCGTGCCCTCCTCGCGGACCCGCTCGATGACGAGGCCGATCGAGTCGGGGTCGGGGCGCTGCGGGGAGTGCGGGACGTTGCCGGGGAGCAGCCAGACCTGGCCCTCCCCGATGTGCACGGTGCGCGGGCCCTCCTCGGTCATCAGGTTGACGTGCATGTCGCCCTTGACCTGGTAGAACCACTCCTCGTACGGGTCGAGGTGGAAGTCCGTGCGCTGGTTGGGGCCGCCGACGACCTGGACGATGAAGTCCTGGCCGAGGGACATGGTCCGGTTGTTCACCGGCGGCTTGAGCAGGTGCTCGTGCTCGGCGATCCAGCCCTGGAAATCGATGACCTCGGGGATGTCCGTCATGACGCCTCCTGTGCGGTGCGGGCGGTACGGGGAGTACGGGGGGTGCGGGGGGTGCGGGGCAGATACGCCGTCGCTTGGATCTCGATCAGCAGGTGCGGGTGGGGAAGCTGGTGCACCGCGACGGTCGTCCGGGTCGGGCCGTCCTCGTCGAAGAACTCGCCGTAGACCTCGTTGTAGCCGCCGAAGTCGTTCATGGACACCAGATACGTGGTGAGCTGCGCGACATCGGAGAGCTCCGCGCCGACCTCGGCGAGGATGTCGCGGATGTTCTCGATCACCGCGCGGGTCTGGGCGCGGATGTCGAGGTTCGCGGTGCCCATCTCGTCGGTCTCGACGCCGACGAAGGTGTTGTCGGGGCGGCGCGAGCTCGTCCCCGACACGAAGACGAGGTCACCGACGACCTTCACGTGCGGGAAGCGCCCGCGCGGGGTGGCCCTGCCCGCCACGACGCGGGCGCCCTGCGAGGAGCCGGTCACGAGGCCACCCCCTTCACCGAGACGGAGACGGAGCCCAGGCCCGCGACCTCGCAGGAGATGACCCCGGGCGTGACCGGGACCGCGGCCGTGGCGGCGCCCGCGAGCACGACCTGACCGGCGCGCAGCGGGATGCGGCGGCGACGGGCCATGTCGAGCAGCGCGTGCAGCGCCCGTACGGGCGAGCCGAGGATCGCGGCGGTCGAGCCGACGGCCTCCGCCGACCCGGAGAGCAGCCGCACCGCGCGGTTGGAGACGTCCCCGGCGTTCGCGACGGGGCGCCAGGCGCCGATCGCGTAGGCGGAGGCCGAGGTGTTGTCGGCGACGACGTCCTCGTAGGTGAAGCGGAAGTCGCGGTACCGGGAGTCGATGAACTCCAGCGCGGGCGCGAGCGCGTCGACGCACGCCTCGATGTCCACGGACGGGTCGTCCAGGTCCACGTCCCGTGCGAGCCGGTAGGCGACCTCCGGCTCGGCCTTCGCGTGGAGGAAGCGGGAGAGGTCCACGTCGGCGCCGTCCGCGACGCGCATGGCGTCGGTGAGCCGCCCGACGATCACGTCGGAGACGCCCATCTGCGCCATCTTCGCCTTGCTGGTGAAGCCCAGCTTGACGCCCGTGATCCGCTCGCCGCGCGCCTCGCGCCGGGCGAGCAGCGCGGCCTGGACCGCGTAGGCGTCCTCGATGCCGAAGGTGTGCGTGTCGGCGAGGCTCGGGGTGTCGGTCCGCGAGGTCTCGGCGTGGTCGAGGCGCTCGGCGAGCGCCGCGACCGTCTCCGAGGC
Organism: Streptomyces sp. NPDC048172; assembly: GCF_043202595.1. Lineage (NCBI taxonomy): Bacteria > Bacillati > Actinomycetota > Actinomycetes > Kitasatosporales > Streptomycetaceae > Streptomyces > Streptomyces sp. NPDC048172. Next base: position 601,530 of record NZ_JBIDAT010000003.1, read on the forward strand.
GAGAGCCGTGCTCATGCGGCGCTCCTTCCGGCCAGGTCCAGTGCGATGTCCACGATCATGTCCTCCTGGCCGCCGACCATCTGGCGGCGGCCGGCTTCGAGCAGGATGTCCCGGGTGTCGAGCCCGTAGCGGCGCGCGGCGCGTTCGGCGTGCAGCGCGAAGCTGGAGTAGACACCCGCGTATCCGAGGGTCAGGGTCTCCCGGTCGACCTGGACCGGGCGGTTCCGGAGCGGGCGGACGATGTCGTCGGCGGCGTCCTGGAGCGCGAACAGGTCGCATCCGTGCTCCCAGCCGAGCAGGTCCGCGACGGCGACGAACGCCTCCGCCGGGCAGTTGCCCGCGCCCGCGCCCTGTCCGGCCAGGGCCACGTCCACGCGGTACGCGCCGTGCTCGACGGCGGTCACGCTGTTGGCGACCGAGAGCGACAGGTTCTCGTGCGCGTGGATGCCGATCTCCGTCGCGCCGTCCAGCACCTGGCGGTACGCGTCGATGCGTTCGGCCACGTCCCGCATGGTGAGGCGCCCGCCGGAGTCGGTGACGTACACGCAGTGCGCCCCGTACGACTCCATCAGCGCGGCCTGCTTCGCCAGCCCCTCGGGGGAGTTGAGGTGGCTCATCATCAGGAAGCCGGAGACGTCCATGCCGTGCTCGCGGGCCCAGGCGATGTGCTGGGCGCTGACGTCGGCCTCGGTGCAGTGGGTGGCGACGCGGACGCTGCGCACCCCCAGCTCGTAGGCGCGGCGCAGGTGTTCGATGGTGCCGATGCCGGGGAGGAGGAGCGTCGTCAGCTTGGCGTTCGTCAGGACGTCGGCCGCGGCCTCGATCCACTCCTCGTCGGTGTGCGCGCCGAAGCCGTAGTTGGCGCTGGAGCCGCCGAGTCCGTCGCCGTGCGCGACCTCGACGGCCGCGACCCCGGCCCTGTCGACGGCGGCGACGATGTCCCGCACCTGGTCGACGGTGTACTTGTGCCCCATGGCGTGCATGCCGTCCCGCAGGGTCACGTCCTGGACGTAGAGCTTCGTGAGCTTCGTGCTGCCTGTCATGCGTGCTTCCCCCAGCCCCGCAGCGCGGCGGTCTTCTCGGCCGTACGGACGGCCGCGGCGGTCATGATGTCGAGGTTCCCCGCGTAGTCGGGCAGGTAGTGGCCCGCGCCGAGGACCTCCAGGAAGACGGAGACGCGTACGCCCGTGACCCGCCGCCCCAGACCGGGGACGAGCGCGTCCTCGACGGGGTCGAACTGCACGTCCTGCTTGAGCCGGTAGCCCGGTACGTACGCCCGTACGTCCTCGGCCATCCGGCGCACCGAGTCGGCGATCTTCTCCTGGAGGCCCGCGTCCACCTCGCCCTCGACCAGGCAGTAGACGGTGTCCCGCATGACGGGGGGCGGTTCGGCCGGGTTGAGGACGATGATCGCCTTGCCCGCCTCGGCGCCGCCGACCGTGCGGATGGCGTGGCTGGTGGTCTCGGTGAACTCGTCGATGTTGGCGCGCGTGCCGGGGCCCGCGGAGCGGGAGGAGATCGAGGCGACGATCTCCCCGTACGCGACCGGCGCGACCCGGGCGACGGCGGCGACGACGGGGACGGTGGCCTGTCCGCCGCACGTCACCATGTTCACGTCGTCGGCGTCGAGATGGTCGTCGAGATTGACCGGCGGGACGACGAACGGGCCCAGGGCCGCCGGGGTCAGGTCGATCATCAGCTTGCCGTGCTCCCGCGCGACCTCGGCGTTGCGCACGTGGGCCTTGGCGGAGGTCGCGTCGAAGACGATGCGGACGTCCTCGAACTCCGGCAGCTTCGCGAGCCCTTCGACGCCCTCGTGGGTCGTGGCGACCTTGAGGCGGGCGGCGCGCGCGAGGCCGTCGGAGTCCGGGTCGATCCCGGCCATCGCGGCCATGCGGAGGGTGGGGGAGTGCCGCAGCACTTTGATCATGAGGTCGGTGCCGATGTTGCCCGAGCCGATGACGGCGACGGGGACGGTGCCGGTCCCGTTGTCCTGTACGTTCATTCCGCTTCCCCCTCGATGACGGCCTCGACCTCGCCCATCTCGTCCAGCTCCAGCCGGTAGCGGCCTGGGCCGCCGACCGGGACCATCGGGCCGAGCGCGCCGGACATCACCACGTCGCCCGCGCGCAGCGGCTGCCCGCGCCGCGCCCGCTCGCGCGCCAGCCACGCCACGGCGACGACCGGCGAGCCGAGGCAGGCGTGGCCCGCGCCGAACGAGACGGGTTCGCCGTCCCGGTGCAGCGTCATCCCGACCCGCGCGAGGTCGAGCCCGGCGAGCGGGTACGGGGTGGTGCCGAGGACGACAGCGCCGCTGGAGGCGTTGTCGGCGACGGTGTCGGTGATGGCCAGGTCCCAGTCCGCGATCCGGGAGTCGACGATCTCGATCGCGGGCAGCGCGAACTCGGTCGCCCGCAGCACGTCCGCCACGGTCGCGCCCGGCAGGTCGAGGTCGCGCCCGAGGACGAACGCGATCTCGCCCTCCGCGCGCGGCTGGAGGAACCGGCCGAGGGGCAGCGGCTCGGTGTGCCCGTACACCATGTCGTCGAACAGCGCGCCGAAGTCCGGCTGGAAGACGCCGAACTGCTGCTGCACGGAGCGCGCGGTGAGCCCGATCTTGGCGCCCACGGGCCGTGCGCCCGCCGCCGTACGGGCCTCGGTCAGGCGGCGCTGGACGGCGTAGGCGGCGTCCACGTCGTCCGCGCCCAGCAGGTCCCGTACGGGCGGGCAGGGGGTGCGGGACTCGGCGGCGGCCGTCAGCCGCTCGGCCGCGGCGCCGATCCGCTCGGTCAACTCGCTGTCAGGGGTGAGGAGTTCGGTCACAGTGACACGCACACATTCGTCGGCTCGGTGTAGAAGTGCAGGGACGAGGCGCCGCCCTCGCGGCCGATGCCGGAGAGCCCCATGCCCCCGAAGGGGGAGCGCAGGTCGCGCAGGAACCAGGTGTTGACCCAGGCCATGCCCACGTCCATGGCCTGCGCGACGCGGTGGCCGCGGCGCAGGTCGGTGGTCCAGACGGAGGCGGCGAGCCCGTAGTCGGTGTCGTTGGCGAGGGCGATCGCCTCGTCCTCGGTGTCGAAGGGGATCAGCGCGGCGACGGGCCCGAAGATCTCCTCGCGTACGGGCCTGTCGGCGTTGGTCAGGCCCGTCCAGAGCGTCGGCTCGATCCAGGAGCCTCCGTCCAGCTCCGCGCCCAGCGCGGGGACGCCGCCCCCGGTGAGGACCTTCGCCCCGGCCTCCTCGGCGAGCGCGAAGTAGCCGCGCACCTTGTCGCGGTGGGCCTGCGAGATGAGCGGGCCCGTGGTCGTCGCCCCGTCCAGCGGGCGGCCCAGCCGGAGCGAACGGGCGCGCTCGGCCAGCCCGTCCGCGACATCGGCGAAGACCGAGCGGTGGACGTAGACGCGCTCGGTGCACAGGCAGACCTGGCCGGTGTTGGCGAAGACCGAGCGGGTCAGCCCGTCGAGCGTCTCGTCCAGGTCGGCGTCACCGAAGACGAGCGCGGCGTTCTTGCCGCCGAGCTCGAAGGAGACGGGGCGCACGCGCGGCGCGACCGTCCTCATCACGTGGGAGCCGGTGGCCGAGGAGCCGGTGAAGGTGACGCCGTCGATGCCGGGGTGCGCGGTGAGGTGCGCGCCCGCCGAGCCGCCGCCGAAGCCGTGCACGACGTTGTACGCGCCCGCCGGGAGCCCGGCGTCGCGCAGCACCTCGGCGAGGAGCGTCGCGGTGCCCGGCGTCTCCTCGCTGGGCTTGACGACCACGGCGTTGCCGCAGGCGAGGGCCGGGGCGACCTTCCAGGTGAGGAGGAGCAGCGGCAGGTTCCACGGCACGATCACGGCGACGACGCCCAGCGGCTTGCGCACCGCGTAGTTGAGCGCCTGGCGCCCGCCCGCGAGGTCGGTGAGGAACGACTCCTGGCCCGCGGCGGCGACGACGTCGGCGAACGTACGGAAGTTCGCGAGGGCCCGTGCCACGTCGAGTTCGCGGGCCTGGGTGACGGGCTTGCCGGTGTCGGCGATCTCCGCCGCGACGAACTCCTCGAACCGCTCCTCGATCAGGTCGGCCGCGCGGCGCAGCACCGCGGTCCGCTCCCGGACGGGGGTCCGCGCCCAGGGGCCGAGGGCGCCGCGGGCCGCCGTCACGGCGCGGTCCACGAGGGCCTCGCCGGCCTCGTGGACGCGGGCGTTGACCAGGCCCGTGGCCGGGTCGGTCTTCTCGAAGCTGCGGTTCTCGCCGCCGGTCTCCTCGGGATCGACGTACCGCCCGTCGACGAAGTTGCGGATCCACCGCGCTGTGTCTGCCGTCATGCCTCCACTCTGGGAGGCGCGGCCATGCCGAACAAATCAAGATTTCGCGCGTCGGTATAGCCGTATGGTTATGTCTCGCGCAAGAGGTCGCACTATACCGAGACGGCTATACCTGACCCCCGATTCGGTATTTGTGTGTCATGGCTCACGGGGTGAGGATCCAGCGGTAACGCGGGTGCACCGTCGGACCCGCGTTCGCTCCAGTGAGAGGTCACCCCATGAGCAACCCAGAGAAGACCGAGAGACCCGCTGCCGGAAGGACGGCCGCCGCCACGCTGGCCGGTACCACGCTGGAGTGGTACGACTTCTTCCTCTACGGCACCGCCGCCGCGCTCATCTTCGACAAGCAGTTCTTCCCCTCCCTGAGCCCCGCCGCCGGAACCCTCGCCGCGTTCAGCACGCTGGCCGTCGGCTTCGTCGCCCGGCCGCTCGGCGGGCTCGTCTTCGGGCACTTCGGCGACCGCATCGGGCGCAAGGCCACCCTCGTGGTCTCCCTCCTCCTCATGGGCATCGGCTCGACCCTCATCGGCCTCATCCCGAACTACGACTCCATCGGCTTCTGGGCCCCCGTCCTCCTGGTCGTCCTGCGCATCGTCCAGGGCATCGGCCTCGGCGGCGAGGGAGCGGGCGCCACGCTGATGTCCATGGAGCACGCGCCCGAGGGCAAACGGAACCTCTACGCCGGGTTCCCGCAGATGGGCACGCCCGCCGGACTCGTCCTCGCCAACCTCGTCTTCCTCGGCACCAACAAGCTCGTGGGCGACGGCGCGTTCACCGCGTGGGGCTGGCGCATCCCCTTCGTGCTGAGCTTCGTCCTCGTCGTCGTCGGCCTGGCGATCCGGCTCCGCGTCACCGAGTCCCCCTCGTTCCACAAGGTCCTTGAGAAGGACGAGGTGGTCCGCTTCCCGCTCGCCGAGTCCCTCAAGGTCGGCTTCCCGCGCCTCTCCCTGACGCTGCTCGCCGTCGTCGCCAACTCCGCCGTGGCGTACGTCTTCATGGTGTTCACGCTCTCGTACGGCAGCAAGGAACTCGGCTACGACAAGCAGTTCCTGATCCTCACCGTCACCGGCGCCGCCGTCCTGTGGTTCGCCACCATCCCCGTGTGGACGCGCGTCGCCGACCGGCACGGACGGCGCGCCATGTTCCTCGGCGGCTCCCTGGCGATCCTGGCCTGGTGCGCCGCGTTCTTCCCGCTGCTCGACACCGGCAGGACCGCGCTGGCCGTCCTCGCGCTCGCCGGGATGGGGCTCATCATCCCCGTCACCCACTGCGTCCAGGGCAGCATCATCGCCGACACCTTCCCCGCCCACGTGCGCTACTCGGGTTCCTCGCTGATCCTGCAAGCGGGAGCGATCCTCGGCGGCGGGCTCGCGCCCATGATCTCCACCGCGCTGCTGAACTCCGGCGGCTCCTCGGCCGGTGTCACCTGGTACCTGGTGGCGATCTGCGCAGTGAGCCTCGTCGGCGCCACGGCGCTCTTCCGCCTGGTCCCCGACGGCGCACCGGCCGGAGCCCCGGAGGCGGCGGCCCCGGCGCCCGAGATCGGAGGTGAGGCATGGACGACCCCGCGCTGATCCGCACGGGCCCGCTGCGCTACGCCACGGCGGAGCGCTTCGGGCGCCCCCGCCCGGTGGCGCCGGACGACACGCGCCCGTCGAGCGGCCAGCTCTGCCCGCAGCCGCCCTCCCGGCTCGACGCGGTCATGGGCCCGCCGCGCGACAGGCCGCCGCAGGGCGAGGACTGCCTCAACCTGACGGTCACCACCCCGGCGCGCGACGCGGGCGCCCGCCCCGTCCTCGTCTGGTTCCACGGCGGCGGCTTCAGCAGCGGCGGCGGCATCCTCGACTGGTACGACGGCGGGCCGCTCGCCGCGCAGGGCGACGTGGTCGTCGTCGGCGTCAACCACCGCCTCGGCGCCCTCGGCTATCTCTTCCTCGACGGCGTCAGCGAGGGCAACCTCGGCCTCTACGACCAGCTCGAAGCCCTCCGCTGGGTCCGCGCCCACATCGCCGCCTACGGGGGCGACCCCGGCAACGTCACCGTCTTCGGCCAGTCCGCCGGCGCCCTCTCGGCGCGCATGCTGATGGAGATGCCCGAGGCCCGGGGCCTCTTCCGGCGCGCGATCCTGCAGAGCCCGCCCCTGTCCATCGCGGCGCGCTCCCGCGCCGAGTCGCAGGCGCTCGGCCGGATCTTCGCCGACGTCCTCGGCACCGACCCCCGCACCGCGGACACCGACGCGCTCCTCGCCGCACAGCGCGAGACCGCCGCCGCGCACGGCCGCCGCTCCGGCAGCACCCTGGAACCCCCGTTCACCCCCGTCGCGGGCGCCGACCCCGTACGCGTCCCCGGCCTCACCTTCGATGCCAACGTCCGCGGCCTGGACGTCATGTACGGCTGGAACGCCGACGACATGACCGCCTTCCCCGGCGAGCGCGGCGAGCCGGACGAGCTGACCCGGCGGACGTACGAGGCGCCGCTGTGCCGCTTCGGGGACCGGCTGAAGCGCGCGGGCGCCCGCGTCCACGCGTACCGCCTCGACTGGCGCCCGTCCGGCTCCCCGTTCGGCGCGACCCACTGCGTCGAACTCCCCCTGCTCCTGGGCGGCCGCGAGGCGTGGCGGGACGCGCCGATGCTCGGCGACCTCCCCTGGGACGAGGTCGAGGCGCTCGGCACGGCCGTACGCGCCGCCTGGATCTCCTTCGCGCGTACGGGCGCTCCCGGGCCCACGCCCGAGCCGCTGAGCTGCGTCGGGCGCAGCGGCGGCAGGGACGGTACACGCGGTACGGGGCTCAGCGCGGTGCCAGGGCGCGGTACGACGCGCTCGTGACGAGCAGCTCGTCGTGGGAGCCCGCGCTCACGACGTGCCCGGCGTCCAGCACCACGATCAGGTCGGCCTCCCGCACCGTGGACATCCGGTGCGCGATCACCAGCAGCGCGCAGCGCCGCGCGGTCTCCCTGATCACGGTCCGCAGCGCGGCCTCGTTCTCCGCGTCGAGATGCGCGGTCGGCTCGTCGAGCAGGAGCAGTTCGGGGCGGGCGAGGAGCGCGCGGGCGAGCGCCACGCGCTGGCGCTCCCCGCCCGAGAGCGCCGCGCCCTGCTCCCCGGTCTCCGTCTCCAGCCCGCGCGGCAGCCGGGAGACCACGTCGCCGAGCTGCGCCAGCTCGACCGCGCGGCGCAGCTCCCGCTCGTCCGCGCCGGGAGCTGCGTAGGTGAGGTTCTCGCGCAGGGTGCCGTGCAGCACGGGGGAGTGCTGCTCCACGAAGCCGATACGGGCCCGGTGCGCGTCCCGCGCCAGGGCGCGCACGTCCTGGCCGCCGAAGAGCACGGCCCCGCCGTCCGGGTCGTAGAAGCGCTCGGCGAGGGCGAACACCGTGGACTTCCCGGCGCCCGACCGCCCCACCAGCGCCACCTGCCCGCGCCGCGGCACCGCGAAGGAGACGCCGCGCAGCACGGGACGGTCGGCGCGGTAGCCGAAGTGGACGTCCCGGAACTCCAGCAGCGGGGCGGCGCGGTCCTCCGGGGGCCGGCCGGGGTCCGGGGCACCGGGGGCCGTGCCGTCGTCCTCCTCGCCCGGCAGGTCCAGCACCTCCCGGATGCGCCGCAGCGCGCCCGCGCCCTGCTGCATGCTGCTCACCGCCTGGAAGACGACACCGATCGGTTCCACCAGGTAGAGCATGTAGAGCAGGAACGCGGCGAGGTCGGCCACCGATCCGCCGGAGGCGGCGCGCGCGCCGCCGATCAGCAGGACCGCGAGGAACGAGCCGTGGACGGCGAGTTCGACCGCCGGTGCCACCACCGCGTCCAGCTTCCCGACCCGTACCCCCGAGGCGTACGCCGTCCGCGCCTGCCCGCCGATACGGGCCGCCTCCCGGCGTTCGGCCCGGCTCGCCCGTACGGTGCGCAGCGCGACCAGCGCGCGCTCCAGGTCGGCCGTCATGGCCCCTGTGGAGCTCTGCGCCTGGAGCGAGGCGCCCTCGATCCGGCGCAGCACGGTGGCCAGCAGGCTCCCGCCGAGGGCGACCATCGCCAGCACGGCGAGGAAGAGCACCCAGTCCAGCCAGAGCATCAGCGCGGCCACGCCGAGCACTCCGAGGCCCCCGGTCACGGCCCCCGTGAACCCCTCGGCGACGAGCAGCCGCAGCGCCGTCGTGTCCGTGCCCGTACGGGAGATCAGGTCGCCCGTGCGGTGCCGGTCCAGGGTGCGCAGCGGCAGCCGCAGCAGCCGGTCGACGAGCGCGAGCCGCACCCCGAGCACCACGCTCTCCCCGGTGCGCACCATCACGTAACGCCCCGCCGCCTGCACCCCCGCCTGCGCCAGGAAGAGCGCCACCAGCACCAGGACGGCGCCGCCGAACGGCGAGCCGTCCCCGGCCGCCTCGATGACGTCCTTCACCACCAGCGGCTGCGCCAGCGCCAGCAGCAGGGCCAGCAGGGTGAGCCCGACGGCGGCGCTGACGCCCCGCCGGTGCCCGCGCAGGGTCCGCAGCACCTCGCGGGGACCGTTCCACCCTTCCGTGTCGCTCACGGCACCGTGAAGAAGGGACGGAAGTAGTCGGGCGGCAGCTCCTCGCCCACCGGCACGCCCTCGGCCTCGACCCAGGCGTGCGCGCCGAACGGCGGCAGCCGCCGGACCCCCACGCACCACACGGGCCACTGGCCGCGCGTCCGGCACAGCAGCGCCGTGGCCAGGGACCGGGGCAGACAGCCCTCGGGGCCCGTACTGGCCAGGCTCACGGCGGTCACCGCGTCCCGCGCCGACGCCGCTTCCCGGTACGTGGCGGGCCGCGCCCCGCGCCGTACGCGCTCCAGCACGGCACGGATCCGGCGGGGAGGCAGCTGGGCGAGCGCCAGTGCCACGCCCACCGCGAGCCGCACCAGCAGACGCCGGGGGAGCGGCACCGAGCGCGGACTGTGCCCGATGGCCTGCGGAAGGCTCATCCCGACCGCCCCTCCTCCTCGACGAGGCCCGAGGTGCCGAGCTGCTCGACCAGGGCCAGCACGTCGGCGCGGGCGCTGTCGGAGTCCACCGCGTACTCGCCGGTGAGCCGCCGTACGGCCAGCTCCTGCGTGCCGCCGTCCTCCAGCAGGGTGCGCAGGACGAGCGCGCCGGTGCCGTTGAGGTTCCAGTACATGCCGCTGTTCTCGTCCAGCAGGGCGATTCCGGTGTCGGTGTCCGCGCGGGACACGCCGTCACGCAGCCTCAGCATGGGGGCCTCACCTCGGGGTCGTAGGGACGGTGTGCGGGCGGCCGTACTCGCGGGCCCCGGACGCCGCCGCTTCGCGCGCCCGGAGCCAGACCTCGCACGCCACCGCCTGGTACAGGGCGCCGTGCAGATCGCCCCGCCGGCCGCCGTCGCGGTCCTGGAGCGGGCCGGCGCACAGCACGCGCAGTGTGGCGGCGTCGGCCAGGCCGAGCCGGGCCAGCCGGGAGTCCTCCCACAGCGACAGGAGCGCCGCCCGGTTCTCCCGCAGCGCCGTGTCCGGGTCGCAGGTGCCGGCCGACTTGGTCTGCCTGCCCAGGCTCACCTCCGGTACGACGCCCCGCATCCCCTCCAGCAGCAGCGGCTTGTACCGCCACGGCGTCCGCTTCTCCTCCGCGCGGACCGCGAGCGCGGCCTCCAGCACGAGGTCGTCGTGGAACGGCGCCGCCAGCGCCGTTCCGCCCCTGAGCGCCAGCTGGCCCATCGGACGGAGGGGACGCGCGGCGTACCGGATTCCCTCCAGGTCGTCGTGGAGTCCCCGGTGCTCGGTGATGAGCCGGGCCTCGGCGGCGGCGCCGAGGACCAGCTCGCGGACCGCGTCGACGGCTGCTCCGGTCGCCCAGGGCGGCATCCGGGGCACGCTGCCCCAGTCCAGGCTGGGCGCGTTCGCGGGCGGCGGGGGAGCGGTGAGCAGATCGGCGGCGGCACGCAGCCAGACGGGGTACGGGCGGGCGTCGCCGAGCTGCCGCAGCACCCGGCTCCGGGGCCAGCGGTAGGAGGCGGCGAAGCCGCGCAGCAGCGGCAGCGCCACCGTGGGTCTGCGGCGCAGCAGCAGCCGCAGATGGCTGGTGCTGGCCGCGAGGACCTCGTCGCCGCCGAAGCCGCCGAAGTGCACCGCCGAGCCGAGCGCGGCCCCCCGGCGGGCCAGCGCGGACCAGCGCGCGTGATCGGCGATCACCCCGCAGGGCTCGTCGAACGGGTCGTCCAGCTCCGGCAGCCCGGAGTAGATCTGCGGCATCTCGTCGGCCGGTACGGTGCGGTGCTCGATGCCGGGTACGGCCGCCGCCGTACGCCGCGCCCACGCCACGTCGTCGTCGAGCGGGTCGGGGCTGGCCGCGGTGAACGCCAGCACCCGTACGCCGGTCCCGCCCGCCCCCTCGTCTTCTCCCTCGCCCTCTCCCCGCGCCGCGAGGCAGCACACGGCGGTGGAGTCCAGCCCGCTGAGGTCCGCGCTGACGCGGTCCCGGCCCCGCGTCCGAGCCTCCACCCCGGCGGCCAGCGCCTCGCGCACGGCCCGCGCCCCCTCGGCCAGCGGCACCTCCGGCGCGGGCGGAGTCCAGCGCCGCTCCTGCCGGGACGTACCGTCGGGGCCGAGCACCACGCAGTGGCCGGGCGGCACATGGGCGACGCCGGACCAGAGCGGACGGTCGGTCAGGGGGTGCAGCGCGGGCGGGTCGAGCAGGTGGAACGCGAGCTGGGGTACGTCGAGTTCGGGCCCGCCGTCCATGAGCCAGGCCAGCACGTCGGCCCGGTCGGCGGCGACGGTGACCCCGCCCAGCTCCCCGTTCAGCCGTGCCGTGAAGACCCGCCGGAGCCCGCTGAGCGAGCCCTGCGCGCGTACCCGCCCTCCGACGGACGCCAGCAGATGGAAGCTGCCGGGCATCCGCTCCACGCGCCGCGCCGCTTCGGCGGGCGTGGTGGAGGAGGCGGCGATACGTTCGAGTTCCCCGACGGTCACCGCGTGCTGTCCGGCCACCGCGATCCGGGCGTCCCGCGCCGCGCCCACGCGCAGCGTCTCGGCGCCGCCGGGCGCGTTCCCCCAGCGCCCCAGCAGCCAGGTCCGGCCCGAGGGGTGCGGCACCGTATCCGCCGCGCACTCCCGCAGCCGCGCCGCAACGGGGGCGGCCGCCGCGCAGTCGGGCAGGGCCACCCACCAGTCCGGGACGGCGTCCAGCCAGGCCCATCCGGCCCCTTCGCCGACGCGGTGGCGGGCGCTGCCGCCCGCCACCGTCCGGTCTTCCTGCTGTCCGGTCAACTCTCTCCCCGTTCCGGTCGGGGGTCAGCGGAGCAAGCTGTGCTGACCGAGGAAGTCGGGGGAAGCCGTCGACTTGAGGATCTTGCCGGTGACCTTGCGGAAGGTCCCGACCGCCCTCAGCGTCGGACGCTCGTACGTGCGCATCGCGATACACCTCCTCTCTCCTCACCGCGGTGGGCGGTGGAAGGGGTCCGTGCGTGCGGGCGTTTTCCGCCGCGAAACCCGCGGGAGATCCGGCAATCCAGAGATGGGCCCGTCCGATACGGGTCGGCATCACCGTGGGGTGGTGGAGCTTCGCAGGAGCACAACCTCACGGCTCACTGGAGCAATTCCAGGCTACGCCCGCCGCCCGGAACGCCGCATCTCAGCCGGTGAGCAGCTCCGTGAAGCGGTCGAGGTCGATGTTGCCGCCGCTGAGGACGACGCCCACGCGGGCACCGCGCAGCCTGCCCGCCGTCGCGTGGGCGCGGGCGGCGGCGAAGCCGAGGCAGCCCGTCGGCTCGACCACGGTCTTCATGCGGGAGGCGAACAGCCGCATGCACGCGACGAGTTCCTCGTCGCTCGCGGTGAGGACGTCCGTCACGCGCTCGCGGATGACGGGGAAGGTGTGCTCGCCCACGTGCTGCGTCTGGGCGCCGTCGGCGATCGTGCGCGGCGTGTCGATGTGCACGATCCGCCCCTCGCGCAGCGACCGCCGCACGTCGTCGCCCGCCTCGGGCTCGACCCCGTACACGGCGCACTCCGGCGACAGCGCGTCCCGGGACAGCAGCGAGCCCGACAGCAGGCCCCCGCCGCCCAGCGGCACGTACAGCGCGTCGAGCGGGCCGACGTCCTCGAACAGCTCCTTCGCGACCGTGCCCTGACCGGCCATCACCTGCGGATGGTCGTACGGCGGGATCAGCGTGAGCCCCCGCTCGGCCGCCAGCGCGCGCCCGATCTCCTCGCGGTCCTGCGCGTAACGGTCGTACGTGACGACCTCCGCGCCGTACCCCTTCGTCGCCGCGACCTTGGTGGCGGGGGCGTCCAGCGGCATCACGATCGTCGCCGGGATGCCGAGGATGCGGGCCGAGAGCGCGACGGCCTGCGCGTGATTGCCGGAGGAGTAGGCGACGACGCCCGCGCGGCGCTGCTCCTCGTCGAAGCGCGAGAGCGCGTGGAAGGCGCCGCGGAACTTGAACGCGCCCATCCGCTGCGTGTTCTCGGCCTTGAAGAAGAACGAGGCGCCCAGCTCCTCGTCGGTCATCCGTGAGGTCAGCACAGGCGTACGGCGCGCGTGCGGGGCGATCCGCTCGTGGGCCCGTACGACGTCGTCGTAGGTGGGAGGGGCGGCCTGGGCCGCGTTCCGGTCACTTCGCATCTGCGTACACCGTCGCTCTCGACACTCCGAGGTGGTCCGCGATGGTCTCGGCCGACCTGCGGACCTCCATGAAACCCTGCGTCTTCAACTGCCGTACCAGCGCGCGGCGCTGCTCGGTGCGGAGCGCGCGCGGCGTCGTCGCCTGCTGGGCCGCGAACGCGTCGATGCGCGCGCGGATGCCCTCGGTGTTCGCCGGGTCCAGCGACTCGCCGGGCGCCGCCGCGCCGTCGTAGCGGCCGAAGCGCTCCAGGACGTTCCCGATGCCGTCGAAGACGGTCATGTCGACGTTGAGGCAGAGGGCCGCCGCGTAGCGCCCGTCCTCGTCCTTGATGCCGACCGAGGTGCTCTTGGCGCGGCGGCCGTCCGCGAACCGGTTCGGATAGTTCGCCAGCACCTGCGGATAGGCGTCGTCCGCGAGACGCGCCAGTCCCAGTTCGGTGGCGGGGTCGCCGACGGCGCGGCCCGACAGATTGTTCTCGATGGCGACGATGGCGTGCTCCGGGTCCCGCAGGTCGTGCACCACGACCTCGCAGAACGGCGCGAAGGTCGCCGCGAGCCCCTGGGCCACCTGCTGGAGCTGGTCCATCAGATGCTGCTGGTTCGACATGCAGACACTTTATAAAGTTCTGGACGGACTGTCCAAGGTTACGGACTGTCCAAGGCTCACGTGTGCCGCGTGACCGTCCACTCGTAGCCGCGCCGCGCGTCGAACTCGTCCTGCCCGCCCCTGAACAGCAGCCCCGCCGAGGCGAACGCCGGGTCGTCCGCCGTGTGCGGCAGATACGGGACGGCGACGCAGCGCATCCCGGCCCGGCGCGCCGCCTCGGCGCCGGGCGGCGCGTCCTCCAGCACGACGCAGCTCTCCGGCGCGGCGCCGAGCCTGCGCGCCGCCTCCAGGAAGACGTCCGGCTCCGGCTTGCCGTGCGGGACCTCCTCCGCCGAGACGTACGTCCCCAGCAGCGCGTCCAGGCCCGTCGCCGCGAGGACGGCCGCGATGGCGGCGCGGGACGAGCCGGAGGCGACCGCCATCGGGATCCCCCGGGCGTGCAGCAGCCCGACGTACTCGCGCATCTCGGGGAAGACCTCGGTGTGCGCGCCCGCCAGGCCGAGATAGAGCCGGTTCTTCTCCGCGAGCAGCTGCTCGACGGGCGCCTCGATGCCGTGCTCGGCGCGGAGCGTCTCCAGCGTCTCGCGGGTGCCGATCCCGATGAACCGGCCGTGCTCCTCCCAGGTGAAGCCGGGCACGCCGTGCGCGGCGAGCAGCCGCCGCCCGGCCTCGTAGTAGTTCGGCTCGCTGTCCACGAGGGTGCCGTCCAGGTCGAAGATCACGGAGGTGCTCATGCGCCCCAGGATGTCAACGGAGTGGGGCAGGGGGTGCACGGGTCCGATCGTCGGACGTCCGGGCAAGCAGGTAGCCTGGGAGGGCGAAGGCGCTGCGGAGACCCCGCGGCGCTTCTTTCATGCCACGACACCAGAGGGGCGGGAAGGTTTGCTGGACGGTTTGCTGAAGAGGGCGTTCGTCGCACCGGATCCGGGGCGCGCCAGGGCCCGGGTCTCGGCGCGCGCGGTGCTCGGCATCGGGCTGGCCGTCGCGGCCGCCGGTGCCTGCGGATTTCCGCTGGAGGCCATGGTCACCGGCGGGCTCGTGGCGCTGCTCGCGCTCTTCAACGTCGCCGATCCCACGCGGCGCGGCCAGGCGGTCACCACCGCGCTGTACCCCTTCGTGGGCTTCCCCGTCCTCGCCCTCGCCGCGCTGCTGCACGGCGCCCCGCCCGCGCGCGACGCGGCCTTCCTCGCCGTCGTCTTCTGCGGCGTGTACGCGCGCCGCTGGGGCCCGCGGGGCAACGCGCTCGGCATCTTCGCCTTCATGATGTTCTTCGCCGCGCAGTTCCTGCACACGGGGCCGCGCGAGCTGCCGCTCACCCTCGCCGCCGGGATGCTCGCGCTGGCCGTCGCCGCGCTGACGCGCTTCGTGCTCTGGCCGCTGGAGCGCCGCACGCCCCCGCCCGCGCAGCCCGCGCCGCTCGGCGGGCGCGGCCTCGCCAGGCCCAGCACCCGGCAGGCGTTCCAGGCGCTCACCGCCTGCGCGCTCGCGCTCGCCGCGGGGCAGGCGCTCTCCCTCGACCGCTGGTACTGGGCGGTGGGCGCCGCCTGGTGGATCTTCGTGGCCACGGCCTCGCGCGGCGAGACCCTGGTGCGCGGCTTCCGCCGCGTCCTCGGCACCCTCACCGGGCTGGGCGCCGGGTTCCTGATCGCCGTACCGGCCGACGGGGCCGTGCTGCCGACCGCGCTCGTCGTCGCCGTCAGCGTCTTCGGGGTCTTCTACACCGCGCCCCTGTCGTACTCCTGGATGATGTTCTGGGTCACGCTCATGGTCGGCATGCTCTACGGGCTGCTCGGCGTGCTGCACCCGGGGCTGCTCGCGCTGCGGCTGGAGGAGACCGCCGTCGGCGCGCTGGCCTCGGCCGCCGCCGTCGCGCTCGTCCTGCCCATCACCACGCACGCCGCCACCGACGCCTGGATCCGGCGCGCCGTGGGCTCCGTGCACGCCGCCGCGCGCGAGTCGGCGCTGCGGCTGGGCGGCGACGAGGCCGCCGATCCCTCGCCGCACATCGCCGAGCTGGAGCTGCTGCTCGGGCGCGTACGGATGGCGGTGGCGCCGCTGGTGCACCCGCTGAGCCCGCTGCGCGCCCGCAAGGCGCGCGCCCGGCAGGCGCTCGCGCTGCTCGACGACTGCGCGCGCCAGGCACGCGGCCTGGCCGAGGTCGCCGCCGACCCCGACGCCTCGCACGACGCCCGGCTCACCGCCGCCTGCGAGCGGGTCGAGGCCGCGGTGCACGGCCTCGTACGGGGCCGTGCCGACGGCCGCGCGGTTGCCCCGGCGCGTACGGCACCCGTGACCGGGGCAGTGGACCGTACGGGCGTCCCCGCCCCGGCCGGGGCCGAGCCGCATCCGGCGGCCGAGCGCGCGCTGTCCCACCTGCACGGCCTGGAGGCGGCGCTGGTGGAGCTGGCGCTCCCGCTGCACAGCGAGCCGCGGGCGCCGCTGCGCGCCGCCGCCTGAGGCTTCGTTGAACTTGGAAGGAAACTTTCCTAACCATTCACGTCCCGGTCTATTGACGCGGTCATGGCGAGTCGCCAGGATTCCCCGCGACAGGCCGACGCCCGGCCAACCCTCCTGAAGGAGACGGACGTGTCTTCCACCCCCACCTGGAGAAAACGCCGCTACGCCCTGCCCGCCGCCGGAGCCGGCGCCGCCGCGCTCGTCGCGGGGCTGCTCATCTGGTCGCCCGCCGACAGCGCCGACGCCGGTCAGAACGCCAAGGGCAAGGACGCCGCCGCGTTCACGGCCGTCGCGGCCGGTGACATCGCGGAACAGTGCACCGAGAGCGACAGCGGCTGCGAGCACGTGCGCACCGCCGCGCTCACCGAGAAGCTCGACCCCGCGTTCGTCCTGACGATGGGGGACAACCAGTACGACGACGCGCGCACCGAGGACTTCGAGAAGTACTACGCGAAGACCTGGGGCCGCTTCAAGGAGAAGACCCGCCCCACCGCGGGCAACCACGAGACCTACGACCCCGACGGCCCCCTCACGGGCTACAAGAACTACTTCGGGGACATCGCCTACCCCAAGGGCAAGCCCTACTACAGCTTCGACCAGGGCAACTGGCACTTCGTCGCCCTCGACTCCAACGACATCAGCGACGAGCAGCTGGACTGGCTCAAGGACGACCTGGCCGCGAACGACAAGAAGTGCGTCGCCGCCGTCTACCACCACCCGCTCTTCTCCTCCGGCGAGCACGGCAACGAACCGGTGAGCAAGCCCGTCTGGGACCTCCTCTACAAGAACGGCGCCGAGCTCGTCCTCAACGGGCACGACCACCACTACGAGCGCTTCGCGCCCCAGACGCCCGGCGCCGAGGCCGACAAGGAGAAGGGCATCGTCGAGGTCATCGGCGGCATCGGCGGCGCCAACCCGTACGACATCCAGGACGAGCAGCCCAACAGCGAGAAGCGGATCAGCGGCTCCTTCGGCGTGCTCAAGTTCGACTTCGGGGACAGCTCCTTCTCCTGGGACTTCCTGGACGCGGACGGCAAGACCGAGGACAGCAGCCCCGAGTACCAGTGCCACTGACGCACCAGGAGCCCCCGGATGTACCTCGCCTCCAGCCGGGAGACGGGCGCACCGACGGCCGAAGGGGCGGCCTCGCGCGGCACTGACACGTCCAGTGCCGTGCGCGGCCGCGTCGCCGGGCCCGTCCTCGCTCTCGGCGCGGTCAGCCTCGTCACGGACATCTCCTCCGAGATGGTCACGGCGGTGCTGCCGCTCTACTTCGTCGTCGGACTGGGCCTCAACCCCCTCCAGTTCGGCTTCCTCGACGGCCTCTACAACGGCGTCACCGCCCTCGTCCGCCTCGTCGGGGGCCACGCCGCCGACCGCCGCCGGTGCCACAAGCTCGTCGCCGGATCCGGCTACGCGCTCTCCGCGCTCTCCCGGATCGGGCTGCTCCTGGCCGGGACCTCCACGGGCGGCATCGGCGCGGCCCTCGCCGCCGACCGGATCGGCAAGGGCGTCCGCACGGCGCCCCGCGACGCGCTCATCTCGCTCAGCAGCCCGCCGGACTCCCTCGGCAGGGCCTTCGGCGTGCACCGCGCGATGGACACCACGGGGGCGCTGCTCGGCCCCCTCGCCGCGTTCGCCCTGCTGTGGGCGACGGCCGACGCGTACGACGCCGTCTTCGTCGTCAGCTTCTGCGTCGGACTGCTCGGCGTACTGATGCTGCTCGCGCTCGTGCCCGGACGCGACCACCCCGCGCTGCGCCCCGCCGCCGCGGGTCCGGCGCCGCCGTCCCTCCGTGCCGTCCTCGGGCTGCTCGGCGACCGCCGCTTCCAGCGCGTCCTGTGCGCGGCCTCGCTGCTCGGCGCCGTCAGCATCGGCGACGCCTTCGTCTATCTGCTGCTCCAGCGGCGGCTGGAGTTCGCCACGAGCTGGTTCCCGCTGCTGCCGCTCGGGACGGCGGCCGTCTTCCTGCTGCTGGCCGTGCCGTTCGGCAGGCTCGCCGACCGTACGGGCCGCAGGCTGCCGTTCCTCTGGGGGCACGGCGCGCTGCTCGCCGTCTATCTGCTGCTGCTCGGACCGGTCGGCGGCTGGCCGCTGCTGTGCGCGGCGCTGCTGCTGCACGGCGTGTTCTACGCGGCGACGGACGGCGTCCTCATGGCGCTCGCGGCGCCCGTGCTGCCCGCCCGCCAACAGGCCGGGGGCATGGCCCTGCTGCAGACCGGCCAGGCGCTCGGACGGCTGCTCGCCGCCGTGGCCTTCGGCGCCGCCTGGACGCTGTGGGGCTCGCGCCCCGCCCTCGCGCTGGCCTCCGCCGCGCTGGCTGCGGGCCTGGCCGCGGGCGTGTTCCTGCTGCGCGACCGAGACCGTTCCGTCCCCGCCGAGGAGACCCCATGTCCGGCCGAATGACGCTCCCTTGGCGCGACGGCGCCGGGCTCAGCCTGCGGGCCCGGATCGCCGCGCTCGGCGCCGCGGCCCTCGTGCTCGCCTCCGTCGCCGTCGTCTACACCGTCCGCGCCGCCGACGGGCGCGCCGAGGCGACCACCGTCTCCTCCGCTTTCGGGCTCCGCGCGAAGGAGCCGAGGCTGCTCTTCCGCAGCACGCGCGACGGCTCCGGCAAGGGGCGTGTCGCCTGGGTGCCCGAGGGCGGCGGCGCCCCGCGCACCACCGGCGGACCGGCCTGCGACCGCTTCCACGCGGCGGCGGGCACCGGCCTCTGCGTCCAGCGCCAGCCGGGCCTGCCGCTGCGCTCGTACGCGATCGTGCTCGACCGGAAACTGAAGGAGAAGCGACGCGTTCCGCTCGACGGCATCCCCAACCGCGCCCGCGTCTCGGCCTCCGGACGGATGCTCTCCTGGACGAACTTCGCCTCCGGCGACTCCTACAACGAGTCGTCGTTCTCGACGCGCACCGGCATCCTCGACACCCGGACGGGCTACCTCGTCAAGAACATCGAGAACATCCCCCTCACCGTCGACGGCCGCCGCTACCACTCCCCGGACGTCAACTTCTGGGGCGTCACCTTCGCCGCCGACGACAACCGCTTCTACGCCACCGTCTCGACCAAGGGCAAGACGTACCTGATCGAGGGGGACATGAAGAAGTGGACCGCGCGGGCCCTGCGCGAGAACGCCGAGTGCCCCTCGCTCTCGCCGGACGGCCGCCACCTGGCGTTCAAGAAGAAGGTCTCCGGCGGCGGCAGCGCGCCCTGGCGGCTGCACGTGCTCGATCTGCGCACGATGCGCGAGCGCCCGCTCGCCGAGCGGCGCGGCGTGGACGACCAGGCGCTCTGGCTGGGGAAGTCGGAGGTGGCGTACGCGCTGCGCGAGGGCGGAGGCGGTTCCGGCCGCTCGGACATCTGGAGCGTACGGGCCGACGGCACGGGAGAGCCCCGTCTGCGCGTACGGGACGGCTCCTCACCGGCGTTGCTCCGCTGAGCCGTGACCTATGGGGAGAGGTCCAGACCTCCTGTTACGGTCGGACCCCCTGACGGCACGGCGAAAGGACGGCGCGGTGGGCGGCACGGACGGCGAGCAGCGGGCGTTTCTCGGCTCCTTCACCTCGGCGGGAGGCCACGGCATCACCGCCGTGCGCGTCGACCCGGAGACGGGCGCGCTCTCCGCGCCACGGCACACGGACGCGGTGCCCGACCCCTCGTACCTGACGCTCGCGCCCGGCGGCGCGTACCTCTACGCGGTCAGCGAGACCGTGCCCGGTGCCGCCGCGGCGCTCGCGACGCGCGGCACGGAAGCGCCCGAACCGCTCGGCGCCCCCGTGCCCGTGGACGGCGACGGCCCCACCCATCTCGCCCTCGCCGCCGGGCGGCTCTTCACCGCCGACTACGTCTCCGGCACGGTCAGCGCCCTCCGCGTCCGCGCCGACGGCGCCCTCGACGCGGGCGCGTACACCCACACCCACAAGGGCTCGGGCCCCAACGCCGAACGGCAGGAGAGCCCGCACGCCCACGCCGTCGTCCCCGACCCGTCCGGGCGGTGGCTGCTCTCGGTCGACCTGGGCACCGACTCGGTGTGGACGTACGACCTGCGGGACGCCGCCGCCGGTCCGCGCCCGTGCGGGGAGACCGCGCTGCGCCCCGGGAGCGGCCCGCGCCACCTGGCGTTCCGCCCTGGCGCCCCGCACCGCGCGTACGTCGTCAATGAGCTGGACTCGACGGTCACCACCTGCCGCTGGGACGCGGAGGCGGGTGTTCTCGAACCGCGCGGCGAGACCCGTACGCTGCCGCTGGACGCGCCCGGCGAGGGCAACTTCCCCTCAGGGCTGGCCCTCTCTCCCGACGGCCGCTTCGCCTGGGCGGCCAACAGGGGCGACGACAGCGTCGCCGTGCTCGCGCTGGAGGACGGCGAGGGGCTGCCGGAGTTCGTCACCACCGTGCCCTGCGGCGGCCACTGGCCCCGCGACCTGGCCGTCCACCCCTCGGGCCGCTGGATCTACGCCGCGAACGAGCGCTCGGGCGACGTCACCTGGTTCACCGTCGACCCCGCGACGGGCGTACCGCGCGCCGCGGGCGCCCTCGACGCCCCGGCGGTGAGCAACGTCGTCTTCGGCTGACGCACTGTCGGCCGACGCTCCTTCGGCTGACACGGCCCGGCGGCCTGACACGCGGGCGCCCCCTCGCACTCCGGAAGAACCCGAAAGGGGGAGTACGAGGGGGCGGTGACACCTGCGTGGTGAAGCCCGGCGCTACGGGATCAGCGCGCGGGCATGCCCTGGGGCGCCTGCTGCTGAGCGAGGCCGATCTTGGCCGCGTACGTCGAGGCCACCAGCTTGCCCACCGCCGGGTAGGCGCCCAGCGGCTCGGCCGTCGAGCAGCCCGCCTCCTTGGCCGCCTCCTCCAGCAGGCCCTCCGGGATCTCGGGGCCGATCAGGCACGGCGCCACCGCGAGCTGCTGCGAGCCCGAGCCCTGGAGCTGCTCGGCGGTACGCGCGACCGCGCCCTCCTCGTCGAGCCCGGCGGCGAGCACCGGCACGGCCAGCCGCGCGGCGAGCAGCATGCCGGTGATCCCGGCCGCCTGCACCGCGTCCTCGCCGCCCACGGTGGCGAGGACGATGCCGTCGGCGGCGGTCGCGACGGTGAACAGGCGCGCCCGGTCGGCGCGCGCGAGGCCCGCCTCGGACAGCTTCACGTGCACGCCCTCGGCCAGCAGCGGGTGCGGACCGAGCACATCGGTCAGCTCGGCGCCGGTGGCGCTGTTGAGCACCTCCTGCCGTATGCGGCGCATCAGCGCGGGGTTCGGCCCGGCGAGGAGCGGCACCACGACGGCGGGCAGGGAGTCGTCCTCGCCCGTCTCGGCGGGGGCCTCCCCCTCCGGCGCGACGGGACCGCGCCGCCGTGCGGCGCGCTCGGCGACCGCCCTGGTGAGCGCCGACCCCAGCGACGGGAACTCCTCGTCGTCGCCGTCCGCGAAGCCGACGCGCGCGTCCAGGCCGGGCAGCTCCGAGCGGGCGATGCTCAGAGTCTCCTCGGCCAGGCTGCGGTGGGCGCTGGACGGCGTGCCGGGAACCGCCAGCACCAGCGCGGGCGCGTTCTCGGGGGCAACGACGGGCTCCGGTCGGCGGTGCCGTCCGGGCTGGCGTGGACGCGGCATTCGTACGGGCAGACCATTGTCCGGCCCTGTGGGGGAGCTCATGCGCCCGCATGCTAATGCCTTGATGGGCTTGGCTGTTCGGCCGGGGGAGACCAGGCGCATATGTCCTGATTCGCACCGGCCGAAGTGTGACCGTTTTTGGCCGATTCTGTTAAACGCCGTTCACGACGTGCAGAAGCCTCGGTTCGACCGGCAGTGCGAGATCGTCCGAGGCCAGGCGTGCCGCGATCAGCACGGAGCCGTCCAGCGGGTCGCCCGCCGTCTCCACGACGGGGACGTCCGGCAGCCGCGCCGCCAGCTCCTCCCGTACGGGCACCGTCAGCGGCCCGCCCAGCCGGAACAGCCCACCGGTCAGCGCGAGTCCGGGGGAGGCCTCCGCCCGGCGCGCGCCGGGCGCGGGGCAGACGGCGGCGGCGCTCCGGGCGATCTCGCGCGCGGCCTCGCGCAGGATGCCCTCCGCCACCGGGTCGTCGTCCGCGCAGCGCGCCACCTCGGGCGCGAAGGACGCCAGCACGGCGGGGCGGTCCGTCCGCGGATAGAGCTGCCCCGGCAGCCCGTTGAGCGCGCCGCCGAACATCTCCTCCGCGCGCTTCCGCAGCACCGCCGAGCCGCCCTCACGGCCGTCGTACGCGCGCATCGCGGCCTCCAGCCCCGCGCGGCCGATCCAGGCGCCGCCGCCGCAGTCGCCCAGCAGATGCCCCCAGCCGTCGGCGCGGCGCCAGGCGCGCAGGTCGGTGCCCATCGTGATCATCCCGGTGCCCGCCGCCACGACGGCCCCCGGCCGCTCGCCCAGCGCTCCCGCGTACGCCGTGACCCCGTCGGCGGCCAGCGCCAGCCTCCGTACGCCGAACGCCTCGCGCAGGAAACCCGGCAGCCCCGCCCGCAGGTCGTCGCCGAGGGACGCCATTCCGGTCGCGCCCACACAGACGGCCTCGGGCTTGTCGTCGGCCCCGGCCCGGTCCAGCAGCTCGTGGACGGCGGGCTCCAGCAGCGCCGCCATGTGCGCCGCCTCGATCCCGGCCGGGCCCGTACGCACCGGCTCGGCGGACGAGACCTGGCCGAACCGCTCGACGGACCGGCCCGCGGAGCCCGCCCCGCCGCTCCGTACGCGCGCGAGCGCCACCCGGATCCCGGAGCCCCCGGAATCGACCCCGAGCACCCAGGGTGCGGCGCTCCCGGCTCTCACGGAAGGCGCCAGTCCACGGGCTCGGCGCCCTGCCGCGCCAGCAGCTCGTTCGTACGGCTGAAGGGGCGCGAGCCGAAGAAGCCCCGGTCCGCCGACATGGGGGACGGGTGCGAGGACTCCACCGAGGGCAGCTCGCCCAGCAGCGGGCGCAGATTGCGCGCGTCCCGCCCCCACAGGATCGAGACCAGCGGCTTGCCGCGCGCCGCGAGGGCGCGGATCGCCTGCTCGGTGACCTCCTCCCAGCCCTTGCCCCGGTGCGCGGCGGGCTTGCGCGGGGCCGTGGTGAGCGCCCTGTTGAGCAGCAGCACGCCCTGGCGCGTCCAGGGCGTCAGATCCCCGTTGGAGGGACGGGGGAGGCCCAGGTCGTTGTGCATCTCCCGGTAGATGTTCTCCAGACTGCCCGGCAGCGGGCGCACCTCGGGCGCCACGGAGAAGGACAGCCCCACGGCATGGCCGGGCGTCGGATAGGGGTCCTGCCCCACGATGAGGACGCGCACCTCATCGAAGGGCTGCTGGAACGCGCGCAGCACATTCGCCCCCGAGGGGAGATACGTTCTGCCCTCCGCGATCTCCGTGCGGAGGAAGTCGCCCATCACGGCGACGCGTTCAGCGACCGGCTCCAGTGCCTTGGCCCAGCCCGGTTCGACGATTTCGTTCAACGGTCGTGCAGCCACGAGCCGTCACTCTACTGGCTCAACAGGCGTCGCGCGGTCAGTCGATCACCGCCGCCCGCACGCACAGGACATCGGGGAGGTGGGAGGCCAACTGCTGCCACGTCTCGCCGTCGTCGGCGCTGGCGAACAGCTCACCGTTCCGGTTCCCGAAATAGATGCCCGCGGGGTCCGCGTCGTCCGTCCAGAGGGCGTCGCGCAGCACCGGGCCGTAGTGCGCCTCGCGCGGCAGCCCGGTCTCCAGCGGCTGCCACGTCCTGCCCGCGTCCTCCGTGCGGTGCACCCGGCAGTGGCGCCCCGCGGGCACCCGGTCCGCGTCCGCGTTGAGCGGGAAGAGATACGCGACGCCGCCGCGCCGGGGGTGGGCCGCGACGGGGAAGCCGAAGTCCGAGGGCAGGCTGTCCCCGATCGAGGTCCAGCTGGCCGCGTTGTCGTCGCTGCGGAAGACGCCCCAGTGGTTCTGGAGATAGAACCGGTCGGGGTCCTCCGCGTCCCGCGCGACCTTGTGCACGCACTGGCCGTACTCCGGATAGCGCTGGCTCTCCGGGAGGAACACGGCCGAGACGCCCCGGTTGCACGGGTCCCAGCTCTTGCCGCCGTCCGCCGTGCGGTACGCGCCGCCGGTCGAGACCGCGACCGTCACCACCCGGGCGTCGCGCGGGTCCACCAGGATCGTGTGCAGCCCGAGCCCGCCGCCGCCCGGCATCCACTCCGCGCGGGTGGGGTGCTCCCACAGGGAGCGGACCAGCTCGAAGGACTCGCCGCCGTCCTCCGAGCGGAAGAGGCCGCCGGGCTCCGTGCCCGCGTAGACCACACCGGGCTCGGAGTCGCCGCCCGGCTGGAGCTGCCAGACGCGCTCCAGCGACGTGCCCGTGTCCTCCGGATACCTGACCGGCGGGCGCGTGGGCTCCGTCCAGGTCTCTCCCAGGTCGTCGGAGTGGAAGACCGAGGGGCCCCAGTGGGCGCTGTCGCCCCCGGCCAGGATCCGAGGAGTGTCCCTGCCCCTTCTGTCGATCCCGATCGCATAGACCGCCTGGGCGTTGAAGTGCGGGCCTGTGAACTCCCAGCCCGCCTCGTGCCGCCGCCCGACCGGCCGCCGCGCGAGGAACAGACCTTTTCTCGTGCCTACTGCGAGCAGTACGTCCGCCATGCGGATCACCGCCTCCATGACGTCGTTGTCCGAGGTACCGCTCAGTCTGCACCCCGCCACTGACAGCCGCCCTCACGACGCGCGTCGCCGCAGCTCAGCGCCCGTATCGGCGGACACAGGAGGCGTGCGGGAAGGCTCAGCCCGGCAGGCCCGCGGCCGCCAGCAGGCCGTCCCAGTCCGGGATCTTGACCGTCGCCCGCTCCAGACGCCGCCCGAGGTCCGCCTCGGCCGCCTCGATGCCGAGCCAGCCGCCCCACTCCACCGGACGCCGCCCCGCCGCGCGCAGCACGTCCAGCGGGTCGTCCGCCAGCGGTCCGCGGGCGGCCAGCAGCGCCTCCGCGTCCTCCAGCAGCGAGCCCACCGTCTCCTTCGCGCACGGCCGGTTGGTGCCGATCACGCCGGTGGGGCCGCGCTTGATCCACCCCGCCACGTACTCGCCCGGCGAGGGCACGCCGTCCCGCAGCACCCTGCCCGCCGTGTGCGGCACCGTGCCCGAGCGGGCGTCGAACGGGAGCCCGTCCAGGGGCACTCCGTGGTAGCCGACCGAGCGCAGCACGAGCTGCGCCTCGATCTCCTCGTACGCTCCCGTGCCGGTGACGCCGCCCGCGCCGTCCGGCGCCGTCCGCTCGAAGCGCACGCCGCGCACGGCGCCCGCGCCGTCGTCCAGGATCTCCACGGGGCGCAGATAGAAGCGCAGCCCGATCGTGCCGGGACGGCCGGAGGGCTCGGCCGCCGCCCAGTCGCGCAGCACGGCCACGTTGCGCCGTACGGCCGAGGGCAGCCCCTCCGGGTCCCGGTAGCCGGGATCGAGGCTCAGCTCGTCCTCGCGTACGCGCGTCTCCGCGCCCGGCAGCGTGCCCAGCTCGCGCAGCTCCTTCGTGGTGAACTTCGCCTGCGAGGGGCCCCGCCGTCCCACCATCGTCACGGTGCTGACGGCGCTGCGCTCCAGGCTCTCCAGCGCGGCCTGCGGCATGTCCGTCGGCCGCAGCTCGTCGGCGCCGCGCGCCAGCACGCGCGCGACGTCCACCGCGACGTTGCCGACCCCGATGACCACGGCCGAGCGCGCGCCCAGGGCGAAGCCGTCGTCCCGCGCGTCCGGATGCGCGCTGTACCAGGAGACGAAGTCGGTCGCCGAGTGGCTGCCGCGCAGGTCCTCGCCGGGGATCCCCAACCGCCTGTCCGTGGCGGCGCCGACGCAGTAGACCACCGCGTGGTAAGCGCGCAGGAGCGCGGCGGGCGGCATGCCGTCCGGGCCCACCTCCACGTTCCCGAGGAAGCGGATCCGGGGGTGCTCCAGCACCGTACGGAGCGTGCCCTGCAGGGACTTGATCTTCTCGTGGTCCGGCGCCACGCCGTAGCGCACCAGTCCGTACGGGCAGGGGAGCCGGTCCAGGACGTCCACGGCCACGGCCGGGCCGGTCTCCTCCTCGCGGACCAGGCCCTGCGCGGCGTACACACCGCTCGGCCCGGCGCCGACCACGGCCACGCGGAGGCGGTCCTGCTGCTGTCGGGGGGCTGGCACGGAGGCGCTCCTTCCCGCCGGGGTTCCAGGATCGCACCGGAGCGCGGGCTCCGGGAGGGGTGCGGAAGGAGTACGGAAGGGGTGCGGAAGACGGCCTCCCGTGAACTCCGGGCGCCTCACGGGCCCTTGAGGGCACCTCCGGGCTCCACGGGCAGCACGTACGCCACCGCCGACGCGCGGTGCTCGACGAAGTCGTGCAGGGCGTCGGTGGCGTCGAGGCGCTGCTGGACGCGGGTGAAGAGGGCGGGGTCGCGCATGTAGGCGAGGAAGAGGAGCCCCCGGTCCCGGGCGCCGTGGTCGTAGGAGTAGCCGCGCCGCAGCATGCGGGCACCGCCGTCGAGCCGGGAGTGGGCCAGGCGCACGTGGGCGTCGTTCGGGACAACGTAGCGCCCGTGGGGCGTCTTGGCGAAGAGGTCGACCGGATCGTGCTCGCGGTCGCCGCCGAGCGGGGCGCCGCTGCGCAGACGGCGGCCGATGACGTCCTCCTGCCGTGCGCGGGGCAGCCGGGCGAAGTCCGCCGTCTCCATGTGGACGCGGCGGTAGACGAGACAGCTGCCCCCGTCCTCGTCCCACACCCAGCGCTCCCGCTCGGCGGGGGACGGGTTCTCCGTGCCGTCCTTGAAGCCGAAGAGGTTCCGCGGGGTCTCCGTGCCCGCGTGCGGGGGCAGGAAGCCGCGCTCGTGCCAGCGGGCCGCGAACGCGGGCGAGAGGGCGGAGCTCACGCGGCGCGCGGCACGGTCGAGGTCCTCCGGCGCTTCGCCGCACAGCTGGACGAGGACGTCGCCGCCGGAGCGGCGCGGATCGAGGCGGTCGCGGGGGAACGCGGGGACGTCCCGCAGGCGCGCGGGAGCGGGCAGCCCGAGCGTGCGGTACAGCCCGGGCCCCGTCGCCACCGTCACGGTGAGCCCTTCCGCGCCCTCCTCAGCGCGCCCTTCGGACACCCGTACCCGGGACACGGCGCCGAGCGCCTGCCGGAGGTCCGCCACGCGGGCCTGACGGCGCAGGTCGTACGCGCGGAGGAGGACGTGCCGGGGCTGCGGCCCGGCGACACCGTCCTGGCGGGACGCGGTGCGCCGGCGCGCCGCCGTGCCGACGGCGGGGTTCCGGCCGTCACCGGTTCCGGTGGGCCGCGGCAGGCAGGATTCGGCGGCCATGGAGGCGGCGAGCACCGCCACGGCGGCGGAGCCGGTCAGCACGCCGCGGCGCGTCTGCGGCCCGAGGCGGGCAGGAGTGGCCGTCATCGGTCCTCCAAGAGGGCTGAACGTTTCGCGCGGTACGAGCGGACGGCGAGGGCGGCGGCACGGAGCGGCATGGAGCGGTGCTGAGCCGTACGGACGGTACGGACCGTACGGACCCGCGCGGACCGCGCCGACCCGCGCCGACCCCGTACGGGCAGGGGGCGGCCAGGCTGGGCCGTCGGGGCCGACCAGACGCTACACCTTGTGACATGTACTCCTTTGACAGGAAACGCCCCGCACGGCGTGTTCCGTCGCGCCTCCTCGCCGCGCTCCTCCTCTTGGTGCTCGCTCCCGCCTGCGGCCGTGCCGCCGAGGACGCGGCGGAGGACAACGCGCCGTCCGGCGGCGGCAGTCCGGTGGTGCGGAGGGTGCCTGCCGCGTATCCGTCCATCCAGAAGGCGGTGGATTCCGCCCGACCGGGCGACACCGTGCTGGTCTCTTCGGGTGTTTACCGCGAGAGCGTCACGGTGCGGACGGAACGGCTCACCCTGCGGGGCACCTCGCGCTCCAGGACCGTCGTGGACGGGCAGTTCAAGCGGGCCAACGGCGTCACGGTGACCGGCGCCGGGTCGGTGGTCGAGAACCTGACGGTGCGCAACCACCTCGCCAACGGGCTGCTGTTCACCGGCGTGACGGACGAGGCCCTCCAGGGCACCGGCGCGGGCGGATCCGGCTACGAACGGCTCGACACGGGCAGGTTCCCGCCGCTGCGCGGCTTCCGGGCCTCCTACGTCACCGCGCACAACAACGCGCTGTACGGCATCTACGCCTTCGACTCCCGGAACGGCGTCATCGAGCACTCGTACGCCTCCGGCCACTCCGACTCGGGCATCTACGTGGGCCAGTGCAGGCCCTGCCGCACGGTGGTGCGGGACAACACGACCGAGCACAACGCGGTCGGCGTCGAGGTCACCAACGCCTCGCGCGCGCTGTACTTCCTCGGGAACACGGCACGCCGCAACCGGGTCGGCATGACCGTGCTCTCCGACAACCTGGAGTCGCTGGGCCCGCAGCACCGCGCCGTGTTCGCCGGGAACCTGATCGCCGACAACAACGACGACCGCAGCCCCGAACAGGCCGACGGCGGCTTCGGTGTCGGCGTCGGCGTCAGCGGGGGACGCGACAACCGCTTCACTCGCAACCGCGTCGAGGGCAACCGGGCCGGGGCCTTCGTCCTCCGCGACGAACAGGGCCGCCCGGCGGTCCGCAACCGTATCCGGCACAACGCCACGGACGGCGGGTCGCCCGGCCTCGTGCTCCGCACGGCCCGCGCCGGGGGCAACTGCTACCGCGACAACGGACCGGGCCTCACCGTTCCCCGCACGCTGCCCCGTACGGTGACCGCCTGCTCGGGCGGCGACCCCGCGCTGCGCGGCTCCGCGAGGCCGCCCCGTACCGGCCCGGTGCCGCCCGGGGTCTCCTTCCGCGAGGTGCCCGCGCCGCCCGCCCAGCCGGGCATGCGCGATCCGGCGCACGCGAAGGCGCGACCCGCGACGGGGCTGCCCGGCGCGGTGGAGCCGGGCTCCTACCCGCTGCCGGAGCCCGGCCGCTGAGCCCCGTGCTCAACTCCGGCGCGCGGGACCGCCCCACGGACGGTCGGGCAGCTTCGACGCGGCCCCGGCCCCGGCCCCGTTCCCGGCCCTGGCCCCGTGCCCGTTCCCGGCTCCGGTGAAGTCGATGCGTACGGGCCGGGGCAGGCCGTCCATCCGGGCCTCCAGCCGCCGGAGCTGCCCGTCGCGGCTCACCCAGTACGTCAGCGGCGAGACGGACGTACGGCGGTCCGTCCGGTCCGTTCGGTCCGTCCGGGGCCGCGGCCCCGCGAACACGTCGTACGTCCGGCCGCCGACGCGCTCCGAGCGCAGCCACCGCGCGCCGCCCTGCGCGAGCAACTGGGCGTTCTCCGGCCGGTCGGTCCCCAGCGACTGGCTGAGCCGCAGCGCGCGGTCGAACGGGTCGCTGGTGTAGCTCCGGGGGGACCAGGCCGTACGCGCCGGCTTCGCGGCCGCGCGCGTCACGTCACGGGGCGAGGACGCGCCGGGGCGTACGCCGAGTCCGCCCTCGTCCCAGGCGACCAGCCCGCGGGACCCGGCGCTCGCGGAGTCCCCGCCCTTCGTGTCTGCCACGCCGTAGCGGCCCACGGCGCGGTGGGAGCGGTAGTCGACCACGCCGGAGACCAGGAGGGTGGCCTCGCCCCGGGGGACCCTCAGTTCGAGCCCCACGGGGCTCGCCTCGTAGCGGCTGAACCGGGCCAGGGCGAAGCGCTGGGCCTCCGCCGTGGTCAGGGGGCGGCCCCGCTCGCCTCCGTCGCCGGAGTCCGGACCGACGGCCGCGGTGACACCGAGCGCGGCACCGGCGGTCCCCGCGAGCAGCAGGCACCCCAGCACCCATTTCTTCACCTTCATCGGAAATCTTCTCCGTACGGCCGTCGGTCCGGTCAGGGGGTCACTTCTTCTTGCCGTGCCGGTCGGGCTGGTTGGTGAGCGTGATCTCGACCGGATCGGTGTCGCTGTTGGCCGCGGTGACCTTCAGCGGGGTCACGGTCCGGCGCGGCAGCACGTAGCCGTCCGGGACCGCGGTCTCGACCAGGTAGTACGAGCCGACGCCGAGGTCCGCGAAGACGCACCTGCCGCGTCCGTCGGTGGCACACCCGCGGTCGCGCCGGGTGTCGGGCCGGGAGCCGGTGCGCTGGAGGCCGGGCCGTCCGTTGGTCTCCTGCCACAGCTGGAAGACGGCACCGGCCAGCGGCTTGCCGGTCCGGGCGTCCTTCTTGGTGACGACGACGCGGGACGACGGGGCCTTCGGCCGGACGAATCCGAAGTCGAGGGTGTGGTCGTTCCTGCCGGGCTCGCCCAGCGTCACCTCGGTGAAGGGGTATCCGTCGCCGCCCGGCCGGGTTCTGCCGTTGGAGTCGATCTCCCTGTTGCCGCCCTGGTCGTGCGGCGTCGGCACCCAGCCGTCGAGGGGCTCGCCCTCCCGGCGGTCGGCCGGATCGTCGAGCCGCACGGTGTACTCGCGGCCCGAGACCCAGTCCGCCGGATCGACGTTCTTGAGCAGGGTGGAGTCGAAGTAGTACTCGCCGCGGGCGTTGGTCTTCGTCGTCGCGATCTTCTTGCCGCTCGCGTCGTAGAGGTTGACCGTGGCGCCCACGACCGGCTTCTCGTCCGGGTCCTGGATGCCGTCCCTCGTGTGCTTGCCCTCGTCGTACCAGACGCGGTTGCCGATCTGGAGCGGCGCCTCGTCGCACAGCACTTCCAGGTCGCCCATGCCGCCGGCCTTGCCGAACGAACTGGTCAGCTCGTTGCCCTGGCCGTCGGCGATGGTGCCGTCGCTCCGGTTGAAGAAGCCGGTGCCCGAGGTGTGCGCGTTGTCGATGGGGTCGTAGAGGGTGGTGGCCACGGTGTCCTCGACCTTGGACAGCGCCACCCCGCCCAGGGCGGTCTCCTGGTGCGAGCCATGGATGCGGTGGTCGCCGGGGTAGAACTCCGCGACATCCGGGTCCTGGCCCCCGCTGTTGGCCGGTGTGGCGTTGTTCCGGCAGCCGCCGTTGGCGTCCAGGGCGAACGTGCCGCCCTTCTCGCAGGCGCGGTTGAGGTCGCCGCCCGCGAAGGTCTGCACGGTCCGCGAGGTGTCGCCCGGCTCGTAGGTGATGAACGCGCCGTACTGGTCGGCGAAGCGGTCGCGGAAGCCCAGGATCAGTTCGCCGTCCGTGTCCACCACGATGTCCGACAGCAGCGGGGCCGGGTTCGGCACCTCACGGCCGTCCTGCTGGCCGGACTGGCAGTCGGCCCCGTCCTGCGTGTCCGGCACGGTGGTGCGCCAGGGGAACCACTTGTCGCCGGGGCAGGAGGCGGGCACGTACACCTTGCCGCGCGGGTAGGTGAGCTTCTCGTCCATCACCGTGCCGGTGAAGCTGCCGCTGTCCGGGTCGAAGGTCTGGATGACGGCGCGCAGGTCGTCCCGGTCCTGGGTGGACTCGCCGGAGCAGACGCCGCCGACGTACACGGTGCCGTCCTGCTCGCCGAGGCCGAAGGGCCGCCAGTCGTCCCCGGAGGGGCACCCCGGGTCGGGGATGGCGTACGACGCCTTGGGCGCGGACGCCGTCTTCCGGGTGGCGTCGTAGCGGTAGAGCTTCCGGTCGTTGAGGTTGACGGCGTACAGGTCCTTGCCGTCGTCGCTCACGTCGATGTCGCCCAGCGACTCCTTGCCCACGGCGGTACGGAAGGCGAGGTCCATGTCGGTGTCGACGTCGTGCTCGGTCGTACCGGCGTTCGGAACGGTCGTGAACTGGGTCAGCTCGCCCGTCTCCCGGTCGGTCAGATAGATCGCGCCGGGGCCTCCCGGGCCGTACTCGGCGCCGCGCTTGGCGAAGGCCGAGGAGAAGAGCCACTTCTTCTGCTTGCTGTACCCGAGGCCCCAGAGGGAGCCGGTCTCGCCCTTGGTGGCGAGGTCGGTGGTCTCCGCGTCGTTGCCGCGGGCGTTGTACGGGTGGGTGACCAGGGTGCGTGCCGAGTCGGGGTCCGCCTGGCCCGGGACGTCGCTCTTGATGCAGGCGGTGGCCAGGTCGGCGTTCTTCTGGCAGTAGTCGCCCGGGTTCCAGAAGGACGTGGTCACCTCGGCGTCCCGGCCGCCGGACAGGTCGACGAACTCGACGTGGGAGGAGAGCGCCCCCGGATCGCTCAGGTCGTCCTTGGACGCGGCGAACCCGGGGTGGAGGACTCCGGGCTTCGGGTTCTTGACCTCGACGCGGTACCTGCCGCCCTGGAGCCGGGTGCCGGGCTCCAGCCGTACGGTGCCGTCCGCGCCCGTGGTGCCGGTGACGGACCTGCCGTCGGTGTCGGTGAGGACCACCTCCACGCCCCGCATGCCGGGCTCCAGCGCGTCGTCCCAGCGGCCGTTCCCGTTCACCTCCCGCACCACCCGTACGGTCGCGCCGCCGTCCCCGGCGTCGGCACCGGCCTGCCAGCCGGAGGGCAGGACGGTGGCGGCCGCGACGCCCGTCGCGAGGGCGGCCACACAGCCCGCTCTGAGGGCCGCTCTTCGCCGCCCCGGTCCCACCTGTTCAGTAGGTCTGATCACTCTCATGGACCCGATTGAAGGGCGCCCGTAAACCCGGGGCGACGCGCCACTCCCCGCAGGGCGCGGCGGGGGCGGGGAAACCACCCCAACGGCAGGGCGTACGGGCCCCTCGCGCCGCGCCGCCCGGGGCGGCCCCTGGAGATACGGCAACTCCGCGTTCCTGGCGGCCCGCTATCGGGGGGCGTTGCCCCGCCGCCGGTGTGTGCCGCGCGGAGCCGTACGGGAGCGGCGGTACGGTGCCGCCGTGTCGGAAAGTTCCCTTTACTCCTCTTGCTCCTCGAACTACCTGAATCCGCCGAATGGATCTGTATCGGTGTGGCCCCTGTGGGAACTCCAGGGATACGGCACGGCCACCCCCGACCCCGACTGGACGGGCCGCCCCGGCGGCGCGCCCGACCTGCTGCCGCCCTGGTTCAACGTCCGGCTGACCTTCTCCGACGGCTCCCGGATCGACATCCTGGCCGCCGTCGTCGACGGCCAGGTCACCATCGAGGACATGCGCGCCGAGCCCGCGCTGCCCCTGCACGGCTTCGCGACCCTCGCGGGCTGGATCGCGGAGCCCCTGGAGGACGCCTGCCGCGTGGTGCTCGACCAGCACGCCGCGGGCAGCACCGGCGGTACGGGCGGTACGGGCGTCGACCAGCGCTCGTTCCGCCATCGCCCGGACCCCGGGGCGGCCGAGGAGCCCGCCAAGCGCCGGGCCCGCCCCGCGTGGCCGAGGGGCACGGCGGGGCGGCGCGTCGCCGCCGAGGCCTATCTGGCGGCGCAGGAAGGGGGGCAGGACCCCGTGCTCGCCGTGATGTGCGCGACGGGCATGAGCCGCCGCAAATCGCTGAAGATCATCGCCAGTGCGCGTGACGAGGGATACCTCGCGCCCCGCCACGCGCGCCGCTGACGGCCGATCGGGTACACCCGCCCGGATCTCCCGTGGACACGGGTTCGTCTGCCGGAAGCCTGGCTACGTTGCAGTCATGAATCGTGATCATCGGTACCTCGCGGGCCTGGCGGTGATCGCGTCCGCCGCGATGTCCCTCGCCCCGGCCGTCACCGCCTCTGCCTCCGCCGAACCGGCCGAGTCCGCCCGGGCCGCCCAGGCCCCCTCGGGATCGCGGACGTTCGGCTTCACCGGCGCACCTGAGAGGTTCACCGTGCCGGACGGCGTCTGCGCGCTGTCCGTGACGGCGGACGGCGCCGCCGGAGGCGAAGGGCAGTACGGCAACCCCGGCGGCAGGGGAGCGCGGGTGTCCACGCCCCTCCGCGTGACGGAGGGTCAGACCCTGACCGTCGACGTCGGCGGCAAGGGCCACGGAGGGGACGAGGACGCGGACAAGGCGCAGGGCGGCTA
Source organism: Streptomyces sp. NPDC048172 (assembly GCF_043202595.1). Taxonomy (NCBI): domain Bacteria; kingdom Bacillati; phylum Actinomycetota; class Actinomycetes; order Kitasatosporales; family Streptomycetaceae; genus Streptomyces; species Streptomyces sp. NPDC048172. The sequence continues at coordinate 635,283 of NZ_JBIDAT010000003.1, forward strand.
CGGGGGCGGTGGAAACGGCGGCGCGTACGTCGTGGACGGACAGATCAGCGGCATCGCCTCCGGCGGGGGCGGCGGCCGTACGGTCGTCAGCTCCGGAGCGGTGCCCCTCGTCGTGGCGGGCGGCGGCGGTGGCGGAGGCTCCTCCTTCTTCTCGTCAGGGCTCGACGGCGGCGACGGCGGCCGGGCCGGAAAGCCGGGCCTCGGGCTGCCGGGCAACGACGAGGGCAAGCCCGGGCGTCCCGGCGGCGAGGGCGGCGCCGGAGGCGTCAACGTCCCCACGGCCACGCCGAACGGCGAGAACGGCTTCCCCGGCGTGGGGCCGGTCGGCGGACGCGGCGGCAACACCACCGGAGACCCGCACGGCGGCGCGGGCGGCGGTGGCGGCGGCGGAGCCGCCGGGGGCGGGGGCGGCGCTGCCTCGCCCACCGACCAGAACAGCGGCGCGGGCGGCGGCGGAGGCTCCAGCTCGGGACCCGGCGGAGCCTCCGTCACCGACGGCGCCCAGAGCGGGAACGGCGAGGTGACCTTCCGCTGGGAGCCCTGCGAGGAGGCCGGAATCACGGTCGTGAAGACCGACGCCACGAGCGGCAAGGCCCTGCCCGGCGCGGTTTTCCAGGTCTGGCGGGAGACCAACGGCACGCCCGGCCTCCAGCGCACCGGCAGCGACCCGGACACCAGGACCGGCGCCGCCTGCGCCACCGACGGGCAGGGACGCTGCACGTTCGACGGCCTTCCGCTGGGCACCTACTACCTCCAGGAGACCGCCGTCCCGGACGGCTACCGGCTCCCCGCGAATCCCGTCACCGGCCCCCTCACCCTCGACACGGCGGGCGAACAGCTCACCAAGAGGCTCGCCAACGCACGCGACACCTGCGGCAAGGGCAAGGGATGCAAGTGAGCCGCCCCCGCCCCCGCCCCCGCGCTAGCGCAGCTTGCGCATCCGCCGGATCTCGGACTTCTGCTGCGCCATCACATCGGTGGCCATCTCCTCGACGCGCACGTCGTTCCCGTTCTCCAGGAGCTGTACGGCCATCGTGACCGCGCCCCGGTGATGGGTCGTCATCAGGGTCAGGAACAGCTCGTCGAACGCCTTCCCCTTCGCGGCCCGCAACTTGTCGAGCTGCGCCTCGGTCGCCATGCCGGGCATCCCCGCGTGCCCGTCGTGTCCGCCGTCGTGTCCGTCGTGCCCCTTCTCGTGCCCTCCGTGCCCGTTGCTCTTCAGCCAGCCGCGCATCGCCTTGATCTCCGGGCCCTGCGCCGCTCCGATGCGTGAGGCGAGTTTCCGTACGCCCTTTCCCACGGCACGCTCGGGCGCCAAGGCGGTCATCACCAGGGCCTGTTGGTGGTGCTGGATCATCGTCGTCGCGTAGGTGACGTCGGCCGCGTTGGGCTTCGTGTCGCCGCCCGATGCCTTCCTTGCGTCCTTCGGGGAGAGGGTGCGCGCCTTCTCGCCGGGCTTCCCGGGGGCGATCACCCCGGGGCCGTCCGCGGCCTTGCCCTCGCCCTTGTCCGGCTCGCTCTCGCAGCCCGTGAGCGCGGGGAGCGCGGTGAGGAGCAGGGCGCACGCCGTGGCGGCGAGCGCGGGCGCGCGGTGGCGGCTGTGTCTGTGACGGTCGGTCACACGGGCCTCCTGAGGCCGGAGTGGGCGGTGTCGGAGGTGTTCCCCTCTGTTGAGATGGACATGCAGGACGTCATACTGCCGGAATCCGTGACTGTTCACCCGTACGGGGACGGGCGGATTCAAGGGAGGTCGCAGTGACGCCGTTTCCCAGAAGCAGAACCGGCTCCGGTTCCGGACGCGCCAGACGCGTCGGCCGGAGGCCCAGGGGCCGTCTCGTCGCCCTGACCGGGGCGCTCGGTCTCGTGGCCACGCTCCTCGTCGCGGGGCCGGCCGCCGCCACCCCGGATCCCGGGGACGCCCCGAAGGCGCCGAAGAAGGTGACCGAGCGGGACAGGGCGCAGACCGAGGCCGCCATCCGCAGCGGCGAGATACCCGGCAAGGACGAGATCGTCCACAGCAAGAACGTCTCGCACCTGGCGAACCTCCCCAAGGGAGCGCTCCAGGGCACCAATTCGGACCTGGCCTTCCAGGGGAAGTACGCCTTCGCGGGCAATTACGATGGATTCACGGTCTACGACATCAGCAGGCCGAAGTCGCCCAAGGTCGTCAGCCAGGTGCTCTGCCCCGGCTCGCAGAACGACGTGTCGGTCGCCGGGAACCTGCTCTTCCTCTCCACCGACTCCTCGCGCAGCGACGACTCGTGCAGCAGCACCAAGCAGCCCGCCACGGAGAAGGACTCCTGGGAGGGCATGAAGATCTTCGACATCAGCGACAAGAAGAAGCCGAAGTACGTCTCCGCCGTGGAGACCGCCTGCGGCTCGCACACCCACACCCTCGTGCCGGACCGGAAGAACGTCTACGTCTACGTGTCCTCGTACGCGCCCGACGCGAGCTTCCCCGACTGCAAGCCGCCGCACGACGGCATCTCCATCGTCAAGGTGCCGCGCGCCGCGCCGCAGAAGGCGAAGGTCATCGACTTCCCGGTGCTCTTCCCCGACGGCGGCTACCCCGGTGACCCGGACAGGCCCGAGGCCAGCGACACCACCGGGTGCCACGACATCACCTCGTACCCGAGGCTGAAGCTGGCCGCCGGGGCGTGCATGGGCGACGGCGTCCTGCTCGACGTCGCGAACCCCGAACGGCCGCGCGTCATCGACCGCGTCCAGGACACCGACAACTTCGCCTTCTGGCACTCGGCGACCTTCAACCAGCGCGGCGACAAGGTCGTCTTTACCGACGAGCTGGGCGGTGGCGGGGCCCCGACCTGCGACAAGGCGACGGGCGACGAGAAGGGCGCCGACGGGATCTACGACATCACCGGCAAGGGCGACAAGCGCAAGCTGGAGTTCAAGAGCTACTTCAAGATCCCGCGCCACCAGGCGGCGACCGAGAACTGCGTCGCGCACAACGGCTCGCTGATCCCCGCCAAGGGGCGCGACATCATGGTGCAGGCCTGGTACCAGGGCGGCGTCTCCGTCTGGGACTTCACCGACTCGGCGAAGCCCGAGGAGATCGGCTACTTCGAGCGCGGCCCGCTCTCCGAGGACACCCTCGTGGGCGGCGGCTCCTGGTCCGCGTACTACTACAACGGGCACATCTACTCGAACGACATGGCCAAGGGCTTCGACGTGCTCCGCGTCGACGACCGGCGCACCGACAGCGCCAAGAACGTCAGGATGCGCGAGCTCAACGTCCAGACGCAGCCTGACTATCGCTGACCGGACGGCCGCTCAGATGGATCGGTGAGAGCGTGCGCGTCCCGTCCGGGGGAGGGGCGTCCCCGGGCGGGGCGCCCAGCTCCCACGGAAGCCCGTACCGGACGAACAGCTCGGCGCGCAGCCGTTCCAGCGGCATCGGGATGCCTGGCAGCAGCACGGCGACGACCGCGCCCATCAGCAGGGCGCGCAGCAGCGGATAGTCGGTGTCCGGGTCCGGCGAGCCGTAGCGCGTCACGGCGTCGCGCAGCAGGGAGGCCAGCCGCTGCTGCTCGTCGCACTGCACGAACCCCTCCTGCTGGAGGATTCCGGCCATATGGGCGCGCATCAGTACGGGGTGGTCGCGGGCCATGCTCAGGATCGCGTCGATGGCGCGGGCCAGCGTCTCCTGACCGCCGAGCTGCCCCTCGGGCACGGGACCGCCGCGCTCCAGGCCCTCGGACAGGGTGAGGTGCATCAGCCGGTGCACGGCCGATTGGAACAACTGCCGCTTGCCGGGGAAGTAGTACGAGATCAGGCCGCGCGCGGAGCCCGCGCGGTCGGCGATGTCCCCGAGCGTCGTCGCCTCGTAGCCACGTTCGGCCACCAGTTCGACGGTCGCATGGAGAAGCCGCTCGCGCGAGCGTCGGCGCAACTCTTCATTGACCGATGCGCTCCGGGGGGACATGCTGTAACTCCTGCGTTGACTGGCTGGCAGCCAATATACTCAGCACTGGCTTCGGGCGTGCCTCATCGTGTAAGGGCGATCGTCCGGCAAGGCGGCCGATATCGGGGCGACACGGGGGATCGCCTCGATATCGGCGCAGTACATGAAGTGCGTGGCTCAGGCTATCCCACCTGTTCGAACCTGTTCGAGCACGGGGCCGAGCCCCTCCGGCCGCTCGTCCACGGGCAGGTGCTCCACCTGGAGGAAGCGGCAGCCGAGCGCGGTGGCGCCCCCGTCGGCCTCCGCGCTGTCGCCCACCATCAGCACGTCTTCCGGTGCCAGCCCCAGCTTCTCGCAGCCGACGGCGAAGAGCCGTGCGTCGGGCTTCTGCACTCCGTGCTCGTACGACAGCACGTACGCGTCCACCAGCGGGTCGAGCCCGTGGGCGCGGAAGACCGGGCGCAGGTCCCAGCCGATGTTGCTCACGACGGCCACCGGAACGCTCCGCTCCGCGAGCGCGCCCAGTACCCGGGCCGCGTCCGGGTACGGCTGCCACGCCTCGGGGGCCATGTGCCGCTCGTACAGTGCCTCGTGGAGACCCGGGCGGGGGAGCGGGACCTGACGGGCCAGCCCCGTGTACGCCGCGCGGTGCTCCTCGGCGCTGCGGTCGCGGTGCGCCCACACCTCGCGCAGCTCCTCGGGGACACGGCGGGGCGGGAGGCCGCCGGGCAGCGCGCCCGCCTCCTCCAGCCGCCGCGCGGTGGCGTCGAACTCCTCCGGGGGCAGCTCGACGCCCGCCTCGTCCAGCACCGCGCCCAGCCAGCTCCCGACGGGCTCGACGCGCAGCAGGGTGCCCGAGAAGTCGAACAGGACCCCCGCGCACGCTCCCGCGCCCTCCGGCGCACCGGTCCCGACTGCCGCACTGTTCATGATCAAAGTATTCCACGCCCGAACTGCGCCCCCGACACCGGGTGTTCAGCAGTCGCTTCCGGCCACTGCGCGGTCCCTCTCCACCCGTACGGGCGCTACGTTGTGGGCGACAGCGGCACGGCCGCGCCGGGAGCGACACAGGGCAGGGGAGCGCATGAGCGACGAGCAGGGACCGCCGGGAATCGACACGTCCGTTCCGCACTCGGCGCGGATCTGGAACTACCTGCTGGGCGGCAGGGACAACTACGCCGTCGACCGCGCGGCGGGGGACAACGTGCTCGCCGTCTTCCCCGGCATGGTCGACATCACCCGGCACTCCCGCGTCTTCATCGGCCGCGTGGTCCGCCAGCTCGCGGAGCGCGAGGGGATACGGCAGTTCCTCGACATCGGTACCGGGCTGCCCACCCACGACAACACCCACGAGATCGCCCAGCGCGTCTCCCCGGACTGCCGCGTCGTCTACGTCGACAACGACCCGCTCGTCCTCGCGCACGCCCACGCCCTGCTCACCAGCACGCCCGAGGGCGCGACCGCGTACATCGACGCCGACGTCCGCGACCCCGCCCGCATCCTCCGCGAGGCGGCCGGGACCCTCGACCTGGACCGGCCCGTCGGGCTGATGCTCATGGGCATCCTCGGCCTGGTCGCCGACGACGACGAGTGCCGCGCGATCATCCGTACGCTGATGGACGCGCTTCCGGCGGGCAGCTTCCTCGGGCTCAACGACGGGACGGACACCGACCCCGCCTACGTGAAGGCCATCGAGGGCTTCAACGCGAAGTCGGGCGCCGTCCCGTACACACCGCGCGGCCCCGAGCGGATCGAGCGCTTCTTCGACGGCTACGAGCTCCTGGAGCCCGGCGTCGTGTCCTGCCCCCGCTGGCGGCCCGAGGCGCTGCTCGGCGAGCCGGACGAGGTCGCCGTCTTCGGGGGCCTGGCCCGCAAGTCGTAGCGCGCGCTCCCGACGGCCAGGGCCGCCAGGGGCAGCGCGAGGCCCAGGAGGCCGCCCACCAGCGTGTCGGTCAGCCAGTGCACGCCCGTCCAGACCCGGGTGAAGGCGACACCGGCGACCGACACGGCCGCGACGGCGAGCGCGGCGCGCCACGGGGCGCCGCGTACGCCGAGCCCGTGCAGCAGCCACAGCAGCAGGACGCAGGTCGCGGCCGCCGTCATGACGTGCCCCGAGGGCATCGCGGCGTACTGCGCCGAGTCCACGGGGCGCTCCCACACCGGACGGTCGCGGCCGACCGCCGCCTTCAGCCCCTGCTGCACGGCGGCCGTGGCGGCGGCCGTACCGGCGATCCAGAGCGCCACGAGCCGGTCGCCGCGCCACAGCAGCCACAGGACCACCAGCGCGAGCAGCAGCCTCATGGTCCACGGATCCCACACCCAGTCCGTCAGGACCCTGTTCACGTCCGTCCAGAACGGATGGTCCAGCGCCGCGCCGTGCAGCCCCCGCGCCACGCTCCGGTCGAGCGAGATCAGGGGCCGCCAGTCGGCGACGACCAGGAAGAGGATGACGGCGGCGAGCGCCCCGAGGGCCGCCGCGGCCCGGAGCTGAGCGGAACCGGGCGGGGTCAGACGGTGCATGCCCCGATCATCACCCGGAGCGGGGGCCGGGGCACAGGCCCCGGACCGGAGGAGGCGGAAGAGATGCCTCCGGCGCGTCGGACCGGTCCGGATCAGTGCAGCGCGGAGAGGCCCGGGCCGAACGCCACCAGCAGCGGGACGAGCGGCACCAGCGCGGCGACCGCCGTCATCCGCAGCCTGCGGCCCACGGTGAAGCGGGGCCCCGGCGAGAGCAGCCGGTGCACGCGCTGCGGCACCTGCGCCAGCGCGGTCGGGCAGGGGCCGAACACGCCCCGGTCCTCGTTGAGTTCGACCAGCGCGAGGGCGATCGTCAGCCGCCCGTAGCGGCGCGAGGCGACGTCGTCGGCGGCCAGCTCCACCAACCGGTGGACCTGGTCGTGGAAGTCGGCGAAGACCGGGATCCGGGGGAAGCCGCCCGCGAGCGCCCCCGAGCAGTGCAGCAGCCAGTCGTGCCGCGCCCGCGCGTGGCCCTGCTCGTGCTCCAGGACGGCGTCCAGCTGGCGGCCCTTGAGCCGCCGCAGCGCGGCCGTCGTGATGACGAGCTGCGGCGCCGCGCCGGGCAGCCACCAGGCGTCCGGCTTCTCGCCCTCCAGCACCACGAGCCGGTCGCCGGACGAGGGCTCCTCGCCGGGCAGCCGGGGCGCGCGCTCACGCAGGTCGGCGCGGCGCCTGCGGCGTCGCGCCCGCGCGTCGCGCACCTCGCGCAGCAGCATCGCGCCCGTCCACGCGCCCCCGCACGCCAGCAGCACGGCCAGCGCGGCGGCCCAGGGGGAGTCCGCGCCGAGCCCGTACGCCTCGACGACGCCGCGCGGCGCGGGGGCGAAGACGTGACTCCGGACGACCTGGAAGGCGGCGGCTCCGGAGAGCGCCATGGCGAGGAGGCAGCACAGCAGGACGGCGCCGACGACGCACTGCCAGACCCAGAGCGCGAGCACGGGTTCCCGGTCGGGCCACGAGCTGCGGGTCAGTACGCGTGGTGCCAGACCCGCGGCCAGCAGGGCGAGCAGCATCAGCGCGAGCGGCACCATCATGGCCACAGCCTAGAAGTCCAGGGGTACGGGGCGGTACGCCCCTTGGTACAGAAGTGACGCGGCTCACTGCCGGACCGCGGCCGGCGGCCTCACAGCGTCAGCAGCATCGCGAACATCCCCGTGCCCATCGCCAGCCGTACGCCCGCCACGACCCCGGGCTGCCGCAGCAGCGCGCCGCCGCTCTCCTCCCGCGCGCCGTCGCCCGCAGGCATCAGTCGCGCGCCGGAGCGCAGCACGTAGAACGCGAAGTACGCCAGCAGTGCGCCAGTCAGCAGCGGAAGCCCCGCGGCCCCCGCGGCGCCGGTGGCCGTGCCCCCGGCGTGCGCGCCCCCGTGCGCGTGTCCTGGGGAGGCGGCCATCGCGGCCGCCATGTAGAGCATCGCCAACGCGCCCACGGCGTGGTGCAGATGGGCGGCGTGCGCCCCCTCGCCGCCGCGGTGCGCGAGCAGGAGGCGCACTTCCCATGCCGTCACCGCGCCGAAGACCGTCACGTACAGCGCGAGGGGGACGGGGGAGTACGGGGACCAGAACGGGGAGTCGGGCAGCGCCATCACTGTCATGCCGAGGCACATCAGGGCCTCGCTGACGGCCTCTTCCCGCCGCGTGCCCGTCGAGCCTCTCGCCCGCAGCGCGCAGCAGGCACCCGTCGCCGCGCACAGCGCCACGAGCAGCCAGCCGACCGTGGCAGGGCCGTGCATCGCCCACCTCCCCGCTCGTCCCACGGGAAGGGTGCCCCCGTCGACGCGCGCATACGGGAGCGCACGGGAGCGGCGGGGGAGCACCGCGCCGCCGGGCGGTGGCTCAGATTCCGGGCCGGTAGCGCAGGGGGTGGTCGTCGGGGACCTGTACGACGCAGATGCGCACCCCGTCCGGGTCGGCGATCCACATCTCGACCAGGCCCCACGGCTCCTTCACCGGCGGGCGCAGCACCGTGACCCCGGCCGCCGCCAGCTCCGCGTGCGCCGCCCCGGCGTCGGCGACCTGGAGCCAGAGCTGGAGTCCGGGGGCCGGGGGCTCCTCGGAGCGGCCCGAGACCTCCAGGAAGCCGCCGCCCAGGAAGTAGACGGTCCCGCGCTCGGGCCCCGTGCCGAACTCGCGGGCGATGTCGAGGCCGAGCGCCTCCCCGTAGAAGGCGCGGGTCCGCTCGGGGTCGGTGGGCCGCAGCAGTGTCCGGCTGCTCAGTACGTGCACCATGCTCAGGACTGTAGTGCGGGACGTCGGCGTTAGGCTCCGGGAACATGACCGACACCACGCGGGAGCACCCGCAGGACAAGCAGAACGAGCACGACGGGCAGGACGAGCACGCCCCGCACGGCACCCGCCTCGCCTTCCGGACGGCCGTCGAGGACGACATCCCCGCCCTCACGGAGCTGGTCGAGTCGGCGTACCGGGGCGACTCCAGCCGCGCGGGCTGGACCACCGAGGCCGATCTCCTGGAGGGGCAGCGGACCGACCCCGAGGGGGTGGCCACCGTGGTCAGGGACCCCAAGAGCCTGATGCTCGTGGTCGAGCGCGAGGGCGGGATCGTCGCCTGCTGCCAGCTGGAGCACAAGGGCGCGCACGCGTACTTCGGCATGTTCGCCGTCCGCCCCGGGCTCCAGGGCGGCGGGCTGGGGCGCGCGGTGCTGGAGGAGGCCGAGCGCACGGCGCGCGAGCAGTGGGGCGCCACCGAGATGCAGATGCAGGTCATCAAGCAGCGCGAGGACCTGATCGCCTGGTACGTGCGCCGGGGCTACGCCCGTACGGGAAAGCTCAGCCCCTTCCCGTACGGCGACGAGCGCTTCGGCATCCCGCAGCGCGCCGACCTGGCCTTCGAGCTGCTGGTCAAGCCGCTGAGCTGACCGCCCGGCAGACGCTGGGCATGTCGGTCACGACACCGTCGAGGTTCAGCTCGCGGACGCGGGCGAGGTCCTCGTCGGTGTTGACCGTCCAGCTGATGACCTTGATCCCGGCATCGTGGCAGCGGGCGACGATGTCCTCGTCGATGTGGCACAGCTCCAGCGAGACCATGCCCGCGCCCAGGTCCCGGGCCCGCTCCGGCGCGGTCGGCGAGGACTTCCCCGCCACCAGCACCAGCGGGATGCCGGGCAGCAGGGAGCGGGTCTCGCGCAGCGCCTCGACGTGGAAGGAGATCACGGTGACGCGGTCGTGGAGGCCGCGCTTCTCGATCACCCCGGCCAGCACGCGCGCCGCCGCGCGGTCCTTGATCTCCGCCTGGAGCGGCTTGGCCACCGCGTCCACGACCTCCTCGAAGACGGGGATCCGCTCGCCCCCGCCCGCGTCCAGCTCGCGCAGCTCGGCGAGGGTGAACTCGCCGATCGGCCCGGTGCCGTCGGTCGTCCGCGCGACGTCGGCGTCGTGCATCACCACCAGCTCGCCGTCCTTGCTGAGGTGCAGGTCGAGCTCGATGACGTCGAGCCCCTCGCGTTCGGCGCGGGCGAAGGAGCGGAGGGTGTTCTCGGGCTCGACGCCCATGACGCCGCGGTGTCCGACGGTGAGCAGTGGCACGGTGCGCTCTCGCTTTCCTGCGGTGACGGTCCGGCCGTCCGGCCGCCTGACGGCCGGGAGGCACCGCACAGGGTAACGGCCGACGGTACGTCTCTTGCCTTCTCCATCTCTGACTACTAGTCATATTTCGAATAGGCATAGTCAGCTAGTCGGCACCGGGAGGACGGCAGACATGAAGTTCTCGCTCATCTTCGAGGCCCAGCTCGCGGACCCCACCGTCGCGCGCGAGCACCAGCTCTTCCGGGACAGCGTCGAACAGGCGGTGCTCGCCGAGCGCATGGGCTTCGACCGGATCTGGGCCGTCGAGCACCACGCGCTCAAGTGGTACGCGCACATGAGCGCGCCGGAGATCTTCCTGACCTGGGTCGCGGCCAGGACCAGCACCATCCGCGTCGGGCACGGCGTCGTGTGTATGCCCTTCAACTTCAACCACCCCGTACGGGTCGCCGAGCGCGCCGCCACGCTCGACCTGCTCTCCGGCGGACGGCTCGACCTCGGCGCGGGGCGCGGCGGCACGCTCCAGGAGACCTCGCTGTGCGGGGTGGACAAGGAGCGCACCACGCAGGAGGTCGAGGAGGCGCTGCGGATCATCGGCGCCGCCTGGCAGAAGGACGAGCTGGAGCACCACGGCGAGCTGCTCGACATCGGGCCGCACCCGATCCTGCCCCGCCCCGCGCAGGCCCCGCACCCGCCGCTCTTCCTCGCCTGCAGCCGCGCCGAGACCCTCGCCCAGGCCGCCGAACTCGGCGTCGGCGCCCTCGTGATGGGCTTCGCCGGGCCCGATTCCGTCCGCGAGATGCGCGCCGCCTACGACGCGGCCCGCGCGGCACGCGACGGCTCCCGCCTCGTCTCCACGGAGGTCAACGACCACTTCTCCGTGCTCTGCCCCACGATCGTCCTCGACGACGCCGAGCGCGCCCGCGCCGTCGGCATCCGGGGCCAGCGGTTCTTCGCGCAGGCCATCAGCCACTGGTACGGCGGCGGGGGCGTGCCCGACGAGGCCGTGGTGGAGGGCGCCGACGGGGAGGCCGAGGCGGCCGAGATGCGCCGGGCCGCCGAGCAGGTCGCCGCCACGCTCCACGAGCAGAGCATCCCCGTCCGCCCCAGCTCCACCGCCACCTTCCACGCCGACCACGCCTACGGCGGCGCCGAGGACGCGATCGCGTACGTGGAGCGGCTGCGCGCGGCCGGGGCCGACGAGATCATGTGCCTCGTCCAGATGGGCACCGTCCCCCAGGAGGCGTGCCTGGAGACCATCCGGCAGTGGGGCGAGAAGGTCATCCCGCACTTCCGTGCGGGCGCGGAGGACGCCCGGTGAGCGCCGACCGGCTCGCGCCCGCCGCGCGCCCCCTCGTGCACGCCCTGAGCGCCGCCTTCCCGGACGTCGGCGGCACTGTCACCGACGCCGCCGAGGCCCGCCGGATCCTGGACGCCGCTCCCGCCAGCGCCGGACCGCCGCCCCCGGTGCGCGAGACGCTCGACCGCACGATCCCCGGCCCGGAGGGCGCCCCGCCGCTCCCCGTGCGGATCTACCGCCCGTACGGGGACGACGAGGGGCCCCGTCCCACTGTCGTCTACCTCCACGGCGGCGGCTGGGTGCTCTGCGGCCTCGACAGCCACGACCGTACGGTCCGCACCCTGTGCCGTACGTCCGGTGCCGTGGTCGTCTCCGTCGCCCACCGGCTCGCGCCCGAGGCGCGCTTCCCCGAGCCCGTGCGCGACGCGTACGCCGCGGTGCGCTGGGCCGCCGCGCGCCTCGGCGCCCTGGGCGGGGCCCCCGGGGCGCTCGTCGTCGCGGGCGACAGCTCGGGCGGGAACCTGGCCGCTGCCGCCGCGCTCATGGCCCGCGATCTCGGCGGGCCCCGGATCGCGCTCCAGGTGCTGGTCTACCCGGTGACCGATTCCCGCGCGGTGACCGATTCGTACCGCCGCAACGCGGAGGGCTACTACCTCACCCGGCGGGCCATGCGCTGGTTCGCCGAGCAGTACTTCGGTCCGGACGGGGACCGCGACCACCCCTACGCGGCGCCCGTACGGGCCGATCTGACGGGGATGCCGCCCGCCCACGTCGTCACGGCGGGGTGCGACCCCCTGTGCGACGAGGGGCGGGCGTACGCGGAACGGCTGAGGAGCGCGGGGACCCCCGTGACGGAGGCGCACCACCCGGCGATGTTCCACGGCTTCCTGGCCTTCGGGGACCTGCTGCCGGAGGCCGCGGAGGCCATGGGGGGTTTGGGCAGAGCTATCGTGGAGACAGTCCCGGGCAGGAAGATCGGCGGTGGTGACCCCGGTCTCACCGCATAATCTCCTGTCACTTCCCCTTGAGCGGGGATGCCCCACACGGATACGGTTCCTTAACGCGAGTTTCTTCTGTGGAGGGGTCATCATGACGGAAATTCTTTCGCCATCGACTTCCGGTGGCGGCGTTCTGCCGTCCGAGCGCGTGGTCGACCACCCCGCCTGGACCGTGCTGAAGGACGCTGTCGAGGCCGTCCGGCCCTGGCAGTCCAAGGACGGCTCGATCGACTTCGAGGCCGAGGAGGCGCCCGCGCCCCAGGCCGTGCGCGAGCTGATCGGGACGATCACCGGTGCGGTCGAGGAGCTCGCGCCGCTGCTGCCGCACGACGAGGCGTACCACCGCGCGCTCGTCGCCGACCTGGGCCGCTGGGCGGACGGGGGCTTCGGCGTCCCGGACTTCCTGGACTCCCTGCTGGCCTTCCACCCCGCGCAGCACCGCGAGGACGGGCTCCAGCACCTCGTCGTCTTCCCGATGTACACCCAGAACGGCAACCCGGACCGGAACCTGGAGGCCCTCGTCCTCCGCATGGTCTGGCCCGACTGGCTGGCCGAGCTGGAGCGCACGCGTTACGACAACCCGCTCTTCTGCGGCATCACCTTCGAGGACTTCACCAGCGGGTACGACACGCACTCCGCGGTGCTCTTCCCCGAGACCATCGCCGTGCGCGAGGCCCCCGAGCGCTTCACCTGGGGCGGCATCTTCTGTGACCGCGAGGCGGCCCGCTTCCGCCGCGTCGTCGAGGCGGCCTGCGACGTGACCAAGCTCGAACTGCCCGAGGAGGCGCGCGTCCTCCTCGCCGACCAGGAGCGCTGCCAGCAGACCTTCGTGCTCTGGGACATGGTCCACGACCGCACCCACAGCCACGGCGACCTGCCCTTCGACCCCTTCATGATCAAGCAGCGCCAGCCGTTCTGGATGTACGGGCTGGAGGAGCTGCGCTGCGACCTCACCGCCTTCCACGAGGCCGTGAAGCTGGAGGCCGACGGCTACGCGCAGGGTCGGGACGTGCAGTTCGCGGTGATCCTGGAGCGCCTCTTCCGCTTCCCCGTCACCGGCGAGCGCAAGCGCAACTACGACGGCCTGGGCGGCCAGTTGCTCTTCGCCTACCTCCACCAGCACGACGCGCTGCGCTGGACCGACAACCGGCTCAGCATCGACTGGGACCGCGCGCGCGAGGTGACCGTACGGCTGCGCGAGGAGATCGAGGAGCTGTACCGGGCCGGCATCGACCGCCCCAAGCTCGTCCACTGGTTCAAGGCGTACGAGCTGGTCTCGGGCTATCTCGCCCCGCACCCGGGCTCGACCTGGGCCAAGGGCCCGGACGCGCTCGACCTCAGCCTGCCGCCCCGCAAGCTCGTGGACGAGGTGCTCCCGGACGAGTTTCCGCTCAGCATGTTCTATGAGGCACTCGCCAAGAAGCTGCGGCGTGTGATCGCATCGACCGAGGGGATCACCGCACGGACCCCGGCCGCCGCGGCGGCGTGAGCGGGGGACGGGCGGCTTGAGCGACAGCGCAGTGCCAGGAGCGAGGAGGCGACGAGGATGACGGACGCGACAGAGACGACCGCGAAGGGTTACGAGGGGAACGGCAAGGGGCGGCTGGAGGGTTCCGTCATCGCCGTCGCGGGCGCCGCGGGCCCCGCCGGGCAGGCCACGCTGCTGCGTCTCGCCGAGGAGGGCGCCACGGTTGTGGCCGCCGACGCGGACGCCGAGCGCCTCGCGAAGGCCGTGGACGCCGCCCGGTTCGCGCACGGCGGCGCGACCGTCACGGGCGACACCGTCGACCTCCTCAGCCTGGACGCGACCCGGGAGTGGGCGACCAGGACCGAGAAGGAGTTCGGCCGCATCGACGGGCTCGTCCACCTCGTGGGCGGCTGGCGCGGCTCGGCGTCCTTCGCCGAGACCGACCTCGCCGACTGGGACACCCTGCACAATCTGCTGCTGCGCACCCTCCAGCACACCTCGCTCGCCTTCGAGGCCCCGCTGGAGCGCAGCGGCAAGGGGCGCTTCGTCCTCGTGAGCGCCGCGGGCGCCTCCAAGCCCACGGCGGGGAACGCGGCGTACGCCGCGTCGAAGGCCGCCGCCGAGGCGTGGACGCTGGCGCTGGGCGACGCCTTCCGCAAGGCGGGGGGCGAGGACGGGCCTGCCGCCGCTGCTGTCATCCTGGTGGTCAAGGCGTTGGTGCACGACCAGATGAGGCAGGACCGGCCGAACGCGAAGTTCGCCGGGTTCACGGACGTCAAGGACCTGGCCGAGGCCATCGCCACGACCTGGACCAAGCCCGCCGAAGAGCTGAACGGAACCCGCCTGTGGCTGACGCCCCGTCCATGAAGGATCTGCCGATCCTGACCGACCCCAAGGCCCCGAAGACGGACGCCAAGCGCCGCCACGACCCGGAGGTCCGCGGCTTCGCCAGCGACAACTACGCGGGCGTGCACCCGGAGATCCTGGCGGCGCTCGCCCTCGCCAACGGGGGCCACCAGTCCGCCTACGGCGCGGACGAGTACACCGACCACCTCCAGCGCGTCGTGCGCGGCCACTTCGGGCCGCGGGCCGAGGCGTACCCGGTCTTCAACGGCACGGGGGCGAACGTCGTCGCGCTCCAGGCCCTCACCGACCGCTGGGGCGCCGTCATCTGCGCCGACACCGCGCACATCCACGTCGACGAGTGCGGGGCCCCGGAGCGCGTGGGCGGCCTGAAGCTGCTCACCGTGCCCACCGAGGACGGCAAGCTCACGCCGGAGCTGATCGACCGCGAGGCGTTCGGCTGGGACGACGAGCACCGGGCCATGCCGCAGGTCGTCTCGCTCGCCCAGAACACCGAACTCGGCACGCTGTACACGGTCGAGGAGATACGCGCGATCGTCGACCACGCCCACGAGCGGGGCATGAAGGTCCACCTCGACGGCGCCCGTATCGCCAACGCCGCCGCAGCGCTGGACGTCCCCATGCGGACGTTCACCAACGCGGCGGGCGTGGACATCCTCTCCCTGGGCGGCACCAAGAACGGGATGATGTTCGGCGAGGCCGTCGTCGTGCTGAACCCGGACGCGGTCGGCGCGATGAAGCATCTGCGGAAGCTGTCGATGCAGCTCACCTCCAAGATGCGGTTCGTCTCGGCCCAGTTCGACGCGCTGCTCTCCGGCGACCTGTGGCTGCGCAACGCGCGGCACGCCAACGCGATGGCGCAGCGCCTCGCGGAGGGCGTCAAGACGGTCGACGGCGTGGAGATCCTCCACCCGGTCGAGGCCAACGCGGTCTTCGCGCGCCTGCCGCACGACGTCAGCGAGCGCCTCCAGAAGCGGTACCGCTTCTACTTCTGGGACGAGGCGGCGGGCGACGTCCGCTGGATGTGCTCGTTCGACACGACCGAGCAGGACGTGGACGGTTTCGTCGCGGCGCTCCGCGAGGAGATGGCCCGCTAGCCGTACCTCGCCTACGTCTGCGTATCTCGTGACTTGTCGCGCGAGTCGCAGTAGAACATGTCCTCATTCGCCCCGTGGGAGGAATGCGGACATGGGTCACAAGACGCAGTGCGACAAGGGCTTTACGGGTATCTCGCGGCGCGCGTTCGTCGCTGGAACCGGTTCCCTTCTGGGGGCGGCGGCGCTCGCCGGGACAGGCGTCGCCGTCCGGGCGGGCGCCGCGTCGGCCGCCGGGCCGGTCGAGTCGGGCGCGCAGCTGCAGGCCCTGGTGATCGGCACCGGCTACGGCGGCTCTGTGGCCGCGCTGCGGCTCGCGGAGGCGGGCGTCGAGGTGCACATGGCCGAGATGGGCATGGCCTGGGACACCCCGGACGCGGACGGCAAGATCTTCGCCAACACCACGCGCCCCGACAGACGTTCCTACTGGCTGAGAACCAGAACCAAGCAGCCGCTGAGCAACTTCCTCGGCTTCCCGCTCGACAAGAACATCCCCCGCTACACCGGGATCCTGGACGCCGAGGAGTTCAGCGGCATCATCGTCTACCAGGGCCGGGGCGTCGGGGGCGGCTCGCTGGTCAACGGCGGGATGGCGGTGACCCCGCGGCGCGAGCGGCTGGGCGCGATCCTGCCGACGGTCGACGCGGGGGAGATGTACGACCGCTACTACCCGCGCGCCCGCGCCGGGCTGGAGGTCAACGAGGTCGACACGGCCTGGTGGGAGTCGGCGGACTGCTACAAGTACGCCCGGGTGGGCCGCAAGCACGCCGAGCGCTCCGGCTTCCCGTACCTCCTCGTGCCGAACGTCTACGACTTCGCGTATATGAGGCAGGAGGAGGCCGGGAGCGTCCCCAGGTCGGCCCTGGACGGCGAGATCCTCTACGGCAACAACCACGGCAAGAGGTCGCTCCAGAAGACCTATCTCGCGCGCGCCAGGGCGACGGGCCGGGTCACCGTCTCGCCGCTGCACAAGGTCACCTCCGTCACCCCGGCCTCCGGCGGCGGCTACACCGTCGTCATCGAGCAGCTCGACACCGCGGGGCAGCGCGTGGCGACCAAGACCGTGACGGCGCAACGGGTGTTCTTCGCCGCGGGCAGCGTCGGCACCAGCAAGCTGCTGACGAAGCTCCGGGCGACCGGCGCGCTCCCCGCGCTGAGCGCCGAGGTCGGCAAGGGCTGGGGCGACAACGGGAACGTCATGTGCGGCCGCGCCAACCACCTGTGGGACCCGACGGGCAGCCTCCAGGCGTCGATGCCCACGCTCGGCATCGACAACTGGGACGCGGGCGGCGCGTTCGCCGAGGTGGCGCCGCTGCCCACGGGGATCGAGACGTACGCCTCGTTCTACCTGTCCATCACCGACACCCCGCACCGCGCCGAGTTCAGCTGGAACGCGGCGGCGGAGCGCGTCGAGCTGAGCTGGCAGCGGGCCTGGAAGCAGCAGTCCGTCGACATGGCGAAGTCCATCTTCGACAAGATCAACAAGAAGGAGGGGACGATCTACCGCACCGACCTCTTCGGCACCTACAAGATCTGGGGCGACCACCTCACCTACCACCCGCTGGGCGGCGCCGTGCTGGACAGGGCGACGGACAACTGGGGCCGCCTGCGCGGCTACAGCGGGCTGTACGCCATCGACGGCTCGCTGATCCCGGGGAACACGACCGTCAATCCCTTCGTCACCATCACGGCGCTCGCCGAGCGCAACATCGAGAAAATCGTCGCCACCGATCTGTGAGTGTCAGCGGCCGGGCAGCGCGCAGGCGGTGTCCAGGCCCAGCACGTGGTTGAGCCTGCCGAACGCCAGCCAGGAGCCGATGCTCATGCTCAGCTCCACGATCTCCGCCTGGCTGTAGTGCGCGGTCATCCGGGCCCAGAACTCCTCGTCGAGGCCGTGGTGGTCCACGGCGTACCGCTCCGCGTACTCGGCCGCCAGCCGGGTGCGTACCTCGAAGTCCGGGGCCGTGCGCCAGGCGGCCACGGCCTCGGCGAAGCCCTCCTCGACCTTCACGCCGTCGCGTTCCGTGCGCCAGTCCAGGCAGAACGCGCACCCGTTGAGCTGGGCGATCCGCAGCCGCGCGGCCTCGAACTCGCGGAGCCCGAGCGTCGTGTGCTCGTACACCGCCAGCGAGAAGTGCGAGGCGGCCGGGCCGATGCCGGGGACCATCTCGCCCCACACGTACGCGATGGGGTCCTTTCCCTCGGGGACGTCGACGATCACGACTGCTTCCTCCCCAGCTTGCCGACGGCCGGGCGCACCGGGACGTCGAGCGCGTCGTACAGCCCGGGTTCCGCCTCCGCGAGCCAGCCGATGGCACCCACCAGGCGGCCCACCGCCGTGGCGTTGCCCCCGGCGGAGCGGTTGCCGCCCTCGTCCGTGGCCTCCACCGTGACCTCGATCCGGGGACGGCCCTCGACGATCACCCGGTGCGCGCCGTCCCCGCCGTCGGGCGGCAGCGGCCAGTCGCGGGCGCAGGACGGGTGGATACGGGTGATGTGCTCGACCACGAGGAGCGGCTCGCCCCCGACGATCCCCTGCACCTCGAAGCGCACGGCGCCCTGGGTGCCCGCCTCGAACGTGCCCATGGAACGGGTGGTGACCGTCGACTCCAGCGGGCGCCGGTCCGAGGTCTCGCGGAGCCCGTCGAGCTCGGCCCCGAGGGCCCGCGCCATCAGCCGCACCTGCCCGCCCCACAGCGTCGTCGGGACGGTCGCCGCGAGCATCGGCGGCGCGTACTCCATGGGGTGGCCCATGCCGACCAGGTCGCGGACGGCCTCGGGCTGGTCGTAGGTGGAGTAGTCGAAGATCTCCTGGCAGCGGATCGCGTCCACCGTCGTGCCGAGACCGCTGAGCAGCAGCGGCAGCACGTCGTTGGCCCAGCCCGGGTCGACGCCGGAGACGAAGAGCGAGCCGCCGCCCTCGGCGATCGCCGCCAGCACCGGGTCCCGCAGCTCGGAGGGGGCGCTGTGCGGGTCGTAGAGCGTGTGCAGCGAGGGCGTGACGACCACGGCCCCGGTGCGCAGCACCCTGACGATGTCGGCGAGCGCCTCGGCGGGGCGCAGGTCGCCGGAGGCGGCGTACACCACGGCGCGTGGCCGGGCCGCCAGTGTCGCGTCCACGTCGTCGGTGGCGGCCACCCCCAGATCGCGGCCGAGCCCGGCGAGGCGCCCCGCGTCGGCGCCCACCTTCCCGGCGTCGTGGACGAGGACGGCCGCGAGGCTCAGCCCCGGATCCGCCTCGACCGCACGGAGGGCTGCGCGCCCGACATTCCCGGTACCCCAGACAACCGTCGGAATCATGCGGCGGAGGGTAGCGACGGGAGGCGGAGGTTCCCAGAGGCGTGCGCGACCGGCTTCCGTCACCCACAAGATGCATGATTATGCACTGCAGAGTAAATATATTGAACTACGGCCCGGGGCTCCGTACGCTCCCGGCATGCAGCTCACACCTGTCACCGCGGACGAGTCCGCCTACCTCGTCGCCGACGCCGCTGTCGACCACGCCCACCCGCTCGTACGGGAGACCGCGGCGCGGCTGAGTGCCGGGGCCGACGACCTCACCGCGTACGCGCGCGCCGCCTTCGAGCTCGTGCGCGACACCGTCACGCACTCCGCCGACGCGGACGACCCCCGTATCACCTGGCGCGCCTCCGACGTGCTGGAGCAGGGGACCGGGATCTGCCACGCGAAGGCCCACGCGCTCGTGGCGCTGCTGCGCGCCGAGGGCGTGCCTTCCGGGTTCTGCTACCAGAAGCTCGACGTGCTGCACGGGCTGATCGCGCTGAGGCTCCCGGGTGGCCGCTGGATCCGCCAGGACCCCCGCGGCAACAAGCCAGGTGTGAATGCCCAGTTCCGCCTCGACCGCGAGCAGCTCGCCTGGCCCGTACGCGCCGAGAAGGGCGAGTGCGACTACCCGGTGCTCTACGCGGAGCCGCATCCCGTCGTCCTGCGGGCCCTCCAGGGGGCCACGGACAGGGCTCAGCTGTGGCGGCTTCTGGACACCGCGCTGTAGGGCCGGCGTCGCTGACGTGGCCTGATCCGTACGGCTGCGCGGCCGCCGGTGTTTGCTCCCGGGGTTCCGTGAGAAAGATGGCCAATGCATAGATGGCACATACACGTAACTCCGGAGGGTGACATGTGCGGAATCACCGGGTGGGTCTCCTACGCGCGCGACCTGGTGGCGGAGCGGGCGACCGTCGACGCGATGACCGCGACCATGTCCTGCCGCGGACCCGACGACTCCGGTACCTGGATCTCCGGGCCCGCCGCGCTGGGGCACCGCAGGCTGGCGATCATCGACCTGCCGGGCGGCACGCAGCCCATGACCGTCCGGACCGACGGGGGCCCTGTGGCGCTCGTCTACTCGGGGGAGACCTACAACTACACCGAGCTGCGCCGTGAACTCGCCGCGCGCGGCCACCGGTTCACCACCGACTCCGACACCGAGGTCGTACTCCACGCCTACCTGGAGTGGGGCACGGCCCTCGCGGAGCGGCTCAACGGGATGTACGCGTTCGCCGTCTGGGACGGGCGCACCCGGCGGCTCGTCATGGTCCGCGACCGGATGGGCATCAAACCCCTCTGCTACGCCGAGACGCCCGACGGCGTCCTCTTCGGCTCCGAGCCCAAGGCGATCCTCGCCAACCCGCACGCCCGCCGCGAGGTCACCCTCGACGGGCTGCGCGAGCTGATGGCCTTCGTGAAGACGCCCGGCCACGCCGTCTGGGAGGGCATGCGCGAGGTCGAGCCCGGCACGGTCGTCACCGTGAGCCCCGGGGGCGTCCGCACGGACGTCTACTGGCGGCTGGAGACCCGGCCGCACCCCGACGGCAAGGACGAGACGATCGCGCACGTACGGGCGCTCATGGACGACATCGTGCGCCGCCAGCTCGTCTCCGACGTGCCCCGCTGCACCCTGCTCTCCGGCGGCCTGGACTCCTCGGCCATGACCGCGCTGGCCGCGCGGCAGCTCGCGGAGAGCGGCGAGACCGTGCGCAGCTTCGCGGTGGACTTCGTCGGCCAGACCGAGAACTTCGTCGCCGACGCGCTCCGCGCCACCCCCGACACGCCCTACGTCCACGACGTGGCCCGCGACTCCGGCACCGAGCACCAGGACATCGTCCTGGACTCCGGTCAGCTCGCCGACCCCGAGGTGCGCTCCCGGGTGATCAGGGCACGGGACCTGCCCGCCGGGTTCGGCGACATGGACGCCTCGCTCTACCTGCTCTTCAAGGCGATACGGGAGCACTCGACCGTCGCGCTCTCCGGGGAGTCGGCCGACGAGGTCTTCGGCGGCTACAAGCAGTTCTTCGACCCCGAGGCGTGCCGCGCCCGGACCTTCCCCTGGCTCGTACGGATGGCCGAACAGCTCGGCGACGACGGGGACATCCTCACCGAACCCCTCTCACGCGCCCTCGACCTGCCCGGCTACGTCGCGGACAGCTACGCCTCGGCCGTCTCCGGCATCGAGCGCCTCGACGGCGAGAGCGACGGGGAGTTCCGGATGCGGCGCGTCAGCCATCTGCACCTCACCCGCTTCGTCCGCGTCCTCCTCGACCGCAAGGACCGGGCGAGCATGGCCATCGGCCTGGAGGTCCGCGTCCCGTTCTGCGACCACCGGCTCGTCGAGTACGTCTACAACGCGCCCTGGGCCCTCAAGTCCTTCGACGGGCGGGAGAAGAGCCTGCTGCGCGAGGCCACCGCCGACGTCCTGCCGCGCTCCGTCTACGAGCGCGTCAAGAGCCCGTACCCCTCCACGCAGGACCCGCGCTACCACGCGGCGCTTCAGGAGAGCGTCCGGGATCTGCTGGCCAAGCCCTCCCACCAGGTCTTCGACCTCGTCAGCAGGGCGTGGCTGGAGCGCGCGGTCAAGGACGGGGCGCCGCACCGGGCCCAGTCCGAGCGGCGCGGGCTGGAGCGCGCGCTCGACCTGGCGCTCTGGATCGACATCTACGCGCCGACGCTCACGCTCGGCTGAGACGGAACCGGCGAACCCCTACAGGGCCTGCGCCTGGGCGGGCGTCGGGGCCGTTCCGCCCAGGTGCGCGGGCATCCACCAGGAGTCCGCCGGGCCCTTGGGGCTCACCGGGTACGCGCGCTGGGCCGCCTCCAGCAGCTCCTGCACCCGCTCGCGCAGCCGCTCGGTCACCGTCACCGCCGACTCGTCGGCGCCCGGGTGCAGGGGCTCGCCCACGCGGATGCCGATCGGCACGTGGTTGCGGCCGAAGTCCCGCTTGTGTCCCTTGGTCCACAGCCGCTGGGTGCCCCAGAGCGCCACCGGGACCAGCGGCACCCGCGCCTCCTGCGCGAGGCGCGCCGCGCCCGACTTGAAGTCCTTGAGCGTGAAGGAGCGGGAGATGGTCGCCTCGGGGAAGACGCCGATGATCTCGCCCGAGCGCAGGGCCTTCAGCGCGTGCGCGTACGCGTTCTCCCCGCGGGAGCGGTCCACCGGAATGTGCTTCATCGCGCGCATCAGCGGCCCCGACACCTTGTGCCGGAAGACCGACTCCTTCGCCATGAAGCGCACCAGCCGCTTGGCCGGGCGGGCGGCGAGACCGCTGAAGATGAAGTCGAGGTAGCTGATGTGGTTGCTGACCAGCACGGCGCCGCCGTGCTTCGGCACGTGCTCCGTGCCCTGGATGTCGAACCGGAGGTCGAGCGCCTTGAACCAGGTCCGGGCCGCGCCGATCACCGGCGGGTAGAGGAGATCTGCCACGTGGGGGACCCTTCGTCTCGGGGCGGGACTGGTGAAACTTACGGACGCGTAACTTCGGCCTTCCGCAGATCGTTCCCTATGGCCCCGTTCATGGCTACCCCATGAACGGGTCAAGAGGGAGATCCTTGTCACGCGCACGCAGGCCGCCGGGGAGCCGCTGGGGCGCCCGGGGCAGACTGGAACCATGGAGGACGTGCGGGACGGGGAAGCGGCGGCGGTGGAGTGGATCGACGGCGGAGCGCTGGGGGAGCGGGCCACGCTCGTGCAGTTCTCCAGCGCCTTCTGCCAGCCCTGCCGGGCGACCCGGCGCACGCTGAGCGAGGTCGCCGCGATGGTCGAGGGCGTCGCGCACGTCGAGATCGACGCGGAGGACCGCCTCGACCTCGTCCGCGCGCTGGACATCCGGGGCACGCCGACCGTGTTCGTGCTCGACGCGCGCGGCCGGATCGTCCGGCGCGCCTCCGGGCAGCCCCGCCGGGCGGACGTGATCGCCGCGCTGGGAGAGGCCGTTGACGCCTCGACCGGCCCCTCGGCGTGATCCAGATCCCGCTCGCATTCCCTCGCTTCGCACGGTCCCGCGTGATGGAGTTGGGCTCGTCACTCTCCCCGTTGGCTAGGTCACAGTTCGCTGGTCTTGAGAACGGGGAATGTGCGGAGTGTACTGACGAGTAATATTGTGGACGGAGCATCGGTCCACCGGACCGGGACCCGTAAGTCGAAGCAGTAGGAGAGCCGGCGTGAGCTTGAGGATCGTTGTCTGTGTGAAGTACGTGCCTGACGCCACCGGTGACCGGCACTTCGCGGAGGACCTGACCACCGATCGCGAGTCGGTCGACGGCCTGCTCTCCGAGCTGGACGAGTACGCGGTGGAGCAGGCGCTCCAGATCGCGGACGAGGCCGACGACGCCGAGATCACGGTGCTGACCGTCGGTCCCGAGGACGCGAAGGACGCGCTGCGCAAGGCGCTTTCGATGGGGGCCGACAAGGCCGTGCACGTGGAGGACGACGACCTGCACGGCACCGACGCGCTCGGCACCTCGCTGGTCCTCGCCAAGGCCGTCGAGAAGACCGGTTACGACCTGGTGGTCTGCGGCATGGCCTCCACCGACGGCACCATGGGCGTGCTGCCCGCGATGCTCGCCGAGCGCCTCGGCGTGCCGCAGGTGACGCTCCTGTCGGAGGTCTCCGTCGAGGACGGCACCGTGAAGGGCCGCCGCGACGGCGACGCGGCCACCGAGCAGCTGGAGGCGTCGCTCCCGGCGGTCGTCTCGGTCACCGACCAGTCGGGCGAGGCCCGTTACCCCTCCTTCAAGGGGATCATGGCCGCGAAGAAGAAGCCGGTCGAGTCGCTGGACCTGGACGACCTCGACATCGAGGCCGAGGAGGTCGGCCTGGAGGGCGCCTGGACCAAGGTCGACGAGGCGAACGAGCGCCCGGCGCGCACCGCGGGCACCGTCGTCAAGGACGAGGGCGAGGGCGGCAAGCAGCTCGCCGAGTACCTCGCGGGCCAGAAGTTCATCTGAGCCGCAGCGCCCGACCGACCGACCCCTTTTCCTGGCAGGAGAAACAAGAACCATGGCTGAAGTCCTTGTCTACGTCGACCACGTGGACGGCGCAGTCCGCAAGCCCACCCTCGAACTGCTGACCCTCGCGCGCGGCATCGGCGAGCCGGTCGCGGTGCACCTCGGCCCGGGCGCCGAGGAGGCCGCCAAGGTCCTCGGCGAGTACGGCGCGACCCGTGTGCTGGCCGCCGACGCGCCGGAGTTCGGCGACTACCTCGTCGTCCCGAAGGTCGACGCGCTGCAGGCCGCCTACGACTCCGTGTCCCCGGCCGCCGTGCTGGTCCCCTCGTCCGCCGAGGGCAAGGAGATCGCGGCCCGCCTCGCGGTCCGTACCGGCTCGGGCATCATCACCGACGCGATCGACCTGGAGGCCGGTGACGAGGGTCCGGTGGCGACGCAGTCCGTCTTCGCGGCGGCGTTCACCACCAAGTCCCGCATCACCAGGGGCACCCCGGTCATCACCGTGAAGCCCAACTCGGCCGCCCCCGAGGCCGCCCCGGCCGCGGGCGCCGTCGAGCAGCTCGCCGTGACCTTCGGCGACGCGGCGACCGGCACCAAGGTCACCTCGCGCACCGCGCGCGAGTCGACCGGGCGTCCGGAGCTGACCGAGGCCGCGATCGTGGTCTCCGGCGGCCGCGGCGTCAACGGCGCCGAGAACTTCCCGGTGATCGAGGCACTCGCCGACTCGCT
Source organism: Streptomyces sp. NPDC048172 (assembly GCF_043202595.1). Taxonomy (NCBI): domain Bacteria; kingdom Bacillati; phylum Actinomycetota; class Actinomycetes; order Kitasatosporales; family Streptomycetaceae; genus Streptomyces; species Streptomyces sp. NPDC048172. The sequence continues at coordinate 659,952 of NZ_JBIDAT010000003.1, forward strand.
CGGCGCGGCCGTCGGCGCCTCGCGCGCCGCCGTGGACGCGGGCTGGTACCCGCACAGCCACCAGGTCGGCCAGACCGGCAAGTCGGTCTCCCCGCAGCTGTACATCGCCGCGGGCATCTCCGGCGCGATCCAGCACCGGGCCGGCATGCAGACCTCGAAGACCATCGTGGCCATCAACAAGGACGCCGAGGCCCCGATCTTCGACCTGGTCGACTACGGCATCGTCGGCGACCTCTTCGAGGTCGTCCCGCAGCTCACCGAGGAGGTCAAGACCCGCAAGGGCTGACCAGCTCCCTGGCTGGTGACCGGCCCCCGTACGCACCGCGTACGGGGGCCGCTCGCGTGCCCAGACCCTTGACGCCCAGGTCAGGCGGGGATTAGCTTCGCGGCACGGTTTCAACAAAATGTTGAGGAGTGGGAGTGTCGATGACGCACGGCGGGACGGTCAGCACCACCTTCGCGAAGTCCGTGGCGGACGGCGTCGCCGGTTCGCTCGCCGGCGTGGACGCCGAGCTGGCGCGCCGCTTCCCCGGCGACCCCGGCACCCGTCAGCCCGTCCACACCGTCTACGTCCCCGGCGACGCGATCACCGCCGGGACCCCGCGCGAGTGGGGCGACCAGGCCCTCGCGCTGCTGGACGCGCACGCCCCCGACGCGGAGGCGCTCGCCGGTGTCCTCGGGATCGACGCGGCGCTCGCCGGGCCCGTCCTCGCGCGCGTACGGGCCAAGCTGGAGCGCGAGCCGGTCGAGGACCTCAGGATCGACTTCGAGGACGGGTACGGGGTCCGCGCGGACGCCGAGGAGGACGCCCACGCGGCGCGCGCCGCCCGGCTCGTCGCCGACTGGGCCGAGGGGGAGGGCGGCCCCGCGTACGCGGGCATCCGCATGAAGTGCATGGAGGCCGCCGTGCGCGAGCGCGGCATCCGCACCCTCGACGTCTTCCTCACAGGCCTGATGGAGGCGGGCGGCCTGCCCGACGGGCTCGTGCTCACCCTGCCCAAGGTCACTTACGCCGAGCAGGTCGCCGCGATGACCCGGCTGTGCGAGGAGTTCGAGAAGGCCCACGGACTCGCACACGGCCGTCTCGGCTTCGAGATCCAGATCGAGACCACCCAGTCGATCCTCGGCCCCGACGGGCGCGCCACGGTCGCCCTCATGATCGACGCCGCCGACGGACGGGCCACCTCGCTGCACTACGGAACCTTCGACTACAGCGCCTCCTGCGGCGTCAGCGCCGCGCACCAGGCCCCCGACCACCCGGCCGCCGACCACGCCAAGGCCGTCATGCAGGCCGCGGCCGCGGGCACGGGCGTACGGCTGTCCGACGGCTCGACCAACGTCCTGCCGGTCGGCGGGGAGCAGGCCGTCCACGACGCGTGGCGGCTCCACCACCGCCTCGTACGGCGGGCGTTGGGCCGCGCGTACTACCAGGGCTGGGACATGCACCCGGGTCACCTCGTGACCCGTTACGCCGCCGTGTACGCCTTCTACCGCGAGGGCATGGCGCGCGCCGCCGAGCGGCTCGCCGCCTACGTCGGGCGCTCCGGCGGCGACGTGCTGGACGAGCCCGCCACCGCGCGCGCCCTCGGCGACTACCTGCTGCGCGGCCTGGACTGCGGAGCCCTCTCCTCCGCCGAGGTGACCGAAGCCTCGGGGCTGGAGCGGGCCCGGCTGGAGGAGCTCGCGGGGCGCAGGGCTCCCGTCTCATAAGCCGCATCAGGACCGTAGGCTGTCCCCCGTCACCATGTGATCGACCGACCACAGCGCGACAGGGGGACGAGGAACGGTGCGGAATCCGGGGGATACGGGGCCGGACGGCGGGAGCCGGGACGGCGGTGGCCGGGACGGTGCGGGAAGGCTGCTGGCGGGGCGCTACCGCGTCGCCGCCCAGCTCGGCCGGGGCGGCATGGGCGTGGTCTGGCGCGCCGTGGACGAGGTGCTCGGGCGCGAGGTCGCCGTCAAGGAACTGCGGACGTACACCGACGCGGGCGAGTACGAACTCGCCGAGCTGCACACGCGGATGCAGCGCGAGGCCCGCGCCGCGGCGCGCGTGCGGCACTCCGGCGTCATCGCCGTGCACGACGTCGCCCAGCACGAGGGCCGCCCGCTCATCGTGATGGAGCTCGTCGAGGGACCGTCGCTGGCCGACGTCCTCGACGAGCGTGGCACGCTCGACCCGGTGGAGGCCGCGCGGATCGGCGCCGCCGTGCTCGACGCGCTCGCCGCAGCGCACGCCGTCGGCGTGCTGCACCGCGACGTGAAGCCGGGCAACATCCTGCTGGACCGGCGGGCCGACGGGGGAGCGGGCGGCCGGGTCGTCCTCACCGACTTCGGCATCGCCGCCATGGAGGACCCCGACGACGGCAGGTCCACGCGCCTCACCAGCAGCGGCGAACTCGTCGGCTCGCTCGACTACCTTGCGCCCGAGCGCGCCAGCGGCGCCGAGCCGGGCCCGCCCTCCGACGTATGGGCGCTGGGCGCGACGCTGTACGCGGCGGTGGAGGGCGTCTCCCCGTTCCGCCGTACGTCCACGTGGTCGACGCTCGCGGCGATCGTCACCGAGCCGCTGCCCGAGCCGCGCAACGCGGGGGCGCTGGCGCCCGCGCTGGCCGAACTGCTGCACAAGGACCCGGCGTCACGCGCCGACGCGGTCCGCGCCACGACCCTGCTGAAGGCCGTCGCCTCGGGCGCCGCGCTCCCGCCGCCGCCCGCCACGGGGGGCGCGCCCTGGACGCCGTACACGCCGACGTCGCGCGACGCGGCGGCCCAGCCGCAGGGCGGCTTCGGACCGCCGCCCGTACCCACGCCCGAGCCCGTCCCGGCGCCCGCACATTCTTCCCCCGCGTCCGCGCCCCCTGCCACGCCCCGGGGGAAGCAGCGGCTCAAGGTCGTGGCCGCCGCCGTCGCGACCGTGCTGGTGGCCGGGGGCGGCGTCACGTACGCGCTCGTCAGCCAGAGCGGCGACGACGAGCGCTCCTCGCGCGCCTCCGACGCGCGCAGTCCCGGCGAGGGCGGCGAGGCGGCGCCCGGCGACGACGACGCGCGGAACGGGCGCATCGACAAGGGCGAGAAGGACAAGGGCGAGGGCAAGGAGAAGAAGACCTCCCGTCCGGACCCGGGCCGTTCCGCCTCCGCGAGCGGCAAGCCCGGAGCGGCCGCGGGCGGCGGCTCCGGCGGCGAGCGGGAGCAGGACGGCGGCAAGGGCGGGGACAAGGGCGACGCCGACGGCTCCGGCGGCAAGGGCGACGGCGGGGGCAAGGGGGACGGCGGCGACGGGGGCGGCTCCGGCGGCGGTTCCGGCGGTGGCGGGGGCGGAGGCGGCGGACCGGCGCCCGCGCCCGTCTGCCACGGCATCGGCGGCGGCAAGTTCAACTGCGACGTGTGGCGCGGCGCCACCTCGTACGACGGCGGCCACAAGCCCGTGGGCAAGCTCAACGCGGGCACCAACTACTTCTTCTGCCAGGTGAAGAAGCCCCAGCGCGAGACCTACGGGAAGTGGACGAACGTCTGGTGGGCGCGCACGGACGACGACAGCGGGAACGTCAACGTGTACGTCAGCGACGTCTACATCAAGGGCGGCGACAACGACAAGCCGCTGCCGGGCCTCCCCGTCTGCTGAATCGTCACGTCACTCACCCGCCAGCAGCCGTCCTGCCCCCGGCACCACCGGGGGCAGGCCCAGTTCGGTGAGGACGCGGTGCGTCGTCGCGGTCGCCGCCGTGAGCACCGGCAGGCCCGAGGCGTCCTCGACGTGCTGGACCGCCGACAGCGACGGCATCTGGACGCAGGCCGAGAGCACGATCGCGTCGGCGTCCGACACGTCCAGGCGACGCCAGTGCGTGCGCAGGTCGTCGGGGTCGAGACGGGCGACGGCGAGGTTGTCGGGGACCTCCAGGCTCAGCGCGTCCACCACCTCGGTCCCGGCGTCCTCGATGTAGGCGACGACCGTCTTCGTCAGCTCCTCCATGTACGGCGTGACGACCGCGACCCGCCGCGCGCCCAGCGCCGCGATGCCGTCGAGCAGCGCGCCCGCGCTGGAGACCACGGGCGCCCCGGAGCCCTCGTCGCGCAGCGCGGTCCTGATCTCCTCCTCCGCGACGCAGTGGTGTCCGGGGCCCTGCGCCATGATCGCGACGAGGCAGGCGGAGGCCACCACGTCGGGCCGCGCGTCGGCGAGTTCGCGCGAGGCCCGGTCGGTCTGCGCGTTCATCGCGCGCAGCTGCTCGGGCGTCACGTGCTTCATCCGCATCCTGCTGCTGTGGAACAGGAAGCGGTCCCCGGGCAGCGCCTCCTCGCGGGCGCGCAGCATGCGGGGCAGCTCGGTCTCCATCGTGAGGTTCGAGCTGGGCACGATCATGCCGATGTGGTGGTCCGTCACGGTCACGGGCGCGGTCACGGGCGCGGTCACGGGTCCTCCGGAGGAACGGTGGGTGTGGGTGGTCAGGTGTCCCCGCCCAGCGACTCCCAGTGGTCGGCGAGGGCGGTCAGCTCTCGCAGGAGCGCGTCGCGGCGTTCGGGCGGGTAGGGGGCGAGCAGCCGCTCGTCCAGGTCCCGCGCGCGGCCGTTGGCCTCGCGCAGGGCCTGCTCGCCCTGGTCGGTGAGGTAGAGCAGTTTGCGGCGGCCGTCGGCGGCGGCGGTGCGGCGCTCCAGGAGGCCGCGCTTCTCCAGCCGCCGGGCGACGTCCGCCATGGTCGAGGTGTCCAGCGCCACGGCGGACGCCATCGAGCTCTGGTCGCTGCCGGGCGCCGCGTGCACCGCGGTGAGGACGGCGAACTGCGGGCCCGTCAGTGTCGGGTCGACGGAGCGGACCCAGGCGGCCAGATACGCCTGGTAGAGGCGTCTGACCTGGTAGCCGGGGGCGGCTGTGAGGGCTTCGGGTGCCGTCGTGTGGAGGGTGGTCTTGTCAGCCATGGGCCCACTTAAGCACGGCAGTTGACGGCTCAGGCGAGCAGGCCGCGCACCGCGGCGCGCAGCCGGTCGAGGGCGCCTTCCGGGTTGTCCCAGAAGACCATGTGCCCGGCGTCCGGGATCCGCGTGAGCCGCGCGTCCGGCAGCGTACGGGCCGCCTCGTCGGCGCCCTCGGCCGTGACGACGGGGCTCTCCGCGCCGTACAGCAGCTCCACCGGCACGGGCACCGACGGCCACCAGTCGAAGAAGTCCTCCTCCTCGAAGCCGCGGTGGGTGCCCCGAATCGCCTCCTCGCCGCAGCTCGCCAGCCAGCGGGCGCGCAGCGCGCGCTCCCGGTGCGGCCAGCGCGGCCACGAGCGGCCGACCTCCTCCGCGTCCGTGCCGCGCCGGGCCTCGGCGAGCTGGCCCAGGAACGCGTCGAGCGTCGTCGGGTACGGGCCGCGCCCCGGCCCGCTCATCGGCGGGTCCACGAGGACGGCTCCGCGCAGGGGCGCCTTTCCCCGTACGGCCGTCGCGGCGGCGATACGGGCGCCCATCGAGTGCCCGAGGAGCAGGGGCCGGTCGAGCCCGAGCCCGTCGACGACGGCCTCGGTGTCCCCGGCGTACGCCTCCAGCCCGTACGAGGCGCCGTCGCCGGAGAGGCCGCGCCCGCGTACGTCCAGCACCAGCGGGCGTACGAGGTCCGTCAGCGCGCGGGCGACGAAGTCCATGGTGACGGCCGGGCTGGTGATGCCGGGCAGGATCAGCAGGGGGACGCCGTCGCCGCCGTAGTCCAGGACATGGAGGCGGGGCCCGTCGGGGGAGCCGTGGGAGACCCAGCGGCTGACCGCCGGGACGTCCGCGAGGTCGGCGGCGGCCTCGGGGGTGAGGAAGCGGGAGGGCAGGGACAACAGGGGGCTCCTTGGAGGGGCGGGGGGATCGGGGATCGGGGATCGGGGGGGGCGTCAGAGGGAGCGGAGGTAGGCGAGCGCGTCGTCCTGCTCGACCACGTCGCCGTACTTGGCCTGGATGTCGAAGAGCGCCGCGTCGTGCGGGCCGTCGGCGCGGTCGCCGACCGACGCACGGGGAACGAGCACGGGGAAGCCCGACTGGACCGCGTCGACGGCGGTCGCGCGCACGCAGCCGCTGGTCGTGGCGCCGCAGACCAGCACCGTGTCGGCGCCGAGGGCCGTCAGCGAGGCGGCGAGCGAGGTGCCGAAGAACGCGGAGGCGCCCTTCTTCACGACGAGCGGGTCGCCGGGGGCGCGGGGCAGCCGCGGATCGAGGGCGACCGCCTCGCTGCCCTCGACCAGGGCGCGCATGCCCCTCGCCTTGTCGAGCCAGGTGACCGAGGTGCCCTCCGCCTCGGCCCGGGTGTACGAGATCGCGGTCCAGATCACCGGGACCCCGGCGGGGCGTGCGGCCCCGACCAGCTCCGAGGTGGCGTCCACGACGGAGGTCAGGTCGGCGCCCGTGGGGAACGAGGGCTCCGTGAAGCCCCGCGTCAGGTCCACGACGACGAGCGCGGGACGGCTGCCGCGCCGTACGGGCGCGCCGAACCCGGCGCGTTCATAGGTCTCCTGGACGTCGGCGGTCACCGCTTCCTCCTCGGGAAGGCACGGGCCAGCAGCCAGCCCTCGAACAGGCCGAAGGCGAAGGCGCCGACGACGGGGCCGTACTTGGTGAGGGCCGGACCGGCGAACATCGCGAGGCCGTCCAGCTCGTCGTCGGCGGCCAGCGGAGCGGGGGCCGGGGCCGACGGCGTGGGCCTCGGGGTCGAGGCGGCCGGCGCCGTCGCGGGGTGCTGGGTCTCCTGATCGGTCAGCAGCGCGCCCAGGTTGCGGGCGAACTGCTGGAGGATCTTGTCCGAGACGGTCGCCACCGCGCCCTTGCCGAACTGCGCGATCTTGCCCCGGATCACGAGGTCCGTCTCCAGCCGCAGTTCGGAGGAGCCGCCGGGCGCCTCGGCGACCTCCAGCCGGACGGCTGCCTCGGCGTCGCCGCTGCCGTGCGTGTCCGCGCCGCGGGCCTGGACGCGCAGCGTACGGGCCGCCTCGTCGACCTCCAGGAAGCGGACCGTACCGGCGTACGCCGCCGTGATCGGGCCGACCTTGACCTTGACGCGGCCGCGCCAGCCGTCGTCGCCCTCGCGGCCGTCGAGCGCGGCGCCGGGCATGCAGGAGACGACGCGTTCGACGTCGTTGACCAGGGCGAAGACCTCCCCCGGCGGGGCGCTCACCGGGACGGCGTTGCTGAGCCGCATGAAACCTCCTCGTCACGGGCCGCCCTGCGGCGCGCCGCGCAGTCGTCGATCGCCTCGACGATCGTCTGGTAGCCGGTGCACCGGCACAGGTTGGAAGCGACCACCTCGCGGATCTCCTCCTTGGACGCCTCGGGGCGCTCGGCCAGATAGCCCTCGGCGAGCATCAGGAACCCCGGGGTGCAGAAGCCGCACTGGAGGCCGTGGTGCTCGGTGAAAGCGCGCTGGAGGTCACCCAGTTCGCGCCCGTCGGGCCCGCCGCCGAGCCCCTCGACCGTACGGATCTCGGCGTCCTCGGCCTGCGCGGCGAACATCAGGCACGCCCGTGCGGGAGCGCCGTCGACCAGGACCGTGCAGGCGCCGCAGATGCCGTGCTCGCAGCCCACATGGGTGCCGGTGAGGCCGAGGTCGTGCCGGAGCACGTCCACGAGGGTGCGGCGCGGTTCGGTGAGCACCTCGTGGCGCTCCCCGTTCACGGACAGGGCCAGCAGTTGCTGGCCGGGCGGCTGGTGGCTGATCTCCGGCATCAGGCGTGCTCCAGGGGGTGAGTCGTGAGCGCGTGGGCGACGGTCTCCGGGGTGACGGGGGTGCTGTTCAGCTCGACGCCGGTCGGGCGCAGCGCGTCGTTGACCGCGTTCAGGACGGCCGCCGGGGCGCCGATGGTGCCGCCCTCGCCCGCGCCCTTGGCGCCGGTCTCGGTGAACGCGCAGGGCGTCTCCAGGTGCTGGATGCCGATGTCGGGGATCTCCAGCGCGGTCGGCACCTTGTAGTCCATGAAGCTGGTGGCCGAGGGCTCGCCCTGCTCGTCGTAGGTGATCTGCTCGAAGAGGGCGCCCGCGATGCCCTGCGCGATGCCGCCCCGGCACTGCCCCTCGACGACCTGCGGGTTGATGGCGACGCCGCAGTCCTCGACGCACACGTAGCGCAGGATCTCCACCTGGCCCGTGCCCTCGTGGAGTTCGACGACGACGCCGTGGGTGGCGTTGGAGAACGTGCCGTCGTTGAAGACGTCGAACGACGCGGTCGCCGACAGCCCGGGATCGACGCCCTCGGGCAGCAGATGCGCCTTGAGGTACGCCACGTCGGCCAGCTCCTCGTGGCTGAGGAAGCGCTCGCCGTCCGTGTGCCGCACCCCGCCGTGCGCGAGCGACACCTCCTCGGTCGGTACGTCCCAGCGGTGCGCGGCCAGCAGCCGCAGCTTCTCGCCGAGCTTGGCCGCCGCCAGCCGTACGGCGCTGCCGCCGACCGCGATCGAGCGGCTGGCGAAGGTGCCCCAGCCGTAGACGATCCGGTCGGTGTCGCCCTGGTGGACGCGGACCTTGTCCAGGGCCAGGCCCAGCGCGTCGGCGGCGATCTGCGCCATCGTCGTCTCGTGGCTCTGGCCGTGGCTCATGGTGCCGGTGGTCACGGTCAGCGCGCCGCTGGTGTCCATCCGGACCTCGGAGATGTCGAAGCCGGGGACGACCTCCATCTTCCGCTGCGCGAACGCCGTCGAGCCGTACCCCGTGCGCTCGCTGAAGCAGGAGTAGCCGATGCCCAGGAACCTGCCCTCGGCCGCCGCCTCGTCGCGGCGCTCGTACCAGCCCTCCTCGCGGAGCGTCGCCTCGCACAGGTCGAGCGACTCGCGGTACGAACCGGGGTCGTACGTCACGTTGTTGACGCCCGTGTAGGGGAACTCCGTGATCAGGTTGCGGCGGCGGATCTCGACCGGGTCGAGGTCCAGCTCGCGCGCGGCCCGTTCGAAGAGCCGCTCCATCACCATCACGTACTGCGGGCGGCTCACGCCCCGGTACGGCGCGGTCGGCGCCTTGTTGGTGGTGACGGCGCGCGCCCGTACGCGGTAGGCGGGCACCCGGTAGACGCCCGGCATCTCCGCCGAGGCCATCAGCGGCTCGATGCCCGCCGTGAACGGATAGCAGGAGTACGCGCCCATGTCACAGACGAGGTCCGTGTCCAGGCCCAGGATCCTGCCCTCCGCGTCGAACGCGGCCCGTACGTCGTAGTGCTGCTCGCGCGCCAGGAACGAGGCGGTCAGCGCGTCCTTGCGGTCCTCCGTCCACTTCACGGGCCTGCCCATGCGCAGCGCCGCCGCGCCGACCGCGATCTCCTCGCGGCCCACCACGCACTTGAGGCCGAAGCCGCCGCCCATGTCCGGGACCATGACGCGCACCGCGCGCTCGTCCAGCCCCAGGCAGCGGGCCGCGACCGTACGGACCTGGTGCGGGACCTGCGTGGAGGTGTGCAGCACGAGCTGCTGCTCGCGGTCGTCCCAGGTGGCGACGGCGCCCCGGGTCTCCAGCGGCAGTGCGTTCTGCCGCCCGGTGCGGGACTCGACGCGCACGACCTGGTGGGCGCCCGCGAAGACCTCGTCGATGCCCTCGGTCGCGAACATCGAGACGTCCACGAGGGTGTTGGCCGCTGCCTCGTCGTGCACCAGCGGAGCGCCGGGGGCGAGGGCCTGGGTGTCGGAGGTGACGGCGGTCCGCGCCTCGTACGTGACACGCGCGGCCTCGATGCCGTCCTCGGCGGCGTACGGGTCGCGGGCCACGACCACCGCGAGGGGCTCGCCCGCGTACCGCACCCGGTCGTGGGCCAGCACCGGCATGCTCGTCGGCACGAACTCGGAGGCCGGGCGGCCGAGCCGCGCCGTGATGTCGCCGAGCTTGAGGTCGTCGGCGTCGAACGCCGCGACCACGCCCGGCACCTCGCGCACCGCCGACAGGTCGAGCGCGGTGACGGTGGCGTGCGCGACGGTGGCCCGCACGAACGCGGCGTACAGCATGCCGGGCAGCCGGATGTCGTCCGTGAACCGGCCGCGCCCGGTCAGCAGCCGCGGATCCTCCCGCCGCCCGACGGAGGCGCCGACGAGGGTCCCTTCAGGCTGGTCTCGGTTCATCGGGCCCTCGCCTCCTCGCAGGCGCGCCTCACCAGGGTGCGGGTGAGGCCGCGCCGGTACTCCGTGCCGCCGTTGGCGTCGCCGGGCGGGTCGATCGCGGACGCCGCCGCCGACGCGCAGGCCTCGAAGAGGCCCGGTCCGGTCCCTCCCTCGGCGAGCACCCGTTCGGCCTCCGGGACGCGCACGGGCAGCGCCGCGACGCCGCCCAGCGCGACCCGGCCGCCGCGCACCGTGCGCCCGTCGGGCGCCACGTCGAGGTCGACGGCGGCGGCGACCGTCGCGAAGTCGCCGTGCCGCTGCGCGTACTCGGTGAGCGCGGCGTGCGGCGCCGGGCGCGGGAAGACGACCTCGGTCAACAGCTCGTCGGGCTCCAGCGCCGTCGTGTAGTAGCCGTGGAAGAAGTCCCGCGCGTCGATCCGCCGTACGCCGCCGGGCCCCCGGACCACGAGCACCGCGTCCAGCAGCAGGGCCAGCAGGCACCACTCGGCGGTCGCGTCGGCGTGCGCCAGGCTGCCGCCGACGGTGCCGCGCGTACGGATGGGCAGGTGGCCCACCCAGCGCATCGCGTCGCGCAGGACGGCGAAGCCGGGGCCGAGGTCCGGCGCCGTCTCGACCTCGTGGTGCGTGGCGAGGGCGCCGATCCGCAGGGTGCCGTCGACGTCCGTACGGATGCCGCGCAGCCCGTCGAGCCCCGTGATGTCGACCAGGTGGTCGGGGCGGGCGAGGCGGAAGTTCATCATGGCGACCAGGCTCTGGCCGCCCGCGACGACCTTCGGCTCGCCCCCGGCGTCCGCCAGTTCGGCCAGCAGCCGGGTGGCGCCGTCGAGATCGCGGGCGCGGTGGTACGTGAAGGGGGCGGGCTTCATGGAGCGGGCACCTCCTCACGCGGGGAGGCGGGGCCCAGGTCCGGGCCCGGGGCCCCCGTCACCTCGTCGGCGTCCAGTTCGAGCCCCTTGGTCTCCGGCGCCGCCACGGCCATCCACAGCACCGCCGCGACCACGACCACGCCGAGCACGGCGAACGTCAGCGGCAGCCCCAGCAGCGGCCACATCAGCGAGCCGAACAGCATCGGCGCGAAGCCGGTGCTGATCCGGCTGACGGACGAGGCCCAGCCGAAGCCGCTGGCGCGCAGCGTCGTGGGGTACAGCTCGGAGACGTACGCGTACAGCGCCGGGATCGTGAGCTGGATCAGGAAGCCGAAGACGGCGATCATGACGAGCGCCGCCGTCTGGACCTCCAGCACCAGCGCGAAGACGACCAGCGCAGCCGTCGCCACGGGTGCGGAGAAGCCGATGAGCCGCTTGCGGCCCACCACGTCCACCAGCCAGGTCGAGACGCACACGCCCGCGATGCCGACGCCGCTCATCAGGGTCGTGCCGGTGAACGACGCGGTGTCGCCGTAGCCCTCCTCCTTGAGGATCGAGGGCATCCAGGTGAGCGCCGCGTAGTAGACGAGCATGATCGTGATGAACAGCAGCCAGGCCACCGAGGTGATGCGCGGGCTGTGGCTCCACAGGCGGCGGAACTGCTCGACCCCGGCGCGCACTCCGCCCGTCGTCTCCCGCCGCACGGGCTCGGGGACCGCGTACGGCTCGGGCGTCGCGCCCGTACGCGCCACCAGGTCGTCGATGACCTCGCGGGCCTCGGCCTCGCGGCCCGTCTTCGTCAGGTAGACCGGCGACTCGGGCACCCCGCGCCGCACCCAGAACAGCAGCAGCGCGGGCAGCACCATCGTGGCCAGCATCCAGCGCCAGTTGCCGTCCGTGGGGATCAGCGCGGTCGAGGCCAGCCCGCACAGGGTGACGCCGATGGGCCACCACAGGTCGAGCGCGGTGAGGATCCGGCCCCGGTACTTCTTCGGCGAGAACTCGCTCACCAGCGCGTAGTCCACGGGGATGCAGCCGCCCAGCCCGACGCCCGCGAGGAAGCGGAAGAGCAGGAAGATCCCGTAGTTGGGGGAGAAGGCGCCGAGCACGGAGAAGAGCGCGAAGATCAGCAGCGTCGCGCTGAACGCCTTCTTCCGGCCGATACGGTCCGCGATGGCGCCCCAGACGATCGCGCCGACCGCCATGCCCACGAGGTTCGCCGTGGCGACGAAGCCCCGGGCGCTGAGGCTGAGGTCGAACTCCTTGCCGAGCAGGGGCATCAGGAAGCCGTTGAGCGCGATGTCGTACGCGTCGAACAGGTAGCCGAGGCCACCGATGACGAAGATCTTTCCTTGGACTCCCCATCTCCAGGGGAGTTCCTGCACTATCTGATCGCCTGTCTTCACGCGCTCGCTCCAAGGGGGACGGGGGTACGTGCGGATGACGGATGGGTCAGCGGGGGAACTGGTAGGCGAAGGCGGTCATGTCGGGGTCCCGCAGCGGCGTGCCGCTCCAGAGCCAGTCGTAGGAGACGTCGGACTCGCCGCTGAAGCCGCGCCTCAGCTTGGCGTCCCGCTCCCGCTGCTCGGGCCCGTCGGGGTAGTGGTAGAAGTCCTTGTTGCGCAGCGAGGCGTCCTGCACCATCCCCGCGTGCTTGGCCCGCCGGTCGACGTAGCGGCGCAGCCCCTGCTCGATGCCGTCGGCCGTGACCGCGCCCAGCTCCTCGGCGAGCACGGCGGCGTCCTCCATCGCCTGCGAGGCGCCCTGCGCCTGGTACGGCAGCATCGCGTGGCAGGCGTCGCCCAGCAGCGCCACCCGGCCGTCCTGCCAGACGGGGTCGCGCCGCCGGTAGTAGAGCGCGAAGAGGGAGACGTCGTCGTCCTTGGCCTTGGAGAGCATCGCCGGGACACGGTCGTCCCAGCCGGGGTACGCCGCCGCCAGCTCGGCCGAGGAGGAGGGCACCGTCCACTTCTCGGCGACCTCGTCCGTGCAGGGCACGATGGCCACGATGTTGAGGTACTCACCGCCCCGGATCATGTAGTGCACCAGATGGCGGTCGGGGCCGTACCAGATGGTGGACTGGAAGCGGTCCACCAGCCAGCGCGTCGCCGGGTCGGCGGCTATGGCCTCCCCGTCGATCAGCGCGCGGAAGCACATCTCCCCGGAGAATTCGAGGGTGTCCTCGGCGCCCATCAGGTCCCGCACCTTCGAGCGGATGCCGTCGGCGCCTATCAGCACGTCGGCCGCGAACCGCTCGCCGCCGTCGGTGACCGCGACCGGGCGCGCGGGGTCGGCGCGGTCCAGCTCCGTCACCCGGCTGCTGGTGCGCAGCGTGACGGCGGGGCCGTGCCCTCCGGGATCGGTGCACGCCTCCATGAGGACGCGGTGCAGATCGGCGCGGTGGTAGTGCCAGTACGGGGCGTCGTACGTGTCCTTGCAGTGCTGACCGAGCGGGGTGAGCCCGACGACGCTGCCGTCCTTCCACCGGCGCCGCACCTGGTCGAGCGGCTCCGTGTGGATGGCCTCCAGCTGCCTGCGCAGTCCCATGCCGAGCAGCAGCCTGCTGGCGTTCGGCGCGGTCTGGATCCCGGCGCCCACCTCGCCCAGCTGCGCCGCCTGCTCCAGCACGGTGACCCGGACGCCCCGCTGCCGCAGTGCGAGGGCGGCGGTGAGCCCGCCGAGACCTCCGCCGACGAGGGTGGCTTCGAACGACTGACTGGGCGCCAAGGCGGCTCTCCTCAGGACGAGTGCGGAATGGGGGGCGGGCGCTTCAGCGGTCGGTCAGCTCGCCGCCGGAGACGACCTCGGTGCCGTCGACCGAGACGGTGCAGCCGCGCATGGCGATGTCGAGGTGGGCGTACGACTCGCGGCCGAGCACCGGGTGCGGGCCCGTGGACCAGAGGAAGTTGCCCGCGAAGGCGCGCGCGTCCATGCCCATCAGGTCGCCCTTGCCGTACATGGCCGTCGCGAACCAGTCGGCCGAGCGCATCAGGCCCCAGCCCATGTGGGAGAGGTAGCGGGCCCACTGGTCGTCGGCGTCCTCGAAGAACGTCTCCAGCATCCGCGCCTCGGCCCCGCCCTCGACCTTGTCGATACGGCCGCCCGCGATGTGCAGGGTGGCGGGGGAGTGCACGTACTCCTTGAAGGGCAGCAGGATGTCGCCCTCGGCGAGCACGATCTGCCCGTCGGAGATCTCGGGCCAGCAGAGCACCATCGTGCTGGGCCAGTGGTCCCAGCGGCCCGGGTCGTCGGCGAAGCCGGTCTGGAACTCGGGCTTCGAGCCCTCCAGCTGCACCGTCAGATCGGTTCCGGCGGCCGAAGTGACGCGCATGACCCGCGACTTCTTCAGCAGCTCGGCCTCGCGGATCACGAGCTGCTTGTCGTTCTCGTCGGGCAGATTGCGGATGAGGACGTCGGGCGCGTCGCAGACGAAGATGATCCGCGTCCCCGCCTTGAGGATCTCCTGCTGCACGGGCGCGTGGATGAAGCCCTCCTGGGTGAGGTCCACGACCAGGTCGGCGGATTTCAGCAGGTCCTGCGCGGCGCGGTCGTCGAGCACCGAGGCGAGCCCGGGGCCCGCGCCCGTGTGGGTGCTGGGCATCGGCGCGGGGCTGCCGCCGGGCACGGTCGCCGCGATGACGCGGGCGCCGAGCGACTTGGCCGCGCCGAAGGCCGCCGCGACGTAGTCCCCGCGGCTGTTGGGCTCCGCGAGGACGACGACGTGCTCGCCCTCCTGGACCTTGCAGAGCTGGAGTTCACGGGTGAAGGCGTCGAGCAGGTCGACGGACGAGAGATCGAACACGAGGTCCTCCGAAGTGGTTGAGGGCACGGCGGAATTGGCCCCTCACATGGGGGCTGACCAGTAAGAATGTGGGTCGGGAGCGGTGCCCGACGGAGATAATCCGAACACGTACTAACTTGGCTTGGCAAGGGTCGTGCACGGAGTTGACGGGGATCTTTCCTGACGGACACACGGCGCACGGAAGGCGTCCGCGCGCGGGCGCGAGAGAGGCGGAAACCGGCATGGCGGCACTGCGCGACACCTTCGACGAGGACGCGGAGCTCTACGACAGGGCCCGGCCCCGCTATCCGGCGGCGCTGGTCGAGGAGCTGGCCCGGCACATCGCCCCGGCGCCGGGCACCCGCGTCCTGGAGATCGGCCCCGGCACCGGCCAGCTGACCGTGCCGCTGGCGGAACTGGGCTGCCGGATCACGGCCGTCGAGCGCGGTCCGCGCCTCGCCGCGGTGGCCCGCCGCAACCTGGCCCCGTACCCCAGGGCCCGGGTGGAGGCCGCCGCCTTCGAGGAGTGGCCGCTCCCCGAGGGCGGCTTCGACGCGGCCGTGGCGGCGACCTCGTTCCACTGGCTCGACCCGGAGGTACGCGTACGGAAACTGGCCGAGGCCCTCCCGCCCGGCGGGACCCTGGCGCTGATCGCCACCCACCATGTCGCGGGCGGCACCCACGACTTCTTCGCCCGCGCCCAGGAGTGCTACGAGCGCCACGTCCCCGGCACCGAGCCGGGCCAGACCCTCCCGGACGAGGCCACGGTCTCCACCGACACCGCCGAACTGCGCCGGGACGGCCTCTTCGGCGAGGCGACCGTCCAGGCGTACGCACAGGAGATCACCTACACCGGCGCCGAGTACCTCGACGTCCTGCGCACCTACTCAGGCCACCGCGCCCTGCCGGCGGACACCCGCCGGTCGCTGCTGGAGGCGATCGGCGCACTGATCGACGACCACTACGGGGGCCGCGTCACCAAGCGGTACCTCCACGAGCTGATCGTGACGAGCCGCACCGACGTCGGGCCGTAGACCCGGGGGCGGCGCTCACACGTCGGCGCTCACGTGGGCGGCGGTACCTCGCCCGAGCCCCGGGCGATCAGGCGGGTGGGGCGGGTGACTTGGCGCGGCGGGTCGTCGGCGCCGTCCAGGCGGCGGAAGAGGAGCTCGGCCGCGCTGCGGCCCAGCTCCGCCGGGTTCTGGGCGACGACGGTGACCGGGGGAGAGAGGAGGTCGGCCAGCTCGAAGTCGTCGAAGCCGACGAGGGCCACCGGGTGGTCCCGCCCGGCGAACTCGGCCAGGACGCGGACGAGTGTGACCGTGACGCGGTTGTTCCCGGCGAAGAGGGCCGTGACCGGGTCCGGGCCCGTGAGCATGCGGGCGGCGGCCGCGCGGACGCGCTCGGGCTCCGTGCCGCCGAGGGCCATCCAGGAGTCGGGCGAGGGGAGGCCCGCCTCGGCCATCGCCTCCCGGTAACCGCGCAGCCGCTCCGTCGCGGTGTGGATGCGGGGGTTGTCGCCGATGAAGCCGATGCGGCGGTGGCCGTGCGCGATGAGGTGCGCGACGCCCTCCCGCGCGCCGTTCGCGCTGTCCGAGAGCACCATGTCGGCCTCTATCCGGCCCGGCGGGCGGTCCACGAAGACCGTGGCGACCCCGGCGGCGATCTCCGGCTCCAGATAGCGGTGGTCGTCGCTGGCCGGGACGATGATGAGCCCGTCCACGCGGCGGGCGCACAGCGCGAGGGCCAGCTCCCGCTCGCGCTCGGGGTCCTCCGCGCTCGACCCGTTGATCAGCAGCGCCCCGTGCGCCCGCGCGATCTCCTCGACGGCGCGGCTCAGCGGCGAGTAGAACGGGTCGGCGAGGTCCTCCAGCACGAGGCCCACGCTCGCGGTGCTGCCCTTGCGCAGCACCCGCGCGCTGTCGTTGCGCCGGAAGCCCAGCGCCGTGATCGCCTCCTGGACGCGGCGCTCGGTGTCGCTGGAGACGCCCGCCTCCCCGTTGACGACACGGGACACGGTCTTGAGGCCGACGCCGGCCTGCGCGGCGACGTCCTTCATGGTGGGCCTGGTGCCGTAACGGCCCCCGTTCTGGCGGGAGGCGGCTGGGCGGGCGGTATCGGCCACGGGGTCCTGTCCTTTCCTGCGGGACCAGCAGCATAGTCCCCGGGGTGCCCAGGGCGGCCGAGGTCTGGACAACGTTGTCAGATGTGGTCAGACTTGTCCGGTCCGCCCCCGGCCCGGGTCCGGACCCCGCCGCCGGACCCCGCCTCCGGGGCGCCGCCCCGGGCCACCGCCCCTCAGGAGACAACTGCCCATGCGCAACGACCTCGTCGCCTCGCTCGACATCGGAGGCACCAAGATCGCCGGTGCCCTCGTGGACAGCGGCGGCAGACTGCTCGCCCGGGCCCAGCGTCCCACGCGGGCCCAGTCGGGCGCCGAGCAGGTCGCCGCCGCGCTCTCCGAGGTGCTCGACGAGCTGGCGGCGGCCCCCGACTGGCACCGCGCGGGCGCGGTCGGCATCGGCAGCGCGGGCCCCGTGGACGCCAAGGCGGGCAGCGTCAGCCCGGTGAACATTCCGTCGTGGCGCGACTATCCGCTGGTCGCCCAGGTGCGCGAGCACGCGGGCGGCCTGCCGGTGACCCTCGTCGGGGACGGGGTCGCCCTCGCCGCCGCCGAGCACTGGCAGGGCGCGGCCCGGGGGCGTACGGGCGCGCTATGCATGGTCGTCTCGACGGGCGTCGGCGGCGGCCTGGTGCTGAACGGTCAGGTCCACCCGGGCCCGACGGGGAACGCGGGGCACATCGGTCACATCTCCGTCGACATGAACGGCGGCCTGTGCGCCTGCGGTTCGCGCGGCTGCGTCGAGAGCCTCGCCAGCGGCCCCAGCATCGCGCGCTTCGCCCACGAGCAGGGCTGGCGGCCGGGGCCCGACGGCGACGCGACGGCGGCCGCTGTCGCCGCCTCGGCGCGCGCCGGGGACCCGGTGGCCGTCGCCGCCTTCGACCGCGCCGCGCGGGCGCTCGCGGCGGGCATCGCCGCCACCGCCACGCTCGTGGAGATCGAGATCGCCGTGATCGGCGGCGGCGTCGCCGGGGCCGGAGAGGTCCTCTTCGCCCCCCTCCGCCGCGAGCTGGGGCGGTACGCGACGCTCTCCTTCGTCCAGGGCCTGCAGATCGCCCCCGCCCAGATGGGCGCCGACGCGGGCCTGGTCGGCGCCGCCGCGGCCTGCTGGAAGCTGCTGGAGAACGGCCCGTCGGGGCTGGGCGGCGCCTGACCCGCGCCCTCCGGTATGTTCTCCCCGGCCCCGGGGTTGGAGAGGACTGAGGACCGTGACAGTGAGCGGCGAACGGTGAGCGGTGAACGGCTCGCGGCGGACTGGATGCGGGACTGGTGCGCGCGTACGGACCAGGAGCTCGCCGCGCTGATGACGTCGTTCGAGGCGCGCTACGGCTTTCCGCCCGGCACGCACGCGGTCGTGCGCGCGAGCGACGAGAGCCACCGGTCCACCGACGCGCTCGTGGAGCTGACGCCGGTGCCCTCCGATCTGACCACGATGTACTGGGTGCTCGCCGAGGTCTCCCTGCCCGACGTGCACACCGGCACTTTCGTCCACCCGGCCGCCACGGTCGCCCGTCACTTCCAGGAGTACGGCGACATCCGGATCGAAGGCGAGGAACCGGGCCTGGTGTTCGCCAGCGACGGCGGCGGCCACCTGTTCGCGCTGGCGGGCTCCGGGCGGGTGTGGCGGTCCGCCGCCGCCTCGTGGTCCGCCCGGTTCGACCTCGCCGCCGCCGGTCTCCAGGAGTTCTTCGAGGGGCTGACCCGGCAGATCGGGGACCAGCTCTGACCGTACGGACGACGTGCGGCCACCGGCACTTCACCAGCACTCCACCAGCACCCCATCGTCATCGCCACAGGTCGGCGCCGTCGCGCCCCGACGGGTCCGCCGTCAGCAGGTCCTCGTGCAGGCCCGCGAGCGGACGGCCGGTGGGCGCGCCGTCCTCGCCGGACTCCATGACGGCCCAGCCCACGTCGGCGCCGGACACGTTCACGTCGGCGCCGGAGTCCAGCTCGTCCACGGTGGCGAAGACCGCCTCGTAGGCGACGGCCCGCGCCAGCAGCACCAGATCCTCCCGGTCGGCGCCCGCGTCCAGCAGTCGGCGTCCCGCCGCCACCTGCTCCACGGCGCCGGGGCCCGACCAGCCGTCGATCGCGCCGTGCCAGAGCGCGCGGAGCAGCACATGGCGTGCGAGCTGGGGCTCGTCCTCCTCGATCTCCGACCGCGCCAGCTCCGCCGCGTCGGCGGAGCCGAGCGCCTCGAACCGGGACCGCAGGCTCTCGGCCGCGGACCGCTGCCGCGGACCGAGCCCGGACAACCAGGTCTGCCACGTCACTTCCGACTCATCCATCGCACCAAGATGCCACCGCTCGCGGGCGCCGCCACCAGGGAGTCCGACAGAGTCGACACGCTCCCCTAGGGTGTGGGGGCATCGGACGACGAGGACGACGACCGAGGACGACGGACGAGGGGGACGGGCAGCCGTGGCATCGGGGGAGCACGAAGGGCCGCGCGGGGACGGGGAGCTGACGGGGCGTCTGCTGGGCGGACGCTACCGCGTCACCGGGCGTATCGGGCGCGGCGGCATGGGCGTGGTGTGCCGCGCCGAGGACGAGGTGCTGGGGCGGGACGTCGCCGTCAAGATCCTGCGCGCCTACACGGACGCCGCCGCGTCCGAACTCGCCGACATGCGTGCCCGTATGCAGCGGGAGGCCCGCGCCGCGGCCCGGATCCGCAACCCGCGCGTGATCACGGTGCACGACGTGCTGGAGGAAGAGGGCCGCCCCGTCATCGTGATGGAGCTGATCGACGGCCCCTCGCTGGACGGCGTGCTCCACGACGACGGGCCGATGGACCCCGGCGCCGCCGCCGCGCTGGGCGCCGAGGTCGCCGACGCGCTGGCCTCGGCCCACGCCGTCGGCGTTCTGCACCGCGACGTCAAGCCCGGCAACGTGCTGCTGGACTCCGGCGGCCGCGTCGTGCTGACCGACTTCGGCATCGCCAGCATCGAGGCGCCGGAGGACGGCGCGGAGGGCGCGGAGGGCGCCGCCCGCCTCACCCGCAGCGGCGAACTCGTCGGCTCGCTCGACTACATGCCGCCCGAGCGCGCCCAGGGCGACGACTTCGGCAAGCCCTCGGACGTCTGGGCGCTGGGCATGACGCTGTACGCGGTGGTGGAGGGCGCCGCCCCGTTCCGCCGTACGTCCGTCTGGTCCACCCTCTCCGCGATCATCACGGAGCCGCTGCCCGAGCCCCGCCGCGCGGGCGCCCTCGGGCCCGTGCTCGCCCAGCTCCTCGCCAAGGACCCGGCGGCACGCCCCGACGCGGCGCGCGCCCGCGAACTGCTGCGCGAGGCCGCGGAGTCGGCGGGCGCCGCGGCGGCCGGGGACCGGGCGACGGTGGTGGTACGGGCACGGCGGGACGGCCCGGCGGAGGAACGACCGGAACAGCTGGTCTCGAACGCGCCCGCGGCCCCGGAGAAGGCGGAGCCGCAATCGGCCGAGGGCACGGCCGCGCCGGGCGGGCGGCGCCGTCGCCGGGCCGTCGTCGTGGCCGCCGTCGCGGCGGTGCTCGCGCTCGCGGGCGGCGCGACGGCGTACAGCGTGCTCGACCGCGACGAGCCCGGCGGCTCCCGCGACAGGGACAGGGCCGGGGGTGCCCCGTCGAAGCCCGGCTCCTCCGCGTCCCCGGACGGCGGGGGACAGGCGGGCGGCAAGGACGGGAAGGACCGCGAGCGGGGCGGAGGGCCCGACGGCCGCGAGCGCTCGGGGAAGCCGTCCGGGGCCGCCAGCAAGGGCGGCGGCGCGGTCGGCGGCGAGGGACAGGACGCGGGCGGTACGGGCAGCGGCGGCACCGGAGGACCGGGCTCCGACGGCGGCGGTGCGGGCGGCGGCGCGGCCGACGGCGGCGGCTCGTCCGGACAGGACGGCGGGGACGGCGGCGGCGACGGGGGAGGGGGAGGGGGAGGGGACGGCGGGAACGGCGACGGCGGTCCGGGCGGCACCACGCCGCCGCCCGCGTGCACCGGCGGCGGCACCGCGTTCACCTGCACCGTGGCGGGCGAGGCGCCCTCCCGTATCCGTACCGGCAAGCAGGTCGGCACCGTCTCCGCCGGACCGCGGCGGATCTACTGCCAGATCAACTGGAACACCGAGGACACCTTCGACGGCCGCACCAACACCTGGTCGGTGAAGACCGACGACGACAGCGGCAACGAGGACGTGTACGTGGGCGCCGCCTACATCGCGGGCACGGAGAGCGACGAGCGCATCCCGGGCGTCACGCTCTGCCGGGAGAGGTGACCGGCGGGCACGGCCAGTTTTCTACGCCCCGTTCGGCCTTCGGCAGCTCGAACGGGGCGTGAGTGACGCTCACTCCGCTCCCGGCCACGACTCCACGTCCACGACGTCCACGACGGCGCCGACCGGCAACGACCCGTAGATGTGCGGGAAGAGATCCGTGCCGCCCGGCACCGGAGGCTCGTACCGTACGGGTGCCGTCAGCCGCTCGCTGTCGATGACCAGGACGACGAGACGGCCGGGCTCCGGGCGTTCGCCGTACAGCGCGCGGGCGACGGCCGGGAGCTGGTGGCGCAGCGAGGCGTGGATGAACCCCACCTCGCCCAGCGTGCGGCCCTTGGTGGACATCTGGTACGTCCCGGCCGCGCGCGCCTCCTCCCACAGGACACGCTCGGTGAGGTGCAGCAGCTCTGTCATGGCACGACGCTAGACAGCGCGCCCGGCACCTGTCAGCCGGGTCAGCCGGGAAAACCCGCCTTCGCGTACGCGGCGGGGGAGACGCCGACGGCGCTCGTGAAGTCGCGGACCAGATGGGCCTGGTCGGCGTAGCCCAGCTCGGCGGCGAGGCGCGACCAGTCGGTGCCGGGATCGAGGGTGGCCCGTTCCAGGGCCTCGTGGACGCGGTAGCGCAGGATGGCCCACTTCGGGCTGACGCCCACGTACGTGGCGAACAGCCGCTGGAGCGTACGGACGGAGACGCCCTCGTCGGCGGCCAGTTCCTCGACCCGCAGCACCGTACGGTCCGTACGGACGCGGCGCGCGAGCGCCCTCGCCTGCTCGGCGCCGGGGTCGGCGTGCGGCCCGTGGGAGAGCAAGAACGCGTCGAGCGCCGCGACCCGCGCGTCCTCGTCCTCGGGGCCCAGCACGCGGGAGGCCGCCGTCGGCGCCGCGTCGGCGCCGGGGAAGACGTCCGCCAGGGGGAGCTGGGCCCCGGTGAATGCGGAGACCGGGCGCGGCGGGGAGAGGAACGGGCGGAAGCCGCCGGGCACCAGCTGCACCCCGCACACCCGGCCCGTTCCCTCCAGCTTCGTGGAGAACAGGCCGGTGCCCACGCCCGCCACCAGCCCGGTCTCCGGGGCGAGGCCCGCGGGGCCGCGCCGTTCGAAGACGAGGTTCACGGCGGGGTGGGGCACCACATGGGAGACGTACGGCTCGTCCAGGTCCCAGTCGATCAGCCAGTAGTGCTCGACCCAGGGGCGCAGCGGCCCGGCGGGTGCCCTGCGCCGGAACCGGACGCGCGCGAAGAGCCCCGGGGCCTCGACGATGCCGCGGGTGTCCCGGCGCGGCGCGGAGCCCTCACCCGGAACGGGGTCCTCGCCCGGAACGGGGTCCTCACCCGGAACAGGACTGGTGGAACGGTTCTGGCCTGCCATGACAGCGATGTTGCTGCGTCGTGTCGTGTTTCTTCAAGCCGGGGTCCGGCGACCGGCCCTACGCTCCGGTCATGGCCAACGAACTCAGCGAACTCATGGAGCGCTCGGCACGCCGCACGGTGCCCGTCGTCCAGGGCGTGACCGACGCGCGGCTCGGGGACCCGACCCCGTGCTCCGAGTACGACGTACGGGCCCTGCTGAACCACCTCTTCCACGTGGTGGTCGGCTTCCAGGCGCTGGCCGCCAAGGACACCGCCGACTTCAGCACCACCCCCGACTACCTGGACGGCGACTGGCGCGCCCGCTTCGGCGAGGAGACCGGCAGGCTGGTGGCCGCCTGGGGCGAACCCGGCACGCTGGAGGGGAAGTCCCAGGGCTTCGGGATGCCGCAGCGCACCGTCGCGCACATGGTCCTCGGCGACCTCACCGTCCACGGCTGGGACCTCGCGCGCGCCACGGGGCAGCCGTATGCCCCGGACGAGACCGTGATCGGCGAACTCCTCCCCGCCTTCGCCGCCATGGGCCCCATGGCCCGCGAGTCGGGCGTCCTCGGCGAGGAGGTCCCGGTGCCCGAGGACGCGCCGCCTTTCGAGAGGCTTCTCGGACAGATGGGCCGCGATCCGCACTGGAAGGTGTGACGGCCGGAAGGTGTGTCGGAGGAATTCCCGGCGGTTCCGGTCGGCTAACTGCGGAATGCGGAATTCTTTTCCTGTGCGTGTGTACGCGACCCTCCGCCCCTGGTTATGCTGCGGTCGCGAACGGATGCCGGGTCATCCGGGAATAGTGGGTCCGGATGGCGGCGAGTTCCGCACTTATGGAGGCGGGACCCCTCCGGAAATCCCGCGCCGAGCGTGCGGGTGAATTCGTTCGCTGCCTCATTTCAGCGACTTCGACGGGTGGTGCAGTGTTTATCTCAAGGAATGCGAAAGGCGCGGACAAGGACCGGACCTTACGGTGGCTCGGGCGGGGAGCGGTGACGCTGCTCGCGGCCGGTGCCCTCGCGGCCGTACCGGCGACGGCCGCCGTGGCGCTGCCCTCAGCGCCCGCGGGCAGCGGTGGTGAGCGGGTGAGCGACAGCAGGACGGCGCCCTCACTCGTGGGTACCTGGGCGGTGCGCGCGACCGGAGAGGACGGCAGCGTCAACAACACCGTCATCAGGTTCGCCAAGGACGGCACCCTCAGCAACGAGTCGGGCACCGGCACCTGGAAGAAACTCGGCCCCGGCCTCTTCTCGTACCAGCTCACCGAGCACATCTACGACGACAGCGGTGCCCTCCTCATGCGGATCGAGATCGAGCAGAAGGGCGTGCTCAAGAGCGGTAACTCCTTCGCCAGCGCCGGTTCCGCCGAGACGTTCGACCCGAGCGGCACCTCGCTCGGCACCACCAAGGTCCGCGGCCAGGGGACCCGCCAGTGAGCCGGCCCCGCTGACGCGTCCCCCCTGCCGTCACCCGACCCCCTCATTCCCGCTCATTCCTGGTCGCGCGCCCGTCCTGCGCGCCGGGGCGCGCGCGCCGTGCCCCTTTCGGCGCGGGCAGAGCCGCCCCGGCGCGTTTCCGGGGCAGGGTGATGCGGGCAACTGAACGGGGACGACGGATGAGGGGGGACCACCGTGATCGTCTGGCTGAACGGCGCCTTTGGCGCGGGCAAGACCACGACGGCGTACGAACTCCTGGACCTGCTCCCCGGAAGCACGCTCTACGACCCTGAACTCATCGGCGCCGGCCTCAGAAAGATGCTCCCGAAGGAGCGCGCCGGGCAGATCGGCGACTTCCAGGACCTCCCCTCCTGGCGGCGGCTCGTGGCCGACACGGCCGCCGCGCTGCTCAGCGAGGTGCGGGGTCCGCTGATCACACCCATGACGCTGCTCCGCCGCGACTACCGCGACGAGATCTTCGGCGCCCTCGCCTCCCGCCGGATCCCGGTGTGCCACATCCTGCTGCACGCCGGGGAAACGATCCTCCGGGAACGGATAGCCGAACGGGCCGCCACCGACGGCGAGTCCACCGGCGCCTGGTGCCTCCGCCACCTGGAGCCCTACGCGGAGGCCCTGCCCTGGATCACCGCCGAGGCCCATACGGTCGACACCTCGCGCCTCACCCCGCGCCAGACGGCGGAACGCGTGGCCACCGCCGTGCGCGCGGGGGCCGGTGCCGTCGACATCGTGCAGACCCCGGAGCCGACCGCCGAGACGGTCGCCTCCGGGGTCCTGCTCTTCGACGAGCGCGACCGGGTGCTCCTGGTCGACCCCACCTACAAGCCCGGCTGGGAGGTCCCCGGCGGCGTCGTCGAGCCCGGCGAGGCCCCCGCCCTCGCCGGGGTGCGCGAGGTCGGCGAGGAACTGGGCCTGCGTCTGCACGAGGAGCCCCGGCTGCTCGTCGTCGACTGGGAACCCCCGGACCCGCCGGGCTTCGGCGGCCTGCGGCTCCTCTTCGACGGCGGCCTCCTCGCGGCCGAGGACGCCGCCTCGCTGCTGCTCCCGAGCGCGGAGCTGCGCGGCTGGCGCTTCGTGACGGAGGAGGACGCCGCCGGGCTCCTCCCGCCCGTACGCCTCGACCGTCTCCGATGCGCCCTCCGCGCCCGCCGCGAGGGCCATCCCCTCTACCTGGAGGCAGGCGTCCCCGTCGGCGCCCGCAACCTCTTCTGAGGACTCGCGCGACTCGCGCGACTCGCGCGACTCGCGCGGCTCACGCGACTCCCGTGACTACGCGCCGGTCGTCGCGTAGCGGCGGAGGAACTCCGCCACCGCCACGGACATGCGCTCCAGCTCGCGCGGGTCGACGCTCTCGTTGACCGCGTGGATACGGGCCTCCGGCTCGCTGAGGCCGATCAGCAGGATCTCGGCCTCCGGGTAGAGGGAGGACAGGGTGTTGCAGAGCGGGATCGAGCCGCCCTGTCCGGCGACGCGCATCTCCTCGCCGTCGTACGCCGAGCGGAGGGCAGCCTCCATCGCGGCGTACGACGGGCTGGAGGTGTCGGCGCTGAAGGGCTGGCCCTGGCCGACGGTCTCGGTCGTGACGCGCGCGTTCCACGGCACGTGCGACTCCAGGTGGGCGGTGAGGAGCTCGACGGCCTTGTGCGCGTCCGTACCGGGCGCGATGCGCAGCGAGACCAGGGCCCGGGCGCTCGCCTGCACCGAGGGGGTGGCGCCGACGACCGGCGGGCAGTCGATGCCGAGGACCGAGACGGCGGGGCGCGCCCAGACGCGCTCGGCGACCGATCCTGTGCCCGCCAGCTGCACGCCGTCCAGCACCCGGGCGTCCTGGCGGAAGACGTCCTCCGGGTACTCCATGCCGGGCCACTCGCCGTCCGCGGCGAGGCCGTCGATGACGGTGTTGCCGTCGGCGTCGCGCAGCGAGTCGAGGGTGCGGACGAGGGCTGCGAGCGCGTCGGGGGCCGGGCCGCCGAACATGCCGGAGTGCAGATTGCCCTCCAGTGTGTCCACCTGGACGCGCACCAGGGCCATGCCGCGGAGCATCGCCGTCACGGTCGGCACGCCGTTGCGGAAGTTGCCCGCGTCGCCGATGACGATCGTGTCGGCCGTGAGCAGCTCCGGGTGCGCCTCCGCGTACCGCTCCAGGCCGCCCGTGCCCTGCTCCTCCGAGCCCTCCGCGATGACCTTGACGGTGACCGGCACCCCGCCGTTCGCGCGGAGCGCGCGCAGGGCGAGCAGCAGCATCAGGAAGCCGCCCTTGCAGTCCGCGGCGCCGCGCCCGTACCAGCGGCCGTCCTCGCGCTCGGTCAGCTCGAACGGGGGCGTGTGCCACGCCTCCTCATCGAGCGGCGGCTGCACGTCGTAGTGCGCGTACAGCAGGACCGTCGGCGCGCCCGCCGGGCCGGGCAGCAGGCCGTAGACGGACTGGGTGCCGTCGGGGGTGTCCAGTATCGCGACGTCCTGGAAGTCCTCCGCGCGCAGCGCGTCCGCGACCCAGCCCGCCGCGGCCTCGCACTCGCTCCGCGGGAACTGCTCCGGATCGGCCACCGAGCGGAACGCGACCAGCTCGGCCAGCTCCTCCCGGGCTCGCGGCATCAGCGCGGCGACGGAGGTGGCGAGGTCCGAAGGGGTCTGCGGCATGGGGAACGCTCCTTGTGGGTGCGACGTTGGCACACGTGTACGCAGACATGTGTACCGCACATCCGCGGTGGCGGAGGCCGCCGGGAGCCCGGCGGCGGTCCGCCGCGAGAACGGGTGCGCGAGCGCCGTAGGATGCGGTGGACCATGCAGGAGCCGAGCTCGGGCGGGAGCAGAAGCACATCGTGAGCAGCGAGAACGCAGCCGGGGGAACCGAATCCGAGGGCGCCGCCGCCGGTGGCCCGGAGGAGAACGCGGTCTGGGACGTCGTCGTGGTCGGAGCGGGCCCCGGCGGGGCCTCGGCCGCCTACGCCGCGGCGGTCGCCGGACGGCGGGTGCTGCTGCTGGAGAAGTCCGAGCTGCCCCGGTACAAGACGTGCGGGGGCGGCATCATCGGCCCCTCGCGCGACGCCCTGCCGCCCGGCTTCGAGCTGCCGCTCCAGGACCGTGTGCACGCGGTCACCTTCTCCCTCAACGGGAAGCTGGCCCGTACCCGCCGCTCCCGGAACATGCTCTTCGGGCTCGTCAACCGGCCCGAGTTCGACCAGAGCCTCGTCGACCACGCGGTGAAGGCGGGCGCCGAGGTCCGCACCGGCGTCACCGTCTCCCGCGTCGAGCAGCACGGCCCCGCCGTGCCCGACCGGCGCACCGTCGCCGTCGTCGTCGCGGGCGAGGACGAGCCGGTGCTGGCCCGCGCGGTCGTCGGCGCCGACGGCAGCGCGAGCCGCATAGGGGCCCACGTCGGCGTCAAGCTGGACCAGGTCGATCTGGGCCTGGAGGCCGAGATCCCGGTGCCCCCGAGCGTCGCCGAGGACTGGGCGGGCCGGGTGCTGGTCGACTGGGGTCCGCTGCCGGGGAGTTACGGCTGGGTCTTCCCCAAGGGCGACACCCTCACCGTCGGCGTGATCTCCGCGCGCGGCGAGGGCGCGGCCACCAAGCGCTATCTGGACGACTTCATCGCCCGCCAGGGCCTCGCGGGCTTCGAGCCCCGCATCTCCTCCGGGCACCTGACCCGCTGCCGTACGGACGACTCGCCGCTCTCCCGCGGACGCGTGCTGGTCTGCGGTGACGCGGCGGGACTGCTGGAGCCGTGGACGCGCGAGGGCATCTCCTTCGCGCTGCGCTCGGGCCGCCTCGCGGGGGAGTGGGCCGTACGGATCTCCGAGGCGCACGACGCGGTGGACGCCCGCAGGCAGGCCCTCAACTACGCGTTCGCGGTCAAGGCCGGGCTGGGCGTCGAGATGGGCGTCGGACGGCGGCTGCTGCGGATCTTCTCGCGCCGCCCCGGCCTCTTCCACGCGGCGCTGACCGGCTTCCGCCCGGCCTGGAACGTCTTCGCCCGCTTCGCCCGCGGCGCCACCTCCCTCGCCGAGGTCGTCCGCACCCACCCGGTGGCCCGCCGCGCCCTGGACCGCCTGGACAAGGCGGAGGCCCGCGAGGCGCGGAACGCCGAGAGCGCCGGAACCGCCGCAGGGGACGACGGCCAGGACGGAGGCGAGGGCACCGGCACCTCGGTCGCCCAGCCTTCGTCACCGTCGTCGCCCTCGTCACCCCCGTCCTCGTAGGCGGAGCCCGTACTGCGCGGGGAGTAGTCGTGATCACCGCGCTCGGCTGACGCCCGTTCGCGGCCGGCCGGTCTAGCGTGGCCGGCATGCGGCAATCCTCCGGGGGTCCGTCCCCCGCGCCCACCCCGCGCGAGCGCGGTGGCCCCGGCCGGTGGGGCACCTCCGGCGGGCCGCCGTGGCAGCGGTGGCTGGCGCACACGCCTTCGGCGCGCTCGTATCCCTGGCGGTCGGCGCTCTTCGTGCTGGTCTTCCAGCAGGTCGGCTCAGGCTTCGCCGCCGAGGGGCAGCGGGGGGAGAGCGAGCGGCTCGGGCTCGACGTGTTCGCGCGGGGCCTGCTCACCGTGGGGCCGCTGCTGCTGCTGTTCCGGCACCGCTTCCCGCGGCTCGCGGTCTTCGGCGCCAGCGCCGCGGCGCTGGTGTACCTGGGCGCGGGGTACGTGTACGGGCCGGTGCTGCTCAGCGTCGTCGTCGCGGCGTTCTCCGCGATCGTCGCGGGGCACCGGTACGCCGCGTGGGGCGCGCTCGGCGCGCTGTGGGCCGGGCACTCCGCGCTCATCCACGTCCTCTACCGGTGGCTGCCGCCGGACGGGGACGCGCCCGGGACGAACGACTGGGGCTCGGACCTGTTCATGCTCGCCTGGATCGTGGCGGTCTGCTCCGCCGCCGAGCTTGCGCGCGTACGGCGGGCCGAGTGGGCGCGGCAGCGGCGTGAGGCCGAGGAGGCCGAGCGGCGGCGCGCCGACGAGGAGCGGCTGCGCATCGCCCGCGAGCTGCACGACGTGCTCGCGCACAGCATCTCGGTGATCAACGTGCAGGCGGGCGTCGGCCTCGCGCTCCTCGACTCCGACCCCGACCAGGCCCGTACGGCGCTGACGACCATCAAGTCGGCCAGCAAGGAGGCGCTCGGCGAGGTGCGGCAGGTGCTGGACACGCTCCGGGCGCCCGGGGACGCGCCCCGCGCGCCCGCGCCCGGACTCGACCGGCTCCCCGAACTCGCCGAACAGGCCGCGGGCGCCGGGCTCCGGGTCACCACCGGTACCGAGGGCGCCGCGCAGCCGCTGCCGCCCGGCGCTGACCTGGCCGCGTTCCGCGTCGTGCAGGAGGCGCTGACCAACACCGTGCGCCACTCGGGCTCCCGTACCGCGCGCGTACTGCTGCGGTACGGCGCGCACGAGCTGGAGCTGCGCGTCGACGACGACGGACCCGCCACCGGCGACGGCCCGACCGGCGGCGGCAACGGGCTCGTCGGCATGCGCGAACGCGCCGCCGCGTTCGGCGGCACGGTCGAGGCGGGGCCGCGCGACGACGGCGGCTTCACGGTCCGCGCCCGCATCCCGCTCCGGCCTCCGGCTGAGCCCCACGAGGCGGACGGCCCGCCGCTACAGTGAGCCGTCCCGCCGCGAGAACCCGTCCGCCGCGAGAAGGAGACCGTTCCGTTGATCCGCGTACTGCTCGCCGACGACCAGGTGCTCGTCCGTGCCGGATTCCGCGCCCTGCTCGACGCCCAGCCCGACATCGAGGTCGCGGGCGAGGCCGCCGACGGCGAGGAGGCGGTCGCCAAGGTGCGCGAACTCGCCCCGGACCTCGTCCTGATGGACATCCGCATGCCGCTCGTGGACGGCCTCGCCGCCACCCGCAGGATCACCGGCGACCCCGCGCTGGGCGGGGTGAAGGTGGTCATGCTGACCACCTTCGAGCTGGACGAGTACGTCTTCGAGGCGATCCGCTCCGGCGCCTCGGGCTTCCTCGTCAAGGACACCGAGCCCGAGGAGCTCGTGCGCGCCGTACGGGCCGTGGTCGACGGCGACGCGCTGCTGTCGCCCGGGGTGACGCGCCGTCTGATCGAGGAGTTCGCGGCCCGCTCCAAGGAACCGGCCGCCGCCGAGGGCCTCGCCGAACTCACCGAGCGGGAGCGGGAGGTGATGGCCCTCGTCGGCATCGGGCTCTCCAACGAGGAGATCGCGCGCCGTCTCGTCGTCTCGCCGCTCACGGCCAAGACCCACGTCAGCCGCACCATGGTCAAGCTCGGCGCCCGCGACCGGGCACAGCTCGTCGTCCTCGCCTACGAGTCGGGGCTGGTGCGCCCCGGCTGGCTCGGCTAGGCGCCGGCGGGCTGGGCCGGACGGCGGTCCTTCTTGCGGCGGACGTAGATCTGCTTGCGTACGCGCGCGACGACCGTGCCGTCCGCCGCCGTGATCTCCGACTCGAACCAGGGGAGCGCCTTGGAGCCGTCGGCCGTGGCCGCGCGGATCTCGTCGAGGCGCTCCTCGGTGAGCGTGAACTCCGCGAAGACGTCCCCGCGCCCCGGCGCGACGTACTCGATCTCCCCGGCCTTGTCCCACACCAGGTAGTCCCGGCCGAGCCGGTTGACCGCGAGCAGCACCCAGAAGGGGTCGCTCATCGAGTAGAGGCTGCCGCCGAACTGGGTGCCGAAGTAGTTGCGGTTGAGGCGGCCCAGCCGCAGCCGTACGCGGGCGCTGCTCCAGTCGTCGGCGATGCTCAGCACCTTGATGCCCGCGAAGCGGTACGGCGGCCACCAGGACATGACGTGCCGGAGGCCCTTGGGCGTGCGCAGGGTCTTGCTCATGGACGCGAAGCTACCACGTTTATTACTGGCCAGTAATGCCAGTCATGCCAGTGATGGAGGACTCGCGGAGGAAGCCGTCCAGCGTCGCGGTCAGCTCGGCCGGGGCGTCCTCCTGGACGAGATGGCCCGCGCCCGGGATGAGCCGCAGCCGGGCGCCGGGGATCCGCTTCGCCAGCTTCTCCGCGTTCTCCACCGGGATCCACTGGTCGTCGGCGCCCCAGCAGACCAGTACCGGGATGTCGATCTCGCCGTAGTGCCGCTCGGCCTCCTCCGTCCAGCGGTGGTCGTTCTGCGCGATCTGTCGGAAGAAGGCGGGCGAGCCGTCCTCGCCGAGCCATGGCGCGACGAGCGCGTCGTGCACGTCGCCGCGCAGGCCGGGGAAGCTCGCGGAGGCGATGTACTCGCGGACGAGCGCCTCGTGCAGCGCGGGCGGGAGCTGGCCGAAGATCTCCGGGTGGGCGCCCATCAGCTTGTAGGTGGGGGAGCCCCAGGAGCCGAACGCGACCACCACGTTCACCAGTGCCAGCCGCTCGTACGCCGCGCCGTGCAGCAGATGCGCGCGGGCCGCGACCGTACCGCCGAAGTCGTGCGCGAGGACGGCGGGCCGCTCCAGGCCCTCGGCCGCGCGCCAGTGCTCCAGCAGCTCGGTGAAGACGCGCGCCTGCGCGCCCAGCGAGACGTCCTGCCCGTCGAACTTGGCCGAGGCGCCGTACCCCGGCATGTCCCAGACGTACACCCGGTGGCGCGGTGCCAGCGCGCGGGCGACGGCGCGCCAGGTGTACGAGGACCAGGGCGTGCCGTGCAGCAGTACGACGGGCGGGAGGCCGGGCTCGCCGAGGGCCGCCCAGCGGACGGTGCCGGAGGAGCTCTCGAAGGTGCGGTCCAGGTGCCAGGTGCCGGAGGCGGGTGTCTGTGTCATGCCTTCACTCTGGACCCGGCGGGCCCGCCGTTCCATTGGCCGTGACGACAGCAAGTGAAAGAATCTGGCCACGCTCGTAGCGCGGCTCCCCCCCCCGGCTCTAATCCCCCTCCGGCAGCACCGCGTGGCGCGTGGCCCACGCGACCACGGACGCGAACGCGGCCAGCAGTGCCACCGTGAGCAGCGCCGTCGTCAGCGAGAACCAGTCGGCGAGGAAGCCGATCGCCACCGGGCCGAGCAGGATCCCGCCGTAGCCGAACGTGGAGGCCGCCGCGACCCCCTGCGGCCCGGCCAGGGCTCCCGCGCGGCCGATGGCTATGGGGAAGACGTTCGCGAGGCCGATCCCCGTCAGCACGAAGCCGCCGAGCGCGAGCCAGACCGACGGCGCCAGCGAGCCCAGCAGCATCCCGAAGGAGGCCAGGGCGCCGCCCGCGATCAACGTACGGCCGGGGCCGAGCCGTTCGAGCAGCGCCGTGCCCGAGGCGCGGCCCACCGTCATGGCGCCCGCGAAGACCGAGTACCCCATCGCGGCGAGCCCCGCGCCCGCGCCCAGGTCGTCGGAGAGGTGCAGGGCGCTCCAGTCGGCCAGCGCGCCCTCCCCGTACGCCGTGCACAGCGCGATCAGCCCGAGCACCGCCACCAGCCGCCCGGCGCGGCCCGTCATCCCGGGGGCGTTCCCGGGGGTGCCCTCGCCGCTCCCGGCGTGCGGCGCCGTCGGCACGGAGCAGCGCAGCAGCGGGCGCGCGCCGAGCGCGGCGACCACGAGCGCGACGAGCATCAGCAGCGTCAGATGGCGGGCGGGGGACAGGTGCCCCGCGACCAGGCCGCCGAGCCCCGCGCCGAGCATGCCGCCGAGGCTGAACGCGGCGTGGAAGCTGGGCATCACGGGCCGCCGCAGCGCCGCGACGACGTCGACGGCCGCGCTGTTCAGCGCCACGCTGATCCCGCCGTACGCGGTGCCGAAGACCAGCAGGACGAGCCCGAGCGCGAGCGCCGAGTGCGTCAGCGGCGGCAGCGCGACGCTCACCGCGAGCAGGAACCCGGCGGCCACGGTGACGGGTTGGTGCCCGAAGCGGGCGCAGAGCCGCCCGGTGAGGATCATCGTGAGCACGGCCCCCGCCGACACGCCGAGCAGCGCGAGGCCGAGCGCGCTCGGCGAGGCGTTCGTCTGCTCCTTGATCGCGGGGATACGGACGACCCAGCCCGCGAAGA
The DNA here is from genome assembly GCF_043202595.1 of Streptomyces sp. NPDC048172. Lineage (NCBI taxonomy): Bacteria > Bacillati > Actinomycetota > Actinomycetes > Kitasatosporales > Streptomycetaceae > Streptomyces > Streptomyces sp. NPDC048172. Next base: position 692,728 of record NZ_JBIDAT010000003.1, read on the forward strand.
CGAAGCCGTCCAGGGCGAAATACGCGGTGAGTGCGGCACGAAAGCGGCGCAGGTCCGGGAGGGTGGAGTCAGGCGGAGTACCACTGCCGCGCCCCATCGCACCGGCGAGCGCCGACCGCATTTTGTTTAGTGTCGGCACAAAGAGAGAATAGGGGAGTGACCCAGACGCGTACAACACGTTCTACGAGGCTGGAGAGAGGCCGTTCGGCACTCGGGCCCGCACTGGAGCTCGTGCACACCGGGCAGGCCCCGACCCGCGCCGTGCTCACCGCGGAGCTGGGGGTGACCCGCGCGACCGCGGGCGCCGTCGCCGCCGAGCTGGAGTCCCTCGGGCTCATCACCGTCGACCCCCACCCCACCGCGCCCGTCGGCACCCAGGGCCGCCCCTCGCACCGGCTCGCCGTGGACCCGGACGGGCCCGTCGTGCTCGCCGTCCAGGTGCACGCCGACGGCTTCCGCGCCGCGCTCGTGGGCCTCGGCGGGCGCATCGTCGCCACCGCGCCCGGCTGCGGCACGGTCGACGCCGACCCGGCGCGCGTGCTCGGCGAAGTCGTCGCCACCGGCGCGGAGTTGCTGCGGGAGACCGGGCGGCGCTGCGTGGGCGCCGGGTTCGCCGTGCCCTCCGCCGTCGCCGAGCCCGAGGGCACCGCGCTCAACCCGCTGCACCTCGCCTGGGAGGCGGGCGCGCCCGTACGGGACATCTTCCAGCGCTGCCTGGACGAGGCAGGCATCCCCGGCCCCTCCGGCGGGCCCCCGGTCACCGCCTTCACCGGCAACGACCTCAACCTCGCGGCCCTCGCCGAGCACCGGCACGGCGCCGGGCGCGGCGCCCGGCACCTGCTCGTCGTCGGCACCGGGCACCGCGGCGTGGGCGGCGCGCTGGTGCTGGACGGCCGCCTGCACACCGGGAGTTCGGGGCTCGCGCTGGAGGTCGGCCATCTGACCGTCGACCCGGAGGGCCGCCCCTGCCACTGCGGCAGCCGCGGCTGTCTGGACGTCGAGACCGACCCCGCGGCCCTGCTCGCCGCCGCCGGACGCGAGGCGGGCCCCGAGTCCTCGCTGCTGGAGCAGGCGGGCGAGCTGATCCGCACCGAGTACGGGAGCGACGTGGCCGTACGGGAGGCCACCGGGCTCCTCATCGACCGCCTCGGCCTGGGGCTCGCCGGGCTGGTCAACATCCTCAACCCGGACCGCGTCGTGCTCGCCGGGCTGCACCGCGTCCTCGTCGAGACCGACGGCGAGCGGCTGCGCGGCGTCGTCGCCGACCGCAGCCTGTGGGGCCGCAGCGGCAGCGTGCCCGTCCTCCCCGGCACTCTCGCGCACAACTCCCTCGTCGGCGCCGCCGAGCTGGCCTGGCAGCCCGTGCTCGATGACCCGCTCGGTGTCCTGGGATGATGGACGTCATGCGCATCAGAGCGGGCGACAGCCGCGATCTGGCGGCCCTCCAGGACATCGAAAGGGCGGCGGGACGCTGGTTCCGCGACCTCGGCATGGACGAGATAGCCGAGGACGAGCCCCCCACGCTCGACACTCTCGACGGCTGCGCGCGGGCCGGTGGCCTCTGGGTCGCCGAGGGTCCCGACGGCGGCCCCGTGGCGTACGCGATGGTCGAGAAGGTGGACGGGAACGTCCACATCGAGCAGATCTCCGTCCATCCCGACCACGCCCGGCGCGGCATCGGACGTACCCTCATCGAGCACATCGCCGCGCGCGCCGCCGAGGACCAGGCGCCCGCGCTCACCCTCACCACCTTCACCGAGGTCCCCTGGAACGCGCCGTACTACGAGCGGTGCGGCTTCCGGTGCCTCGACGAGCCCGAACTCACCCCGGGGCTGCGGGAGATCCGCCGCGTCGAGTCCGAGCACGGGCTCGACCGGTGGCCCCGCGTGTGCATGCGGCGCGATCTACTCCCCCCGGAGTAGCGCGGATCTCCTCCGCCGACGGCAGGTGACGGGGCACCTCTCCCGGTTACCGTCTTCTCATGGAGGCGGAGCGGGTGTGGCGGGACCGGATGAGGGACGTGATGCTCGCCGTGGGCGTCACCGTGCTGGAAGTGGGCGCGGCGCTGACCGAGCCGGGCACGCCGGGCACCGAACTGGACGCGTACGGATACGCGTTGATGCTGGCGCCGGGCCTCGCCCTGCTCGCCTCCCGCCGCGCCCCCGTGCCCGTGCTGCTGCTCGCGAGCGTCTGCCTCGCGGCGTACGAGGTGCGGGACCACCCCGGCGACGTCGTGGCTTTCCCCGTGATCGCCGCCGTGTACGCGGCCGTTCGGCGCGGGCACAGGCCGGTGCTCCTCGCGCCCGTGGCAGCCCTCGTCGTCGCCATCGCGGGCGGCGTGCTCACGGGGGACGACGGGCAGTCCGTGTACGAGGCCGTCCAGTCGCGGTTCCTGCTGGCGGGCTGGATCGTCGCCGCCGCGATGATCGGGCAGGCGGCGCGGAACTGGGAGGCGTACCTCGAACAGGTCGAGCGCCGCGCCGAGGACGCCGAGCGCAGCCGCGAGGAGGCCGCGCTGCGCCGCGCGGACGAGGAGCGGCTGCGCATCGCGCGCGAGCTGCACGACTCCCTCACCCACAGCATCTCCGTCATCAAGGTCCAGGCCGGGGTCGCGGTCCATCTCGCCCGCAAGCGGGGGGAGGAGGTGCCCGCCGCGCTCCTCGCCATCCAGGAGGCGGGCAGCGACGCCTCCCGCGAACTCCGCTCCACCCTCGGGGTGCTGCGCACCGCCGACGGCGCGGACGACGGCACCGCCCCGTCCGCCAGCGGCCTCGGACGGCTCGACAAGCTGCTGGAGCGGGCCCGCGCCGCCGGGCTGCGCGCCTCGCTCACCGTCACCGGCGAGCGCCGCCCGCTGCCCGGCGACACGGACACGGCGGCGTACCGCATCATCCAGGAGTCCCTCACCAACGCCGCCCGCCACGCGGGCCCCTCGGCCACCGCCACGGTCACCGTCGGCTACGAGCCGTCCCGGCTGACCCTGCGCGTCGAGGACGACGGGCGCGCCTCGCCGGACCGGCCCGTCGTGCCCGGCACAGGCCTCATCGGCATGCGCGAGCGCGTCACCGCGCTGGACGGCGAGCTGGAGGCGGGCGCCCGCCCCGGGGGCGGCTTCGCCGTCCGCGCCCGGCTCCCCCTCGCGCACCAGGACGACCCGGCCGCCGTCCCCGGCCCCCGTACGCTCCCCGAGGAGGCGCCCCGGTGACCTCGACGATCCGTGTCCTGCTCGTCGACGACCAGACGCTCATCAGGGGCGGCTTCCGCGCGCTGCTGGAGGCCGAGGACGACATAGAGGTCGTCGGCGAGGGCGCCGACGGGCGCGAGGCCGTCCGGCTCGCCGCCGAGCACGTCCCCGACGTCGCGCTCGTCGACGTCCAGATGCCCGTCTCGGACGGCATCGAGGCCACCCGCCTGATCGCCGCCGACCCCGCGCTGGCGGCCGTGCACGTCGTGATCCTCACCAACTACGGCCTGGACGAGTACGTGTTCAACGCCCTGCGCGCCGGGGCCTGCGGCTTCCTCGTCAAGGACATCGAGCCCGCCGACCTGCTGCACGCCGTGCGCGTGGCGGCCCGCGGCGAGGCGCTGCTCGCGCCCGCCATCACCCGCAAGCTCATCGCCGAGTACGTCTCGCGCCCGATGGACCTCACGGCAGGCACGGACGGCAGCCTCGACGTCCTCACCAACCGGGAGCGCGAGGTCGTCTCCCTCGTGGCACGCGGCCTCTCCAACGACGAGATCGCCGCCCACATGGTCATCAGCCCCACGACGGCGAAGACCCACGTCAGCCGTGCCATGACCAAGCTCCACGCCCGCGACCGCGCCCAACTCGTCGTCCTCGCCTACGAGTCGGGCCTCGTGGCCGTCAGGCCCTGAGACGGGCGCGGGTCCGCACCCTCCGGCGGCCATTGCCGGGGCCGGGGGCCCGTCCGTAGACTCCGTGCCGACCATGATCCACAACAGAGGGGGCCAGTCGTCACCTCATGAAGAAATTCACCACACGCGCAGTCACCGTCGGAGTCGGCACCCTGGTCGCGGTCGGCGCGATCGGCGCCCCGCAGGCCCAGGCCATCGACGTCTGGGCGAACCCGGGCCACTCGAAATCCGGTAAGAGCTACGTCCATTCCGCACGCGCCTCGTTCACCGCGAACGGCGACACGTTCACGGTCTACGACGACGAGAAGGACGGCTACCAGCCGGTGCTGGAGGTCTACGCGACGCGGGCCAACGGCGACGGAATCAGCGGCAGCTACTGGTACGACAAGGGCGGCAAGACCCACGGCGTACTGCTCTCCAAGGACCTGGAGGAAGGCTCCGCCGTGAAGTTCCGGATGTGCATGTCCTGGGGGAACAAGCAGTTCGCCTGCGGCAAGTTCCGGACCACGACGGCATAGGGAGCACGCCCCGGACGCCCGTACACCCCGCGCGGTGTACGGGCGTCCGCGCTCCGGTACGGCTCAGGCGCCGAGCGCGTCCGCGGTCGGGACGACGACGCCGAACGTGTCGGAGACGGTGGTCAGGGCCGCCGTCTTGAGGTCCGCTGCGGGCAGGACGGAGCCGTCGGGGGAGGCGAGGGCGCGGGTGGCGGTGGCCTCGGCGACGACCGTGGGCCGATAGCCCCGGTTGAACGCGCCCTGCGCGGTGAACGTGACGCACATGTGCGCCATCAGCCCGGCCAGCACGAGATCCTTGCCACCGCCGGGCTCGAAGCCCAGGCCGCTCAGGGTCTTCTCCAGCTCGGTCGCGTGGAACGAGTCGGGGAAGTTCTTGACCACCACCGGCTCGCCGTCCAGCGGGGTCACCTCGTCGCAGACGGCGCCGATCTCGGCGCGGATGTCGAACGGGCTGCCCTCGCCGCCGTCGTGCACGACATGGACGACCGGCGTGCCGGCGGCGCGGGCCCGCTCCAGCAGGCGCGCCCCGGCCGCGAGGGCCTCGTCGACGCCCTCCAGGGTCATGACACCGGTGCGGTAGGCGTTCTGGAAGTCGATCAGGACCAGGGCCGACTCGCTCAGCCGGGGCGGGGTGCCGTCCAGGCCCATCACGTCGCGCAGGGTCGTGGAGGGGGTGCGGGTGCTCATGGGGGACCTTCCTTCGGAGGTTCTGGGCATGGCGGGGCCGCCGCCTCGCCCAGGTGACAAGGGGATACGGGGTGTGCCGGTACGGACGGCTCAGGCCGCCCGGGTGCGGAACCGGCGGCGGTAGGCCGCCGGGGTGGTGGCGAGCTGGCGGCGGAACGCCCGGTGCAGGGTCTCCGCCGAGCCGAGCCCGGAGGCGGCCGCGACCTGCTCCAGCGGACAGTCGGTCGTCTCCAGCAGCCGCCGGGCCGACTCGACCCGGACCGCCTCGACGTAGGCGGCGGGGCTGGTGCCCGTCTCCTGCTTGAAGACGCGTGCGAAGTGCCGTTCGCTCAGGCACATCCGGTCCGCCAGGGCCTGCGCGGACAGGTCGCCGTCGAGATGGTCGGCGATCCACAGCCGCAGCTCGTCGATGTCCCGCCGCGTCGCCGCGGGACGGCTCAGCGGCACGGAGAACTGGCTCTGGCCGCCCTGCCGTTTGAGGTACAGCACCAGGTTCCGGGCGACCGCCAGCGCGGCCTGCTCGCCCAGGTCCTCGGCGACGAGGGCCAGCGAGAGGTCCAGGCACGCGCTGATGCCCGCGCCGGTCCACAGCCGCCCCCTGTCCGTACGGACGAAGATCGGGTCGGGGTCGACCGTGACGTCCGGGTGCTCGGCGGCGAGCTGGGCGGCCGTCGACCAGTGCGTCGTCGCCGTCCGCCCCTCCAGCAGCCCCGCCGCGGCCAGCACATGGGCGCCGACGCACACCGACGCCACCCGCCGGGCGTGCGGCGCGGTCTTCCGCACCCACTCCACGACGACGGGATCGGTCCGGGCGACGGGCCCGTCGTCCGTCATGTCGACCGCGCCCGGCACCAGCAGCGTGTCCACGTCCTCGCCGACCTCGTCGAAGGCCACGTCGGTGACGAGCCGTACGCCCGCCGACGTACGGACCTCGCCGCCCGAGGGGCTCGCCAGGCACACCTCGTACGCGGCGCGGCCGCCGGTCTCCCGGTCGGCCAGCGAGAAGACCTCGGCGGGGCCGGTGACGTCGAGGAGGTCGACATCGGGGAAGACCGCGACGACGACCCGGTGCGGAGTGGGCATGCCCTCATCCTCGCCGCGTCCCGTCGGTGGCCGCAATGACGATTCCCTGTCACATCCGGACATGGCCCGGGCGCGGGGACGGCGGCCGGGGGAGCAGTCCCGCACCCCTCGGCGTACTCCCCGGGAAGCAGCCGTACTGCCGCTGGCCGTACGACGACCGGGACCCCCTCCCGCGGCCACTCTCGGTAGCGAAGTCGCAAGACAGCGAACGAACCGCTACCGAGGAGCTGAGCACCATGCAGACCCTGGCGCACTGGAACGACGGGGGCGGCCCCGGCCCCTGGATCCTGCTCTTCCCGCTGCTGTGGGCGTCCGTCGTCGCGGGCGGCATCCTCCTGCTGCGGCGCACCGTCTGGCGGGGCCGGGGCGGACCGCGAGGCCCGCGCGGGCCCTGGAACCGGAACGCCGCGGGCGGCCCCGGCGGCCCCACCGGCGCCGAGAGCCCCCTCGGGCTGCTCGACCGCCGCTTCGCGCGGGGCGAGATCGACGAGGACGAGTACTGGCGCCGGTTCTCCGTGCTGAACGAGAGCGCGCGGGACAGGGCGGCGGGCACCGGCGGCACCGGCGGCGGCAAGGGCGGCGCGTCATGACCGCCCCGGCCCCGACCGCGACCACGGGCGGCGGTACGGCCGCCGCCCGCGTCGTCGGCGCCGTGAAGGTCTACGGCAGCGGCGACACCGAGGTACGCGCCCTCGACGGCGTCACCCTCGACTTCACGGCCGGGCGGTTCACCGCGATCATGGGCCCGTCCGGCTCCGGCAAGTCGACCCTGATGCACTGCGCGGCGGGGCTCGACACCCTCACCTCCGGCGAGGCGTACATCGGCGGCACCGGGCTCGGCGGGCTGGGCGACACCAAGCTCACGCTGCTGCGGCGCGAACGCGTCGGCTTCGTCTTCCAGGCGTTCAACCTGCTGCCGACCCTGACCGTCGCCGAGAACATCACGCTGCCGCAGGACCTGTCCGGCAGCCGCGCCGACCCCGAGTGGACGGACGCGCTGATCGACGTCGTCGGGCTGCGCGACCGGCTGCACCACCGGCCGAGCGAGCTGTCCGGAGGCCAGCAGCAACGCGTCGCCGTGGCACGCGCGTTCGCCGGACGGCCCGACGTCGTCTTCGCCGACGAGCCGACCGGCAACCTCGACTCGCGCTCCGGCGAGGAGGTCCTCGGGCTGCTGGGCAGCGCCGTACGGCAGATGGACCGCACCGTCGTGATGGTCACCCACGACCCGGTGGCCGCCGCGCACGCCGACGAGGTCGTCTTCCTCGCCGACGGGCGGCTCGCGGGCCGCATGGAGGCCCCGACGGCCGAACGCGTCCTGGACGCCCTCAAGGAGTACGACCGCAAGGACCGTGCGGGGACCACGGGGGTGGCGACATGAGTGCCAACGGCAGCGCCCGCGCCTCCGTCCGCCTCAGCCTCGCCTCGCTGCGCACCCACAAACGGCGCTTCGCCGGCACCTTCTCGGCCGTGCTGATCGGCGTGGCCTTCCTCGCCGGGACGCTCGTCATGGGGGACACCCTGCGCGCGAGCTTCGACTCCATGTTCGGCGGCGCCACCAGCGGCACCGACGCCGTCGTCCGCAGCGACAACGTCATCACCACCTCCGACGACGCCATGGGCACCCGCCGTCCGCTCCGTACGGACGCCACCCTGCGCGCCGTGGAGAAGGCGCCCGGAGTCGCCGCCGCCGAGCCCAGCGTGCAGGGCTCGGGGCAGCTCGTCGGCTCCGACGGCGAGCCCATCGGCGGCGAGGGGCCGCCCACGGTCGCGGGCAACTGGATGCAGGACAAGCAGCTCAACCCGTACGAGCTGGCCGAGGGCCGGGCGCCCCGGCGGCACGCCGAGGTCGTGATCAACCGGGGCGCCGCCGAGACCGGCGACCTCAAGATCGGCGACACCGCCACACTGCGCACCCCCGACCCGCTCAAGGTCAGGATCGTCGGCATCGCCACCTTCGGCGGCGAGGACGGCATGGCCGAGACGACGTTCACGGGGATGACGCGCGCGGACGCCGAGAAGTACCTGATGCCCGAGCGCGGCATGGCCGCCAGCGTCCAGGTGCGCGCCCAGGACGGCACGAGCCAGGAGGAGCTGACCCGTTCGCTGGAGGCCACGCTCCCCCAGGGCGTCGAGGCCATCACGGGCCAGGAGTCCGCCGAGGAGAACCTCGACAACCTCTCAGGCCAGTTCCTCACCCTCTTCACGAGCCTGCTGCTGGTCTTCTCCGGCATCGCGCTGCTCGTCGCGGTCTTCTCGATCCACAACACCTTCGCGATCGTCGTCGCCCAGCGCACCCGCGAGAACGCGCTGCTGCGCGCGCTGGGCGCCTCCCGGCGCCAGGTGCTTGCCTCGACGCTCGCCGAGGCCGCCGTCGTCGGTCTCGCCGCCTCGGCCGTGGGGCTGGGCGTGGGCATCGGCATCGCGGCCGGGCTCCAGGCGCTCTTCCCCGCGATCGGCTTCCCGTTCCCCGAGGGCCCGCTGGTGATCGGCGGCGTCTCCATGCTGCTGCCGCTCGGCGTCGGCTTCCTCGTCTGCCTCGGCTCCGCGCTCGCGCCCGCCGTACGGGCAGGGCGCACGGCCCCGCTGGCGGCCCTGCGCGAGACGTCGGCGGAGAACGTACGGGTCTCCCGCGCGCGTACGGTCACGGGCGTCGTGCTGGGCGCGGGAGGCATCGCCGCCGCCGTCCTCGGCGCGGGCACGGGCGACCCCTCCGTGCCGCTGACCGCGACCGGCGCCGTGGCCGTGCTCGCCGCGTTCGTGGTGCTGGGCCCGGTGGCCGCCGCGTCCGCCGTACGGGCGCTGGGCGGGCCCGTGGCGCGGCTGCGCGGGCTCACCGGGGCGCTGGCCCAGCGCAACGCGCTGCGCAGCCCCAAGCGGACGGCGGCGACCGCGACCGCGCTGATGATCGGCGTCGCCGTCGTCTCGCTCTTCACCGTCTTCGCCTCCTCGCTCAAGACGACGATGGACGAGACCGTCGCGCGGAACTTCGCGGGCGACGTCGCCGTCTCCACCCCCGGTTTCGGCGCGGGCGGCAGCGGGCTCAGCCCCCGGCTCGGCCCGGCGCTGGAGAAGCTGCCCGAGGTGGACACCGCGCTCGGCCTCGGCCAGGGCGTGGCCCGCGTCGACGGCTCGGGCCAGGAGCTGACCGTCACGGACCCGGCGAAGCTGCCCGACGTCATGAACCTCGGCACCGTCGACGGCTCCCTGAAGGACCTCGGCCGGAACGGCATCGCGGTCTCCGAGCGCAAGGCCGAGGACCACGGCTGGAAGCCCGGCTCCACGGCCGAACTCGCCTTCACCGACGGCCAGAAGCAGCGCTTCACGGTCCGGGCCGTCTTCGGTACGAGCGAGCTGACGGGCGACTACGTCATCACGCACGAGGCGTGGAAGCCGCACCGTACGCAGGACGCCGACAGCCTGCTGTCGGTCACCTTCGCCGACGGCGTCTCCCCGGAGAAGGGCAAGGCGGCCGTCGCCGCGACCGCCGAGAAGTACGGCAACCCCGACGTCCAGACCCGCGACGAGTACGCGCAGTCGGCGGCGGGCGGCATCGACATGATGCTCACCCTCGTCTACGCGCTGCTGGCGCTGGCCGTCCTCATCGCCCTGCTCGGCATCGCCAACACCCTCACCCTGGCCCTCCACGAGCGCACCCGCGAACTCGGCCTGCTGCGCTCCGTCGGCCAGACCCGCGCCCAGCTCCGCTCGATGGTGCGCTGGGAGTCCGTCCTCGTCGCCGCCTTCGGCACGCTCGGCGGACTCGGCCTCGGCGGCTTCCTGGGCTGGGCCCTCGTCAAGGCGACGGACAGCAGGGGCATCAGCGCCTTCACCCTGCCGCCGCTCCAGCTGACGGTCGTGGCGCTCGTCGGCGTCGCCGCGGGACTGGTGGCGGGCTGGCGCCCGGCACGCCGGGCGGCGCGGCTCGACGTCCTGCGCGCCATCGCGGCCGAATGACGGCGGCGCGCGCTCCACAGGGGAGGGCGCGCGCCGCTCCCGGGCGCCCCCGGCGGGGGAGGGGGCGTCAGGAGGCCCGCGACGTGGAACGCGGCTGCCGCTCCCTCGGAGCGGCAGCCGCGTCGCCGTCGGCCGCGTACGTGTCGGCGTAGGCGTCGGCCGCGCGGGCCGCGCGCCGGGCCGGGCGCGCCTGGCGTGTCTGGCGTGCGGCGCGCGGTGGGGCGAACGCGGCGGGCAGCGTGAACCAGACGACCTTCCCCGAGCCGTCCTGGTGCGCCCGCATCCCCCAGCTGTCGCTCACCGCCGCGACGAGCGCCAGCCCCCGCCCGCTGGTCGCGAGCCCGCTCGGCGCCGACCGTACGCGCGGCAGCCGCGGGTCCCGGTCACGCACCGAGACCGTCAGCCGGTCCCAGGCGAGGGAGATCTCCACGGTGCAGTGCTTGTCCGTCTCCGCGTGCCGGTGGACGTTCGACAGCAGCTCGGTCACGCCGAGCGCCGCCGGGTCGATGAGCGGATCGAGCCGCCAGTAGCGGAGCTGTGCCGAGACGATTCTGCGCACCTGGCCGATGCGCGAGGGCAGCGCCTGGAACTCCACGGCGCAGTGCCTGCCGGGCACCGTGCGGACGCTGGTGCTGGTGCTGCTCGGTGGACTGATCACGACTGTGACTCCCTGGTGAGGGCCTGCCCGGGAGGGCGGGAGCGGATCACGTGTGACGTACGCAACAAACCCAGCATGGGAGCGGTCGCACCGGGTGGCAAACGGGGCGTGCCCGTCGGTTCACCCTCGGCTCACCCGCCGACTCGTCCCCGGCTCACTGCCCGAGCACCCCGCGCTCGGCGGCGGCCTTGGCACGGGCCGTCCGCACGGCGTTGATCAGCCCTTCGCGGTGGCCGAGACCGAAGCGCAGGACGTAGCGATTCCGGCCGACCGTCGCCAGCACCTGGTCCCGTACGCCGTAGCCGCTCAGCCGGACGTGCTCGACGGGCGCGCTGTCGATCTCGCTGCCGTAGCTCGTCATCAGCACCAACTGGCCGTCCCGTACGAGAACGTGACCGGCCCGGGTCAGCGAGCGCAGCATCCGTCGTATCCGGACTCCCGCCGCGTCGAACTCCGGTTCCGTCACCTCGACCGCCTCCCACCGGTTTGTCCCGGCACGGGTACCCTCGCGCCTCGGCCGTACACCCCGCCGGGCGGCCCTGGCCCGTACTCCTGCTGCGGGGAGTCTGCCCGTGTCCGGGCCGGTCTACCAGTGCCGATTTATGATCGGCTTCGTGAGCACCACCGAACCCGCCCCTGACGCCACCTCCGCCCCGACAGCCGACGTGGACCGCAGCGACCCCGAGTACCGGGCCTGGCTCAAGGAAGCCGTGCGCAAGGTCAGGGCCGAGAGCGGCCGCAGCGCGGACACCCATCTGCTGGCGTTTCCGCTCCCCGAGGAGTGGGGCATCGACCTGTACCTGAAGGACGAGTCGACGCACCCCACCGGCAGCCTCAAGCACCGTCTGGCACGCTCGCTCTTCCTCTACGGGCTCTGCAACGGCTGGATACGGCCCGGCGGGCCCGTGATCGAGGCGTCGAGCGGCTCCACGGCCGTCAGCGAGGCGTACTTCGCCAAGCTGATCGGGGTGCCCTTCATCGCGGTGATGCCCCGCACGACGAGCACGGAGAAGACCCGGCTGATCGAGTTCCACGGCGGCCGGTGCCACCTGGTGGACGACCCGCACACCGTGTACGAGGTCTCGGCGGCCCTCGCGGCGGAGACGGGGGGCCACTTCCTGGATCAGTTCACCTACGCCGAGCGGGCCACCGACTGGCGCGGCAACAACAACATCGCGGAATCCACCTTCGACCAGCTGCGCGCCGAGCGCTTCCCCGAGCCGGCCTGGATCGTCGCCACGGCGGGCACCGGCGGCACCTCGGCCACCTTCGCCCGCTACATCCACTACATGCAGTACGACACCCGCGTCTGCGTCCCCGACCCGGAGAACTCCTGCTTCTTCGACGGCTGGACGCGCGACGACCCCGAGGCCACCAGCGACGCCGCCTCCCGCATCGAGGGCATCGGCCGCCCCCGTATGGAGCCGAGCTTCGTGCCCGCCGCCGTCGACCGGATGATGAAGGTCCCCGACGCCGCCAGCGTCGCCGCCGTACGGGCGCTGGAGGCGGCCATGGGGCGCAAGGCGGGCGGCTCGACCGGGACGGGGCTGTGGAGCGCCCTGCGGATCGTCGCCGAGATGCGCGCCGCGGGCCGTACGGGCAGCGTCGTGACCCTGCTCTGCGACCCCGGCGACCGCTACCTCGACAAGTACTACTCCGACACCTGGCTCGCCGCGCAGGGCCTCGACATCACCCCGTACGCCCGGACCCTGGACGACTTCCTGGCGACGGGGGAGTGGCGGGAGTAGCCCTCTCCTTCCAGGGGCTCAGCGCACCCGCTCCCGCAGGCGCGCGTCGAGGTTGCGCACGGCCTGGCGGAACGAGCGGCCCATCCCGGGCCTGCCCAGCCGCGCCGCGGCCCGCAGCCCCTGCCCGCCGTCGAGCGCCATGGTCCAGCGCAGCCGCGTCCCGCCCGAGGGGGAGACGGCGAGAGTCCAGTCCTCCAGCAGGGCGCGCACGCCCGGCGCGTTCGTCTCGTCGACCCGGTACGCGTACCGCTCCACGGGCTGCGCCGCCATGATCGTCTCGCGGAAGAAGACCCCGCCCCGCAGCCGTACGAGCCGCCCCCGGCCGCCGTCCGTGGGCCGCACCTCGGTCACGGCGGTGAACCAGCGCGGCCACGCCTCCAGCTCGCCCGCCAGCGCCTCGTACACCGACTCCCTGGTCGCGCCCACGTCTCCGGTGAAGGAGAGCCGCAGCGGGGCCGTGTCGGCGAAGTCGAGCTCGACGGGACGCAGTTGGCGTGCCATGGGCCTACCCCCGGGGAGTGTGCGAACGGGCGTACGAGTACGAGTCGCACACCCTACTGCGCCCGGCGCGCTCAGCCCTGCCCGGGACCGGCCCCGGTCTCCGTCTCGCCCGCGACGACCAGCTCCGGCAGGTGCTCCTGGATCTCCTCCCGTGCCTCCGGCGGCAGCCCGCCGTCGGTGACGAGCGTGTCGACCTCCTCCAGAGAGGCGAACGAACTCAGGCCCACCGTCCCCCACTTGGTGTGGTCCGCGACCACGATCACCCGGCGCGCCGAGCCCACGAAGCGGCGGTTCGTCTCCGCCTCCGCGAGGTTCGGCGTCGACAGCCCCGCCTCCACCGATATCCCGTGCACGCCCAGGAACAGCACGTCGAAGTGGAGCGAGCGGATCGCGGCGTCGGCGACCGAGCCCACCAGCGAGTCCGACGGCGTGCGCACCCCGCCCGTCAGCACCACCGTCGCCGCGCCGGGACGGCCCGAGGGCGCCCCGCCGGACGAGCGCTGCGCGCTGTGGAAGACATCGGCGACCCGCACCGAGTTGGTGACGACCGTCAGATTCGGCACGTCGAGCAGATGCTGCGCCAGCGCGTACGTCGTCGTGCCGCCGGAGAGGGCGATCGCGCTGCCCGGCTGCGCCATCGAGGCGGCCACCCGCGCGATGTCCTCCTTGGCGCTCAGCTCCATCGACGACTTCGCCTCGAAGCCCGGCTCGTGCGTGCTCGCCTCGGCCACCGGCACCGCGCCGCCGTGCACCTTCTCCAGTGCGCCCTGCCGGGCCAGAGCGTCCAGATCGCGGCGGACCGTCATGTCGGACACGCTGAGCTTGCGCGTGAGTTCGTTGACCCGCGCGCCGCCGCGCCGCCGCACCTCCTCCAGGATCAGCGCGCGCCGCTGCTCGGCGAGGAGGTTCTGGTTGTCGCTCACCGCTTGGTCCGTCCCTTCGGTCCCTCGTCCACCGGCCCGGCCTCCCGGCGGGCGGTCCGGAGCCCAATCCTCCCATGGGCGCGAAGGGCACGCGCGTGTCACGATTCGGCACCGCGCGCATCAGGTTCATCCCATCGGGGACTGCACACGGGCTTGGGCGGCGAGGATGCTGGGGAGCGATTACCGGCACGTATTCGGGGGACTTCGGGGGAAGACAGACATGCCGTCAAAGCGCGCGCACAAGGGTGCCCGGGAAGGCGCGGCACCGCAGCGGAACGGACAGGAACCGAACGGTAGGGAACCGAACGGCAAGGAACCGACCGAGCAGAAGCCGGACGAGCGGGGGCTCTCCCTGGAACTGCTCGTGCACGGCGTCGGGGGCACCACACCGGAGGAGATGCTCCGGGACCCCCGCACGGAGCGCATCACGGGGGACACCACGGCGGCCGTCTACCGCCGTACAGAGGACGCGGACGCGGAGGAACGCCCGGAGGAGTACCGGGACGAGCCCGTTCCTGAGGCGTACTGCTGGTCGAATCTCACCTCGGGCAACGGGGCGCGGGCCCTCTGGCTGATCCTGCTGCCCTTCATGGTCGTCAATCTCGCGCACTGGACGCGTCCCGCGTCCGACGGCCACCGCCGCATGGTCCGGCTGCACGGCGTGCTCGTGCGGCTGGTGGCACTGTCGCTGACCGTGCTGCTCGTCGGCGCGGTCTGCGAGGTGGCGCTCGATCTGATCGCCTGGCAGTGCGGCGGCAGCAAGGAGTGCGCCGGACAGCGCGACTGGCTGGCGTTCATGGCCGCCGGGCCGGACGGCTCGGGCGGCTGGTGGAGCCAGCCCGGCCGCAGGGTGGCACTGGCCGCCGTGCTCCCGGCCGCCGCCACCGGGCTGCTGTGGTGGCTCTCGCACCGCACCTGGAGCGCGTACGAGTCGCAGCAGCCGCTCGACGTCACCGTGACCGAGGACGACCCGAAGGCGAACGGGCGCCCGGCGCTCTCGCTGCCCGGGTTCTGGTACGGCAAGCGGCACGTCGCCCGGCTCCGCGCGGCCCACACCGCGGCCGGGTTCCTGACGATCGGCGCGATGCTCGCCGCGGCCTCCACGCGCCACGACCGTGAGCCCGGCGGCAGCGCCGTGCTGAACGCCTTCGGCTGGGCCCTGGAGGGCATGCTCCTCGCCTGCGGGGTGTGGGTGCTGTACGTGGTCTGCAGCAGGGCCCGGAAGGAGACCAGGACCGACAAGGACGACGACTCGCTCTCCGTCACGGCCCTGCCCGGCGTGGCCCTCGGCGTCACCGTGCTCGCGGCCCTGCACGGCGCCTGGTCGCGCCCGGGCTGGGTCTCCTCGGACGCGCCCCTGCCCAGCGACGCGACGTTCGGCGTCATCGCCGTCATCCAGGGCGCCCTGGTCGTCGCCCTGGGCGTCGTCGGCGTCGTCCTCTACCGGGACCGCCCGGTGGAGCGGACCGCGCTGGGCGGCTTCGCCCCGGCGGCGGTCGCCATGCTGGCCTGCGCCCTGGGCGCGGTGCTCTCCGGCGGCGTCGCGCAGCGCGTCGGCGACTGGCTGGACGGGCCCGCCACGCCCGGCTCGTCCGGCGCGTCGATCGCGGGCCCGCCCACCCTGCTCACCTGGCAGGCGTCGATCATCCCGCTGCTGCTCGTCTTCGTGCTGGCGCTGATGGCCTGGTTCGCCTTCCAGCTGTGGCGCCGCGCCAAGGCGCTGCGCGGGAAGGTGAACGCGATGTACCCGGACGCGCCGCTGCCCGACGAGTCGCGCTCCCGGCGCATCGGCGGCGCCATCGCCCGCGCGGCGCTCACCGACGAGGCGCCCTGGCTGGTGGCCACCGTCGCGGTCGTCACGCTCGTCCTGGGCGGCTGCGCGGTCCTCGGCACCGTCCTCACCGACGACGTCCCCGGCCAGGCGGCCGACGGCGCGGGCGCGGTGGTCAACGGCGCCGCGGATACCGTGCAGGCCCTCGGCTCCTGGATGGTCGGCTTCGGCTTCCTGCTCTTCCTGACCTGGGGCCGCAGGGCCTACCGCGACCCGTCGGCGCGCCGCACCATCGGCATCCTGTGGGACGTCGGGACCTTCTGGCCCCGCTCGGCGCACCCCTTCGCCCCGCCCTGCTACGCGGAGCGGGCGGTGCCCGACCTGGCCTGGCGGATGGCGATGTGGACCGACAAGGAGCCCACCCGGCGGCTGGTCATCTCCGGCCACTCCCAGGGCAGCGTCCTGGCCGCCTCCGCCGTCTGGCAGCTCGATCCGGAGACCCGCAGGCAGATCGCGCTGCTCACCTACGGCTCACCGCTGGAGCGGCTCTACGCCCGCTGGTTCCCGGCCTACTTCGGACCGGCCCAACTGGAGGCGCTGCACGGGGACATCCGCTGCTGGAGCAACCTGTGGCGGCTCACCGACCCCATCGGCGGCCCGGTGCGCCTCCAGCCCGTGAACGGCCACCGCGTCGACCACGGCCCGCTGCGCGACCCGGTGGACTACGGCCGTACGAAGGAACGTCCGCTGCCCGCGCCGATCCTGGCCCACAGCGACTACCAGGCCGACCCCGCCTTCGACGAGGAGCGCGACGAGCTGCTCGCCCGGCTCAGGACCCCGCGCGAGGGCCTGACGGGCGTACCGCCGCAGCCCGCGCTCGTCGCTCAGGCCGAGCGCGTGGGGCCCGGCAGGTCCTCGGGGTAGAGCAGCGTGAGGTCGTCGGTGCTCGGGTCGGGGAGCTGCGCGACCCGGCCCGCGTGCCGCTCGACCATCGCCTCGAACGTCTGCCGCGCGGTGCGCCCGTTGCCGAACGAGGGGCCCTTGGGCAGCGTCGTGAAGTAGCCCAGCAGCGCGTCCCGCGCGCCCTCGCCGAGGTGGTACTCGTGCTCGTCCGCCTGCTGCTCGACGATGCGCAGCAGCTCGTCCGGCGCGTAGTCCCCGAAGGTGATGGTGCGTGAGAAGCGCGAGGCGACGCCCGGGTTGACGGCGAGGAAGCGCTCCATCTCGGCCGTGTACCCGGCGGCGATCACCACGACCTCGTCGCGGTGGTCCTCCATCAGCTTCACCAGGGTGTCGATGGCCTCCCGGCCGAAGTCTCGCCCGGAGTCCTCGGGCGAGAGCGCGTACGCCTCGTCGATGAAGAGCACGCCGCCCCGCGCCCGTTCGAACGCCTCCTGGGTGCGGATCGCCGTCGAGCCGATGTGCTCGCCCACCAGGTCGACCCGGGAGACCTCGACCAGATGGCCGCGCTGGAGCACGCCCAGGGAGAGCAGGATCTCGCCGTACAGCCGCGCGACGGTGGTCTTGCCGGTGCCGGGGGAGCCGGTGAAGACCAGATGGCGGCGGGCCGAGGCCGCCTTGAGCCCGGCGCGCTGCCGCCGTCGGCCGACCTCGATCATGTCGGTGAGGGCGCGCACCTCGCGCTTCACGCTGTCGAGCCCCACCAGCGCGTCGAGCTCGCCGAGCACCTCTTTGGAGGGCCGCAGGGGAGCGGCGTCGCCGGACTCCTGGCCTTCCCCGGCCCGTACGTCCGCGGTCGCGGGGGCGGGCGGGAGGGACGGCGTCTGCGGCTGCTGCCCCGGCGCGTACTGGCGGGGTACGGACACCGAGGCCGTCAGCAGACCCGCCGTACCCTCCGGCGGCGGGGCTGGCGCGGGCGGGGGAGAGGAGGGCAGGGGGCTCGCCGTCGCGGCGCTCTCGTCGCTGGAGCAGTCCTCGGTGACGGGACCCTCCTCGGCGAACTCGTAACCCCCGCGCGCGCAGCGCTCCGTACGGCAGCGGCGCAGCGTGGTGCGGCAGCCGTCGATGATGTGGAACCCGTACCCCTGCGAGCCGGTGACCCGGCAGTGCTGGAAGGTGCCCCGGCCCTCGGCCGAGACGTAGAAGCCCGCCTCCGTGGCACCGCTGACCGTGCAGCGCTCGACCGTGGGGTCGGCGCCCTTGGTGACGATGACGCCGGTGGCGGCGCCGTCTATGGTGCAGCCGCTGAGGACGCCGCCGCTGCCGTGGTCGCGGAACCAGGCGCCCGTCGCCGCCTCGCGGATCCGGCAGTCGTCGAGCTGGACGGCCGCGCCGTCGCTCACCGAGACGGCGGTGCCCCGCACCTGCGACAGGTCGCTGTCGAGCACGTCGACCCGGGAGCCCCGGTCGAGGACGAACAGCGCGTCGGGCACCGAGTGCACGCGGCAGGAGTCCAGCACGGCGGTCGCGCCGTCGCTGACCCAGACCGCCGGGTAGTCGCCCGTGCTCTCGTGGATCTCGCAGCCGTTGGCGTCGACGCGGGTGCCGGGGTCCCATACGGACAGCCCGTTGCGCCCGAAGCGGCGGACCGTCGAGCGGGTGAGGGTCAGGACCGAGCGGGAGCGCAGGTCCACCGCGTTCTCGGGGATGTCGTGGACGTCGCAGTCGGCGAGGGTGAGCACCGCGTCGGTGTCGAGGGTGACGCCGTCGCCCGAGGTGCGGTGGACCTGGCAGTCCGTCAGATAGCCGCTGGCGCGGGCCGCGACACGGACGCCGCTGCCCTTGATCTCGTACACCTCGCAGCCCACCGCCTCGGCGGAGGTGCCCTCGCCCTGGAGGGAGAGTCCGGCGCCCGACGCGTGGTGCACGCGGCAGCGCTCCAGCCGGGGGCGCGCGCCGTCGCGCACGGCGATCCCGGACTGCCCGGCGGCGACGACCTCGCACTCCTCGTAGAGCCCACCCGCGCCGCCGATGACGCTCATCCCGAGGCCCGCCGGGTTGTCCACGACACAGCGCCGCACGGTGGGCCGCGCGCCGTCGCGCACCTCGATGCCCGAGGCGGAACGCGTCATGACCCGCAGCCCGGTCAGCTCGGGCGCCGCGCCCTCGATCAGCACGGCGGGCACGGCCGTGTCCTGCCCCTCGATCTGGAGATCCTGCACGGAGGCGGGCGCGCGGACGGTCAGGGCCACCCCGTCGACGGGCGCGATACGGACCGAGCCGCTGCCGGAGCGCTCGGGTCCGCGCAGGGTGACGGTCCGCTCCAGCACCAGGTTCTCGCGGTACGTACCGGGCGCGACGGTGAGCACGTCCCCGTCGGACGCCGCCTCCAGCGCGGCCGACAAGGACGCGTACTCCCCCGTGCGCCGCCGCCACCGCGACGTGCCCGCGTGCGTCACCGTGACCGAGCCCTGTGCCATGGAGTGCCGTGCCCCAACCTCGTGCGTACCCAGATGCGTTGCACCGGCCGCGGGGGAGCCCCGCGTCGGTCGCACCACCGTAGCGTGCGCTGGGCCGATGGGTTGACGGGTCCGCCTGTGACGGGTGCGCGGAGGGTCAGTTGCTGGTACCGGCCCGGCCCCAGTCGGGCCCGATCCGTCCCCACTCCTCGTCCCAGCGCGCGTACCTGCGCCGCATGACCTCGCGCACGGCGAGGCGCCGCGCGAGCTCCAGCACGGTGGCGGCGCCCGCGCCCGCGGCCAGTCCGGCGAGCAGGGAGTGCGAGGAGGCGGAGCGCGCGCTCATCGGGCGCGCGGTGAGGTGACCGCGCCCGTCCGTCCATACCTGGAAGCGCTCGCCGGGGCGCACGCGCTGGTGCACGGCGATGGAGCCGGTGTGCGGCTTGCCGTCGGCGGGGCCCAGCCAGCGGACGCTCACCCGCCCCCGGTCCCGGCCGGGCGCCGCGGACGCGGGGTCGGTGCGGAGGCCGGGGCGCACGGTGGTGTCCACCGCCCTCGCCCAGGTGCGGTGCCGCTCGTGCTGCTGCTCGCGCGCGGTGCGCAGCAGCGCGTCGTGGGTCGCGGCCGCGGTGAGGAGCCCGGCGGCCGGCGCGCCGACGGCGATGAGCAGGGCGGCCCAGAGGGCGAGCCACGCCTCGCGCCGGTCGGTGCGGCGGCACAGCGGATTGCCCCGCCAGCGCCAGAGGCCGACAACGGTGCGCATGCCGCTCACCCCCTTCCCCGTCCGTACGTACCTCGTCGCGCGAGGCACATGCACGAGAGGGAGACGAAGAGAGCGAAATCCCCGGGACGAAGTCCCGGCGCTTCCTGGCCCGTCGGCCGCGCCGGATCGGTGGTCGGGCCGGTCCGGTGGCCGCGTGGTTTCCCTCGTGGTTTCCCTCGTGGTGTCCCGAGTTTACTGAGTGATCGCGCGTCCCGGCTCAAGGGGGCGCACAGCGATTTGCGTACGCCGTCGATATGCCTCTGCGCCGTCATGTGCGCCCGTCCGGCCAAGGCCGCCGTTCGATGCTGCGGAGAGTGACACCGGCTCCGGGCTCGTCACCCAGCGTCGCTGATTCCGGCCGGTTACCCGAGCCGTGCGGGGAGCATTCACAGGGCCGGGGCATCTTTTGAGCGATTGCCCGGGGAATCCGTGCACTACTAACTTCTGGCGGCAGCGCGTGTGAATTTTCTTTCCCGGCACGGAGATTGGGTTCAGAATGACGACTGCGACAGAGCGGAATTCCGGCGGCGAGGGCGAGGTCGAGGCGGGCGGTCAGGCCCAGCTCAGCCTGGCCACCGCCGCGGCACGGAATCTCGCGACGACCACCAAGACACCCCCGCAGATGCAGGGGATCACGTCGCGGTGGCTGCTCAAAGTCCTTCCATGGGTGCAGGTCTCCGGCGGCACGTTCCGGGTGAACAGGCGGTTGTCCCACACGCTCGGCGACGGCCGCGTCGAATTCACCTCCACGGGTGCCGAGGTCCGTGTCATCCCCGCCGAGCTGACCGAGATCCCCCTCCTGCGCGGCTACGAGGACATGGCCGTGCTGGAGTCGCTCGCCTCCCGCTGCGCCCAGCGCGACTTCGGGCCCGGCGAGGTCGTCGCGGAGGCCGGGAGCCCCGGCGGCCTGCTGCTGGTCGCCCACGGCAAGCTGCGCAGGACGGGGCGGGGGAGGTACGACGAGGAGACGGCCCTCGGCATCCTCGCCGACGGCGACTTCGCGGGGGAGGAGAGCCTCGGCGGCACGCCCGCCACCTGGGACTCCACGCTGACCTCGCTCACCAGCGGCACCGTCCTCACCCTCGACCGCGCCGCGTTCGACGAGATCCTCGCGGGCTCCGACAGCCTCCGCGCCCACCTGGAGTCCGTCCGCGAGGCGGTCTCCGGGCGGCGCACCGAGCACGGCGAGGCGGCCATCGAGCTGGCCTCGGGCCACGCGGGCGAGCCCGCGCTGCCCGGCACGTTCGTGGACTACGAGCTGAGTCCGCGGGAGTACGAGCTGAGCGTGGCCCAGACCGTGCTGCGCGTCCACACGCGCGTCGCCGACCTCTACAACCACCCGATGAACCAGATGGAGGAGCAGCTGCGGCTGACCGTCGAGGCCCTGCGCGAGCGCCAGGAGCACGAGATGGTCAACAACCGCCGGTTCGGCCTCCTGCACAACGCGGACATGAAGCACCGCGTGCACACCCGTTCGGGCCCGCCGACCCCCGACGACCTCGACGAGCTGCTCGCCACGGTCTGGAAGGACCCGAGCGTCATCCTCGCCCACCCCAAGGCCATCGCCGCCATCGGGCGCGAATGCAGCAGCCGCGGGGTCTACCCCCAGCACACCGATCTCGACGGCCAGTCGGTGCCCTCCTGGCGGGGCGTTCCCATCCTTCCGTGCAACAAGATCCCGGTCTCCGACAGCGGCACCACGTCACTCCTCGCGATGCGCACCGGAGAGAAGACCCAGGGCGTCGTCGGGCTCCACCAGACGGGAATTCCCGACGAATACAGCCCGGGTCTCTCCGTGCGTTTCATGGGCATCAATGAAAAGGCCGTCATGTCCTATCTGGTGAGCGCCTACTATTCCGCGGCCGTCCTCGTTCCCGACGCGCTCGGCATCCTGGAGGACGTCGAGATCGGGCACTGACCCCCCGCCCACCCCCGTACATCAGCGCACGCCTTCACGAAAAGGGAGCGGGAAGACACCCGATGACCACGCACCCCGAATCCACCGGCACCACCGCACCCGACCGGTCCAGCCTCGCGACCGCCGCGGCGCGGAATCTCGCGACGACCACCAAGACGCCCCCGCAGATGCAGGGCATCTCGCCCCGCTGGCTGCTGCGCGTGCTGCCCTGGATCGAGACCACCGGCGGCACCTACCGGGTCAACCGGCGGCTCACCCACACCCTCGGCGACGGCCGCGTGGAGTTCGTCTCCACCGGCGCCGACATCCGCGTCATCCCCGCCGAGCTGCGCGAGATCCCGCTGCTGCGCGGACTCTCCGACGAGGCCGCGCTGCGCACCCTCGCCGACAGCTTCGTCCAGCGCGAGCACGAGGCCGGTGACACCCTCACCACCCGCGGCGAGCCCGCCTCGGAGCTGCTCCTCGTCGCCCACGGCAGGCTCGACAAGCGCGCGGCGGGCAAGTACGACGACGACGTGAGCCTCGGCGTCCTCGCCGACGGCGACCACACGGGCGACCAGATCCTCACCCCCGAGCCCGGCACCTGGGCGTACACGCTCACGGCGACCACCCGCTGCACCGTCCTCGCGCTGCCCCGCGAGGCGTTCCAGCAGGCGGCCGAGCGCTCCGGCGCGCTCCGCTCGCACCTCGACAGCGTCGTGTCCCGCGCCGTGCCCCGGCAGAACCGGCGCGGCGAGGCCGACATCCTCTTCGCCTCCGGACACGAGGGCGAGCTGGAGCTCCCCGGCACGTTCGTGGACTACGAGCTGAGTCCGCGGGAGTACGAGCTGAGCGTGGCCCAGACCGTGCTGCGCGTCCACACGCGCGTCGCCGACCTCTACAACGACCCCATGAACCAGGTCGAGGAGCAGCTGCGGCTGACCGTCGAGGCCCTGCGCGAGCGCCAGGAGCACGAGATGGTCAACAACCGCGAGTTCGGCCTCCTCCACAACGCCGACCTGAGCCAGCGCATCCACGCGCGCTACGGCCCGCCCACGCCCGACGACCTGGACGAGCTGATCTCGCGCCGCCGCAAGACGCGCTATCTGCTCGCGCACCCCAAGGCCATCGCCGCCGTCGGCCGCGAGTGCAGCAGCCGCGGCGTCTATCCGGGGGAGACCACCGTCGAGGGCAGCCGCGTCCTCGCCTGGCGCGGCGTCCCGCTGCTGCCCTGCGACAAGATCCCGGTGCGCGAGGACGGCACCAGCTCCATCCTCGCCATGCGCGTGGGCCAGGAGAACCAGGGCGTCGTCGGGCTCCACCAGACCGGCATCCCCGACGAGATCCAGCCCTCGCTCAACGTCCGCTTCATGGGCATCGACGAGAAGGCCCTGCTCTCCTATCTCGTCAGCGCCTACTTCTCGGCCGCCGTCCTGGTGCCCGACGCGCTCGGCATCCTGGAGGACGTCGAGGTCTGAGCGGCTCCGCCGCACATCTCCCGCACACCCCTCACACACAGCCGCGCCCGGGGCGTTGCCCGCCGCCGGGCGCGGCTGCACGATGACGGGGTGCGCAATCCATGGCTCGCCCTCGAAGCGGGAGCGGACCCGGCCGCGCGCGCGGGCCAGGTGCGCCGCGCCCACGAGGAGTTCCTGACCGGAGGCTCGATCGCCACGCCGGTGCGCGACGTGGTCGCCGAGTCGTGGCGCCGCTGTGCCGGAGCCCGCGTCGAACCGGAGCGCCTCGCCCGTATCGACCTCGACGAGGCGGCGCTCGCCGCCTGCCGCGCCGAGCACCCCCTCGCGCCCGTGATGCCGCTCTTCCGCGAACTCCTCGGCACCATCGCCGAGGACGGCGAGCACCTGCTCTCCGTCTGCGACGCGCGCGGCCGGATGCTCTGGGTCGAGGGCCACGCCCAGGTGCTGCGCCGCGCCGAGCGGATGAACTTCGTCCCCGGCTCCCGCTGGGCCGAACGCGCCTCCGGCACCAACGCGCCCGGCACGGCCCTCGCCCTCGACCACCCCGTGCAGATCTTCGCCTCCGAGCACTACTGCCGCCCCGTGCAGGCGTGGACGTGCGCCGCCGCGCCCGTCCACGACCCGCGCACCCACCGCGTCATCGGCGCCGTCGACATCACCGGCGGCGACCATCTCGCCGCGCCGCAGAGCCTCGCGCTCGTCCAGGCCACCGCGCGCGCCGCCGAGGCCCGCCTCGCCGAGCTCGGCCCCAGGAACCCCGCGCCCGCCGCCACGTACGCCCTGGACGTCCTCGGCCGCGACGAGGCCCTGCTGCACACCCCGTACACCCGTGCCACCGGGCAGCCCGTACGGCTGGGCCCGCGGCACAGCGAGATCATGCTGCTGCTCGCCGCGCACCCCGACGGGCTGACCGGCGAGCGGCTCGCCCACGAGCTGTACGGCGAGCGCGACGTCAACCCCGTCACCCTGCGCGCCGAACTCTCCCGGCTGCGGCATCTGCTGGGCCCGCTGCTCGTCTCGCGCCCGTACCGGCTGCGGGAGCGCCCCGCCACCGACTACGACGCCGTCGCCGACGCGCTCGGCGCCGCCGACCCCGGCGCGGCCCTCGCCGCCTACCCCGGGCCGCTGCTGCCCCGCTCCGAGGCCCCCGGCGTCATCCGGCTGCGGCGGCTGCTCGAACAGCGGCTGCGCCGCCGCCTCCTCGCGAGCGGCGACCCCGCGCTGCTGGAGAGCTGGCTGTGCACGCCCTGGGGCGAGGACGACCTGGAGGTACGGGACCTGCTGCACGCCCGTACGGCCCGCGCCGCCGCACCCCCGGCCGGGGACCCCGCGCATGCAACCTCCGCGCAACGTTCCGCGCGCTAGCGTCCCCACGACCGCGCCCGCCGCACCGGCGGCGGGGTCCCCTCAAGGGAGGCAGAGCATGAGCCGCTACGCAGCACCGGGCACCGAGGGCGCCCTGATGTCGTATCAGCCGCGCTACGACCACTGGATCGGCGGCAGCTACGTCGCCCCCAAGCAGGGCGGCTACTTCGAGAACCCCACGCCGGTCACAGGACAGCCCTTCACCGAGATCGCCCGGGGCACCGCCGACGACGTCGAGCGCGCCATCGACGCCGCGCACGAGGCCCAGCCCGCCTGGGGTCGCAAGGCCCCCGCCGAGCGCGCCGCCGTCCTCAACGGGATCGCGCAGCGGATGGAGGCGCACCTGGAGGAGCTGGCGGTCGCCGAGAGCTGGGAGAACGGCAAGCCGGTCCGCGAGACCCTCGCCGCGGACATCCCGCTCGCCATCGACCACTTCCGCTACTTCGCGGGGGCGATACGCGCGCAGGAGGGCTCGCTCTCCCAGATCGACGAGGACACCGTCGCGTACCACTTCCACGAGCCGCTGGGCGTCGTCGCGCAGATCATCCCGTGGAACTTCCCGATCCTCATGGCCACGTGGAAGCTCGCCCCCGCGCTCGCCGCGGGCAACGCCGTGGTCCTCAAGCCCGCCGAGCAGACCCCCGCCTCCATCCACTACTGGATGAGCCTGGTCGCCGACCTGCTGCCGCCCGGCGTCGTCAACATCGTCAACGGCTTCGGCGCCGAGGCGGGCAAGCCTCTGGCCAGCAATCCGCGCGTCGCGAAGATCGCCTTCACGGGCGAGACCACGACGGGGCGCCTCATCATGCAGTACGCCTCGGAGAACCTGAAGCCCGTCACGCTGGAGCTGGGCGGCAAGAGCCCGAACATCTTCTTCGAGGACGTCTCCGACGACGGCGACGACTTCTACGACAAGGCCCTCGAAGGCTTCACCCTGTTCGCCCTCAACCAGGGCGAGGTGTGCACCTGCCCGTCCCGCGCCCTCATCCAGCAGGGCCACTACCGCAGCTTCCTCGACGCGGGGATCGCCCGCACCGAGGCCATCGTCCAGGGGCATCCGCTGGACACCGCGACCATGGTCGGCGCACAGGCGTCCAACGACCAGCTGGAGAAGATCCTCTCCTACCTCGACATCGGACGGCAGGAGGGCGCCCGCGTCCTCACCGGCGGCGCCCGCGCCGAACTCGGCGGGGAACTGGAGGGCGGCTACTACGTCCGGCCCACCATCCTGGAGGGCGGCAACCAGATGCGGGTCTTCCAGGAGGAGATCTTCGGCCCCGTCGTCTCCGTCACCGGCTTCACCGACTTCGACGACGCGATGAAGATCGCCAACGACACGCTCTACGGCCTCGGCGCGGGCGTCTGGACCCGCGACGGCTCCCGCGCCTACCGCGCCGGACGCGCCATCCAGGCGGGCCGCGTGTGGACGAACTGCTTCCACGCGTATCCCGCGCACGCCGCCTTCGGCGGCTACAAGCAGTCGGGCATCGGCCGCGAGACGCACAAGATGATGCTCGACCACTACCAGCAGACGAAGAACCTGCTGGTCAGCTACTCGGACAAGAAGCTCGGACTCTTCTGATGGCACAGCAGAAGGAGCGCGTCGCCCTCACCCCGGAAGCGGCGCGCCTGCTGCGCGAGCTGACGGAGAAGCACGGCCCGCTGATGTTCCACCAGTCCGGCGGCTGCTGCGACGGCAGCAGCCCCATGTGCTACGAGCGTGGCGAACTCCGCACCGGCGACTCCGACGTGCTGCTCGGCGAGCTGGAGGTCGAAGGCGTCGCCGATCCGGTGCCGTTCTGGATGTCGGCCAGCCAGTTCGCGTACTGGAGCCACACCCATCTGACCGTGGACGTGGTCGAGGGGAGGGGAAGCGGCTTCTCCCTGGAGGCGCCCGAGGGCGTCCGCTTCCTCATCCGCTCCCGGCTCATGGAGACGTGAGCGTCTCCCGCCCTCCCCGCTCCACCACGCCGTGCCCGCCCCCCGGCAGAGATCGGCGCCGGACCTGGCCCGTCAGCCCGTCAGTACCCCCGGCCGGGGTACTGGTGCCCGCCGTACGGATCCTCGTACGGACCCGGCATCTGACGGGGCACCGGCGGGCGCGGCGCGACCGGCCGCATCTGCGGCGGCTGCGCCTGCTGCGGCACCTGAGGGTGCGGCTGGGGCTGCTGCTGCGCCGGCGGAGCCGCGTAACCCCTCATCGGGGCGTGGGTCTGCGGCGGCACATAGGCACCCGGGGCCTGCTGCAGCGGGGCCGGGGCCTGCGGGAGCGCGGGCTGGGCCTGGGGCAGCGCGGGCTGCGTCATCTGCTGATGATGCTGCGGCACGGGCGGAGCCGGGGGCTGATACCCGCCGTACTGCGGCGCCGGGGGCTGCTGCGCGGCCGGACCGGGCGGAAGTGCGGCGGGCGGCAACGCGGGAAGACTGCCACCGGTGTCGTAAAGAGGCGATGTCACTCGGATAGGAGCGATCTGCGGCGTGCCCCGCTCGGCGACCAGCATGTCGTAGATCGGTGTCTCGGGGTAGCTCGGTGCAGCGTAGTAGCCGCCGCCATAAGAGCTGCGGGGGGAGGTCATGCCCATAAGTTAAGCCCAAAATGTGGCCGTTGGGGAGTCCGATAGGTGGACGGTTCTCCGTGTTCGGAGTGACTGCGGCTCACCAATGTGAGCGAATCGACGGAAAACGGGCCCCAAGGTGCGTTGGAATCCTGTAAAGAGCGTGTGCCCCGGAGGGGGACGCGTCATGCGGGGAACCCGGACAGTAGGTTGGGAAGCACGCGAGCCGAGGGCCGAAATGCCGAGCAGGGCAGAGGGGGAGCGGGCAGCATGACGATGCGCAAGGGAACGAACGTCCCCGTCACGGCGGACGCGGTACGGATCGAGCTGGGCTGGCGCACCGGTCCCGGCGTCCCCGACGTCGACGCCTCGGCGCTGCTGCTCACCGACACCGGGAAGGTCCGCTCGGACGGCGACTTCGTCTTCTACAACCAGCCCCGGCACGCCACCGGCGCGGTCCGCCACGAGGGGAAGCGGCCCCAGGGCGCCGCGTGCGTCGACGAGTTGGGCGCCGACCTCGGGCGCGTCGAGCCCGGCATCGAACGGATCGTCGTCGTCGCCTCCGCCGACGGGGGCACTTTCGGCCAGGTGCCCGGGCTCTACGTCCGCGTGCTGGAGGCCGTGACCGGGTCCGAGCTGGCCCGCTTCGACAGCGACGACGCCACGGTGGAGACCGCGTTCGTCCTCGGCGAGCTCTACCGCAGACAGGGAGTCTGGAAGTTCCGCGCCGTCGGACAGGGCTACGGCAGCGGACTCGCGGGCCTCGCGACCGACTTCGGCATCAGCGTGGACGACCCGGCCCCCGCCCCTACGCGCACCCCCGCGCCCCCGCGTGCCCCGGAGGCCCCCACAGCGCCGGCGCCCGCCCCGCAGGCCCCTCCGGTGTCCCCGCGCGCCCCGGAACCCCCGCAGGCCCCGCAGGCCCCCGCGCCCCCTTCCGCCCCCGTACGCCTCAGCAAGGTCACCCTCACGAAGGACGCGCCGTCCGTCTCGCTCACCAAGCAGGGCGGCACCTCCGGCAAGATGCGCGTGAACCTCAACTGGACGACGCAGGGCTTCCAGTCCAAGGGCCTCGCGGGCCGCCTCAGCCGCGCCATGGGCTCCCTCACCGGGCCCGACCTCGACCTGTGCGCCCTCTTCGAGCTGACCGACGGGCGCAAGGGCGTCGTCCAGGCCCTCGGCAACTCCTTCGGCTCCGTCGACCGCCCGCCCTACATCCACCTCGACGGCGACGACCGTACGGGCGCCGTCGAGACCGGCGAGAACCTCACCATCAACCTCGACCACATCAAGGACCTGCGCCGCGTCCTCATCTTCGTCACCATCTACGAGGGCGCCCGCTCCTTCGCCGGGCTGCACGCCACCGTCACGCTCCAGCCCCAGCACGGCGCGCCCGTCGACTTCTCCCTCGACGAGTGCACCGTCCCCTCCACCGTCTGCGCCCTGGCCCTGCTCACCAACGAGGGCGGCGACCTGATCGTCCGCCGCGAGGCCCGCTACCTGGTCCCTGGCCGCGGCGTCAGCCCTCAGCGCACCGTCGACCAGGAGTACGGCTGGGGCATGCAGTGGACCCCGGGCCGCAAGTGACGGCGGGTCAGGGGGCCGGTCACGGATAGGTGCGGCCCTTCCATGCCGCGCCCCTGCCCCGGTAGTGCCGCACCGCCGAGTCCACCGTCATCGCCAGGTACAGCGCGGCGGTGACCGGCAGGAGCGGGGCCAGCCAGAGCGGCTGGCCGTAGTGGCGGAGCATCGGCACGTACGTCAGCGTCATCAGCGCCCACGCCGCGCCGCCCACCGGCGAGCCCGCGCACGCGGCCACCGGCGGCACCAGATAGACCAGCGCGAGCCCGGCGACCGTGCCGAGCAGCAGCAGCGGGTTGTTCCGCAACTGGGCGTACGCGCTGCGCGAGACCATCCGCCACAGCGGACGCAGCCCGCTGTACGGGCGTACGCTCGCGACGCCCTCCGCCAGCCCCAGCCAGATCCGGCCGCCCGCGCGCTTGACCGTACGGCCGAGTGTCACGTCGTCGATCACCGCGTCCCTGATGCTGTCCGGGAGCCCCGCGCGTACGGCCGTCTCCGTGCGCAGCAGCACGCAGCCGCCCGCCGCCGCTGCCGTACGGCCCGTGGCGCTGTTGATCCAGCGGAACGGGTAGAGCTGCGCGAAGAAGTACACGAAGGCGGGAACGATCAGGCGCTCCCATCCGGAGACGACCCGCAGCCGCGCCATCTGCGAGACCAGGTCGAGGCGCGAGACGCGCGCGGCGGACACCAGACGGCGCAGCGAGTCCGGCTCGTGGGCGATGTCCGCGTCGGTCAGCAGCAGGAACCCCGGCTCCGCGCCGTCCGCCGCGCGCCCCTCCGCGCGTGCGACCCGCATGCCGTGGCGCACGGCCCACAGCTTCCCCGTCCAGCCCGGTGCGGGCTCGCCGGGGGAGCGGACCGTCAACGGGAGCCCGCGCGGCGCCGCTTCGGCGAGCTTGCGCGCGACCTCGTCCGTGCCGTCCGTCGATCCGTCGTCGACGAGCACGATCCGGGCCCGGCCCGGATAGTCCTGCGCCAGCAGCGTGGGCAGGCTCAGCGGCAGCACCTCCGCCTCGTCCCGCGCGGGCACCACCACGGCTACCTCCGGCCAGTCGCCGTCCTCCGGGCCCTCGTCCGGGCCGCCGCCGGGCGGCAGCCTCACGTCCGTACGCCAGAAGAAGCCCTGTCCGAGCAGCAGCCAGAGCCAGGCGGCGAGGGAGAGCGCGGCGGTCCATGTGAGCACGGTCATCGGCGGCAGTCTGCCCCACGCGGACCCGTATGACCGATCGATTAGAGTGGTGCTCCGTGAAGATCGCGCTGATGGACTCCGGAATCGGCCTCCTCCCGGCCGCCGCCGCCGTACGCCGGGCTCGGCCCGACGCCGACCTCGTGCTCTCGGACGACCCGGACGGCATGCCCTGGGGCCCCCGCGACACCCACGACATCACCGCCCACGCGCTGGCCTGCGCCCGTGCCGCCGCCGAGCGGGGGCCGGACGCGCTGATCGTCGCCTGCAACACCGCGACCGTGCACGCGCTGCCCGCGATCCGCGCCGAACTGGAGCCCGCCGTCCCGGTCATCGGCACCGTTCCGGCCATCAAGCCCGCCGCCGCTGCCGCCGCCACTTCCGGCGGACCCCTCGCGATCTGGGCCACCCCCGCCACCACCGGCAGCCCGTACCAGCACCGCCTGATCGCGGAGTTCGGCAAGGGCGCCGACATCACCGAGGTGCCCTGCCACGGTCTCGCCGACGCGATCGAGAGCGGCGACGAGGACCTCATCGACAGGGCCGTGCGCGCCGCCGCCGCGCTCACCCCCGACGACGTGCGCACCGTCGTCCTCGGCTGCACCCACTACGAGCTGGTCGGCACCCGGGTCCGCGAGGCCGTCACCCCGCCCGGCGGCACCCCGCCGGTCCTGCACGGCTCGGCCCAGGCCGTCTGCGCCCAGGCGCTGCGCCGCGCGAACGCCGTCCCGGACCCGGACGCCGCGCCGACCGGCGGCCTCACCGTGCTGCACAGCGGCAGTACGGGGGAGCTGACCGCCACCGCGCTGACGTACGCCGAGGGGCGGCTGCTCGCCTCCTCCAGCCCCTCCACTCCCGCCAGGGGCTGAACACGGGCTGCCCCTGACTGCGGAGCGGAGTAGTCTCCTCACTATGAGGGATCATCCCCGCGATGCCGTGCCCCCGGTCAAGGGAGCCGAGGGTGACGCGGTTCCCCCCGTCACCCCGCCGTCCCCGACGTCCCCGACGGACCAGCCCTGTCCCGAGCACTGGACCGGCCGGGCCACCAACCGCTATCAGTGGGCGCTCGCCGCGCTCGGCGCCGCCTGTCTCGCCCTCGGGATCGACCTCGCCGTGGAAGCCGCCTGGTGGGGCGGGCTCGCGCCGCTGGTCATGTCCGTTGTCGGCTGCCTCGCCGCGGGGCTGCTGATCCTCTTCGGCACCCTCGCCTTCGTGCAGGTCAAGGTGAAGGTCGACGACGACGCCCTGGAGGTGCGGTGCGGACACGCCGGGCTGCCCCGCCGCCGTATCCCGCTGCGCGACGTGATCGAGGCCGACCACGCCCCGAGCGTCACCCCGCGTCACTGGGGCGGCTGGGGTTACCGCTGGCGGCCCGAGAAGGGCACCGCCGTCATCGTCCGCAGGGGCGAGGGCGTGGTCCTGCGCCTCGGCGACGGCCGCGTCTTCACGGTCACGGTCGACGACGCCGAGGCCGCGGTCCGCGTCATCCGCTCCCGTCTCGCGGCGACGCCGGGCGCCTGAACCGGCACTTTCCCGGGCCCCTCGTGGTGGAGTCCGCTCCACCTTCGGGACGCCAGTCCGCTCCCTCCCCTCCTTGACCTGGCGTTTCTAGCGTTCTCCGTAGCACTACTGCACACAGGGCAAGGGCTACGGAGGGACACGCATGCTCGGGCGGCGCGGGACCGTGACGGATGTCGGGGGAGGCACGGACGTCTCCCTCGACGGGGCGTCCGCACTCAGCCTCGACGGGGTCAGCAGGGAGTACCGGAGGGGCGTACGGGCGCTGGACGAGGTCAGCCTCCAGCTGCCGCGCGGGCGCTTCCTCGCCGTCATGGGCCGCTCGGGATCCGGCAAGTCGACGATGCTCGCCTGCGCCGCCGGGCTGGACAGGCCCACCGGCGGGACCGTCCGCGTCGGCGGCACCGACCTTTCGGGGCTGACGCCCGAGGCGCTCACCCGGCTGCGCCGGGACCGTATCGGCTTCGTCTTCCAGGACCTCAATCTGCTGCCCGCGCTGACCGTGCTGGAGAACGTCGCGCTCCCGCTCCTCCTCGCGGAGACCGGCGGGATCCCGGCCGCCGAGGAGCGCGCCCGGCGCGCGCTCGCCGCCGTCGGGCTGCCGGACCGCGCCGACGACGCGCCCGCGCGCCTCTCCGGCGGCCAGCGGCAGCGGGTCGCCGTCGCCCGCGCCCTCGTGACGGGCGCCGGGCTCCTCCTCGCCGACGAGCCGACCGGCGCCCTCGACCCGGTCACCGCGCAGGAGGTCCTCGGCCTGCTGCGGCACACCGTCGACACCGAGGGGAACGCCGTGCTCATGGTCACCCACGACCCGGCCGCCGCCCGGTGGGCCGACAGCACGGTGTTCCTCACCGACGGCCGCGTGACCGGCTGCCTGGAGCGGCCGGACGAGGCGGCGATCCGGCGGGAGCTGGCCCGGGGTCCGGTCCGGTGAACGCCGCCCGCCTGCTCGCGGCGCGCTCCGCGCGCGTCCACCGCCGCGCCTGGACGGCGGTCTTCGCCGCCCTCGCGCTCACCTCCGTCCTGCTGGGCGCCTTCGCGCTCGCCGTCGGCTCCACGGCGCTCGGCCACCCGCGCGTCGAGCGGTACGCGGCGGCGCCCCTCGTCGTCGCGGGCGACCAGACCACCCGCTACACGGCCAAGCCCTGGGGCAGCGACCCCGAGACGGCCACCGCCGCGCTCACCGAACGCGTCCGCGTGCCCGCCCGCGCCCTCGACGTGGTCCGTGCGGTCCCCGGCGTACGGGAGGCGGTGCCCGACCGCTCGTTCCAGGCGTCGACGGGGCGGGCCTCGCGCCCGCTGCCGGGTCGCTCCTGGGGCGCCGCCGCGCTCGCGCCGTACGCCCTGCGCGAGGGGCGCGCACCCCGTGCCGCGCACGAGGCCGTCGCGGGCGGCGGTTCGGGCGTACGCCCCGGACAGCGGATCGCCGGGCAGCGGATCGTGGGCGTCGCCGACGGGCCGCGCGCGCTGTACGTGACCGAGGGCGAGGCCCGTCAGCGCGCCGGGCGTCCGTACGCGCTCGACGCCATCGGCGTGCTCCCCGCGCGCGGCACGGACGCGGGCGCACTGCGCGACCGCGTCCAGCGGGCGCTCGACAGGGCAGGGCTGCGCGACGTCGGGGCGGAAGGGCGGGGGCGGGCCGAGGGCGACTCCGGCGCGCTGCGCGTCCTGACCGGTGACGCGCGCGGCGCGGCCGAGCACTTCCACGCGGCACCCGCCCGCTCAGGGCTGCTCGAACTGGAGGGGGCGATGTCGGCCACCTTCGTCCTCGTCGCGCTGCTCGTCGTCTCCTCGCTCGTCGCCCAGGCCCTCCACCAGCGCATGGGCGAGCTCGTGCTGCTCCGTACGGTCGGCGCCACGCCCCGCCAGTTCCGCGCGGCCGTCATGGGGGAGGTGCTGCGGGTCGCGGCGCCCGCCGCGCTGTGCGGCGCCGTCGGCTCCGTGCCCGCCTTCCTCGCGCTGTGGTGGTGGCTGCCGCGCCGGGGCGCCGTCCCCGACGGGCTCGAACTGCCCACCCCCGGCTGGCTGTTCACCCTGCCCCTGGCCACCGCCGCGCTCACCGTGGGGGCCGCGTCGCTCGCCGCGCTGCTCGCCTCCGTCCGTACGGCCAAGGCGCGCCCGGCGCGGGCCGTGCAGCCGCCCGGCAAGGGGCGCCGCACGGCCGGGCTGGTGCTGCTCGTCCTCGGCGCGGGCTCGGCGGGCACGGCCGCGGCGCAGCGCGGGGAGACCGCGGCGGCGGCCGCGAGCGGGGCCGCCGTCACGCTCGTCATCGGCTGCGCCCTGCTCGGCCCCTGGATCGCGGAGGCCGCGATGCGGCTGCTGCACGGGCCGCTGCGGCGCGCGGGCGGCCCCGGCGGCTGGCTCGCCGCCGCCAACTGCACGGCGAACTCCCGCCGTCTGGGCGCCGTGATCACCCCGGTCGTGCTGGTCACCGCGTTCGTCCTGGTGCAGCTCTCCGCCGCCGCGACGATGCGCGCGCAGGGCGGCGTCCAGGCCGGGCAGGCGCTGCGCGCCGACCTCGCGGTCACCGCGCCCGGCGACCTGTCCGAGCGCGCGCTCGACCGGCTGCGCGCGCGGACGAAGGGCGTCACCGCCGCGACCGCCGTGCTGCCCGGCACGGTCGTCCTCGCCCGCAAGGAGACCGGCGAACCCCGCCTGGAACGGCTGCCCGTGCACGGCGTCACCCCCCACGGTCTCTCCCGCGTCCTCGACCCCGACGTCACCGGGGGCACACTGTCCGGGCTGCGCCCCGGCACGGTCGCCGTCGGCGCGGACCGCGCCCGCGCGCTCGGCCTGGCACCGGGTTCGATCGTACGGCTGCGCTTCGGCGACGGCGTCGAGCGGAAGCTGCGCGTCACCGCCGTCTACGCGCGCTCCCTCGCGCTCGGCGACTTCCTGCTCTCCCGCGCCGAACTCGCCCGCCACACCCGGGAGTCCGCGACCACACGGATCCTGGTCGCCACCGGCGGCGCGGACGCCGTCGGCGCGGACGCGGTCGGCGCGCTCACCCGCGCGCTGCCCGGCGCCCGCGTGGACCGCTCGCCCGCGCTGGAGCCCCCGCGCGCCGAGGACGAGGCGGCGGGGGAGGCGCTGAGCACGGTCGCCGTGGCCGCCATCGGTGCCTTCGCGGCGCTCGCCGTGCTGAGCACCCTCAGCCTCGTCACCGCCGGGCGGCGCGGCGAGTTCACCCTGCTGCGGCGGGTCGGCGCCGGGTGCGGGCAGGCCCGCCGGATGCTCCGCTTCGAGATGGCGGTCGTGGCGGGCTGCGGGCTGGTGCTCGGCACCCTGGTGGCGGCTCTCCCGCTGACGGCGTTCAGCTTCGCCATGGCCCGCGCCCTGCCGTACGTGCCGCCCGCGCTCGCGGTCACCGTCGTCGTGGCGGTCGCGGCGACGGTCTGGGCGGGTACGGCGCTGCCGGCGCGGCGGGCACTCGGGGGACAGTGACCGTGACCGTGAACGGGTCACCGGAACTCAGGAGTTGAGGTACGCGAGGACGGCGAGCACCCTGCGGTGCCCGCTGTCGCTCTGCGGCAGGCCGAGCTTCGCGAAGACGTTCCCGATGTGCTTGTGCACCGAACGCTCCGTGATGACCAGGGTGGTGGCGATGGTCGCGTTGTCGCGGCCCTCGGCCATCAGCTGCAGCACCTCGCGCTCGCGCGGCGTCAGCGTCTCCAGCGGCCCGCCGCCGCGCCCCTTCGACATCAGCTCGGTGACCACCTCGGGGTCCAGCGCCGTGCCGCCCGACGCCACCCGTTCCAGCGCCGCGAGGAACTCGTCGACCCTGCCCACCCGGTCCTTGAGCAGATAGCCCACCCCGTGCGCGCCGCCGCCGAGCAGCTCCGCCGCGTACGTCTCTTCCACGTACTGCGAGAGCACCAGCACCGGCAGCCCCGGGTGCTTCTCGCGGGCGGCGAGCGCGGCGCGCAGCCCCTCGTCGCGCAGGCCCGGCGGCAGCCGTACGTCGAGGACGGCGACGTCCGGTTCGTGCTCCAGCAGCAGCGGCAGCACCTCGGGCCCCGAGGACGCGACGCCCACCACCTCGTGGCCCGCCGAGGTCAGGAGCAGCACGAGGCCCTCCCGCAGCAGGGCGTTGTCCTCGGCGATCACCACACGCACGGCAGTTCCACTTCCATCGTGGTCGGCCCCCCGTCGGGGCTGGTCAGCACGACGGTACCGTCCAGCGCCGCGACCCGGCGGCGCACTCCCAGCAGTCCCGTGCCCCGGCGCTCGTCGGCGCCGCCCGCGCCCTCGTCGCGGACATGGACGCGCAGCAGGCGCGGGGTGCGGGAGAGGGCGACGGAGGCGTGCCGTGCGCCGCTGTGCTTCGCCGCGTTCGACAGGGCCTCGGCCACCACGAAGTACGCCGCGGCCTCCACGGCGGCGGGGGCGCGGGCCCCGTCCTCCTCGGGCCCGTCCGCCAGCCCCTCCGCGGTCACGCCCACGTCGAGCCCGCTGCTCGCGGCCAACGCCCGTACGGCACCGACGAGTCCCCGGTCGGTCAGCACGGGCGGGTGGATGCCGCGCACCACGTGCCGCAGCTCGGCCAGCGCCTCCTCGGCCTGGTCCTGCGCGTCGTCGAGCAGCTTGCGCGCGGCCGCCGGATCGCTGTCGTACGCCCGCCGGGCCAGCCCGATCCGCATCGACAGGGCGACCAGGTGCGCCTGCGTGCCGTCGTGCAGATCGCGCTCGATGCGCCGTAGTTCGGCGCCGTGCGCCGCCAGCGCCCCCGCCCGCGTCTCGGCCAGCTCCGCCACGCGCTCGGTCAGCGCCCGGTCGGCGGGGGAAGGGGAGAGCAGCGCGCGGGACAGCCCGGCCTCCAGCGAGGCGAGCCGGGGGAGGAGCGGCAGTGCCACCGGCCGCTGCCGCGCCAGCCCGCACCACACCCCGTCCACGAGCAGCGCGACGGGGAAGAGCGCCATCCCGATGTAGAACAGCACCAGCCCGTAGAACGTCTGCGCCACGAGCCATGCCAGGTCGCGGCGGGTACCGGGGTCGGTCACCGTGTTCCGTACGCGCGCGACGAGCGTGCCCTCGTCCAGCGGCAGATAGCTCTCGGGCACGGACCGTCCCGACCAGGCCGCCGTACGGCGCCGCTCGGCACCGGCCAGCAGCCGTACGGCGCGTACCGCCTCCGGCAGCATCCCCGCGCCGATCACCAGCAGACAGGCGGTGAGCGCGACGAGCACCAGCCCGACGGCGACGTACCCGACGACGCTCAGCCCCGCTCCGACCAGGAGATGGACCAGCGCGCGGTCTGCGTTACGGAGGGCCTGACGCATGGTGATCAGTCTAGGGTTCGGGTGCGCGGCGGTCGGTGGAGCCAGCTCCACCATCGGTCGGGGTGCCCGCACCGTGCCCCGCGCGGGACGGAACCGGCAGGCTGGGAACCGTTCGCAGCCGGGGCCGCAGTCCAGCGCCCCGGCGGTACGGACGACTCACCGACGGAGGAATTCGCGTGCGCTCCCTGCTCTGGCTGGTCCTGTCCCTCGCCGTGGTCGGCAACGTGTTCATCGGCGTCGCCGTGTCCGGCGGCCTCACGCAGATCGTGCTCAGCTCGGTCTCCGGCCTGTGCGTGCTCGCCTGCGGGATCGGGCTGTACGTGACGCGGGACCGGAACGGCGCGGACCACGGCATGGTCTGAGCGTGGGTGTGGGTGTGGGTGTGGGCGTGGTCCGAGCCTGCCGTCCGGGGTGAACGTTCCGCCCCCTCACCGAGGAGGCAGGCCCTCCAGGGGGTGCTGGGCGTGGGTGCGGTAGCTGATGCGGTGTGCGGTCGCGAACCCGGCGAGCATGCCCGCGCCGGTGGTGACCTGGGTGAAGCTCAGCGCGTTGCCGACGCACGACACGGCCGCGAGCGCGGTCAGCGCCGTGCCCGCCGTCAGCACCACGGCCGTCGGCCGGGGCGAGTACCAGAGCGCGAGCAGCACCCAGCCGAACGCCGCGCCCAGCAGCGCGACTCCGGGCAGCCCCTGCTCGGAGCCCACCTGGAGCGGCGCCGAGTGCGGCTTGCCGTCGGTGTCTGCCTGCTGCCCCGCCGTCTTGCTCGTCTCCCCGAAGCTGTCGGGCCCCGACCCCAGCAGCGGATGGTCACGGACGGTCGCGAGGGCGTCCTCCCACAACTCCACGCGGTGCTCCGTGAGCTGGCCCTCCAGCGAGGACGAGAGTCCGTCGGGAAGCGACCGTTCCGCCACCGCCCAGGTCGTCCCGGTGGCCAGCGCGACCGCCAGCACGAGCCCGGCGAACGCCGGGCCCCGGCGCCGGAGCCGCCCCGCGGCCAGCGCGCACAGCACCACGCCCGCCGCCGCGGTGAACCCCATCAGCGACTCCCACGCCAGGCCCACGCTCGCGATGAGCCCGCCGAGCAGGAAGAGCAGGACGCGCCGGAGCCCGCCCTTCGGGGCCGACCACGCGGCGCAGCAGGCGGCGCCCACGGAGAGCACGAGCAGCGCGGCCGTCGCGCCCGCGCGCCCCTGCGGCACCGTGGGGGCCGTGCCCGGAACGGCGTCGGGGGAGGCCAGTGCCAGTGTGAGGCCCACCAGGGAGGCGAGCGCGGGCGCGCCGACCGGGAGCAATGAGCCGAGGATCCGCCCGCAGGCGTAGCCCGCGCCGACCGCCAGCACGGCGAGCAGCACGCCTTCCGGGCGCGCGTCGCGCCCCGCGGCCGACAGCAGCGCCCATCCCGCGCAGGAACCCAGGACGAGGACACCCGCGACGTCCGGGACCGTGCTGTCCCGTTCCCGCGGTCCCCGCGCCGGGGGCGAGCCGAGCGCCGGTGACGCCATTCCCGTACGACCCCCCGAAGGCACGGCGGACGGCGCCGTATCACCACGCTGTGACACGAGCCGCGACTTAGGGTGCCACCGTAGCCCCTGATCTGACGCTGCGTAGAGGGATGGCCAGGAATCGTGAGCAACGTGGTCCGGGTGCCGGACCACGTAGGGTCGCCGTATGGCAACACCCGACTTCATCCGTGACCTGCGTGTCAGCGCCGGTCACCAGCTCCTCTTCCTCCCCGGCGTCAGCGCCGTCGTCTTCGACGACACCGGACGGGTCCTGCTCGGCAGACGCGCGGACACCGGGGACTGGTCGATCATCGGCGGCATCCCCGAGCCCGGCGAACAGCCCGCCGACTGCGCGGCCCGCGAGGTGTGGGAGGAGACCGGCGTCCGCTGCGTGCCCGACCGCGTGGTCCTCGTGCAGTGCCTGGAGAAGCCGGTCACCTACCCCAACGGCGACGTCTGCCAGTTCATGGACGTCACGCTGCGCTGCACCGCCACCGGCGAGGCCGCCCGCGAGGCCCGTGTGAACGACGACGAGTCGCTGGAGGTGGCCTGGTTCGACGTGGACGACCTGCCGCCGCTCAGGGAGTTCGCCGTGTTCCGCATCCAGCAGGCGGCGGCCGAGGGCCCGGCCTGGTTCGAACCGGCCACGCTCCAGCCGTAACGCGCTGCCGCGCCGTCGCGCCCTCGGCCCACGGCGAGGGGAAGTCAGACCTTCCGGTAGCCGTACGCCTCCTCGGCCGCCGCCGCCACCGCGTCCAGGTCGGCGCCGCCCGCCGCCGTGACCACGGCGGCGACGGCTCCCTCGACCAGGGGCGCGTCCACCAGGCGGGTGGGCTCGGGGAGTTCGTCGCCCTCGGCCAGCAGCGCCTTCGCCGTGAGCACCGCGCTGCCCAGGTCGACGAGGAGGGCGATCCCGGCCCCGTCGTCCACCCGCGCCGCGGCCTCGGTGATCAGCTCGGAGCTGGTGCCGAGGCCGCCGTCCGGCAGCCCTCCCGCGCCCGTGACCGGCGCGTCCGGCACCCCCGCGAGCGACGCGGCGAGCCGCGCGACGGAGTCCGCGACCTCGGCGCTGTGCGAGACCAGCACGATCCCGACCCGGCCCATGTCACTCACCCCCGCCCTCGCCAGCGCGCGCGAGCGCGCCGACCAGCAGCGCGGCCGAGGTCGCGCCCGGGTCCTGGTGGCCGACGCTCCGCTCGCCCAGATAACTGGCCCGGCCCTTGCGCGCCAGCAGCGGAACGGTCGCCTCCGCGCCCTCCGCCGCCGCCGTGGACGCGCCGTCGAGGCCCTTGGGCATCGCCTCGACCGCGGGCAGCAGCGCGTCCAGCATCGTCTTGTCGCCCGGGGCCGCGCCGCCGAGCTGCGCCACCGCGTCGACGCCCGTACGCAGCGCCTCCGCCAGCTCGCCCACGCTCACCGACGGCGCGTCACCCAGGGCCTTGCCCGTACGGCGCAGCAGCGTCCCGTACAGCGGGCCCGAGGCGCCGCCGACCGTCGAGACCAGCTTCTTGCCCGCGAGCCTCAGCACCGCGCCGGGCGTCTCCGGCCTCTCCGGCGCGTCCTCGGCCAGCGCCGTCCGTACCGCGTCGAAGCCGCGCCGCATGTTGGTGCCGTGGTCGGCGTCGCCGATGGCCGAGTCCAGCTCGGTCAGCCGGTCCGCCTCCCGGTCCATGTCGTCGGCGGCCTCCCGCATCCAGCGCGTGAAGAACCCGGCGTCCAGCGATTCCCCGCTCACCACAGCCCCTTCCTGCTCGCCTGCCCGTCGTTCCCCGCCGGGCTCACAGACCCCACCGCAGGCCCGGCGTCCGTACGGGCGCGTCCCACAGCCGCAGGATCTCCTCGTCGGCCCGGCACAGCGTCACCGAGGCGCCGGCCATGTCGAGCGAGGTGACATAGTTCCCGACGAGCGTACGGGCGACGGGCACCCGGCGCTCGCCGAGCACCCGGTGCACCTCGGCGGCGAACCCGTACAGCTCGATCAGCGGCGTGGCGCCCATCCCGTTCACCAGCGCGAGGACGGGCGCGTCGGGGCGCAGGTCCTCCAGCACCGCGTCCACCGCGAAGTCCGCGATCTCCCCGGACGTCATCATCGGCCGCCGCTCCCGGCCCGGCTCGCCGTGGATCCCGATGCCCAACTCCAGCTCACCGGCCGGGAGATCGAACGTCGGGCTGCCCTTCGCGGGCGTCGTGCACGCGCTCAGCGCCACGCCGAAGCTCCGCGAGGACTCGGCGACCTGCCGCGCCACCGCCTCCACCCGCTCCAGCGGAGCTCCCTCCTCCGCCAGCGCCCCCGCGATCTTCTCGACGAAGAGCGTGGCGCCCGTACCGCGCCGCCCCGCCGTGAACGTGCTGTCCGTGACCGCCACGTCGTCCTGCACCAGCACCTTGGCGACGCGCACGCCCTCGTCCTCGGCGTCCTCGGCGGCCATGTCGAAGTTGAGGACGTCACCCGTGTAGTTCTTGACGATGAACAGCACCCCCTCACCGCTGTCCACGGCCGCCGCGGCCCGCACCATCTGGTCCGGCACGGGCGAGGTGAAGATCTCCCCGGGGCACGCCGCGTCGAGCATCCCCAGCCCCACGAACCCCCCGTGCAACGGCTCGTGCCCCGACCCGCCGCCCGACACCAGCGCGACCTTCCCCGACACGGGCGCGTCCTTCCGCACCACGACCCGGTTCTCGACATCGACGCTCAGCTCCGGATGCGCGACGGCCATCCCCCGCAACGCATCGGGAACGACGGACTCGGGGACGTTGATCAGCATTCTCATGTGTACCTCCAGGGGAGGCTAGCAGCGGCCGCTGCTAGCGGGGAAGACGCTGGTCAGGCTGGGTTTCACCAGTTATCGATCTTGGCGGTGGGTGGCGGCCCGGAGCGGGCTCTGGCGGGGCTGATGCTGACCTCTTGCTGAGTTTCCTGATGGGATGTCAGGTAGGCATCTCGTCGCTGACGGCGCGTAGGGGGTGCGGCCAGTATCGAAGACAACGCCGCGTTTGTGCCTCCGGTGGATGTGTTCGGCAGTCCATCGTGTGGCGTCGATGGGTGGCCGGTACCGTCCTGGGTAGGAGCTACACGACCTGCCAGTCACCACGGTCGATCGCCTCGACAAGCGTTGTGTCGGAGACGCCGAGCTGCTGCAGGACCAGGGCAGCGACCAGGGTCTGGGCAAGCCGGGTCAGGGAGAGTAGCTGTGGGGGCGTTGGCCGTACCGCTCCGTGAGCGAGGTTGTTCCGCACCTTCGCCATAACTGCCCATACGTCGCGGGGATTCTCGAAGACAGTATCGAGTGGGGCGGGCAGGGGGTCGACCCGAGCGTGGATGCGTTCCTGCAGTGCCGGGGAGAGACTTTCAGCTAGTTGGCGCATGCGTTCGTGTAGTGGGTAACTTCCTACGGTATCGATCCATTGCTTGAGCCACTGGATATCACCATCATCCACTGCCGTGCATTCCGTGAGCCTGCGCAGAACGGCTTTGCGCTCCCTTTGGAACTCCTTCTTGGGGATCGGCCCGCTACCGTATTTTGTCGCATGATAACTCTCGATGGCGGGAACCAGGGAGAGAAATTGAGTTTTTGGAGTCATGGCCTCCCGTAGTGCGGTTATGAGGAGGTCGAAGAAGGTGTCGTAGTCCTCCCCCAGACTTCGCCAGCCGCTCAGAAGGTCGGCCAGTGATACTCCTCCAGGTCCGAGGCGCAGTAGCGGGGCGAGCACGCCCGGCTCAGGAGATTCGGCGTCGAACGGTTCCTGGGTGACCTCTGAAGAAAATACCTGGGCGCTGTAGCGGGGGCTGCCGCAGGTGAGACGAGCCCAGCAGATCGGCTGCTTCCGTACCGTTACGAACGTGGTGATCTGTGTCAACGGCCGAATGTAGGTGTCGATCCACTCGTCTGCGGTTCTTGGAACCCCACGGATGCTCACTACTGGATACGAGGAGAGGTGGTATCGATACCCGCGGTCGTACTTGAGGTCGGCTATATAATCGAGTGACAGTGAGTCACCAGATGCGGTCGTCCACTCCTGATCTGCCTCGCCGCTCCAGGCTGCGGA
Organism: Streptomyces sp. NPDC048172; assembly: GCF_043202595.1. Taxonomy (NCBI): domain Bacteria; kingdom Bacillati; phylum Actinomycetota; class Actinomycetes; order Kitasatosporales; family Streptomycetaceae; genus Streptomyces; species Streptomyces sp. NPDC048172. The sequence continues at coordinate 734,983 of NZ_JBIDAT010000003.1, forward strand.
GAATTGCCGTTCGGTTGATCCACCCCGGACCGGCATCGAGAATTCTGTGAACGCCCGGACTCCTGAAATCTCTGTCAGACCGCCGACTTGGAACTCGACCGAGTCGAACAGCAACTCATCTGCCTCAGGAATTCCCAGCCCGATCAGTGCCATGCGTGCACTGAGCCTAGCTTGCTCTGGGAAAAGATAGGTGACCTTTGCGTCCAGCAGAACCACATCCTGGTTGGTGCGCAACCGTCCGCGCAGGCGAGGGAATTCGGCCACGTGTGGTGAGAAGCGTCTGGTCACTGAGCCGGAGCCATCGGTCTCGGAGGTCCATACTCCTGGCGCGTCGAAGACCGAGCCTTGGGGGCGTTGGCTACCTGCCAGCACCAACTCCCCCGGTACGGTTCCGTCGTTGACCGACCATGTGCAGGCGTATTCACCGGTGGAGACCTGCAGCTTCTTCATCTCAGTAGGTTATGAGAAGTGCGCCGTCGAGTGGTACTCATCGGCAGCCCGCAAGTTCGTTGCTATGTTCTGGCATCGGCCTCGGGGAACATCGGTACAGCGGTTAACGCTAAGCCGGTGATCATGGCCTCTACCACGGGCAGCAGGCCCGGCGGCGAGGTTCGGCGGAAGATCCCTAAGAGCCTGCGGGCGCCGATAGCTTCGCGTCCATGCCAGTGGAGTTCCTGACCGATGAGCAGGCGGCGTCGTACGGCAAGTTCAACGAGGAGCCGACCCGGCCGGAGCTGGAGCGGTTCTTCTTCCTCGACGACGAGGACCGCAAGCTCATCGCGAAGCGGCGCGGGGACCACAGTCGGCTCGGGTTCGCTCTCCAGATGTGCACCGTGCGCTACATCGGCCGCTTCGTCCCGGATGACCCGCTGGACGTGCCGTGGGTCGTGGTCGAGCACCTGGCCGTGCAGCTCGGCATCGAGGACGTCTCGTGCGTGAAGCGGTACACCGAGCGCAAGCCGACGCCGTACGAGCACGCGTGGGAGATCCGGGACGCCTACGAGTACCGCGAGTACGAGGATGCGGAGTGGTCGCGCCGGTTCCGGACGTTCCTGCACGGGCGGGCGTGGACGCACGCCGAGGGGCCGGTGGCGTTGTTCAACCAGGCGGTGGGCTGGTTGCGCCGGCATCGGGTGCTGCTGCCCGGGGTGAGTGTGCTGGCGCGGCAGGTGTCGGAGGCCCGGAAGGTCGCGGAGAAGCGGCTGCACGCCACGGTCGCGGGCGCGGCCCGCCGCGCCGACCCGGCGCTGCCGGGCGAGTTGGTGGCGACCTTGAAGACGCCGGAGGGGGCGCGGTTCTCGGAGCTGGAGCGGTTGCGTCGGCCGCCGACGCGGACGACGGGGACGGCGTTCGCCCGTGCGCTGGAGCGGGTGGACGAGATCGGCGCGTACCGGCTCGGTCGGCTGCGGCTGTCGCAGATCCCGCCGAACCGGATGGCCGCGCTGGCCCGGTACGCGCTGGGCTCGAAGGCGCCGCTGCTGGAGCGGGCGGCGGAGCCCAAGCGCACGGCGATGCTCACCGCGGTGATGCGGCACCTGGAGGCGAAGGCCATCGACGAGGCCCTGGATCTCTTCCAGGTCCTGATGGCCACCCGGCTGCTGAACGCCGCGAAACGGAAGACGGAGAAGGAGCGGCTGTCGACGCTGCCGCAGTTGGAGAAGGCATCGCGCACGCTCGCGCGGGCGGCGAAGGTGCTGTTCGAGGAGCTGGAGCTGGTCGAGGAGCACGGCGCGGACCTGGACGTGGCCGCGCTGTGGGCGGCGGTGGAGGAGGTCGCCCCGCGTGCCGCCGTGATGAGCGCGGCGGCCACCGTGGTGACCCTGGTGCCCGAGGACGAGAACACGGCCGACGTCGCGATGCGGGCAGTGCTGGCGACTCGGTACGCCACGGTGCGCCCGTTCCTCGCGTTGCTGGGTGAGTCGAAGGCGCTGGACGCGGCGAGTGCCGGGAAGCGGGTCCTGGCCGGGGTGCGCGCGCTGCCGGCGCTGGCGCGGCGGAAGGTGGGGGTCAAGCCGCTGCTGCCGCGTGAGGTGGACGACAAGCTCGTGCCGCCGGCGTGGCACAAGGCGGTGTACGCCAACCCGGATCTGCCGCAGGGCGCGGTGGACCGGGACGCGTACGTGGTGTGCGTGCTGGAGCAGTTGCACCGGGCCCTGAACAACCGCGACGTGTTCGCCTCGCCCTCGCACCGCTGGTCCAACCCGCGCGCCCGTCTCCTGGAGGGCCCGGACTGGGACGCGGTCGAGGAGGACGTCCTGGCGGCCCTGAGTCTGGACATGCCCGTCACCGAGCACCTGTCGGAGTTGGTGCGGGGCCTGGATGCCGGGTGGAAGCAGCTCGCCGAACGTTTGGAGGAGGCGGGGCCGGCGGCGAAGGTCTCCATCGAGGTGCAGGACGACGGGCGGGTGAAGCTGCACGTCGACAAGCTCGGCGCGCTCGGCGAACCGAAGTCCCTGATCTGGCTGCGCAAGCGGGTCGAGAAGATGCTCCCGAAGATCGACCTGCCGGACCTGCTGTTCGAGGTGAACGCCTGGACCGGGTTCCTCGACGCCTTCGTGCACCTCGGCGACGGCACGACCCGGATGAAGGATCTGCCCACCTCCATGGTCGCGCTGCTGGTCTCCGAGGCGTGCAATATAGGCCTGACCCCGGTGGTCAACCCCGCCCACGAGGCCCTGACCCGGGCCCGGCTCGTGCACGTCGACCAGTACTACCTGCGCGCCGACACCATCGCCGCGGCGAACGCGCGGCTCATCGCCGCCCAGGCCGATATCCCGATCGTGCAGTTCTGGGGCGACGGGCTGCTCGCCTCCGTGGACGGGCTGCGCTTCCAGGTTCCGGTGCGCACCATCAACGCCGCCCCGTCACCGAAGTACTTCGGCTTCAAGCGCGGCATCACCTGGCTCAACGCCGTCAACGACCAGGTCGCGGGCATCGGGCAGATGGTCGTCCCCGGCACCCCGCGCGACTCCCTGCACATCCTGGACGCCCTGCTGAACCTCGACGGCGGCGTCAAGCCGGAGATGGTGGCCACCGACAACGCCTCGTACTCCGACATGGTGTTCGGCCTGTTCAAGATCCTCGGCTACAACTTCAGCCCGCGCTTCCGCGACCTGGACGACCAGCGGTTCTGGCGGGCCACCCTGCCCGGCGTCGAGACCGGCAGCTACGGCCCGGTGGAGGACCTGGCCCGCAACCGGGTCAACCTGAACAAGGTGATCACGCACTGGCCGGACATGCTGAAGGTCGCCGGGTCCCTGGTCACCAACCAGGTCCGCGCCTACGACCTGCTGCGCATGTTCGGCCGCGACGGCCGTCCCACCCCGCTGGGCGCGGCGTTCGCGGAGTACGGGCGGATCGCGAAGACCGAGCACCTGCTGCGCGTGGTCGACCCGGTGGACGACACCTACCGCCGTCAGATGAACCGGCAGCTCACCGTGCAGGAGTCCCGCCACAAGCTCGCGCGGGACGTGTGCCACGGCAAGCGCGGCACCATCCACCAGGCGTACCGGGACGGCATGGAGGACCAGCTCGGCGCGCTCGGTCTGGTCCTCAACGCCATCGTGCTGTGGACCACGAAGTACATCGACGCCGCCGTCACCCAGCTCCGCGCCGAGGGGCACGAGGTCCGGGATGAGGACATCGCACGGCTCTCCCCGCTCAAGCACCGCAACCTGAACCTGCTCGGCCGCTACAGCTTCACCGCCTCGACGCCAGCGGCCGGCGCCCTGCGCCCGCTGCGCGACCCGGAGGCGCCGGAGCTGGACGAGGACGACGACGGAGCTGGGGCGGACTAGTCGTGGCCGGTCAGGGCGGTGATGAGCTTGCGGGCCCTCGCCTTGGTCAGCCGTTTCGCAGCAGTCGCGCAGTGTGGCCGAGGCGTACGCGGGGCGATGCCGCTGCCCTTGATCACCTTGACGAACTCGGTGTCGAACCGCTCCTTGCCGACCTTCTCCGCAAGCGTGGTCAGGTACTGACGCGCAGGTGCTGGTCCGCAGGACACAGTGGGCCTGCGGACGGGAAGGCTGCCGCGGTTCGTGAGGCAGTACGCGGACGTGCACGGCGTACTGCGCGAGGCGGCCCGGGGCTTCGCGGCCGACATGGCGGCGGGGACGTTCCCGGCAGCAGAGCACACCTTCTGACCGGAGCGGACACGTCAAGGGGCGGGCGAGCGGCCTCCAGTCGCTCGCCCGCCCCTCTTTCCAGCAAAGGGTCAGCGCGGCTCGGTCGCCGGCCAGGCGCGGGGGTAGGGCACGCGCAACGCCTCGGGCGCCACGGGGGTGTGGTCGGCGGCGGCGTGGAGGCGGCCGTCGCGCAGGACTATGGCCCCGCTGCCGAGCATGGTCGTGACCAGTTCATTGGCAAGGGCCTCGGCGGCCACGTCCAGGAGACGGGCGGCGTCGGTCAGCCAGGTGCGGGCGGTCAGGTACGGCTCGACCTCGTCGGCCGGGATGCCGCCGCGGATCATCAGGGCGAAGGCGAAGATGCGGCGCGCGCCGTACCAGATGGCTCCGTCCGGGTCGTCGACGAGCCGCTGGGCACGGCGCAGGGCAACGTCGAACGCGGTTGCGGGGTCGGCGGGGATCGGGCCGTGCGAGGGCAGGATCACCCGGGGGGCGAGGCCGGCCATCCGCTTGAGGGAGGCGAGCGCGGTCGTGGCCGCGTCGAGGCCGTCGAGCACGAGGTTGACCCAGCCGACGTCGTAGTCCGACAACGCGTCACCGACCACGAGGAGCCGCTCGTCCGGCTGCCACAGCGCCAGATGGCCCGGAGTGTGCCCGGGAGTGCGGACGACCTCCCAGTCGCCGTCCCCGAGACGCAGGCTCTGCCCGTCGTCGAGGGCGAGGTCGGCGGTGTACGGGGCGACGGGCTGGTCGAGGTATTCGGCCGCGCAGCAGCCGGGATCCCGGCGGGTGATCGCCTCGGCCTCCGGGGCGCCGGCGGCGATGGTGGCGCCCCGGGCCTGGAGGACGGCGTTGCCGCCGACGTGGTCGGAGTGCCAGTGAGTGTTGACGACCAGGTCGATGTTCCCGGCGTGCGCGCGGGCCCAGGCGGCGGTCTCCTCGGCGTGGCCGACGAAGCCGGTGTCGACCAGGCCCGGCCGCCGGCCGGGCAGCAGGAGGGTGTTGGCGTCGGGGAAGGGGCGCTGCCACCACGTGATCCAGGACGGCAGGGCCGGCTGGGTGCTCACGGGGCGGCCCTGTTCACGCGGATCAGGGTCTGCTGGCCATTGGCGACGAGCTTGCGGGCGCCATCGGCATGGACGCCGTAGACCTCCAGATGGCAGACGGTCAGGGTGCGTCCGGGCTTGAGGACGGTGCCGATCGCTTCGAGGTGGTCACCGGCGGCGGGCGCGAGGAGATTGATCTTGTACTCGACGGTGAGGACCTCGCAGTCCTCGTCGAACAGGGTGAGCGCGGCGTACCCTCCGGCGCTGTCGGCGATGGCACTGGTGGCGCCCGCGTGGACGTAGCCGTGCTGCTGGGTCACCTCGGGGCGGGCCGGGAGCACGATGTGTACCCGGCCGGGCCCGATGTGGGTGATCCGTGCGCCGAGGTGGGACATCAGGCCCTGCAGGTCGAAGCTGTCCTGGATACGCTTCTGCACCGCGGGGCTCGCCTGTTCCTGCTGCATCCGGTCTTCCACGGGCGTGCTCTCCTTCGGGTCCATGTCAGGTGGGGCGGGACGGGTTCCTCAGACGGCCAGGCGTTCCACCAGCAGAAGGGCGCCGATGGCGATCATCATGGCACCGCTGATCCGGGTGACGATCCGGGCTGCCGAGGGCCGGGTGCTGAGAACCGTGCGGGCGAGGATGCCGACGGCGAGGTAGACCACGGCGCACGCGGTCAGGTGCACCGTGCTGAGCAGCCCGGTCTGCGCGGCGACCGGCCAGCCGGTGGCCGGGTCGATGAACTGCGGGAACAGCGAGAAGTACAGCAGCAGCGCCTTCGGATTCAGGCCGCTGATCCCGAACCCCTTCAGCAGGACCCGGAGGCGGGAGGTGTCCGCGCTCTCGCCTGCGGCCGCCGGGACGGCCGGCTCCCGCAGGACGCCCCAACCGAGCCACAGCAGGTAGCCGGCGCCCGCCACGGTCAGGGCGGTGAGCGCGGACGGGGAGCTCGCCACGATCACCGCCAGGCCCGCGACGGCCACCAGCGCGTAGGCGGCGTGTCCGGCGATCAGTCCGGTGACAGCCGGGAGCACCGAGCGGCCCCGCAGCCCGGCGGAGATCGCATAGGCCCAGTCCGCGCCCGGCGTGAAGACCAGCAGCAGGTCCACCGCCAGGAAGGCCGCCAGCGTCGTCGTGTCCATCGGTCCCTCTCGTACGTCTTGCTCTGGAGGGAACGCTAGGCCGAATTTGCCCGAAAGTGTTTGCGTCTTTACCTCATGATCGCCATTTTTGGGGGAGAATCTTCTGCGTGGATGCCTTGGATCGGAAGATTCTTACCGAGCTGCAGCTCGACGGCCGCCTGACGGTCACCGAGCTGGCCGCCCGCGTGCAACTCAGCGTCTCGCCCTGCCACCGCCGGCTGCGTGACCTCGAACGCGAGGGCGCGATCCGCGGCTACCGGGCCGTGGTCGATCCGGCGGCCGTCGGCCTGAACTTCGAGGCCCTCGTCTTCGCCACCCTGCGCTGGGAGACCCCCGACACCGTCACCGCCTTCGAAGAAGCCGTGACCGCCGTCCCGCACGTGCTCCAGGCCCAGCGCCTGTTCGGTGAGCCCGACTACCTGCTGCGGGTCGCGACCACCGACCTGGCCTCCTTCCAGGAGCTGTACGACCAGCAGCTCGCCCGGCTCCCCGGCGTCCAGCGCCTGACCTCCACCCTTGTCATGAAGAACGTCGTCCAGGACAGGCCGCTGCCCGAATAGGCCGCACCCGGCCCGGGGTGCTTGAGCTCGCCACGATTCGGAGTGTGTCCCCGTTGTAAAGCGCCGGCCCGGCCTGACGCGGCTGTGGCTGATGAGGACAGACTTGTCCGCCGTCACCGCGGCTCGCCTACCCCTCAGCCTTGCTCCTGCTGGGGGCGGGGGGCAAGAAGAACATGGCGACGGAGGCGAGGAAGCACAGGGCGGCTGCGGTGAACCAGGCGATCATGTAGCTGCCGTAGCTCTCCCGGAGCAGGCCGGCGGCGAAGGCTCCCGCCCCGGCGCCGATCATGTGGGCGGCGAAGACCCAGCCGAAGACCGGGGTGGCGAGCCGCGGGCCGAAGTAGGTGCGGCACAGGGCGACGGTGGGTGGCACGGTCGCGACCCAGTCCAGGCCGTAGAAGATGATGAAGATCCACAGTGGTGGTTCCGCGGAGGGTCCGAGGACGGTGTGCACGGTCAGCAGTGAGACCCCGCGCATGCTGTAGTAGCCGACCAGCAGGACCCACGGGCTGACCCGGTCGGTCAGCCAGCCGGAGGCGATGGTGCCGATGACGTCGAAGATGCCGATGAGGGCCAGCATGCCGGCGGCGGTGCCGGCGGGCATTCCGTGGTCGTGGGTGGCGGGCAGGAAGTGGGTCTGCACCAGGCCGTTGGTGGTCCAGCCGCAGACGGCGAAGGTGAGCGCCAGGATCCAGAAGGCGCGGTGGCGTATGGCTTCTCGTAGTACCCCGAAGGTCTCCAGGGCGGCGTTCTTGCGCCTGGCGGCCGGTTCCGTACCGGCGTGCTGCGCGGGGGGTGCGGTTTGGTCGCTGCCGTGCGGGGTGATGCCGACGGAGGCCGGGCTGTCGGCGAACGGCCAGAACAGCAGCGGGATGATTGCCAGGGCGAAGGCGGCGACAAGGAGTGACGCCGTGCGCCAGCCGTGTCGTTCGGCCATGTTGACGATGACGGGCAGGAAGGCCAGTTGTCCGCAGGCGCCGGCGGCCGAGAAGATGCCCATCACCAGGCCGCGGCGGTGGGTGAACCAGCGGTTGGCGACCACCGCGCCGAAGACGAGCGCCAGTGCTCCCGCGCCCACACCGACGAACCCGCCCCACAGCACCCAGAGTTGCCAGAGGCTGCCCATGACCGTCGTCAGTCCGCTGCCTGCGGCGATGAGGAGCAGCGCTGCGGCGGCGACCCTGCTTGGCCGGAACCGCTCCAGCAGGACAGCGGCGAAGGGCGCCACCACGCCGTAGATGATGAGGTTGGCCGTCACCGCTCCGGACACCTGGGCACGGCCCCAGCCGAACTCCGTCTCGATCGGTTCGAAAAGGGCTCCGGTCGTGGAGCGGAACACTTCCGCCGAGACCAGGGCCAGTACGGTCACTGCCGCCACGAGCCAGGCGCGGTGCAGGCGGAGGCCGGACCGGGGGAGAAGGCTTCCGGGTGTGCGGGGCATCGATTTCTCCGAAGGCGTCGGTGCTTGTTTTCGTTACGTCTGCAGGGTGCGTGCGTGCTGCGAGCCCGGACTCAGTCCGTCCGCGGCCTCCCGTGGGGCGGTGCGCCGGGGTTCCGGCCGGGTGCGGGGAGGTCGAGGGGCGCTTTTCACGTTCGGCTCTTGCGGGCTGTGTCCGGAACGCGGGGCTGGACGAGGAGTGGCTGGTTCGCGGTGCCGAGCGTCCCGGAAGGGTCGTAGAGGTCGGCCTGGGTGGTGCCGATGCCGTCGCCGGAGAGGGAGGTGCGGGCGTCCAGCAGGGTCCACTCGCTGTGGGGGTGGCGGTGGAGGTTGAGGTGGAGGGCGGTGGGCACGTAGAGGAATTCGTCCAGGGGTAGTTCGCTGGAGAGTCCGTTGGCGGAGTCGGCGACCACGGCCAGGCGCTGCAGCGGGGTGATGGCCTCGTCCGCGACGACCGGGATCTTCACGCGGGTCCAGACGGCTGCGGGGCCGGGCTGTCCGCTGCTGCCGGTCACGGGCCGCCAGTCAGTCGCGTCGGGGTAGTGCCAGGGTTGCGGGAAGCCGGGAAACGCCGGTTCGGGTACCGGGTCGGGGATGGCGGGCAGCGGCGTCGCCCGGTGTTCGACCCTCTTGTCGGCGCCCGTGCTCGTGGCCATCGACCAGCATCGGGCCTCGGCCACCACCCGGCCGCCGATCGTCAGGGTGGCCGCGTCAAGCCGGATCCGGCGGCCGGGGCGCAGGGTGCGGACGGTGACCTCTCCCGTCGTGCGGGGGATGGCTCCGTGGAAGTCGATCTGCGCGGCCGTGATCCGGCTGTGGCCGTGCAGGGTTCGCTCGATCTCGCCGAGCAGCAGCGCGGAGGGCGGGCCGCCGTGCTGGAGGGACTGGTCCCAGGGGCTCTCGGTGGCGGGCGTCGGCGTGAACGTGGTGGGCCCGGTGCGGTGGTAGAAGGACTCGCTCATAATCCCGTGACGATACAGCTCTGTCTCGCCACCGTGCGATACAGACTGGTATCGTAAGTCTCATGACTGGTACACGGGACGCCCGCGAGCGGGTTCTGAACGCGGCGACTTCCCTGTTCTACGAGAACGGGATCACCGCGACCGGTGTCGACGTGATCTCGGAGCACGCGGGTGTGGGGAAGATGTCTCTGTACCGGCACTTCACCAGTAAGGACGACCTCGTCGTCGCCGTCCTGAAGTCCCAGGACCAGTTCCACCTGGACTTCCTGCTGCCCGAGACCACCGACCAGGGGCCGAGGCAGCAGGTGGCCGCCATGTTCGACCGGATCGCCCATGCGGCCACCGGCGGCGGCTTCAACGGCTGCCCGTTCCTGCGTGCCGGCCTGGAGCTGCCGACGGACCACCCCGGGCGCCGCGTCGTACGCGAGCACAAGGCCCGGTTTCGGGCCCGGCTTCGCACGCTGATGGAAGCGCTCGGGGTGGCGGACGCCGCCGCCCTGGCGTGGCAGCTGGCGACGCTCGCCGACGGAGCCGCCGTCGAGAGCGTCGTACAGAACAGCGGCACACCCGCCCGCGCCGCCCGCACCCTGGCGATGCTCGCCATCGACTCGGCGACACAGCAGCCGGACCCCTGACGCGGTCAGGGGTCCGGCCCGGTCCGCCCGCTCGCGAACCGTCGCGCTGGGCGCCGCACAGAGCACCCCGCGCAGGCACGACCAGCACGCACACGAGGCGATATGTCATCCAAGACCACGACCATGCCCACATTCGCCCCCGCTGTGGGCGGCCCGGCCACCTGCCGTGGCGAAACCCTTGAACCCGGGCGGTGGTCCCAGGCGCGTGCGGCCCTGTGCGACTCCGGATCGGTGGGCCTTGGCCTGGTGCCGCTCGGTCTCGCCTTCGGCGTGCTGATCACCCACTCCGGGCTGCCCTGGTGGAGCGCGACCCTGTTCACCGTCCTCGTCTACGCGGGCTCCTTCGAGTTCCTGCTCGTGGGCCTGGTGACGGCAACCACGCCGCTGGCGGCGATCGCGCTGAGCGCCTTCCTGGTCAACTTCCGGCACGTGTTCTACGCGCTCTCCTACCCGATGCACCGCCTCCGCGGCCGTGCCGCCAAGGCGTACGGCACCTACGCGCTCAGCGACGAGGCATACGCGCTGACCGCCGGGGCCCACGCCCAGTCCTGGCCGAGTGCGCGCATCCTCTACCTGCAGATGTTCCTGCAGATGTACTGGATCGGCGGCGCGACGGCCGGAGCCCTTCTGGGCTCCCTGGTGCCCGCCGGCGTCAGCGGCATGGAGTTCGCCATGACGGCGCTGTTCACCGTGCTGGCACTCGATTCCGTCCGTGACCGCCGGGGCGACCTGCCCACCCCGCTGCTGGCCCTGCTCAGCGCACTGGCGGCCCGGCTGGTCTTCCCCGGCCAGATGCTCCTCGCCGCCTTCGCGCTGTTCACCGCCGCGCTCCTGGCCCAGTACCTCCTGAGCAAGAAGGAGCCCTCCCGTGCCTGATACGACCTACCTGCTACTGGCCGCCGCCATCTCCGGCGCCGTCACCTGGGCGCTGCGCGCACTGCCGTTCGCCGCGCTGGCCCCGCTGCGCGAAAGCCGGACCGTCCAGTACCTGGGCGCCCGCATGCCGGCCGGAATCATGATCATCCTGTTCGTGTACTGCCTGCGCGACCTGCGGCCCACCGAGCTGAACTCGCTCGCCCCGCTCGCGGCCGTGGCCGTCGTTATCGGCCTGCACCTGTGGCGCCGCAGTGCCGTGATGAGCATCCTCGGCGGCACCGCCGTCTACGTGACCCTGACCAGCACCCTCTTCGCGTGATGAAGCCCGCCAGCCGGTCAGGCGCTGTCGAGGTTCGGCAGCGGAACCGCGTGCTGGGCGCCTTCGGTCAGAACCATCGCGAGCAGGCCGGGGAAGCGCTGGTTGAGCTCCTCCTTGCGCAGCGTGTTGATGCGGCGGTTGCCCTCGTCGTGCTGGCGGATCACGCCCGCCTCCCGCAGCACGCGGAAGTGGCGGGTCAGCACGGAAGGGGTCACGTCGCGGTAGAACCCGCTGCAGGCCAGACCGGGACGCGAGGAGAGCGTGAGGACGATGCCGAGCCTGATGGGGTCGGTCAGCGCACTCATGATCCTGATCAGGTCGAAGTCCTCGACGTCGGGATGGGTGAGCGGGGACGCGGTACGGCTGGCCATGCCGTCCAGGATACCGCCCGCCCCACCCATGTACGCATCAACGCGAACATGGGATACAGTGGTCACATAGCGGGGCAATCCGCCCCACTCTTTGCCTCTCGCGCGAAGCGAAGCACCCTCTTGACCTAGATGTACGCATCAGGGCGTAGATCCTGATGTTGTCGGGGTGGCGCGGAGACGGGATGGCAGGGAGCTGAGGAACACCGAGAAGGGATGACCGACATGGCGAACGTTTTCGTCCTCAACGGCCACGCGCAGCACCAGATCTCCCCCGGCAAGCTGAACCAGGCGTTCACCGAGCGGGCCGAAGCCTTCTTCAAGGACCAGGGCCACGAGGTGCGGACGACGTACGTGGAGCAGCCCTTCGAGATCGAGGCCGAGATCGCCAAGCTGAAGTGGGCCGACATCGTCTTCCTGCAGGCGCCGGTGAACTGGATGGGCGTCTCCTGGGCCATGAAGAAGTACATCGACGAGATCTGGACCGTCGGCATGATGGGCGAACTCTCCGGCGGCGACGGACGCACCGCCGAGGAGCCCAAGAAGAACTACGGCCTCGCCCCGATGCTGAACGGCACGTACATGCTGTCCCTGACGGGCAACGCGCCGAAGGAAGCCTTCAACGATCCGCAGGAGAAGTTCTTCGACGGCCTCAGCGAGGACGAACTCATGCTCCCCCTCCACCTGAACTTCAAGTGGATCGGCCTCAAGCCGCTGCCGACGTTCATGGCCTACGACGTGCTGAAGAACCCGGACGTCGAGAGCGACTTCCAGCGGTTCGACGCCCACCTGGCCAAGCACTTCTGACGCAGACCGCAACCGTGTGAAGCCTTCCGGAACCTCGGGACTTCCCCTTGGACGGCTGTTCCTCCGAAGGCTTCACACTCCCACCTGGCCTGAGCCCGCTCCCCGCAGGGCGCCCGCCGCACGTCGGCTTCGCTGCCGGCAGGAGGTCCGTCGGCACAGGAAGGGGAGGGCCACCACGCAGACACACGCATCGTAGAAGGGGCGCTGAACTCCGTGACCAGCACCACGCACACCCGCGCGGCCGGCCTGTTCGAGCCGGTGCGGCTGGGGGCGATCGAGCTTGCGAACCGCGTCGTGATGGCGCCGCTGACCCGTATGCGCTCCGGCCCCGCCGGCGTTCCGGGCGACCTGTTGGTCGAGCACTACCGACAGCGGGCGAGCGCCGGGCTGATCATCGCCGAGGGCACCTATCCCAGCCACGAGTCGCAGACGTACATGGGCCAGCCCGGCATCGTCACCGCCGAGCAGACGGCCGGCTGGCGGAACGTCGCGGACGCCGTGCACGAGCGCGGCGGGCACATCGTGCTCCAGCTCATGCACGGCGGTCGCACCTCCCACCCGGGGATCAACGGCGGCCGACGCGTCCTGGCCCCCAGCGCGATCCCCCTTCACGGCACAGCACACACCCCGAACGGCAAGCAGCCCTTCCCGGTACCGGAAGCGATGAGCCCCGCCCAGGCCGAGGCGGTCATGGACGACTTCGTCACCGCGGCCTGGCAGGCCGTCGACGTCAGGCTTGCCGACCTCGACGGGGTGGAGATCCACGCCGCCAACGGCTTCCTGCTGCACCAGTTCCTCTCCCCGGCCGCCAACCAGCGCACCGACGCCTACGGCGGCTCACCCCAGAACCGGGCCCGCTTCGTCGCCGAGGTGGTCACCGCCGTCGCGAACACCATCGACGCGGACCGGGTCGGCCTGCGCATCTCACCGGAACACAACATCCAGGACGCCCACGAGACCGACCGGGACGACGTCCTGGCCACCTACGGCAGCCTCCTGGACCAGCTGCGCCCACTGAACCTGGCCTATCTGTCCATACTCCACCACGAGCCGGCCGGAGACCTCGTCCAGGAACTGCGACAGCGCTTCGGCGGCAAAGTGATCCTCAACACCGGCTTCACGTCCGCCACTTCCCGCAAAGACGCCGTCCGGCTCATGGAGAGCGCCGATGCTGTGGCCGTCGGCCGCGCCATCATCGCCAACCCCGACCTCGTCGAACGCTGGCAGGGCGGACACCCGGAGAACCCGGTACGCCAGGAACTCTTCTATATGGGCGGTCACGAGGGCTACACCGACTACCCCTTCCTCACACCGTGCTTGCGTCGATCCCTCGGGTGAATGAGCCAGGTCCTGGCCGTCCTCACTGATGAGGATGAACGGCGGCCGTTCACGGCGACGGGGCATGAACCGGTCGAGCCAGGTACGCGGTTCGATCCCTTCGGGCCGCATGTTGGCGGTGTCGAGCGCGTGTAGCTGCTCCGTGCTCAGCAGGTCGGCGAAGTTGTACGGGAAGTAAGCGGAAACCCACACCTGCAACCGGCCCTGCTCGATGACGCCGCCCTGGCCCGCGAGCACAACGTCGGCCGCGGCGCCGTACGCACCGCCGTCGACGACCTCCTGCCGGAGCACGTCATCGCGGCCAAGAAGACGCCGGCGCCGGAGCTGCCGGTCACCCTCGACATGCCTGGCAAGGTGGCCGACTTCCTCCGGAGCGCCGAGCTGGACGACGTCGAGCGGGCCGCGCGCGGCCAGGGCTACACCCTGCGCGTCACCGCCGCCCCGGCCGTACACCACCGACTCCTCGCCCGCTGCCAGCCGCTCGACGGCGGCCACTGTCTCTCCCCAGTCCCGGCCCAGCGCAAGGCCCGCCGTGAGTACGAGAACAGGGTCAGCACGCTCACACCCGGACCATGATCACCGGCTTAGCGTTAACCGCTGTACCGATGTTCCCCGAGGCCGGGCATCAGCCGTCGCGGTCGTAGCGCAGTTCTGTGCAAACCCGGAGACGGCCGCCGCCAGCGGGATGGTCTTCGCCTTCAGCCGGGGCGGGTGTGCTGCCGGCTCGGCGCTGTGGTGCCGAGTGGATGGCCGTACCGGCAGGCCGAAGGCGGCGGTGTAGCCGACGGCGGTGGTTGCCGCGCTGCTGGCTGCCGTCGCTGTTGAGCGAGACCGCCTACGGCGCCATCGCTGTGGTCAACCCTGCTGATGACTGCAAGGCGGGAGCGGTGACTATCCCAGCGACGTCCACATCCAAGGACGCGGTCCTCCCTGACCCTGAAGGCACGCAAGGCGGTACATTGCCTGCTCGTGGATTGCCGGTCGATCGTCGGCGGCCTGGAAGGCCGAGGACGTCATTCGCAACTCACGAATAGCTCGCATGATCGGGTACCCGTCCCAGCCCCTCACGTCGTATCCGTAGGCCGAGCAGTACCTTTCGTAGGCGTCATGGGAGAGGTTCCCCAGGGTGTCGACGCCTACGGCCGTGGAGGTCAGGTCCCACTCGGGGCGGCCGAGTGAGGTGCGTTCGAAGTCGAGCAGAATCGCTTGGCCCTGATTGGTGACGGCGCAGTTCCCAGCCCAGGCATCTCCATGGATCACGCTCTGCGGGCGGCCCTGGGGGAGTTGGTCCCACGCGGCCCGAAGGTCGGCGAGGAGGCTGAGGAGCCAGGCTTGATCGCTTTCGGCGAGGCTGCGAGCGTTGGCCAGCCGTTCCTCGACGCGAATGAACGGGTCCATGACGCCGAGGGGCAGGTCCTCCGGGGCGGGGAGATCGTGCAGTCTCCGCAGAAGCGGCGCCAGGTCGGCGCCCGACCCCGAGCGGTGCGGGGGAAGCTCCTTCCAGAACGTCGTCGGGCGTCCATGCGCCACGACGGGCTGCTGAACATCTAGCGGTTGTACGGCCGGTACGCCCTGGCCTGCGAGCCACCTCGTCACAGCGACTTCTCGCGCAGCGGCCTGCTCCTGGCCAACACGAGCCACCCGGGCCACGACGCCATACGGGAGACGCCACAGATCGTTCTCCGAGAAGCGGATGACTTCGGCGCCGTCGGCAGGCAGGCCAACCGCCGCTGCCGCCGTCTCCAGAACGGCTCGTGAGGCTTCGGTGCGCGTGGTGGTCATGCCAGGACGTTAATCCGAATCCGCTCGCGTAGCTCCGCGATCTGGCCGCCCCTGCGTCGGGAAGCCAGGCAGTCCAGGTCGTGAACGTCCTCGGCAGCGCGACGGGAGCGCAGGCGTCCGACTTCGTCGAGTGCCCGGTGGGCCAGGTCGACGGCCTCGTCCGGGTTGCCCGTGGCCATCGTGAGCGAGGCGAGTTTCGTCCGGCTGATGGCCCGGGACCGCGCGTAGGCGTCGGCGTGCCCGTTGATCGCGATCTCAAAGCGGCGTGCCGCCGGGCGGGGGGAGTGGCCGGTGAGGAGCGCCAGGTCGTAGAGCGAGTGACCGGTGTCGCCATGGTGTTGCGCCGACTCGTAGTACGCCATCCACGGCACGTCTTCGCCTTGCTTGGCCCGCGCGAAGATCTCGTCGGAACGCCCGACGGAGCGCAGCGTTTCCTGAACGCGCCCCATCTTCCCGAGCGCCCGTGCCCGCGCGTTGTGCAGCATGGCTTGCTCACGTGGGGTGAGTCGGTCGGCTCTGACGAGTCCGCTCTCGGCATGGGTGAGTCCGGTGTCAGGGTTGCCGACCCAGATCTCCTGTCGGGCACGCCAGTTCAGCGAGGTGGCGCGAAGGTGCCAGTCGTCACCTTCCTCGGCGCAGTCGGTTGCGAAGCGGAGGAGCAGGCGGGCTTGGTCGTGCTCGTACGCGTCGAAAGCTGCCGCGCCCAGGACCGTGGCGAGCCGTCCGACAGCACTGAACAGGTCGGGTCTCAGCTCGGCCGGACACCTTGCTTCCAGCAGTCCTCGGGCCCAGTGGAACTGCCCGAGCGACGTGGCCCGTACGACGCCCGCACCACCGAAGAGGTTGTCCCACCCGGCGAGCGTGGCGGCGGCGACGCGCACCTGTTCCACGTCGTCCGGCCGTACGGCAGCGGGTGCGGCGACCGTGTCGGTGATCGGGACCAGCCCTTCGGTGGCCAAGGCGGCGATGCCGGTGGCGGTAAGGGCGGCAAAGCGGCGTCGTTCCACGGGGCTCCGTTCGCTCGGGAGCGGGTCCATTCTGAGCATGCCCGGCCCAGGGGTGGAGGCGTCCGGACCGGACGGGGCTGACCGGGCTGTGTCCGCATCAGTCCGCTTCTCCTCCTCCTGCTCGACGCGTCGCCAGAGACGGTGAAGGGCTCCGCCGGCGTCCAGTGCTTCGTCCAACGCAGCCGCAAGAGCCATGCTGCACGACCGGGTCGCCTTCTCGATCTTCACGATCGAAGAGCCGCTGAGGTGCACTTTCTCACCGAGGGCGTCGGCCGACAGCCCACGTACCCTCCGCCAGTTCCGAAGCTCCTTGCCGAACCAGGCAGCCAGGGAGGCTGCATCGTCCAGACGTTTCGGAGGCTGTGGCATGGCGTCTCCTTCGACACCTGATGCGGACTGGGACGACCCGGATGGCGCTGTCCACATCGCGAGCGGATTCCTGAGTGGAGGAGTCGGCCAGGAGCGGCTCCTCCCGAGTTCTTCCCTACCCCAACAGGGATACCAGTCGCAGCAGTTCAGGAACACGTAGTGCGCAGCCCGGTACCCGTGACGGTACCGGGCCGGTTTCCGTGGTCAGGACGGAGGGCTCAGGGGCGGGGCCGTCCGACATCGAGCGCCGCTGTGAAGGCAGTCCAGGCGGCGCGAGACATGGAGATGGGCGGGCGCTCCGGATCCTTGGAGTCGCGCACCTGTACGCGTTCGGCACCGAGTGCGCACTCCACGCACTCGCCCTGCGGTTCATTGCTGTAGCTGCTCTTTACCCACGTGAGCTGGGAGTCTTGCACGGCGTTCCTCGCTATGTGTGACGTTGCAGGTGCGTCTTGCGGGCCTCGGCGATCATCTGCGCCGATTTCCTCGCGTCAAGTGCCTCCTGACGGAGGAAGCTGAAGGTGTTGCTGTACTTCTCACGAGCGGCCTCGGCTTCGAGGAACAGGCTCCCGGCTTGGTTCTCCAGGAAGACCACATCCAGCTCCGGATCTGCGCCGCCGTAGACGACAAACGTGTTGAGGGCGGCACTGTACGAGCCGCGGTCGAAGGGCAGCACCTGGATGGTGATGTTCGGTTCACGTCCGCGTTCCAGCAGGTGGTCGAGCTGCGCTGCCATGACCTCCGGACTGCCGGTGCTGCGGCGGAGTACAGCTTCGTCGAGCACGACGTGGAACGCCGGTGGCGAGGCCCGGTCGAGCACCTCGGCAGGCCGCTGCATGCGAATGGAGAGGAAGTCCTCCACTTCGCTCTGAGGCAGTGCTCCCTCGGGCGTGGGAGCGATGGAGCGCGCGTAATCGAGCGTCTGGAGCAGTCCAGGTACGACGCCGAGCGAGAAGTGGCTGATTCGCGCGGCCTCGTACTCCAAGGACAGCAGGAGCAACATTTGATCGCTGAGCTGGTCGGCGTACGGAACCCACCAGCCGTGCGTGTCCTGGCTGGACTTGGTGAGTGCCACCAGGTCCTCACGCATGCTGTCCGGCGCCTTGCTGGCCCGGCAGAGCTGGTCGACGACAGGCCACTTGATGGTCCCTTTGCCGCGTTCGTAGCGACTCACGGTCGCTTTCGAGACTCCGGCCAGCTCACCTGCCTGCTCAGTGGAGAGTCCCTGGCGCTCGCGCAGTGCGCGAAGGCGGATACCGACCAGGCGCTTTCGAGTAGTGGGTCCTCCAGGCAGCTCGTCTGCCACGGGCGCTGTCGGCATATCGCTCAAGGTGCCCCCTTCCGCTGGGCCAGTGCGGCCACAAGAAAGTTACATGGCGCCCTGTCGCTTCGTGCGGCCGTACCAGCGCCAGCTTGGCTCCATGCGGACACATCCACTGTGAGTGTTACACGGTGAGTGGATCCCTGCCCATACTCCAAACCTGCCGCCACGACGACCAGTTGGCCCTAACCCAGCACTTGGCGGGCAAGCGGCGTAGCTGACTGCGAGGCAGGGCGAGACGGAAGGCGAGGAGCACATGAACCCCACGCGCACCCCGCGGGTGACGGTCTTGAACACTCCGCGAGCAGCCGCCTGGGGGATAGGGGCGGTTTCGGGCACGGAGTGGATGGACCGCGAGTACGAGTTCCAGCAGATGTTCCACCCCCGCAGCGTGGGGGTGCGGCCGGACCCGGGCCGCTGCTTGATGATGCGGCGACGTGCGAACCTGAGACAGCAGCTCGCGATGCTGCGGGCCAAGGGCCGGATGCCGCGGGTGTGCCTGTACGCGCTCACCACGAATCCCGAGGCCCAGCCGCCCGCGCGGTCCCTGGAGGAGGCGCGCGCCTTCGCGGTGCGGGAGGGCTGGCAGGTCGGCGCCGAGCAGATCTACATCGACCACACCGGACCCACCCACCCGGAACTCCGGCCGGGCTGGGCGGCGGTCCAGCGGCAGTTCCAGTCCGGCTTCGCCGACGGCGTCGTCGCACTCACCCAGGCCGCCATCACTCCGCACCACGACGAGTACGACCAGCAACTTCGCTGGTGCGCCGACCGGTACGTCTTCATCGCTCTGGTGCACCCCGAGTCCGCGGCGGTACGGCCGTGACGGCGGCGGCCCCGGCGGACCACGGCCTCGACGTCCTTCCCGTACGGGCGGAGGAGGTCTGGGACGACGTGACGCTGCGGTTCACGCGCACCCCGCTCAGGCCCGGCCAGGCCGTGCTTCCCGAGGATGCCGTCTGGGTCGAGCGCTTCCGTCGCATCGGCGCCGCCAAGGCGCGGCAGTGGAACATGCCGGGCCTGATCGGCGACCTCCAGGTGCTGGTCAGCGAGCTGGTCACCAACGCCCTCCAGCACGGAACCGGAAGCCAAGTGGCCATCCGGTACGTCGTCGCGGACGGCCGGGTGCTGGTCGCGGTGGACGACGGGTCCCCCGGCGCGGCACAGGTACGGCAGGCCGGCGAGGAGGACGAGACGGGCCGCGGGATGTTCCTGGTCGACGCGCTGGCCACCACCTGGGGCGTCAGCGAGGACGGCACCACCACCTGGTTCTCCCTCACCGACGAAGGGGGGAGCAGGTGAACGGCATCGAGGACTCCCTGTCCCTAACCGTCCTGAGCGAGAAGGAGCTGGCGGCCGACCGCTTCCCCGGCCAGCCCGTCCGCCTCCTGGTCTACGCCGCCTTCGCAGAAGAGGACCGCGAGGACGAGCCTGCCCGGGTGGAGATCCGGATGAGGCCGGACCGCCTGGTCGAGCTGGCACGGCAGGTGCGGGCGGCGCAGACCGCCATGGCCGTCGCCGAGCGCCGACGCGCGGAGTCGGAGGCGGTCCAGGAGGAGCGAGAGCATGCCGCTCAGGTGGCGCTGTGCTCCTCAGAATTGACCGACACCGGCACGCTCAAGCGCGTGCTGGCCGCACTCGACGATGAGGAATCCGGCACGCCCATAGAAGCCTGATCGGAAAGTAGGAGCCCCCCCCAAATCTCCGTCCCACGCACGGCGTTCGACGGACGGCGGGGAGAGGGAACCCCTCCCATTCCGCTATTGCGATACGTGGGAAGTGCCTCTGAACCCTCTCCCCGCCACGCACAAGATGCGACTCGACGCATCGGATCAATACGAGAAGACGAGGTGACATGGCGCGGAAGCGCTACCGGGTCGGTGGAACGGTCAGCAGCACCAACAAGGGCTCCAAGGCATTCAACGAGACCGTATTCGCGGATTCCCCGAAGGCTGCGGAGAACCTCGCGAAGACCAGAATCAAAAAGCGGTATCCCGATGGCTATATCACCATCGGGGTCGTCACACAGCAAGACTGAGAAGTAGGAGGAGCCGTGCGCTCGAACGTTGCCTCTGTTCTGCGTCGTTGGCGGCGCATACCTCACCCGATGACTTCCTTGTGCGAGGCGGACACGGACGCCTTCAACCGCCGCGTTCGGCACCTCACCACCCGTGTCGCCCTGGAAGGCGCCCTTCCGCAACCACCTTTCGTGGTGTCGGGATCGCCGAGGGGAGGCGATCGGCGATGACCAGCGCCCTCGATGCCACCGCTCCGCACTGGCGCGAACCGCTGAGCACGGACCACTTCTTCCACCTCCTCGGCAAGAGCCACCTGACCCAGGATTCCCGAGCGCCGGAAGGGCTGATCACCGCGTGCGCACGCGTGCCCCTGGCCGTGTGCCTGGCGGCGGCGGGACCGGCGGGGCTCTCGGAGGCGTCCGTGGCTTCGGCCGCCGCCGCGCTCGCCCGCCATGCCCGCCACGCCTGTACGACCGATGGAAGGACCACCTCGATGTCCCCCGCCCTCAACGCCAGCTACGACGATCTTCCGCCCGGGGCCGCGCGCACGTACCGGCTGTTGGGGGCCGGGGAGCAGGCCGTCATTGACGTGAACAGCACGGCCGCCGCGTGCGCGCTGGAGTTGGAGGACGCCGCCGCGCATCTGCGCTCGCTGGCCGCAGTTCGGCTGCTGGAGGAGCGCCATGACCGGCCCTGGGCCGGGGTCTTCTTCCGGTTCCCCGACGAGGCCCGCGAGCACGCGCGGCAGCGGGCCGTCGAGGAAGAGACCGAAGCGGCGGTCGAGGAGGCCGTACGGCGGTGGCTGGACTGGTTCTTGCTGACGTGCACCCGCGCGGAACGGATCATCACCCCCGCGCACCGCATCCTGGACCGCAACGTTAGGTACGAGCCCGCGCATCAGCCGCCCTTCCAGGACGAGGACGGCGCCATGGCGTGGCTGGAGGTCCACCAGCCCGACCTGGAAGCAGCCGTACGCGCGGCGGAGGAACGGGACTGGGACACGCTGGAGTGGCAACTTGTCCACAGTGCCTGGCCCCTTTTCCACAGACTGCGTCCGCTGGAGCTGTGGGTGGACCTGCACCAGCGCGGCCTGGAAGCCGCCCGCCGCACCGGGCACCGCCCGGCACAGCGCGAGATGCTCACCACCCTCGTGATCGGCCTGCGCGGCCTGGACCGGAACCCCGAGGCGATCGAAGCCGCCGCGGAGGCGCTGCAGCTCGCCCGCGAGGACGGAGATGCCCGCTCGGAGTCCCAGGCGCTCCACGAGACCGGCGTGGCCCACCACGCCCAGCACGAGGGCGCGAAGGCGGTTGCCGCCCTGGCCGAGGCCATCGCCATCCGCGAGCGCATCGGCTACGAGCGGGGCGTCGGCCTCTCCCGCACCATCCTCGGCCTCGTCCACCTGGAGGCCGACCGCATCCCCGAGGCCATCAAGCAGCTCACGCTCGCCCAGGCGGAGCTGGAGTTGTGCCGCGACCGGTTCGACGCGGCGCGGGCGGCGGCCTGGCTGGGCCGCGCCCGCGCACGGGCCGGCGAGTTCGTGAAGGCGACCGACCTGCTCACCGGCGCCCTCCGCGACTTCCGCGCACTCGGCTCCGCGCCCTGGGAGGCCCGCGTCCTGCACCTGCTCGGCCTGTCCGCCGAGGAACAGCAGCAGCTCGACCGCGCCCTCCAGCTCTACGCCCAGGCCCTCGCCCTCGCCGACAGCGCCGCCCCGCAGGAAGTCGAGCACTACCGCGAGGCCCTGGCCCGGGTCACCGACGCCCGGAACAAGGAGGAGACACCATGACCCCCTCCGCAGCGGCCTTCGCGCTCAGGGGACAGCGCGGTCCCCTGTTCGCGAAGCACCCGCTCACCGGCCGGTCTGTCCGCGTGCCCTACGTCGCCATGTGGGACAGCGAGAAGGCGGTCGCCGAGGCGATGCTCGCGGTCGAGATCGCGCCTGCGCCCAG
The DNA here is from genome assembly GCF_043202595.1 of Streptomyces sp. NPDC048172. Lineage (NCBI taxonomy): Bacteria > Bacillati > Actinomycetota > Actinomycetes > Kitasatosporales > Streptomycetaceae > Streptomyces > Streptomyces sp. NPDC048172. Next base: position 757,047 of record NZ_JBIDAT010000003.1, read on the forward strand.
GCTGGCCTATCAGGGGCGGAGGCTTCCGGGGGACCGTGACGGGTTCGGGGCGCTGTGGGCCCGGTGCTCCTCCTCGCCCGGTGCCGGCGAGCCCGCCTTCGCGTGCATGCATCCGGGGCGGCAGTACGAGTGCATGTACGCGATGAAGTGCCAGGTCTGCCGCGCCCCAGCGGACCGCAACGCGGACGGCTGGCTCTTCCTCGACTGGCGCCACGAGCTGGACCCGCCGACGTGGCCGGAAGGCGCGCTGACCGCGATGCCCCCGCTGTGCGCGCAGCACGCTCGGCTGTCCATGGGCGTGTGCCCCAAGAAGGGCGAGTTCACCGCGCTGCGGGTAAAGGCGCCCCGGCTGTGGGGAGTGGGCGGGGTCAGCTACCGCCTCACCACCGACGGATGGCGGCTCAACCAGGGCGAGAACGACCTCTGGCTGCCCAAGGACGACCCGGGACTGGGCTCGATGCTCGTCTCGAAACTGATCCGCGAGCTGACCAAGGTCACCCCCGTCGACCCCCGCGATCTGTCTACGCCGACCGCGTAGCGCCGGTTCCGCGCCCGGTCCCTTAGGCCGCTGCCGTCCCTGCAACTCCAGCGCCCGCCCCCACCCAGATTCCATGCGCTCTCTCCAGTCCCGGCATCCCGGGCACGCCGCACCACCACGACCGACCGAAGGAGTACACGTGATGCACAAGGACACCGACTGGGCGAACCCTCCCCGCCGACGTCACGGCTGTCTGGCCCTGATCCGCAACGAAGAAGGTCAAGTGCTGCTGGTGAAGCCCAACTACAAGCCGGGCTGGCAGCTCCCCGGCGGGGGCGCACTCGCCGATGAGGACCTTTTGAAGGCGTGCGTGCGCGAAGTCGCGGAGGAGACCGGCCTGCCGATCTCGCCCACCGTCGTCCTCGCCAACGACTACGTGAGCGCCACCCCCGAATCCGCCGAAGGCTTCAACGTCGTCTTCGACGGTGGCGTGATCCCCTCCGAAACGCCCATCCAGATCCAGACGGAGGAGCTGGAGGGCCACCGGTGGGTCGGGCTCGACGATCTCGACAACTACGCCAGGCCGCAGCAGGCCGCACGCATCCGGCAGGCCCACTCCGCCGCCACAAGCACTGGGGGCATCCCCTACCTGCGCCGCGGTGAGCTCGCGGGCTGAGATCACTTCGCCCGGCCGCCGACTCGGCGGCCGGGCAACGTGCCGCCCCCTCCTGCCCGTGATCCGTTCTGCCCCGCCGAGGGGTGCCGGTGACGGGCCCTGGTGACGAAGGGCCCTCGGCGCGTTGAGCGCACCCGCCCCCGATCAACCGCAGCACGGGCCAGGTCCCCGCGCGCTGATGTGAATCCGAACAAGGGAGAGTCCCCCATGACCGTGGAAACTTCCGGGCGCCGCCCGCTGCCGTTACTCACGACAGCTCAGCGCGGCAGCCTGAAGCCGGACATCGCCGATCCCGTCGAGTACCGCAAGTCGGGCCTGTCCCTCAATCACGTGGTGGGGTGCCCGCTGGACTGCGGGTACTGCATCCGTCACATCGAGCGCTACAGCAACTTCGAGATGAAGACGCCGCGTGCCCTGATGTCGGACGAGGAGGCGGTGGAGGCCCTCGTCCAGCACCGGTACTTCCGCGCGCACGTCACCCCGGTTCAGCTCTTCAACAAGGCCACGGACCCGATGCTCCAGGCGGTCAAGCCGCACACGTTCAACACCCTGCGACTGCTCGACGACCGGGGGCTGACCAACCACGTGCTGGTGATCACCCGGTGGCGGGTCGACCCGGAGGACTGCGAGGTCCTCAACCGCCTGTCGAACATCAAACTGACCGTCCTGGTCACCCACTCCGGCATCGACCACCCCGGCATCGAGCCCGTCGACTCCCGCATCGCGGCCTCCAGCCTCACGACGCTCCACGCGCACGCCGAGAACTACCGCACGGTGCTCTACTGGCGCCCCATCGTGCCCGGCCTCAACGACACCGACCGGCACCTGGCCCGCGCCAAGGAACTGTCCGCGCACGCGCACGCGACCGTGTTCACCGGCCTGTTCTTCCGCGACGAGATCGCCGCGTACTACGCGGCCAACAACCTGCCCCAGCCCTACACGGCCACCGCCCGCCGCAAGATCATGCCCGAGGAGACCGAGACCCACATCCTGGACCTCTTCCGCCGCCCCGCCGACTCCCATCAGCCGTGGGGGCCCCTGTTCCGCAAGACCTCGTGCGCCGTCTCCTACGCCCACGGCCTCGCCGACTACAACGGGCACTACGGCATCCGCGAGCTGTGCGACATCTGCCCCAAGCAGCAGATCCAACGGTGCGCCAAGGGATGGAAGAAGCCCGAGCTGGAGCAGGCCACCGCGACGGCCCGTGCCCTGGGCGCGACCGGGCCCGTTGACGTCACCGACCGCGCCATCATGGTCGAGGGCCTGGACGAGCCGCCCCGCTACTTCCTGCAGCACACCACCGGCTACCAGGTCCACGCCCGCGAACACCCTCACCACCACCGCCGTCACGGCCGTGCGGACATCGGCTGGAACGGCGAGACGGGAACCACCTCGTGAAGCCTGCCGACTGGCACCGCCCGCTGTACGTGATCGACGTGGAGGGCAACGGAGCCAACCCTCCCGACCTCGTCGAGGTCGCCGCGATCCCCCTCGACGAGGGCCGGGCACGCCCCGAGCGGGCGCGCACGTGGCTGATCCAGCCGCCGACGCCGATCCCGGCCTGCATCACCCGCATCCACGGCATCACCAACACCATGCTCGAAGACGCCCCCTCCTGGGAGCAGAGCAGCGGCGAGGTGCGCGAGCTGCTGGACGGCGCGTGGATTGCCGCCCACCACGCGAGCGTCGAGTACAACGCGCTCACCCGGCACCTGCCCGACTGGCAGCCCGAGGGAGTCCTCGACACCCTCCGCCTGGCCAAGGACGCCGACCCCGGGCAGCGCGGCTACGGCCTGGACGCGTTGCTCGAACGGACCGGCATCGACCTGAGCGGGGTGACCGGGCAACGCCACCGCGCGGCCTTCGACGCCCACGCGACCGCCCTGCTCCTGCTCCACCTCGCCGAGCGCTACCCGGCCTGGGACGCCCTCGTCGCCGCTGCCGTACCGCCGCGGATGCCCGGCGCCCCCGCCCCGGCACCCCCGCCCACCATCGAGGAGACGCTGTGGTGACCCGTATCGCCGTCGCCGGAACACATTCCACCGGCAAGACCACTCTCTTAGACCGCCTGGAGACGAAGCTGCGGGCCACCGGACTGACCGTGGCCCGGCCACCGGGCAGCTTCGCCGTCCGCGCCGCCGAACTCGGCTTCCCCAAGCTCCAGCAGCAGAGCCCCGAATGCGCCGAGTGGATCATCGCCTCCTCGACCGCCGCCGTCGCCGAGGCGACTCTGCACGCGGACGTCGTCCTGATGGACCGCTCCGCGATCGACCCGATGGCCTACTACCTGGCCGCCCTGGAACACTCCGACCACGAACCGGACCCCGCAGTCGTGGAACGGCTCAGCGCGCTGGTCGCCGCACACACTGCCGCCTACGACGGACTGCTCGCCACCGTCCTCGACCCCGCCATCCCCCTCGGCCCACACCGCGACCGTGACCTGGAGTACCGCGCCGCCGTCGACCGCTACGTCCACGACATCCTCCGCAACCTGCGCATCCCCCACCAGTGGATCACCGGACCGGACGACGAACCGGCCGTCCTCGACGCACTCGTCACCTTGACCACCGGCCTGGTCACCTCATGATGCGCGAGGCCGAAACGCTCACCCTCGCGGGCAAGACCGTCCCCCGACTCGGATTCGGCACCATGCGCCTGACCGGCCCCGGAACCTGGGGCGACCCACCCGACACCCACCCCGCGATCCACCTGCTGCGCACCCTCGTCCACACCCACGGCATCACCCACCTGGACACCGCCGACGCCTACGGCCCCCACACCGTCGAACACCTCATCCGCCGCGCCCTGTGGCCGTACCCCGAGAACCTGCTGATCGCCACGAAGGTCGGCATGGTCCGCCCCGCCCCCAACACCTGGCTGCCCCTGGGACGGCCCGAGTTTCTACGCGCCACCGTGGAACAGTCCCTGCGCCGCCTCAACCTCGAACGCCTTGACCTGTGCTACCTCCACCGCGTCGACCCCACCGTCCCGTTCGAGGACCAGGTCGGCACCCTCGCCGAACTCCAGCAGGAAGGAAAGATCGCCCACGTCGGCCTCTCCAAGGTCACCCCGGAACAGATCGACCTCGCCCACGCTCTCGTCCCCGTCGCGGCCGTGCAGAACAAGCTCAGCATGGCCGTACCGGGCGACACCCCCACCGTTGAGCACTGCCGGGAACGAGGCATCCCCTACGTCCCCTACGCCCCACTCGGCTCCGGCTCCCTCGCCACGAACGGCCAAGCCGCCAAGGCCCTGCGCTGGCTGCTGGACCTGGGAGAGCACACCGCCCCCATCCCCGGCACCAGCTCCCTCCCGCACCTCGAAGAACTGCTTCGCACAGCGGACCGCTGATGCCCAAGCTCCGTCGCCCGCATCCCATCGAACCCGTGCAGGGGGACGCCTGAGGGACCCGGAGCTGGCGGCATCGTTGAAGCGCCGTGCCAACAGGGACCAGAAGGCCCGAACCCAGCCCAAGCGTAGGGGGCAGTCGCAGTCACAAGCCGCGCGCTCCCGGCGTGCGGGAACGGGCGGCTTGATGGCTTTCCGGCGGCGTAGGCGTGAGGGCGTGACGCGTGCTCTGCGGGTCAGCAGTCGCCGACGGCCCACCACGGCACGATGACGTCCCAGCGGGACCAGCCGGTGACGCCGGTGGAGTCGTTGGTGTGGAAGAGCCACTCCTCCCCGTTCACCACGCTGCGGCAGTGCACCGTGACGTCCTGGTTGCGGTATCCATAGCCGACCGTGGTCGCCCCCGTGTTCGGCTGGCTCCGGATCCGGCCGCCGTCCACGAGATAGCGCCCCGGCGCCGCCTGTGCCGCCCGCGGTTCGTGTGCCGAGGACGGCGCCGCCTGAGCTGTACCAGCCGAACCGACGGCCAGCGCTCCGGCGGTCAGGACTGTGGCCGCTGCGGCGACGATGCGCGCGTGTGTACGCATACGGGTTCCCCGTTTCTGTGAGTCGTCCCAGGGGGGGCACCACGGCGGTCAGGAACGCGAGCACACGTCCGCAACCGCCTCCACCGTTGTTCTCCCCCGTGACTTCAGTGGATCCGTCGGTACAGAGTCTCGCGTGGCCCTGAAACTGCGGGAAGAGATCCTCGATAGGGCTTCGTGCCCGACCGATAGCCATTCGCCTATCGCCGCGAGGATCACGCAGCGGCGTCCCCCCCCGTCCCGCCTGCGGTGCAGCGGTGCCCGTGTCGGTGTGCCTCTTCACGACGGGGCGAGCCGTGGTGGTTCGTTGTCGGTGAGGTGGACGGTGAGGTGGAGCTGCGAGTTCATGAGCGGTTGGCAGGTGATGAGGCGGATCTCGACCTTTTCACCGCCGTGGACGGGGAGGCAGAAGCGCCGCGGTCTGCTGTCTGGGAATTGCAGGGCCCGGTGGTCCTCCCACAGCTCCCGGGCTTCAGGGCTGCTCTCCAGCAGCTCCGCCTTCAGCCGGTGGGCTGGTTCGGAATCGTCGTAGTACACGAGGGCGAAGTGGAGCAGGCCGACGGCCGTGGTCGCCCAGTCGTCGTGCCAGTTGACGAGCTGCTCGCGTCCACGGGGGTCTAGGAAGACGAAGCGGATCAGGTTGGAGCCGACCTCGCTCATCCAGGGGAACCATTCCCACGCGGACTGGTTTGCGGTCAAGACGTCCCACCAGGGGGTGGCGATCACCGTGGGGCGGGGCTCCAACCCGTCGACGATGCTCTGCAGCGCAGGATCGACGCGGTAGTCGTCGCGCCGCTCGCCTGGAGGATGCAGGCCAAGGGCAAGGTGGAACAGCAGGATTCTCTCGCCCTCGTCCAGACGCAGGACATCAGCGAGCCGATGAAGGAAGTCGGAGGAGAATCGTCTCTGACGACCTGCCTCCAGTTCGGCGTACCAGTTTTTACTCACTCCGGTCAGGTCGGCAACGTCCTGCTGAGTCAGCCCGGACTTCAGACGTCGCCGCGTACCGTCCACTCCGGGCACACGCCTGTAATTCAGGCGCGCACGCCAAGCACGCAGGAATGCGCCTAGCTCACTGGAAACCGGATGGTTTGAACTGTGCTGTTGGTCACTCATGCCTAGCCACCTGATTTCCATTCGCCCTTCACGGCCGACTGCGCAGGCTGTCCGACGGCGCCGCGGAGCCCTCGTTTTCCCCGCACGTTCCGCGTAAGCGGCTATTTAAATCCGACCAGGTGGGCCGGGGGAGTGATGGCGAGTAGAGAGTAGCCCCACTCAGAGTGGGGCTACTCCGTGCGCATCATGGCGCTGCGAATCCCGCCCTCTGGGCGGCGGACGGCGTCATGCGCCATGAGTACGAGGGATGACCAGCCCATGTGGGAGCGATGTTTTTCGGGCCTCAAGCCCTCCCGTGCCGCACGTGCTGAGGAGCGCGTGCTGCGGCAGCGAATCAGGGAACGCGTGCGGGCTCTGGACCTCACGCCGCCGCTGGATATCGAGGAGGTGTGCGGGGCGATAGCACGACAGCGGGACCGGCCTATCGAACTGCGCCCTTACCCGCTGCCGGTGCCCGGCCCCTTCGGGCTGTGGGTGGAGACCCCCGCTGGGGACCTGATCGTCTTCCAGCAGCACACCAGCAAGGCCCACCAGGACCACATCGTGGTGCACGAGCTGAGTCACCTGCTGTCCGGTCACCCCGGGGTCAGCGTCGAGGAGATGTGGCGCCAGATGGTGCCTGTGCTGGGCATTGGGTCGGTCACCCGGGTGGTGCAGAGGTGCTGCTCCTACGACGAGGCGTACGAGCGCGAAGCCGAGTTGACCGCCACCCTCGTCGCGGAGCGGACCTCCACTCTCAACCACGTGTTGCCCCGCAGCGCCGGGGTCGACCCGACCGCGCGGCGGCTCCACGCAGTCCTCGGCGACTACGGACGGTGGATGTGACGGTTGTCGTGACCACCCTGTCCGGGTACCTCGTCCTCGCCCTCGTAGCGCCAACGCTGACCTTGAAGCTGCTTCAGCTTGCACGTGATCCGCACAATGATCCGCTACGCGCCATCACTCTGTGTCTGGCCTGCGTGGCGAGTTCTTACTTTGTCTCCAGATCTGCCGGTGCCCTCACTCGCGTCGGTCTGGAGCACCGGACCGCGGTGCTCCTCGATCACCTGCTGATGATGGCCTCCGGCTACTTCCTGCTGCGCTTCTACCTGACATCCGTCAACACCCCGGGCGCACGGCGCCGTGCCCGCTACGAAGGCGGGCTCCTCCTGGCTGCCGCCACGGCCCTCACAGTTCTCGTGGTCGGAAGCAACCATGTCCCTGCGGGCCCTTACGCCGCCGCCATCATGACCCCGCGAACCGCCACCTTCACCGAGGCCGCGACCCTATATCTGCTGTACACGCTGGTCGTCTCGCTTTGGTGGACCAGCGAGTACGCTCGCCGTTCGCCGCGTCCGTACGCGACCGGCCTGTGGCTGGTGGCAGGCGGGCTCGGCGCCTTGGCGCTTTCCTGCGTGCTACTGGCGACCGCGATCCTTCGGCGCGCGCTCGGCGGCAGCGCCGGCTGGCAGCCCGTCGTTCCTCTGGCGCAGGTGGCGGCCGTTCTCGCGGTCATCGCCGGGCTGGCCTGGCCCGCACTGGCCCTGCGGACTTCCGTCACCCACCTGTGGCGCAGCCACCGCCGTGACCTGCGCCGTTTGGAGCCGCTATGGCGGTTGCTCATCCAGGCATACCCCGACCTCCGTCTCGCCGCTTCACGCACCGAGGAGGGGGATGACCGCAGGTACGGCGTGTCCCTACGCTTCCATCGGCGCGTGTTTGAGTGCCGGGACGGGCTCGTCCGTATCAGCCCGCGCTTGGGCCCCGGCCTCCCCGCGGGTTCCCTCAAGGACGTCCCACCGACGGTCCTCGCACGGCACCTGCACCACGCGGTACGTAGCGGAGCCGCCCGTGACCCGGACCGCGTACCCGCCATCGCCCTGGCTCTGCCGCCTGGCCCGGCTCCGGAAGAAGACGTGCGGCTGCTCATTGAGCTGTCCGACGCGGTTCGCGACCTGGTGCCGGAGGACCGCTCCTGCTGAGCTTGGTACCACCGCATTGTGCCTGGACAATAGGGGAGCGAAAAGCTCTAGCCGAGCGAGCCCGGCTTCGGAGGCTTCGCGCGGGCCTCCTTCTCCTGAAGTTCATGAGCGACCTGACGGATGAAAGCCATCACGTCCGGGGCGAGTCCGCCGTCCCCCGCGCCGCGTGCGGCGATGGCGCCCAGCACGCCGCTCTTGACCGAGGCCAGAAGCCGTAGCCCTTCGACGACTTGGCGCACGACATCGGTATCGGACTCGAAGAACATCTTCGAGACGTCGAATACCGCCGCCAGGCCCTCCAGGACACCCGGCGGGGGATCGGTTCGCTCCCCGGTGCGCAGAGCGCGGATGTCATCCTCGGTCACGATCTCCGTGCCCGCGCTCTCGTTGACCGTCTGGGCCATCTCGCCGTCGGTGGGCGCCCGCTGGTCGCCCGGATAGGTGTGCTCCAGGAGATAGGTGATCTTCTCCGCGAGCGTGACCGGGACCGTTTCCTGCTCGGGCACCTCGCGTCCGAAGGAGCGTTCCTGGGCATCAAGGAGTCTCTGCGCTGTCACCCCGTAGGCGGCGGCGAGCGTTGCGGTATGGGTCTGGGCCAGCCGCTGCTCCCCGCGTTCGGCCGCGCCGATGATCCCGGTACGGCCGATGGCCTCGTCGGCCGCGTACTGCGTTAGCCCGGCATCGCACCGCAGGTCAGCCAGGTCCGGCGCCCCCTCGCGGGGGAAGAGCCGCTCCAGTGATGCCCCGAGAGTGCTGGCGACGGCGGGGAGCTTCTCCGGGTCGGGTCTGGACACCCCGCTCTCCCAGTTCGCTACCGCACCCCGCGTGGTCCCCAGCTGCTCGGCGAACGCCTTCTGCGTCAGGTCCCTGCTGCGCCGCTCGGCGCGCAGCTTGAGCCGGTCGAAGGCGCGTGCGGGCATGTAGGGATCTCCAGGTCGAGCGGCGGATTCTTGGAGGGAATGCTCCCCTTGCCGCATCTGGCGAAGGTGGCATAGCGTCAACCTACCTCAATCAAGCGGAACCCATGACTCCGAATTGAGCCGTGGGTGGTTGGCGTGTCTCCCGGAAGCAAAGGCGGATCATGTCCTGGACTCGGCTGGTCTCGTGGGACTCCTGGCCTTACGGCCCAGGCGAGCCCCTGCGTAGCCACGGCTGGGACGTTCTCGCTCCGCGATCAGTCGAGGCTTTAAGAGTTCAGCCTGGATCTTGACCTGGCCCGTGCGTATGTTCGTCGTCCCCGGCCGGAACGGCCCCGGAGTCGCGAACGTGAGGAGCACGGCAGGACCCGACACGACCGCGTAGGTCTGCGGACGGCGGGGGTGCCCAGGAGCCGCGAACCCTCCGGGGCCGAACGGACAAGCCGCATATCCCGGTCCTGGGGCAGGGAGTTCCCACGGCCATCAACCGACGCGAACGCGGCTCGAAAGGGCCTGACCACGAGAGCGAAGGAGGACGTCGTGCAGTACCGCGACTGAGCTGAGACACCGTCGTGGGGAGCGGTGAGTCGGTGTCCGGGGCGGCAACCCCGGACACCGCGTCCGCGCCCCTCGACGAGGCACGGACCCATAACTGGGGCGGACCGGCTGGCCTTTTCGACGAGAACCGCCGAACCACCCCACCTACGAGTGAGGGATTCTCGCATGCCCATATCCCAGAGTGAAGCGCCGACGGGCGGAGCCCGCGGGGCCGCAGATGATCGACGTCGACGCTTGGCCCGTCTCCTGGCCGACATGCTGCCTGGCGTGGCCATCGTCCGTGTCACCCAGTACGGCCCCGGGGCGACCTGGCCGGGTGTGGATGCCCGCGCGTACGACCTTGAGGGCCACGCCCTGCTCATGAGCCGAGCGCAGCGAGTCGTCGCAGCCCGCTGGGTCATCCGTACCCACCAGGGAGTGGACTGGACCGAGCCCCACGACTTCGACCTTGCCGCGGGAACCCTGCACCCCCTGGTGCGGTACGGCTGCGGCCGTGGGGGTGAGTGATCATGGCCCGGATCCGGACGATCAAGCCGGAGGCATTCGCCTCGGAATCGCTCGCCGAGGTGGGCGTGCACGCCGAGCGGACGTTCTTCGGCCTCCTGACCCAGGTCGACGATCACGGACGATTCCGTGATCAGCCCGCCGTCATCGCCGGGCTGCTCTGGTCCCTGCGGCCCGAGCACGGCGCGATCGGCGTCGAGGACGACCTGACCCAGCTCGCGGAGGCGGGGCTCATCTGCCGCTACGAGGCCGGTGACGGCAAGCGGTACCTGCACATCGTCACCTTCCGGAGGCATCAGAAGGTCAACCGGCCCAGTGGCTCCCGCTGCCCCGCCTGTTCTCTCCACCCTGCCGCGTCCGGCCAGGGCGACCTGAAGGCTGTGAGGGCTCAGGGAGAGCTCAGGGAGTCCTCACAGACGACTCACGGAGACAGCGGTGAGGCCGTCGTGACCCACGAAACCGCAGGTCAAAGGGGGCTCGATGAGTCCTCAGTGAGTCCTCACGGAGGAAGCGGTGAGTCTTCGGTGATCTCTCACTGTCCGGATCTTGGACCTAGGAACGTGGATCTAGGATCTCCCCCTTCGGGGGGCGCCGCCGCGCCCGCGCCGGAGGCCGTCTCGACCCAGCAGCTCATCGGCGAGTACGCCGCCTCCTGCGCCCACCGCCCACCGAACGGCGTGCTCGGCCACCTCGGACGCGAGGTCGTCAAGCTGCTCGCCGAGGGCATCGCCCCCGAGCACATCCGTGCCGGGCTGGCCCGGCACCGAGCGAAGGGCCTGCACCCGAGCACCTTGCCGAGCCTGGTCCACGAGGCGATGAACGCCACCGGCTCGACCAGCGACTTGATGCGGCCGGAATCCGCGAATACCGTGCGCGGTCACCGGGCCTGGGCCAACCCCGTCGACCCGGCCGCCGCCTACGCCGAGGAGCTGTGATGCGTGATCACGACGCCCAGCCCGTCGGTGGCATCGCGCGCCGTCTGGCCGGGATCCTCAAGTCGCGGGGAATCGATCCGGACGCCCAGGTCGGCAACGAGTCCGAGCCCAGCGCCGCGCTGGAGGCCGCGCAGGCCCGTATCCCGGCCCGCTACCAGGACGCCGCCGCCGATCATCCCGCTGTCGCCGCCTGGGTGCGCGAGGTCGCCGCTGCCGGGCGGCGGGGCCCCGAAGGTGCTCCGGGGATCGCCCGGGGGCGGTCGCTGCTGATCGTCGGCACGACCGGTACTGGCAAGACCCACCAGGCGTACGGAGCCGTCCGCTCGCTGCTGGCCGCCGGAGTACGGCTTCGCTGGAAGGCGACGACCGCCGCCGACCTGTACGCCGAACTGCGGCCCCGGCCCGGGAGCGACGGCGAGCGTGAACTCCAGGACCTGGCTCGCTGCCCGCTGCTGATCATCGACGACCTCGGCGCCGCGAAGGCGTCGGAGTGGACCGAGGAGATCACGATGCGGCTGATCAACCGCCGCTACAACGAGATGCTCCCGACCCTGGTCACCACCAACCTCGGCATGGCCGACCTGCGCGCGCACATCGGCGACCGCGTCGCCTCCCGGCTGACCGAGATGACCGACAAGGTCATCCTCGACGGCCCCGACCGCAGACGCGCCCTGGCCGCCGAGCGTCGCCTCGCCACCGCCTGAACCGGCAGCCAGCCCGCTCCCTCACGAACGATCCTCTGGCCCGCGCCTGTCCGGACGCGTCCCCAGGGGCGAACGGAGACACCCTCATGCACCACCCCGAGTCTGCCGAGCCACGCACCCTCGGCGACCACGTCTGGCACGACCATGCCGCCTGCCGCTCCACCCCGGCCAAGCCCGTGGATTCGACGATCTTCTTCCCTGAACCGGAGGAGATGGACCGCATCCGCGCCGCCAAGACCCTGTGCGCTCGGTGCCCGGTCCGTCGCACCTGCCTGGATGCCGCGCTGGAGGCCGGGGACCGGGACGGCATCCGGGGAGGAATGACCGAGGAGGAACGCGAGCCGCTCCACAGCAAGCTCCATCGTCGTCTCGACTACGCCCGCGTCAACGCCGTCCTCGCCGGGCGCGACATCCATCTGACGGACGCCGAGCGCCGCGCGGTCACCCGCGCCGCGTACCAGGCGGGCGTACCGGCCGAACGTCTCGCCTGGCTGCTGAAGATCACCGAAGAGCACGCCGAGAAGCTCTACCGTCACGTCCGCCGGGAGTTCCGCAACCGTGCGGTCGAGCAGCAGAACGCCGACACCTCGTGGAGCGCCCCGGCCCCGGGCCGCGACGAGCTGGGGACGGCCGCGTGACCCACACCGACGCGATACCGGTGCGCATCACCGGCTGGGACCGCGCCGCCATCGTCGCCCTCGGCGCCGCCGGATGCGCCCTCTCCTACGACGCGCTCCAGCAGATGGCCGTCGCCATCCACATCCGCGGTCTGCTGACCTACCTTTTCCCCCTCGTGATCGACGGCTTCATCGGCTACGGGGTCCGCGCGGTCCTGGTGATGCGCAGCGCCTCCCTCGGCGCCCGTTGCTACGTATGGGCCCTGTTCGGCACCGCCACGGCCGCGTCGATCTGGGCCAACGCCCTCCACGCCGTCCGCCTCAACGACCAACCCGGGGACGGTGGTCTCCGGCTCAGCGACGTGACGGTCGGCGTGCTGTCCACGCTTGCCCCGCTCGCCCTGGCCGGAGCCGTCCACCTCTACATCCTTATCGCCCGCCGCGCCGCCACCGAGGCCGGTCACCCGGTCACCACAGGCACTGCGGACACCACCGTCCGCGCCGAGCGGATCCCGGCGGACGCCCCGGACAGCCCGAACGCCGAGCCAGCCATGGACTCCGTGGCTGCCCTGGAGCGCCAGGCCAAGGACACCGCAGCTTCGGACAACGACCCGGATGCCAGACCCGGACTCGGTGAACGGGCCCGTCCCCGGGAGCGGAACACCTCCGCATCGGACGCACCGTCGAAGGCCCCTTCCTCCAGCACGGCCACGGAGAACCGGCCCAAGGCCGGTGACGCCGACGAACTGCTCTCCCTGGCCCGCCAGGCGGTCACCGACGCGGGAAAGCTGACCCGCAAAGTCGTCGCGGACGCTGTCCGGGGAGAGGGCCTCCCGCTGTCCAACGACCGGCTGACCGAGCTGATGCAGCAACTCCGCGCCGAGGCGGACAACCACACCCTCCGCCCCACCGGCTGACCGCCGCACCCCCGGGCGGACACCCCTTCTCTCCGGTCACCCGGTCACTCCGGACACCGGGGCCGGGGTGTCCGCCCGGCCCCGGTCACCGAACTCGCCCTCGCCACCTGTCCTCCGCGAAGGAGAACCCTCTCGTGCGCACCACCCCACCGACCAGCGACGAGATCGACGTGTGGATCGCCGTCCTACGCGACCACGGTCACCTGCACTGTGCCGAATCGGGCCCCGACCGGTCCTGGACGGTGCAGCGGACGCCGTCGAGCACGCCCCACACCCTGCACCACCCCGTTCTCGCGCTCGACTACATCGCCGAGATCCTGCGCGACGTCCGGCTCGGCGCCGAAGACGGCGTCCGATGACCGCCTCCGACCACCCCGGCGCCCCCGACGAGGAGTACCTGGACGACCGCCCGGCACGAGGCCGAGCAAGCTATACCTTGCGAAACTCCCTCGACGGCACGGCCGCCGAGGGAGTTTCGCAAGGGCATGCCCCCGCCCCAGGAGGAGCGGGGGAGGCCCGGCACCAGGGGGCGCCGGACCACGAGGCTGCGACCGAGGGCGGATCGCAGCCACAGGAGGGGGAGACGCCGCGCGCCGTCGTCGAGACGCGCATGCGACCGCGCCTTCGCCACGTCCAGCACCGCGACCGCGTCCGCAGCGTCCGCCTGACCGCCGACGAACTCGCCGACGTCCAACAGGCCGCCGCCACCATGGGCATGCGCGTCGCCGGGTTCCTCGCCGACGCCGCGGTCGCCGTCGCCCGCGCCCAGGACGGGCCGCAGAGCTGGCTGATGAACCAGCGCGCCCTCGTCGAAGAGCTGATGCGCGCCTCCGCCCAGCTCGCCCGCGTCGGCAACAACCTCAACCAGGTGGCCAAGGCACTCAACAGCGGCGCCGAGGCCCCGTACGCGGACGACGCGCTCGCCCGTGTGCTGCGGGCCGCCGCCCGTGTCGAGGCCGCCGCCGTCGAGATCGCGAGGAGCTGAGCGGCATGGTGCCCGACATCTCCCTCGGCGGCCGGACGTACGGCCTGCTCGCCTACCTCTACGGGCCCGGCCGCCGCGACGAACACCTCGACCCGCACCTGGTCGCCGCGTGGCAGCCGGGGCTGGCCCCCGACCCCGGCCGCGATCCGGCCGCCACGCTCAAGCAACTGCAAGAGCGGCTCGACCTTCCCGTCCAGGCCGTACCTGAGCATCGCCGCCCCAAGCGGCACGTGTGGCACTGCCCGGTCCGCGCCGATGCTGGCGACCGGCACCTGTCCGACGAGGAGTGGGCCGGGGTCGCCCGCCGCGTCGTGCACGCCGTCGGCATCGCCGAGGAAGGCGACGAGCAAGCGTGCCGCTGGATCGCCGTGCGCCACGCCGAGGACCACATCCACATCGTCGCCACCCTCAAGCGCCAGGACGGCCGCGCACCCCGCCGCCACGACGACTACAACCGCGCCCAGGCCGAATGCCGCCAGATCGAGAAGGACTTCGGCCTCCGTCGACTCAACCCCGGCGATGGCACCGCAGCCAAGCGGCCCACCAGCGCGGAGCGTGCCAAGGCCGAACGCGCGGGCCGCACCGCCACCGCCCGCGAACTCCTGCGCGACCACGTCCGCCAGGCCGTCGCCGGAGCCGCGGACGAAGCCGAGTTCTTCCGCCGCCTCACCGACGCCGGAGTGCGCCTCGACCGGCGTCTCGCCCCCTCCGGCGACGTGCTCGGCTACAAGGTCGCCCTGCCCGGCGACCGCAACCGCGACGGGACACCCATCTGGTTCCCCGGATCCCGCCTCGCCCCCGACCTCTCCCTCCCCAAAATCCGCCAACGCCTCGGCAGCGAGAAAGAAGCCAACCAGCCGCTCCCCGGCACCCGCCCGCACCAGCGGGAGGCTCCGGCGCGCGCTCGACGCGAGGCTGCCGGCATCGTGGAGCGCATCACCACGGTCTCCGTCGACGGTGACGAAGCCGAGGCCGCAACACAGCTCTCCGGGCTCGGCGAAGTCCTCGACGCCCTCGCCCACACCTCGCCCTCCTCCACCCGGCAGCAGGTGACCGAAGCGGCTCGCGCCTTCGAACGCGCCACCCGCTGGCACACCCGCGCCGAACGCGCCGATGGCCGCGCGGTCCGCTCCGCCGCGCGCGGCATCATCCAGGCCGGCAACGCGCTGGGACGGGGCGAGGACGGCGGCGCGACCGCCATGCTCTTGTCCACCCTGGTCCTGGCCACCCTCGCCGCCGCCCGCTGGCACGCCGCCCGCCAGCACCATCAGCAGGCAGCCGCCGCGCGGCAGGCCGCCGACCAGCTCCGGGCCGCGTACGGCACCGCCGCGACCACGCCGATGCGCGTCATGCGTGCGCAGGGCCGCCGTCTTCCCGAGCGCGTACGGAACCGTCACCTCGGCACCGTCGAAGCCGCCTTTCCCGGCCGCACCGGCAGCGTTCGCCGCGAACGCGGCTGGGACGCCCTGGTCGCCACCCTCGACCAGGCCGAACGCGCCGGGCACGACCCCGAAGAGCTGCTCCAACGGGCCGTCGCCTGGCGCGAACTGAACACCGCCGACCGCGTCACCGACGTCCTGGTCTGGCGCCTGCGGCGCATCGGGCACCTTCCCGCGGACGCACCACAACGCCCCGCCGATACCCGATCTCCCGAGCAACAGCCCCGGCAGGAGCAGGCACACACCGCCGGGCCGACACACAACCCCACCACGTCCGAACACCGACACCGGCGCTGAAGCCGCGACACAAAGTGTGGACGACACCGCCTCGCGCCTGTTAGGGCTGGTCAGAGGAATACGAGGAGCCGATGCACATGTCCACCGAAGAACTCCAGAAGCCCAGAACCCTCTCGCCGGAGAGAACGCTCGCCGACGATCCGCTCCTGCGGCTGCAGGACGCGAGCGAACCGGACGACGCCACCCGGATCCAGACCACCACGCACGCAGACCCGATCACCATCACCGGCATCACCGTGATGTGCGCGAACTGCGGCGCCCGCCGGGACTGGCTGGTCATCTGCGACCGCCAGAACCAGGTCTTCCTGCGCTGCCGGTGCGCCCATGAATGGCACGAGCCCGAGCTGACCCGGGCCGACTTCGACGCCATGGCAGGCGAGGGCGGCCAGAAGTACCCGAGCCTGGAGGCCGTCGTCCGGGACACCGGCTACGACGGCACGCTGGCTGGCACCTACCTCCCCGAGGGCCTCGCTCCCGGCACGTGGGGCTGACCAGCCCGGGAGTGGTGATGCCATCATCTTGACTGCATAGGCTGCTGGCATATTCGCCAACTGCTGTCATACGTTGCACGTATGGCTGACGCAGGAGACCACGACATACGCAGCCGCACCGAGAACACCACAAGTTACCGGTCGCGCAACACCAACTACATCGGCGACGGAGCGCAGGTCTCGACCGCGATCCAGATCGCCGGGAACCACTACGGAGGACTCGACCTCCGAGACCTCCCGAACCCCCGGAGGCGCCAGGCCACCCCTTCGTCCGAGACCCAGGCGGAGCCCGTGAGCGACTCGACTGTGCAGCAGGTGGTGGACCTGCTGTGGCACCTGGCCCGCGTGGACCCGGAGAAGCGCGCGGAAGCGATGGCGGCCATCGACGCCCTGGAGACCGGAAACAAATCCGCGTGACGACGAAGCGGGTGCCATTCCATTTATGGACTGGCATCCGTTTCGTCGTGGCGGTGAACGTTGACCACAAGGTGGAGTAGCGAGACTCCGGGTTACTTCTCCACCTGGTGGGACGACGGCACCGACCAGACCATCCATGACCTGCTGCATTGGCAGGTGCGGGAGAAGCGGGGGCGATTAGCCGGCCCTTCCCCGGTGGCCATCGACACCCAGGGGCTGCATGCCGCCGCCGGGGTCCCGGTCGACACGACGGGTCGGGATGCGAGCAAGGAGGTACCTGGTCGCAGGCGGGGACTGGCCGCGGGCGGAGATCCTCCTCACTTTCGAGAATCCGCTGTGCGCAGCCGTCCCACCACGATCGAATACCGGTATGCCTTCTCGCCCTTCCCGGACACGCCTCACCACCCGCCGCGCCTCCCGCACCCGGACCACTCCGGGTATCCGCAGGGCACATCCGCAACGCGGAGACATCCGTGACGAGTCGTCATCAGGGCGTCTGGACTGGGCGCGACGGGTCGAGCTGGCATCGGTGGCGGTCGCTTCCCTCGTCGCAGTCGGAGGGCTGTGGTACACCGCGATCCAGACTCAGCAGTCCAACCAGCAAGCAAGGGCAGAACGATCGCTGAGTAAGGAAGGGCAAATCACCGACCGCTACACAGCTGCGGTGGAGAACCTCGGCGACAAAAAGGTGGACGTGCGACTGGGCGGTGTCTACGCACTACAGCGGATCATGCAGGACTCGACACGTGACCACACCACCATCGCCAACGTCCTTAGCGCCTACGCTCGCACCTACGATGACAAGAGCTGGAAGAAGGGCCAGGACTCGGACGCACTCCCCGTCGATGTCCAAGCCGCCCTCACTGTCCTGGCCACCCGCGACATCAGCCACGACAAGAGCTTCACCCTCAATCTCAAATCTGCCCAGCTCCCCAACGCTGACCTCACTGTCCCGAATGGCAGCGACCGGGAAGTCGGCTCCCGGGCGCGTCTTCGCGGCAAGGTTGGTACGGCTCAACTCCAGCATGCGGACCTACGCGGAGCAGACTTGAGCGGTGCGGCCCTCGACGCGGACCTGCGCGACGCGGACCTGAGCGGTGCGAAACTGCGCGGAGCGAAACTGCATGCGGACCTACGCGACGCGGACCTGCGCGGCGCGAACCTGAACGAAGCAGACTTGAGCGACACGAAACTATTGCCCGAAGTGGACGCGCGCGCGTACCTGAGTCGCGCGTACCTGCGCGCGTACCTGCGCGACACATTCGAGGGCGCGCTCTTGAAGGAAATGATCCGGAAGGTCGGGACTGGGAGCGGTACGAAACTGCGCGAGGCGAACCTGTCCGACGCGAAACTGCGCGAGGCGAACCTGTTCAGCGCGAACCTGCGCGAAGCGGACCTGAGCGACGCGAAACTGCGCGAGGCCCTTCTGTTCGGCGCGGACTTGCGCGGCGCGGACCTGCGCGGCGCGGACCTACGCGACACAGACCTACGCGCCGCAGACCTACGCGACGCGGTTCTCTTCGAATCGGACCTGCAGTACGCGAAACCACGCAGCGCGGACCTGCGCGGCGCGGACCTGCGCGGCGCGGACCTGAATGACGTAGATCGGAAGTACGCGGCCCAGCACGGGGCGCGCGTCTGAACCGACGACGCGACTACACCTCGGCCCTGCTGGACGACCCACATGCCGGAGCGACAGCCACGGACGGATGCAGGGGCACACCTGATCCGACGAGCCGGAATCCGCATCTGGAGAGCTACTCGTACGGTCGTGGCCTGCGGCGACCGGGTTCATTGTCGCGAAGCAACATTCCGCTGAATCCGGCGCAACTGCTGGGTTCCACGACAAAGACAACAGGCAGCGGCGCCATACGTGAGCCGCGACGATGCTTCGATACGGCTTGGGCGTCGCGCGATAGTACGACCAGGGCCTGTGCATTGCGAAGGGCCGCCTCGTACGCGAGGCGGCCCTTTCCGTGGTCGTGCTTCATTCGAGGAGGCGGTTCGCCAGACGTAGCGCGCTGGTCGCCAGCGACATGGCGGCGTGTAGCCCGAGTACCTCGTGGAGTGTGGGGCGGATGACGGAAGTCCAATTGCCGTGAAGGTCTGGCCAGGTGGCGAGAAGTACCTCCGTACTGGCCAAGCCGAGGTAGGCCGTCACCTCCATCCCGCCGTCGAGATCCGGGGGCAGGCCCCAGGTGAGCAGAATGCGGCCATCGGGAACGTGGCCCGCTTCCTTTCGGAGCCAAGCTGCCAGGATCGGAGCATCCGGGCAGCGGGGTGCCCGCTGGACGACCGCGCCGCGAGACCACGCCGGAACAGGGGCATGGGCGCGGTCGGCCAGGAAGAACCGGTCCGTGGGAAGCGAGGCGGGACTGGGCCCCTTCCGGGATTCGGCGGGCCGGGTCACGGGCGCTTCCGGACGTTGAAGTCGGACTGCCAGATGCGCTGTTCGCGGCGGCGGGCGGTACGGCGCCTGCGCTTCTTCGCCAGAGCGCGGGAGCGCGTGCCGTATTCGTCCGGGTAGAAGTAGCAGGTGCAGCCCTGGCTTGCTCGTACACATGGTCCCGCGTGACCGGGGACAGTCTTGCCGAGCATGTCGCTCACGAGGCGCCTCCATCGTTCGACTTACTGGGAGGGGAAGAGCACGGCCCGCGACACGGCAGAGCGGGCCGTATCGCGGGCGGCGGGCGTTCTCAGGACCAGGCCAGCTCGGTGCGCACGGTGGACGGGAGGTAGCCCTCTTGGCCGTTCTCGGCGATGTAGGCCACGGTGCCGGGCCCGTCGGGCACGGTGACGACCCGGTCGATGCGGTGGGCGAAGGGCCAGTCGGGGTTGACAGCGAGGAAGACCGGCTGGTCGGGGTCGACGGTTTGGAGCTGATGGATCAGTTGCCCGACCGTGAGCGTGCGGGACATGAGTACCTCCGTGGCTACTTCGGTGCGAGCTGGTCAGCGGCGGGAGCTTCGGGCGTTGTCAAGGTGGCGAGCATGGAGGCGACGAGGAGGGCCGACCAGATGCCGAGCGGGAAGACCGGCCAGCAGTAGGTCAACTCGTGGCGGGCGAGGCTGTCGACGCCCCAGATCGCGCTCAAGCACACGACGGCTTGCAGCCAGATCCGCCACCGCCTCGCCCAGACCTTGAGCGCCGCGACGCGCTGCTGTGCGCCGCGTACCTCGCGGGCGTGGTCCTCCGCTTCCGGCAAGTCGTAGGTCACCGAGGCCAAGTCACCCAGAGTCCGGGCTGCGAGCGCGGCACTGGAACGGGAGTCGTGCTCCTCCTGATTCAGACGGCCGTTGGCCAGCGCGGTGTCGAGGATCGTGAGCACGAGGTTGCGATCGGCGTCGGACGCACGCGTCGTCGCAGGCGCGGGCGCGTCGCAATTGGTCAGGAAGGTGGGGTGACGTGGCACGGTCGGGCCTCCAGGAGGGTCGGGGTGGGCGTCAGATGCACTCGCACCAGCGGCCGGGATAGGCGAGGAGAGCGGCGAGGAATCCGGCGACGGCATGTGCGGGGACGTCGTGGTCGAAGGTGGTGCTCCACGCGCGGCGGCCGTCGGGACCGTGGACGCTGATGTGCCACAGCTCGCCGAAGGCGGCCTCCGGGCTCTCGGGGAGGAACCCGACGAACACCCGCCGGTCGGGGCTGGCGCAGTAGACGTTGGCCTTGGGGTCGTCGACCATGGTCCAGCCGCAGTTGTCCAGCAGCCGCAGGACGGGATCGGCGCAGTGGCATTCGAGGAGCCACTCGCGCTCGGCGGGCGCGAGGTGAGCCGGGGTAAGTGCGTTGGTTGTCACGAGGAATCCCTTCGTTGACCTGCGGGTTTTCGAGCCGTCCGTACGTTGACTTGGAATGGGCGCGTCATTCCAGTCCGTGCGGGAGGGCATGTGTCTGCCGAAGGCGAACTCGGGAGGGCCGAGGAAGGGATGGACGTCTCGTGCGGGAATGAACCGGTCGTTTTACTGGCTGAGTGCGGGACGACTGGGGCAACACGAGGCGGTGGACGGCGGTGGATGCGAACGGGCAGCGCTGCTTCGAGGAGCGTGTGGACGATGCTGAGGCAGCTTCCGTGGCGCGCTCGCGAGCGGCCAGCGGAGCGCGGATCGGGCTGACGGTGGAAGAACTGGCGAGAGCTCTGGAGAGGCCCTGTCCGTCGGCACCGCGGGGGGCGGCGGGAGGTGTCCGGGCCCGTGAGTGCCGACGTGTCGGGATAGGGAGGTTCACCGTCGGAGGCGTGGCCGGGACGGGGTTGGGTGACCGGTCGTCTGCGCCGAGGCCGGGCTCGGACTCTCCGGCGTGCCTGGTGAAGAGCACCCTGCGCTGGTGCGGCTTCGGGCGGCTGCGGCCCGGGGGGCTGTGGAGCGCGTCGCGGTGGTGGTGACCGTGGCCTTGGGGTGAAGGACGGCGTCGGCGGCGCGGTCGACCGGATTGGTGTTGGCCAGCCGTTCGACGGTGGCGGTCACGAGCCGGGTGGGGGCGTGGGTGGTGAAGGCGCCGTACCAGTCCATGTAGCCGTTGTCGTGCGTGCGGCCTCCGTGGATGAGCCACGGCTGGTAGTCGGGATCGAGAGGGTGGCCGGGCGTGGTGTCGTAGCGCACTTCGGCGAGCTGGTCCGGGGCGATGAACTCGATCTCCCATTCGTTCTCGCGGCGGTGCCAGCCGGCCTCGGCCAGCGGGCGCAGCACACGGTCGGCCTGGGGCCGCCGCCGTTGAGAGCGGGCCCGGTGGACGTCCTTGGCGAGGGCGGTGGTGAGCGCTTCGACGACCTCGGGCGGTGTGCCGGTGGTGAATTCGGCCAGCCAGGAGGGCGGGGTGTAGCGGTCGGGTGCCTCGTAGATGCACCACAGGGCGTGGGTCAGGCCGTTGGGCAGGTAGTCGACGTGGTGCCCGCCTCGGGGTGAGGTGAGGCGGACGTTCCCTGCCCGGTCGATCTCCTGACGGAAGCCCGCTTCTTGCAGGGGGCGGAGGGCGTGGACGCTGGGCGCGGTCCCGGCGAGGTATACGGGCGAGACGTGCTGGATGGCGGGCTGGCTTTCGGGATCGGGCATGTCGGAACTTCCTGCTCGTGGGGTGGTGTTCAGCGCTTGGGCGCCGGGCGGGGCGTTGATGCCGTTGCGGGTGGCCGAGAGGGCTCGTGGGCGCTCGGCTGAGGCTGGGCAGGGCGGTTGGTGCTTCGGGCCTGGGCCGCCGCGACCCGTGCGGAGCACGCGGCGGGCCGGAGATCGATGAGCGCGCGGTGGCGTTCGGGCACGCGGTGCGCGGGGCGCTCGACAGGTCGGGGGTCGGCCACGGCGGCGGCGACCGTGGTCAACAGGGGCTGCGGGGTGGAGCCGGTGAGGGACGCCGTCCACGCGGGGCGTTTGACCGGGTCCGGCCCGGCGGTGAACTTCCAGGTGGCTGCGTCCCGGTCGCGCAGTTCCTCGTGGTCGTGGAGGTGGCCGAGGCGCAGGTGGAAGGCGGCGTGCTCGTCGGGGGCGAGTATGTGCCAGGGGCGGGAGCCGTGCACCGGCTTCCACTCGTGTGCCGCGAGGAGGCGGGCGGGCGTGAGCCCGGAGTAGCGGGGGCCGCCGTGCAGGTGGTCGGCGAAGTAGTTCCCGAGGCCGTCGACGAGCTGCTCGGCGAAGGCGGTGAGGACCTCGTCGGGGGTGGCGCGGTCGAAGTGGGCGGACCAGACGGGGATGCCGAGCGGGTCGGCGGCGTAGGTGAAGCTCCACTCGCCCTCCCGGCGCCGTGCGGCGCGCAGGCGCTGGCACGGGCTGGCGTAGTACGGATCGGGCCCGACGAGGGTCCGGGTCCAGTCGGGCGTGGTGTCCAGGAGCGGAGCGAGGGGGTCGGTGCCGGTGGTTCCGGCGAGGTAGCGGGGCGCGACGAGTACGGTCTCGCCGCCGGTGGCGTGGTGTGGCATTGGGCGTTCCGGTGGTGGGGCACGGGCGCCCGCGCCCGGCCGTTCCGGGCCGGTGCGGGCACCGGTGCGGACGGGTTTTCTGAGGCTGGGCATGCGGCTCACCGTGTGCGGGAGGGGTGGGAGAGCGCGGTCACGTAGGCCGGAACGCGGGGCTGCGGGGCGGGCGGGTGTGAGAAGAGCCCCCGTGCGGCCGGAGCGGCGGGTGAGGGGCGACGAGCGGCGGTTGCCCGACTGGCCAAGGCAGCAGGCCGGTCGGCCCGACCTTGGCCCTGGGCGGCCTGGCGGCGGTGGCCGAAGTCGTGCAGCTCGGCGTAGACCGGAGCGAGCTGCCGCGCGGCGGGCGTGAGGGCGTAGGCGAAGTGCTGCTCGGGGCCGAGGCGGGTGACCAGACCGTCGTCGAGGAGCTGCTGGGTGCGGTAGTGGAAGGAGCCGGTCGCAAACCCGGCGGCCTCCCGCAGTTCGCCGGGGCGCAGCGGGCCGTGCCCGTCCAGCGCGGAGAGCATGTCGAGCGTGCCCTTGCCCCGCAGCGGTGCGAGAGCGTCCTCGACCCGGTCGGCCCGCTTCCAGAGCGTGTTGTTCTGCTCGAAGTGCCGCTGGTGCCAGGAGGCGAGCGCGCGGTGCGTGGAATCGGTCTTGCGTCCCAGGCCGGTGAGGGTGGCCACCCCGCGCTCCGGCCGTGTCACCAGCCCACTCGCTTCCATGCGCATCACGACCTGGTGGGCGCTGCCCGGGGTCAGCCAGGGCATGGCGGTGGCCAGTTCGCGTACTGGAACGGGACCGTGCTTGCCCAGGGTGCGCAGTGTCCAGGAGGTCCAGCGCGGTGCGAGAACCTCGACGGCGTGGTGCACCTGCTCCGAGGCGGCGGTGGTGGCGGGGGCGGTGGTGTTCATGGTGGTTCTCCGGGAGGTTCAGCGCCGCGGGCGGGCTGTCGTACGGGCGGTAGGGACGGCGCCGGCAGGGGGCGCGGCGATGGGTGCGGCACCCGGCCGGGGCCAGGTGCGCGCGGTGCGGATCTGGGCGGCACGGGCCCGCGCGCTGCCGGGCGGCTGGTGAGCGGCCCGGTGCAGGGCGGCAGTGACGGAGGCGCGTTTCGCCTCCAGCGGGGTGGGCACGGAGGGGCGGGTCCGCGACCCGGCTTTGTGGACGGGTTCGAGCTGGACGAGGTGCTCGACGTCCCGGTGGAGCATGTGACGTTCCCGGACGGCGGGGAGGGGCGCCTTCAGCGCGGCGGCGGTGGCGGCGATGAGGTGGGTGGGGGTGTCGGCGGTGAAGGTCGCCTCGGCCCGGGTGAGGTATCCCTTTGGACCGGCCCACAGCCGTACGGTCTCCTCCTCGCGGCCGTAGCCGCGGGTGTCGATCCACGCCCCGGCCTGCCCGTCGGGCGCGAGCAGCTCCACCGTGCCGGGCCGAGAGGCCCGCAGCCGCTCCCACCCGGCCTCCAGCAGAGGCTCGACGCTGTCGGCCCAGTAGATCGACGGCCGGGCGAGGAAGCGCTCGGAGTCCGGGTCCCAGTCCTGGGCCAGGGCTTCGGTGAATCCGACGGTGATCTCCGGGGGGAAGTTCTGGTTGAAGCGGGCTGTCCAGCGGGCGGGGCCGACGGCGTCCTCGGCTGCGGTGATCTTGACGGGTTCGTAGTCGTCGCCGAACCAGCCGAGGCGGATCCGGCCGTCCGGGCTGGTGATCAGTAGCTGGCACCAGGTGTCGTCGTCGAGGTCGTGGTGGGGCCAGTGGCCGACCGGTGCGAAGGCAGGGTCGCCGGCGAAGCCTGATCCGGCCAGGTA
Organism: Streptomyces sp. NPDC048172; assembly: GCF_043202595.1. Lineage (NCBI taxonomy): Bacteria > Bacillati > Actinomycetota > Actinomycetes > Kitasatosporales > Streptomycetaceae > Streptomyces > Streptomyces sp. NPDC048172. Next base: position 781,677 of record NZ_JBIDAT010000003.1, read on the forward strand.
GCGCGGGGTGACGTGGTACTCGCGCCAGCGCTGCTCGTCGCCGTCGTCGTCGAACATGCGGGGTGTTCCTCTTCGTTGGAGTGGTCAGCGCACGCGCCGCAGGTGCGGCTGCGGCGTGACCGTCCCCGGCGCCGGAGCGGGCGGCTCGTTGCGGGCGCTGGGGGCGTGGGCGGAGCGGGCGCGGGCGGCGTGTGCCCGCCCGGCGTGCGGCCCGGCCTCGGGGACCTGGCGCTCGCGGGTCAGGCGGCGGGCGGCGGACTCGTAAGCGGCGTGGTCCTGCCGCTCGCCGACGGCCAGCAGGTAGATCTCCCGGCGGTGCTGGGAGGTGGCGGGGGCGTCGCGGTACTGGATGACCATCCGCCACCGCGTCTGCGGATCGACATAGACCTTGTGGCAGCCCGCCAGCTCACGGGTCAGGGGAGCGCCGCGCTCGTTGCCGTGCACCAGGTGCTGGAGTTCGAGCAGCGCCAGGTCCCGGACCTTCCCGGGGACCTCGTGCAGGTCGGCGAGGGCCTCGGGGTGCGCGGCGAAGGCGTACCGGGCGCTCACGAACGCCCCCGGGAACGAGCAGGGGCAGTGCCCGGCAGGGGTGCTACGCCGGGGAGGGGTGGCTGGACGCTGGCCGTGGTGTGGGTGGTGGTCCGAGTGAGGGCAGCGGTGGCCCGCCGGTCGTACGTACGCGGGGGTGCCGGGGCGAGGGGGAGCGGCGTGTCCCGGTTCTCCAGCCACGCGTCGGCCGCCTCGGCGCTGGCGAAGGCGCCCTCGCGCACGGTGTACGTGTCGAGGGACGGCGTGACCTCTTCCAGGAAGAGCCGGTAGGGCCGCTCGGCCGAGTCAGGGTGACCGTCGTGGACCAGGGCGCTGACCTCGATGCCCTCGTTGAAGCGGCCGGGGTTGTGCGTGTAGTGGTCCAGCAGCGTGTACCTGCCGTCCGGATTGGCGCGCAGCACGTCCTCCAGCCGGGAGGTGAGCCCATCGGCCGGGCGCGGACCCGGCGCGGCGCCCAGATCGGTCGCCTCGGGCGGACAGCCGCGCGAGATGAGCCAGTTCTGCGTGATCGGCACGGTGGGCTGCCGGATGTGCTCGAAGGTGAAGGTGCCCTCGAACAGATCACGCTGAATGCGCATCCCGACGTACTCGGCCGTACCGGGGATGTCCCAGGTCGCGGCGCGGTCGTGGAGCAGCAGGAAGGTGTTGCCCTTGGTGTGGTGCGCGGCCAGCTCGACGTACATGTCGTCCGAGAGCGTCACGGCGGCGAAGTCCTGCGCGACGCTGTTGGATGCCGGTTCGAAACCGTCGATGCGGTAGTCGGGAACGTCCACGTCAGACCCCGGTTTCCGCGAACTCGGGGGCGGCCAGCAGCCGGTGGTTCGGCCTGGTGGCGCTGGTGGTGCACGCGCTGAACGGGCCGTCCGGCGCGCGCAGTTGCATCAGCGCGGGGTCGAGGTGGTCGCGGTGCCACACGGAGGGTCCGGCGAGTCCGGCCTCGGCGTCGGTGAACTGCTGCCAGGCCAGCCACAGCGCGTGCAGCCGGGCGACGGCCTCGGGGTGTTCGGCCCACTGCGCGCACCAGGGGCGGGTGGCGGTGATCTCGCGTCCGTAGACCGGCAGCAGCAGGTCCTCCACCCACACCTTGAGCGCCGCCAGTTCCTCGTCGTACGCGGCACCGGCCATCGCCAGGACGAACAAGGAAGAAGCCTCGGCAGAGCTGCTCCCGCTGCCTGGTTCGGTAGCGGGAGCGGCCCCGTCGGGCCCCTTCTCTTCGCCGTCGGGCGGTGACGGCTGCTCGTCGGCGAGACGGGCGAGGGTCTCGCCCTGCTTGCGGGTCTCAGCGACCAGACCGGCGACCGTGGAGACGAGGTCGTCAAGGTCGTGGTCCGGTATCCGTACCGGCTCGTGCTCGTGGGCGGAATCCATCGACAGCCCCTTCGTCGCTCGGGTGTGGGAGCGACGAGGATCCGGAGAACGAGCGGTTTGGCCCGGCCGGGAAACCAGGTGTAGAAGGGGCGGCTCACCCTCCACGCCGATGACGGCAGGCGGGCGTGCGGGGTGCGAGGAGCCGTAGCGCCTGTCGGGCCTGCTGCGGTACGACCCCGTTGCCCAGCGCGGTGAGTTGGGCGGGCCGCCCCAGCCCGGGAGTGGCGGTCACCCAGCCGTCATCCAGGCCCTGCATCCACTCAACGAAGCGCGGGCTCAGGCGGCCCACGTCGTCGGTGGGTGCCGGTGCGGGGCGCGTGAGGCTCTCCCATCGGGAGATCGCTCCTCCATACCGTCCCCAGTCCCGGGGGCGTTCTTCGTCAGGACCGAGATGTCGAAGAGGGCGAGGGTCGGATTCGGGCGACCAGGGGGCGTGGTCGTCCGGCGGCTCAGTTGCGCTGCCGCCGAAGGCAGGGTCAGGTCGCCGTTTCCGTGCCGCTGGCGTGGCGAGCCCTTGATGCCGTCGGACGCCTTCGGGGTGGGCAGCAGCCACTCGATCTCGTCCGCGAGGTTGGGGCCGTGTCCGCCCTCCTTCCGTTTCGCGGGGTGCTGGCTGCCGCCGTTGGTAGCGATGTTGCTGGTCGGTGTCTTCAGCAAGGGCGCCTGGTCGCCAGGCGGTGAGGAAGAGTCGCTCGCGCCGGTGCGGGGCGCCGATGTCGCTGGCGCGTAGCACGCACCAGCGCGCATCGCGCCCGAGGTCGGCCAGGGATCCGAGTACGGCACCGAGTGCGCGCACAGCAGGCCGGCCTGCGGTGTCTCCCACACACCACGGGCACGGTTCCACCTCGCCAGCGGCAGCGGCGGGGGAGGTGAGGAGTCCTCGAACGTTTTCGATCACCACCAGGCAGGGGTCGAGGGCGTCGATGGCACGCACCACGTGGTGCCACAGCCCGGAGCGGTTTCCTTCCAGCAGACCAGCACGGCGTCCGGCGATCGAGACGTCTTTGGCAAGGGAACCCGGCGGTCAGCACGCACACCTCCGGGACCATGGCCCAGTTGACCGTGGTGATGTCGCCGAGGTTCGGCGTACCGGGCCAGTGGCGGGCGAGGACCCGGGAGGTTCCGGGATCGATGTCGGCATGCCAGGCGAGGGTGCCGCCGAGGGCGGCCTGGACGCCCAGGTCCAGGCCGCCGTAGCCGGAGCACAAGCTCCCGATCGGCGGGCCGGAGCCCTCCGCCGCCGGGTCAGCGCCCACGCGCGACCCCGGGTGCACGGGGCGGCTGCTGCGCGGGAGTATCCGCCGGTGCTTCCACATCCGGCGGAGCCTGGCTTCGGGCGGGATCGGCATATGTGGAACTGGCGCGAGCCGCGCGGGAGACCGACGGGCCATCCGGTCCCTCCAGGACGGCGGCGCTGTTGTCCAGGGCGCCGCGTGCGGAGGACAGGCGGTCGCGGGCATCGGCAATGCGTTCCTGGGCGAGGGTGAACGCCGTGCGGTGCCCGTTGCGCAGGGCCGTGTGCTCGGGGGTGTGGCGGTGGGCGTGGAGGAAGCCGAGCTGGCGGTAGGCCGCTCCGTAGTGGCCTACGGCTTCGCTGAGAATTCCGGCCGCCCGCGCCCAGGCACCGACGGCAGCGTCGAAGCCGGGATCGTGCTGCTGGGTGTCGCCGCGCGCATGGACCTCTTGGGTCAGGTCCTGGACGAGGCGTGCTAGGTCGGCCAACTGTGCCGAGGCATGCGCGAGTGTGGGCAGATCGTCCGGGGCGTGAGGCAGACGTATCGCCTTGCGGGTGCGGCTGAGTTCCTCGGCCCGGCGCAGCATGCGCTGCTGTTCGGTCCGGGCCTGGTGGTCGTCGTCGTTCACGAAGTGCTCCTGCACGTGCGCTGAGGGAAAGGGGACATCGCGTAGGCGCGCTCGGCGCCGACGCACGTCTGCGGAGGTCGGCACGCGGAGATTCCGGAGCGGCTGTGGTCACGTTGTCCTGCCGGGCGGGGGCGGCGGTCCGTAACTCATCGGCTGCGGTGACGAATCGGGGCAGTTACGACGGGCTCCGGTGAGGGCGCACGGAGCGCAGGGTGCGGGCCGGCATGCTCGCGCTCGACGCCGGCTTCGTACCGGCGGAGGGCGCGGTGGTGCGGACACGAGCAGCGGCAGCACGAGCTTCAGGAGGTGCCCCCGACGGCTTCGTGGCGGCGGTATCCGGTTCGCCTTCGGCGGCGGCAGCGCGCCATCGGCGTACCTCGTTGAGCGGGACGAGCGCGGCAGTGGCCTGGTGGATGAGCGGGCCGGGAGCGAGCGCCTTGTCGTCGGCCAGGTCGCGGATGTGCCGGGCGGAGGCGGTGGCGGTGCGCAGCAGGGAGGCGTCGAGGATCTGCTCGGCGAAGTAGTCGGCCGACCCTCCGGCTGCACTCGCGCACAGGTGGCGGACGCGCTCGGCGTCCAGAGTGCAGTCGGCGAGCGTTCCCCGGCGCTGGCACTCCCACAGCACGGTGAGCGCGTCGATCGGCTCGCCCCGGTGGTGCAGCCCTCCCAGGGCGCGGTAGAGGTGCTCGTGACCCGGGTCGGAGAAGTCCTCCGGTCGCAGCCAGCCGACCACCTCCCGCATCTGGTGCGGGTGGGTGGCCAGTACGCCGAGTAGGAACTCCTCGGCATCCCGCACCCGCTCGTCCGCCGACACCTGTACGGACCGAGGCGCGGCCTGCGGTGTCGGGGCGTGCGCGGGGCGGGGTTCGGTGCCCCAGCGGCGGCCGAGGTCGTCGAGGACGTCGGCCAGGACCTGCGCGTGATGGAGGGTGGCTGCGACTCCGGCGCCGCGGGCGGCGTCCTCGCGGGCGGCCTGGTGCAGGCGGTGGGCATGCTCGGCGACGCTGCGGTGGATGGCGCCCTCCAGCACCATCCGCCCGTAGACCGGCGCGTGCGCGGGGCGCGGGCAGGCTGAGGCCAGGGAGTGCACGTACGCGGCCGTCACCCCGCGGGTGCGCGCGCCCGCCCCCTCCTGGACCCCGTTGACCCACGAGATCGGCACTGGCTCACCCGCAGGCGCCCTCGTTGCGGGATGCCCTTGGGCGCGCAGGTCGAGCATCGCCGTGTACAGGGCGGCGTGGGCGGGGCGGTAGAAGTGCTCGGGGCGCAGCCACCCGGCCAGGCGGCCGAGCTGACGCGGCTCCAGCAACACCGCGCCGAGCACGGCCTGCTCGGCCTGCATCAGCGGCGACTCGCTCACCCTGGCTCCACGGCGTCGACCGCGCGGTTCGCCGCCGCGAGATCGACGGCATGACGATCGAGCATCCGGTCAAGGGCGGGATCGGCGGCGACGGCGCCGCTGGCGGCGACCAGCCACCAGCCACCGGGACCACGTACGACGGGGACATCGGCGAGTTGTCCGTCGCGCGAAGAGGGGGATGGGGCGGGAGAGAACATGGGGCACCTCGGCGAGCGGAAGGGCGGGCGGACACGGCGGTGGCCGTGCGTCTCGCCGGGGTGCGGTTCCCGAGGCGGCCGGTCATGCGGCTGGTCCGTACTGGTCGCGGCGGGGGAGGTCCTTGGCCAGAGCGCGGGCGGTGATGGCGGCGGTGGCCTTCTTCGAGGCGGCGCCGATCCGGTCGGCGTCGCCCTCGCGGTACCAGGGCTTGAGATCCAGCAGGGCCGGGCGGACGCCGGTCGCCAGCAACAGGGCACTGCCCTTGGGCAGCGCCCGGATCTTGTCGGGCGGGAGCACCCGCTCCTGGCGCATGGAGACTGAGGAGGAGTGTCCGGAGTCGCTGGAGGAGACCGAGAGGGTCTGCACGTCGTGGTCGCCCGCCAGGCGGGAGAGCTTGTCGGCGAAGTCGGCGTCGTCGATGCCGGAGCCGATCAGCTTGATCGTTGCCGCGCTCCACAGGGCGTCCATCCCGGTCTCGCCCCACACCCGCTGCCCCTGGCGGTAGGACTGCAGGATCGTGATCGGGATGACCCCGCGCGAGCCGAGGTGGGAGTACAGGTCGGGCAGGTCCTGGATTTTGCACACGTTCGCGGCCTCGTCCAGGACGCTCAACAGGGGAGGGTCGAGGCGTCCGCCGTCGCGTTCGGCCTGGATGACGGCCGCGCGCATCACCGCGTCGGCCGCCGCCGCGATGATCGCCGAAGCCGATCCGCCGCCGTCCTTGGACAGCAGATACAGCGTGTCGGTGCTGCGGGAGAAGTCCTCGGGCTTGAACTCCCGCAACGTCGCGCCGCCCTGGGGCGGGGTGACCCAGGAGGCGATGCGGGGGTCCAGCAGGCAGCTCGCGTACTGCCGGGCGTTCTCGAAGATCCCGTCGCGGGTCTCGACGGCCCCGGCGACGGTGCCCTGCAACTGCGCGGCGACCGCGTCCAGGCCGGCATCGGTGAGCAGGTCGATCGGCGTGCGGTCGGACGGGGAGGCGAGCCAGGCGGTCACGTCGGTGACCGGCCGCCCGCCGCGTGCCGCCGCGAGGAAGAGCGCGGTGAGCGTATTGGCTGCGGCCGTCGACCAGAAGTCTCCGGCGCTGGACTCGTCCACGGAGGCGGTGACGAAGTGCTGGGCGAGCCGCCGGGCGCCGGTCAGGTCCTTCGCGCCCGCGAGGATGTCCCACCACATCGTCTGCTCGGCGTGCGCGATCTGCTGCGGGTCCAGTGTCCAGACCGTGCCGACGCGGGCGCGCTCGTCGAGCGTGGTGGTGTAGGCGTCGTTGGCCGCCTTGTTGGACGTCAGCAGCACCGCGCCCGGCGCTCGCAGGATCGCGGGTATCGCCAAGCCGGAGGTCTTGCCCGAGCGGGGCGCCATGATGGCCAGCAGGACGTCCTCCCAGGAGGAGCGCACCTCGGCCGCCCCGGGCTTCAGCGAGCCGAGCAGCACCCCGCGATCGTCGGGGGCGACGGCGGACGGCTTCGTGCCATTCAGGCTGGGGCGCAGCCCGGTGGCCTTCGCGGCGGCCTTCTTCGGGAGCAGGCCCCCCAGCTCGCGGCGGTCGGCGAGACCCTGGGGGCTGGAGCGGAAGCGCAGCCAGAGCTTCGCTCCGAGCCCGGCGGCCGTGAGCAGGAGCACGGCGGGGAGGGCGTAGCAGGCGGTGAGAAGTGCGGGCCGGGGCAGGTGCGGCCACAGGGCGTCGGGGTGGAAGAGGGCTTGGTTCGGTGCGTAGGCGGCCCAGCCGCCGGAGCCGAAGGCGTCGTTGGCGAGGTTGCCGAACAGCCAGCCGAGATTGCCGCCGCCGATCCCGAGGGCGGCGAGGGTGAGCAGGAGATAGAGCAGGACGTCCGTGCCGGTGGTGGCCGACGGAGTCCTGGTACGCGCTTCAGACAAGAGGAGATCCCAGAACGTGCGAGGTCGGGCGGTGGGGGAGCGCGGGGCGGGCCGGGGGTTCTACGGGTGATCACGGGCGTGCTCCTAGTGGTGGCGGCGTGGGGACGGGGCGGGCGACGCAGGTGGTGCCGGGCGGGTGGCAGCTGCGTCCGAGGTGGGGGCGGTCGGGCGCTTGGGCGCGGTGGCGTTGTAGTGCGCGACGCGGTCGCGCCAGTGCGGTGGCTCGGGCGGGCCGAGTTCACGAAGCTGCCGGGGCAGGCCGAGGCTGCGCAGTTCCTCGGAGGCGTCATCCAGCTCCTCCCGCAGGCCGGTGAGCGTGTCGGCGGCCTCCATGAACCGGTAGTGCAGTTCCCAGCCCTCGTCGGTCTCGGAGGCTTGCGCCTGCTCGGCGGCGGCCTCGAAGAACTCGCCCAGCCGGGCCAGCACCCCGAAGTCGGGGTGGAGCACTTGGTCGGTGTGGTGCTTGGCGCGTGCGTAGGTGTGCGCGCCGGTCATCCGCACGGTCAGATCCCGTATACGGCGTCCGGCGGCGTAGTTGTCCTGCGGGTCCGCGGGCGTGAGCGGTCCCTCGCGAAGCGACGGGGACAGGGCGACGGCGTAGCCCTCCTGGGCGAGCAGGCGCGTCGCGAGGCTGGCCGTCTTCTGCTGGTCCGTCGCGGACATCCCGTTCGGGAGGCGGTACTGGGACGGGCCGAGTTGCTGGTCACGGCGGAAGCCGACGCCCGTGACGAGCTGGGCGGAGCGCTCGTCCACGGCTTCGGCCACCACAAGATCGGTGTCCAGGCGGGTGATGGCGACTTCGGGAGGCTGAGGCACTGGTTCGCCCATCAGAAGTGGGGGTTCTCAGTGGGCCGGTCGGCCTCACCGGCTGCCTCCAGCAGCTCGGGCAGGTCCGCCGGGTCGGCCTCGCGGTTGTCGATCCACCACCCCGCCCGGGTCAGCGGCCGAACGGCCTCCTCGATGCCCTGCCACGCGTCCTCGTCCATCTCACCCTCGGCGACGAGCACGGTGTAGGCGGCGGTGACGAGCTGGTGGCGGCAGCGGGCCGCCCAGTCGACTGCGCGTTCGCTGCCTTCCAGCGGCGGCATCCGGTACCGGTCGGCCCACGATTCGGCCTCAGCCGCCTCCTCGGCGCGCTTGCCCACCAGCCACTCCGCCAAGGAGGCGGAGTCCTGGCGCTTCGAGGCTTGCCAGCACTCGGAGCAGTCACGGGAGGCGAGCCAGCGGGCGTAGCCGGCACGTCGGCCGGCGGGGCGCTCGGACAGGTCGGCTTCGAGGGTGTGGCCGCAGGCGTGGTCGATGGACCAGATCTTCTTCACGGGCATCGAGCAGGCTCCTTACTGAGCGAAGAGGGGATGAATCAGCGGGTTCGGCGGTTGCCGGTCGGCGGCTGGGGTGCCGCGCGCGGGGACGGGGGCGCGGGCTTCTGTGTGGGGGCGGGGCGCTGAGGCGAGGCGGCCCGAGCGGCGTGGGAGCGCGCAGCGTGGTCCCCTCGGCGCCCCTCCTGCGGATCGGAGCCAGCGGCTTCGGAGTGGGCGGGAGCGTGCGCGGGACCGTCCGGGTGGGGCGGTACGACGGCGCGGGGATCAGCTGCGACCGACAGGCCCGCAGCCTGGAACTCGCGCGTGGCGGCGGCCATGTTCTTCACCGTGACGTCGTACGCCGTCTCGGGCGGCAGCAGGTACACGTTCAGCCGGGCCTCGAAGGCGAAGTGGTGCTTGCGCAGGACCTCGTCGAGGAACGGCCGGTCATCGGCGACCGCAGCGGCGATACCGAAGTCGCGGGTGGTGCCGAAGGCGACGTCCGGCTCAGGCTGCGAGGACACAGGAACGTTTCTCCTAGAGGTGGGGCGTTGGTTGCTGGGCGGCGGCCGGGCTGGGCCGGTGCGAGCGCTCGACCGGAGGCGTGGACGGCGCGACGGTGATGCCCCTGCGGGCGGGCGAGATGGCCGTCGCCGCCTGAGCCCGTCGTTGCTGGACGGAAGCCGCCGCGAAGGACGGCGCCTTCGGAGGATCACCGGGCAGGGGCGGACGCTCGCCGGGATGAAGGTCGTAGGCGGCGTCGGCGCTGACGCTCTGATGCGCGGCGCGTAGCGACTGGACCGCGAGCTGGGTGCGGCGTACCGGATCGCGATCGGGCTCTGCCAGGACGTAGAGGGCGCCGTCGTCGAGGCGCTCGAAGCCCACTCGGTGAAGCAGGTGGTCGGTGACGTGGTGATCGTGGGAGGGGGCGGCCACGACGCCGACGTGGGGATGGTGGCCGATGGTGATGTGCGGAGCTTCCGCCACGAGGTGCACCTCGCTGGATCGGGGACATACGAGGGCGAGGATCCGCGGGAATGCGGGATTTGGCGGTGCCGGAGATTTCCGCTAGCGCGTCCGGTGCGTCCGGCCAGGAGGGGACGGGACGCCGGGCGCCGGACCTTCGGAGAGTGGCGTCGCAACAGGTGCGGTGGTGGAACGGGCGCGCGCCGCGTTGGCCTGCGCCGTGCGCGCGTCACCGGAGTCCGCACGCTGGCGGATCGCTTGGTCGATCTCGACCAGGACGTCGGCGTGGTCGGCGAACGTGATCGTGTAGTGCCAGCCCTCGGCGTTGCGCGAGATCTCCATCCTGCGCCGCAGTTCGTCGCCTTCGGGGCCGGGCAGGATCACCTCGTTCGCCCCCTCCCAGGCGGCACGCTCCGCCCGACCCCCTTCGACGGCGTGGCGCAGTTCGGCGAGCTGATGCCTGCGGCGCGCGATGGCTTCCCAGTCCGGGGGCCCGTCGCTTTGGTGGAGAGCGCGGAAGTCCGTCTCGGCTTGGGCGAGCAGCTCAGGACCGTGATCGAGGAAGGACTCGAAGGCGGCCCAGGCTTCTGCGTCCCGCTGGTGCTGGCGCACGTCGTACCGCTCGTCGAGCGGTTCGTGGTTCTCGTCGCACAGACTGTCGGAGACGGCGTCCCAGTCCTCCAGAGCTTTGCGCCCACGCTCAGCGGCCTCGGGGAGTGCGGCGAGGAGGGACTCGCGGGTCGTCGGATCAAGCGACATCTTGGGTTCCTTCGCAGGGGCCGGTCGGATGGTGAGTTCGTGGCCGCATCTCGCGGCGGGTTCGATCGACGGTCCACAGCAGCGGTTGTCCTCTGAAGGAGTGGTTCGCGCTGCTCATCCGAGGGAGGTGCGTTTGGGGGCTCAGTGCGGGGAGAGTCGTCGGGCGATCCCCCCCCCCCGAAGGAGAATCCATGCCCGTTCGCACCATCCTCGCTGTCACTGCGCTGGCGGCCACCTCCGTCCTCGCCGGAGCCGGTACCGCTGCCGCCGGTGGTGGCAATGCTCAGGGCGCGGCCGTGAACGGCCCCGGCAACGGCTCGCCAGCTTCGGTTCTCGCGCCAGTTCTCGTGCCCACCGCCAAGTGCAACGACGTTGTCGCCAGCAACGCCGCCCTCAACGCCGCACTCGGCAACCCCTGTGCAGCACCAGGCCAGCCCGGCTCGCCCACGTAGTCGTTGGACCGACGGGCCCGCAGCGGAGCCACATCCCCACCGGGCCCCCTGGGCACCCGCACCAGCGGGTGCCCACGTCCAGTACGAGAGCCGTCCGCTGGGACCGGGCCGCAGGTGCCCGTGCTTGCCAAGGCGAAGTCAAGGGTTCGGGGAACCACGCGCGTGGAGAGCCCCTTCATCAGGACCTCTCCCGTGGGATCGCGTCCGTTCCCCGCCCGGAAGCCGGGACCCCGTCGGGGACGCCGTGCATCCGGGCGTCGGTGTCGAACAGTTCGCGTTCCCGTGGGTGGAGCAGGTGTTGCGTGATGAAGCTCCGGCCTGCGACTTTCCACAGTCCGCGTCCCTTGGTGAGGGCGGAGACGGCTTGGGCTTCGACGCCGGTCAGGCCGAGGAGGGCGGCGGCTGCGGCGAGCTGGTCGGCTTCCTGGCGGTAGATGATGCGGGTGGAGCAGTCGGTGAGGAGGCCCTCGGCGAGCGCGCGTCCGCGTGATCCGGCGTCGCCTGCGGTGAGCAGGTCGGAGAGGCGGTGGATGACCATCATGTTGGCGATGCCCAGGCCGCGGGAGAGCTTCCACTGGGACTGCATGCGCTCCAGGAGGGCGACGTGGCGCATGACGCGCCAGGCTTCGTCGTAGATCACCCAGCGGCGTCCGGCGTCCGGGTCGGCGAGCGCGGATTCCATCCACGCGCTCGCGCACGTCATGGCCAGGACGAGGGCGGTGTCGTCGCCCGCGCCGCCCAGGCGGGACAGGTCGATGGACAGCATGGGCGCGCTTGGGTCGAAGGCGACGGTCGAGGCCGCGTCGAACATCCCGGCCAGGTCACCGTGCACCATGCGGCGCAGGGCGTGGGCGAGGTCTTCGGCGGCGTTCCCCAGGCGGCCGGAGGATTCGCCGTGGGCGGCGTCGAGCTGTTCCGGGGAGCCGAGGACGTGCGCGACCTGCCCGAGCAGCGGCGTGCCTCCGCTGGCCTCGGCGTGGGCGACGACCTCGTCGAGCGCGATGTCGAGCGCGGTGTGCTCCATGGGGTGCAGCTCGCGTCGCAGGACCGTCTTGGCGAGTGAGCCGAGCAGGAGCAGGCGGCGCTTGCGGACCTCGGTGCGCCAGTCCTCCTCGCTGATCCCGCTCGGGCGTGCGGGGGCGTCCAAGGGGTTGAGGCGGCCGGGAAGGCCGGGGCCGAGGGCGATGGTCTGGCCGCCCAGTTCGCGGGCGACGGGGGTCCATTCGCCCTTGGGGTCGCAGGGGACGTAGATGCGGTAGCCGAAGGCGACGGCGCGCAACGCGAGGGACTTGGCCAGGGCGGACTTGCCCATCCCGATCACCCCGGCGAGAAGGATGTTGGGGTTGGTGAACCCGTCGAGCCGCCCGTAGAGGGAGAACGGGTCGTAGCAGAAAGCGGCCTCGGCGTGGACGTCGCGGCCGACGTAGATGCCGTGCGCGCCGAGACCGCCCTCGGCCAGGAACGGGTAGGCGCCCGAGGCGGTCGCGGTCGTCATCCGGTGCGCGGGGAGCTTGAGGCTGCCGCCGCGGGCGGAGGCGGTGCCGGGGCGACCGGATGCTGGGTAGGTGGCCCGTAGTTCGGGGTCGAGTCCGGAGCCGGTGGTGCGGGCGGTGGGCCGGTTGGCGTGTCGGGCCTGGTCGCGGGCGGTGGCGAGGTGGGCCCGTGCGGCGCGTGCGGCGTGGCGGTCGCGCTTGGCCGGGACGAACAGTGGGCTGGCGGTGGCGCGGGGGCGTGTCGAGGGGGACATGCGGGGTGGTGCTCCTGGGGTCAGTGGCGGGTGAGGCCGGTGAAGGGGTCGCGCAGATCGGAGGGGGTGTGGTCGCGGCGTACTCGGGCGGAGGTGGCCAGGTGGCGCTGGCACACCGTGAGTTCGGGCGCCCCTTCGGGTAGCCGGGCCCGGCACGTCTCCCGGGCGGGTGGCCGGCCGGTGTCCGGGAGCGGGGCCGTGTGGAAGGCGGTGTGGAGGTGGTCGGCTGCCTGCCACAGCCGGATCCGGCAGGCCCGCAGATGGTCGCCCTCGACGGCGGCCACCGCAGAGGTGCTGGTGGTGTGCGCGTCCAGGAGGCCGTAGAGGGCGACCAGGTGCGCGTGGAGCGAGTCCAGCTCGGCGCGGGAGGCGGCGACGGGCGAGGTGGGCAGATTGAGCGCGCGGTGGAAGTCGAGCGCGGCGGTGGCGAACGGCACGAAGTCCGAGGCCGCTGCGGGCGGAGGGTCGGTCGGCATAGGGGGACCTTCGGTCGAGCGTGGGACGAAGCGGTTGGGGCGGTGCCGGTCAGGCGGCGCGTGCGAGGGGGAGGGCGGCGGTGGTGAAGGCTTCGGCCTGCTGCCAGGTCAGGCGCCGTAGGTCGGTCATGGAGGCCACGGCTGCGGTCTCGATCGCGGCGCAGGCGGAGTTGAGGTCGTCGCCGGATTCGGCGCTGACGGTCAGCAGCCCGGTGACGGCGACGTCGGCGTGCCCGGCGATGAGCTGGCGTTCGCGTTCCTTGACGTCGGCGTACTCGACGGCGTCCTCCTCGGAGTCGACCTGGCCCTTGCGCTGGCGCTCGGCCGCGTCCGCGATGACGGATGCTTTCTTGCGCTGCACGTCCTTGAGCGCGGAGTCCAGGCCCTTGGGCGTGTAGGTGAGCGAGAGGGTGCGGCGCACGCCGGAGGTGAACAGGAGCTGGTGCAGGAAGCCGGGCGAGGTCTCGGTCCGGGGCCAGTTCTCGATCCAGTACGTCGCGTGGTGCGCGGTGTCGGTCTGGACGCGGTCGCTCTTCTCGACCAGGACCACGGGGCCTGCGGCTGCCGGGTCGGCCTGCGGGCGCCCGGTGGGGGACCACTGGTCGAGCGCGGCGCAGGAGGCGGGGTCGTAGGCGGTCCGGATCACGGCGGCGACTTCGTTGGCGGACAGCCAGCCGCCGGGGGTGAGTCCGGCGTTGCGGGCGGCCTGGTCGAAGGTGGAGGTGAGCTGGGCCAGCACGGCGAAGGCGCCGGTGAGGCCGCCCCCGCCCTGGTTGATCAGCCGTCGGGCGGCCTTCATGTCCAGGGCGAGCGCGACGTACGCCTCGTGCGGGGCGGCGGCCGGTCCGGCGGCCTGCAGCAGGTCACGGTAGACGGCTCCGGCCAGCGGGGTCTGGGCGTCGCCGTGCTCGCTCCAGTACCGGTTCAGTGCGTCGCCGGAGTCGGGGACGGTGCGCTCCAGGACCTGGACGCGGGCGACGTGTCCGGTGCGGGCGAGCGCGGCCAGGGTGCGGCCCCAGCCGGTGACGTTCGCGGCCTGGGCGGCCGGGTCGAGCAGCGCGAACGCGCGGGCGGAGATGCGGACCACGGCGGTCAGCGTGCCCGCGTGCGGATCATGAATCGCGCCGAAGCGGCCGTCGGGGGCGGTGGTGACGCGGAGCGAGGCGGCGGTGCCGGGCAGGTGCAGCAGTCCTTCGCGGCGGGGTCGGGTGGCGGGCCGGGCCAGCCATACCAACTGCCCCTTCGCGCGGCGCGCGACGTAGCGCAGGGCGATGGGTGCCCAGTCGGCGAGCGACCGGCCCCGGTGCCGGACGAAGACGCCCGCGAGCAGCAGGGCCCACAGCGGGATGAGCTTCAGCGCGCCCAGGACGCCGGAGGTGAGCAGGGCCGCGAGGAGCAGCAGGCCGGTGGTCGCGACGCCGAGCAACTGCGGTACGGACAGGCCCATCAGCACGCCACGGCGCGTGCGGTAGGGGAACTTCACGGTGGCCGGACCGTCGGAAGGCGAGGTCTCGGAGAGCATGGCGGAGCCGTCCTTGCAAGCAGAGGAGAACAGGGGGAGAGGAGGGGGCGGGCGGCCGGGCGGGGCCGGAGCCCGCCCCCGTCACAGGCGGGCTCTAGGAGCCGGAATCACGCGGTGAGCTGGGATAGACCCACCGCTGCGGCGTGGCACCACCCTGCGGAGGCGGACCGCTGGACGGCGATGTCCCACCCGGCGCGGAGGGCCGGTGCATCGTCCCGGTCGGCTCGCCGGAGGCGCCCTGCGCGGCGGGACCGGAGGAGACCGGCGCTCCCTGCGCGCCACCGCCGGAACCGGACCCCGGACCGGATTCCTGCCCCGGGCGGCGGATGAGCGGCTGGCCCCGGTCCCCGCCGGTCGGGGGACGGCGGATGAGCGCGCGGCCCTTGTCGCCGGGGGCGGCCGGGTCCTCGCCGAAGCGGAAGCGGGTCTGCTTCGCCTTGCCCGCACCGCCGCTGCCGGAGCCGCCGCTGGGGTCGATGCCGGAGGCCACGCCGTCCTTGCCCTGGCCGGGGACCTTGGCCGGTCCCTGCGGCGCCGCGCCGCCGGTCTTGGCCTGCAGCGCGAGCTGGCCCGCGGTCTTCGCCGCCCCGGTTGCCGTACCGACTCCGGCCATCCCGGAACGGTGCAGGTCATCCTGCCCGCTGCCGTCGGCCGCCCAGTGCACGAACTTGTACGTCGCGTACGGGCAGAGCAGGACGAGGACCATCACGACCAGGCCCGACATGGCGTCCGAGAGGGCCGCCATCCCGCCGTCGGAATCCGACTTGCCCATGGCCGAGACGCCGAGCAGGAAGACGATCGTCATCAGCAGCTTGGAGACGATGAGGGTGGCGGTGGCCTCGATCCACCCCTTGCGCCACCGCTTGGCGACCTCCCAGCCGCCGCCGGCACCCGCGAAGACCGCGAGCGTGACCAGGACCAGGATGCCGACCTTGCGGGCGACCATCACGGCCCAATACAAGAACGCCCCGACCGCGCAGCCCAGCGCGATGATCGCGGGCACGCCCCAGCCCAGGCCGTACATCGCCCCCAACTCATTCACCTTGATCACGCGGCGGATCGCGCCATCGACCGAGGTGTTCGCCGCCTTGAACAATCCGGCGGACAGGGCGTCGACCACGGTGAGGGCGACGGTGGTGCAGGCGATGGCGGAGAAGGCGAAGAAGACGCCGATCATCGTGCCGAACGCGGCCTGGGCCAGCGCGCGTTCGTCCCGGCGCCAGGCGGCGCGGGTGAGCTGGAGACAGAACGTGCCCACAGTCAGCACGAGCCCGATCGGGAGGAGCAGCTCGTAGTTCTCCCGGAACCAGGCGGCGTTCAGATCGACGGCGGTGGTCTTGTCCACGGCCCGCGTCGCCAGGTCGGCCGCCGACTGGGCAAGCTCGCCCATGGACTTGGCGATCCAGGCGCCGATGCCCTCGGTGATGGCCTCGCCGGTCTCGCTGGCCACGCCGCCCACGGCACCGCAGACCTGGTTCATCAAGGGAAGATCACAGGCCCCCACCGGGCACCCCCTTCAACATCGCGATGGCGTTCACGGGGCGACCTCCGGCAGCACGCCGACCAGGGCGCAGTCGTGATGCGGTCGGCACTGGACGGCGAGCGTGGTCGAACGGGGCTCGGCACCGGTGCCGCCGTCCTTCCAGGACAGGGACTGCTTGCCGGTCACGGTGACCGCGTAGATGTACGCCTCGGTGATCGCCCCGGGGTCCTGGGACATGGCGGTCTTGAACGCCTCGGGGAAGTGCCCCTCGTCCGCCTTCGCCGTGGCGTGCTGGCGGTTGTCGCGCATCCGCGACCACAGCGCCTTGCCGGGCACCTCGCCGCTCACGGAGGCGGAGTCGGCGTACTTCTCCTCGCCGGTCATCCACTCCTTGAGCCCGGCCAGATGCTCGGTCCGGGAGAAGCGCCGGGCGTCATACGTCCACAGCGCCTCGGTCGCGGCCTTCGCGAACGTCACCGGATCGCTGGTGCGCGGCGGCGCGGCAACGGCCTTCTTGGCTTCCGGACGCGGCGCGGCGGGGCGGGGCGTCGCGGTGGACTTCGGCTGGGCCTTCGCGCGGGGCTGCGGATCCTCGGTCCGGGTCAGGTAGGCGGTGAGCCCGGCGACGCCCAGCAGCACCGCCAGGACGACGCCGATCATCGCCGAACGGTGGAGCACCGAGGAGGGCTCGCCGGAGGAGTCCCGCCAGGAAGCGAAGTGTTTCTTCAGCGTCGGCATCAGTGGACCTGCGTCCCCATCGCCGAGAAGAACGCGACGATCCCGTTCGCCGCCCCGAGGAGCAGGGCAACGCCTGCGGCGATCGTGGTGCCCTTCTTCCCGTTCTGCTCGGCCTGGTGACCGCCCGAGTGATGACCCCAGGCCCAGATCACGGCCGAGAGCACCAGGGCGCCGACGGTCGCCACGATGCCGAAGAGGTTGATCGAGCCGATCACCTTCTTGAGCACGTCGAGACCGGGCAGCCCGCCGCCCTTCGGCGAGACGCCCGGGTCGTAGGCCAGGTACTGGAGATGCTGCGCGAGCTTCAAGAGGAACTCCTGTTCGAGTCCGGGTGCGCAAAAGCCCCGGAGGTCGTGCGAGAGAAAGAGGAGAAGGGAAGGAGGGGAGGAGAGGAGAGGGGGTGCGTCAGGCGACGCGGCGCGCGGCGAGGATCGTGGAGCGCCACTCGGCGAGCCGCGTGATCTTGGTGACGTCGCCGGTGCGCGGGGCCTGGAGAATCAGGCCGCGCCCGATGTACATGCCGACGTGCTCGGGCCGGGCGGCCGTACCGCGGGTGAAGAGCAGATCCCCCGGCTCCAGCCGCTCAGGACTGGCCGCCTTGCCCTCCTTGACCTGGGTGTACGTGGTCCGGGAGAGCTGGATGTCGCCGGCCTTGTAGGACGCCTGTATCAGCGAGGAGCAGTCGCAGCGGCCCATCGGGTCCTTGCCGTGCGCATCCGCGCACGAGCCGCCCCACTGGTACGGCGTCCCGAGCTGCCCCAGACCCCACCGGATCGCCTTGCGCACCGGCCGGGGCGCCGAGGCCGGGATCTTGTAGCCCTTGGGGACCTTGCCCTTCGGGATCGGACCAGCCGGTGCGCCGTCTCCGTCCTCGCACTCACCGACGGCGGGAGCACCAGGCATATCGTCCTTGTCGACGTCGCCGCCGGAACCGGTCCCGTCCTTGAGGGACTTGGCGAGCGCCTTGTGCAGCGCGGTGGCCAGCGGCTCCCACTTCGCGTACGCGTCGGGGAAACCGCTCGCCTGAACCGACTGGGCGGCCTGGGCGACGGTCATCGACTTCCAGCCCGAGACCTGCTTGAGGCGCTCGTAGAACTTCGTCGACGCGTACACCGGATCCCGCACCTGCGCAGAGGTGCCCCAGCCCTGCGAGGGGCGCTGCTGGAAGAGCCCGAGGCTGTCCCGGTCGCCGTAGGTGAGGTTGCGCAGCCCCGACTCCTGCAGCGCGGTGGCCAGCGCGACCACCTGCCCCCTGGGCGGGATCTTCATCGCGACGCCGGTGGCCTGGATCTTCTTCGCGTTCGGGATCTGCTCCTTGGGGGCATCCAGCCCGGCCACGCGCACGGAGGCCGCCTTGCCGCCCTTCAGGATCGAGCGCACCTGCTGGGCGACCGCCGTGGTGTCGACGTCGCCGCCCGCGTCATCTTTTACAGGCCGCCTCGGCGCCCTGCGCACCGGCCATCGCCAGCGGCGCGATCAGCAGCATCGGCGCCACCGCCACCGAACCCACGGCCAGCAGCGTCTTGTTCACGAGCGCCGACCCGTCACGGAACGGGGGCCAGGCTTCGTTCCCGGCACCGGGGCCGGGCGTTGTTCAGGGTGCCGCACGGCAACTCCTTGCACGTAGGCGGCGGGGTGCGGGCGTTCTCGTCGAAAAGGCCACCCGCACCACACCGGTCGAGAATCCGAATTCGCTCGGAGAGAGGGCGGCCCGGCGGACGGGCAATCAACAGCCTGCCCGCCGGACCACTCCAACGAAGAGCGGCAGCCAGCCGCGCTCGTAATCTCACACGCCACATACGGAAAGACCCTCACTCCGAGCCGAAGACATGACCGAGCACCGATCCACGCCACCATCCCTGGACGGGACAGCACGCATCAGCACAGCTCAACTGGGGTGGAGTTGC
The DNA here is from genome assembly GCF_043202595.1 of Streptomyces sp. NPDC048172. Lineage (NCBI taxonomy): Bacteria > Bacillati > Actinomycetota > Actinomycetes > Kitasatosporales > Streptomycetaceae > Streptomyces > Streptomyces sp. NPDC048172. Next base: position 800,244 of record NZ_JBIDAT010000003.1, read on the forward strand.
CTCCTGCCCGGTGAGCATGCCGAGACTGTAGAGACGAATTCCGGCCGCACCAAACGAGCCGAAGAGTGCCTCCAGGACGAGGCGGTCGCCGGCTTGGTACGGCCGGAATCCGTGACTAACCTCCGGTGCACGTCGGCCCTCGGCCCGTCGAATCCGACGCCCGAGGCCCCGGCCTTCTCCCCGCACACGCCCCCATTCCCGAGGGGCTGCGTGCGCGCAATTCCCCGAGAGAGAGCCCGCTGAAATGCCCTACACCCTGCACCGAGGCGACGCGCTGAGCGTGTTGTCCGAACTCCCGGACAATAGCGTCGACGCCGTCATCACCGACCCGCCCTACAACTCCGGCGGACGCACCAGCTCCGAGCGCACCGGACGGACCGCGAAGGCGAAGTACACCGCCGCGGACGCCGAGCACCAGCTCGCCAACTTCCCCGGCGAGAACCGTGACCAGCGCTCCTACGGGTACTGGCTCACCTTGCTGTTGACCGAGTCCTACCGCGCCACCGTCCCTTCCGGCACGGCTCTGGTCTTCACCGACTGGCGGCAACTGCCCACGACTACGGACGCGCTGCAGGCGGCGGGATGGACGTGGCGCGGCATCGCTTCTTGGCACAAGCCGGTCTCCCGGCCGCAGAAGGGGCGGCTCAAGCAGTCCTGCGAGTACATCGTGTGGGGAACCAAGGGTCCGGTCGACGCGAACCGCAACCCCGTCTACCTCCCCGGCCTCTACACCGCGAGCCAGCCCCGCAAGGACCGTGTCCACATCACCCAGAAGCCCGTCGAGGTGATGCGGGAACTGGTGAAGATCTGCCCCGAGGCCGGCACCGTCCTCGACCCCTTCGCCGGATCCGGCTCCACCGGCGTCGCCGCCCTGCGCGAAGGACGCCAGTTCATCGGCATCGAGCTGTCCGACCACTACGCCAACGTTGCCGAACAGCGCCTGGCGGGCGCTCTGACCCAGGACGACTTCGACCTCGCCGGACCCGAGGAGTGACCCGGGCGGCGGGCCAGGACGGCAGAACACGCGAAGGGGCGGTCGCACACCGCAACGGGTGCGCGACCGCCCCTTCGTCCGAGGTGGTCAGGAGGCCGCGATGCTCCGCAGGATCAAGTCCTCGGCGCGCTCCAGATCCGCGAGCGAGCGCAGGCTCACCTCGACGCCCGAGATCCCCAGGCAGCCGATCTGCGTCACGTCCCGGGTGAAGCCCTCCTCCAGCTCCACCGTCGCCGGATCCAGCTTCAGGTTCACCGCGACGACCTCCTTGCGCGGCAGCACCCGCACCGAGGCGAAGTTCTTCAACCGCCGGTAGCTCAGGTAATGCTGCTGCGGCTCCACCCGAGCCCCCTCCGGCACCAGCAGCCGCTCATCGACCGTGACGAACAGCTCCCGCACCTTCGCCGAGGCCCCCTCCAGTCGCTGCTGCTGCACACTCACCGCCGACCCCGGCCCGGCCGCCTTCGCCGTAGTCGAAGCCTTCGCCCGCGAGGAAGTCCCCCCGGCCCCTGCGACGGACGCGATCAGCCGCAGCGTGAGGACGTCGTCGAAGACCCGGTAGGAGACCAGGTCGATGCGACGGCCGATCTCCTCCACCGCCACCGTGTCGTGATACGTGAACTCCCCGGCCACGCACACCACCCGCGGATTGCTCCAGTCCACCGCCCCGGCCGCCTCCGGACCGATCCGGTCGGCGACCAGCCGCTCGAACTCGTGATGGTGATCCCGCAACCACACCAGATACGACAGCGCCTGATTGATCACGTTCTGATCCCGCGACCGCTTGTACTCGACGATCACCGGAGTACCGCTCTCATCCAGCCCGAGCGAATCCACCCGCCCCCGATGCCGACCCGTCCGGTACTCCGAGGCCAGAAACCGGATCCCGAGCATCGCCTCCATATTGGCCTCGATCAGCGACTGCAGCTCCCGCTCCACCGCGACCGACGCCCCCGGAATCTCCGTCGCCCGGCCACCTCTGACCCGGAAGACCTTCAGGTCGCCCATGCGCTCCTCCCCGCTCCGGCACGATCACTGCCAGGCGAGAATCGCAGCCGCTACCGGATTATTCCTCCTCCGTCGAGGCAGGACCGGCACGCTCGAAGTGGTCCTCTGCCGGAAGGGCTTCTGCGCCGCACAACGGGCACGGCCTGAGCGACCGGCCGCGCGTCTCCACGACAGGACCCACCTCCCGCATCCGGCGCAGGTGATACGCGACCGTCGACGTGCTCGACAGACCGACAGCATCGGCCAACTCGCGCATCGTCGGATGCACCCCACGCTCGGCCACGAACCCACGCGCCGCCCGCAGAATCCGTTCCTGCTGACCGGATAGCTCGCTCATCCGGCCACCCCGCCTCGGTCGGCACTCTCCCGAGCCCGCCTGCGCAGCTCGGCACGGGTCACCGGGTCGCCTCCGGCCGCAGCATCGAAGCGGGGGTGCCAGAAGACCCGGGCCTCCAGCCACAACAACCGGCGACGCACCGCCGTGGCATCGCGCGGACGCTGCGCCAGCTCCGCGTACACGCGGTTCCGGGCTCGCTGCAGCTCGATGAGGTCCTGGGGGAAGTGCTCGGACATCATGGCCTGAATTCAACCACGTGTTCGATTTATGTGTCATTCGCTCTGAGGGCCAGGACGGCTCCGGTGAAGGAGAGGGTCGCGAGGGCGAGGAAGAGGTGGGTGTGTCCGCCGAGCGGCCCGGCGAGGGCGGTGGCGGTGAAGGGGGCGAGGCCGGTGGCGAGGGTGATCGGGGCGCTGAGGAGTCCGGTGAGGCGGCCGTAGTGCCGGGTGCCCCAGCGGTCGGTGACGGCGGTGGCCTGGAGCAGTGTGAGGTTGCCGCGCACCATGCCCGCGACGACGGACAGCGCGACCAGGACGGGTATCGGGCCGGGGACCAGGGCGAGTGCCGTGGTGGTGACGCCTCCGGCGGCGATCAGGGTGACCGTGCGCGCGGTGGCGCCGGTACGGCGCGCGAGCGGGGCGTAGCCGAGGCGGCCGAGGGTCTGGCCGAGGCCGCCGAGCCCGAGGGCCCAGGCGGCCTGGGTCGGGGTGGCGCCGCGTTCGGTCATGAGGGGGACCACCCCGATGACAACGGCGTGGACGGTGAGCGCGGAGAGCGTCATCGCGGCGGCGAGCATCAGGAACGGGCCGGTACGGGCGACGGGCGTGCGGCGGTGCTCGACCGGCCCAGAAACGGGGGCCGGTGCCGGGGGCCAGGGGGCGCGCAGCGCCAGGGCGTGGGCGGGGACGGTGACGAGGGCGAGTACGGCGGCAAGCACGATGTACGTCCCCCGCCAGCCGAGGTGCTCAGCGAGCGCAGCGGAGAGCGGGGCGAAGAGGGTGCTGGCCAGTCCGCCCGCGAGGGTGACGATCGTCAGGGCGCGGACCCGGTCGGGGCCCCACCAGCGGGTGAGGGCCGCGAAGGCGGGCGGGTAGAAGGTGGCAGCCATCGCGACGCCCGTACACAGCCAGGCGGCGACGAAGACGGGGAGGGTGGGTGCGGTGGCGACGGCCAGCACGCACGCCGTACCGAGGGCGGATCCGGCGGTCATGACGGCGCGTGGGCCGCGCCGGTCGAGGACGCGGCCGAGGGGGATCCCGGCCAGCGCGGAGACGAGCAGGGCCGCGGAGAAGGCGGCGGTGGCGGCGGTGGTGGACCAGCCGGTGTCCTCGCTCAGGCGGGGGAGGAGGACGGGGAAGGCGTAGTAGAGGATGCCCCAGCTCGTGATCTGGGTGACGCACAGGGCCGGGAGCGCGGCGCGGGGCCGCGACCGGATACCGTCCCCGGCCTTGGTCGCGGCCTGCGCACCTGTCTCATGGCGCGGCATCGCCGGGCTAGCAGCCGCCGCCCGCCGCGGTGGTCGGGGCGGCGCCGATCTGGACGGTTGCCGGGGCGGCGCAGCAGCCTCCGCCCTCGTTCTCAGCGGTGTCGGGTTCGTCGAAGAGGCCGGAGCCGCCGCAGACTCCGGTCTCGGCGAGGATCAACTCGACGCGGGCGGCGGCCTCGTGGTCCCCGGCGAGGGCGGCGGCGACGGAGCGGGCCTGCTCGTACCCGGTCTGGGCGAGGAAGGTGGGCGCGCGGCCGTAGCTCTTCATGCCGAGCAGGTATACGTCGGGCTCGGGGTGGGCCAGCTCCTTGGCGCCGTGGGGGTAGACGGTGCCGCAGGAGTGGACGTTGGGGTCGATGAGGGGCGCCACGGCGGTCGGGGCCTGGAGGCGCGTGTCGAGGCCGAGGCGCAGCTCGTCCAGGAAGGAAAGGTCGGGGCGCAGGCCGGTGAGCGCGATGATCTCGTCGACGGGTTCGAGGCGGCGGTCGTCGTCGGCGACCAGGGTGAGCCGGTCGCCGTCGCGTTCGATCGCCTGGGTGCGGAAGCCGGTGACGGCGGTGGCGTAACCGTCTTCCACTGCGGCCTTGGCGCGCAGGCCGAGCGCGCCGCGCGCGGGGAGCTGGTCGGCCTCGCCGCCGAACGTGTCGCTGCCGATGCCGCGCCGCAGCACCCAGGCGGCGTGCGTGCCCGGCTCCTCCCCGGCCAGGGCGGCGAGGGCGGCCAGCACGGTGAACGCGGAGGCGCCGGAGCCGACCACGGCGGTACGGCGGCCCGCGTAACGGGCGCGTACGGCCGGGTCGTTCAGGTCCGGGACCCGGTAGGAGATCCGGTCGGCCGCGGCCCGCTCCCCGAGGGCCGGGAGGCCGTCGCCGCCCAGCGGGTTGGGGATGGACCAGGTGCCGGAGGCGTCGACGACGGCGCGGGCGAGGATGCGCTCCTCACGGCCGTCGGCGGTGGTCAGGTGCAGGGTGAAGGGCTGCTCCTCGCGCCCGGCGTCGACCACGCGGTCGCGCCCGGCACGGGAGACGCCGGTGACGCGGACGCCGTAGCGCACGTGCTCGTCGAGCGAATCGGCTAGGGGCTGGAGGTAGCGGTCGGCCCAGTCGGCGCCCGAGGGGTACGTACGTCCGTCGGGCCGCTCCCAGCCGGTCGGGGCGAGGAGCTTCTCGGCGGCGGGGGCGATCACCTCCTCCCAGGTGGAGAAGAGCCGCACGTGCCCCCATTCCCGTACGGCCGCTCCCGCGTCCGGCCCGGCCTCCAGGACGAGGGGTTCGATGTCGCGTTCCAGCAGGTGGGCGGCGGTGGCCAGGCCGACGGGTCCGGCGCCGATGACCGCGACAGGAAGCGTGGGGTGGGCGGGCTGCTGCTCGGACATGGGGCTGCCCCCTCATTTCTGATTTGAAATCTGTCGATGTAGCGAGGCCGAGTCTGGCACTCTGAATCGATAGGTGTCAATATGGAGCTATGTCGAAGCTGAAGGATCTCCCCGTCGTCGAGCCGGACAGCGCCGAGGACGCCGTGCCCTGCTGTCCGCCGCTGACTGCGCCGGACCTGTCGGCCGAGGACGCGCAGACGATGGCCACGATGTTCAAGGCCCTCGGTGAGCCGATCCGGGTGCTGCTCTTCAATCGGGTCGCCGCGCACCCGGAAGGCGAGGTGTGCGTGTGCGACCTCGGCGATCTCGGGGTCGGTCAGCCCACCGTCTCCCACCACCTCAAGAAACTCCGCGACGCGGGCCTTGTCCTCTCCGAGCGGCGCGGGACGTGGGTCTACTACCGCGTCGCCCCTGGTGTGCTGGCGCGGATGGGTGCGATCACGCGCTGACCGGCTCCAGGAGCCTGCTCGCGAACAGATTTCGTGCCCGCCGACTGGGGGTTTAATTCATGGCATGAGTATTGATATCCCCTGGGTCCGTGACCAGTTAGCCGAGTTTCTGTCCCTTACTGAGTTGTATCGCCCCGCTGACCCTCCGGGGGTCACGATGGTGGGGTTCACGCACCGGATGAATCGCGGCAGTGACGAGGCGATCATCGCGAGTGCGCACGTGGTCGAGCAGATCCTGGACCGTGTCTTGCCGCAGTGGCGGACCGAAGTTCCCGCTGACAGGAACAAGAGCGTGAATCGTTGGTGCCAGCATCGGGAGGCGGCACAGCGGGCGGACGCCGCACTCGTGTGTGACGCGGAAGTGCGGCAGCACTTGGGCGATGACGCGCCGCAGGTCAGCGCTGGGGCGATGCATTCGTGGGCGTGGGAGGGGGCCAGGGCTCTATGGAGCAGTGGCCACTTCCGTGAAGCGGTCACGGCAGCGGCCCGCAAGGTCAATGCGGAGACGCAGAACAAGGTGGGCCGCCGGAACTTGAGCGAAGTCAAGCTCTTCCAGCAGATCTTCAGCGTCGAGCCGCCGAAGCCGGGACAACCTCGGCTCAGGCTGATGGACGATGACGGCAGCGAGACATACCGGAGCGTTCACCGGGGAGCGATGGCCTTCGCCGAGGGCTGTTATGCGGGTATCCGCAACCCCAACAGTCATGAGGACGGCCAGCCTGAATTGCCGGAGCACGAGGCCCTTGAGCAGCTCGCGGCGTTCAGTGTGCTCGCTCGCTGGGTTGAGAAGGCCGAGCTGGCCACTGCCTGATGTTGGTCTCCGGATCGGCTTGAATACGGGTCGGGCTCTTCTCCTCGCTTGCTTCATCGTTTATCGTCGATGAACGATGAATACCGTGCAGCCACTCACCCGTCCCACCGCCGAGGAGTACGCCTCCTGGTTCAAGGTGCTGGCCGATGCGACCCGGATCCAGATTGTCTCGCTGCTCGCCCGCTGCGGGCGGAAGATGACGGTCGGGGAGATCGTCGAGCTGATGGGGGTCGGTCAGTCGACCGTCTCCCAGCACCTCAAGCAGCTCGCTGAGGTGGGCTTCGTGCTCGTGGAGCGGGTGGGGACCGCGAGCCACTATCGGATCAACGAGGAGTGCGTGCGCGCCTTCCCCTCCGCCGCCGACGTAGTGATGGGGCAGGCCGCATCCGTACCACCGGGCAAGGAGTGCACGCGATGAGCCAGTCCGCTACGTCTCCCGAAGAGATCGTCCGTCGATACGCCGGTCTGGCCCGCGCCGCCCGTGCCGGAGAGCGGATCGTCGACTGCGGCCAGGACGCGTTCGATGCAGGGTGCTTCGGGTCCGCCGGATACGAGGACGAGACCGCCGTACTCCCCGAGGGGGCGGTGCGCGCCAGCCTGGGGTGCGGCAACCCCACGGCGGTGGCCGAACTGGCGCCGGGCGAGACGGTGCTGGATCTGGGCTCAGGCGGCGGCATCGACGTGCTGCTATCGGCGCGTCGCGTCGGCCCCGACGGATTCGTCTATGGGCTGGATGCGACGGCGGAGATGGTCGGGTTGGCCGAGGAGCACGCGCGCGAGGCGGGCGTGGCCAACGTCCGCTTCCTGCACGGGCGTATCGAGGAGATCCCGCTGACCGACGGGCTGGTGGACGTGGTGATCTCCAACTGTGTGCTCAGCCTGTCTACCGACAAGCCGCGAGTGCTGGCCGAGGCGTACCGCGTGCTGCGGCCCGGCGGGCGGTTCGGGGTGAGCGACGTACTCGCCGAGCCGGGCCTCGCCCCGGACGAACGGGTAGCGGCCGAGGAGCACGTGGGCTGCACCGGGGGCACGCTGACTGCCGACGAGTACCGCGTACGGCTCCTGGCTGCCGGCTTCACCCAGGTGCGCGTGACGCCGACCGTGGAGGCGGGTTCCGGGATGTACTCGGCGATGGTCCAGGCGGTCAAGCCTGCCGCCCCTGCTGGTTTCGTGCTGCGGCCGATGCGGGAAGCGGACGCACAGCGCGTGCTGGAGCTGTACCGGGCGGGGATCGAGGAGGGGGAGGCGACCTTCGAGACCGAAGCCCCGTCATGGGAGGCGTTCGATACGGCGAAACTGGCCCTGCACCGGTACGTGGCCGTCGAGGAGGACAGCCGTGAGGTCGTCGGGTGGGTCGCGGCCGGGCCGGCCTCGGCGCGGGCGGCGTACGCGGGGGTGGTCGAGCACTCCGTCTACGTGGACCCGGCCGCGCGCGGCAAGGGGGTGGCCCGTGCGCTGGTGGAGGCGCTGGTGGCCTCGACCGAGGCGGCCGGGGTCTGGACGGTGCAGTCCAGCGTGTTCCCGGAGAACACCGCGAGCCTGGTGCTGCACGAGCGGGCCGGGTTCCGGCAGGTCGGGCGGCGGGAGCGGATTGCGCGGCAGCGCGGCGTGTGGCGGGACACGGTGCTCATCGAGCGCCGTAGCCCGCTGGTCGACTGAGGCCGGGGGTGGAGCGTGGGCGGGCATCTCAGGTACTTCTTCGAGGCAGGAGTCCCGCACACCCCGCTGTGGCCGGATGATGTCGACAGTCCGTACGGATCGCCTTGCGAGCTGGAGCTACTGCCGATCAGCGAGACACTCCGGGCTGAACTGTCCCGGCTGTGTGAGTGGTACCAGTCCTCCATCCATTGGGACTATCCGCCCGCCCCCTCGCCCTGGCCTGCGGAGGAACGGGCGCGGTTCGTCCGGCGGGCGGACACCGCGCTGGCTTCCCTGCGCCGCGAGTTGCCGGACGGCTGGTCGGTCGAGGACCGCCGTCCGGCTGTGTGAGGCGGGCGTTCAGCCGAGCAGCGCGGTGATTTCCCGTACGGCGTCGCGGGCGGGGCGGCCGACGCCGATGAGGGTGGCGGAGGCCGGGCCGGTCCAGTCGCCGTAGCCGAGCAGGTGAAGGCGGGGCTCGTCGAGCGCGCGGGTGCCCTCGGTGGCGATGTGCCCGCGGGTGCCGCGCAGGGAGAGCGGGGCCAGGTGGGCGAGTGCGGGACGGAAACCGGTCGCCCAGATGACCGCGTCGGCCGCGGTGCGTGAACCGTCGCTCCACACCGGCCCGTTCGGCTCCAGGCGCGTGAACATCGGGCGCGGTTCGAGCAGTCCGCGGTCGCGCGCGTCGCGGACCGGCGGTACGGCGACGACGTCGCCGAGCGCGGCCACGCCGCCGGTGTCCTCCCGTCCGGCCTCCAGTGCGCGGCGGCGGGCGGTGGCGGCGTCGAAGAGGGCACGGCCGTCAATGTCGTCGGGCAGGAAGCGCGGCGGGCGCCGCGTTGCCCAGGTCGGCTCGATGCCGTGCGCGGACGCGGCGAGGGCGAGGTCGGCGGCGATCTGCGCGCCGGAGTTGCCGCCGCCGACCACCACGGCCCGCTGATCGGCGAAGTCCTTGGGGGAGCGGTAGCCGGTGGTGTGGAGCTGGCGTCCGGTGAAGATCTCGCGGCCGGGCACGGCGGGCCAGAACGGGCGCCACCAGGTCCCCGTCGCGCTGATGACCGTACGCGCGAACCAGGAGCCCGAGTCGCTCTCCACACGCAGCAGATCACCGTCCCGGTGCACGGCGCCGACGGTGACAGGTCGGCGGACGGGCAGGTCGTAGCGCTGCTCGTATTCGGCCAGGTAGCGGACCGCGTGGGCGGCCTCGGGGTAGGGCTGACCAGGCTGTACGGGCATGGGGCGGCCGGGCAGCGAGGAGTAGGCGGCCGGGGAGAACAGGTGGAGGGAGTCCCACATGTGCCCCCACGCGCCGCCCGGCTGCTCCTGCGCGTCCAGGACGGCGAAGTCGAGCCCGGCGCGGCGCAGGTGGAAGGCGGCGGCCAGGCCCGCCTGACCACCGCCCACCACCACCGTGTCGTACGGTCCGTTCACCAGGACACGGTCCCGGGAACGGGGGCGTGGAGGGCCCCGCAGGCGCCGCACTGCACCTTGCGGACCTCGGCCTCGTCCGGCGAGCCGAAGCGCGGGCCCCGGCGTACGCGGCGGGTGCCGATCACGGCGTGGCTCGCGCATACGGCCGCGCCGCAGCTCTGGCACACACCGATCGCGTCCCGCTGGTTCTTCTGCTCGCGGCACTCCAGACAGCGCATGACGCTCAGCCTTCCTGCGGTCGCGGTTCGGCGGTGTTCAGGGTTTGGTCGCTGAACTTGCGGCGCCAGGCCAGTGAGACGTAGACGAGGGCGATGAGGACGGGGACCTCGATCAGGGGGCCGACGACACCGGAGAGGGCCTGGCCGCTCGTCACCCCGAAGGTGGCGATGGCGACGGCGATGGCCAGCTCGAAGTTGTTGCCCGCTGCCGTGAACGCGAGGGTGGCCGTACGGTCGTACGCGAGGCCGATCGCCTTGCCGAGGGCGAAGGTGCCGAACCACATCACGGCGAAGTAGACCAGCAGCGGAAGCGCGATACGGGCGACGTCCAGGGGCTGCGAGGTGATCGTCTTCCCCTGCAGGGCGAAAAGGATCACGATCGTGAACAGCAGCCCATACAGGGCCCACGGGCCGATCTTCGGGAGGAAGCGGTTCTCGTACGCCTCTGTGCCCATCTTCTTCTCGCCGAGGCGGCGCGTGAGGTACCCGGCCAGCAGGGGGATGCCGAGGAAGATGACGACGTTGAGCGCGATCTTCCACATCGAGATGTCCAGGTGCTGCCCCTCGCCGAGGCCCAGCCAGCCGGGCAGCAGGTCGAGGTAGAACCAGCCGAGGAGGCCGAAGGCGATCACCTGGAAGACGGAGTTCAGAGCCACGAGGACGGCGGCGGCCTCGCGGTCGCCGCAGGCCAGGTCGTTCCAGATGATGACCATCGCGATGCAGCGGGCGAGCCCGACGATGATGAGGCCGGTGCGGTACTCGGGCAGGTCGGGCAGGAAGATCCAGGCCAGTGCGAACATCACGGCCGGGCCCAGGACCCAGTTGATGACCAGCGAGGAGGCCATCAGCTTCCGGTCGCCCGTGACCGTGTCGAGCTTGTTGTAGCGGACCTTGGCCAGCACCGGGTACATCATGATCAGCAGGCCCAGCGCGATCGGCAGCGAGACCCCGCCGACCTCGACTTTGCTCAGTACATCGTTCAGCCCGGGAATCGCACGCCCGAGCCCGAGCCCGACGGCCATGGCCGCCAGGATCCACACCGCGAGGTAGCGGTCCAGGGTGGAGAGCTGCTTGACGATGCCGGACCCCTCGCCGGGCCCGGCTGCCGGTTCACCGGGGGCGGCTGTGCTCTCGGTGGTGGGTTCCGTCTTGCTCACGGGCAGGGCCTCTTCCGGTCGGTGGCGATCGTCGTACGGGCGGTCTCGGCCAGCTCGGTGAAGGCCCCGGCGAGCGAGGTGAGCACCTCGGGGCGCAGCTTGTAATACGTGAACCGGCCGCATGGCTCGGTCTCGACGACGCCCGCCTCGCGCAGCACCCGCAGATGATTGGACAGGTTCGTCTGCCGCGCGCCCGTCTGCTCGACCAGGTGCGTGGTGCACAGGGTCTCGCGGGCGAGCAGCGTGACGATCTCGTACCGCAACGGGTCCGCGATCACCCGGATCAGCTCGGCACCCTCCGGCACCGGGGTCACTTCACTCTTGGCTGACATCATCATGCGCTGATACTGTCACATCAGTTGTCAGTGACGCCAGTCCCCGCTGATTCGTCCGGGGTCCGAGAGAAGCGAGATCGCCGTGTCCGAGAAGCCCTCCGTCCTCTTCGTCTGCGTGCACAACGCGGGCCGCTCCCAGATGGCCGCCGCCTGGCTCGCCCACCTCGCGGGGGACCGGATCGAGGTCCGCTCGGCGGGCTCGGCCCCCGCCGATGCGGTGAACCCGGCCGTGGTCGAGGCCATGCGCGAGGTCGGCATCGACATCGCCGCCGAGACACCCAAGGTGCTGACCGTGGACGCGGTCCAGGCGTCGGACGTGTGCGTGACCATGGGCTGCGGCGACGCCTGCCCGGTCTTCCCCGGTAAGCGCTACCTCGACTGGAAGCTGGAGGACCCAGCCGGGCAGGGCGTGGCGGCCGTACGGCCCATCCGGGACGAGATCAAGGCCCGTATCGAGACGTTGATCGCCGAGATCACCCCGGAAGGCCAGGGGGGCGCGGAGTGACCGGGGCACCGATGTCCGAGGCGTGATCATCATCGGTTCCGGTCCAACCGGTCCCATCGCCGCGCGCTACGCGGTCCCCGCACCCGGCTCCGGCCGCTGCCGTTCGGCGGCGCCGTCTTCGTCGGGGGTTCGATGACCACTCCGACTGAGGTGGAGAACTTCCCCGGGTTGCCCAAGGGCGTCGACGGCCCGGACCTGATGGAGAATATGCGGGCCCCGGGCCGAGCGATTCGGTGCCGAGACGGCCGACGATTCTGCGTTTCGCGGCCTTGAAAAGTCACAACTGTCGAGCCCAACTCGCGTGCTTCCCCGCATGGTTACCTCGCGGGTAGATTCGGGCGCTCCGGACGGCCACGTTCGGAAAGTGGGCCGTCTCTCGGCCTGTGCGGCCCTGGCGTGACACGATTCAGTATCGGCCTGTTTTATGGGATGGGTCTTTTGTAAGAGTCCGCCAATTGACGCACCTCTTCATGTTGACCGTCGCCAAGGATGCGGCGCATCGAGTGAAGGGCTGGCGACGCGCCTTACGGGTTCTGCCAATGGTGGGAGTGCATCCTGATTTGCTGTCGGTTCGTAATGCGCCCCCGTTCTCCGGCGAAACGAGATCACTTTCATGCGTGAGGAAATGCCGCCATTGGCGGTTCTGCAGGCAAGCACGAATCCTTTCCTGAAGGTTCGTGGTCCTTCGCTGCTTGATCGCACACACAAGTTCAGTGAGGAAGTGTGGGAGCCGCGCCTCTCGCATGATGTCCTGCCGCTGAGGCGGGTCGTCCATGGGGAGGTCAGCCCGCAGGCTGAAGTGAGCAGCCTGCAGGGTCGGACGTGGCACGGCACCGCCTTCTCGATGCAGGACTATCTCGGCCTCTCACGGGAGGCGTCGGTGCGCGAGGCCGTGCAGGACGCGCTGCATCGCTACGGCCCTCACTCCGGGAGTTCTCCCATGCTGGCGGGGGTCACCCCGCAGTCCGCCGAGCTTGAGGCGGCCCTGGCCGAATTGACGGGGATGGAGCATGTCGTGCTCTACCCGACGGGCTGGGGTGCGGGCTTCGGGGCCATCGCCGGTCTCGTGCGCCCGCACGACCATATCGTCCTGGACGAGCGGGCCCACTCGTGCCTGAACACGGGCGCCCGCGCGGCCACCCCCCAGGTGTCGCTGGCCGCCCACCTGGACAACGGGGCCGTGCGGGAGCAACTGGCCCAGATCCGGGCGCAGGACACCAGCAACGCTGTTCTCGTCGTGACCGAGGGCCTGTTCTCCATGGACGCGGACGCGCCGCAGCTCGCCGAGCTCCAGGAGCTGTGCCACGAGTACGGGGCCACGCTGCTCGTCGACGTGGCGCATGACCTGGGAGCGCTCGGCCCTGGCGGCACCGGGCAGGCGGGCCTGCAGCAGATGCACGGCCGACTCGACCTGGTCATGGGGTCCTTCAGCAAGTGCTTCGCCACCAACGGCGGCTTCGTCGCCACCCGTTCCCGGGCGGTGGCCCAGTACCTGCGCGTGTTCACCAGCTCCCATGTCTTCTCCTCGGCGCTGTCCCCGCTGCAGGCAGCCGCGGCGCTTCAGTGCGCTCGGATCATCGGCTCGCCCGACGGGGACCGGCGCCGCGCCGATCTCGCGCGTGCGTCCGAGCGGCTGCGCGGGGCGCTGTCCGGACGCGGTCGGACGGTGCGGGGTGTGCCGTCGGCCATCGTGCCGGTGGACGCCGGTAGCCAGGAGGTGGGCTATCTGGCCTGCCGACTGGCCGAAGCCCAGGGCCTGGTCCTCGCCCTGGCCGAGTATCCCGCCGTGGCGCGCGGCACGGCCCGCTTCCGGATGCAGTTGATGGCTGATCACCCGCTGGGTGAACTCGACACCGCGGCTGCCGTGCTGGATGAGAGCCTGACCCGGGCCGAGTCACTGGTCGGCCGGCTCAAGGGCGCGGCGGTATGACCCGGGCTGTGCTGGTCACCGGGTGCTCGCGGGGCCTGGGCGAGGCGGTCTGCCGCCGTCTGGCGCGCCTGCCCGGCCTGACCGTCTACGCCACGGCACGCGACACCGAGCAGCTGGCGTCCCTGCGCGAGGCCGGGTGCGTCACGATGCGGCTGGATGTCACCGACGACGCGCAGCGGCGTGCGGTGGTGCGCCGGATCGAGGAGTGTCACGGCCAGGTCGACATTCTGGTCAACAATGCCGGGATCGGCCGCTTCGGCCCCGTCGAGGCCGTCGACGGCACCGACCTGTTCTCCACCAACGTGTTCGCCGCGACGGCTCTGATCCAGCTGGTGCTACCGGGGATGCGTCGCGCCGGGTCCGGGCGCATCGTCAACGTCTCCTCGGTCTCCGGGCGTATCACCTATCCCGGCGGTGGCTGGTACACGGCCTCGAAACACGCTCTCGAAGCGCTCTCGGACACACTCCGCACCGAGGTCTCGGCACACGGCATCTCCGTCACGCTCGTGGAATGCGCCTGGTTCGCCTCCGAATTCTTCGCCCATTCATCCCACGAATCAGCAGCCCCGTACCAAGAGATGATGAAGACCTTCCACCGCAAAATCGCATCCCGCAACGACTGGGCAGTCTCCTCCATCGAGCAGGGAGCCACAGCTGTCTGCAAGGCAGCTCTCGGTCGTTCCCGCCCTCGCCATGTCCTCGGGAACTACACGCGGCTGATGATTCACACCCGTCGGATCCTGGGAGCACGCGCATGGGACGCCGTCATGCGCGTCTACTTCCAGCAACCCTCGCTCACCTCGGCACTGGGCATGAAATGGAAGGAGCCTGACAGATCACAATGACCCTCGCCATGCGGGCAATAGTGAGCACCAGATGCGCCACGCTGGACAGATCGGCGCGCTCCTTAACGCGTCGCATCTCTTGCATCATCGCGCAGTAGAACCAGTTCGGGCGGCTAAGGTCCATCCCGGCGGCCTGTGCCGCCAGGTCTCTCACGTCCGTGGTGGTCACGGTGTATTGCGGCCGCAGAGCATGGTCGCCATGCTCACATCCTCGGTGAGGGAAATGTTGCCGCTGTGGTGTTGACGGGTGGCGCCGTATTCGGCGGGGACGGCGCGGCAGCAGCGGAGTGCGGGATGAGTACGAGCGCCGCGGGGCCGCTGACCGGCCCGCATGGGCAGGCGGTCAGCGGCGGTTCACCGATCGGCCTTCAGGGGCATTCCGCCGACAGGACGGCCCACAGACGGCTGGTGGGGATCACGGGAACTTACCCGATCGTCCAGCGCAACTCGGTGTTCCCGCGTGTCTGCTCGTCGCGGTCCTTGTGGACGCGTGTCCTGCACTCGCCGTGGCAGTCGACGCCCTCGCTGCTGGACCCGATGAAGGGGTTGGACCACCAGAAGGTGTAGTCCTGACCGTCGACGTTATAGGTGACCCAGCCCTTGGTGCCGGTCATGACGCCGTTGGACGTCGAGGCGAACCTTCCCTCGGCTTTCGGCTGGATCTCGCGGGGGGCCTTGGTGTGCCAGGTGCCGTGGTCGAGGCCCTCATTGATCTTGGTGAGGGGCTTGTCGGTGTTGTTCTGGATGCAGGCGTGAATCCAGAGTGACCCCGGGGCGTTGATGTAGCAGTTGGGGTGCGCGGATGGGGTCGTCGCGGTCGTGGCGGTGGCGGGTGCCGCAGTGGTCAGGGACAGCGCGGCCGTCACCGCAACGGTGGTCAGCGCGATCGATTGGGCATTCAACGATTTCACCCAGGCGTGCCTTTCTCTGCGATGCGGCTTGGCGCCACGCCCTCGTACCGGCGCGAACAACCCGGATGTCACACAGCGACTCGCGACGTCAGCGGGCCAAGCCTGGAAGAAGCTACCGTCAGGACAACTTGCCTGCTCAGCCCGTTGGCTAACGTGTGCTGGGCGTTTGCCGCCCGCATGAGCGAGCGCACCACCAGGGCGTGCACGGGGCCAGAAGCCCGCCCGAGCACGAGTCCGTGCCCCGGCATGTCCCCGCTCCTCCAGCCACCCGCCGAGCCCGGCGACATCGCCATGGATAGGGCAACGGCTTCGCCCGCGTCGCCCGCTCCGTCACCGTCGTCCGCAGCCGCTCGACCTTGCGGTCCTCGAAGGTCAAGCAGAACCGGGCCTTCGCCGAGGACAAGAATTCGTCGCCTCGACAGCGAGATCGCCGAGATCAAGGAGAAGGCCGGCATGCTCGCGGGCCTCGTCCTGCGCGACACCTTCACCGGCGCCACCTGCGACCTGGACGTGACGGGCCTGTTCATCGCGATCGGGCACGACCCGCGCACCGAGCTGTTCAAGGGGGCGCTCGACCTGGACGAGGAGGGTTACCTGAAGGTGGACGCGCCCTCGACCCGCACCAACATCCCGGGCGTCTTCGCGGCGGGCGACGTCGTCGATCACACCTACCGCCAGGCCATCACCGCCGCTGGGAACCGGCTGCTCCGCCGCGTTGGACGCCGAGCGCTATCTCGCTGCCCTGGCCGACAGCGAGACGACCCCCGGGCTGGAAAAGGATGCCGCCGCCGTGTAGGCGGCCAGCCTGTCAGTGCGCTGCGGGTCGGTCGGCGGGTTTGACGGCGCGTACGACTGCGCCGTGCATCCCGTCGGCGACTTGGTGCGTGGATTCCACGCGTACGTCCGTGAAGCCCGCGGTGGTCAGGAGTTCGCGGTACTCGGCGAAGCTCAGCGCCCCCGCGATGCAGCCCGCGTGGTCGCCGCGTGTGGCGCGGTCGGCGGGGGAGAGGCGGTCCTCGGCGACCACGTCGCTGATGCCGGTACGGCCGCCGGGGCGCAGCACGCGGTGGATCTCGGCGAAGACGGCGGGCTTGTCGGTGGACAGGTTGATCACGCAGTTGGAGATGACGACGTCCACGTGCGCGTCGGGCAGCGGAACGGCCTCGATGCCGCCCTTGAGGAAGCGCGCGTTGGCGGCGCCCGCCGCCTCGGCGTTCATACGGGCGAGGGCGAGCATTTCGTCCGTCATATCCAGGCCGTAGGCGATGCCGGTGGGTCCGGTGCGGCGGGCGGAGAGGATGACGTCGATGCCGCCGCCCGAGCCGAGGTCCAGGACGGTCTCGCCCTCGCGGAGTTCGGCGACGGCGAGCGGGTTGCCGCAGCCGAGGCTGGCGGCGACGGCGGCGTACGGCAACTCGCCGCGCTCCTCGGCGGAGTAGCGGGCGGCACCGAAACTCTCGTCCAGGACTGTGGGTTCAGAACAGCAGCCCTCTGCGGCGCTGGCCCCACAGCACGCGGCGCCCGTACCGGAGGTGACCGTACGGGCGGCGGACGCGTAGCGCTCGCGGACCTGGTCACGTAACTCGTCGTGTTCGGGAGTGGTCATGATGCGGTCTCCTTCGAGCGGGTGGCGGGCGTGGATCAGGGGAGGTCGGTAGGGCCGCCGGGCCCCTTCGTGTCCGTCTCCTCGGTCAGGCACAGCGCCAGGTCGAGTACGGCGGGCACGCACGGGTCGGCCAGCGAGTAGAGGATGCGGTTTCCGTCCCGGCGCGCGGTGACGATGCCCCTGTCGGCCAGTCGCTGCAACTGGTTGGACACGGCCTGCGGGCGCATGCCCACCTGCACGGCCAGCTCGCCCACCGCCACCTTTCCGCCCCGATGCAGTGCGTGCAGCAGCCGCAGCCGGGTGTCGTTGCCCAGCGTCTTGAACAGCGCCACGAGCCGGCCCGTCTGCACGTGCGTCAGCAACTCCCGCTCCGCAAGCGGCGGTTTGCCCGCCGCACCGGTCGGCGATACGGCCGGGGCACAGCACGACTCGGAAGCCTTGGTCACCGCGCCGGTCTGCTCGTGAGCTGCGTCCATGAATCCACGGTTACACGAACTCGTGTAACCGTGGAGAGGTCGCGCCACCGTAGAACGCCTACGACGCTCGCTGCTCCCGGCAGGTGTGAGCGCGATGCTGGGGGCATGAGCATCGAGATCTGGACCGTGCCGGACTGCCCGAACGAGAAGCTCTTCCGTGCCCGTCTGCGGCAGGCGCTGGACGCTGCCGGCCTGCGGGACGTCGCCTTCACCACCCGGGTGGTCACCGATCAGAACGAGGCGGAGCGGGTCGGCTTCACCGGGTCCCCGACCGTTTTGATCGACGGTCACGATCCGTTCGCTGACGAAGGCCGCCCCGCAGGACTGGCCTGCCGGGTCTACGGCACTCCCGAGGGCGGACTGGCCGGAGCCCCGAGCGTCGGCCAACTGAAGGAAGCCCTCGCGGCATCCGCCGTACGAGGTCGCCCTTGACCTTCGAGTCGAGTCGAAGGTTTACGGTCGCGGTGTGGCCACGATGATGCGGATTTCTCAGCTCGCCGAGCGCTCCGGCGTTCCGGCTACCACTCTGCGGTTCTACGAATCCGCAGGGCTGCTGCCCTCCGGACGGACACCGGCGGGCTACCGGACGTATGACGAGAGCGCGCTGGACCGGCTGGCCTTCATCGGGGCCGCCAAGCACCTCGGGCTGCCGCTGGAAGAGATCGGCGAGCTGCTCGGCGTGTGGGCGGCGGGCGCCTGCGCGGACGTCAAGGCCGACCTGCGGCCCCGTATCGCCGCCCGGCTGGAGGAGGCCCGGCGCAGGACCGCCGAGCTGAGCGGCCTCACCGCTACGCTGCACGCTGCCATGGAGCACCTGGACGCGCTGCCGGATCGCACCGGCCCCTGCGATCCGGACTGCGACTTCCTCGCGGAGCGCGACGAGCGGTGGCGGTCCGAGCCCGTCGCCTGCTCGCTGAACGGAGACGGGCTGCGCGAGCGCACCGTGCAGTGGCGCGAGGCCATCCACGGAGCCCTGCGCACTCCGGCCCCGGACGGCGTCCGGCTCACGCTCCCCGCCGACCGCGCCCAGGCGATCGCGGCGCTGGCCTCCGCCGAACAGCGCTGCTGCCCCTTCTTCGACTTCCGCCTCCACTTCGACGGGCCGCGCCTCCACCTCGACGTCCGCGCACCGGCCGAGAGCGCCGACCTGCTCGCCGAACTGTTCGGCCCGGCTGCCTGACCGCTCGGCGCGCCCCGTACTTCGTACCTCTCGCACCAGCCCAACCGAAGGATCTTCTGTGCTCGTCGCCCGTTCCCTGGCTCTGTTCGCCGTTGCCGCCGTCTTCGAGATCGGCGGAGCCTGGCTGATGTGGCAGGGCTTGCGCGAGCACAGGGGCTGGCTGTGGATCGGCGCCGGGGTCGTCGCGCTGGGTCTGTACGGCGTGTTCGCCACCTTTCAGAGCGACGACAACTTCGGCCGTATCCTCGCCGCCTACGGCGGGATCTTCGTCGCGGGATCCATCGCCTGGGGGATGGTCGCCGACGGCTACCGCCCCGACCGCTTCGACGTGATCGGCGCGCTGGTCTGCCTCGCCGGAATGGGCGTGATCATGTACGCGCCCCGAGGCTAGCGACCGCTGCGCGCTCGCCCCCTCGCCTCGACTGGACATTCCAAGCGGTAGCCGACGCCGCGGATGGTGTCGATGGTGCAGCAACTGCCCGGGACCGAGGCGAGCTTGGTGCGGAGGCGTTTGATGTGGACGGTGAGGGTGTTGGTGTCGGTGACGTCGGTGCCCCACAGCTCGCGGAGGATCTGGTGCCGGGAGACGACCTGGTTGGGGTGGCGCATCAGGTAGTGCAGGAGCTGGAACTCGCGCAGCGGGAGGCGGAGCGGCTGGCCCTGTACGTAGGTGTGCAGGCCGACGAGGTCGAGTTCGATGTCGCCGACGGCCAGGGAGGGGGTGTCGTCGGCGCCGTAGGGCTGGAGCAGCGGCAGGAGTTCGGTGACGCGGTAGGGGCGGGCGACCAGGGCGAGGGCTCCGGCGGCCAGGGCGGCGACGGCTTCGTCCGGGTGCTGCTGGCCGGTTCCCACCACGACCGGGGAGGGGACGTGCTTGCCCAGCAGGGCCGTCACCGTGGTGGCGTCCACGCGCGGCAGCGGGGCGCCGAGCAGCACCATGGAGGGCTGGTACAGCCCGGCCAGCAGCAGGACTTCGGCGCCGTCGCGGCAGCCGAGGACTTCGACGCCGCGTGCGGCGAGGTCCGCGGTCACTTCCTGGGCGATCCCCTCGTCGGCTTCGGCGATCAGGAGGGTGGGCAGCGCGGGCAGGGAGGCCCGGGGCGTGGTCCGGGTCCGGCGGACCGGGTAGGGCATGGCGGTGGGTGTCACCCTGGTCCTCCCTGTGCGGTTGTGGTCAGGCGCTCCCGGCGCGGTAGGGGCGGGAGCGGGCAGGAGGGCTCAGCCGAAGCGGCCGGTGATGTAGTCCTCGGTGCGCTGGTCGGCGGGGTTCTCGAAGATCTTCTCGGTGGTGTCGTACTCCACCAGCCGCCCATGGCGTACGCCCGCGTCGTCGACATCGGCGGTGAAGAAGGCGGTGTAGTCCGAGATCCGTGCGGCCTGCTGCATGTTGTGGGTGACGATGACGATGGTGAAGTCCCGCGCCAGATCGGCCATCAGGTCCTCGATGCGCGCGGTGGCGATCGGGTCGAGGGCCGAGCAGGGCTCGTCCATGAGGATCACTTCGGGCCGTACCGCGATGGTGCGGGCGATGCACAGCCGCTGCTGCTGGCCGCCGGAAAGGGCCAGGGCGCTGGACTTGAGCTTGCTCTTGACCTCGTCCCACAGGGCCGCCTTGATCAGGGCCTCTTCGACCAGGTCGTCGAGCTTGCCCTTCACGCCGTTGACGCGGGGGCCGTAGGCGATGTTGTCGTAGACGGACTTGGGGAACGGGTTGGGCTTCTGGAAGACCATGCCGATGCGCCGGCGGACCTCGATGGGGTCGATCTCCGGGTCGTAGAGGTCCTCGCCGTGGTAGGCGACCTTGCCGACCACGCGGGCGGTGGGGATGAGATCGTTCATACGGTTCAGGCAGCGGATGACGGTGGATTTGCCGCAGCCGGAGGGGCCGATCATCGCGGTGATCTGGCGCCTGCCGATGGTCATGGTCACCTCGCGGACGGCCTGGTGGTCGGCGTACCACACGTCCAGGTCGGAGAGGTGGAAGACCGGGTCGTCCAGGGAGGGCGCAGGCCGTTCGGGGTGCCGCTTGTGCATCCGTACGGCCAGCGCGGAGAAGTCCTCGACGTGCTTGTCCGGCGAGGGCTCGGGAGGGCCGTCCTCGGGGACGGGGGGCTCGGGGCGGCCGGTCCCGGCCGCGTACGGGGTGGGGCCGTCGGCGCGTAGGTCTGTCATGGGGATCACCAGCGCTTGCTGTAGCGGTTGCGAAGCCAGATCGCTGCGGCGTTCATCGCCAGCAGGATGACCAGCAGGACGACGATCGCGGCGGCGGCCAGGTGGTGGAACTCGGCACGGGACTGGGCGATCCAGTTGTAGATCTGCACCGGGAGCACCGTGTAGGCGCTCTGGAGGCCCTCGGGGTTGAAGGCGACGTAGGTGATGGCGCCGAGCATGATGACCGGCGCGGCCTCGCCGATGGCGCGGGAGAGGGCGAGGATCGAACCGGTGGCGATGCCGGGCACGGCGGCCGGGAGCACCTGGCGGCTGATGGTCTGCCACCGCGTGGCGCCCAGCGCCAGGGATGCCTCCCGGATCGACTGCGGCACCGCCCGGATCGCCTCCCGCGCGGAGATGATCACGACCGGGAGGACGAGGAGGGAGAGGGTGAGCGCGGCGGTCAGCACGGTGGTGCCGAGCGCGAACTGGCGGGCCAGCAGGCCGAGTCCGAGGATGCCGTAGATGATGGAGGGGACGGCGGCCAGGTTCTGGATGTTCAGCTCGATCAGCCGGTTGTACCAGCGCTGCGGATCGGCGTACTCCTCCAGATAGATCGCCGCCATGATCCCGGTGGGCAGGCAGAACAGCGCGGTGAACGCGATCACCCACACCGTGCCCAGGATCGCGGACTGCGCTCCGGCGGCCTCGGGGCGGCGGATGGAGGGGAAGTTGTTCCACAGCCGGGAATCCAGCCTCGGCCACGCCTCGATCAGGATGTAGCCGAGCAGCACGAGCAGGAAGACGACCGCGACAACGAGGCAGGCCAGCAGCAGCCAGCGGAACGCGGTCTCCCCGGGCCGGAACCGGGGCCCGGCCAGCGTGGCGCGGCCCTCCTGGGGGCGGGGTTCGGTGACGGGCGGGGCGCTCATCACTCGTACACCTCCCGGTACTTGCGCACCAGGCGGATGCTGATCGCGTTCATCACGAAGGTGAGGACGAACAGCAGCGCGCCCACCGCGAAGATGGTCTTGTACTCGAACGAGGCCGTGGACACGTCCCCGGACGCGGCCTGCGCGATGAAGGCCGTCATGGTCTGCATCTCGCGCAGCGGGTCGAGCGTGAAGTCCGGGCGGGCGCCGGAGGCGATCAGCACGATCATGGTCTCACCGACCGCGCGGGAGACGCCCAGCACGAACGCGGCGATGATCCCCGACAGCGCGGCGGGCATCACCACCCGTACCGCGACCTGCCGCTTGCCCGAGCCCAGCGCGAACGCGCCGTCGCGCAGCGACTGCGGCACCGCCGACATCGCGTCCTCCGAGAGCGAGGCGATCGTCGGCACGATCATCACGCCCATCACCAGCCCCGCCGCCAGCGCGTTCTTCACCTCCGGACCCGCGCTGCCTGGCCAGATGTCCTGGAGGAGCGGGGTGATGAAGGCGAACGCGAAGAAGCCGTAGACCACCGTGGGGATACCGGCCAGGACCTCCAGCACCGGCTTGAGGACCTTCCGCACGCGCGGCGCCGCGTACTCACTCAGATAGATGGCGGCGCCCAGTCCGACCGGGATGGCGACCAGCAGCGCGATCCCGGTGATCAGCACGGTCGCGGTCAGCAGCGGGAGCACCCCGTAGGACGGGTCGGAGAACAGCGCGGTCCACTCGGTGCCGGTGAAGAACTCCCCGACGTCCACGCGCTCGAAGAACTCGGCGGTCGGCGGGATCAGCGCCAGCACGATCCCCACCGTGGTGCCGACCGACACCAGCGCCGCCGCCAGCAGCAGCCCCTGGATGACCAGCTCGCCGTAGCGCGGGCGGCCTTTGCGCAGCGACCGGAACACCGCGTCCGGAGACTCGGGCACCGGCGGTGGCACGAGGCGGCTCACTCCGCCCGCTCCTTGAGCTTCTTCAGATCCGCCGCCAGCTCCTTGTCCTGCTCGCCGTTCAGCGGCACGAAGCGGGCGTCCTTGGCGATCCGGGCGTGGTTGTCGACGTAGAACTCCACGAAGCCCTCGACCTCGGGCCGCTGGAGCGCCTTGGCCGTGGGATAGATGAACAACGGCCGCGACAACGGCTTGTACGTCCCGTCCTGCGTGGTCTCCACGCTCGGGGCCACGCACCCCTCGCCGCCGTCGACCTTCAGCGCCTTGAGGTCCTTACGGTTCTCCTCGAAGTAGGAGAAGCCGAAATAGCCGAGCCCGCCCTTCGAGCCGGCCACGCCCTGCACGGTGACGTTGTCGTCCTCGGTGGGGCTGTAGTCCGTACGGGAGGCGCCCTCCTCACCGTTGATGGCCTCGGTGAAGTAGTCGAAGGTGCCGGAGTCCGTCCCCGCGCCGAACAGTTTCAGCGGCTCATCGGGGAACTTCGGGTCGATCTGCTTCCAGCTCTTCACCTTCGAGCCGGGCTGCCAGATCTTCTTCAACTGCGCGGTGGTCAGGCACTCCACCCACTTGGCGTCCTTGTTGACGACTATGGTCAGCGCGTCATTGGCGACCGACAGCTCCTCGTACTTGATGCCCTTCTTCTCGCACAGCTTCTTCTCGTCGTCCTCGATGGGCCGCGAGGCATCCGAGACATCCGTCTCGCCCGCGCAGAACTTCTCGAAGCCTCCGCCCGTGCCCGACGTCCCCACGGTGACACGTACCTTGGGCTGCTCCTCGGCGTAGAACTCGGCCGCCGCGGTCGACAGCGGAGCCACCGTGCTGGAGCCGTCGATCTTGACCTTGCCGGACAGCTCCTCGCCGTCCCCGGAACCCCCGCCCGCGTCGCCACCCCCGCAGGCGCTCAGCGCGAGCGCCCCCGCGAAGACCAGCGCCGCCGGGCCCGCAGACCTTCTTGAACCAGACCTACGAAAACCGTTCATGTGTCTCGACCCCTGCGCTCAGGCCGGTCGCCAACTCCGGCTCACATAGGGCCCGTTGGGGGCGAGCCCCTCGGATACCCTGGATCGAAACTTGACTATGTGAACGCAGCGTGTACGGCAGGCGTCGCAAAGCAGAAGATAGATGCCCGTCTATATTGACGGTGATCTATGGCGATGCGGGAGTGGCGAACTCAGACGGAAGTGACCGCCGGGGCCGGGAGGATGTTCCTCAGCGCCGCCAGACCCTCGGGGTCGACCGCGTACCAGACCCAGGTCGCGCGCCGCTCCCGGGTCAGCAGCCCGGCATCCGTCATCAGCTTCAGGTGATGGCTCACGGTCGGCTGCCGCAGCCCCAGGCACGCGGTCAGGTCGCACACGCACGCCTCCCCGCCCGGCGCGGACTGAATCAGGTGCAGCAACTGGAGCCGCGTGGGGTCGGCGATGGCCTTGAGCATCCCCGCCAGCCGCTCCGCCTTCCCCCGCTCCAGCAGCGAGCAGGCAAGCGTGGGCTCGCACTCTCCGGAAGCACCCGCCTCCGGTCCCCCCGGCCCCCGTCGAGCTTCTGTGGTGCTTGCAGAGATGCCCATCTATGCAACATACGACGGAAGTTGTGTCGACAGCTTGTCCGAGGGCCGCCAGCAGTCTGCGTTCATCCGACGTTCACCTTGGGCGCGCCGGGCAGGTGCAACCCCTTACGGGCGGCCCCGCTGCCGCCGGAGCTTCCCGACCACGTACGCGGCGTCCCGCCCCACCCCGCGCACCGAGGCCGAGGCGTTGTTGCGCTGGTACTCCAGCCCCACATACCCCAGCCCCCGGACGGTCGTGGAGATCCCGGCCCGCTGCAACGGCAACCCCTCCGCGTCCAGGGCTCCGGTGCCCGCCAGGTAGCCCATGTCCGGCCGGTAGCCGGTGGCCAGGACGATCGCGTCGAGGTGCTCGCGCTCCCCGCCCGGCCACTCGACGCCGTCCTCGTGCAGCCGGGAGAAGAGCTTTCGGTGGTCAGGGTTCCCCGACTCCAGTGCCGCACGGTACCGGCCGTCATCGATGATCGGCATCGACTTACCGCCCAGCCACCGCCCGATCGGCGCGCTGTCGATCCCCGTACGCGTCAGCCACCAGTGCAGATCCTTGCCCGCGATCCGCTGCGCCTGCCACCGCAGTGGCGCCCGGCTGGCAAGGCTCACCCGCGCCACGCCCGCCAGGTCGGCGGCGATCTGCATCGCGGAGTTCCCGCCACCAACGACCACCACGCGCTGCCCCTCGAATGCGTCCGGCGTCCGGTACTCGGACGAGTGGAGCACCGTGCCCGCGAACTCCGTAGCGCCCGGCAGCTCGGGCCGGTACGGATTCCCGAAGTACCCGTTGGCCGCGATCACCGCCGACGCCTCGTCCTCCGAGCCGTCCTCCGTCCGTACCGTGAACCCGCCGCCGGGCGCCGTCTTCACCGACTCCACCCGCCGGCCGTACCGCACCTCGCCGTTGAACCGCTCGGCGTACGCCCGCAAATAGGCCACCACCTCATCCCGCCGCGGATACCGGCCCCCGTCACCCGGGAACCGTGCGCCCGGCAGCGCGGAGAACCAGGCCGGGGAGAAGAGCGCCAGGCTGTCGTAGTAGCGCGGCCAGGAGCCCACCGCCTCGTCGGAGGCTTCCATGACGAAGAAGGGCAGGCGCGCCCCACGGAGGGCATGGGCGGCGGCGAGGCCGGACTGACCAGCCCCGATGACGATCACAGGGTGTCTCGTGTTCAGCATGACCTCAGTGTATTGACGTATCTCAAAATAGCAATACGAAGGATGAGGGCTAGGCTCTGACCAGGGACGGATGGCGAGACGGGAGGCGGACCATGGCACCAGGGGACACACCGGCGGACACCGGCGGCCAAGCCCCGGAGCTGCACCCGGCCACCCACGACTTCCTCAAGGCCCTCGCCAACCCGACCCGCCAGAAGGTGATGCTGCTCTTCGCCCGAGGCGCCGAACTCTCCGTCAGCGAGGTCGCCGAACAAGCCGGGATTGGCCAGCCCACCGCCTCCCAGCAGCTCGCCCTCCTCCGTCGTGGCGGAATCCTCACCTCACGCCGCGAAGGTAAGACCGTCCTCTACCGCAGCGACAAGGACGGCGTCGCCGCCTCCCTCACTGACCTCCAGAACTATTTGAAGGTGTGCTGCTGACTGGTCGGTATCAGTGCCTAGCGCAGGCGGCGGGAGGAACGGCGAGACTTCAGCGTGAGATCTTGACGTTCCTTGCGTCGGCTAGCGGCTACTCGCTGCATGAACGCCAGGCGCCCGTGGTCACGAAGGCAATCCGGGGCACACGCTCTGATCATTCCGGGCGAGTGTCCGGTGAAGCGCCGGATCTCGTCCTCCGGGCTCCCGGCGAAGGTGAGTGCTTGGTTGTACTCGGCGATCTCGCAGGCCCGTTCCACGCTGTGGAACTGCAAATCGAGTCGTCCCGGGAGTTGTGACGGACCGTCGAGCCAGATCCTGCAGTCTGATCCTCCAAGCCTGCAGGAGCAGGTGCGCATGTCCTCCTTGAGTGCAATGCCGCACTCCGGGTGGGTGAGGTGCGCGATGAGCGCGTCGTGGTCGGTCCGGTGTGTCTGCGCGAAGGTGAGCCGGAGGCCGTAAGTATTGACCTGCTTGGTGAAGCCAGCCATGTCCAGCCAGTTCGCTTCGTTGCGGAAGATCAGCAATCGGCGAAGCAGCGCACTTCCGAACGCGGCGACCTCCCGCTGTGCCTCCAGGAACCAGCCGTGCCTTTCGGTAAAGGCGCGTTCACCTGGTGTCAGCCCAGCGTGCCAGAACGGCGCCACCTCACCAGACGCCTCCGCTGCCCGGCAGCGCAGCTCTACCGCGCTCCACCACGCCCGTTCCGGGATACCTTCGAGGCGGAGCCGCGCGTCGGTTCCGAGTAGACCGACATCAACGCGGCCGTGAGCGGCCCCGGTACTGCGCAGACCGCAGATTCCCCGCAGGTCGTCTTCACCGCCGCATGAGAAGAGCCCCCAGGCGATGACGTCGGCGAGGCCATCGGGATCGGCGTCGGCTGCGAACCGGATGACAGCTCCGTCCTCGCGCGGGATGACACGCAGGATGCGGAGCGGCCTCGTGGTGTAGGTCGTGGGGAACTCCAGCAGGGCGCGCAGAACCTGCGCTTCCAAGAAAGCTAGATCGTCTCGGGCCATGGGGATGAACGGACCGCCGAACGGAAGTCGACGAAGACGTTCTGAGGCGCCAGCGTGAGTCTCCCCGGTGTAGCGGCGACAAAGAGCAACAGTGTGATCGAAGAGCATGACGAACTCCTTCGGCGCTGCCGGATCTCAGCGCGGGAAAGAGCTGCCTGCGGATGCGAACGCTCACGGGGCGAAGCGAACTGATGAGGGTACGCCATGGGGCTTTCGACACGCTGCGCCATCGATCCGGGAGGCGCACGACGAGGGTTCCCTCAGCCCGAACCCGACCCTACGCGTTGGGATGCGGTTGCACCGCAAGGCGCGTGCCCCCATCCAAGTGAAGATCCCTAGCCGTGCGGGGGCAGCGCCCCTTGCCCTCTGGACGCCCAGCATGGGCGCCCTTCCGGCCCTGGTGGCTAGCTGGCCGGACAGGGGCATCCCAGGGACTTTTCAGGGACTTTCAGCTCTGTCACAGGGACTTCTGAGGGACTTTTCGCCGTACAGAAGGGTAAGCCGTGACAGAACCGAAAGACGCGAATCACCTGGTCAGGGGTGCTGCGCTCAGCACTCGATGACGTTCACCGCGAGCCCGCCCCGCGCAGTCTCCTTGTACTTGACCTTCATGTTGATGGCAGCCTCCCCGCCCCTGCCGTGGGCGTTTGGTGCGGCCGGGGTCTGCGGGTACTTTCCAGCCTTCAAGCATGAAGGAGGGCCTGGTGGATCGTCGATACATGGGAGTAAGCGATGCTGCTTGCTATCTCGATATGTCCGAGCGGTGGATGTACCGGGAATCACGGCGCCACGGCATCCCGAGGTACTACTTCGGCGGGAAGCTGAAGTTCAGGGTCGACGATCTTGATAGGTGGGCTCGGCAGCAGAAGATCGCATGACGGGGTCGGGCATCTGCCCGACCCCGTCTCCGTGCTACAGGCCCGCGTTGAGGACCTTCGCCGCCCTGCCAATCGAAGCCGGCATCAGGTGGCGGTAGATTCGGAACGTCATCGTGATGCTCTTGTGTCCCATCCACTCTGCCACGTCTGTGATCGGGATCCCGTTTGTGAGGCAGTTCGAGGCAAAGAAATGGCGGAGCGAGTACGGGGTCAGTTTGCGTTCGATCCCGGCTCGCTTCTTCGCGGCGCTCCACTGGTAATCCAGCGTTGTATGTGCCCAGTAGGCGCTTCGCTGGGTGCGGAGTAGGTAACCGTTCTCGTCCGTTCCGTAGCGCTCTTCGTACGCGAGCACGGAGTTGCGCACCACTGCAGGCATCGGGGATTCACGGAATTCGCCAGGCTTGCGATGCTTGAGACGAGCTGGCACGCGCCGTACGCCATCGATCTGTTCCGCTATCCGGTAGACGTCCTGAGCCACCAGGCGGTGGATGTTCGCTGCGTACGCCTCGCCATTCCGGTGCCCGCAGCCCGACATCAGGTCGATGACCAAGCCCAGGGCTGCTGAACCTGCCTCCTTGAGTGCGTGGATCTCGTCCACTGTCGGGATGGTGATCTGACGGGGTATGTACGCGGGGGAGACCACGCCCTCGAAAGGGTTTCCCTCGATGCCACCCTTGCGCTGTGCGTCGAGGAGAATCTTCTTCAGGGTGTCGTACGCGTTCTGCTGCGTCGCCACTCCGACCCGGTCTTCCTCCATCGCCATGATGAAGTCGTCGACAACCGTCGGAGTGAAGGTGTTCATCTGCCGCGTTTCCAGGACCGGCAGGATGTGACGGTCCAGGAGGCCGGTGACGGTCCTGGTGCTCCCGTGCGCGTAGTGACGCTGGCGTGTCAGCCAGTCGGAGGCGTAGTCGCCGAAGCGCTTGCGCCCGATCTCACGCTTCAGCTCCGCTTGCTGCCTCGGTGTGTTCCGCTTCTTTTCGTACAGCTCGGTGAGCCGGTCGAGCGCTGCTGTCTGTGTCGCGTATCCGACTTCCTCCCGTTGCCTGCCCATCGCGTCACGGAACCGGATGATGTAGGGGTGCGGGCATCGGGCCTGGCGGAGGCAGTCGCAGGTCTTGAAGAAGCTGCCCATCCCACGAATGAGTTTGGTCGCCATCGTGCACGTCTCCTGACTCATGCTGGGAGATTGCTGACTCAGAAGCGCCCAGCATGGTCCTGACCTGCGGCCGCACCAAATTAGGGAACGTTGATCAGCATCTTCATGTGTACCTCCGGGGGAGGCCAACAGCCGGGGCTGCTAGCAGGAACCTTGCTGGTCAGGATGGATATGGTTAGTTGTCGATCTTGGCGCTGCGCGGCGACCGCAGGCGCCCTCCGGCGGGGCTGACGCTGACCCTTCGCTGAGCTTCCTGACGGGGTGTCATGTGCTGCTGCTCTGACGTCGCGATCGTGGTCAGGGAGCTGCACAACCTGCCAGTCGCCGCGATCGATCGCCCGTACGAGAGCTGCGTCGGGGCCCCGAGCTGCTGCGGCACCACCGGCACCACCGGGACCTCCGGTCCACACCACCTCGGCATGGCTGAATCGCGTGTCTGCACCGAGCCCCGGCCAGGGGAAGAATACCGACCCTGTGGCGGCATCGGCGGCAGATGTCGTTGCGGCGGGGTCCGAGTCGATGGGTGCGGCGAAGTAGGGGATGAGCGTGCCGGAGCATGACTTCATCGTGGTCGGCGGGGGCACCGCGGGCTGTGTGCTGGCGGCCAGACTGTCCGAGGACGCGAGCGCGCGCGTCCTGCTGATCGAGGCCGGTGGTCCGGGCGTACTGCCCGCGCAGAGTGTTCCCTCCGGGTGGCCGACGCTGCTGCAAGGGCCCGCGAGCTGGGGCGAGTTCACCGTGGAGCAGGCGGCGACGGGAACGTCCACGCTCCTGCCCCGAGGGCGGGGCCTGGGCGGCTCGTCCGCCATCAACGCCATGGTCTTCGCCCGGGGGCACCGGTCCGGCTACGACCGGTGGACGCGGGAGGGAGCCAGGGGCTGGGGCTTCGACGATCTCCTGCCGTACTTCAAGCGCAGCGAGAACGCCGAGGGCCGGGATCCGGCGCTGCGAGGGATCGGCGGTCCGCTCACGGTCGGGCCCGCGGCGCCCCCGCATCCGGTGATCGAGGCGTGCCTGGAGGCGGCCGCGGAGACGGGGTACGCGCGGGCCGCCGACATCAGCGGCGGCCTGGAGGAGGGTTTCGGCCTCACGGACCTGAACATCGTGGACGGCAGACGGCAGAGCGCCGCCGACGCTTATCTCAGGCCGGTCCTGAACCGCCCCAACCTGACGGTCGCGACCGACGCCCTGGTCCATGGTCTGCGTATCGCCGACGGGCGCTGCCACGGTGTGGAGTACCGCGCCGGTGGCGGAACGGTGACCGCGGACTGCTCGGGCGAGGTCGTCCTGACCGCCGGCGCCATCGGCTCCGCGCAACTGCTGCTCCTGTCCGGAGTCGGTCCGAGGCACCACCTGACGGACGTGGGCGTCGAGACCGTCCTCGACCTGCCGGGAGTGGGCACCGGTCTCCACGACCATCCGGTCGCCAGTGTCCTGTTCAGCGCGGCCCGCCCGGTATCCGCGGGGGAGAGCAGCAACCACAGCGAGGGAATCGGCCTCGTACGCAGCGATCCAGCCCTCGACACACCGGATCTGCAGGTCCTCCTCTTCGTCGACTCCCCGACTCATCTGTCCTCGATCAAAGGGCCCGAGAGCGGCTACACCATCGCCGTCTCCCTGATGCGCCCGCGCAGCCGCGGCACCGTACGCCTCGCGAGCGCCGCACCGGGCGCGTCGCCCCTGCTCGATCCGGACTTCTACGCCGATGAGCGCGACATGGCGGCGATCCTCGCCGGTGTGCGGCTCGTCCGGGAGATCGGTGCGGCGCCCGCCCTCGCGCCGTGGCGCCGTGAGGAGGCGCTTCCCGGCCCCGGCACGGAGGACGACGAGGCGGTCCGCGCGTATGTGCACCGGACACTGACCTCGTACTGCCACCCGGTGGGGACCTGCCGGATGGGCGAGGATCCCCTCTCGGTGGTCGGCCCCGACCTTCGCGTCCACGGGATCGCGGGGCTGCGGATCGCGGACGCCTCGGTCTTTCCCTCCATCCCGTCGGCGAACACCGTCGCCACCGTGTACGCCGTCGCCGAGCGCGCCGCCGACCTGCTCCGCGCCCACCCCTAGAGGGAACGCCTCGCGCCCTCCGAGGAGTGACCGGACTCCCTGGCGCGATTCTTGATCGCGAGGATGACGTCTGTCTTGGCGTCGGCGTAGTCGTTCATGTCGTTCCACCGCTGGTCGAGCAGAGCGCGTTTGGCGCTCTCGTACAGGGCGCGGTCGTCGGCGTCGGTGCGCAGGTGGTCACGGAAGAGAAGGTATTCGTGCACCGCCGCGTCCCCTCGTTCGTAGACGTGCACGTGAACGTCGCGAGCCGGTGTACGCACGAGCCGGTGTCCCGGCTCGCGGACCCGCAGTTCGTAACCGGCGGCCAACAGCCCGTCGAGGTAGTCCTCTTCCGCCGTGATGTCGGTGACCGCGACGACGATGTCGACGATCGGCTTGGCCGCGAGGCCTGGAACCGAAGTGGATCCGATGTGCTCGACATCGACGTCCACTCCCGCCAGCGCGTCGAGAATCCGGCGTCGGTGCTGCAGATAGATCTCCGGCCAGCGGGGGTCATAGCTGCCAAGGCCGACCTTGAGCACTTCTGGGCCACCGATGATCTCGACCGTCGTGACGTCCGGCCGACGGGGCTTGCTGCTGTTCGTCACCAATACATCCCCAATCCCCAATCGCCAATCCCCATACATCCTCTATGGCGTGCGCCAGTTCAGCACATCGCTCGACAGGCTGCGGATGCCACTCCGGTGACCGCTCTGCGGCTTGCGAGGAAATCCGGCCTGAGTTACGTTCGCGGGCTGACCAATTCCGCCCGGCGAGGTGGGCGAGACGCGCACGATCTGAGGCCAGCGATGACGGACACCGGCAGCATCTCCGACGGGTTCCACACCTTCGACGAGCTGTACGAATTCAGGCGGCTCTACCACGCGTACGCAGTCCGGGCGTGGCTGGCCGCCGGGTATCCGGTCGTCCGCTCGTGGAAGCACCACGACGGCGAACCGTGCTTCGGGGGCGGCTGGTTCATCGTCACGGCCCAGCTCCCCACGGGGCAGGTCAGCAACCATTACCGGGCCGACAGCTGGTCGCTGTTCGGTGACGTTCCCGAGGTCGGGAGGGCGCCCGTGTGGGACGGGCACAGCACCGCCGACGTCACTCGCCGGCTGCGCGCCCTCCTCTGAAGGAGCCGATCATCTAAGGTGACCGCATGTCGCTGGTGGGAAGGGACCTTGAGCTGGCGCGGGTTCAGCGTCTGCTGGCGGACGCGCGCGACGCGCGCAGCGGGGCGCTGGGGCTGCGGGGCGCACCGGGGATCGGGAAAACGGTCCTTCTCGACCACGCCGTGTCGATCGCCGAAGCCGAGGGCATGCGGGTGGTGCGCGGAGCCGGGATCGAGTCCGACTACGAGCTGGCGTACGGCGGCCTGCACCAGCTCCTGTTCCCGCACCTGGACCGGTTGGACGCGCTGCCCGCTCCCCAGGCGACGGCGCTGCGTTGCGCGTTCGGGCTGGCCGAGGGCGACGACGCCAACCGGTTCCTGATCTCCGCGGGCACCCTGTCGTTGCTCGCCGATCTCGCCGAGGACGCCCCGCTGCTGTGCGTGGTCGACGACCTGCAGTGGCTCGACCAGGGTTCCGTGGAGGCGCTGCTGTTCGCGGCCCGCCGCCTCGTGGCCGACCCGATCGCGGTGCTGTTCGCGGTGCGTGAGACGGCGGCGCCGTTGGTGATCGCGGGCGTCGAGGCCGTGGATCTGTCAGGCCTCGCCGCGTCCGATGCCGCCCGGCTGCTCGACGGCCACGCGCCGGAACTCGCCGAACGGGTGCGGACCCGGGTCCTCGCGGAGTCCGGCGGCAATCCCCTGGCGATCATCGAGCTCGGCGCTTCGCGGCTCGCGGCCCGCGATGCCGACGAGTCCGACCCGGCCGAGCAGGTCGGCCCGCTGCCGGTGACCCGCCGTGTGCAGGAGACGTTCCGCCACCAGATCGTCGCGCTTCCCGACCCCACCCAGCGCGCGCTCCTGGTGGCGGCGGCCGACACGGCGGCGCCCCTCGCGACGATCCTGCACGTGATCGAATCCCTCGGTGGCGCCCCCGGCGACCTGGCGCCCGCCGAACGCGACCGGCTGATCCGGACCGACAGCCGGATCACCTTCCGCCATCCCCTCGTACGGGCAGCCGCCTACCAGGACGCGCCGCTGCACCGGCGGATCGAGGTGCATCTCGCGTACGCCGAGGCGCTGCGCGCGGACGCCGATGCCGACCGCCGGGCCTGGCACCTCGCCGCTGCCACCACCGGACCCGAGGAGGCGGTGGCCGCCGAGCTCGAAGGCGTGGCGGAGCGGGCCTGGCACCGGGGCGGCGCGATGGCGGTGTGCGCCGCCTACGAACGCGCCGGCCGGCTCAGCGCCGACCGGGAGCTGAAGGCCCGGCGCGTCGCCCGGGCCAGCCAGGCCGCGTTCGACGCGGGCAAGGCCGACCGCGCGGCGCGGCTCGCGGCCGAGGCGCTCGCGCTCACCGCCGACACCGGCGTCCGGGCCGACGCCATCTACACCCGTGGCGCCGTGGAGTACGAACGCACCTCGCCGCGCGCCGACGCGGAGCTGACGATGGAGGCCGCCGCGCTGGTGCGCGACACCGATCCCGAGCGTGCCGCGCTCACGCTCTACGAGGCCGCGCACGCCGCCCGGCACGGGGCGGCGCACGACGTCCTGCAGCGCGCGGCGGAGCTGATGCGCGGGGTCACCCCGCCGGAGCACTGGGCACCCGTCGTCGCCGCCCTCCTCGGGTGGGCGGAGCTGTTCGCCGGACGCCCGGAGCTGGCCGTCGGCCCGATGCGCGAGCTCCACACCGCCGCACGCGGCGACGGGCACGACCTGATGCACCGCATCACCGTCGGGTTCGGCGGACTCATGATCGCCGACGAGGACGGCGTCGCGGCCGGGACCGAGGACATGCTGGCCGTCGTGCGGGCCACCGGGGCGCTGGGCTGGATCCCGTACACCCTGAACGTGCTGGCCGTGGCGCGGCTGCTGCGCGGCGAGTTCGCGGACGCCCGCGCGTGTGCGGCGGAAGGCGTCTCCGTGAGCGACGAACTCGGGAACACGACCGAGAGCCTGGCCCACCGGTCGGTGGAGGTGTGGCTGCACGCCGTGTCGGGCGACGAGGCACGCTGCCGGGCTCTCGCCGAGGAGGTGCTCCCGCGAGCCCGCGCCCGGCACCGCGTCAACGCCGAGATCGCGGCCTGGGGCCTCGGGATGCTCGACCTTTCCGCCCGGCGGTTCGCGGACGCGCTCGACCGGCTTGAGCAGGTGTCCCGGGGGCCCGCGAGCCGCGACCTCCTGGTGCGGGCGGTGCCGGATCTGGTGGAGGCAGCCGTACGCGGCGGCATGCCGGATCGCGCCCACGGACCCCTGGTGGCCTTCCGGCACTGGGCCGAGCACGTCGACCGTACGGTCGCCACCGGGCTCGTCCTGCGCTGCCGGGCCCTGCTGGCCGACGACGCCGACGCCGGTGCGCTGTACGCCGAGGCGCTGCGGCTCCACGAGCGGCACGGCGGCCCCTACGAGCACGCCCGCACCCAGCTCGTCTACGGCGAGTGGCTGCGCCGCCGCCGTCGCCGCGCCGAGGCCCGCGGCCATCTCGCCGCCGCGGTCTCCGCGTTCGAGCGCCTGGGCGCGCAGCTGTGGGCCGAGCGTGCGCGCGGCGAGCTGGCCGCCTTCGGCGAGCGGAGCGACGAGCCTCAGCGCAGCGGCCCGCTCACCCTGCTGACCCCGCAGGAGCTGCAGGTCGTACGGCTGGCCGCCGCCGGTCGCACCAACAAGGAGATCGCCGCGCAGCTCTTCCTCAGCCCACGGACCGTCGGCCACCACCTCTACAAGGCGTACCCGAAGCTCGGCGTCACCGCTCGCGCCGAACTGGCCGACCTCGTCCAGGTCTCCCGGACACCAGTCACGATGACTGATACGTCGGTGGCGGGCCCCGCATAGCGTTTCCGACATCAAGACAGCGCCCGCCGGCCGACAGCCGACAGCCGTCGGCCGTCGGCCGTACGACGAGGAGACGACAATGCCGAAGTACTTCCTGAGCCTCCCGCACGACTCCGCCGAGGAGCAGACGATGGCGGACATGGACCCCGCGGAGCTGCAGGAGATCATGGCCGAGGTCGGGGCGTTCAACACCGCCGTCCAGGAGGCGGGCGCGTTCGTGACCGCCGGGGGCCTGCAGCCGCCGTCTAGCGCGACCACGGTGGACTACTCCGGAGACAGCCCCGTCCTCACGCCGGGCCCGTTCGTCAAGGCCGACGAGTACCTCGGCGGCTTCTGGATCATCGAGGCCGAGAACGACGACGTCGCCATCGAATGGACCAAGCAGGCCTCGCGCGCGCTGCGCAGCAAGGTCGAGGTACGCGCCCTCCAGGAGGAACCCGCCGCCTGACGGTCCGGCGGACGGCCTCCGTGTCATCCGCGCCCGTGCGGCTTTCCGAGGTAGGGGAAGTCGGGGAGCAGGTCGGTGTGCGGCCGTAGCCCGTCGTGGGGCACGGCGCCGTTGCTCAGCTGGGCGATGCCCATGTTGATGACGTCGTCGGTGAGGCTACGGCCGTTGGGGAAGCCTTCGGCGCTGGTGCGGTCGTACGTCAGCAGGTCCGGGAGCAGGCTCTGCGCGAGGGCGGTGGCCCGGTCCCTGGGGTGGCCCGCCTGCTCGAAGACCCGCGTGAACTTCTCCAGGTAGCCCTCGCGGTCGTGGGAGGGCTCCTGCCGGTTCCAGACCCGCTTGTCCTCGTCGTCCACGTTGAAGGTGGCGTCGATCGCGGGCCGTCCGACCCGGTCGCCCTGGACCAGCCGGCCGTCGTGCGGCACCAGGACCCTGGCCCAGACACCGACCCGCGGGTTCGGGCCGAGCGCGCTGTTGGGGACCTCCAGCACGATGCCGAAGATGTCCTTGTCGGCGAAGAAGTCCGTGCCGGTCCACTGGAACTCCTTCTCCGCGCCGATGGGATCGGCGAAGAACGGGTCGCTGCGGAGCCCGGCGAAGAGCCTGAAGTCACCGGCCGTGGCGATCCGCGGTTCTTCGGGGCCGAAGGTCACCGGTGCGTCGCGCAGGACCGTCTCCCCGGCGTCGGGGTCGGCCGCGGCCCCGCGGCCGGTCGCCAGCTGCAGGCTCGCCGTCTGCGCGTTCTCCCGCACGGGCGAGAAGCGGACGCGGAAGGCGATGTCGGTGACCGCGTCGGCGTCGGTGTCCACGCCGAATTCGTAGACCGACTCGTGGTCGACGGCGTCGTCGGTGATCGGCGAGGTCGGGTTGATGTCGATCACCAGGACCGTCTTGCTCGCGTCGCCCGGCTTCTGAAAGACGAAGAGGTCGGTGAGGTGGCTCCTGGGATCCATGCTCGTGGGACTGATGCCCAGGCCGGAGACGTGGTGCGCCATTTCGGGACTCCTGTCGGGTGGCTGTGCGGGCCGAGGAGCGCGGCGCCGAGGTGCGCGGCGGCGCGTGCGCGACGGTGCGTGCGCGGCGGTGCGTGCGCGGCGGTGCGGTGGAGCCGTGGCGGCATGAGGAACGTCGAGAGCAACGGTCTGCCTGTCGCGGTCGGCTGTACATCCGTCAACCGACGTAGTCGGGGGCTTGCCCGGGGGTATATGCCGGTGCTGACGTCCCCACATGGCCGGTTCGCGTGTCCTCGCCGCGCCCCGGGCCGGGCGAGAATACCGGGCCCCACCCTCGTCGGTCGCGAAGGAGAGGGAGCCGACATGAGTGCGCTGGGCACCAGGCTCACCGAGAGGTTCGCCGTGCCGTACCCGTTCGTCTGTGCCGGGATGGCCTTCGCGGGCGGTACGTCCGAGCTGGCGGTGGCCGTCTCCGGAGCGGGCGGCATCGGTGCGGTGGGGGCCGGGCTCATGCCCCCGGACACGCTCCGGCGGGTCATCCACGAGATCCGGAAGGGCGTGGGCGGCGCCCCGTTCCACGTCAACCTCATCACGTACTTCGACAACACCGAGCACGTCCGTGTCTGCGCGGAGGAGCGGGTGCCCATCGTCTCCTTCCACTGGGGCCATCCGCCCGTCGGCCAAGTGGAGCGGTTGCGCGAGGCGGGGGTGTCGGTGTGGGAGCAGGTCGGCTCCGCCGACGCGGCCCGGCACGCGGTCGACGAGGGCGTGGAGGCCGTTGTCGCCCAGGGCTGGGAGGCGGGCGGGCACAACTACGGCGGGCTGCCCACCATGGTCGGCGTGCCCGCCGTCGTGGACGCCGTGGCCGACCGCGCGCTCGTCCTCGCGGCGGGCGGCATCACCGACGGCCGTCAGGTGGCGGCGGCGCTGTGCCTGGGCGCCGACGGCGTGTGGGTGGGCACGCGGCTGGTCGCCTCGCGCGAGGCGCGGGTCCACCCCGAACACCACCGCCGACTGATCGCCTCGCGCGGTGAGGACACCGTACGCAGCGGGATCTTCGGCCCCGAGTGGCCGGACTTCAACCCGATGCGGGTGCAGCGCGACCGCGTGGTGGAGGAGTGGAACGACCGCCTGGACGAGGTGCCGACCGCCCGCGACAGGCTCGAACAGATCGGCACCACGGTCTTCCAGGGGGAGGAGACGGCGCTGCGCAAGTTCAACGTGCTGCTGCCCGTGCCCGGGACCGAGGCCGACTGGGAGGAGATGCCCTGGCTGATGGGGCAGGGCGTCGGGCTCGTCCACGACGTCCGGCCCGCCGGAGACATCGTCCGGGAGGTCATGGCCGAGGCCGAACGCGTCCTCACGGCCCGGCGGCAGCTGTGAGGGGCCCGGCCGAGCACGCCGCCGTCCCGTCACCGTCCCGACACCGTACGCACGTACCTTCGGCGAAAGGAACGTCATGAAGTTCGCGATCATGGGCGGCACCGGTCTCATCGGGTCGCAGGTCGTCAAGGACCTCGACGCCGCCGGACACCGGGCCGTACCGCACTCGCCGTCCACCGGGGTCGACGTCATCAGCGGCAGGGGAGTGGACGAGGCGGTGGCGGAGGCCGACGTCCTGGTCAACCTCACGAACTCCCCGACCTTCGACGAGGCGTCCCCGGCCTTCTTCCAGACCTCCATGGACAACCTCCTCGCCGCGGCACGGCGGAGCGCGGTCGGCCACTTCCTCATCCTCTCGATCGTCGGCGTCGACCAGGTGCCGGAACTGGACTACTACCGGGCCAAGGCGCTCCAGGAGCACATTCTGGAGGCGGGGCCGGTTCCGTACTCGATCGTGCGGGCGACGCAGTTCATGGAGTTCATGGACAGCGTCCTGTCCTGGACCTCCGACGACGAGACCGTCCGTCTCCCCGCCACGCCGGTCCAGCCGATCGCCGCCAGGGACGTGGCCGCCGCGGTGGCCGAGGTCGCCGCCGGGCCCCCGCTGGGCGGCATCCGCAACATCGCGGGACCCGAGGTCTTCGCCCTGGACGAGCTGGGACGGCTCACCCTCTCCCGGCGGGGCGACCTCCGTACGGTCGTCACCGACCCCACCGCGGGGATGTTCGCCGCCGTCAAGGGCGACGTCCTCACGGACACCGCCAAGGACGCCCGCCTCGCCCCCACCCGCTACACCGACTGGCTCTCCTGAGCCGCAGCCCGTTCAGGGGCACGGCCCCGGCGCTGCCTACCGTCCTTTCGGACGATAGGTCCGCCCGAAGCTGCGCGGACTGTCCTCGTAGATCTCGACCAGCTCCCAGTCGATCCGCTGTCCGCCGGGGACGTCGAAGATACGGACGCCGTCGCCGAGGAACACCGGAGCGACGAAGACCTGCAACTCGTCGATGAGGTCGTGCTGGAGTGCCTGTCTGGCGATGTCGGCGCTGATGATCTGTACGTCCCTGTCACCGGCGATTTCCTGAGCGCGACGGATCGCCTCCACGATGTCGCAGTTCAGCGCGGTGACGGCCGGGTCGTCGGCGATCTCCTCCGGCCGGTGGGTGAGGATGAACTCGGTCCCGGACCACGCGCCGCCGTACGCTGCGGACGTCGTCTCGTCCCGCTCGTCCTGCTGCTCCTTCGCCGCGTCGTAGCCGGCGCGGCCGGAGATGATCACTGCGACGTCTCCCGCCATCCGCTCCACGGTGCCCTCGGCCAGCGGCTCCGCGGCGGACATCCAGCTCATGTCGTGCCCCGGCCCGGCGATGAAGCCGTCGATCGAGCACGTGAACCCCCAGGCGACCTTCCCCACGCGTCCTCCTCCGGAATGACCAATCTCTACGGAACCGGAGATCCATTCTCCGTCATCGCCTGATCACGCGTCAGCCGAAGCCTTCCTCAGCGCGTGGCCGTGCCGTTCCGCGGCGTGCCGGGGCGGCGGCGGTGTGCTCGCTGTCGGCAGGTCGCTCCGCAGTAGCGCGCCGGGCGGCCGGTGGGCCGGGCCTTGAGCCGGACCCCGCATTCCTCGCATCGCGGCGCGGCATGGAGCGTGCCGGGGGTGCCGGGGATGTCACGGAACTCCGTCTCTTGCGTGACATGCGAGGGAGCCCGCATGCCCTCCAGTGCCAGTCGCACCATGCGCGTACCGCTCTTACGGTCGTGGTGGGCGGCCTGGATCGCCGCGCATCCGGCGGTGAAGGCCACGGCGTCGTCCGTGCTGACGTCGGTGCGGACTCCGCCGAACCGCTGGGCCGCGCGCAGCAGTTCGTCGAGTGCCTGGCGGAACCGTCGTGCCGCCGCGGCCAGGCCCGGCCGTGGCCAGCTCGTCTGCGAGGTCAAGGCGTCGCACGCGTGCTGGCGCCCGTGGGTCGTGTCGACGACCTCCAGGAGGAAGCCGAAGAACGCCGCGACGGGATCGGCGCGGGCCGCCCACCGCCGGGCGGTCTCCACCAGGTCGTCGAGCCGCTGGACGAGGACGGCCTCCAGCAGGATCTCCTTGCTGGGGAAGTGCCGGTACACGGTCCCGGCGCCGACCCCCGCCTGCCGTGCGATCGCGCCGAGCGAGATGTCCAGGCCGTGCTCGTCGAACGCCCGCGTTGCGGCGGAGAGCACCTTCTCGCGGTTGCGCCGGGCATCGGCCCGGCTCGCGTCCCGGGGAGCTGCGGTCATGTCACGTAATCCCTTGTCCGTTCCGCTCAACCGGGTGGAGCATTCCACATCGACCCCGGGGCCAACCCGATCCCTCCCTCCATCCATCCACCGACCGTCCCGGGGCGGAGGACGACATGACCACTGACCGCTTGATCGTCGTGACCGGTGCGACCGGCCGGCAGGGCAACGCGACCGCACACCGGCTCCTGGCGGCCGGACGGCGGGTACGTGCCCTCGTACGGGACACGACCGCACCTGCCGCCAAGTCCCTCGCGGCCGCGGGGGCGGAGCTCGTGCGCGGGGACTTCGACGAGCCGTCGAGTCTGCCTGCCGCGCTGGAGGGGGCGGCGGCGCTGTTCGCCGTACCGCCCGCGGCGTTCGGGCCGGACGGGCCCGACGTGGAGCGCGAGTTCGCCCGCGGCCGGGCACTGGCCGATGCCGCGGCAGCGGCGGGAGTCGAGCACGTGGTGTTCACGGGCATCGCGTCCACGCCGGGCCGTCCACACGTCTCTGAGGGGAAGAGGCGCATCGAGGAGCATCTGCGTGCGCGGATCCGGTCGGTGACCGTGCTGCGTCCGGTGCGGTTCATGTCGAACTATCTCGCTTCGGCGCCCATCGGCGTCGACGGCATCGCCCACGGCGTGCACCGGCACATCTTCCCGCCGGACGAACCGGTCCAGGTCATCGCGGTGGAGGACATCGCCGAGTTCGCCGCGCTGGCCTTCGACCAGCCGGACCGGTTCGCCGGACGGAGTCTGGAACTGGCCGGGGACGCCCCCACCCCGGCCGAGGCCGTCGCGGCGATCAGCGAGGCCACCGGTGCCGTACTCCGCTACGAGCGGCTCACGCACGCCGAGGCGACCGCGCTCCACCCCGAGATCGCCCGGGTCCGGGAGGATTGGGATGCCGGATCACGCTGGCACGCCGACATCGAGGCCCTGCGCGTCATCCATCCCGGGCTCCGTACGTTCGCGGACTGGCTCGCGGAATCCGGCACGACCCCGCTGCGGAAGCGGCTCCTGGAGAGCGCCGAGTCATAGACGATCGGTTATCGATCGGCCTCGGGATCGCATCGAGGAGCTCTTCAAGTCCTGGGCACAGGGCTGGAATGCTCGGTCGGGAACGGGGGGCGATGTCATGTTTCAGCTGGTTCTAGTTCTCGTGTGTGGGTTCCTGACCGGTGCGTACCGGCTCGGTTCGGGAATCTACGTACTCACGACCATCAACGAACTGCGGGCGAACGGAGTGCGGGTGCTGGCCGAGGCGGTCGCGCCGCCGCCGGACGCTCCTTCGTGGCAGTCACGGCGCAGGGGCGGGTGGGTGTTCAATCCGCTGCTGAGCTGGGTGACGGCGGACGGCCGGACCGTGCGGCAGCAGGCCGGCAGCAAGCACAAGCCCGTGCGGGTCCGCGAGGGCCGGCCGGTCACGGTGTTCCACGAGCCGGACGCCCCGGCCAAGTTGTGGGTCGAGGGCTCCGGAGTCAAGGCCCGGGCCTGCATCGACATCGGTTTCGGGATCGTGGTGATCATGACCGTGCTGTTCTTCGCCGCGCTGAGCCCCTGACGGTCACGCGCCGCTGCCCAGGATTCCCCGTTCGTACGCGCGGGCCACCGCCGCGGCGCGGTCGTTGACGCCCAACTTGGCGTACAGGTGGGTGAGATGGGTCTTGACCGTGGCCTCGCTGATGAAGAGCTCGCGGGCGATGTCGCGGTTGGAGGTGCCCCGGGCGACGAGGGCGAGGACCTCGCGCTCGCGGGTGGCGAGGGGACCGGGGGCCGGGGTGCGGACGGCGGAGACCAGGCGGGAGGCGACGGCGGGGGAGAGGACGGAGCGGCCCTCCGCCGCCGCGCGTACGCCGGAGAACAGCTCCTCGCGCGGGGCGTCCTTGAGGAGATAGCCCGTCGCCCCCGCCTCGATCGCGGGGAGGGTGTCGGTGTCCGTGTCCCAGGTGGTGAGGACCAGGACCTTCGCGCGGACACCGCGGCGCGTCAGCTCGGCGATGGCGTCGACGCCGCCGCCCCCGGGCATGCGCAGGTCCATCAGGATCACGTCGGGGTCGAGTGCGAGGGCGCGCTCGACCGCCTCCACCCCGTCGGACGCCTCGGCCAGCACGGTGAAGCCCGGCGCGGACGCGAACATGCCGCGCAGCCCGTCCCGTACGACCGGGTGGTCGTCGACGACGAGGAGGGAGATCGCGGCGTCGGTGTCGGCGTGCTGCTCATGGCTCATGGCGCACCAACGGTACGCGAGCCGACACGGCCGTGCCGTACCCCGGTTCGGACTCCACGGTGAGCGAGCCCGCGACCCGCGCGGCCCGCGCGCGCATGCCCTCCAGCCCGAAACCCCCGGTGCCGGTCGGTGGTGCCTGTGGGGCGAAGCCCCGGCCGTCGTCGCGGACGTCCAGCGTGACCTCGCCGTCCATGAAGCTGAGCGTGACACCGACGCGGGACGCGGACGCGTGCTTCGACGCGTTCGCCAGCGCCTCCTGGGCTATGCGCAGCAGCGTCGCCGAGACCTCCCCGTGCAGCTCGTGTGCCGTGCCGGTGAGGGTGAACTCCGCGCGCACGCCGGTGTGTGCGGACCACTGGGCGACCGTCTTGTGCAGGGCCTGGGGCAGTCCGTCGTCGGCGAGGTCCATGGGCGCGAGATTCCGCACCGAACGGCGGGCCTCGGCCAGGCTGTGGCGGGCCAGTTCGGTGGCGCGGCTCAGACGCTGCTGGGCCGCCGCCGGTTCGGACGTGCCCATGGCGACCTGGAGCTGGGCGATGATGCCGATGAGGCCCTGCGCGAGGGTGTCGTGGATCTCCGCGGCGAGCCGTCGCCGCTCGTCGGCGACGCCCGCCTCCCGGGCCTGGACGACGAGCTGGGCGTGGAGCGCCGCGTTCTCGTCGAGGGCGCGCTGGAGCGCGGCGTTGGTGCGTTCGAGCTCGGCGATGGTGGCCGCGCGGGCCTGGGACCTCTCGTCCTCCTGCTCGACGAAGTGGGCGACGATGGTCAGCAGCACGTTGTTGGCCACCAGGAGCCCGGCGAACACGCCCCACTGCACCGGCCCGGAGAACGGCAGCCCGCCCGCCTGCGCGCTCGCCACCGGGACGGAGCAGGCGACCGGGCCGACGCGTCGCCAGCGCTTGCGGAGCAGTTCGTCGGCGTCGAGATAGCCGGAGGCCGCGTAGAACGAGAAGAACCCGTTCAGCCACGTGAGCGCGAAGCCGAGCGCCCACCGGGCCGTGTAGTACACCGCGCCCGCGGTGCTCGGGCCCGTACGGCCGCGGGCGGCACGGGTCCACCAGAGCTGGAGGGCGAGTGCCGCGACGACCAGGGTGACGGTCGGGATCACGTCGGCCGGGCCCG
Source organism: Streptomyces sp. NPDC048172 (assembly GCF_043202595.1). Taxonomy (NCBI): domain Bacteria; kingdom Bacillati; phylum Actinomycetota; class Actinomycetes; order Kitasatosporales; family Streptomycetaceae; genus Streptomyces; species Streptomyces sp. NPDC048172. The sequence goes on from NZ_JBIDAT010000003.1 coordinate 843,540, forward strand.
GCATCACCGGGGCCGAGACGGCCGCCAGCAGCGTGGCGGCGCCCAGCAGTCCGTACGCATGCCAGCGGAGGAAGGTGTGCCGCCGCCGGTCGATGCTCGTGTCGGCCCTCGTCATCCCCTCAGTCTGCAGGGCCGCGCCCCGCCTCCCGTGCCCGGTCGGCCGCGCCGCTTCCGCGGCTCCCGCTACTCCCACCGGAACCAGCGCGTGGCCGAGGCCGACAGGATCACCGTCCACGCGACGAGCACGCCCAGATGGGACCAGGCGGGCCAGTCGCCCGCCGCCGCCTCGCCCAGGGCGCGGGCCGCGCCGCCGAAGGGCGTGAGGCCGACGACCCGGGCGAGGACGTCCGGCATGGCCTGCACCGGAAGCCACACTCCCGTGCAGAACAGCATCGGGAAGAACACCGCCGAGCCGACGGCCGTCGCGATCTTCGCGGTACGGGCACGGGCCGACACCAGCGCTCCCATGGCCAGCGCGGCGGTGACGGCGAGCAGCAGCGCCACCGCGTATCCGGCGGGCTGGCGCGGCAGCGGCACGTCGAAGAGGAGCCGCCCCACCGTGATGGACATCAGCGCCGACAGCAGGGCCGCCGCCCCGTTCAGCCCCATCTGCGCCGAGAGCAGCGCGGAGGGGCGGACCGGTGTCGTCGACATGCGGCGCAGGATGCCGCGCTCGCGGTAGCCGGTGAGGACGGGCGGCATCGCCTGCATGCTGGCCATGAGCAGGCCGACCAGCACGGTCACCGGCACGTACACGTCGATCAGCCGGAGCCCGTCGCCCAGCGCGTCGCCGGGCTCCCGGAACATCGGCACCGAACCGAGGATCGTGAGCAGCAGCGGCGGAAATCCCAGGATCCAGAAGAGGGTTCCGGGCTCACGCCGGTAGAGCCGGGCCTCGGCGCGCAGCACGGCGGCACGGGGAGAGGCGGTCGAGGCTTCGGACATCGTGGGGCTCCCATGCGGATGTCGGGCCGCCTGCGGCCCGGGGGTTCGCCGACGCGCCGGGGGCGTCAGCGTGCGGTCAGGTCGAGGAAGGCGTCGTCCAGCGTGGCGTCGGTGACGCGGAGCTGGTGCGCCGTGATGCGGTGGCGGGCGAGGAGCGACACCACCGCGTTCACGGTCTCGTCGGTGCCGCCGAGCGTGATCCGGCCGCCCCGGCGCTCGACGGAGGCGAGCGCGGGCAGCGCGGCCACCTCCTCGTCGTCGAGGGGCGCCGAGGGCGTGAACGAGATGACGGTCGATCCCGCCGCGCGGGAAATCAGGCCCTGGGGCGTGTCGAGAGCGGTGACGCGCCCGTTGTCGATCACCGCGATGCGGTCGCAGAGGCGCTGTGCCTCCTCCATGAAGTGCGTGACGAGGAGAACGGTGACGCCGCGCGCCCGGACGTCCTCGACGATCTGCCAGGTGTCGCGGCGTGCGCGCGGATCGAGGCCCGTCGTCAGCTCGTCGAGCACGACCACTCTCGGGTTCCCTATCAGCGCGAGCGCGATGAACAGGCGCTGCTTCTGGCCCCCGCTGAGCACCGCGAACCGGGTGGACAGCTGCCGGGTGAGGCCCAGGCGCTCCGCGAGCGGGCGCCAGTCGGCGGGCCGCGGATACAGCGCCGCGTACAGCTCCAGGGCCTCGCGGACCGTCAGCTTGGGCTGCAGCTCGCTCTCCTGGAGCTGCGCGCCGAGGACCCGCGTCACCGCCGCGTGGTCGGCCACAGGGTCGAGCCCCGCGACCCTGACCCTGCCCCCGTCGGGGACGCGGAGGCCCTCGACGCACTCGACGGTCGTCGTCTTCCCCGCCCCGTTCGGACCGAGGATGCCGAAGATCTCCCCCTCCTCGACGGCGAACGAGATCCCGTCGACCACGGCCCTGTCACCGTAGGACTTGCGCAGATCGCTGACTTCGACGACGGCCCCGCGCGCCCCCGGTGCCGTCGTGCCCATGCTCGCCGTCTTCATGGGAAGAGCGTCGCGCGCGGCCCTGACCCGCCGCATCGTCCATCGGGCTCGAAGCGGCATCAACCGATCGGCCGGCGCACCCTACGACCCGCCGGCCAACGTGGCCGCGTGGTCCGGGACATGCCGTTGCCGCGACCACGGCGGGCGGACGTAACCCGTGGACGGCGGGCGCGGCGGCAGGCCCAAGGCAGGGGCCGGGGAGTCCACCGCGTCGTACGGGACGGTCGAGAGGAGATGGGCGATCATGCTGAGGCGGGCGCTGCGCTTGTCGTCGCTGTCGACCACGTACCAGGGGGAGCGGTCGGTGTCCGTGTGCGCGAGCATCTCGTCCTTCGCCCGCGAGTACGCCACCCAGCGGGTGATCGACTCCAGGTCCATCGCGGAGAGCTTCCAGCGGCGCGTCGGATCCTCCAGCCTGCTGCGGAAGCGCTGCTCCTGCACGGCGTCGCTCACGGAGAACCAGTACTTGCGCAGCAGCACGCCGTCCTCGATGAGCAGCCGTTCGAAGACGGGGCACTGGCGCAGGAAGAGCGCGTGCTCCTCCTCCGTGCAGAAGCCCATGACCCGTTCGACCCCGGCGCGGTTGTACCAGCTCCGGTCGAAGAGCACGATCTCGCCCGCCGTCGGCAGGTGCGCGACGTAGCGCTGGAAGTACCACTGGCCGCGCTCGCGGCTGCCGGGCGCGGGCAGGGCGACGACGCGCGCGACACGCGGATTGAGGCGCTCGGCGACCCTCTTGACCGCGCCGCCCTTGCCCGCCGCGTCCCGTCCCTCGAAGACGACGACCAGGCGGGCCCCCTCGGCCCGCACCCACTCCTGCAGGCTCGCGAGCTCCGTCTGGAGGCGGAACAGCTCCTGCTCGTAGACCTTCCTGGGCAGCCGGCCGCCCCCGGCGGTGGTCGTCAACGCTCCGCGTCCGCGGTGGCGGACAGGTTCGGTTCCAGGAGGCGCGAGCGTGCCGCCCGGAGCCGGTGGGCGACGACGCGTGCGACGGCGACCGAGACGGCGTTGCCGAGCACAGGGTCCTGCTCGCACAGCTCGCGTACGGCCCTGGCGTCGAACTCGTAGGCGTGCACCGGGGCCACGGCACGCCCGCTCAGGTGCCAGCGGTACGGCGGGAAGAGCCAGGACCAGCCGACGAGGTCGCCGTGCCCGAGCGTGTCCAGCGCCTGCGCGCAACGCCCCGGAACGTGCGCTTCCAGTGCCACCGTCCCGCTGCGCAGGATCCAGAAGCGGTCCGCCGGATCGCCCTCCACGAACAGGGTGGCGCCGCGCGGGAAGGACACCTCGCGGGACAGGCGCAGCAGGGTCTCCCCGTGCCCGGCCGGGAGCGAGGCGAGGATGCGGTTCTTCGTGAGCATGTGCGTGCCCCTTCTGCTCGGTGGTCGTCTCCAGCGTCCGTTCCCGGGCCTGGGCCCGCACAGGGCCGGTCGGTGCCGCGGGAGGGCCCGACCGGCTCCCCGCAGAGGGCCGGATCGTCCCTCCACGTCCGCCCGGTGACGGTGCGACGGTGCCGTCAGGGGCGCGTACGGACGCCCCGTGCACGGCGGAGGAGAGGAGGCCGGGCATGAACGGGGAACTCGAACTCCCCCTGGCCGTCGGCGTCGACGGCTCGGAACCGAGTCTGCGCGCGCTGGACTGGGCCGCGGACGAGGCGGCGCTCCGCGGCGTACCGCTGCGCGTGGTCCACGCCTCGCTGTGGGCCCGCTTCGAGGAACCGAGCGGCGAGGACGAGGGCGACGTGTCGGACGAGCTCGCGCGGACCGAGCGGCTCGTCTCGTCGGCGGTGGACCGCGCGGCCCGGCGCGACCCAGCCCCGGAGGTCAGCGCCGTGACCGTCCCCGGCGACGCGGTCCCCGCGCTGCTCGACCAGTCGCGCAACGCCCTCGCCGTCGTGACCGGTTCGCGGGGGCGGGGCGGGATACGGGGCCTGCTGCTCGGCTCGGTCAGTCTGGAACTGGCCGCGCGCGCCGACTGCCCCGTCGTCGTCGTGCGCGGCGCGGACCCCGGCCCGGGCACCCACGGCCGCGTCACGCTCGGTGTCGGCGAGGAAGCGGACTCCGCGGCCGTACGGTTCGCGTTCCAGGAGGCGGAGGCGCGCGGCTGCGCGCTGCACGCGCTCCGCGCGTGGCGCTGCCCCACGCACGAGCTGGGCGACCTGCCCCTGACCGAGGACCACCCCGCGCTCGCCCACGCGCGCGAGGCCCAGGGCCTGCTCGACCACGCGCTGGGCTCCTGGCGGCACAAGAGCCCCGGCGTCGAGGTGTGCCAGGAGGCCGTGGAGGGTACCGCGCGCAAGGTGCTGCTGGAGGCCTCCTCCGCCACCGACCTGCTGGTGATCGGGGCGCACCGCCGACAGGGGCATTTCGGGCGCCAGCTCGGCATGGTCGGCCACACTGTGCTGCACCACGCCGCCTGCCCGGTCGCCGTCGTACCGGAACACATCTGATCCCGTCCCGCCCCGCGCCGAGGAGGAACGCCCGTGGCCCCCACGTCGTACGAGTACGAGTCCGAGTCCGAGGGAACGACCGACGAGGAACTGGCAGCCCTGGACGCGCACTGGCGCGCGGCCAACTATCTGGCCGTCGGCCAGATCTACCTGCGCGCCAATCCGCTGCTGGCCGAGCCGTTGCGCCCCGAGCACGTCAAGCCCCGCCTCCTGGGCCACTGGGGCACCTCACCGGGCCTCAACCTCGTCCACACGCACCTCAACCGGGTGATCCGCGCCCGCGCGCTCCAGGCCCTCTGCGTCTGGGGCCCGGGGCACGGCGGCCCGGCGGTGCTGGCGAACTCCTGGCTGGAGGGGACGTACAGCGAGACGTACCCCGACGTCAGCCGGGACGCGGCCGGGATGGAGCGGCTGTTCCGGCAGTTCTCCTACCCGGGCGGCGTGCCCAGCCATGTGGCCCCGGAGACGCCCGGTTCGCTGCACGAGGGCGGCGAGCTGGGCTACTCGCTCGCACACGCCTACGGGGCCGCCCTCGACAACCCCGACCTCCTGGTGACCTGCGTGGTCGGCGACGGCGAGGCCGAGACGGGGCCGCTCGCCACCTCCTGGCACTCGACCAAGTTCCTCGACCCCGTGCACGACGGGGCCGTCCTGCCGGTCCTCCACCTCAACGGCTACAAGATCGCCAACCCCGCCGTCCTCGCCCGCCTCCCCGAGGCGGAGCTCGACGCGCTGCTGCGCGGGTACGGCCACGAGCCGCTGTACGTCTCCGGCGACGAGCCGCGCGAGGTGCACCGGGCGATGGCGGCGGCCATGGACACCGCGCTGGACCGCATCGCCGGGATCCAGCGCGCGGCCCGCGAGGAGGGCCGTGCCGAGCGCCCCGCCTGGCCCATGATCGTGCTGCGTACGCCCAAGGGCTGGACCGGCCCCGCCGAGATCGACGGCCTGCCCGTCGAGGACACCTGGCGCTCGCACCAGGTGCCCCTCGCGGGGGTGCGGGAGGACCCCGGGCATCTGCGGGAGCTGGAGCGCTGGCTGCGCTCGTACCGCCCCGAGGAGCTGTTCGACGCGGACGGAGCGCCACGGGGCGAGGTGCTGGCGTACGTACCGGACGGCGAACTGCGGCTGGGCGCGAGCCCGCACGCCAACGGCGGGCTGCTCGTACGGGACCTGCCCGTGCCGCCGCTGGAGCGGTACGCCGTCCCCGTCGACAAGCCCGGCGGGACCACGCACGAACCCACGCGCGTGCTCGGCGGACTGCTCGAACAGATCATGCGCGACACCGCCGGACGGCGGAACTTCCGCGTCGTCGGCCCCGACGAGACCTCCTCCAACCGCCTCCAGGACCTCTACCGCGCCACCGGCAAGGCGTGGCAGGCGCAGACCCTGCCGACCGACGAGCACCTGGCCCGGGACGGGCGGGTGATGGAGATCCTCTCCGAGCACGTCTGCCAGGGCTGGCTGGAGGGCTACACGCTCACCGGACGCCACGGGGTGTTCTCCTGCTACGAGGCGTTCGTCCACATCGTCGACTCGATGGTCAACCAGCACATCAAATGGCTGAAGGTCTCGCGGGCCCTGCCCTGGCGGCGCCCCGTCCCCTCGCTGAACTACCTGCTGACCTCGCACGTGTGGCGCCAGGACCACAACGGCTTCTCCCACCAGGACCCGGGCTTCCCCGACCACGTCCTCAACAAGAGCCCCGACGTCGTCCGCGTCTACTTCCCGCCGGACGCCAACACGCTGCTCTCCGCCGCCGACCACGCGCTCCGCAGCCGCGACTACGTCAACGTCATCGTCGCGGGCAAGCAGCCCTGCTTCGACTGGCTCTCCCTGGACGAGGCACGCGTCCACTGCGCGCGCGGCGCGGGCATCTGGGAGTGGGCGGGCACCGTGGACGAGGGACGCGAACCCGACGTGGTGCTGGCCGCAGCCGGGGACGTCCCCACCCAGGAGACGCTGGCCGCGGCGCAGCTGCTGCGCGACCATCTGCCGGGGCTCGGCGTCCGGGTCGTCAACGTCGTGGACATCGCCAAGCTCCAGCCGCACGAGGAGCACCCGCACGGGATGAAGGACGCCGAGTTCGACGCGCTGTTCACCCGCGACCGGCCGGTGATCTTCGCGTACCACGGCTATCCCTGGCTCATCCACCGCCTCGCCTACCGCCGCGCGGTCCACCCCCACCTCCATGTGCGCGGCTACAAGGAGTCGGGGACGACGACCACGCCGTTCGACATGGTCGTGCGCAACGACCTGGACCGCTACCGGCTCGTGATGGACGTCATCGACCGCGTGCCCGGACTGGCCGTACGCGCCGCGCCCGTACGGCAGGCCATGGCCGACGCGCGTACCCGCCACCACGCCTACATCCGCGAGCACGGCACCGACATGCCCGAGATCGCGGCCTGGACCTGGACACCGTGACGGCGTCGCCGTGAAGGGACCGCTGCACGGTTCACGGGCCGTCGTGTGCGACACCGACGGGGTCCTGCTGGACTCCGCGCGGCTGCACGCCGCGGCGTGGAAGGAGGCCTTCGACGCGTTCCTCGGCGCGTTCCCCGGCGCGGCGGAGACGACGGGGCGGCCGGGCGGGCCCTTCCGCCCGTTCACGGCCGAGGACTACCGCCTGTACGTCGACGGCAAGGCACGCCTCGACGGCGCCGCGGCCTTCCTCGCCTCGCGGGGCATCGACCTGCCGCCCGGCGTTCCCGGGGACCCGCCGGGCCACGGGAGCGTCGCGGCCGTCGCGGCGCGCAAGGAGGAGCTGTTCGCCGGGCGGCTGCGCACCCACGGCGTCGGGGTGTGGCCGGGCACCCTGCGGCTGCTGCGCGCCCTGTACGGGGACGGGGTGCCCTGCGCCGCCGTCTCCGCCTCGCGCCACGCGCGCGACCTGCTCGCGGCGGGCGGGCTGACGGAGCTGCTGCGCACGGTCGTCGACGGCGCCGAGGCGGCCCGGCTGGGCCTCCCCGGCAAGCCCGACCCCGCGCTCTTCCTGGAGGCCGCCGCCCGGCTGGACGTACCGCCCCGGCGTACGGCCGTGGTCGAGGACGCCCTCGCGGGGGTCGAGGCCGGGCGGCGCGGCGGCTTCGGGCTGGTCGTCGGCGTGGACCGGACGGCCGGGCCGACGAGCGCCGCCGACCTGCGCGACCACGGCGCGGACCTCGTCGTGGCGGACCTCGCCGAACTGCTCGGCGGCGCACGGGAAGAGGAGTGACCGGTGACCGACTGGCTCTGGGAGTACGAGGGGTACGACCCGGACGAGGAGCCGCTGCGCGAGGCCCTGTGCACCCTGGGCAACGGGCGTTTCGCCACCCGGGGCGCGGCCCCCGAGGCGGACGCGGGACCGCACCACTACCCGGGAACGTACGCCGCGGGCTGCTTCAACCGGCTCATCTCCACCGTCGCGGGGCGCGACGTCGAGAACGAGGACATGGTCAACCTCCCCAACTGGCTGCCGCTCCGCTTCCGAACCACGCCCGCCCCCACCCCCTGGTGGTCGCCGGACGAGCAGCCGCCCCTGGAGCACCGGCAGACCCTCGACCTGCGGCAGGGCACGCTCACCCGGCGGCTGCGCGTGGCGACCCCGGCCGCCGGGCCGCTGGCCGTCGAGCAGTGCCGCCTGGTGCACATGGGCGATCCGTATCTCGCCGCGCTGCGCACCACGTTCACCGCCGAGGAGGCCGGGATGGACCTGGAGGTCGAATCGGCCCTCGACGGCACCGTCACCAACTCCGGGGTGGCCCGCTACCGCGACCTGGCGGGCCGCCACCTCACCCACGTCCGTACGGGCGAGGACCCGGCGGACCCGGCGGACCCGGCGGACCCGGCGGTTCCGGCGGACACGGCGGACCCGTCCGGCACCCTGTGGCTCTCCTGCCGTACCTCGGCCTCCGGCATCGGCGTCGTCCTCGCCGCGCGCACGAGGACGGACGCGCCCGGCGCGACCGCGCGCACCACGCTCTCCGAGGGGCGCGCGGCCCGGCACCTGACGCTGGCCCTGCGCCCCGGCGAGCCCGTGACCGTCGAGAAGACGGCCGCCCTGTTCACCTCCCGCGACCCGGCGGTCAGCGACCCGCTCGGCGCCGCACGCCGGGCGGCCGCCGACGCGGGCGGCTTCGCGGAGCTCCTCGCCACGCACCGCAGGGCCTGGCGCCATCTGTGGGACCGCGCCGAACTCGACGTGCCGGGCGAGGCGGGCCGCGTCCTGCGGCTGCACCTGTTCCACGTGCTCCAGACGCTCTCCCCGCACACCGCCGAGCTCGACGCGGGCGTACCGGCGCGCGGGCTGCACGGCGAGGCGTACCGGGGACATGTGTTCTGGGACGAGCTGTTCGTCCTGCCCTATCTGAACCTGCACTTCCCGGAGGTCTCCCGCGCGCTCCTGACCTACCGTCACCGGCGGCTGCCCGCGGCCCGCCGCGCCGCGCGCGAGGTGGGGCGGCGCGGCGCCATGTTCCCCTGGCAGAGCGGCAGCGACGGGCGCGAGGAGACCCAGTCCCTGCACCTCAACCCCCGTTCCGGACGCTGGCTCCCCGACAGCTCCCGGCTCCAGCGCCACGTCGGCTCGGCGGTCGCGTACAACGTGTGGCGGTACGCGCAGGCCACCGGCGACCTGGACTTCCTGCACACCAAGGGCGCCGAGATGCTGCTCGGCGTCGCCCGCTTGTGGGCGGACAGCGCGGAGCACGACCCGGGGGAGGGGCGGTACCGCATCCGGGGCGTGGTGGGCCCCGACGAGTACCACGAGGCGTATCCGGGGGCGGAGACGCCGGGCCTCGACGACAACGCGTACACCAACGTCACCGCCGCCTGGGTCCTCGCCCGCGCCGTCGAGCTCAGCCGTACGCTCCCCGCGCCGCGCAGGGCGCACCTCTTCGAGGACCTGGAGCTGGAGGACGGCGAACCCGGGCGCTGGGAGGAGATCTCCCGGCGGCTGCGTGTCCCCTTCCACGACGGCGTCATCAGCCAGTTCGAGGGCTACGGCGCCCTGGCCGAGCTGGACTGGGACGGCTACCGAGCCCGGTACGGCGACATCCGCCGTCTCGACCGGATCCTGGAGGCCGAGGGCGACACCGTCAACCGCTACCGGGCGTCCAAGCAGGCCGACGTCCTGATGCTCGGCCATCTCTTCCCGCCCCGCGAACTCGCCGCCCTCTTCGCCCGGCTCGGATACCCCCTCGACGACGAGCAGTGGCGCCGCACGGTCGACCACTACCTGCCGCGCACCAGCCACGGATCCACGCTCAGCGGCCTCGTCCACGGCTGGGTCCTCGCCCGCGAACGGCGCCCCGAGGCGTGGACCCACGTGGAGGAGGCGCTCCTCGGCGACGTCGCCGACGTGCAGGGCGGCACCACGCCCGAGGGCATCCACCTCGGCGCCATGGCGGGCACCCTCGACCTCGTACAGCGCGGCCTGACGGGCCTGGACTTCACCGGCGGCACGCTGCGCCTGGACCCGGCGCCGCTGCCGCAGCTGTGCGCGTACGGCTTCGCCGTCCGCTTCCGCCGGCACTGGGGCATCGGCGTCCGGGTCACCGCGGACGCGCTCGCCGTCTCCCTCCCCGCGACGGCGAGCGCCCCGCTGCGGGTCGGCCTCCACGACCGTACGGTCACGGTGTCCCCCGGAGAGACCGCCCGCCTCCTGCTGGCCCGCTGACCGCGGGCCCGCTAGGCGGTGTAGTTCTGCCCGGGCGACCGGCCGGGGACCGGCTTGGCGATGAGGGCGACCGGGATGAAGAAGGAGATCTGGCTGATCGCCAGGACCAGCGTCCAGAGCGCCTTCTCGTCGTAGTGCTCGGCGGCCCGCGCGAACAGCTCGTCCGGGACGCGCTCCCCGTGCGGGTTCGGGCTGAGGACGGCCTCCACCAGCTCCAGCGCGACGCGTTCGGCGTCGGTGAAGTACGGCGCGTCCCGCCAGCTCGCCACGGCGGTCACGCGCTCCTCCGGCTCGCCTGCCTTGCGGAGGGTGCGTGCCTGCCCGATGACGTGGTACGAGCTGCCGACGAGCTGCCCGGCGCGGAGCTGCACCAGGGCGACGGTGCTCTGCGGCAGCACCCCGTTCCCCAGGACCTTGGCCATGGTCTGGGCGACCGTGACCATCTCCGGGAAGAGCTTGACGGGGTCGGGCAGCCGCGACCGGAGGCCGTCCTCGGCGGAATCGGCGGAGGCGGTCGTGGGTGTGGGCGTGGGCGTGGGTGTGGGCATCGTGAGGTCTTCCTTCCCCTGGAGTGTCGTACCGGACGGTGTCTCACCGGTCCGACGGCGCTGCCACGGGAAATGTGAGGCCGTCAGCCCCGCGCGGCCTCCCGGTGGGCCTCCCGGTACGGGCGGAAGAACTCGCGCAGCTCCCGCGCGTACAGCTCCGGTTCCTCGAACGCCGCGAAGTGCCCGCCGCGCGGCGGCTCGGTGATCCGTACCGCGTTCGTCGTGCGCTCCAGCCACGCGCGCGGCGGCCGGACGACGTCCCCCCGGAAGACCGAGAACCCGGACGGGACCTCGACCCGGCGGGCGTGCTGGGCGAGCGGGATCGCGGCGTTCGCGCGGTACATGCGCATCGACGAGCCGATCGTGCCCGTGAGCCAGTACAGGGTGATGTTCGTGAGGATCTCGTCCTTCGTGAAGCTCCGTTCGATGTCGCCGTCGCAGTCGCTCCACGCGCGGAGCTTCTCCACGATCCACGCGGCCAGCCCGGCGGGGGAGTCGTTGAGCCCGAAGGCGGCGGTCTGCGGCTTCGTGCTGTGCAGGGCGGCGTACGCGCCCTCAGCCGCGCCCCAGGCCGCGACCTCCTCGAACCAGGCGCGCTCCTCCGGCGTGAGCTCGGCCGGGTCCCCCGAGAAGCGGGGCAGGCCCCCGTCCGTACGGTGGACGGCCACGACCCGCTCGGGGTGGTCGAGCGCGAGATAGCGGGTCACATGGCTGCCGATGTCGCCGCCCGCCGCGCCGAACCGCTCATGGCCGAGTACGCCCATCAGTTCGGCCCACAGCCCGGCGACGCCGATCGAGTCGAGGGGTGTGCCGGGCCGGTCGGAGTAGCCGAAGCCCGGCACGTCGGGCACGACCACGTCGAACGCGTCGGCGGGGTCGGCGCCGTGCGCGCCCGGGTCCGTGAGATGCGGGATGACCTTCGTGTAGCGCCAGAACGAGTCCGGCCAGCCGTGCGTGAGCACCAGCGGCAGCACGGGCCCGCGCGGGGCGACGGCCCGGACGTGCGCGAAGTGGATCCCCAGCCCGCCGACCCGGGCCCGGAACCGGGGGATCCGGGCGAGCGCCGCCTCCTGCGCGGACCAGTCGAAGCCGTCCGCCCAGTACGCCACGAGTTCGCGGAGGTAGCCGAGGTCGGTCCCGGATGCCCAGCCCGCGTCCTCGGGAGCGTCCGGCCAGCGGGTCGCGCGCAGCCGCGCGCGCAGGTCCTCGACCGGGCCGGGGTCGGTCTTCGGGGCGAACGGCTCGGGGCGGGGCGTCACATCGTCGGACATGCGCCGATCCTACGAGCGTTCGCGGCCGCGTCCCCGGTGTGCGAGGGGCGGCCTACGTGCGGGCACGCGCGGCCCCCGTACGTACCGCGCCCGCGTCCAGCAGCCGGGACCGCGAGGCCCGGAGCCGCCTGCCGACGACCTCGGCGACGGCGTGGGTGAGCGCGTGCCCGAACTCGTGGTCCTCGTCGCACAGTGCCCGGACGCGCGCGGCGTCGAACTCCAGCGCCCGCACGGGGCTCGCGGCGCGGGCCGTCAGATGCCAGGTGTACGGCGCGAACAGCCAGGACCAGCCCAGGAGTTCCCCGGGCCCGAGGATCTCGACCGCGTCCGGACCGTGCCCCGGACCGGGCACGGGCGTGGCCGGATCGAGGTCGACGGAGCCGGTGCGGAGGATCCAGAACCGGTCGGCGGGCTTCCCCTCCTCGAAGATCAGGGCGTCCACCGGGAAGGCCACCTCGCGGCCGTACGCGCCCAGCAGCGCCCGGTGCCCGGCGCGCAGCCCGCCCAGGAACCCCCTCGTGGCCGGATTCGTCGTCATGACCCCTCCTCGCACCTCGCCCGCCGCCCCCGTCCCTACCCATGACGGTGCCGCCCTCCGGTGGAGCGCGGACAGAGCCCGAACGGACCTCTCACCAGGGGCGACCGGACCTCCGCGAGGGACGGTCGGCCCCTCCGTATCCCTCCGTACCGCTCCGTACCGCTCCGTACCGCTCCGCACCGCGGACCCCGCCGTTCCGGATGCCGGATGCCCCGGTAAGGTCGCGCGGGCAGTGTGACGGGTGGTACGGGGGAGGAACACGGGGTGCTCTGGATCGGGCTGTTCGCGCTGGTCGTGGCGGTGGGGTGCGCGTACCTGGCGCGGGCCGCGCACCTGCGGGCGCGGGCCATGGAGAGCACGGAGGCGGTGTCGGCGGCGGAGCTGCGCGCGCTGCGCACGGCGGCCGTGGAGGCGGGCAGCGCCGGTTACTTCCGCTACCGCTGCGAGCTGACCGGCCAGGCGGCCCCGCACAAGAACGGCGCGCTCCGCTCCGAGCTGGAGGGCCTGGAGTGCGTGTGGCACCGGCACCGGATCACGCGCAAGTACGAGGAGACCTACCGGGACGGCAAGGGCAACCGGCGGCGCAGGACCCGTACCGAGACGATGTCCGAGCACTCCAGCCCCACCGCGTTCTTCGTCCAGGACGCCACGGGCAGGACGGTCGTGCGGCCGGGCGGCGCCGAGGTCGTCGGCGCCGAGAAGGTGCTGGACCGCTTCGACCCCCACCAGGGCGGCGGGGGCGGGCGGCTCCGCATCGGCCCGGTGAGCCTGGACCTCGGGCGCCGTGAGGGCACGATCGGCTTCCAGCGCGAGGAGTGGATCGTGCGCCCGGGGAGCCGGTTCTACGTCCATGGCGAGGCCGCCGACGCGGACGGCCGCCTGGCGGTCACGGCCCCGGCCGAAGGGGGCGTCTTCGTGATGTCCGTCAAGTCCGAGGCGGAGCTGCTGCGCGGTGAGAACACCCGGGTGGCGGGCTTCGGCGTCGCGGCCGGGCTCGCCGCGGTGGGCGGCTGCGTGGCGCTGGTGCTGGCCCTCGTCGGCTGAGCCTGCCGCGCCGCGCGGGCCGAGCCGCGTCGGGACATCACTCGATTGCCCCCATTTGTATCTGAAACGTCCAGAAGTGGCGACGATGGCCGCACAGGCCGTCACCAGCTGAGGACGTGACATGGTTCAGGGCTTCTCCAGGGAACCGGGCACTCAAGGGCCGCTGACAGAGGTGCCGCCCGAAGGGCTGCGGAAGATCTCCCTGTGGGCGGGCCTGATCGCCGTAGGCGGATTTCTGTTCGGCTTCGACACGGGCGTCGTCTCCGGCGCGCTCCTCTACGTCAAGCAGGACTTCGATCTGAACGCCTTCGAGCAGGGCAGCGTGGTCAGCGTGCTGCTCATCGGCGCGGTCGTCGGCGCCACCGGGGCCGGCGGCCTGTCGGAGCGGATGGGGCGGCGCGGGACCCTGGGCCTGGTCGGGGTGGTCTTCCTCGTGGGGACGGTCGTCGTCACGTTCGCGAACGGCTACGTGGTGCTGATGCTCGGCCGGGTGGTGCTCGGCCTGGCAGTCGGGACCGCCTCGGCGACCGTCCCCGTGTATCTGTCGGAGATCTCCCCGACGCGCATCCGCGGGCGGCTGCTCACCCTCAACCAGATGATGATCACCGTCGGCATCCTCGTCGCGTACCTCGTCAACCTCGCCTTCGCGAGCAGCGAGATGTGGCGGGCCATGTTCGCCGTCGGCGCGCTCCCGGCGGTGGCCCTGGTCGTCGCCTCGCTGTGGGTGCTGCCCGAGTCGCCGCAGTGGCTGATCACCCACGGCCGGGCCGACGAGGCGCGCCGGGACATCGCGTCCGTCACCAACGAGGCCACCGCCGACGAACTGCTCGCACGCGCCCGGCGCCGCATCGAGGCCGCGCGCGAGAAGGAGGCGAAGGCGGCGAATGAGGCGGAGGCGGCGAAGGACGAGGCCCCAGCCGGTAAGGGCGTAAGGCGGCTGCTGACGCCCGACGTACGGCCCGCGCTGATCGTCGGCCTCGTCCTGGCCGCCGTCCAGCAGTTCGGCGGCATCAACACGATCATCTACTACGCGCCGACCATCATCCAGCAGACCGGCCTCAACGCCTCGAACTCCATCTTCTACTCGCTCGCCATCGGCGTGATCAACCTCGTCATGACGCTGGTCGCGATCCGGCTCGTCGACCGCGCGGGGCGCCGCCCCATGGTCCTCGTCTCGCTGGCCCTGATGACCGTCTCGATCTTCCTGCTGGGGCTGGCGTTCGTCACCGGCATGAACTCGGTGCTCACGCTGCTGTTCATGGTGATCTACATCGCCGCGTTCGCGGGCGGCCTCGGGCCGGTGTTCTGGACGCTGATCGGCGAGATCTTCCCGCCGTCCGTACGCGCCGAGGGGTCGAGCCTGTCCACGGCCGTCAACTGGATCGCCAACTTCGTCGTCAGCCTCGCCTTCCTGCCCCTGGCCCATCTCATCGGCCAGGGCGAGACGTTCTGGATCTTCGCGGGGATCTGCCTCTTCGCCTTCTTCTTCGTCGGCCGCTACCTCCCCGAGACCCGCGGCCGCGACCCCGAACAGATCGAAGAGGCCCTCCAGTCCCGCTTCGGGACGCGCGCGGTCCACGGGTCAGGGCCGGAGCACGAGACCCCCTCCACCCACGGGAGCGCGCGATGAACGGCACGTCCGACACGCCCCTCGACCTCGGCGACCTCGAACGCGCCGACGCCCTGGTGCTGTTCGGCATCACCGGCGACCTCGCCAGGAAGATGCTGCTGCCCGCGCTCTACCGGCTCACCGAGTCGGGGAAGCTGACCGTCCCCGTCATCGGCGTGGCCGCCGGAGACTGGGACGACGACGCGCTGCGCCGCCACGCCCGCGAGGCGGTCGCCGCCACGGGCACCGGCATCGACGAGGCGGTCTTCTCCCGGCTCGCCGCCAAACTGTCGATCGTCACCGGGGACTTCACCGACGACGCCACGTTCGAACGGCTCCGCGAGGCCGTCGCGCACCTCGGCTTCCTCACCCACTACCTGGCGATCCCGCCCTCCCTGTTCACCACCGTCGCCGCCGCGCTCGCCAGGGCGGGGCTCAACCGCGACTCCCGGCTCGTGGTGGAGAAGCCCTTCGGCCACGACCCCGCCTCGGCGCGCGAGCTGCAGAAGGAACTGAGCGCCTCCTTCGACGAGACCCACCTCCTGCGCGTCGACCACTTCCTCGGCTCCGAGGCCGTCGAGGGCCTGATGGTGGCCCGGTTCGCCAACACCCTGCTCGCGCCGATCTGGCACCGCACGTACGTGGACAACGTGCAGATCTCCCTCACCGAGGACTTCGACGTCGCCGACCGCGGCTCGTTCTACGACACCGTCGGCTGCGTGCGCGACGTCGTCCAGAACCATCTCCTCCAGGTCCTCGCCTACCTCGCCATGGACCCGCCCAGCGTCACCAACGCCCGCGCCCAGGCCCTGGAGAAGTGGCGCGTCCTGCACGCGACCCGCACCATCGACCCCGCGGACACCGTGCGCGGCCAGTACGAGGGCTACCAGGACGTCGAGGGCGTGGCCCCCGGCTCCACCACCGAGACGTACTTCGCCACCCGCCTCTTCGTCGACAACTGGCGCTGGTCGGGCGTCCCCTTCCACCTCCGCAGCGGCAAGTCCCTGGCCGTCTCCGCCACCGAGGTCGTCGTGGAGCTGCGCAAACCGCCCCTGGAACTCTTCGGCGACGCGAACACGCAGACCCCGCCCAACCTCATCCGCTTCCGCATCGACGGCGACACCGGCATCAGGGCCGACCTGACGCTCCGCAAGCCCGACCGGGGCACGGCCCCGGTTCCCGTCCCCATCGGCGTCGACTTCGCACGCGTACTGGGCCGCCAGGAACTCCCGTACGAGAACATCCTCGACGGCGCCATCGCGGGCAACCCCGAATACTTCGCCTTCTACCCGACGGTCCTGGAGTGCTGGCGCGTCGTCGAACCCGTACTGGACCCCGCCGACCGCCCCCTCCCGTACGCCCCCGGCACCTGGGGCCCCGAAGCGGCCGACCACCTCCCCGGCCTCACCACCTGGCACCACCTGAGCCGCCGTCTCTTCGACACCGACTAGCCGAGCGGTTCCGGACGCCCACGGCCCGTATCGGTGGACCAGACGCTTACGCGCTCCTGGCCTTCGCCGCCCAGCCGGTGTGATGTTCCCGGGTCAGGACGGTGTGGGGGTGAGAGAAGCCCAGCACGCGCTCCTGGTCCTCCAGAAGCTCTTCCAGGGCTGCCGCGGCGCCGGCTGCGTCCCCTGCTTCCCCGCGCCAGCGCGCGAGGTACTGCCGGGTGATGAGGGTGTGGTAGTGATCCGGGCCCAGGACGCGCTGCCGGTCCGCCAGGAGTGCGGCGTAGTCACCGACGGCGCCGGGGGCGTCCCCTGACTTGCCGCGGAACCTGGCCAGCTGTCCACGTGTGGCAAGCGTGTCGGGGTGGTCCTGCCCCAGCACCCTTCGCATCGGTGCCAGCAGTTCGACGAGGGCGGCGACCGCCGCGGCCGGGTCTCCTGCCTCCCCTCGCCAGCGAGCCAGGCTGAGCCGTGTGGACAGGGTGTAGGGGTGATCCGGGCCCAGCGCGTGCTGTACGGACTCCAGCAACTCGGCGGAGGCCGCGGCGGCTCCCTGCCGGTCTCCGGCCTCGCCGCGCCAGCGGGCCAGTTGATTCCGTGTGTCCAGGGTGTTCGGGTGGTACGGGCCCAGCACTCGCTCCTCGTCGGCCAGCAGCGTGCGGTAGCCGCCGACAGCGGCGGCCGGGTCTCCGGCTCTGCCCTTCCAGTGGGCGAGCATGCGGCGCGTGGAGAAGGTGTCGGGGTGGTCCGGTCCCAGGACACGTGTCCGGTCCGCGAGCAGCCCCGTAAGGGCGCTGACCGCTCCTGTCGTGTCGCCGGCCTCCCCACGGAAATGAGCGAGATTGTGGCGGAGTGTGAGGGCGACGGGGTGATCCGGACCCATGCCCGGTTCCTGGTCGTTCATGAGCGAGGTCAAGGCGGCCACAGCGCCCGCCGCGTCCCCCGCCTCCCCACGGAAGCGGGCGAGGCACTGCCGGGTGGCGAGAGTGTCCGTATCGTCCTTGCCCAACACTCGTTCCTCGTCGGACAACAAGGTGGCCAAGGCCTGCCCCGCGCCCTGCGCGTCACCCGCCTCTCCCTGCCAGGAGGCGCGATACCAGCGGGCGAGCAGGGCATCGCGATGATCCGGGCCGAGGAACTGCCGGGCGTCCTCGGCGAGAAGGGTGAAGTGGTCGACGGCGGCGCTCAGGCGACCGGCGCGGCCGAGGCTGTCGCCGGAACGGAAGAGCACCTCGTGAACCTGTGGCCTGAACAGGGCCTCGTGGGCATGGCGCGCCAGGGCGTCCGTGTTGGACCGCAGAACCTGCGCGAGGTCGGTGTCCCGTTCCACCTCGGGCCAGGCCGACACGAGCGCGTCAGCGGCGGTACGGACGAGCCGATGGCTCTGACTCCGGGGCAGGCTTTCCCGGGTGACGCGTTGGATCAGGGGGTGGGCACGCACCGCGTGCTGCGGGGTTTCCGGGGTGTGCGTGGCCAGGCTCAGGCGGTGCAGGGCACGCAGCGCGTCGATGGCGATCTCGGCGCTGACCTCGCCCTGGAACTGAGGGGTGTCGAGGGCGCGGCATTCGCTCAGATAGGCCAGTGCCGGAGGGCTGGTCAGCACGGCGGAAGGGATGCCGTCGGGATCGAGGACGCTCACCAGGTGCAGCAGGGGGCGGGACAGCCCCTGGGGGCGGATCCGGTCGGCGTGGTCGAGCGACAGGGACCAGGTGGTGCCCACGGTTTCGTGATGGTCGTCGGGGAGTTCACCGGATTCCGGGAACAGATCGGACAGCGTGCGGTGCCGGCTGGCGAACCGGGCACGGTAGGCGGCGCAGTCCAGACCCAGATCGATGAGGTACGCCGAGACCTGCGCGAGCGCCAGGGGAAGGTGGCCCAGGTCCGCAGCGAGCCCGGCGATCTCCTCGGGATCTTCCTGACGGCGGTGAGGGGCGAGCTTCACGCCCAGGTACGCGGCGGCCTCCGCCGGGGTGAAGACCCCGACGTCGATCCGGCTCCCGCTGAAGGCCGCGTCACGTCGGCGCGTGGTGATCACCGTACGGCCCTGCGGGAGCTGCGGGGGCCAGAGAGCACGTAGGTCAGCGGGGTCGGCCACGTCGTCGAGCACGACCAGCCACCGCTTGTTCGTCGACTCCGCCCAGTTCAGGAACCGGGCAACCGCCTGACCGGGGTGGTCCGGGTCGGCGTCGGCCACATCGATACCGGCCTGGGCGTACGTGGTCAAGATCGATTCCCGGCTGGCGGCCGTCACCCACACCAGCAGATCGACCGCCCGCATCTGCCAGGCCGTACGCGCGTGATGCGCTGCCAATTGAGTCTTGCCCATGCCACCGGCTCCGATCAGCACCAGCGGCTCGTCTTGGGCAAGGGCAATATTGAGGGCATCCACCGCGGCGCGATGCTGAAAACAGGCCGCCTGCCTGGGCAGTGTGCCGACCTGATGGGGCCAGGACACCGGATCCCGGAGGGCGACGTACTGGTTCACCGAATCGATGCGTTCGGCCGTGACGCTGCCGAACGGGGCGACACCCGGTGCCTGCCGCGCCGGACCGGACGGCGACCGGGTGGCTCCGGCTACGGGCGCCCCTGCTCCGTACCCGGCTGCGAAGGGCTGCCCAGGTGCACGTCCCTCACCCGCAAAGCGGCGACTGAACCGAGATCGGCCCGCAGCGTCACGTTGCCACCGACGGCCTGTCCGCTGCCGCTCGCCGACGCCACCCCGCCGCGTGACGCGGGCGCGTGCTCGGACAGCAGCGACCGCAGGGCGTCCGCCATGCGCTCCTGACCGGACGCGTCCTGGCTCTCCAGCACCATCTCGAACCGGGCCTGCCACGCCGCTTCCTGGCGGCTCGTCACTCGTTCGCTGTCGTCACCGGCCACCTCGACTTCACCGGCCGTACGGTCCAGGCGCTCAAGTTCGGCGCGCTCACGCGCCGCGTCCCCCAGACCGAACCAGCGGGCGACTGCCTGCCGGAAACTGCTCCACGCGTCGGTCCCCGCGGCCTGCACCACCGCAGTGCCCCCCGACGCGGCCAACGTGATCAGCGTCTCGCTCAACATCCCTGCCCCCGTACCCCGTTGTGCGTGATAGGTCGAAGGTAGCGCGGTCGCCGGGCCCCGGCTCCGCGCCCGTCGCGAGTAGTGACGGCAGCGACGGATCGAGCCCACTGCTCTGACAGACGGCTCCACGGGGCGACATCGGGACGGCAGGGGAGGCCGCCCGGCGGAGCGCGGCGGAGGTGTTCTGGCTTCGGCGACCTGCTGCCCTCGCGCGCGGACTCGTTATGGCCCGTGCGGTCCAGAATCGGTACGATGAGGGCATGGCCCGGCCTCGTAAATTCGACGAAGATCGTGTGATTCTCGCTGTCCGCGACGAGTTCTGGGACAAGGGCTACGCGGCGACGTCCCTGGAGGACCTGCTGCGCGTCAGCGGGCTCGGCAAGGGCAGTCTGTACGGCGCGTTCGGGGACAAACACCACCTGTTCCTGCGGGTGCTGCGCGCATACGACGACGCGAATCTGCTGGCGCTGCGTGAGCGCCTGGAGTCCGCGGCGCGCGGGGCCGACCTGGTGCGCGAGTTCGTGCTCGGCCCGGCCGCCGACCCCACCGGGGCGGTCGCGCGCCGGGGCTGCCTGCTGGCCAACAGCAACGCCGAACTCGCCACCAGCACTCCGGAAGTGGCCGCCGAGGCCCGCCGTAGCTATGACGCGATCACCGCCGTCCTCACCGAGGCGCTGGAGCGGGCCCGGCGCGAGGGCGACCTCGCCTCCGACGCGGACCCCGCCGAGACCGCCCGTGCCGCTCTCGTCACCCAGCTCGGCCTCATCGCGCTCGGGCGCACCGGCGTGGACGTCGACACCCTCGCCGCGGCGGCGCGGTCCGCCCTGGCGCGACTCCTGCCCGCTCTCACGCCCCGGTAGCGGCCAGCCCCGTCAGGCGTGCCTTCATGTTGCGCGGTCGCCCCTCCCTGACCTCGTTCTTGACTGCACGGTCCATATCGAGGATTGTTATTGACTCAACGGTCCATAATCCTTGAGGAGGGCGGCATGGCCGTCTTGGCAGGCAAGGTCGCGGTGATCACCGGAGGCAGTACCGGCATCGGTTTCGCGACGGCACGCGCGTTCCGTGAGGAAGGCGCCCAGGTGTTCCTCACCGGTCGCCGCAAGGACGCGCTGGACGCCGCGGTCGCCGAACTCGGCGAACTCGGCGACGGCGTGACCGGCGTGGTGTGCGACGTCTCGGTGCCCGCGGAGCTCGACGCGTTCTACCAGGCCGTGCGCGAACAGGCCGGTGGGGTCGATGTGCTGGTCGCGAACGCCGGCGTCGGCACCGCGGCTCCGTTCGGCGAGGTGACGGAGGAGGTGATCGACTCCGTGTTCGCCACCAACGTCAAGGGAACGGTCTTCACGTTCCAGCAGGCGCTGCCGCACCTGAACGCCGGTGCCTCGGTGATCCTGACGGGCTCGACCGCCGCGACGCGGCCCGACCCCGGGCTCGAGGTCTACGCGGCGTCGAAGGCGGCGGTGCGCAGTCTTGCCCGCGGCTGGGCCCTCAGCTCGCGCGCACGCGGCTTCCGGGTCAACGTCGTGTCGCCGGGCGGGACGCGCACCCCGGGGCTGCTGGAGCTGATCCCGGCCGAGGTGCTGGAGCAGGCCGAAGAGGGCGTTCCCCTGGGCCGTCTCGCCGAGCCCGAGGAGATCGCGGCGGTGACGACGTTCCTCGCCTCGGACGCGTCGAGCTACGTCAACGGCGCGGAGTTCTTCGCCGACGGCGGATACGCCCAGACGTAGGCGGGCCCGCACACCGCGGGGCCCGTCGCCGGGGCTGTGAGACGCTGGCGGCGTGCGCATAGGTGTTCTCGGTCCGCTGGAGGTCTCGGACGGCGGGACGCCGGTCGCGGTCGCGGGGAGCAGGCTCCGCGCGCTGCTGATCCGGCTCGCGCTCGACCCCGGCCGGTACGTCGCCACCGGCGCGCTCGCGGACGGGCTGTGGGAGGGCGAGCCGCCCGCCGACCTGGGGAACGCCCTCCAGTCGCTGGTCTCCCGGCTGCGCCGCGCGCTCGGGCGGCCGGAAGTCGTCGAGTACGGGGGACCCGCCGGGTACCGTCTGGCCGTACCGCCCGACACGGTCGACGCGGTGCGCTTCGAACACCTGGCCAGCGAGGGCGGCCGGGCGCTCCGCTCCGGTGACCCCGCCGCCGCAGGACGCCTGCTCGACGACGCGCTCGCGCTCTGGCGCGGGGAGGCGCTGGTGGACGTCGCCCGCGCGCCGTTCGCCGAGGGGCCCGCGCACCGGCTGGAGGAGCTGCGCGTCGAGGCCGTCACGGACCGGCTGGAGGCGGGGCTCGCCGCGGGCCGGGCGGCGGAGACCGTTCCGGGGCTGGAGGCGCTGACCGAGGCCCACCCGCTGCGCGAACGCCCGCGCGTCCTGCTCGTCAGAGCCCTCGACGCGGCGGGACGGCAGCCGGAGGCGCTGACGGCGTACGAGGAGTTCCGCGCCCGGCTCGCCGGTGAACTCGGCATGGACCCCTCCGCCGAACTGCGCGCCGCGCACCTGGCCGTCCTGCGCGGCGAGGGCGGTACGAGCGGTCGGAAGGAGAGCGCGGCGCCCGCCCCGGACGAGACCCCCACCAATCTGCGGGCCCCGCTCACCAGCTTCGTCGGGCGGGACGGCGAACTGCGCCGGGTGCGCGAACTGTTGACGGGCGCCCGCCTCGTCACGCTCACCGGGCCGGGCGGAGCGGGGAAGACCCGGCTGGCGACGACCGTGGCGACGAGCCTGCTCGCCCACCCCGAAGCTCGAACTGAGGCCGGCTCTGTGACGGACGACCTGCCCGGCGGCGTATGGCTCGCCGAACTGGCCCCCGTCACCGGCGCCGACGACGTGCCCCTCGCCGTGCTCGGCGCCCTCGGTGCCCGGCAGTCCGCCGTCGTGGACCTCCGTCATCAGGCGCCCCAGGACGTGCTGACCCGGGTCGCCGACACACTGGCCGCCGCGCCCGCCGTCCTGGTCCTCGACAACTGCGAGCACGTCGTCGCGGCCGCCGCGCACGTCGCCGAGCAGCTGCTCGGCCGCTGTCCCCTGCTACGGGTGATCGCCACCAGCCGGGAGCCGCTGGGCATCGCGGGCGAGGCACTGTGCCCCGTGCCGCCGCTCGGCCTCCCGCCGAACGCCGCCGACGCCGCCGACGCCGCGCCGGACTCCCGCGACTCCCACGACGACCGCGGCTCCTCCGACCCGCACGACTCCCCGGCGGTGCGCCTCTTCGCCGACCGGGCGCGCGCGGCCAGCCCCGGCTTCGCCGTGACGTCCGCGAACGCGACGGCCGTGGCCGAGATCTGCCGTCGCCTCGACGGGCTGCCGCTGGCGATCGAACTGGCCGCGGCCCGGCTGCGTTCGCTGCCGCTCGGCGCGGTCGCCGCCCGCCTGGACGACCGCTTCCGGCTGCTGACCACCGGATCGCGCACCGCGCTGCCCCGCCACCGCACGCTGGAGGCCGTGGTCGCCTGGAGCTGGGAGCTGCTCGACGAGGAGGAACGGCGCCTGGCCGAACGGCTGTCCGTGTTCCCCGGCGGCGCTACCCCCGCCGCCGTGGCCGGAGTCTGCGGCATGGACGAGACGGCGGCGCTCGACCTGCTGGCGGCGCTGGCGGACAAGTCGCTGCTGCACATCGCCGCCGAGGACGGGCCGCGCTACCGGATGCTGGAGACGATCCGCGAGTTCGGCCAGGAACGGCTGGCGCGCGCCGGGGCGCTGGACGAGGCCCGCGCCGCCCACGCGGCGTACTTCGTGGAGCTGGCCGAGGCCGCCGACCCGCACCTGCGGGCGCACGGGCAGCTGCGGTGGATCGCGCTGCTGGACGCCGAGCACGACAATCTGCTCGCCGGCCTGCGCTGGGCGGTCGAGACCCGGGACGCCGCCGTCGCGGTCCGTACGGGCGCCTCGCTCGGCATGTACTGGAGCATCCTCGGCCACCACGCCGAGGCCGCCGAGTGGCTGCGGCTCGTGCTGGAGGTGCCCGGCCCGTCCTCGGCGGAGCTGCGCGCCGTCGCCCTCGCCTTCTACATGATCAACAGCGCCTCGTCGGGCCGCGTCGAGCAACTCGCCGCCCCCGGCGAGGAGCTGATGGGGCTCGCGGCCCAGGTGGCGGCGGACGGCGGGCACGCGCTGCTGGCGGCGCTGGAGCCGGGCGTCGCGATGTTCACGGAGGACGACGACACCGGCATCGCGCTGATCGAGGCCAGGCTGGACCACCCGGACCCCTGGACCCGCGCGATGCTCCGGCTGATGCGCGCCGCATTCCGCGAGAACAAGGGGTACGCCGCCGGGCTCCGGGAGGACCTGGACGCGGCGGCCGACGGGTTCCGGTCCGTCGGCGACCGGTGGGGGCTCGCGATGAGCCTGACGCAGCTCGGTGAGTACCAGGCGCTGACCGGCGAGATCGAGGAGTCCCGCGCCGCGCTGGAGGAGGCGCTGCGGCTGATGCGCGAGCTGCGGGCCCGGAACGACATCGGCCAGCTGCGCGTACGCCTCGCCGAGCTCGACGCCCGCGCGGGCTGTACGGGCGCCGCCCGTGCCGAGCTGACGGACCTGCTGCGCGCGGCCCTGCGGGAGGGCGTTCCGCACGTGGTCGTCATCTGCCGGGGCGCCCTCGGCGACATCGCCCGCCGCGAGGGCGACATCCCGGCGGCGGCCCGGTGGTACGAGGAGGCGCTGAGCACCTGGCGCGAGGGCCCCGGCATGGTGCCGCAGGCCGTACCGCAGCTCAGCGCCCTCCTCCACACGGGCATGGGCCACCTGGAGTGCGCCCGCGGCGACCTCGACGCGGCCGCACGCCAACTGGCGGCGGCCACCGAGGCGGTCGGCCGCGCCCGGGACATGCCGATCGCCGCACTCGTCGGCGTCGGGCTCGCCGACCTCGCCGCGCACCGCGGCGAGACGGCGTACGCGGCGGAGCTGCTCGGCGCCGCCGATGTCGTCCGTGGCGTCGGCGGCGTCGCGCAGCCCGACGCGGAACGGCTCACCGCGCGGCTGCGCCGCGCGCTGGGCGACGCTTTCGCACCGGCCCACGCCCGCGGCGCGGCACGCACCCAGCCGGAGGCGCTCGCCCTGCTCCACGCGGCGGCCGGGAGCGGCCCGGCGGCCAAGAGCGGCCCGGCGGCCGGGACCCGGGGCGGCACGCCGTCCGGCGGGCCCGTCCCCGGCCCCGGTGCCGGTCAGGCGCGGCGCCGGTAGGCCCGTACCGCCAGGGGGAAGGCGACGGCGAGGATGCCCGCGCCCCAGAGCGCCGTGGCCAGGACCGGGGCGGCGACCGGGCCTTCGACCATCAGGCCGCGCGACGCCTCCATGGCCTGGGTCACCGGATTGACGTCGACCCAGGCGTGCAGCCAGCCGGGGAGGGTGTCGGCCGGTACGAGGACGTTGGTGCCGAACGTCAGCGGGAACAGGGCCATGAACCCGATGCCCTGGACCGCGCCCGGCTCCCGCACCAGCATGCCGATGAGCACGAACACCCAGCTCAGACAGAACGCGAAGGCCATCACCAGCAGACAGGCGGCCAGCGCGGAGAGCGGGTCGGTGCCGATCCGGAAGCCGACCGCGTAGCCGAAGCCGAGCTGCACCACGATCGTCACCACGAACCGGATGACGTCGCCGAGCACCGAGCCGATCAGCGGCGCCGAGCGGGCGATGGGCATGGACCGGAAGCGGTCGAAGACGCCCTTCTTGATGTCGTCGTTGAGGTTGATCCCCGTCTGCACGGAGGCGAACAGTACGTTCATCACCATCAGCCCCGGCAGCAGGAACTGGAGGTAGGCGTGCGTCGACCCGGCCACCGCGCCGCCCAGCAGATAGACGAACATGACGATGAACAGCACGGGCTGCATGGTCACGTCCAGCAACTGTTCGGGCGTGCGCAGGGTCTTCGTCAGGCTGCGCCGCGCCAGCGCGACGCTGTGCCGGGCCAGCGGGAACGGACGCCGTCCGTCCGCCCGGCGCGGTGGCCTCGTCCGTTCCGGAACCGTCAGCGTGCTCGTCATCAGGCCGCCTCCCCCTTCTCCTGGTCCTTCTTCTGTTCCTGCGCGGCCCCGTGGCCGGTCAGCGTGAAGAACACGTCGTCCAGGTCGGGCAGCCGCAGCGCCAGCTCCGCGACCGCGATCCCCTCCTCCTCCAGCCGCCGTACGACCGTGCCCAGCACCCCGTCGTCCTCGACCGGGACCGTGAGGACCCCGCGCCCCGGCGACTCCGGCTCGTGCCCGGTGGCCGCGGAGAGGATCCCGGCCGCGGGGGCCAGCGTCCCGGCGTCCAGCGGCCGCAGCTCCAGATGGCGGCCGCCGACCCGCTGCTTCAGCTCCGCCGGGGTGCCGTGGGCGATGACGCGGCCCCGGTCGATGACGGAGATCTCGTCGGCGAGCGCGTCGGCCTCCTCCAGGTACTGGGTGGTGAGCAGCACCGTCGCCCCGTCCGCGACGAGCGAGCGGACGATGCCCCACATGTCCTCGCGGCGCACCGGGTCCAGGCCCGTGGTGGGCTCGTCGAGATAGACGACGTCCGGCCTGCCCACCAGGGAGGCGGCCAGGTCGAGGCGGCGCCGCATGCCGCCCGAGTACGTCTTCGCCTGCCGCCCCGCGGCCTCGGTCAGCTCGAAGTGCGCCAGCAGCTCGCGCGCCCGGGAGCGCGCCGCGGCCGTACGCAGGTCGAGGAGCTGCCCGATGAGCACGAGGTTCTCCGTGCCCGTCAGGTCCTCGTCCACCGAGGCGTACTGGCCGGTGAGCCCGATCGTCCGGCGCACCGCCTCGGCGTCCTGGACGACGTCGAGCCCGCCGACCGTCGCGCGGCCCGCGTCGGGCCGCAGCAGGGTGGCGAGGATGCGGACGGCGGTGGTCTTGCCCGCGCCGTTGGGACCGAGCACGCCGAGCACGGTGCCCTGCCGGGCCGCGAGGCTGATCCCGTCCAGCGCGGTCGTCGCGCCGAACCGCTTGACCAGGCCCTCGGCCTGGAACGCGTAGGTCATCACTTCTCCTTCGTGGTCGTGCGGGAAGGAGAGTGGCAGCGGCCGCGCACACGCCACGCACCGCGCACTGGCACGGCGCTGCGGCGGGCTTCCACGGGCCGGGGAGGGTCATCTACCGTGCGAGATCCGCGAGGCGAGATCCGCGAGTTGGGGAGGGATCATGGCGCACGCCGGTGACGAGGTGGCCCGGCTGTACGAGGCCGGGGGCGAGGGGATACGGGCGGGCGAGGCGCACTCGGCACGCATGTACGACTACCTCCTCGGGGGCCACGACAACTTCGCCGCCGACCGGGAGGCCGCGGACGCGGCGGTCGCGGCGTTCCCGACGCTGGGCACCGCGGCGCGGGAGAACCGCGCCTTCCTCGGCCGCGCCGTGCGCCACGTGGTCGAGGAGACCGGCATCCGCCAGTTCCTCGACATCGGCTCCGGCCTGCCGACCGCCCAGAACGTGCACCAGGTCGCGCGGCG
Organism: Streptomyces sp. NPDC048172; assembly: GCF_043202595.1. Classification (NCBI taxonomy): domain Bacteria; kingdom Bacillati; phylum Actinomycetota; class Actinomycetes; order Kitasatosporales; family Streptomycetaceae; genus Streptomyces; species Streptomyces sp. NPDC048172. The sequence continues at coordinate 870,535 of NZ_JBIDAT010000003.1, forward strand.
CCACGTCCCGGACGCCCGCGTCGTGTACGTCGACAACGACCCGCTCGTCCTGGCCCACGGGCACGCGCTGCTCGCCGCCGACGCGCGGACGACCGTGATCCGCGGCGACATCCGGGACCCCCGCGCGATCGTCGAGCACGCCGGGACGCGGGAACTCATCGACTTCCGCGAGCCCGTGGCCCTCCTCGCGGTGGCGGTCCTGCACTTCGTCTCCGACGAGGAGGACCCGCGCGGGCTGGTCGCGCGGCTGCGCGAGGCCGTCGCCCCCGGCAGCGTGCTCGTCCTCTCGCACTCGACGGCCGAGATCTCGCCCGAGACCGCGCTCGGTGTCCAGACGGCCTACCGGGCCCAGGGCGTTCCGCTGACCCTCCGCGACCGCGCGGCCTTCACCGGGTTCTTCGAGGGGTTCGAGCTCGTCGAGCCCGGCGTCCAGGTCGTCTCCGACTGGCGCGCGACCGTTCCCGAGTCCGAACGTCCGTCGCACGCCGAGGTCTCCTGGTACGGCGGCATCGGCCGTCTGCCGTAGCCGTCAGGTGAGGCGCCGCTCCAGGACAGCGCCCGGCCACGTGCCGTACAGGAAGCGGGCGACGTCCGTGAAGCCCGTCCGCTCGTAGAAGGCGACCAGTTCGCCCCCGCCGCCCGCCCAGCAGTCGACCCGCAGCAGCTCCACACCGGCCCGCCGTGTCTCCTCCGCCGCCCGGCCGAGGAGGGCGGCGCCGATGCCGCGACCGGCGTACTCCCGGTCGGAGACCAGCAGTCGGACGTACCGCTCGGGCTCCCCGGGCGCGGCGATCGGCATCTCCGGGCTGGGCCCGTGCCCCAGCACCAGGCAGCCGACGGGCGTGCCGTCCAGCTCGGCGACGAAGGGCTCGTGCTCGGTCGTGTACCGCTCGATGCGCTCCACCCCGCCGGGCTTCTCCGAGAACGGCGTCGTGCCCCACTGCTCGGTGTTCCCCCGCGCGTTCATCCAGGCCACGGCGCCGTCGAGCATGCCGACCACGGCCTGCACGTCGGCCGGGCCACCCGTTCTGATCCGTATCTCTTGCCTCGTGTGCCTCGTGTGCCTCGTGTCGTGATCCACGGCGGAAGCCTAATGGCCGCCTCCGGCGCCGAGGTCGGGGTCCTGGCGTGGGCTGAGGCGTACGAAGGGGAGCTGGCGTCCGACCGCGCGGTAGTCCTCCGTCGTGCCGTCGACGGAGAAGCCCATGAAGCGGACGAGTTTGCGTGCGGCCCGGGGGTGACGGGGCGCGTAGCGGGCCATGAAGTCGCCGCCTTCGTCCGTGCCGAGCGGACGCGCGGTGACGGGGAGGGTGCGCAGGCCGACCTGGACGCTGGTCCGGGGCGTGGCGAGGAGGTTCCGGTACCAGGCGGCCTTGGGGCCGAAGCCGGAGCAGACCACGTAGCTGCCGTCGGAGCGGTCGTGCTCGACGACCTCGATGACGACTTGGCGGCGCTTGCCGGAGACGCGTCCCGTGTGGTTCAGCAGGAGCAGACGGCCGCCGAAGAGCCAGCCCATGCGCATGCGGTAGAGGTGGATGGGGGCCCGGAACAGCAGACGGCGGATGCCGGTGGGCGGGTCGGGGCGCTTGATGATCTCCAAGGCGGGCCTCCTTCGGGGGCGGGGCGGGTGGGTCACCGGGGCGGGTGTGGAGCACCGTCCGCACCGTCCGTACCGGGTGCGGCGGGTGCGGCGGGCGCGGCGGTGAGCCCGCCGGAGTAGATCGCGAGCACTTCGGGCCCCCAGCGCGCGAGCCCCTCGGCGGACAGCGGGTCGGTGTCGAGGACGGCGGTGAGGTGCTCCCGCAGGAGCAGCACGGCCAGGTCGTTGGCCATGAGGACCGCCGCGCGTACGGCCGGGTCCCGGCCCGGTGCGGCGAGCCCAGCCTCCACCATCGCGTCGAGGGTCGCCCGGCTCAGCTCGTGGAGCCGGACGAAGAGCTGCCGTCCCGAGGTGCTGCCGGACAGCAGCAGCCGGGAGAGGTAGGCCGGGATGGGGGAGTCCGACGGCAGGTGCTGGAGCATCACCTCGGCCAGCGACCGGCCGGCCGCCGCCGGATCGGAGGGGTCCCGCGCACCGTCGGCGGTGATCGCCCCCAGCATCCGGTCGAACGCGTCGAGCACGTACTGGTCCACCTCTTCGCGGAGCCCGTCCTTCGAGCCGAAGTGGTGCAGCACCAGGCCGGGGGAGGCCCCGGCGGCGGCGGCGATCTCCCGCACGGAGACGTTCTCCGGCCCCTTCTCGGCGAAGAGGCGGAGCGATTCGTCGCGGAGGACCGCGCGGGTGGTCCTGTCCTCGGGGGTTGAACGCATGTTTAGTAGACTAAACGCGTGTTCAGCTCGATGGCAAATCGGACAGACCGGAGACGCACGTCCACGGTTCGCCCCGGTGACACGGCCCGTACACCTGGCGTTCGTGTGACCACACTTCGCTCTAGGTGCTGGCCGGGAGCGGCTCCCACGGCTGTCGTACCGCACCGGCCGTCTGCTGTTGGCCGAGGGCAAGGAACGAGAAACGTGAACGCATCCAGGCGGCCGAGCGGAATCGTCCGGGCCGCCGTACTGACCTCTGTCGCCACCTTCACACTGAGCGCCTGCTGGAGCGCCGGGGCGGGAACCGACGACGGCAAGGAGCTGCTCGGCAAGGTCATGGTGGACGGCTCCAGCACCGTCGCCCCGCTGGCCAAGGCGGCCGCCGAGCTCTACGCGGAGAAACAGCCCAAGGTCCGTGTCTCCGTGGGGACGTCCGGGACGGGCGGGGGCTTCAAGAAGCTCTGCTCGGGCCACGCGGACATCTCCGACGCCTCACGCCTGATCAAGGCCAAGGAGCGCGCCGCGTGCGCGGAACGGGGCGTGAAGTACGAGGAGTTCTCCGTCGCCAACGACGCGCTGACCGTGGTCGTCAACAAGAGGGCGTCCTGGGTGGACTGCCTGTCGACCCGGCAGCTGAAGAAGATCTGGCAGCCCGGCTCCCGGATCCACAGCTGGAAGCAGGTCGACCCGTCGTTCCCCGACGTGCCCCTCAAGCTCTACGGACCCGGCTCCGACTCGGGCACCTTCGACTACTTCACCAAGGCCATCAACGGCACGGAGGGGGCCTCCCGCGCCGACTACACCTCGACGGAGGACGACAACGTCACGGTGCGGGGCGTCTCCCGCGCCCGGGGCGGAATGGGCTACTTCGGCTTCTCCTACTTCGAGGAGAACGAGAACGAACTCAAGTCCGTCATGATCGACAGCGGCGACGGCTGCGTCGTCCCCAGCGTCACGAGCGTCCAGAACGGCACGTACAAGCCGCTGTCCCGGCCGCTGTTCATCTATCCCACCGCCAAGGCCCTCAAGCGGCCGGAGGTCGAGGACTTCGTCGAGTACTTCGTCGAACACCACGCCCAGATCACGGCCGGCACCCAGTTCATCCCCCTCAACTCCCAGCAGGAGGACAAGCTGAGGGACGACCTGAAGAAGCTCAAGGCCGCCGCCGGCTGACCACCGGGGCCTTGTCAAGGATTCCTTTACGCGGGCCGGTAGACGTGGGCCGCCGTTCCGCCGGTGAACGGGGTGCTGCTGAGCAGGGTGAGGTCCAAGTGGTCGGCGAACAGGGGGAGGCCGGTGCCGAGGGCCACGGGGTGGACGATGAGGCGGTACTCGTCGACCAGGCGCAGGGACGAGAGGGCACGGGCGAAGCTCGCGCCGCCGTGGGCCAGGATGTCCTTGCCGGGCTCCTCCTTGAGGCGGGCGATCTCCGTCGCGAGGTCGCCGTCGGCGATCCGCGTCCCGGCCCAGTCGGCCTCCTGGAGCGTGCGGGAGAAGACGACCTTGGGGATCTCGTTCATCGGGGCGGCGAACACCTCCGTGGACGTCGGCCAGTGGGCCGCCATACCCAGGTAGGCGGTCCGCCCCATGATGTGCGTGCCCGCCTGCCACAGCGTCGTCCCGGCCAGCCACGCCGCCGCGTCGTCGCTGAGACTGGGGAAGATCCAGTCGACGCTCCCGCTGTCCGTACCGACGAACCCGTCGAGCGACACGTTCATCTTCAGCACCAGTTTCCGCACGCCGAACCTCCTTGCCCGCGGGGCCTGTCCGGCCATCTCCGTACGGACTCGGGCCGTACGGGAAACTCATCGCCCGTACGGCGGTCAGGGCCGGTCGGGACCGGTCAGGACGTACGCGCGGCGTTGAGCGCGTCGACCGCGGCCCGCGCGGTACCGAGGTTGGCGAAGTCGACGGCGACGAAGTTCACCGGGTGGCCCCGCTCGGACGCGCAGCGGCGGGCCCGTTTCAGCACGAAGTCCTTGTCGTTGACCTCGGCGGCGTCGATGCGGCTGCCGCCGCCGTGGGTGATGAAGTGGTTCATCAGGAACAGATTCTTGTCCTTGCCGCCCCGGTTGGGCTCGCAGTTCATCTCGCCGGGGTTGGAGAACGCGAAGGGCGTCTCCATCCCGTACCGGTAGAAGTTGCGGTACCAGGGGGCCGGGCCGTCGGCGCGCTCGGCGAAGACGACCAGCCGTTTGTCCTCGTCGACCATCTTGCCCAGGGTCGGCCACTCGGCGCCGGGGTCGTCGTCGGGCGTGTACAGCAGATCCTCGACCCCGGCCTTGCGGAACGCGGACGCCGTCTGCTTGCCGCTGACGCCGTCCTCGATGATCAGCGTGACCACCTCGTCCGGGTGGTCCTCCATCCACTTGCCGATCTCGCGCAGCGACTCGACGAACGGGACGGCCCCCGCCCGGCAGATCGCGTGGCACAGCCAGAGACCGGGCTCGGCCGGGCTCGCCTTGTCGATGATCCCGGAGATGCGCCGCTGGGTCTCCGGGGCGAACTCGGAGAGCTTCAGCCGCGGGGCGATCTCGTCGCGGCGCTCCCAGGTGTGGGTGTCGATCAGCAGCGCCCGCGCCCCGTTGTCGAGCTGGGTGGTGATGTCGGCGTCCTGGAGCGGGCTGATGAACTGCTCGGCGGTCGAGGACATCGAGTTGTGCGTCGCCAGGTACGCGGCCTGGTCGTAACGGGCGTCGCAGAGCGCGGCCGAGCCGTTGCAGTAGGCCCGGTCCGTTCCCTTCGCGACGGTCGGCAGCAGCGTAGGACCAAGGACGATCATGGTGGTGACGACCGCGCCGACGGCGGTCAGCAGGGCTCGCCGCGTACGCGGCGTGAACCTGCGGCCCACGGCACGCCGCTCCCACACGACGGCGAGGGCGGCCATCGGCAGGCCCACTGCCAGCGGCACCAGCGCGGCGAGCAGTCCGGCGTCGGCGAGTGAGCGGACGCCGGTCCGCTCCAGGTCCCCGACCAGGGAGGCCAGCGACGGCGGCCAGGACGCCGGAGGCGACCACACGAGCGCGTCGGTCCGCCACCGCACCAGCAGGAACACGAGCGCCGCCAGCACACCGCCCCCGGCGAGCAGCGCGCCGAGGTCACGCAGCCGCCGCGTCCTGCGCCGCGGCCCGGAGAGCCACAGGAAGACCACGGAGGCGAGGCCGACGACCGCGGCGAACGTCTGCACGGGGCCCATGACCAACTGCGTGACCTCGCGCACCGACTTCAGCGCCCCGATGTCGGCGCCCGAGGCCTCCAGGTCCTCCGCCACGTTCCACCGGCCGCCGTCGGCGATCTTCATCAGGTCCCGCCGCGCCTTGTCGCCCCCGCTGCCCGCCGTGGTGCCCGGCAGATGCGGGCCCACCGCGGCCAGAGCCGTGGCCACGTCGCCCTCGGCGAGGGCCCCTTCGACCTGCGGGCGCAGCTTCGCGCGTTCGCTCTCCGGAACACCGGAGAGCAGCAACTTGGCCCCGTCCTCGGCGTCCTTCTTCCCCAGGTCCACCTTCGGCAGGTCGGGCTTGCGCCCGGCGGCGACGTCGTCGAGCGCCGAGTCGAGCTTCTTGAGCGCCGAGTCGAGCTGGGCCTCGCCGCGCCCCTTGGAGTCGGAGACGAGGCTGCTCAGATACACCTCGCCGAGACCGCCCAGATTGGCCATCAGCGGTGTGAGGTCCACCGACAGGCTGAGCGTGTCGGCGTCGCCCCGCAGATAGCGGACGAGCGCGACGATCTGCTCGTCCGTCAGCTCGCGCACGGTCGCGGGCGGCAGCACCGTCTTGAGGTTGGCGGTGATCACGGACTCGGGGACGGGCAGCCGCGCCAGCAGGCTCCGCGTCACCGGCTGCGCCTCCGGGTCGACGAGCACCTCGTCGTACAGCCGGTCGTACGCCCGTTCGTCGTCCAGGACCCCCTGGTAGAAGCCACGGCTCAGGGCCGTGGAACGTACGGTGCCCGCGGTCACGAGGACCACCACGCACAGCACGGTCAGCACTCCCGCCAGGACGCGGCACCACCGCACCCACCGCTCGCTACGCCACCCGGCGGCCGAGGGCACCTTGCGCTCGTCCGGCGCTGCGGTACCGCCCACCACGACACTCTCCCCTGCGGTTCAAGACCTCTACGACCGGCCGTCACACTAAGCGCTACCTGTGCCGATTGGCATTTCGATCTTCCTGGGTGGACGCCGTCCGACCTCCTTGGGGTGAAGTCCGGCGTGGTCGTCCGGGGGCCGCGGGACGGCTGGGGGATCGTGGGCGCATGACCGAATTCCCGAGCTCAGGAGGCCCCGTCGTGCGCCGTACCGTCACCGGTGTCGTCACCGCACTCGTCCTGGCAGGCGGCAGCGGTGTCGCATGTGCGAACGACGGAGGAGAGGACGTCGTGCGGAACGCCTCCCACGTCGGCAGCAAGGCGGGGATGGCCCTGCCCAGCGCGGCGAACACCCTCGCCCAGCGCTCCGCCTCCCTCGCCGACAAGACCGGCATCGACCGCCCGCTCATCGGCCCCGGCGACCTCGGCCGGGGACCCTACCGGTCGTAGCGCCCCTCGCGCCCGCATCAGCCGGTACGCGCCGCTGCCGCGACTCCTCCCGGGAGCGCGGCGGCGGCGCTTTGGCGTGTGAGGGACTCCCTGTCCTGCTGTCTTGCGATGGCCTCTAGTGACAGTTACGGTGTATAACTAAAGCGAGAGCGTGGTGCCGCAATGAGCGTGCGCCACCCGCGACTTGGGAGGGAAACCGGCATGATCTACCACCAGATACGTCTCGCCATGCGGCCCGACGCACCCCAGGACAAGGTCGAGGAGGCGCTGGGGGCGCTGCGCAGGATGGGCCGCGAGATCGATGCCGTCGAACACTGGGCGGTCGGCCGGGACTTCGGCGGCGACTTCGAGTACGGCGCCCTGTTCGCGGTCAAGGACATCGCGGCGTACCGGGCGTACATGTACGACCCGCTCCACCGTCACGTCGACGGGATCGGCCTGCCGCTCGTGCGGAACATGATCTCCCAGGACCTCACCGACGACGAGGACCCGGAGATCGGCGCGCGGATCCGCGAGATCCACGCCGAGCGCTTCGCGGGCGACCCCGCACTCGTCGCGCTCATCGACGGCCTCGGCTCGTACGAGGGCAGCGGTGTGCCGGAGGGAGGGCCGGAGGGAGGACCGGAGGGCGGTACGGAGTGACGCCGCGGACCCCGCGGCTCAGGGTGTGGGGATGCCCGCCGGGCGGGACGGGCGGCCGAAGCGCACGGGCACGCCGGGGGAGTAGAGCACGCTGACCGGCGCGCCCTCCGGCATCGCGAGCCCCGCGGCCGTGATGAGCGACTCGTCGCACTCCAGGAGCTCGGCGCGGTGCAGCGGCCAGCGCGGATGCGCGTTGGGGAGGTAGACGGAGCGGCCGAGGAAGGCGTTGTGCATGCCCCAGCGGGCCGTCAGGAAGTGCTCCAGCTCGGTGGGCTCGTCGAGGCGTTCGCCGACGCGAACGGTGAGGCGGCTGTGCGCGCCGCGCGGCCCCGGCCAGCGGCGCGCACTGGTGTAGACGCGGAGATCGCCCTCGGCCCGCACGTCCATGCGCGACCACTGGTACGGCAGTCCGAATCCGGCGCGCGCCATCAGGACCGGGATCAGCCGGGACGCGTCGAGCGAGCGGAAGACGACGCCGCGCCGCCCCCGCGCGTCCACCGAGTAGAGCCGCACGTTCGTCTCGGGGAACGTGCCGAGGTACGGGACGCCCGGCAGCCGGAACCAGCCGACGCGGTGCATCCGGAACGCGACGAGCCCGACGTACGTCACCCCGTGCAGCGTGTCCGGAGCCGCGCCCTCCGGGAGCAGCGGTGCGACCTCGGCCGGGTCCACGGCCCAGTGGAGGAACGCCAGATCGAGCCAGGACTGCGTGAGGAGCGGGCTGGCGATCGGCGCGGGCGCGTCGGCCGTGATCGGCTCGGGGAGCGGTGCCGGTACGGGGGACGGCGCCGGTGCGGGGGGCATCCGTTCAGGATCGCAGGACCACCCCGCGCACCGGCGCGCGCCCCCGGGGCCTCACGCGCCCACGTACTCCGCGAGGTGCTCGCCCGTGAGGGTCGAGCGGGCCGCGACGAGGTCCGCCGGAGTGCCCTCGAAGACGATCCGGCCGCCGTCGTGCCCCGCGCCGGGACCGAGGTCGATGATCCAGTCGGCGTGCGCCATGACCGCCTGGTGGTGCTCGATGACCAGGACGGACTTGCCGGAGTCGACGAGCCGGTCGAGCAGGCCGAGGAGCTGCTCGACGTCGGCGAGATGGAGGCCGGTGGTCGGCTCGTCGAGCACGTAGACCCCGCCCTTCTCGGACATGTGGGTCGCCAGCTTCAGCCGCTGTCGCTCGCCGCCGGAGAGCGTGGTGAGCGGCTGGCCGAGGGTGAGATAGCCGAGGCCGACGTCGGAGAGCCTGCCGAGGATCTTGTGCGCCGCCGGGGTACGGGCCTCGCCCGCGCCGAAGAACTCCTCGGCCTCGGCCACCGGCATCGCCAGCACCTCGCTGATGTCGCGGCCGCCGAGGTGGTGGTCCAACACGGAGGCCTCGAAACGCTTCCCCTCGCACTCCTCGCAGGTCGTGGAGACGCTCGCCATCATCGCGAGATCGGTGAAGACGACGCCCGCGCCGTTGCAGTTCGGGCACGCGCCCTCGGAGTTGGCGCTGAACAGCCCCGGCTTCACGCCGTTGGCCTTAGCGAACGCCTTGCGGATCGGGTCGAGCAGCCCCGTGTACGTCGCCGGGTTGCTCCGCCGGGAGCCGCGGATCGCGGCCTGGTCGATCGAGACGACGCCCGCCTCCTCGGCGGCCCTGCTGTGGACCAGCGACCCCTGCACGAGTGAGCTCTTGCCCGATCCGGCGACACCGGTGACGACGCAGAGCACGCCGAGCGGGATGTCCACGTCGACGTCGCGCAGGTTGTGCGCCGAGGCGCCCCGGACCGGCAGCTCGCCGGTGGGCTTCCGTACGGACTCCTTCAGCGCGGCGCGGTCGTCGAGATGACGGCCGGTGATGGTGCCGCTGCCCCGCAGCCCCTCGACGGTGCCCTCGAAGCAGACGGTGCCGCCCGCCGTACCGGCGCCGGGACCGAGGTCGACGACATGGTCGGCGATCGCGATCGTCTCCGGCTTGTGCTCGACGACCAGGACCGTGTTGCCCTTGTCGCGCAGCCGCAGCAGCAGGTTGTTCATCCGCTGGATGTCGTGCGGGTGCAGGCCGATGGTGGGCTCGTCGAAGACGTAGGTCGTGTCGGTCAGGGAGGAGCCGAGATGGCGGATCATCTTGACGCGCTGCGCCTCGCCGCCGGAGAGCGTGCCCGCGGGCCGGTCGAGCGAGAGATAGCCGAGACCGATCTCCGCGAACGAGTCGAGGGTGCCGCCCAGCGCGGTGAGCAGCGGCGTCACGGAGGGCTCGGCGAGACCGCGCACCCACGCGGCGAGATCGCTGAGCTGCATCGCGCAGGCGTCGGCGATGGAGATCCCGGCGATCTTCGACGACCGTGCCGCCGCGCTCAGCCGCGTCCCCTCGCACTCGGGGCAGTCGGTGAAGGTCACCGCGCGGTCCACGAACGCCCGGATGTGCGGCTGCATCGCCTCCCGGTCCTTGGCGAGGAACGACTTCCGGATGCGCAGGAGCAGCCCCTCGTACGTGAGGTTGGTGCCCCTGACCTTCACCTTGGTCGGCTCGTGGTGGAGGAAGTCGCGCAGCTCCTTCTCGGAGTAGTCGCGGATGGGCTTGGCCGGGTCGAGGAAGCCGGACTCGCTGTAGAGGACCACGTTCCAGCCCTTTTCCCCGTAGCCGGGGATGGTCAGGGCGCCCTCGGAGAGGGACTTGGAGTCGTCGTAGAGCTCGGTCAGATCGAAGTCGGTGACCTTGCCACGGCCCTCGCAGCGCGGGCACATGCCGCCGGTGCGGGTGAAGGAGACCTTCTCCACCTTCTTGTCCCCGCGTTCGACCGTGATGGCGCCGCTCGCCTTGACGGAGGGGACGTTGAAGGAGAACGCGTTGGGCGAGCCGACGTGTGGCTCCCCGAGGCGGCTGAAGAGGATGCGCAGCATCGCGTTGGCGTCGGTGGCGGTGCCGACGGTGGAACGGGGGTCCGAGCCCATCCGCTCCTGGTCCACGATGATCGCGGTCGTCAGCCCGTCCAGGACGTCGACCTCGGGGCGGGCCAGGGCCGGCATGAAGCCCTGGACGAAGGCGCTGTAGGTCTCGTTGATCAGCCGCTGCGACTCGGCGGCGACGGTGTCGAACACCAGTGAGCTCTTGCCCGAGCCGGAGACACCGGTGAACACCGTCAGGCGGCGCTTCGGGATCTCGATGCTGACGTCCTTGAGGTTGTTCTCGCGCGCGCCGTGCACGCGGATCGCCTCGTGGCTGTCGGCGGCGTGCGGCGCGTCCTGGTCCTGCCGCGGGTCCGTCGTCGGGGCCATGCTCATCGTCTCCATCTGTGAGTGCCGGGCCGCTTTCCGCGGAATCGACCGGCATCGCCTGGCTCGATCCAACCAGATGCGATTCGTACGTCTGTCGGTCTTGGTCGAACGGGCTCGGCCGGGCTCAGCGCAGCTCCTGGATGCGGACCAGGTTCCCCGCCGGGTCACGGGCCGCGCAGTCCCGCACGCCGTACGGCTGCTCCGTCGGTCCCTGGATGACCTCGGCGCCCGTCGCCAGGAGCCGCGCGTGCACGGCGTCGAGGTCGGTGGTGGCCAGGACGATCCCGGCGTAGGTGCCCTTCGCCATCATCTCGATGACCGTGCGGTGCTCGTCGGGGGTGACACCGGGGCCGTCGACCGGCGGTTTCAGGACGAGCGAGGTGTCGGGCTGGCCGGGAGGGCCGACGGTGATCCAGCGCATTCCGCAGTCCTCGACGTCGTTCCGTACCTCGAAGCCGAGGGCGTCGCGGTAGAAGGCGAGGCAGGCGTCGGGATCGTCGTCGTCGTGCGGGAGGAAGCTCGCATGAAGGGTGAGGCCCATGCCGCCACGCTAGGGCCGGGGGCGCGGCGGACGCTTCTCGAATCCTGACCGGTGAGGCGGATTCGACTTGCCTGGCGGGAAAGTCGGGTGTAGCTTTCCTGGTGGGAAAGTTGAAAGGGGGCTTGCGGCTTGCCTCCTTGAACCGGCTTGGCGTGCCTCGGCACGTCAGGGGAGGGCGATGTTCGTGAGCACATCGGTGGATGCCGATCAGGCATGGAGCGCGCTGCAGCGCATCCGGGTCCCGCAGGAGAGGGTGTACGACGAGATCGAGAGGTCTGCTTCGGCCGACCCCGGCGCGACGTACGCCACGGGCGTGATCATGTGGATCTTCCTGGCGAGCCTGGGCCTCGACCTGGCTCCGTGGGGCGTCGCGCTGGTCGTTGTCGCGTATGCCGGGCTGCTCGGTGTGCTGGCCGTGTCCTGGGCGCGCCGGAGCCGGATGAGACTGCACCGCTCCCGCTACGACTGGCGGACGACCGCCGCTCTGGTCGCGGGAGCGTCGGTGACCGCGGGGACGGCGGTGCTGTCCGGCAGCCTGGCCGAGCCGCTGGATCCGATGTCCGGCAGTCTGATTCAGGCCACTGCCACGACGGCCGTGTTCCTGCTGTTCACCGGCCCGGCGAACCGCTGGGCGGCCGGTTCGCTGCGTGGCCACCGCGAGCGAGCCGCGGGTGACGGGGCCGCGCACGAGGGGGCGGGCCGATGAGCACCCCGACCGGCTTCGACGAGCTGATCCATCCGGCCACACGGCTGTCGGTGGTCGCGCTGCTCGCCCCCACCGAGTGGGCGGAGTTCGCCTTCGTCCGCGACAGCCTCTCGCTCAGCGACTCCGCGCTCTCCAAGCAGCTGCACACCCTGGAGGAGGCCGGATACCTGGAGATCCGCAAGGAGGGCGGCGGCCGCAAGCGGCGCACGACGGTACGGCTGACGGACCGCGGCCGTTCGGCCTTCGAAGGCCATGTGGCGGCGCTCCGGGCGATCGTCGAGGGCGCGGGGCAACCGGGCCGGCGCCACGCGGAGGTGGACCGATGACACTGCCCGGGCACGCCACCACCCACGCCACCACCCAAGCCACCACCCAAGCCACCACCCAAGCCGTCATCCATGCACGCGGCATGACCATGGCGTACGGCGACGTCCATGTCCTCCACGGCATCGATCTCGACATCCACCGCGGCGAGGTCTTCGCCCTCCTGGGGCCCAACGGTGCGGGGAAGACCACCACCGTCGAGATCCTGGAGGGCTTCCGGCGCCGCTCCGCCGGGGAGGTCCGCATCCTGGGCGCGGATCCGCAGCAGGGCGGCGACGCCTGGCGTGCCCGCATCGGCCTGGTCCTGCAGTCCTGGCGCGACCACCGCCGCTGGCGGGTCGCCGAGCTGCTGACGCACTTCGCCCTGTACTACCCGGAGCCGCGCGACCCCGCCGAGCTGCTCACCCTGGTCGGCCTCACCGACCAGGCGGGCCAGCAGGTGGACCGGCTCTCCGGCGGGCAGCGGCGACGGCTGGACGTCGCGCTCGGCATCGTCGGCCGCCCCGAACTCCTCTTCCTGGACGAGCCGACGACGGGCTTCGACCCGGAGGCGCGGCACGAGTTCCACGTCCTGGTCGAGCGGCTGGCCCGCGAGGAGGAGGTCACCGTCCTGCTCACCACGCACGACCTGGCGGAGGCCGAGCGGCTGGCCGACCGGATCGCCATGCTGGTCGGCGGCCGGATCCGGGCCTGCGGCACCCCGTCGGAGCTGGCGCGCGGAGCGGCCGCACAGGCCGAGGTCCGCTGGACCGCCGACGACGGATCGTCCCGCCGCGAACGCACCGAGGACCCCTCGCGGTTGGTCTGGGACCTCCACCAGGACGCGGACGGCCCGATCGCCGGTCTGGAGGTCCGCCGCCCGACGCTGGAGGACACCTACCTGCACATGGTGCACCGGCCGGACGACGGGGCGGGCCACGGGTCGGACATCGGCACGGACGGGGCGAGGAGCGAGGAGGTGCGGGCCGCATGAGGGGGACTCGTACGACGGATGAGAGGGAAGTGACCGACGGGGCGACGGCGCCGGGCTGTCCGGGCCGTCCGAGTGGTTCAGGCCGTTCGAGCGGTTCGGGTCGTCCGCGCCGCCGCACCTGGCGTGCCGGTTTCCTGCGCGGCGGGATCGAGCTGCGGCAGCTGCTGCGCAATCCCAAGGAGATGTTCGGCCATCTGGCCAACGTGATCGCCGCGCTGCTCATCGTCGCCTACGTGAGCGACGAGGTGCCCGGCACCCAGGTCCCGCTGGCCCATCTGATGCTCGCGGGCCTCGCCGCCTATCTGCTGTTCCAGATCGGCCTGGTCAGCCTCCCGCAGATGCTGGTGACCGAGCGCGAGGAGGGCACTCTGCTGCGGCTGCGAGCCACGCCCGGCGGGATACCGGCCTATCTCGTCGCCAAGTGCCTGCTGGTGGTCGGCACGGCGGTCGGCAGCCTGGCCGTGCTGCTCATGGCGACCTCGCTGCTGGCGGACGGTCCACTGCCGCGTGGTCCGGAAGGCTGGCTGACGCTGCTGTGGGTCACCCTGCTCGGGCTGCTCGCCGTCGTACCGCTGGGTGCGGCCATAGGCGCCGTGCTGCCCAACCCGAGGGAGGCGCTCGCGCTGCTCATGCTGCCGGTGATGGCGCTGCTGTTCACCTCGGGATCGGTTTTCCCGATCACCTCGATGCCCGTGCCGGTCCAGCAGGTGGCGTCCGTCTTCCCGCTCAAGTGGATGGCGCAGGGCCTGCGTTCGGCGCTGCTGCCGGATTCCGCGCGGACGGCCGAGGCGGCCGGCTCCTGGGAGCTGCCTATGGTCGCGCTGGTGCTGACCGCCTGGGCCGTCCTCGGGTTCCTCCTGGCGATACCCCTCCTGCGCCGCGCCGCCCGCCGCGAGTCGGGCTCCCGGGTGACCGCGCGTCAGCGCAAGGCGGCGCAGAGCGGGGCGGCGCCCGCGTAGCGGTCGCCCTCGCGCCCCTCCTGCTAACTCTGGTCCGGGGGCGGGCTGTCGAGAAGCACCATCCCGTACTGCCCCAGGACGTCGGTGTGTTCGGAGTCGATGCGCGCGTCGTCCGGGCCGATGGCGCGGAAGTAGCCCTCGACCGCGCCGGGGTTGTTGATGACGAGGAGCTCCGCGGTGGGCGTGAGCGTCTGGAAGGTGTGGGGGACGAGGCGGGGCCCGTAGACGTAGGCGCCAGGCTCGGCGTCGTACACGTCGCACATATCAAGGGAGGTCGAACCGACCCAGAACCGTACGCGGCCGGAGAGGACCACCCAGCTCTCGTCCTCGCGGCTGTGGCTGTGCAGGGGCGGCGCGTCCTCGCGGTCCACGGTGAGACGCATGACGGTGACGGCGCCGCTCGTCTCGGCGCTCGTCACGACCTGCTCGATCGCGTTCTTGTAGTAGCGGAAGTCCGGTCCGTCACCCGGGTTCCGCACGAGGGCGATGCTCATGTGAGGTCTCCTCACCGGAGTGGTAGTTGAGTGTTCAATCATTACGCCTGGGTGCGGCAGACCGCCACAGTCCCGGGCAATTTGGCTCGTTCTGAGCCCCGGGGTCGAGCCCCCGTTTCGCCGATGGAGATATCTCCTCTCGGCGCACGGGGCGGCTCTAGCGTTGCGGCCATGTCCTCACCGATCACGGGTACGGCCGCGGGCGTGCCCTTCACCGCGCTGCCGCCCGTCGGCAACGGCCCCGCGCCGCTCGTCGTCACCTGGCACATGCTGGACGCGCCGAGGTCGGACGCCGCGTTCGCCGCCGCGCTGCCCATGGAAGGGCTGCCCGCGTGGCGGGTGCATCTCGGCATGCCGATGTGCGGGGCGCGCATGGTCGACGGCAGGACGGACGCCGTCATGGAGCTGGTGCGGGAGGACGTGCTGATGTCGTTCCTGTTCCCGTTCGTGCGGCAGGCGGCTGGGGAGTTCCCGGCCGCGCTGGCGTCGCTGCGTGAGCAGTTGCCGGTCGGCGACGGTCCGGTCGGGGTGCTCGGCGGCTCGCTGGGCGGGGCCGTCGCGTTGCGGATCCTCGCCGACACCGACATCCCCGTCTTCGCCGGTGCGATCGTGAACGGGGCTGTGCGGCTGCGGTCGGTCGTCGGGCTGTTCCCGGGGGAGTATCCGTACGACGCGGAGTCCGAGAAGGCCGTCGAGAGCGTGGACTTCGTCGCCAGGGCGGGCGCGATCGCCGGTCGCGCCCCGCTGCTCGTCGTCAGCGGCGAAGAGGACCACCTGGGGCTGCGGGCCGACGCGTCGGAGCTCGCCGACGCGCTCGGGGAGCGGGCCGAACTGCTGTCGGTCCCCGGCCTGGCACACCCCCTCGCCGACGAGCCGGGCATCGAGCCCGCGCCGCAACTGCCCCTGGCGCGCGAGGTGGACGCAAGGCTCGTCGCGTGGTTCCGGCGCCACCTCCCCGGCACGGCACGGGAGCCGTCGGCCGGGTGATCAGGTCCGCCGCCGACGAGGACTCGGCTACGGGCTCGGCCATGGGCTCTGCTGTGGGCGAATTTGCTGTCGCGCTGGTGTTCGGGGTGCTTGGGTGACGGCATGGAGATCTTGGTGCTGGGCGGAACAGCGTGGGTGGGCCGGGAGCTGTCGCGGCAGGCGGTCGAGCACGGCCACCGGGTGACGTGCCTCGCGCGCGGCGAGAGCGGGGACGTCGCGGACGGGGCGCGGCTGGTGGCGGCGGACCGCCGCGACCCCTCGGCGTACGAGCCGCTGCTGGACCGGGAGTGGGACGCGGTCGTCGAGGTCTCCTGGCAGCCGGGGTTCGTCCGCGGAGCGCTCGACGCGCTGGGGGAGCGGGCCCGTCACTGGACGTACGTCTCCTCCATCAGCGCCTACGCCTCCCACGCCGAACGGGACGCGGACGAGTCCGCCGCGCTGCTCCCCGCGACCGGCCGTGACGAGGTCGACCGCGCGCTGTACGGCGAGGCGAAGGCCGCCTGCGAACAGGCGTCGGCCAAAGCGCTGGGCGACCGGCTCCTCATCGCACGCGCCGGTCTCATCGGCGGCCCGGGCGACCACAGCGGACGTACCGGATACTGGGCGGCCCGCGCGGCACGCGACCAGCGGGGCCCGATGCTCGTACCCGACGTGCCCGCCCAGCCGACCCAGACCGTCGACGTGCGGGACCTCGTCTCCTGGCTGCTCCACAGCGCGGGGGAGGGGACCACGGGCACATACGACGCCGTGGGCCCCGTCCTGCCGTTCGCCGAGTGGCTCGAACTGTCCCGCACCGTCGGCGGGCACACCGGCCCTCTCGCCACCGCCGGATCTGAGTGGCTGCTCGCGCGGGGCGTGGCCGAGTTCATGGGCGAGGAGTCGCTGCCGATGTGGGTGGCCCAGCCCGACTGGCAGGGGTTCTGCGCCCGGTCCGGCGCCGCGGCCCACGCCGCCGGACTGCGGCACAGGCCCCGGACGGACCTGCTGGCGGACACCCTGGCCTGGGAACGCGAACAGGGCCTGACCCGCCCCCGCCGCGCAGGCCTCAGCCCCGACCGCGAAAACGAACTCCTCGCCGCACTCGGCCACCAGCCGCCGACGGAGAGCTGATCTCGTCGCCCAGCCGTCGGCTCGGCTCGGCTCGGACCGGCTCGGCCTCGTCGAGGAGGGGCGCTTCCGTGATTACGTGATCTCCGCGGGTCGGCACCGTGGTGACCAAGGGGCGGCCTGCTGGCGTCTCCACGGATGCCCCCCGCAGGCATACCCGTCGTCACTCCAGCGGAGATCCACACCATGACTGCTCAGCGGCCTCTCACCTACGACGCATTCGTCGAACTCGCCGTCGCCGACCCTGCCGTCGTCGGCCTCGTCCTCAAAGGCTCCCGAGCCCATGAGGGCATGATCACCCAACACTCGGACCACGACCTGTACGTGGTCCTCTCCGACGACGCCACGACCGATCTCACCCGGTTCGCGGGCCACCGCACCGCCGAGCTGGACCTCGTCATCATCTCCCTTACCGAGTTCCGCGCGGCCGGAATGCCTGGCTTTGAGCGTTACGCCCTCGCCCGAGCCCGCGTCGTGCTCGATCGGCTCGATGGGGGCATCGCCCGGATCCTCGTCGACAAGGAGCGCCTGGATGCGGACGAGGCGTTCCAGGACGCCGGTGGCTGGCTCGACGCCTACGCCAACTCTCTCTACCGCTCCCTCAAGAACCACCGGGACGGCCAGGCACTGGCCGCTCGCCTGGACGCCGCCGACAGCCTCCGGTTCCTGCTCGAGCTCCTCTTCGCCCTCGACCGCCGTCCCCGCCCCTACAACAAGTACCTGGAGTGGGAGCTTGCCCGGCATCCGCTGCCGGGCTGGGACACCGGCGTGCTGCTCCGTGCCGTGGACCACATTTCGGCGACGGGCGACCCGTCCCCGCAGCGGCACCTGTTCGCCCTGGTCGAGAGGGCCACCCGAGAGGCCGGACACAGCGGGGTGCTGGACGCGTGGGGCGAGGACCTGGGCCTCATGAGACCGCAAGAGCAGAACGGGGCCTAGCGGAGGTGCAGTTCGCCGACCGTCTGGTCCTCGCTCTTCTCGCCCGTCGGCCGGAAGCCGAGGCCCAGGTAGAAGCGTTCGGGGCCGGGCTCGCCGGGGTGCCAGGTGGTGGTCAGGAGGGTGCCACCGCGGCGGCGAATCTCGGTGGCCACGGACTCGACCGCGAAGCGGCCGTATCCCCGGCTCTGTTCGCCCGCGGCGATGTTGAGGCGCCAGAGGCCGGAGCGGACGTCCGCGCGTGAGCCGTCGCCACGCCAGTCGATGTCGAAGAAGGCCATCAGGAAGCCGACGGGCCTGTCGCCGTCGAGGATGAGCCGGGGCCAGGCCGCGTCGGGATGGACGTACGCCTCGGCCAGGGACTTCACGACCGGCGCGACCAGGTGCTCCTGGTCCGGCCTTACGCGCAGGGCGAGTGCGGCCTCGATGTTGTCCGGGGTGATCTTCTCCAGGCGGGGTGCGTTGGTCATCCGGGAACCATAGGCCGGTCAGTCACGAGCCCCGGCTCCGTTCGTGCGTCCCGTCTTGCCAGATGACCCGCGCGGGTCTGTCTTGTCCTTGGGTGACGCGGACGGAACCGGCCCGGATCCACGGGGCGGTTCGCGCCGGGCGGGAGAAGGCGAGGCCGGCATGCGAGGGCGCAGCGATGGCTGCGGGAAGGCTCTCACCGGGCGCCCGGCGAGGGGGCGTTCGCGGGTGGCGCGTGCGGTCCAGCGGCTGCGCGGCCTGCGCAGGGAGGCCGTCCGCACCCGGGGGAGGCGCCGGGCGGTCCTCGCCGCTGCGGCGGTCGTCCTGCTCGCCCTCGTCGCGACGGTCCTGCCCCTGCTCCTGGACCGGCTCTCGCCCGCCGTGCGTACGGCCTCGGCGTCCTGCGTACGGGACATCGCCCGGGCGGTCCGGGCGAACGAGGCGAAGGGGTACGTCCTGCTGCGCGTCACGGTCAGGGACGCGCGTGTCCCGGTGAGCGACGGGGTGGCCCGGGGGTACGGCTTCCGGGTCACCGTCCGCGAGAGCCTGTCGCCGGCGCCCCGCCCGGCGGGCCCCGTCACGGTCTGGGACATCCTCCGCCCGCGGTACGCGCCCGAGGCGGAGGAACTGGTGCTGCTCGTGTTCCCGCAGCAGCTCGACAGCACCGCGGGGGAACCGTTGTTCGGCCTCTCCGAGCCGCACGTCTACGAGGTCCGCGACGGCGACCAGGTGGTCCTCGACTGTCCGGAGGGCGAGGGGACCGCCCCGCTGACCGCGTTGAGGGCGTAGGGGGCGTACGGGCGTGGCTGGTACGAAGAGTTGGTACGAAGAGGGGATGACGTCCTACGAACTCGACCCGGTAGAGCGCCTGCTCGCGGAACGGGCCTGCAAACGCGTGATCCTGGAGCTCGTCCGGCGGCTCGACCTCGGGGAGCCGAGCACGGTCAGCGAACTCTTCACCCCTGACGGCGTCTGGGAATGGCCGTACGACGGGAGGCGGATCGAGGGCCGGGAGGCGCTGCGCGCGTACTTCGGCGGGCGGCCCGCCGACCGCCTCTCCCGGCGGATGTGCACGAACATCCTGGTCACCCTCGACTCGCCCCGTACCGCCTCGGCGACCACGTACTTCGCGACGTACCGCGTCGACGGCTACACCGACGGCACGCTGGTCCCGCCCCGGCTGCCCGCGAACATCGGCCACTACGAGGACACCTTCCGCAAGGTCGAGGGCGCCTGGCTGCTGGCGACGCGGACCCTGGTCCTGCCGTTCGGCGGTCCGACGGGGAGGGTGGAGGCCGGGGCGGCCGACCGGTTCTGACCCAGGACGCGTCAGGCATCGGGCCGCATGTGCCGCCCTGCCCATTCCTCGAAGCTGGTGAGGGGGAGGCCGAGTTCCTGGGCGTACTCGGGGCGGGCGGGCTGGCCCACGGCGTTCAGCCACTCGTGCGAGGCGCCCATCGGGGGCATCCCGGCGGCGCGGGCCTCCTCCTCGGTCATGTCCGGCGGGGCCAGGTGAGTGCCGAGGGCGCGGGAGAGCACGTCGGCGATCCGCGTCATCGGCAAATGGTCGCCGGCGAGCTCCAGTTCGACGGCGTGGAAGCGTTCCGGCTCCGTGAGGGCCGCGGCGGCGGCCGTGCCGATGTCGTCCACCGCCACCATCGACAGCCAGGTGGCGGGGCGCAGGAGGGTGACCAGGCCGCCCTCGATGCCGCGCGGGAAGAGGTAGGCCATGGAGGGAAGGAAGTTCTCCATGAAGAAGCCCGGCTTGAGCAGCGTCCAGCGGGCGAAGCCCGCCTCGCGGACCCGGTCCTGGATCGCACTCTTCGCGCCGAGGGTCGGTGACATCGACGCCCAGCGTCCCTCGGCCCAGCCGGGAGCCTCCGTGTGCTGACCGGCGCCGGAGACGGACGTATGCACGAAGTGCGGCACCCCGGCGGCCTGCGCGCCCTGGACGAGGTTGACGCCCTGGGCGATCTCGCCCGCGAAGTCGGGGCCCTCCGGGGGCATGGCGGGCATCTGTACGGAGAAGACGGCGCGGGCGCCCTCGGCGGCGCGGGTCACGGAGGCGCGGTCGTGCAGATCGCCGGTGACGAGTTCGGCGCCGAGCGCCTCGACGGCCTTGGCGCGGGCGGTCGCCGGGTCGCGCACCAGGGCGCGGACGGGGACGCCCGCCGCGCGCAGGGCGCGGGCGGTGGCACCGCCCTGCCTGCCGGTGGCGCCGGTGACCAGGACGGGTGCGGAGTCTGTGGGCATGGTGCTCCTCGGGTAGGCAGGTACGCAGGTACGCATCCACGAAACGGCGGGGCCCGCCGTTTCTGTTCGGGTACGATATGGCGGGCCCCGCCACTTAGCAAGCCCGCTCAGTGCTCAGCGATCCTGGAGGTGACGCCATGTCCGAGCGGCTGCGCTCCGACGCCCGGCGCAACTACGCGCGGATCCTCGCCGTGGCCGAGGAGGAGGTCGCGGCGCGGGGTGCCGGTGCGTCCCTGGAGCAGATCGCCCGCACCGCGGGGGTCGGCTCGGCGACCGTGCGCCGTCACTTCCCCACCCGCCGCGCGCTGTTGGAGGCGGTGTCCCACAAGCGGATCGACGCCCTGGGCGCCCGCGCGCACGACCTCGCCGCGCACGACGACAGCCGTACGGCGCTGCTGGAGTGGCTGAGCGAGGTCGTCGCCTACTGCGTCTCGGCCCGGGGGCTGGCGGCCGCGCTCTCCTACGACGGTGCCGGGGCCGACCCCGTGCACGAGAACTCCTGCTCCGCGACGCTCGAAGAGGCGGCGGGCCCGCTGCTGCGCCGCGCCGTGCGGGACGGCGCCGTGGGCGCTGGCGTCACGGTCGCGGACCTCATCGCGCTGAGCGTCGGCATCGCCCTGGCCACGGAGCACCACGCCGACCCCGCGGCCCAGGCGGAACGGCTCTTCCGGCTGACGGTGACGGGGCTGCGCCCTGAGGCGTGAGCGCTGTGAGCTGAGCCCTGAGGCGTGAGCCTGCCAGGTGAGCCCGACGGGAGTGAGCCCCGACGGGTCGGTCTCAGAGCTCCTGGGCCCCGGCCCCCGCGCGGCTTGCCTCTGACGCCGGTGTGAGCTTTTAGCGTGGTGCGCGTCGGCACTCGCCGATCATTCAGGCCGTGTGGAAAGGCAGAACGTCATGCGCGCAGTCCGCTATCACGAGTACGGCGGTGTGGAGACCCTCGTGGTCGAACAGGCGCCGGACCCGCATCCCGGGCCCGGTGAGATCCGGGTCCGCGTCGCGGCCGCGGGCGTCAATCCCGTCGACTGGAAGGTGCGTTCCGGCGCGGTGCGCGAGGTGCTCCCCGTGGACCTGCCCGCCATTCCCGGGCGGGACGCCGTCGGCGTGGTCGACGAGACCGGGGCGGACGTGGCGGGGGTGAGCATCGGGGACCGCGTCTTCGGGCTGGGCGGCGTCACCGGTGCGACGGCGGAGCTGGCCGTGCTCTCGGCCTGGGCCCACGCGCCCGGCGCGTGGAACGACGAGCAGGCCGCCGGTGCGGGTCTGGCGTCCGTGACCGCGATGGGCGGGCTCCGGGCGCTCGGTCCGCTACGGGGGCGCACCCTGCTCGTCGAGGGCGCCGCCGGGGGCGTGGGCAGCGCCGCGGTCGAGATCGCGGTGGCTCAGGGTGCCACCGTGATCGGGACGGCCGGTGAGCGCAACCACGAGTTCCTCACCTCCCTCGGAGCCGTCCCCACCACCTACGGCACCGGTCTCGCGGAGCGCCTCGCGGGCCTGGCCCCGGACGGGATCGACCTCGTGCTCGACACCGCGGCCTCCGGCTCCCTCGCCGACCTCGTCGCGATCGCGGGCGACCCCGCCCGTGTGGCGACGGTCGCGGACCACGCCAACGCGCAGCGCCTGGGCGTACGTCTGGCCAACGCGGAGAACGACTCCACGCTCCTCGCCGAGGCGGCCGCACTCGGCGGGCAGGGCCGCTACACGCCGCGCGTCGAGCGGACGTACCCCCTCGAACAGGCCGCGGAAGCACACGCGTACGGCGAGCGCGGGCACATCCAGGGGAAGATCGTGATCCGCGTCTGACGGCTCGGCCGGCCCTTGCCCTCCAGGGGATATTCGGTACCGTATATACGGCACCGTACACAAGGAGGGCCCCATGAAATCCGGCTTCGTCGCGTACCACTACCCGCACGCCTTCTACCGCGACGAGTTCGCCCCGCGGGTCGAGGCGGTCGCGCGGGTCTTCCGGACCGTCCCCGGGTGCCTCTCGGCCGACTGCTGGCTCAGCCACGACGGCGAGTCCGTCGTCTCGATCGTGACGACGGAGTCCCCGGAGGCGCTCCAGAAGGCGTTCGCCACGGTCCGGTCGGAGGAGACACGGAAGACGCTCGAAGCGGAGTTCGGTCCGACGCCGGAGGGTGAGGACGACGGCACCGACACCGAGCACTTCGTCCGCCCCCACGAGATCCACTGGCTCGCCGGGCTCTGAGCCTGTTCCCCCGGCCCGGCCCGGCCCGGAGCGCCGCTGAGTGCGGCGAGCGCCGCTCAGAGGCTCGCGAAGAGGCCGTCGAGCGGGGCCGGTGCCCGGCCGGGGGCGAGGGCGTCCACGAGGAGGGTGCCGTACCGGATCTTGCGGCCCTTCCTCGTGCCGAGGAACCGCCTCAACTGCTGGTCCCGGGGCCGGCCGTGCTGCGCGGGCTGGCGCAGGAACGTCCGCCAGGGGCGGCGGTCCACCTCTTCGCCCTCGACGATCTCCTCGACGGCCGCCGTGCCCAGCGCGCGGATCAGCTCGTCCTCCAGGTCCGCCACGCAGACGAAGATGTCGCGCCGCGGGGCCCGTGCCCGCTCCAGGCCGCGTTCGTAGAAGCCCCGTTCGCGCTCGTCGCACAGCCCCGTCAGGCGCAGTCCGAGGCCGGGCGGCCCGAGGAGACCGGCGTACCGGCCGACGCTCATCGCGCCGCCCATCGGCATCACGCACACCCCCTCGGCGGCCAGGTCCCGGCCGCGCCGCGCGGCCAGCGCCTCCACGGCCGCGGCGTCGCTCAGCCCTTCGAGCAGCACCGCAGTCCGTACGCCCACCCGCGCCGCCAGCTCTTTCGCCTGTCCGCCGGGGCCACCGGCCGCCCAGGCGCTCACCTCTTCCCGGAACGCCCGCATGTCAGCCATGGAGCGAGTCTGCACGCCCCGCGACCGCACGGCACGCCAATATCGGACGGCCCTTCCCGGGCCCCGTGCTCCCGCGCCCGGTCACGCCTCGGACGCGGAGTCCGTCAGGAGTTCCTGGGTGCCGAGAACGGTCAGGAGGGCGAGGCGTTCGGCGTCCTCGGTGCCGGGCTCGGCGGTGTAGACCATGATCCGCAGGTCGCTGCCCGCCACGGTGAGGATGTCGCAGTCCAGCGTCACCGGGCCGACCCGGGGATGGTCGATCGTCTTGCGCGAGGACGCGTGACGCCCGGCGGCGCTCGCGTCCCACAGCTCGGCGAACCGCGCGCTGCCCGCCCGCAGTTCGGCGATCAGCGTCCGCAGCCGCGGGTCCGCCGGGTAACGCTCGGCGGCCGTACGCAGGTCGGCGACGAGCGCGGCCTCGTGCGCGCGTTCGTCCTCCGGCGTACGCCGGGCCGGGCTGCCGGGGCCGAGGAAGTGCCGCCGTACGCCGTTCCGCTCGTCGCCGGGCCCGGAGGAGCGCGGGGGAGGGGCGCCCATCAGCGCCGTGTAGGGCGCGTTGGCGACCAGCAGGGTCCAGGTGGCGTCGAACACCGCGACGGGCGTCTCCGTCAGCCGGTCCAGCAGCCGCTGCACGCTCGGCGTGAGACGCGCGGGGACCGTCTCAGGCCCCGGCGGTACGAGCCCCGCCAGCCGGAACAGATGCGTACGCTCCTCGTCCGCCAGCCGCAGCGCCCGCGCCAGGGCCTCCACGACCTGGGCCGAGGGATGGGTGGCGCGGCCCTGTTCGAGCCGGGTCACGTAGTCGACGGAGATCCCGGCCAGCAGCGCCAGCTCCTCGCGGCGCAGCCCGGCCGCGCGCCGCTGCCCGCCGCCCGGCAGCCCCGCCGCCTCGGGCCGTACCCGGTCGCGCCAGCGGCGCACCGCCTTCCCGAACTCCGCCGTCGCCATGCGGACAGTGTGCTCCTCCGGCCGCGCGCCTGCCTGGTACCAGGAGTCCCAGGAAGCCGGGACTCCTGGCTGGGCGGGCCGGGACGGCGGACGGTGAGGGCATGACGAACAC
Organism: Streptomyces sp. NPDC048172; assembly: GCF_043202595.1. Classification (NCBI taxonomy): domain Bacteria; kingdom Bacillati; phylum Actinomycetota; class Actinomycetes; order Kitasatosporales; family Streptomycetaceae; genus Streptomyces; species Streptomyces sp. NPDC048172. The sequence continues at coordinate 894,972 of NZ_JBIDAT010000003.1, forward strand.
ACTGATCACCGGAGCGAACAAGGGCCTCGGCCACGAGACCGCCCGCCGCCTCGTCGCCGCGGGCCACACCGTATACATCGGCAGCCGGGACCCCGAGCGCGGCCGCCGGGCGGCCGAACGCCTGGGCGCGCGGGCCGTACAGCTCGACGTCACCGACGACGCGTCCGTCGAGGCGGCCGTCAAGACCGTCGAGGCCGAGGGAGGTCTGGACGTACTGGTCAACAACGCGGGCATCGAGGCACGCGGCGAGCAGAACGAGGTGGCGGGGGCCGCCGACCTCACCGCCGCCATGATGCGACAGGTCTTCGAGACGAACGTCTTCGGCCCGGTGCGCGTCACCCACGCCTTCCTGCCGCTCCTGCGCCGCTCCGCCTCCCCGGTCGTAGTCAACGTCAGCAGCGGCCTCGCCTCGCTCACGCACGTCACCGAGCCGGGCCACCCCGCCTCCGCCTACCCGGGAGTCGCCTACCCGTCCTCCAAGACCGCGCTGAACATGGTCACCGTCCAGTACGCGAAGGCCTTCCCGGACATCCGGATCAACGCCGTGGAACCCGGCTTCACCGCCACGGACCTCAACGGGAACACCGGCACCCAGACGGTCGAGGAAGGCGCCGAGATCATCGTCCGCATGGCCCGGCTCACCCCCGAAGGCCCCACCGGCACCTTCGTCGACGCCTCGGGCCCGCTGCCCTGGTAGTCCGGCGGGCCTAGCGCGGCAGTTCCACCGACAGGCAGGGGGAGAGCGCGGCGAGGAAGCCGGGGGCGTCGAAGGCCGCGCCCGCGGAGGTGACGCCGGACGCCGTGGTCCGGCCGTCGAGGAGGCGGGTGACAGCCTCGACCGCGAGCGGCGCTGTGACGGCGTAGATGTCCTGGCCCCGGGCGACCGCGCGGCGTTCGGCGGTGCCGCGGCGTACGACGGCGTCGACGAGGAAGGTCTGCGCGGACCGGCCCTGTCCGTCCGCCGCCGCCGAAGCGGACGGTGCCGGGGTGTCCGGGGCGACCACGTCCCCGGCGGCCTCGACCGTCATGTACGTGCGCACCTCGGGGACGGACAGGTGGCTGGGGACGGTGACGATGTCGGCCATCGAGAACTCGCCGACGACGGCGCGCGTGCCCAGCGGTTCCGGGAAGTTCCACTTCTGGTGCGGCGGCTCGCCGTGCAGGTACTCCAGCCGCCCGTCGGCGTACCGGACGCGCCGTCCGCCCCGCCGCTCCCGGGAGACCGCACCGGCGGCGCGGGTCCCGGCGGTGGGGTGCCAGCTGTCCAGCCCGTACGCGACGTGCGCCTCGTCGGCCGCCGTCCAGTCGCCCGTCGCGGCGGTGACGAGCAGGTCGCCGAGGCCGCCGAAGAAGGCCATCGCCGGTACGACCGCCACGCCCGCGTCCCGGGCACGCGCGTCGAAGTGGGCGAACGTGTCGGCGTTGGCCTCGATCTCGGCGGCCACGTCCACGTACGGGATCCCGGCGCGCAGCGCCGCCTCGATCACGGGGGCGGCCGTCGAGGCGAAGGGCCCGGCACAGTTGATCACCGCGGCGGCGCCGGAGAGCGCGCGGTCGAGCGCGGCGGGATCGTCGACGGACGCCGGACGGACGTCGGGTCCGGCCCCGGATTCCGACTCGGCCATCGCCGCGAGCTGGGCGGCGTCGCGGCCGGTGAGCAGCGGCACGAACCCGCGTTCGCGCAGGTGCGTCACCATGAAGCGCCCGGTGTGGCCGTACGCGCCGTACACCGCGACCTTCTGACCCGTGTCCCTCGATGAATCGTTCATGGCGAACATCCTTACGGGCGTGGCAGGTTCCGACGAGTGTCTGGAACGACGTGACCCGTACAATTCCAGACGTGGCCACTGTCGCTCTCGCCGTCACCGACGGCATGCTGCACTTCGAACTGTCCCTGGCGTACGAGGTCTTCGGGACGGCACCGCCCGGTACCGTCCGCACGGCCGCGCCCTGGTACCGCCTCAGCGTCTGCGGGCCGGACGCGGTGACGGTCGGCCGGTTCCGGCTGGAGCCCGACCACGGTCTCGACCAGCTGCCGCGCGCCGACACCGTGATCGTCCCGGGCTGGGCCGACGTCGATGTCGCACCGCCCGCCGAGCTCGTCGACGCCGTACGCGCGGCCCACGAGGCGGGCGCCCGCGTGGCCTCCCTGTGCACGGGCGCGTTCGTGCTGGCCGCCGCCGGGCTGCTGGACGGCCGCCGCGCGACCACGCACTGGGCGCACACCCAGGTCCTCGCCGACCGCCACCCCCGGGTGACGGTGGACCCGGACGTGCTCTACGTGGCCGACGACACCGTCCTCACCTCGGCCGGAAAGGCCGCCGCCATGGACCTGTGCCTGCACCTCGTCCGCCTCGACCACGGCTCGGCGGTCGCCAACGCGGTCGCCCGTCGCCTGGTCGTACCGCCGCACCGGGACGGCGGCCAGGCCCAGTTCGTCACGACGCCCGTGCCCGCGCCCGACCAGCACCAGCCGCTCGCCGCGCTGCTCCCGTGGGTCCTCGAACGGCTGGACCAGCCGCTGACCGTGGAGGACCTGGCCCGCCGGGCCCGCCTCAGCTCGCGCCACCTGAGCCGCCACTTCCGCGCGGCGACCGGCACGACCCCGCTCCAGTGGCTCCTGGTCCAACGGATCCGCCGCGCCCAGGAGTTGCTGGAGACCACCGACGACAGCGTGGACACCATCGCGGCCACCACCGGCATGGGCACGGCCACGACCCTCCGCCGCCACTTCAACCGCACGGTCGGCGTGCCGCCGGACGCCTATCGCCGTACGTTCCGCGCCCGTACGTTCCCCGCCCGTACGTCGGGCGCGCGGCCGAGCTGACGGGCAGCCGCGCCGCGGCGCTTGCCCTCGCCCGCAGTCGCGGACGGCATCGACTTTTGGACAATGTCTCGGATTGGTCTCGGTCCGGCGTGTGGCTGAGTGACCCCGCGCGCTCCGCCCGTACTGACGCATCGAACGCGCCCAACAGGCGTCAGGACCAAGGAGACCGAGATGTTCAACAAGACCCGCAGGACCCGCAGGACCCGCCGGACCACCACGCTGATCGTCTCCGTCGCGGCCGTCGGCACGCTCGCGCTCACCGCGTGCGACGACAGCGGCGGCGGCTCCGGGGCGGCCGAGTCGCCATCCCCCGCGTCCCCCTCATCGTCGTCTTCGGAACGCGGAAACGGTTCCGGTTCGATGGACCTGGCTCTCACGTCCGGCACCGCGAAACAGAACAACGCGCCAGGGAAGACCGGGGACTGGGCCAACCCGCCCGGAAAGCCCGCCACGAAGCCCGTGCAGCGCAAGTGGGTCCAGCTCTCGGCGGCGAAGGCCGGGGACCTGAACCCCGTCGTCGTCAACGGCGGCGGCTTCACGCTCTACCGGTTCGACAAGGACACGGCCTCTCCGTCGAAGTCCAACTGCGACGGCGCCTGCGCCACCACCTGGCCTCCGGTCCTCGTCGACCCGGGCGGCAAGATCTTCGTCGACGGGGTGAAGCCGTCGGCCGTGGGTGTCATCAAGCGCGGCGACGGCACCCGCCAGGTCACCATCGGCGGCTGGCCCGTCTACCGCTTCAGCAAGGACCTCAAGCCCGGCGACACCAATGGCCAGGGCGTGGGCGGCACCTGGTTCGGCGTCACTCCCGACGGCCGGAAGTCCGGCCGCCCGGCGGGCGACGCCGGTCAGGACGGCGGGCAGGGCGCGCCCGCGACCGCGCCCGCGACCAGCGCCATCCTCTTCGACGAGGCGAACTTCTCCGACGACGGCCCCGCCCAGGGCGTCGCCGGTCCCGGCTGCCAGAACGTGGCCCGCCCGAAGGTGACCTCCTCGCTCTCCGCGAGCGGCTCGCTGAAGATCTGGTCCGGCCGCGACTGCAAGGGCGAGTCCAAGACCGTCGATGGCGACGTGGCGGACCTGGGTTCCCTCAACTTCGACAACAAGATCAGCTCCGTCAGGTTCGGCTGACCCGCGCCGAGCGGCATGGCCACCTCAGCGCGCCGGTCCGGCGAGGTCCTGGCCCCCGAGGACCGCGAGCAGGTCGAGCTGTCCGGCGCTGTCCGTACCGACCGCCGGGGTGAACCAGAGCAGCCGCTGACGGCCGTCCTCGCTGAACAGGTTCAGGCAGTTCACCTCGACAAGGCCGAGCACGGGATGGTTGAGGCGCTTACGGTCGTCGCGCCGGAACGCCACCTCGTGCTCGGCCCACAGCACGGCGAACTCGGGGGAGACGCGCAGCAGCGTCTCGACCATCGAGCGGGCCTCGGTGTCCTTCGCGTCGCGCCGTGCCGCGGCCGCGCGGAGATCGGCGACGAACGCGCGGGACTGGGCCCCGTGATCCGCCTCCGGGTACAGGCGCCGCGCCTCGGGCTCCGTGAACCACCGGTGGACGAAGCTGGCCCGGGGCCCCGTCAGCCCGGACTGGTCACCGAGCAGCGCCACGGCGAGCGGGTTCTGTACGAGGGTGACGTGCAGGTCCGTGATCACCTGGGCAGGCGTCGAGGTCAGCCGGTGGAGCAGGTCGAGCATCCCGGGGTGCACGTGCGAGGCCCCTCCGCCGGAGGCCGGAACGGGGCGGTCCGCCAGGTGGTAGAGGTGGTCACGCTCGTCGGCGGTCAGGCGCAGCGCCCGCGCCAGCGCGGCGAGCATCTGCTCGGACGGCTGTGACCCGGCACCGCGTTCGAGCTCGTTGTAGTAGTCCACCGAGGCCCCCGCGAGCTGGGCGACCTCGTCGCGGCGCAGCCCGGGGACCCGGCGCCGGGGCCCGGTGGGGAACCCCACGTCGGCCGGGCGGATCCGGCCGCGCCGCGCCCGGAGGAACGCGCCCAGCTCGGTGTATTTCGCAGAACCCATGCCCTCCAGTCTGCTCCCGGCGGGGACGTCCACCCAGGGGATGTCATCCCCTGGCTGCGCCGCCGGGCACCCCGCAGGGTGGAGGGCATGACGACGCACCACCACACTTCAGGACCCGCCCCCGAGCGGGTCGCCCTCGTGACCGGCGGTTCCCGGGGCATCGGCCGCGCGGTCGCGCGCACACTCGCCCAGGACGGCATGGCCGTCGTGATCAACTACGCCCGCGACGCGACCGCCGCCGAGGAGACGGTCGGCGCGATCACGGCTACGGGCGGCACCGCGCTCCCCGTACGCGCCGACGTGGCGGACGAGGACGAGGTCGCCGCGCTGTTCGACCGTACGGAGCAGGAGTACGGCGGCGTGGACGTCGTCGTGAACTCCGCCGGACGGCTCGCCCTCTCGCCCGTCGCCGACCTCGACCTCGCGGAGTTCGACGCCATCCACCGCACCAACGTCCGCGGCACCTTCGTCGTCGCCCGGGAGGCCGCCCGGCGGCTGCGCGCGGGCGGCGCCTTCGTGGGGTTCTCGACCTCCGTGGTCGGCACGCAGTTCCCGTCGTACGGCGCGTACGCGGCGAGCAAGGGTGCCGTCGAGGCGATGACCCTGATCCTCGCCCGTGAGCTGCGCGGCCGGGACGTCACCGTGAACACCGTCGCGCCCGGCCCCACGGCCACGGACCTGTTCCTCGACGGCAAGACCACCGAGCAGATCGACCAGCTCAGCAAGGCCCCGCCGCTGGAGCGGCTGGGCACCCCCGAGGACATCGCGGACGCGGTCGCCTTCCTCGCCGGTCCCCGGGGGCGCTGGATCAACGGCCAGATCCTGCGGGCCAACGGCGGCCTGGTGTGAGCACCCACCCGTAGACACACAAGTAGACACACGGAGAAATCAGCATGCCTTTCGCCCACTTCAAGGTGCCCGCAGGCACCGTCACTCCCCAGGACAAGCAGAAGATCGTCGAGCGCACCACCGAGCTGTACGCGGAGATCTACGGCGAGCGGGCGCGCCCCACCACCGTCGTGCTCGTCGACGAGGTCGCCGACGGCGGCTGGGGCGTCGGGGGCGGCGTCCTGACCGCCGCCATGCTCAACGGCGACGTCGGCTGAATGCCCCGTCCGGGTCCGCGAGATCCGCGAGGAGGTCCAGGGCACGCCGCGAGGGCGAGCCGGGCTCGGCGGTGTAGACGTACAGGGTCGTGTCGGCGTCGCCCGGAAGGGTGAGCGTCTCGTACTCGACGGTGAGTTCCCCGACGCGGGGGTGGCGCAGGCGCTTGGAGCCGTGGGTGCGCTGATGGACACGGTGCCGCTCCCACCACCGGTCGAACGCGCTGCTGCGTTCCCGCAGCTCGGCGATGAGCGCGGCCGTGGCCCGGTCGCCGGGGTCGCGCCCGGCGTCGAGGCGCAGGCTCTCGACCGCCGCGCGCGCCTGGTCCTCCCAGTCGAGGAAGAGCGCGCGGGCCCCCTCGTCGAGGAACATCCACCGCGCGTAGTTCCGCTCCCGGGGCGGCAGCCGTTCGAAGTCGGTGAAGAGCGCGCACGCCATGCGGTTGGCGGCGAGCACGTCGGCGCGGCGGCCGAGGACGAGCGCGGGCTCGCCGTCGAGCGCGTCGAGGAACCGGCGGAGGCCGGGACGTACGCGCTGGACCTGGAGGTCGCGGGGAGCGGCGGCCGTGCCGAGGAGGTCGCGGAGGTGTGCCCGCCCCGCGGGGTCGAGCGCCAGGGCGCGGCCGAGCGCCTCGACCACGGCGGGTGAGGGCGTGATGTTCCTGCCCTGTTCGAGGCGGGTGTAGTAGTCCGCCGACACGCCTGCCAGCCGGGCGACCTCCTCACGGCGCAGGCCGGGGACGCGGCGTACCCGGCCGTCCGGCGGCAGGCCGGTCCCGGACGGGGCGCGCTGGCCGCGCGCCCGCTTCAGGAAGTCGGCGAGTTCATGATTCTTCTCGGCCACGCCCTCCAGTGTCGCGGACGCGCCGTGCACGCCGTCGGCCCGTGCCTGGCCCTCCGCGTCCTGGGTTCCCCTTTCCTGGGCGGTACGGGGCGTGCTGTGCGGCCCTGCCCGGGCCTTCCGCGCACCAGGCTGGGAGGGCGCACAGCCACCGAGAGGAACGGAAGAACCCCATGAGCAGGATCCTGATCGTCATGTCCGCCGCCGACGTCTGGGAGCGCGCCGACGGCTCCGCCTACCCGACCGGCTACTGGGCCGAGGAACTGGCCGCCCCGCACGAGAAGTTCGTCGAGGCCGGTCACACGGTGGACTTCACCTCGCCCGGCGGCGTGGCGCAGCCGCTCGACCGGCACAGCGCCGACCCGGAGGTCGCCGGTGCGGAGTGCGCCCGTCACGTGGCGCACGCGGAGCGCGCGCTGCGGGAGTTCGGCCCTTTGCTGAAACTGAGCGAGGTGTCCGCCGACGACTACGCCGCGCTCTTCCTCCCCGGCGGCCACGGCCCCGTCGTGGACCTGCACCAGGACGCCCGTCTCGGCCGTCTGCTGACGGCCGCCGACGCCTCGGGGAAACTCCTCGGCGCCGTCTGCCACGGCCCCGCCGCCCTGCTCAGCGCCGTGGACGAGGAGGGGGAGTGGCTGTTCGCCGGGCGGGAGATGACGGCGTTCACCGACGAGGAGGAGCGGCTGTTCGGTACGGCCGAGGGGGCGCCGTGGCTCCTCGCCGCACGCCTGCGGGAGCGCGGAGCCGTGCACTCCGGAGGCCCGGCCTACGCGCCGTTCACCGTGCGCGACCGCAACCTCTTCACGGGGCAGAACCCGGCGTCCAGCGCTCCCCTCGCCGAGGAGATGGTCGCGGCGCTCAGAGGGTGAGGGTCTCGCCGTCCGGGACGAGGGTGAGGGGGACCTCGGTCAGCATCGGCGGGCTCAGGAACGTCGCCGTCGACTGCCGGCCGGTCTCGGAGAGCATCACCTCGTGGATCTGCACCACGCGCCCGGGGGCGAGCGCGCGGACGAAGTCGGCCGCCTCGCCCAGCTTCGTCCAGGGGCCGCTGGTCGGCAGCAGCAGCGTGCCGACCGGCTCCGGCGGGACGTGGTAGGCGTCCCCGGGGTGGTAGAGCGTGCCGTCGACCAGATAGCCGACGTTCGCGCAGCGCGGGATGTCCCGGTGGATCTCGGCGTGGACCGCGCCGTGAACGGCGACGTCGAAGCCCTGGACGGTGAACCGGTCGCCGTCGGCCACCGCCACGACCTGCTCGGGGTGGTCCGCGCGCCAGCGGCCCACCACCGCCTCCGGGCCGTGGACGGTCAGCTCGGGGCGGGCGGCGAGCGCCGCGGCGACGGCGGGCTCGTCGACGTGGTCGAAGTGCTCGTGGGTGATCAGGACCGCCCCGGCCACGGCGAGCAGCTCGGCGGCGTCCGGCGTGAGGGCGCCGGGGTCGATGACGAGTGTGGCGTCGTCCTTCCTCAGGCTCACACAGGCGTGGGCGTGCTTGGTCAGCTCCATCAGGGTGCTCCCGTGCTCCGGTCCGTCATGCGTACAGGGCCAACTGTACAGATTGCCCTGTACAGGTACGGCTGCCGGTTTGGTAGCTTGACCGCATGAGTCGCCAGCCGTCTCCGTCCCCCGAGGGCCCGCATGACGACCCGTACGCCGTCGCCGTCCGGCTGCGTGCCGCGGCGGGCGACCTGGTCCGCGCGGCCCGGGTCGGCGACACGCTGCCACCCGTACAGGCCGCGGTCCTGGACCTGCTGGACCGGCGTGGCCCCATGACCACGGCGGATCTGGCCGCCGCCCGGAAGGTCCGGCACCAGACCATGGCCGTCACCGTCAAGGAGCTGGTCGCGACCGGCCAGCTCGCCGCCGTGCGGGACGAGGGCGACGGCCGTAAGAAGGTCCTCCACCTCACCCCGGCGGGCAGCGGCGCCCTCGACGCCGACCGCCAGGACCGGGTCCGCCGCCTCACCGAGGCCCTCGCGCACTCCCTGGACAACGGCGAACTGCGCGAGCTGGCCCACGCCTTGCCCCTCCTGGACAAGGTCGCCGCCGCCATGGCGCGGGACGCGTACCCAGGGTCGCCGGGGTCGCCGTCCCTTGCGGGCCGCCGAAATCCACTGGCGGGTACGCGCGTTCACGCATGAGCATGGGCGCATGACTGACCGACCCGCGAGATGGACCCAGGCGACCGTCTACCCCGACATGTGGACCGACCCGGACGACGACCCTCGCGAAGGGGAGAGCCCGGAAGGCGAGCTGGCGACGCTCCAGGACTTTCTCACGAACTACCGCAGGACCCTGCGGATGAAGTGCGAGGGGCTCGACGCGGAGCAGCTGTCCCGGCGTTCGGTCCCGCCGTCGACCATGTCGCTCCTCGGCCTCCTGCGGCACCTCGCCGAGGCGGAGTGCGACTGGCAGAACTGGATCACCGACGGCGAGCAGCGCCCGAAGCTGTACGGCGAGCGGGACGCGGACTTCGACGGAGCCGTCGCAGAGCAGGCCGTGGTCGACGAGGCGTACGCGGTGCTGGAGCGCGAGCAGGCCGCGACGGACGCCCTGCTGGCCGGGCACGAGGACCTGGGCGAGCGCCTGGGCAAGGAGCGGATCGCCGTCAGGGAGCTGATGGTGCACATGGTCGAGGAGTACGCCCGCCACTGCGGGCACGCCGACCTGCTGCGCGAGTGCGTCGACGGCCGGGTGGGCCAGTGACGGACGAGCGGCACGCTCCGCTTGCCCTCTCCCTCTCCCCCTCCCTCTCTCGCGAACCTGTTCGAACCGACTGCTAGCGTGTGCCCCGTGTGCGAAGCGGACAAGGTGCGCCGTCGCTGAGAGCGACGGCGCAGCACCCCAGCTCTTCTTGCCGTCGCTCCTGACCCGTGGCCAGGAGCGCCTTCGAGGCGCTCGGAATCCCCTTGTTCCGGAGCGCGTTCATGTTTGCCTTGTCCCCTCGTCGGCGTCGGCGTGTCCTGGTGGCCGCCCTCCTCGCCGACGCGGTCTTCCCGCTCGCCATCACGGGCGCGACCGGCGCCGTACCCGAGGTCACCGAGCGGCTTCCCGGCGCTGACGCGCTGGGTCCGTGGACCGTCCTCGCCTACAACGGGCTCTTCGCCGCCGCCCTGCTGCTCGCCGGGGCGGCGGCCGACCGCCTCGCCCGCACCCGCTTCTTCGCCGTCGGCAACCTCGTCGTCGCCGTCACCGGCGCCCTGTCGGCGCTCGCCCCGGACCTGGCGTCCCTGGTCGCGCTCCGCGCGCTCGCCGGAGTCGGCGCCGCCATGTGCGCCGCGGGCGGCTCGTCGATGGTCCTCGCCGTGTACCCGCCGGAGGAACGGCGCCGGGTCTACGGCTACGCCGGTGCCGTCCTGGGCAGCAGCCTGGCGCTCGGCCCGGTCGTCTCCCAGGGCCTCATGGCCCTCGGCGGGTGGCCCCTCGTCTTCGCGGCGCCGGGCGCGTTCGCCGCCCTCGCAGCGCTGGCCGTTCTCGGGCTTCCGGCGCTGCGCGGCCCCGAGGTGCCCGAGCGCTTCGACCTCGCCGGAGCCGTGCTGTTCGGGACCGTCGTCGCCGCCGTGGTGACCGCGCTCGGACTGGGCTTCGGGGCGGGCGTCCCCTGGTGGGCGCCGATGGGACTGCTGCTCGTCGCGGCGGGCGCCACCGCCGGTCTCGTCCGGGCGGAACGGCGCGCGTCAGCCCCCGCGATCCCCGTCGACCTGCTGCGGATCCCCGCCTACCGGGCGTACGCCGTGGCCACGGGCGCCTTCATGGGGATGCTCGTGGTGGGCCTGACCGCGCTCCCGCGCCTCGGCTCCGCGCACCGCATGGGCGCGGGGGAGTCGGCGGTCATGCTCAGCCTGCTGACCGTGCCCTCCACGCTCCTCCCGCTGCTCGCCGCCCGCCTCGCGCGCAGGCTGGCCCGGCAGTTGGTGACGACCGCGCTGCTCGGCTGCGCCGCCACCGCCGCCCTCCTCCTGGTGACGGAGCGGCCCGCCTGCCTGCTGGTCGCGGCCGGGGTGTTCGGGCTGTGCCTGGGCCTGACCGAGGGCGTCCCCGACGGGCAGGCGCTGCGGTACGTGCCCTCGCACCGCGGAGGGGCGGGCGCCGCGCTGTTCAGCACGACGAGGATGAGCCTGGAGACGTTCATCCTGGCGGCCGCCACCGGGGCGACGGCCGCCCTCGGGCCCGCCTCCGGGGTGGCGGTCGCCGGTGCGGTGTGCCTGGCCGCCGCCCTCGTCGTACGGCGGAACGTCGGCCCGTAGAACTGCCCGTGGAACCGCGACCGTAGAGCCGCGACCGTAGAGCCGTGCGAGGGCTCAGCCCTTGAGCGAGAAGGCGAAGGCGGGACGCCGGGAGCGGGCCAGTACGGGCCCGGAGGGCCAGCGGCCGCGGTGCGCCCGGGGCGGCGGCGGGCCGTACGGCGACTGCCAGGCGGGGCGGTCGCCGTGGTGCGGGACGCCCATGTGGCGACGGCGGGGGGTCAGGAGCAGGCGGGTGGTGGGTGTGGCAAAGCTGAGTGCGCGCACGAAGGACACCGTTTCCGTGAGAAATCCGCAGCAAGAGGAAGCGCGGCGCACAGGCGAGGCGACGCGCGACAGATCAGAGCTCGGGGGTTCTCACAGGCAGTACAACGGAACGCTCTCCTTCGAACGGCTCGGTCGGGCAGCAGCACGCTAGTGGCGTACCGCGCCGCCGCACCACCCGTTTTCGCGCCCCTCAGTGCTCCTCAGTGCTCCTCAGTGCCGGTCCGGCACCTGGAGGTCGCGGACGACCTCGCGGACCATGCGGATCGAGGCGGCGTCGAGCACGTTGCCGAACTCGATCACGCGGACGCGTCCTTCGAGCCGCTGCCGCAGGCCGGGCATCTCGCTGGGGACGACCACGAGGTCGATGCCGTCGAGCCGCTCGTCGTCCGTTCCCGTCAGGACGCGGGTATTGGTGACGCCCGCCTGCGTGAGGGAGTCGCGGATGCTCGCGGCCTGGTCCTCGGTCGAGTACCAGAGGCCCACCGTGCGGTTCTTCGGCACCTGGGCGATCTGGACCAGTGTCTGGACGTGCGGGGCGACGACGATCGCGATGACGTCCGTCGTGGGGCGGCGCAGCAGGCCGCGCACCTCGGCGAGATGGAAGAAGGTCGTCAGCACCAGCTCGGGCCGCTCGTCCGCCGGGTCGAAGTCGCCCAGGACGAGCGGCTTGACGGCGAGGTCGAGGTGCCGCTCCAGCTCGTCGGCGAAGTAGTGCGCCCGGTCGGCGTTGCATTCGACGAAGGACACCCGGGGCGCGCTGTCCGCGGCCCGCGCCGCGAGGTCCAGGACGAGCTCCTGGACGTCGGACGCGGTGAGGCCCAGCTCCACGCACTCGCGCGCGGCCGAGGCGAGGATCTCGCGGGCCCGGTCCCGGACCCGCGAGGCCGAGCGCGCCCGCTCGCCCCCGACCACGACCATGCCGTTGCGGCCCCGGGCCTCGACGAGTCCCTCCGCGCGCAGGTCGGCGTAGGCGTGCGCCACGGTGTTGCGGTTGATGCCCAGGTTGTCCGCGAGGAGGCGCGAGCCGGGCAGGCGTTCGCCGTCGCGGAGCTGCCCCATCTCGATCATGAACGTGAGCTGCGTGACGATCTGGCGGTAGATCGGGACGTCGGAGTGCTGGCTGACGCTGAGATTGGCGACCATGGCCCCCTGCTTCGCTGTTATGGCCTAGCTGGGAGTTTACACAGCTAGGCCATAAATGCATTCCGCCCCGATGGGGATTGGCCTCGATGGCTAAATGGCCTAGCCTCCTATGTCATAAAGCTCGGCGGCGCGCCCGTCGTCACCGCCCGCCCCGCCCCCTGGCCCTGCCCCCGGGGGCCGCCACGACGCAGGAGATCCCCGTGAGCACGGACACCTTTTGGGACGACGTCGACCGCCATGTGGTCCGTTACGGAGCGGCGTTCACGCCGCGCGTCATCGAACGCGCCTCCGGCTCGTACGTCTACGACAGCGACGGCTCGGCCATCCTCGACTTCACCTCCGGCCAGATGAGCGCCGTACTGGGCCACTCGCACCCCGACATCGCCCGCGCGGTCTCCGAGTCGGTCGCCTCGCTGGACCACCTCTTCAGCGGGATGCTCAGCCGTCCGGTCGTCGACCTGGCCAAGCGGCTCTCCGCGTCCCTGCCGGACCCGCTGACCAAGACGCTGCTGCTGACGACCGGCGCGGAGTCCAACGAGGCCGCGCTGAAGATGGCGAAGCTCGCCACCGGCAAGTACGAGGTCGTCTCCTTCGACCGCTCCTGGCACGGCATGACCTCCGGCGCGGCGGCGGCGACGTTCTCGGCCGGGCGCCGCGGCTACGGCCCGGCCATGCCCGGCAACCTCACGCTGCCGACCCCCAACGCCTACCGCTCGCCCTTCCGCCGCGCCGACGGCTCGTACGACTGGGAGACCGAGCTGGAGTACGGGTTCGCCCTGGTCGACCAGCAGTCCACGGGCTCCCTCGCCGCCTGCCTCATCGAGCCCGTCCTCTCCTCCGGCGGCATCATCGACCTGCCGCCCGGCTACCTCGCCCGCCTCAAGGAGATGTGCGCCGCGCGCGGCATGCTGCTCATCCTCGACGAGGCGCAGACCGGCCTCGGGCGCACGGGCCACATGTACGCCTTCGAGCGCGACGGCGTCGTCCCCGACCTGCTCACCCTCTCCAAGACGCTCGGCGCCGGACTGCCCGTGGCGGCGGTCGTGACCAGCGCGGAGATCGAGCAGACCTGCCGCGACCGGGGCTTCCTCTTCTTCACGACCCACGTCTCCGACCCCCTGGCGGCGACGGTCGCGCTGACCGTCCTCGACGTCATCGAGCGCGACGGCCTCGTCCAGCGTGCCGCGAAGCTCGGCGAACAGCTCACCGGACGGCTGCTGGAGCTCCGCGACACGTACGAGGTCGTCGGGGACGTCCGGGGGCGCGGCCTCCTCCAGGGCATCGAACTGGTCCACGACAAGGAGAGCAGGACGCCCGCCGACGCGCTCGGCCAGGCCGTCACCGCCGCCTGCCTCGAACGAGGGCTGCACCTCAACATCGTCCAACTGCCCGGCATGGGCGGCATCTTCCGGATAGCCCCGCCGCTCACGACGAGCGACGACGAGCTCCACGCGGGCATCGACATCCTGGACGCCGCCATCCGGGACTGCGTCACCACCCACGCCACCGCCTGATCCGCCCTCTCGCCGCCCCGGCCCGCGACCGGAGCCGCCCCGGCCCGGCTCCGGTCGCGGGCCGGGGCGGTGTCGCGGATGCTGGGCTGACGTGGTCGTCCGCCGGGCCGCGCGCGAGAGCACCGCAGGCGGACCTGGAGGCCGGAGATGTTCGCAGGTCTGGGCCGGTTCGTCGTACGCAGGCCGTGGTGGATCATCCTCGCCTGGGTGGTGGTCGCCGCCGCCGTGATCGCCACCGCGCCGAAGCTGACCTCCTCCAGCGACGAGGCGAGCTTCCTCCCCAAGAGCTACGAGTCGATCAAGGCGCAGGACCTTCAGCAGCGGGAGTTCCCGCAGCAGCAGAACGTCGGCGCGATCGTGGTCTTCGACCGCAAGGACGGAAAGCCGCTCACGGCCGCCGACGCCGCCGCGGTGAAGAAGATCAGCGCGAAGCTCACCGCCAGGAAGATCGACAAGATCGACGCGGTGGCCCCCGGCGAGCGCTCGCCGAACAAGAAGGTCGCGTCGGCGCTCGTCGCCATGCCGGAGTCGAACAGCGCCTCCGACACCGCGCCCCAGGACGCGGTGGAGAAGCTGCGCGACGCGCTGCACCAGGAGCTGCGCTCCGCGCCCGCGCTGGACGCCGGGATCACCGGCAACTACGCCCAGGCGCTCGACCAGGCCGACTCCTCCGAACGGGCCGGGGCGCTCGTCGGCATCGGCACCATCGTGATTATCCTGCTCCTGCTGCTGATCATCTTCCGCAGCCCGGTCGTCGCGCTGCTGCCGGTCGTGCTCATCGGCCTGATCTCGCCCATGGCCACCGGCGTGATCGCGGCGGCGAACAAGGCGTTCGACCTCAAGACGGACTCCTCGATCGAACAGCTGCTGACCGTCGTGCTGTTCGGCGTCGGCACCGATTACATCCTCTTCCTGCTCTTCCGCTACCGCGAGGCGCTGCGCGCGGGGGAGGACGCCAAGAGCGCGATGGTGCACGCGGTCACCCGGGTCGGCGAGGCCATCACCTCCGCGGCGGGCGCCGTGATCATCGCCTTCGCCGCGCTCACCCTCTCCACGCTCGGCATGCTGAAGTCGATGGGCCCGGCCCTCGCCATCGCCGTGTTCCTGGCGCTGCTCGGCGGCCTCACGCTGGTGCCCGCCGTGGTCTCCCTGCTGGGCACCAAGGTGTTCTGGCCCTCGAAGTCCTGGCGGCAGGAGCCCCGGGGGACCGGCTTCGGAAAGCTCGGCGGCTCGCTCTCCCGCCGCCCGGCCGCCTGGGCGGCGCTCTCCGGTCTGGTGCTCCTGGTCCTCGCCTCCGGCGCGCTCGGCTACAAGGCCAACTTCGATCTGGCCGGATCCTCGCTGCCGGACGACAAGGAGTCCGTCGTCTGGATGAAGACGATGGAGAAGGGCTTCCCCGCGGGCGCCACCGACCCCACCAACGTCTTCCTCACGCGCGACGGCGGCGAACGGCTCAGCCGGGCCGACCTCAAGGACTTCCGGACACGGATCGACCGCGTACCGGGCGTGGGCACCGTGGCGCCGCCCAAGGTCAGCGAGAACGGCTCGACCGCCAACTACTCCGTGGTGCTCGACGACCCGCCCGCCTCCGACGACGCGCTCGCCACCGTCAAGGACCGGCTGCGCCCGGCCGCGCACGACGCGGCGCCGGACGGCACCGAGTCCCAGGTCGGCGGGATCACCGCGGTGTACGTGGACATCAACAAGGCCGTCGACCGCGACTACTCGGTGGTCTTCCCGGTCGCCGCGGTCTGCATCATGGTCATCCTCGGACTGCTGCTGCGCTCGCTGGTGGCCCCCTGGTACCTGATGATCTCCGTCGCCCTCGGCTTCGCGGCGACGCTGGGCGCCACCAGCGTGCTGTTCACCTCGATCGGGAACCAGCCGGGGCTGATGTTCATGCTGCCGGTGATCATGTATCTCTTCGTCACCGCGCTCGGCACGGACTACAACATCCTGATGGTCTCCCGGCTGCGCGAAGAGGCCCGCGAGGGCCACCCGCCCCGCCGCGCCGCCGGAATCGCGCTGCGCCACTCCGGCCCGACGATCGCCGCCGCCGGGGTCATCCTGGCCGGAACCTTCGCGACGCTGATGCTCGCCGGGAACTCGCTGCTCACCCAGATGGGCTTCGCGCTGACCTTCGGCATCCTCGTCGCCGCCTTCGTCATGGCCCTGCTCTTCACCCCGGCCGTGACCGCGCTCATCGGCCACACGGCCTGGTGGCCGGGGCACGGCGACCGGAACGACAAGGACCACGGGGACGAGAAGGAGGACGCCGGTCCGACGTCGGCCTAGGCGCGGGCGGCGTTCGAGCGGAGGAACGTGAGGATCAGCGCGCTCACCCGCTCGGGGAACTGGCTGTGCGGATAGTGCCCGGCGCCCTCGATCATCTCCAGGCGGCCGAGGCCGGACGGCAGCGCCTCCACGATCCCCGTCCCCTCGGCGCGCGGGTCGGCCCAGTCGGGGTCGAGCGTGCCCATCACGACGAGGACCGGGCAGCGGACGCCGCCGAGCCGCGCGCCCGCGTCCGTCGGGGCGCTGCGGCCCATGCCCTGGAGAGCCTTCATCCGGCCCGGCTCGCGCAGCAGCGCGTCGATGCGGCCGAGCCGCTCGTCCCAGTCGGCCGGCTTCGCGCCCGGGTGGGCCACGTCGAGGTACGAGCGCCAGAGCGGCAGGCTCCCGAGCACGCCCGCGCCGACCAGCCGCGTCATGCCCCGCCGGAACCGCTTCACCCGTAGATCGCCGAGGCGGACCGACTGCTTCCGGGTGAACGGCGTCAGCTCGACGACCGCCGTCACCAGCGAGGGCTCCCGCGCCGCGGCGATGGTGGCGGCGCCGCCCGAGACCGAGTGGCCGACGAGCACGGCCGGGCCGCCCAAGTGGCGGATCAGGGCGAGCAGATCGCCCGCGATCGCGGTGCGGCTCCACTCCGGCCAGTCGACGCTGGACTCGCCGCAGCCGCGCAGATCGACCGCCGCGACCCGGTACCCCTCCGCCACCAGCGCCGGTACGACCGCGCGGTACGCCGCACGGCTGTCGCCCATGCCGTGCGCGAGGACGATCAGCGGCCCTGACCCCGTGACCTCGTAGGCGAGAGTGCCTCCGTCGACGGCCAGGTACTCGGTCATGACGTCCCCCATGAGTGCGGCTAACAGTGTTAGCCGTAAGCTAATCCTGTTAACCGCGACTGTCAACAACTCAACAACGCCCGGAGGACCGACCGATGGACGCGAAGCTCACCGCATACCTGACAACGCTGTACGAGCAGGGGCGCGAGCACGACGCGCCGCTCGCCGACCGGCTGCTGCGCCTGCGGAACATGACACCCGAGGCCGCGGGGTTCATCAGCCTGCTGATCCGCGCCCAGCGCGCCACCCGCGTACTGGAGATCGGGACCTCCAACGGATACTCGGCGATCTGGTTCGCGGACGCCCTGCGCGACACCGGCGGCAGCCTGACCACCGTGGAGACCGAGCCCGACCGCGCCGCCACGGCCCGGCGGCACCTGGAGGCCGCGGGCGTCGCCCCGTACGTGACGGTGGTGGACGGCGACGGAGCCGACGTGCTCACCGCCGCCGACGACTCCTCGCTCGACCTCGTGGTCCTGGACGCCGAACGCCCCGCCTACCCCGACTATCTGCCGCAGCTGCGCCGGGCCCTCACGCCGCACGGCATCCTGGCTGTCGACAACGCCGTCAGCCACGCCGAGCAGGTCACCGGGTTCCGCGCCCTGCTGGAGGAGGACGCGGAGTTCGCCGTGCACCTGGCGGAGGTGGGCGACGGTGTGCTCACCGCCGTACGACTCGGCTGACGGACTCTCCGCCCCGACCGTCGGGGGAGGGGCGGCATGACCGGTCCGCGGCCGTCGCGGGCCATGTCGCGGGCCATGAGGAGGGGGCGTCGTGGACGACCGGGAGCAGCGTCAGGACCTGCGTGCGGTGTTCGACGAGGAGGCCGAGGCGTACGACCGGGTCAGACCGGTCTGCCCCGACCGGCTCTTCGACGACCTGGTCGACGCCGCGCGGCTCGCCCCGGGGGACCGGGTGGCCGAGATCGGTTGCGGCACCGGGCAGGCGAGCGTGCCCCTGGCGGAACGGGGACTGGCCGTCACCGCGATCGAACTGGGCGCCGAGCTCGCGGCCGTCGCACGGCGCCGGCTGGCGGCCTTCGACTCCGCCCGCGTACTGAGCGTGCCCTTCGAGGAGTGGGAGCCGGAGCCGGGGGACGCCCCGTTCGACGCGGTCGTCGCCTTCAACTCCCTGCACTGGATCGACCCCCGGCGCCGCTACGCGAAGCCGTACGCCCTGCTCAGGCCGGGCGGCGCGCTGGTCGTGGGCGGCTGCCGCTGGGCGCGTCCCACCGACGCGCACCCCTTCTGGGCGGACGTTCAGGAGGACTACCGGGCCGTCGGCTACGAGGGCGACCCGCCGCCCCCACCGGAAGAGATCGGCCCCTGGCGCCTGCCGCCCGAAGCCTGTTCCTCCTTCGACGAAGTGGCGAGCCTGTGCCACCCCTTCACCGTGCGCTACAGCTCGGCGGAGTACTTGGCGTTCCTGGCCACGCAGTCGGGCACCCACGCCCTCGGCGCGGAACGGAGCGCCGAGTTCCTCGGCCGCGTACGGGACCGGCTGGATTCGCTGGGCTCGCCCCGGCTCACCGCCACGTTCGTGGGCCTGCTGACGGTCGGACGCCGCAGGGAGCGGACGTGACGGCGCGTGCCGCCTGTCGGTGATCCGTAGGCGAGGTGTCGGCGCCTCCTGGAACGGTGGGTACCGAGGCGCCCCGGTGCACGGCCGCCTCCCACCGGAACGGAACACCGAAAGGGGCCCCGCCGCCATGCCGACCTCCACCACCTGGGACGTCCGACGGCCGCCGCGCGCCGAGGGCAGCGTCATCCTGGTCACCGGCGGCAACGCGGGCATCGGGTACTTCGTCGCCGAGCAGCTGGCGGCGACCGGCGCCACCGTCGTCCTGGGCTGCCGGAGCCCCGCGAAGGCCGACGCCGCCACGGCCGCGATCCGCGCGCGGGTGCCGGGCGCGCGGGTACGGGCCGTACGGCTGGACCTCGCCGACCTCTCCTCGCTCGGCGACGCGGCCGAGTCGCTGGAGACCGAACGCCTCGACGCGGTCGTCCACAACGCCGGGGCCGCGCGCGACGACCCGCCGCGCGAGGAGACCGGGGACGGCCACGAGCTGATGTTCGGCACGAACCACCTCGGGCACTTCGCGCTGACCCGCTGGCTGATGCCGCTGCTGGAGGCCGCGCCGGCGGCGCGCGTCGTGACCATGGGCAGCTTCGCCGCGAAGTCCGAACGGCTCGACCTGGACGACCTGCAGTCCCGTACGGACTACCGGCCCAAGCGCACCTACGGACGCTCCAAGCTGGCCCAGATGCACTTCGGCCTCGAACTCGACCGCCGCCTGCGCGCCGTCGGCAGCACCGTGTCGAGCGTGGTGGCCCATCCGGGCGGCGCGCTGGACGGCCTCACCCCGTCCCGCCCGCCGGTGCACGAGCGGACGACCGCCGCCCGGCTCCGCACGGCCCCCGCGGCCCTCCTCGTCCAGGGCAAGCACGCCGGTGCGTGGCCCGCCGTACGCGCGGTGCTCGACCCGGCCGTGCGCGGAGGCGAACTCTGGGGCCCGCGCGCCTTCGGCCTGCGCGGCCTGCCCCGGCGCGAACCCGTCTGGGACCACCTCGCCGACACCACCGTCGCGGCCCGGCTGTGGGCCGCGAGCCGCGCCCTGACGGGCACCGACCCGTCGCCCTCAACGGACTGTCAATGCGGAGGCTTCTGCTCCTGCCCGCCGTGACCGGCACGGCGGATGCGCACCGTACCCGCGTCCAGGTCCACGCGGAACGGCGGGTCCTCCGCGGGCCGGACGTTCTTGCGTACGCGCTCCTGTTCCATGGCGCGCTTGACGGCCTGGGCCCCGGGGGAGCCCTCCTGGACGAAATCGGCCCCGATGGACGACAGGCCCTTCCTCCTGCGCCAGTAGATCCAGCCCCGGGCCTCCATCGCCAGCAGAACCCGGTCCGCCAGGAACACCGCGATCCCCAGCACGCTCCCTGCCGCCGCGATTCGCCACACCGTGTCCACCAGCAGGACCCTACTTCGCCGCAGGACGGCAGAATCGACCGCATGCACGACACCGTCGAGGCCGCCGAGGACCCTCTGCCCCTGCTCTTCCTGGACATCGACGGGCCGCTCATCCCCTTCGGCGCACCACCGCCGCAGGGCTATCCCGCCTACGGGACGCCGTCCGCACCGCACGGCGCGGACTCGAACCCCCTCCTGGCCCGGGTCGACCCCGCGCACGGGACCCGTCTGGCGGCGCTCCCGTGCGAGCTGGTCTGGGCCACGACCTGGGAGGAGGAGGCGAACGAGTGCCTCGCCCCGCTGCTCGGCCTCCCGCCGCTGGCCGTGGTCGACTGGCCCGAGCCGTCCGCCGCCGCCCACGAGCAGGACGTACGCGCCGGGCTGCACTGGAAGACGCGGACGCTCGTCGCACGGGCGGCGGGACGCCCGTTCGTCTGGGTCGACGACGAGCTCACCGCGGCCGACCGGACCTGGACCGCCGCGCACCACGGGGGCCACGCCCTGCTCCACCGCGTCGACCCCGGCACCGGGCTGACCGGCGCCGACTACGCGGCGCTCGACGCCTGGCTACGACGACGACCGCGGTGAAGCGGAACGGGCCTCAAGGCGCCCGGAGTTCGGGCGGGAAGCCGGTCCAGCGCAGCTCGTCCGGGAGATGGCCCATGTCGTTGTGGACGAGGACGGCCGGGGGCCGGTCCGGGGCGTAGCGGATCACGGTGAGCGCCGCGTTGCCCTGGTTGAGGCCCATCCAGCGCCAGGCGGGCGCGTCCAGCGCGGCACGTACCAGCCACGCGATGAGGAACGCGTGGGTGACGACGAGTTCGTGCCGCGGCCCCGCCCCCTCGGCGACCGGACCGGTGAACTCCGCGACCGCCCGCCGCGCCAGCTCCGCACCCCGCGCCCGCTCCCCGGCGGGCACGGGGCCCAGCCGGGGCAGCATCGCGTCGGCGACGTCCGGGGGCAGCTCGTCCCGCTCCGGCACGTACGGGACGTAGTCCCCGGCTGCCTCGCACTCGCGCAGCGGTACGCCCGGGAGCCGCGCTCCGACCAGCTGTGCTCCGACCAGCCGCGCCGTCTCCGCCGCGCGCGGCAGCGGACCGTGGTGAACGGCCGCCAGCGGTACGCCGCGCAGCCGCTCGCCCAGCAGCACCGCCTGGCGCCGCCCGGCCTCGGTGAGCGCGCTCTCGTCGGGCGTGGCCTCGCCGTGACGGGCGAGATGGAGATATCGGTCGTGCATGCCGGGACGGACGGTCCCGGCGCGACGGACGGTTCCGGGGGACGGACGGTTCCGGCGCGTCCCTTGGTTGCGCAAAATCTCCGGCGGACCGTACATCCTTCCGGGGCCGAGGGTGATCTTGCATGGTGTCTTGATCATGCATGAAGAAAGCACCCGTACATGCCCCTCACCTCCCGAGCCGTCGCCCGCGGGCGGCGCCCCGGCGCCCTGCTCGCCTCGCTGTGCTCGATCGGCCTCCTGGCCGGACTGACCGGCTGCGCCCACGGCCAGACCACCAACCGCTCCGGCACCCGGCACTCCGACGGCCCGCCCGGCCAGGCCGCCCCCGCCCCCTCGGGGGTCTGGGCGGGAGGGGAACAGCCCGTCCGTACGTCCGAGTCGGTGCTCCAGGTCGTCGCGCACCCGGACGACGACCTCTTCTTCGTCAACCCGGAGACGGCCCAGTCGCTGCGCTCGGGACGCCCGCTGACCACGGTGTATCTGACCTCGGGCGAGTCGGACGGCGTCAACGCCCCGCGTACGGACATACCGGGGGCCGCCGCGCCCGCCCGTAGGCCGGGGGACCGGGGCGACAAGGACCTGTACGCGGAGGCCCGGCAGAACGGCATCCGCGCCGCCTACGCCGAGATGGTCACCGGAGACCGCGCCACGCCCTGGAAGCGCACCGTCCTGCACACCGAGGGCGGCGGCCGTGCCGAACTCGACACCCTGCGGGGCCACCCGCAGGTCCGCCTCGTCTGGAACCTGCTGCGCGAGGCGGGCAGCCTCACCGCGCACCGCCCGCACAGCCTGTACGGGCTCTGGCGGGCGGAGGTCCCGGCGCTGGAGTCCCAGCTGACGTCCGGCGGGCCGGTCCGCGAGGACTTCCGCTACACCCGCGAGCAGCTCGTCGACACCCTCGCGGGCTATCTGCACCGCTTCCGGCCGACGCAGGTCCGGATGCAGGACCCGACACCGGGCACGCTCGACGGCAACGGCAAGTACGCCGACCACCAGGACCACTTCGCCGGCGCCCGCCTCCTCCAGGAGGCCCTCGTCCGGCACGGCGAGGAGGCCGCCCGCGGCAAGGCCCCGCACTTCACCGTCGAGACCTATCTCGGCTACTTCAACGGCGGCCTGCCCCACGTCCTCGGCGGCAGGACCGCCGAGAACAAGCTGCGCAGCCTCGACACCTACGCCTGGTCGGACCGCGCGAAGCGCCCCTGCCGCCACACGGCGGGCTGCGGCGACCTGAAGATGGTCCCGCGAGGGCAGCACCTGGGCTGGTCCCACGGGATACGGCACGCGGGCGGCGACTCGGTCTCCTGGCTGCGCGCAGCCAAGGACGGCTCGCTGTGGGCGTACTCGGTGCTCGACGGCCGCGTCGCGGTACGCCACCGTCCCGCCCCCGCGGACGCCCGCTGGACCGCCCCCACCCTGCTCCCGGAGACGGGCATCGACCCGACGCTCGCCACGGTCCGCCTGCCCGACGGCCGTACCGGCCTGTTCGGCACGCGCACGGTGACGGGGGACGGACCGGCCGCCTACCGCAAGGAGGTGGGCTGGATGGTGCAGCGCCACAGCGGCGCGGGCTCCCCTCTCGGCCGCTGGCAGTCCCTGGGCACCCCCGAGGAGAGCGACGCGGCGGGCCTGTCCGACATCAGCGCCCCGGCCGTCGCCGCCGCCCCGGACGGCACGGTGACGGTGGTGGTCCGCACCAGCCGCCACCGGCTCAGCAGCCGCGTCCAGGACCCGGACGGCACCTGGAAGCCCTGGCGCACGCTGGGCGGGACGGGCGTGCACGGCACTCCGACGGCGGCCGTCGACGGCGCCGGACGGCCCCACGTGTTCGGCGCGACGGCCACCACGGTCCTCGCCTGGTCGGCGCCGCACCCCGAAGCGCCGCTCTCCGGCCCCCGGCCGACCGGACTCCCCGCCGTCACAGGCCCGGTGACCGCCCGTACGGACGGCCGGAACGCCGTACGCCTCTACGCCCGCGCCCCCGTCACCGGCGACGTGCTGTCGGCTCGTGTGGACCCCGCCGGAACCCGCCGGACCCGCGTCACGGACCTCGGCGGCGCCGCGGGCTACGGCCCGGTGTCCGCGACCCCGCTCGCCAACGGCCGCACCCTGCTCGCGACCCGCGCCGGGAACGGCGACGTACAGACCACGGTCGTCGACGAACGCCGGCCCGCCACCGCCGAACCAGCCTCGTCCCGTCCCCGCTGGAGCACCACCGGCTTCCTGCTCTCCGGCGCCCCCGCGGCCGTCCCGTCCCCGTCACCTGACGACCGCGGCGCCGACCTCGCTGCGGAGGGCCTGGACGGCCGCCTGTACTGGGCCCGAGCCGGAACCCGGGGCACCGCGAACTGGAAGGGCGCCTGAACCGGCCCGTCCCCAAGGACGAATGGGCCAGCCTGTCGGGCAAGCTGAGGTCATGGATATCTGCCCGTCCTGCGGCGCGGAACTGACCGGCCGTACGCTCCAGGAGTCCTCGCCCGCCGAGCCCCCGGAGGTGGGACGTCGCACGCGGCGCGAGCTCCGCCGCTGCGGATCCTGCCGCCACCTGGCCTGGCGGGCCGAGGGCGCGCGGCATGCCTCGCAGCCCTGGTCCGACGGGGGAGTCGACCCTGACTACGACTCCCTGTTCGACTTCACACTCGAACCCCTCCCCGCCCCCTGGTTCCTCGTCCCCGCACACCCGGGCAGGGCCACGCTGGAGGCCGAACTGCGCGCCGAGGTGAGCGAGGGCCACCCGCTGCACGGCAAGCCGGTCATCGCCGTCGCCCGGTGCGAGCGGTGCGACGAGGTGCTGTTCAGCGTCGAGGAGGACCCCGTACGGTTCGTCCGCGTCCATCTCACGTGGAAACAGGGCCCGGACACCCCGCCGTGGCCCATGACGGAGCCCGTGCCACTCCCTCTGTACAAGGGCCTGACGGAACACACGCATGAGCACTCATGAGCATCGGCACGAGCAGCAGCCGGACCTGGACCGGGTCGAGTCGTGCTTCGTCGCGCTGCTCGAAGGCCGGATCAGCCGTGACGCGGCCGACCGGTGGGCCGCGTACTGGGCCGGGAAGGACGTCCACGACGACGGCAGCCCCGTCGAGTGGGACGAACCGACCTGGTGGGCACTTGGCCTGCTGCACGGAATCGACCTGCGGCCGGGCCCGGGTGAGCCGTATCTGCACGACGACGAGCAGCTCCGAGGCTGGCTGGACGCACTGCGACGGCGCCGCACCGAGTGAGGGTGCGGCGCATGCGGAAAACGCAACACCGCTGGTAAGGTCCCCGCCATGACAGGGAATTCCGGGTCCGGTCCGGGCGAGGAGCCGGGGACCGAGGCGGTGCTGCGGGTCACTGTCGACAGGCTGCGCGAGCTGGCAGGGGAGCAGCAGGCCGAGCTCGCCCACGCGATCGGGCTGAGCCCGACGGGCCTGTCGCGCCGTCAGTCGGGCAAGGCCGCCTGGAAGCTGGAGGACATCGACCGGCTCGCCGCGCACTGGGGCGTCCGGGTGCCGGACCTGCTGACCGGCACCGAGCACGCCGTCTCCTGCCTCCCGGCAGTCTCGGAGGCCCCGGCTGAACGTATGCGGGCCGTGCCCGCCCCCGACCAGCCAACCCCGCCCCCGGAACCCACCTCCATCCCGGCCCAGCCACAGGCCGAAGACGAAGCCGCGGCCGAACCCGTCCCGGACGCCGCCCCGATGCCCCTGCCCCGGGTGCTGCCGCCCGACCCCGCACCGGCGGACGGCACACCCGTGGAAGCGGAACCGTGCGTGCTGTGCGGGAAGCCGACGACGGCCCGGGCCGGAGGGAATCCTCAGCACGTGCACGGCCTGTGCGTCGGCGCCCCCCTCCCGGGAGCCCCGGCAGCCCCCGGAGCCCCGGCAGCGCCGCCCGCCGCACGCCCCCGCCCGGCCCCGCCCGTCCTCACGGACGGAGACCTGGCACTGACCGTGAACGGCACCGTCACGGCCGTACTGCGCGAGTACGACGGCGACGTCGAGGCGGCCCAAGAAGCGCTCTCGAAGCGCGCGGTCCAGGACGTCATGAGTCTCTTCAGGTCCTCGCGTGTCGGGGGCCGTTACGAGCACAAGGACTTCCCGCCGACCGAGGACATCCTCAAGAAGCGCTCGCAGAAGGGCGCCGACGCGATCTGGGAAGGCCGCCCGAAGTGGCGCAACACCGCCCTCGCGAAGGCCGTCAAGGCAGGTGAGCAGGACCCGGTCGACGTCGTAGCCCTCGACGCCAACGCCGCCTACCTCGCGGCGTGGAAGACCCGTCTGCCCCTCGGCCGCCTGGTGCACAGCACCTCCGGTGTCCACGACCCCAAGCAGGCGGGCGTCCATCTCGTCACCCCGCCCGACTGGGACCACCCGGACATCCCCTCGCCGCTGGGGGCCCGTATGGAGCCGGGTGAGCTATGGGTCACCGAACCGACCCTGCGTCTCCTCATGCGCTGCGCGAAGGACGACCTGTGCGACCCGCCGGTCATCCACGAGTCCTGGACGTCGGGTAGCACGGAGGCCCTGCTGGAGAAGCTGCGCCGTACGCTCGTAGAGCTGCGCAAGCAGGCGATCGAGCAGGGCGATGGGCTCACGGTCGAGTACCTCAAGGCGATGTACTCGAAGTTCGTCTCGACCATCGGCGAATCATCGATGAACCGGGAGATCCGCCGTCCGGACTGGATGCACATCATCCGCTCCCAGGCGTTCGCGAACCTGTGGTTCAAGGCCGACCGCGCCCGCAAAGCGGGCCTGACGCTCGTCCAGATGTCGGGAACGGACGAACTCCACCTCGCGGGCGGCGACTGGCGCACCGTGTTCTCCGAGGGCCGGGGCATGGCCGACATGAAGATCAAGGACACCTACACGCTGGGGAACCCGGGAGGTGGTGAGCAGTGAGCAGCCAGTCCCAGAACGAGTGGGGTGAGTGGCAGAAGCACGGCGCCCGCGGCATGTCCGGCGGCCACGCCCTCACCGAGGAGATCGACCGCGTCGTACGGGCCCACGGCATCGCCTCCCCGGTCACCTCCAAGCGCGGCCTGACCGCCCGCCTCCGCTATCTCGACAGCCCCGCGGGCCGCGCCGCTCTGCGGGCGGCGGGAGCCGGTCCCCGTACGATCCGGGACTGGTACGCGGGCCGCACCAGCCCGTCCCGCGCGAGCCGCGAGAAGATCGACGCCGCGTACTGGGACCGCCGCCGCGAGAACCTGATCCGCTCCGGCCAGCTCAAGCGCTACTTCAACAACCAGGGCCGCGGCGTACGGATGGAGATCTATCCCGTCGACCAGACCCAGGTCCCGGAGAAGTACCGCCGCCCCAACGTCCAGGACCGCTCCATCCAGGTCCGCTACGTATGGAACGACGCGGTGGACGCCTTCGCCGCGGCTGACACCGCCACCCTGGACGAGATCTGGGACGACATCATCGCCGACCTCGACTCCGACTGGATCGCCTACGCCTACGTGGCAGGCATCGGCACCAACGCCTGACCCCGGCTGACGCGCGGGGACGGTCTGGTAGCTTCGCCGCGTGCGCATTCCGATGTTCATCTGACGGTCCTGGGATCCGCCCGCCCAGGTTCTGATCCGTCGAGGGCGCGCTCGGCCGCGCCTTCCGGATCTTCGATGACCGTCAGAACCCGCCGACCGCGCCCATGATGCCGGTCGCCCCCATCGGAGTGTCCCGGTGCTCGGAGTACTTCTTCTCCCCGGCGTGCTGCGCGCCTTCCTCCCCGCCCTGATCGGGCGCTCCTCCCTCGCCATGAGTGTTCTCGCGCTCCTCCTGGCCGTCCAGGAGGAGACGGATTCCTTCGCGCAGGGCGGTCTTGCGACGGCCGCCTTCGGAATCGCCACCGCTCTCAGCGCGCCTTGGCGGGCCCGGGCCATCGACCGGTTCGGTCAGCGGCGCGCCCTCATGGCGATGGCGAGCGGCCAAGCCGCAGGGTTCCTGGCCCTCGCGCTCCTCACCGACGGCGAACAGGACGCCGCCCCTTGGCTCCTCCTGGCTCTCAGCGCCGGGAGCGGCCTGACGGCCCCGCCGTTGGGAGCCGCGATGCGCGTGATCTGGGCGTCCCTCACGCGAGCGGGCGAGGAGCGGAAACGGGCCTTCAGCGTCGACGCGATGGCCGAGGAGTTCCTCTTCCTCAGCGGCCCCGTCATCGTCGGGTCGGTCATCGGCGCCACCTCGCCCCCCGTCGGACTGGGCGTGTCGGCCGCGACCGTGCTCCTGGGAACGGCGGCGATGGTCTCCAGCCCGGCCTCGGGGGAGTTGCGGGGAAGCGGCCAGGACGTGGTGCGAGGCGGGCGGCCGCTGCGCCGGCCCGGATTCGGCCGGGTGCTCCTCGTCCTTCTGGGCACGGGCACCGTACTCGGTGCCGTGGACGTCGTGGCACCGGCGATCGCCGCGCAGCATGACGCCGCGTCAGCGGCGGGCTGGCTCTTGGCGGCCTTCTCCGCGGGAAGCGCCCTGGGCGGCCTTCTCTACGGCAGGCTGAACCTCCGGTCAGGAATCGGAACGAGGCTGCTCGCCCTGAGCATCGGCATGGGGACCGTCACCGTCGGCGTCTCCTGGACCACCTCGCTCGGGTTCTTCGCCGCGGGCCTGGCCCTCATCGGCCTCTTCCTCGCCCCGTCCCTCGTCACCGGATACCTCATCGCCGATGCCGTCGCTCCGGAAGGCGGCCGGACCGAGGCGTCGACCTGGATCAACACCGCCCTCAACCTGGGCGCCTCGCTGGCCTCCGCGGGCGCGGGCATCGTCGTCGACCGCTCCGGCGCCGGATTCGCCCTCCTCCTCGCGGGGTTGGTCCCACTCGCGCTTGCCCTGGCCACGCCGTGTGCGCGACTCCGTACGATCGCCACGAAGGCCACGATCGCGACGGCCGACGCCGGGCCGGGGTGATCCGGCCGAGCGACGCCCGCAGCCCGCCCGCGACAGGTGTCAGACGGCGTGGGAGAGGGCGAGTACGGCGGTGGAGAGCGCCAGCATGCCCAGGCAGTTGAACCAGAACTCCTGGCCGAGGAAGCGGGCGCGGTAGTGCGCGTAGGCCGCGCAGACGAAGTAGGCGATGACGCCGGTGTTCGCGGTCAGAGCGACGCCGGGGAGGGCGAGACCGGCCAGGAGCCCGCCCGCCGCCAGGAGCTTGACGACGACGAGGACCCACCACCAGTCGCGCGGGAACCCCACGCCGTCGAGGCACCGTTGGATGAAGGCAGGCGGGCGCAGGGAGAGCAGGGCGTCGCCGAGCAGGACGAGCGCCAGCAGCGCGGTGGGCCACCACAGGTGGGGCGTGCCGTTCATGCCGCTCCTCCCGCGCGACCGGTGACGAACCCGGTCACCTCACGCACCTGGTCCAGGGCTCCGGCCTCGTCGAGGGCGCCGTGCGAGACGGTCATGAGGACGCCGAGATACGCGTAGTAGACGGCTCTCGCGCCCCGTTCGCGGTCGTCGCCCGCCAGGCCCGCGCGCGCGAGCACTCCGGTGAACTCGGCGGTCAGCGAGCGCGCGAGCTCCTGGAAGATCGCGGACTCGTGCGTGCCCCGCACGATCACCGCCGCGTACTGACGCGAGAGGTCCTCGTCGCGGGCGAAGTACTGGACGAAGGGCGCGACCAGGTCCATGACCGCGTCCACCGCGGCGTCGGGGGACAGCGGGGGAGGGGCGGGAGGGGAAGCGGAGGCGGAGGTGTCACCGTTCTCGTGCGCACGCGCACGGTGCACGGCGTCGATCCAGGAGTCGAAGATCGCGACAAGGAGCGCGTCCTTGTCACCGGCCGACATCACCGTCCCGGTACTGACCTCCGCCTCCGCGGCGATCTGCCGCACCGTCGTCGCCCCGAACCCCTGATCCCGGAAGAGCCGCTCGGCCGCGAGCAGCACTCTGTCCCGGGTCGCCTCGCGCTTCGCGCCGCGAGACTGAACGCGTTCACTGAACATGTTCAGAAACGTACCGCGCCCCTCTCCGCAGGACAAGCGACCGAGAGGGGCGCGGGCGCGGGCACGGGCGGCGTCAGGCCGTGGCGGTGCCCTCGAGCTCGACCATCAGGACGGGGATCGCCAGCCGGGAGACCTCGAGCATCGTGGTCGGGGGCGCCACCCCGGCGGCGCCCAGCCGCGAGGCCAGCACGCCGTAGTGCTCGAAGAGCCCGTCGGCGTCGGTGGTGTAGACGTTGAGCCGGACAAGGTTGCTGAGGGACATGCCGGCCTCGGCGAGCACGGCCTCCAGATTGTCCAGGCTCAACGCGAGTTGCGCCGCCATGTCACCGGCGTGCTGGGGCTCGCCCTTCGCGCTCATCGCGGTCTGTCCGGCGCAGTACAGGGTCCGGGTGTGCCCGGATACGATCTCGCCCTGGTTGTACCCCATCTCCCCTGACCACGCCCACGGGTTGACGGCCGTCTTCTCCATTGCCACTGCAGCTCCATTCGCTTCATCGACACGTCTTCCGTGTCGCGTGGACGAGCCTCGCAGCGCATACACGACAACCTCTGTCGTGTATCTCGATAGGCTCTCCGCATGCGCGCCGATCGACTGGTCTCGCTGGTCCTGCTGCTGCGACAGCACGGACGGCTCTCCGCGACCGCACTCGCCCGCGAGCTGGAGGTCTCCACCCGCACCGTCCTGCGCGACATCGAGGCACTGTCCGCCGCCGGAATCCCGGTCTATGCCGAACGCGGCCGGAACGGCGGCTTCGCGCTCCTGCCCGGCTTCCGCACCGAACTCACCGGCCTCAACCACGACGAGGCCCTCGCCCTCCTCGTCGCCGGATCACGGCGCGGCGCCCAGGCCTTCGGCCTCGGCTCGGCACTCGCCTCGGCAATGCTCAAGGTCGTCGACGCCCTGCCCGCCGGCTACCAGCGGACCGCGGCGGGCGCGGCCGAACGCCTGCTCATCGACCCCGCCACCGACCTCCTCGCCCGCCGCCTGCCCACCGAGGAGGCCCCCGACCCCGTCGTGGCCGAGGTCCTGCGCGCGGTCTTCGCCGGCCACAAGCTCCGCATCCACTACGCGGCCGCGGGCCAGGACGCCCAGTGGCGCACGGTCGACCCGGTCGGCCTGGTGACGGTGCGCGACCGCGGCTACCTGCTGGCCATGAGGTCCGGTGCGGACCGCACGTACCGCCTCTCCCGCGTCCTGGCAGCCGAGGAACTGGACGAGCCCGCGGAGCGGCCGGACCGGGTGGACCTGGACCAGGCCTGGCGGGAACGTGCCACCCGGTTCCGTGCGGGCGGCGATCAAGTCACCGTCCACGTCCGCGTGGACCCGGCACGGCGCGAGGACCTGCTGACCACCGCCCTGGCCGTCCTCACCGAGGAACCCGACCCGGACGATCCGGACGGCTGGCCGCGCCTGGAGGTGACCTTCCAGGACCCCCGGCACGCCGAATGGGCCCTCTGGCAACTCGCCGCGAACGCGGAGGCGCTCTCCCCGCAATGGCTCCGCGACTCCCTGCGCCACCGCGCCACCACCCTCGCCACCCACTACGGACCGTGACCCTGCTGGCCAGCCCCGGCACGGGAATTGGAAAAGGTGTCCCACCTGACGTGATGTCTCTGACTAGACTCGACTGCCGTTCCCCGTCCCGGTGAGGGCCGGTGGGGACGTCGACCGTGTTTTCCGGGGGGAAGGGACTGTGCAGGTGACCACGAGTACGGACGACGACATGCCGATCTACCACCGCCTCGTCATCGAACAGGGCGATGTCGTCACCCAGGTTCGGCAGACGGCGGAGGAACTCCTGCGGGAGTCACGGGAGGCCGTGGACTTCAGCCGCCCCCGCATCCCCACCGCGTAACCCCGACGGTCTGCGGATGGGGTACAGTGGATCTTGTTCGCGCGGCCGGATTCCGGTCCGCGGGCCGTGCGTTGGTGGTCTAAGGAAAGTCGTCCCGCTTCCTGCGGGGAGATGCAGGTGCAAGGCCTGCCCAGCGCTCCACCAGGCCCCGTTCCTCATCAGGAACGGGGCCTTCTTCTTCGGCTCCGGGCCCGAGTGCGTACAACTGGCCGAGTCCTTCGAGGGTCACATCAGGTAAACCCATGCCCGCGACGAGCGAGTGGGAGGCCCTGTGTCACACCGTTGCCGCATCCTGAGATACGCCATCGCAGTCGCCGCTGCCGTCACCGCCGGGCTGGTGCTCCCGCCCGGCGCGACCGCCGCCGCACCCCGTACCGTCGCGAGCGATTTCAACGGCGACGGCTATACGGACCTCGCCGTCGGTGTCCCGGACGGGACCGTCGGCGGCCGGGCCGAGGCCGGGTACGTGAACGTCGTCTGGGGCGGCCCCAAGGGCGTCGGCGCCCACGGCA
The DNA here is from genome assembly GCF_043202595.1 of Streptomyces sp. NPDC048172. Lineage (NCBI taxonomy): Bacteria > Bacillati > Actinomycetota > Actinomycetes > Kitasatosporales > Streptomycetaceae > Streptomyces > Streptomyces sp. NPDC048172. The sequence goes on from NZ_JBIDAT010000003.1 coordinate 926,548, forward strand.
GCGTCCGCGTCACCCAGGCCACTCCCGAGGTGCCCGGCACCCCGGAGGCGGGCGACCGCTTCGGCGCCTCCGTGGCCCTGACCGACCTGAGCGGTGACGGTGTCGCGGAATTGCTGGCCGGTGTTCCCGGCGAGGACGTCACCGACCGCGGTACGGACGCGGGCATGGTCATCGCCGTGGGCGGCTCGAAGAACGGGCCGGGGCCAGGGTCGACGGTCCTGACCGGACCGTCACCGTCGGCCGCGTACGGCATGTCGGTCGCGGCCGCGGACCTGACGGGCGGCAGCGACGGCAACAAGGAGATCGTGATCGGGGGCAGGGACAAGGTCGTCGCCCGCGTCATCCAGGGCGAGGACAGCATGGTCACCACCGTCGTCACGGCCCCCATGGGCGGCCGGGCCCCCGTCCTGGCCACCGGTGACTTCGACAGGGACGGCCGGGCGGACCTGGCCGTGGCGTACTGGACGGCGGGCGCCCCCAGCACGCAGTCCCACGTACGCCTGTGGAAGTGGGACACCGACGAGTCAGCGATGGCCAACTTCTGGAACACGGACAACGCCGGCGTGACCGCCCTGGCCTCCGGCGACTTCGACGGCGACGGCGGGGAGGACCTGGCACTGGGGGAGTGCCGCGAGATCGCCGACGAGAACATCGACGACCCGTGCGGCCCCGAACGGCTCGCCAAGGGCGGCGGCATCCACATCCACTACGCGAGCCCCACGGGCGGCTCGTTCGGCAGCCGTACCCAGACCCTCAACCAGGACACGGCGGGCGTCCCGGGCGTGGCCGAGGACGGCGACCGGTTCGGCGCGGCCCTGGCCGTCGCCGACGTCAACCGCGACGGCCGGGACGACCTCGTCGCGGGCGCCCCCGGCGAGGCCATCGGAAGCAGAACCGGAGCGGGCGCCGCCTGGCTGCTGAACGGCGGAGCCAAGGGCCTGCTCGACGCACGCGGCACCGCCACGTCCGTCACCTGGAACCAGGACACCCCCCGGGTCCCGGGCGTCGCCGAGGCGGGCGACGCCTTCGGCGCGGCGGTCGCCACGGGCGACCACAACGCCGACGGCGTCCCGGACGTCACGGCCGGATCCCCCGGCGAGAACGCCTCCCTGGGCGCCGTGTGGCTCCTCCCCAGAGGCTCGGCCGGCGGCTCGGCGGCCTTCTCACCCCGCACACTCGGCCTCCCGTACCCCACGACGGCCCAGAAGTACGGCAAACCGCTGAGCAGCCGCTGAGCCGCCGCCGAACAGCACTCCGGCTCCAGCGGGAAGTATGTCCCTCCTCCCTGGGAACAGAGGATCCGACCGACGGCCGGGCCACCTCACGTACATGAGTTCTGATTGAGGGCCCCAGTGGTGGCTCATAGGCTCAGCGCGTGACCGACAACCCTCCGGTCCCTGGGGCATCGGCCCACCGACGGGTACCGGCCTGGCTGGTGCGGGCGGCGACGCGTGCGCAGGCGCTGCTCGCGGACAGCACGTGGCTGCTCGCGCTGACCCTCCTGTTCAATCTCGTGGTGGTCTTCGCGACCGCGGCCGTCTGGTACGCGCGGGGCGGCGACATCACCCTGGTCGGGGCGGTCCTGGGAGCGCTGCTGGTTCTCAGCGGCGGCATGCTGCCGCTGATCAAGGGCCGCGGCCAGGACGGTGAGGACAAGCCGCTGTGGCCGCCGCTGATGCTGCTGGTCGTACCCGTGGCCGTGCTCGCCGTCGCCCTGCCGTCCCTGGCCTGGTCCGTATACGTGAACTCGTGCCCGGTGACCCTCACTCAGGACTTCGAGCTCAGCCCCTCGGGGCCGTTCCGGGAGGGCAAGACGGTGCACGCCACCGCGCATGTGGACCACCCCAGGTCCCGCCTGTTCATCACCTTCGCCGCGCCCCAGCACCGCGAGGCCGACCCCGTCTGCGCCCCCTCGGGCAGGCTCAGAGTGACGCTCGCCTCGGGTTCGGGCTCGGGCCACCAGGCCGCGCAGTCCGGGAAAGCGGGCGAGGAACTCGCCTTCAGCCTGGGCCAGGACCGTAAGGACATCCGCCTCGCCGTCCGGATGACGGCGGAGCCCAACTGTGTGCTGGACCTGTCGGTGGCCTCGGCACGCGTGGACGACTGACAGCAAGGGGCGGGGCGGAGCGATGACGCGCACCAGGCGCAGGATCCAAGCGGCACGGACATGGCTCGTACTGGCGGCGGTCGCGGCCCTCGTCCCGGCGACGGCCTGCACCGGAGAAGAGGGTGCGGACGGCGAACCGACCGTTCTGCCTCCCCAGGGCACCGTCCACATCGCCACCGCGTTCGACCAGCCCGGCTTCGACCTGTACCGCAACCACCGCCACCGCGGCTTCGACATGGACCTCGCCTACTACCTGGGGGAGAAGCTCGGCTTCAACGCCAAGTTCCAGGACGTGACCCACCAGGGGCGCGAGCGCGAACTCGACGAGGAAGGCGAGCACAAGAGGTCGGCCGACATGGTCATCGCCACCTACTCGATCACGCCGCAGCGCGACAAGAAGATCGACTTCGTCGGTCCGTACCTGACCTCCTCACAGGGGTTCCTGGTCCGGAAGGGATACCACGGAATCAAGAAGGAGAGGGACCTCAAAGGAAAGCTCGTGTGTGCTGTGGAGGGTACGACACCCACCGCAGCCGGCATGCCCACCAGCACGGTCATGAAAGAAGAAGCCGACTACTCGACCTGTGTACGCAAACTCCAGGAACGGTCCGTCGACGCGGTCTTCAGCGACGAGGTGATCCTCTTCGGCTACGCGCAGCAGCAGGAGAAGAGCGAGGTACCGCTCAAGGTCGTCCCCAACGTCACCATGGGACTGATCAACCGCTACGGAATCGGCATCCCGAAAGACCACCCGACCGAATGCCGACGCCTCCTGAAGGTGCTGCGCAAGTACCTCATCGACGAGTGGTCCAGCGACTTCCAGTCACAGCTGCCCGCCCTCGTCGACACCTACCCCGACGACTGGCAGAACCGCTTCAAGCCCGACCCGGAGGACCTGAACACCTACTCGTCCTGCCGAGCCTGAGCTTCCGCGTCCGGACGGGCCACCTGGCTGCCGCCCGCACGGTGCGCCATGCTCCTCACCGCGGCACCCCCCGGATGACCGAAGGGGGCGGGGAAGTGACCTTCCCAGATCTGGCGGGATGCCTGTTCGGGATAGGGCAGAGTCTTCGACTCGGCGTCCAGGACGCGGGTGAGGTGTCCGCCGGGCCGGTGGGCGGACCAGCCCGCGTCGCCGGTGGTGATGAAGCGGACCCATGCCTCCTGGAGTTCGCGGGAGAGCGCGACGGCCTCGGGGGTGGGCTCCTCGCCGATCAGCTGAGTGCCGACGGGGCTGTCCAGCGTGCCGAACGCCAGGGGTACGTCGAGGCTGTGGCAGGCGCCCAGGATGCCGCCGAGGGCCGGGGCCGTCCAGCACAGTTCGAACAGGTACGAGGTGCCGCCCGCCGCGGCGTTCGCCTCGGCCAGCTTCTGTGACGGCATGCGGAAGAGGGCGTCGGAGTACACCGTCTCCACCAGCTCCTCCGGGCCTGCCTGCGGGAACGCGGCACGGTAGGCCCGCGCACCGTCCGGCTGCGGGGCGAGCAGATCCAGGACCGCGCGGGCGTCCTCCTCGGTGAAGGTGCCGTAGCGTCCGCTCATGACGCTGAAGTACCGGAACTCGTCCCGGGCGTGGCCGATCAGCAGTTCGGTCCCGCTCGCACGCGCGCCGGTCAGCGCGGGCCAGGGCGTTTCCGGGAGGACCTCGCCGTCGACGACGGGGCACAGCGCGGTGCCGGTCTCCGTGAGGCGTCCCCAGCTCTCCCGGTGCGCGTGGAGGCCGGCGTTGAAGGAGGTGAGCTCGGCGGCCAGGTGCCAGGGGTCGATGTCGCGCAGCGCCTCGGCGGTGGGGGCCGCCGCGCCGAGCCGGTCCGCGAACGCGGCGGTGACCTCCCGTGCCAGCGCGGGGGTGCTGTGCAGCCCCGGCACCGAGTGGGCGATGGCCCGCCGGAACAGGCCGCGCGCGGACTTCATCGTCAGCAGGGCGGCGACCGAGCCGGCCCCGGCGGACACCCCGCCCACGGTGACCCGGCCGGGGTCGCCTCCGAAGGCGGCGATGTTGCGCTGCACCCACTCCAGCGCCGCGATCTGGTCGAGGAAACCGCGGTTGGGCGGCGCGTCGTCGAGGAACGCGAATCCCTCCGCGCCCACGCGGCAGTTGACGGTCACCACGACGACTCCCGCCCCGGCCAGCGCTGCCGGGTCGTACATCGGGTCGCTCGACGCCGCCGAGAGGTAGCCGCCCACCGGGATCCACACCAGCACCGGCAGCCCCGCCGCGCCGGGATCCGGAGTGCCGACGTTGAGCGTCAGCCAGTCGGTGCCCTGCGGGGGCACGTCGATCGGCAGGGACAGCGGCACCACGGGGCCGAACTCGACCGCCTGCCTCGTCCCCTCCCAGCGGTGCGGCGGCGCGGGCGCGGCGAAGCGGAGCGCTCCGACCGGGGGCTGGGCGTAGGGGATCCCCCGGAACACCGAGTGCCCCTGCCGCCGTCGCCCCTGCACCACGCCTTCCGTGGTCCGCACCTTTGGCTGTTCGGACATGACGCCGCCTTCCCTCGAGTGGATCCCATGTTTACGGGTCAGGTGTATTATGTCGACTGTATTGGAACAGTCCTGGGAGTACCAGGGGAGGGGTCGGCGATGCCGAAACAGGTGGATCACCGCGGACGCCGCGAAGCGATCGCCCGCGCACTGTGGCGGGTGGTGGAGCAGCGCGGCGTCACACAGCTGACGATGCGCGTGGTGGCGCAGGAGGCGGGCATGTCGCTCGGGCAGCTGCAGCACTACTTCGCCTCCCGGACCGCCATGCTCTCCTTCGCCATGGATTTCGCGTCCGAGCAGACCTCGGCGCGCGTGAACCAGGGGCTCGAAAAGCTCGGTGACCGTCCGCACCCCCGTGACGTACTGCGACTGACGCTCGCGGAAATGCTCCCCCTGCACGCCGACGCCCGCGCGACCAGCCGGATGAGCGCCGCCTACGTCCTGGAGGCGCTGCACGACCAGGCCGTGCACGAAAAGGCGCGCCGCGGCCTCGTCCAAGGGCGGGCCCTCGTCGAGCAGTTGGTCCGCCAGGCGATCGCCGACGGGCACATCGACCCCGGCCGCGACCCGGCGACCGAGACCAACCTGCTCCTCGCCCTCACCGGCTTCACCCCCCTGATCGAACTCGACGTGATCGAGCCCCAGGACGCACTCGCCGCGATCGACGCGCATCTGGACCGGCTGTTCAGCAGTACGTGAACTTCCCCCGGGCACTCCTGCAGTCCTTGCCCGTCAGCGTCGAGGCGTGGCGTGCCGGACGCCCTCGTGGGGAATGACGTCGGCCGACCTGATACGTGCGCAATTTCTCGACGGAGGAAGACGTGAGCAAGGGCCACTGGACCAATACCGGCGAACCCCACTCCGCGCGGGTCTACCACTACCACATCGGAGGAACGGAGTACTTCCCGGCGGACGCCGAGGCCGCTGGACGCGCCGCCGCCCAGTGGCCACTCATGCCGAACAGCATGAAGATCAACAGGAAGACCATGGAACGGATGGCACGGTGGCTCGCGGACACGGGCATCCGGCAGTTCATCGACGTGGGGGCCGGCCTGCCCAAGTCACCGAACCTCCATGAGATCGTCCAGCGAGCCGATCCCACAGCCCGGGTGATCTACGCGGACAACGATCCGCTCGTACTGGAGAACGCCCGTGCGTTGCTCACCAGCAGTCCCACGGGGACCACACGCTATGTGCACGCGGACGTGCGGCGCCCAGAATCCCTCCTGCGGCACGAGGACGTTCAGAGCGTGATCGACTTCGAAGAGCCGGTCGCGGTGACCATCATCGCCATGCTGCAATTCATTGACGACGAGACCGCTCGCAAGATCGTCGATACCCTCGTCGCCCTGCTCGCGCCGGGCAGTTACCTCGGGCTGACGACAACGACAGCGGACCTCGCGCCGGACCTGACGGCCATGGCCGACGAGCTCACCCGATCCGGCATCACGATGCACGTCCGCACGCGTGAACAGGTCCTTGACCTTCTCAGCGGATACGAACTGGTCGAGCCGGGCGTAGTCCCCATGCACCACTGGCCGCGGCACACCGGGGAGCCCGACGACGAGGTCGGGATGCACGCCGCGATGATCCGTATCGGCTGACGGCACAGCGCTGAGAGCGCGCTTCGCCAGTGAGGCGCGGGCCCCGACGGCGACGCCGCGCGGCAGACGGGTGGCCGCGGAGGAAATACCGGAGGACGTGGGCGACCACGTCGTCGAGCACCTCGCCCGCTGCAGCCCGATCCGGCTTCTCAGGAAGCATGTCCCTACCCCTGGGAACAGAAGGTTCGGCCAGCAACGTTGCACGAACCGGGGGACCTCGCCGGGTCCGGCGGATTACGACACGCTCTCGCAGGAGGACTGCTTCATGACGATCGACCGGCCTTTGACGCTCATGGCTGTGCACGCCCATCCCGACGACGAGGCGACCGGAACCGGAGGGGTCCTCGCGCGGTATGCGGCGGAGGGGATCCGCACGGTGCTGGTGACGTGTACCGACGGCGGATGCGGGGACGGGCCAGGGGGCGTCAAGCCGGGTGATCCGGGCCATGACCCGGCGGCCGTCGCCGCGATGCGCCGCAAGGAACTCGAAGCCAGCCGCGACGTCCTGAAGATCAGTGACCTGGAGATGTTGGACTACGCCGACTCCGGAATGATGGGCTGGGCGAGCAACGACGCCCCCGGGTCCTTCTGGCAGACGCCTGTGGAGGAGGGGGCCGCCCGGTTGGCGGAACTGATGCGCCACTACCGGCCCGACGTGGTCGTCACCTACGACGAGAACGGTTTCTACGGCCACCCCGACCACATCCAGGCCCACCGGATCACGATGGCGGCGCTGGAGACGACCGGACTGAAGCCGAAGGTGTACTGGACGACGGCGCCCCGCTCGATGATGCAGCGGTTCGGGGAACTCCTCCGCGAGTTCGGCGAGGAGATGCCGGAGCCGGACCCTGCCGAGGTTGCCGTGCTGGCCGAGATCGGCCTCCCCGAGGAGGAGATCACCACGTGGGTGGACACCACCGCGTTCAGCGGCCAGAAGTTCGACGCCCTGGCCGAGCACGCCAGCCAGGGCGAGAACATCGCCTTCCTGAAGATGGGCAAGGAGCGGTTCGGCGAGCTGATGGGCATGGAGACCTTCCTCCGCGTCCAGGACCCCACCGGCACACCCGTACCCGAGAACGACCTCTTCGCCGGCCTCCGCTGACTTACCGGGCGGCGCCCTGAAGGAACCCGCTCCAGCCCCGCGGCTGCTGCCCCTCTCGCTGCCGCCGCGCGCGGGTCAAGGTCACCGAGCCCGCATGAACCAGCGCTTCGCCGAGACCCTTGCCAGCAGCACGATCAGCACGAGGTTGCCGATCAGCGTCAGGGCGCCGTACGGGTTGCCCGCCAACGACAGAAACGACACCGGGACTTGCAGAGCGTTGAGCAGGATGGACCCCAGGCGTAGCCCGTCCCGCCCGGAGACGTAGCGGAGGGCCAGGACCCCGAGGACCACGTTCAGCAGGACCGTCGGGGTGACGGCTCCCATCCCCCTCGCCCCGCTGCCGCCGGTGCCGACCAACCACAGGAGCGTAAGGCCCGATGCGGCCAGGAGGAGGGCCAGGACCCGGGCGGCCCGTACGTTTGCGGGCATGCGCTGGGGTCCGGTCCCGGACGGGCGCGGGCCCGGCTGGGTGTCGATGGGCTGCCCGTCCTGGGCCGGAGGGTGCGCGGCGCTCATAGGGTTTCTCCAACGAATCGGGGAGCGGCCGGACGTGCCGCGTCCGTCACCGTCTCCAAATGGGCATGTCCGCGCCATCCTCCATGGTCGGCTCGCGCACCGGAACAGGGCCTCGCACCCCCACCGGGCGCGACAGGCCGGGGGAGACAGCTCCGGTCCGGGACGATGCGGTAGAACGGCGGGTCGGGGCTCAGCAGCCTGCGTACCGTACGGTGCCGCTTGGCCGCGCCCATCGGACCGTACCGGGGCCGAGCCTGCTTCTCGTCGGGGTCATCCCAAGATGGGTGCAGCTCTTCTGAAGGGGTGGGGCGGCTGGGCGGACGGGGTGCTCCGAAGGAGCCGCACGTGTCCATGGGCGGGTGGAGTTCGGTTCAGGGATCGCGGGAGCGAGTAGGGCTGCGTCGGCCATGTGTCAGATCCGGCTCCTACAGTTCCGGGCAGTCCCTACGAGCCGCACGCAGGAGTCAGGATGAGCCGCACCACCCCGCCACGGCCCTTCGACGTCACCACGCTCTTTCCCCAACTGGCGCCCCTGGCCCGCCCGGCGACGCGGTTGCACCCCCGCCCTGGATCGCCCTCGCCGCACGACAGTTCCGTGGGAGGTCCGCTGCTGTGGCCCGCCGACGAGCCCTGGCCGTACTGCGAGGGCCCACATGAGTGGGACGGGCTGAACCGGGCTCCAGCGCTGGAGGACGTGCGGCTGGAGCGGCGCATCATGGCGGACGCGGAGAGCCGGGCGCAGGGCCGCAGCCCCGAGTACACATCCGAGGAGTTGGCGATCCTCGACCGGATCAAGTCCAGCCATACCTGGCCCGAGGGCCCGGTCCCCCTGCTGCCGATCGCCCAGCTGTACGCACGCGACGTCCCCCTGCTGCCCACGCCCGTGCGGGGGCAGGGGCATGGGCGGGCCGATCTGCTCCAGGTGCTGTGGTGCCCCTTCGACCACCCCCGCTGGGCCGCGCCCGAGACCGCGCTGTTCTGGCGGTCCGCGGCGCAGGTCACCGACGTGCTGACCACGCCCCCGGAACCGCCCGCGGTCCAGTTCGACGGCTACGTGCCCGAACCCTGTCTGCTCTCCCCGGAACAGATCACCGAGTATCCCCTGTCCATAGAGCTGAGCGAGCGTCTGCGGGGGCTGCTGGGCGACTGGGACACCTGGCAGTCCGCGCCCTTCGCCCTCGACAGCTCCTACGCGGAAGAGCCGGACCTGTTCTACGACGAAGAGCTGTCCAGGGCCCCCGGCTGGAAGGTCGGCGGCTGGACGACGTGGGGCGCCATGGACCCCTTCCCCACGTTCTGCTCCGTCTGCGACACGGAGATGGACCCGCTCCTGACCGTCGCCTGGACAGAGTGGGGCTCCGAAGAAGAGCACACCTGGGTCCCGTACGAGGACCGGCACCACATCAAGCCGAACCAATGCCAGCTTGCCCAGTCGTCCCCGGCCAAGGTCATGCCCCCCCAAAGGCATGGACATGCAGCTCTACGTCTGCCCGGAGGCCCCGGCAGACCATCCCCACACGGACCAGCTCCAGTGACCTTCCTCAGCGATCCTCCCCGTCCACTCCGCCCGGGCGTCCACCGACATGGGCCGCAGACCGCGCACCATCCCGGACAAGGCCGACCAGGCACGCAACCGCCAGAAGCTGGGCTCCCGCGGCGGCCGTCCGCCGTACTTCGACCCGGTCGACTACCGCGAGCGCCATGCGGTCGAGTGCGGGATCAACCGGCTGAAGCGTCATCGGGCCGTGGCCACTCGCTACGACAAGGTCGCAGTCCGCTATGAGGCCACTGTCCTCGGAGCCGCCATCAACGAGTGGCTGTGATCAGCGCGTGTCCCTAGAGCTCATAGTCCTGGGCCAGCTCGTCCCAGCGAATGTCGCGAAGAGCAGGATCAGCATCCTGGCCCGACGGAATCTCCGGGGTGGCCTGGAACCAGGCCACGATGAGAGCGGAGCGGTGCAGCACTGCGTCGAGTTCGGGGTCGACCGCTGTCGAGCCGAAGACACCGATGCAAGCCACGGAAGGCAGCACCTCAACTGGGCCGAAGGCGCCGGCGGTCTGGTCCGGGTACTCGCGGGAGGGCGGAACGAGATGAACTGGCGCGAAGGAGAACGCACGCTCGGCCTGTCGCAGGAGGCCGCTGGCCTTCATGTCGTTGATGCGCTGGCACGGATAGCCCTCCAGCATCCCCTCGTAGGTCGTAGACATCCGCAGCTCGGTGAGTTCGATCGAGCGACCGGACGAGAGGGCTATGTGACTCAGCGACATGCCGACACCCTAGGCGCATGATCCGCTTCCGATGCACGGCCTAGGTGTGTTGTTCGGGGAGGTTGGTGACGCGGCTTGCTGGGGTGTGGCCGCTGATGCCGGTGTGGGGTCGGTGGTAGTTGTACCAGTCGAGCCAGTCGGGGAAGGCTGCCTGGCGTTCGGTGTCTGAGGTGTAGGGCTGGTGGTAGGCCCATTCCTCCAGCAGGGTGCGGTGGAAGCGTTCGACCTTGCCGTTGGTCTGGGGCTGCCAGGGGCGTGTCCAGCGAGGGCTGATGCCCAGGTCGTCGCAGGTCTCGCGCCAGGTGTTCTTGGTGTAGGCCCAGGCGTTGTCGGTCAGTACG